>NZ_SLZN01000004.1 GCF_004346035.1 Acidomonas methanolica | reverse complement strand
CGTCGCGGGCACGCCCCAACCACCCGACTGCCATTCCCGTCGCACATGGACCGAACCGCTCTTGGCGGTGCTACCGGAACGGCATCCGCTCGCCAAGCGGTCAGCCGTCACATGGCCCGATCTGGCAGGCGAGACGTTCCTTGTCCGGCATGGCGGCACTGGACCGCAGGTTCATAGCCATATCATGCTACGCCATGCCGAGCGCTGGCCTGCGCCGTCGATCCTGCGCTTCGACGTGGGGCGTGGCACCCTTTTGTCCTTGGTCGGACAGGGCTTCGGCATCACCATCGTCGGCGCGGCCACGGCGCTGTTGCCGACAAACGGCATTGTCTTCTTGCCCTTCGCCGACGAGCCGGAGCCGGTCGCCTTCTCGGCTGTCTGGTCGCCGTCCAACCGCAGCGCGGCGCTTCGTAACTTGCTCAGCCTCGCCAACGACATGGGCCGGCAGGTCTGCACGAATTCAGTACTGCCACGGATAGCGAGGGCGTGAGCCGAAGTGGTCGCGGAAGCACCGTCCGGGACTGTTATTGCCATCGCCGGAAAGCGACACTTGCATTAACGCCGCCAAAGCCGAATCCGTTGGAAATGGCATGTTCCATGAGAACAGGCCGTGCAGATTGGCGAACCAGATCGATACCTACGGCAATAGGATCGGGGCTCTCCAAATTTCTCGTTGGGGGAGCGATTTGATCCCGTAAGGCGAGTATCGTGAAGATCGCCTCAATGCCGCCAGCGGCACCGAGTAAGTGCCCCGTCGCTGACTTCGTGGCGCTTACAGCTACATCATGATCGCCAAAAACGGATTTTATCGCGGCTATTTCTCCTCGATCCCCTACGGGGGTGGAGGTTGAATGAGCGTTCAGATGTTGAACATCGTTGGGCTTCAAACCGGCACTTTGTAGCGCGATTTTCATTGCACGGGCCGCGCCTCGACCGTCCTCTGGACCGGCAGTCACATGGTGTGCATCAGCGCTTGTGCCGTATCCTACCAATTCGGCTATGGGTTTGGCACCCCGAGCAAGGGCATGTTCCAATTCTTCTATGACGATCAGACCCGCCCCTTCGGACATTACGAAACCATCGCGCTCGGTGTCGAACGGCCTTGACGCCATTTCAGGTGTAGTATTGTAGCCGGTAGATAGTGCTCGCGCGGCAGCAAATGCCCCGAGACTAACCTTGTCAATGCACGCTTCTGCTCCACCGCACAGAGCGATATCGGCTTCGTTGGAGCGTATCAGCCGCGCGGCGTCTCCGATGGCCTGAACGCTCGCAGCGCAGGCGGTTACAGGCGTGCCAATTGGGCCTGTAAATCCATGCCTGATGGTAACGTGTCCTGCTGCAAGGTTGGCAAGAAACGACGGCACGGTAAACGGTGAGAGCCTCCGTGCTCCCCGTGTATCCGTTATGCGAACTGCCGAAGCGATAGCAGGAAACCCGCCTATACCAGAGGCGATAATTGTCGCCGTGCGCTCACGTTCGTAGTCGCTCGTGGGATGCCATCCTGCCGTTTCAAGAGCCTCCTTCGCGGCCGCAAGTGCAAACAGAATGAAGCGATCCATTTTTCGTTGATCCTTTGTGTCAACGATTAAATCTGGATCAAAACCGGCTTCGGAATCTTCAATCAGGCTGGGAACGGTTCCCCCGATTTTCACCGGTAGATCATTGGAGATTTCATCAGGCAAATTCCTGATTCCCGATTTCCCGTCGAGGAGTCTTTTCCAGCTTATTTCAGTGCCAGAACCAAGGGGGCCAACTAAACCCATGCCGGTTACAACAATTCGGCGCATTGGATTATTCCGTTTCTTTTTCTGAGCTTATTCGCTTCATGCGATTTATGACGCGCATCGTTTCCTCTGTTGCGGCGGGGCCTGCCAGAAGAACGGTGTTTTCGGGAGTGATTGCTTCTCCTGTATTCGCGTCGATGATAACGGCGGTCCTCTCCTGTCCGGTTTTCTTGTCACCAAGGCGCATGGCTATTTCATTGGGCGCAAGGTTCCGGTTCCCCCATGCGAACAGGGCGATTGCTACCGGATAGAAATCTCGCCCCTTGTCGGTAAGGACGTATTCAAATCGAGGCGGATGATCATTGTATCGTTGCCTTTCAAACAGTCCTTCCGCCGTGAGATGCTTCAATCGCCTCGCCAAAATGTTCGCGGAAATACCGAGATTCTTCTCGAATTCATCGAATTTGCTAAGCCCTTGGAAGGCGTCTCGCAGGATCAGGATGCTCCACCAGTCACCGACGCTTTCCAGCGCTCGGGCTGCGGGACACTCGAATGACAGAAAGCTTGTTCGTTGCATGACACATCCATAATGGTGTAACTTCCATCATGCAAGTCACTTATGCGCAGTAGGCGACATAGTAGGAGGGGTAATCCAATGCGTCATTCTAAGGGAGCCAAGCACCTGCGTCTGCTACGGCGTGGAACAAAGCACTGTAGTGGCATTTGAGCGATGCGGCGGCGATCAGCACCGATGGATGGTTGCCCATGGGGTATGCCGACCACGCTCGGATCGCGTATCCCCCTCGCATCGCTGATCCAGACACTCGCCGTCGCCGAATATCTGAACTTCCGCCACGCCGCCAATGCGCTCGGCGTGGCGCAATCCAGCGTCAGCGCCCGCGTGAAGGCGCTGGAAGAAGACCTTGGTATCCTTCTGTTCGAGCGTCACGCGCGCGGCGTCCGACTGACCGAGGCCGGACACCACTTCGTCGAGCGGATAGCGGCCGGCGTCGATCAACTGGACCATGCAGTGAAGACCGCCGGCATGGCGGCAGCGGGAGAAAGCGGCCGGCTTCGTATCGGTATCCATGCCCTGATCCCGCACAGCTTCCTCGCAAAGCTGATCGGCCAATACCGCGAGGACCATCCCGGCGTTGAAGTCGAGATGACGGAAGGGACAGCTCGCGAAGCGGTGATGCAGCTTCGCGCCGACCGGCTGGACGTGGTGTTTGTCGCGGGCACGCCCGAGCTGCCAGACTGCCACACCCACCCGATCTGGACCGAACAGTTGGTTGCCGTGCTGCCGGATGGGCATCCACTCGCCGGGCAGTCGGCCGTCACATGGGCCGATCTGGCAGGCGAGACGTTTCTTGTCCGGCATGGCGGCACAGGTCCGCAGGTTCATAGCCATATCGTGCTGCGCCATGCCGGGCGCTGGCCCGCGCCGTCAATCCTGCGCTTCGACGTGGGGCGTGGCGCGCTGCTGTCCATGGTCGGACAGGGCTTCGGCATCACCATCGTCGGAGCAGCTACGGCGCTGCTGCCCACGTCCGGCATCGTCTTCCTGCCTTTCGCCGATGAGCCAGAGCCGGTTGCGTTCACCGCCGTCTGGTCGCCGTTCAATCGCAGCGCCACCCTGAAAAACCTGCTCAACCTTGCAAACAATATGAGGCGTTGCGGCGATTCGCCCGGCCAGTTGCGCAGCGGCGATCACCCGGCCGGATGGCGGTGAACGCAACCCGTCCTATTTGCCGCCGATAGTATCCGGTAGCCCTCCCGCACCCCCTTTCCTGTTGCCTGTCCGGTTTTGCCTACTCTCTGATCGGCTCCGTTTCTTTTGCCGACTGGAGCCTGCATTGCGCGGAGGCCGAATCCTTTGGGGTCAAATCGCTGTCGTCTTCACCATCGTTCTGGTGATGGTGTGGGCAGCGACGCAATGGACGGCGTTCCGCCTCCGCTTCCAGCTCCAGCTTGGCAATCCGTGGTTCGAGCTGGCGGGCTGGCCGGTCTATTATCCGCCGGCCTTCTTCTGGTGGTGGTTTTCGTTTGACGCCTATGCGCCCGCAATCTTCGTCGAAGGTGCCATCATCGCGGCGTCCGGCGGTTTCATCGCCATCGCCGCCGCCATCCTCATGTCGATCATCCGGGCGCGGGAGGCGCGCAACGTCGCCACCTATGGTTCGGCGCGATGGGCGGAGGATCGCGAAATCCGCGCCGCCGGTCTGCTCGGCCCCGATGGCGTGGTGCTCGGCAGATACGACCGGCACTATCTGCGCCATGACGGGCCGGAGCATGTGTTGTGCTTCGCCCCGACTCGCAGCGGCAAAGGTGTCGGGCTGGTGGTACCCACGCTGCTGACATGGCCGGGAAGCTGCATTGTCCACGACATCAAGGGCGAGAACTGGACTCTGACGGCCGGCTTTCGCGCCCAGCATGGCCGCGTCCTGCTGTTCGATCCCACGAACGCCAGATCGTCCGCCTACAATCCGCTGCTCGAAGTGCGGCAGGGGGAATGGGAAGTCCGCGACGTGCAGAACATCGCGGATATTCTGGTCGATCCCGAAGGCAGTCTCGACAAGCGCAACCATTGGGAAAAGACCAGCCATTCGCTACTGGTCGGCGCGATCCTGCATGTTCTCTATGCGGAGAAGGACAAGACCTTGGCGGGCGTCGCCAACTTCCTGTCCGATCCCCGCCGTCCGGTCGAGGCGACCTTGCGCGCCATGATGGATACGCCGCATCTCGGCGAGGCGGGCGTTCATCCCGTCATCGCGTCGTCGGCCCGCGAGCTGTTGAACAAATCCGAGAACGAACGGTCGGGCGTGCTCTCCACCGCCATGTCGTTTCTCGGCCTCTACCGCGATCCCGTGGTGGCGCGGGTGACGGCGCGATGCGACTGGCGCATTGCCGATCTGGTCGGCAGCCGCCAGCCCGTCACGCTCTACCTTGTCGTGCCGCCGTCCGACATAAACCGCACAAAGCCGCTTATCCGCCTGATCCTCAACCAGATCGGCAGGCGGTTGACCGAGGAATTGACCACCTCCGGCAAGCGCCATCGGCTGCTATTGATGCTGGACGAGTTTCCGGCGCTCGGCCGGCTCGATTTCTTTGAATCGGCGCTCGCCTTCATGGCGGGCTACGGAATCAAAGGCTTCCTGATCGCGCAGAGCCTCAACCAGATCGAGCGCGCCTATGGCCCGAACAACGCGATCCTCGACAACTGCCACGTCCGCGTCAGCTTCGCCACGAACGACGAAAGGACGGCGAAGCGTGTTTCAGACGCATTAGGCACGGCGACCGAGCTGCGCGACTCCACCAACTACGCAGGGCACCGCCTAGCCCCGTGGTTAGGTCACTTGATGGTGTCGCGGCAGGAGACGGCCCGGCCGCTGCTCACGCCGGGCGAAATCATGCAGCTTCCACCCACCGACGAAATCGTCATGGTCGCGGGCACGCCGCCGATCCGCGCCATCAAGGCGCGCTATTTCGAGGATGCGCGATTGCAGGAACGCATCCTGACCCCGCCCGATCTGGTCGCCGCTCCGCTGGCGCCCAGCCCATCCGCCGATGATTGGTCCGGCCGCGTGGTCGCGGCGGAAAGCCGTTCCGCGACGTGCGGAAGCGAGGCCGAAGGCGATCCGGCCAATGCGGGCATCCGCCGCGAGCCGGAATTGCCCGAGCATGAGGAAATCGTCGCCCCGCCGCCATCCCCCGAACAGGAGTTCGAGTTTCTGGACGACGAGCCGGACGTTGACGCGGCCAAGGCCCGCGCCATGCGCCAGCGCATGAGGATGGTGGCGCGGCAGGTGGCGATGAACCCCGATGATGGAATCGACCTTTGAGGATACGCCCATGGCAACCAGAACCCGCCTGAATCTCTATTTCGACCCCGCGCTCATTCCACAGATCGAGGCGATGGCGCTGCGCCGCTCGGTGGCGCTGCGCCGCAATGTCTCGAAATCCGCCATCGTTGAGGCGGCGGTCATGTCCTACCTGTCCGGCGATTCCGCCGACCAGCTTGAAGCCGCCATGTCGCGCCGCTTGGACAAGCTCGGCCGCCAGATCGACACGCTCGACCTAGATCTCGCCGTCCTTGGCGAGGCGGTCGCGCAGTTCATCCATTTCTGGATGACCCTCACGCCGCCGCTTACGGGAGCCGCACAATCCGCTGCCCGCGCCAAAGGCGCGGAGCGCTTTGAGGGCTTCATGCAGAATCTCGGACGGCGTCTGGCGACGGGCGACAGGTTCCTCAAAGAGCTGTCGCGTGACCTCGACTCACTTCCCGACGATCCGTTGCCGGACGAGTCCGAGAGCAACGGCGATCAAGAATAAGTATTCGGACCCATCCTATTTACCGCCGTTCGCCGCCGATCACCGCACGCAGCTAGATACTTGTTGAACCGGCCAGATTTCGGCCTCTCTTAATCGACCCCGATCCGGGGATGGCCTGTCGCGTCCCCGCAAGAAGCCGGGGCCGACATGACCACCAACCACCAAAGACCGGAAGCCATTGCGCGCGGCGCACGCATGTTGCGCACCGCGCTCGGCCCCGCCATTGCCCGGCTGCTCGAAGACCCGGCCGTGGTCGAGGTGATGTTGAACCCGGACGGGCGGTTGTGGATCGACCGCCTGTCCGAAGGGCTTTCCGATACGGGCGAGCGCCTGTCCGCCGCCGATGGCGAACGCATCGTTCGGCTGGTCGCGCATCATGTCGGCGCGGAGGTTCATGCCCGCAGCCCGCGCATCTCGGCCGAGCTGCCGGAGTCTGGCGAAAGATTCGAGGGCCTGCTGCCACCCGTGGTCGCCGCCCCGACCTTCGCCATCCGCAAGCCCGCCGTCGCCGTGTTCAGCCTCGACGACTATGTGGCGGCGGGGATCATGTCCACCGATCAGGCCGCGACGTTACGCGCGGCCGTTTCCTCCCGCGCAAATATCCTCGTGGCGGGCGGCACCAGCACCGGCAAGACCACGCTGACCAATGCGCTGCTCGCCGAGGTGGCGAAGACGGCGGATCGCGTCGTCATCATCGAGGATACGCGCGAGCTGCAATGCGCCGCGCCCAATCTAGTGGCGATGCGGACGAAAGACGGCGTGGCGACGCTTTCCGATCTGGTGCGTTCCTCGCTGCGCCTGCGCCCCGACCGCATCCCCATCGGCGAGGTGCGCGGATCGGAAGCCCTCGACCTCCTGAAAGCGTGGGGAACGGGACACCCCGGCGGCATCGGCACCATCCATGCAGGCACCGGCATCGGTGCGCTCCGTCGCCTTGAACAGCTCATCCAAGAGGCTGTCGTCACCGTCCCGCGCGCCCTGATCGCCGAGACAATCGACCTTGTTGCTGTCCTTTCCGGGCGCGGTTCCGCGCGCCGGCTTGCCGAGCTTGCCCGCGTCGAAGGGCTGAGGCCGGACGGCGACTACCGCATCACCCCCGCAATCCAAACCAGCACAGGAGAATCTTCATGATCCGCACGATTTCGCGCGGCTATCGCTTCGCCGCGACCGCCGCATCCACCCTTGCTATCAGCTTCATGCTCGCCCCGGCCGCCCATGCGTCGGGATCGTCGATGCCGTGGGAGCAACCGCTTCAGCAAATCCTTCAGTCCATTGAGGGACCCGTCGCAAAAATTATCGCGGTGATAATTATCATCGCCACCGGCCTGACCCTCGCGTTCGGGGACACCAGCGGCGGCTTTCGCCGTCTGATCCAGATCGTGTTCGGCCTGTCGATTGCTTTCGCCGCGTCGAGCTTCTTCCTGTCGTTCTTCTCGTTCGGCGGCGGGGCGCTCGTTTGATGGCCGTCGCGTTCGAGCAACTGGACGCCGTGCCGGGCTTCACGGTCCCGGTTCACCGGGCGCTGACCGAACATATCCTGCTCGGCGGCGCTCCGCGCGCCATCGCCATCATGAACGGAACGCTGGCCGGAGCCGTGGGCCTCGGCCTGCGCCTCTGGCTGATCGGCATCGCCATCTGGGCAATCGGCCACTTCGCGGCCGTATGGGCGGCAAAGCGCGATCCCCTCTTTGTCGAGGTCGGGCGGCGGCATCTCCGCATCCCCGGTCATTTGGCGGTTTGAGGGTGCAGCCATGATGAACCTTTCCGAATTCCGCCGCACCGCCGCGCGCCTCTCTGATTATCTGCCATGGGCCGCGCTGGTCGGTCAGGGCGTTGTGCTCAACAAGGACGGCAGTTTCCAGAGGACGGCGAAGTTTCGCGGTCCCGATCTGGATTCCGCCGTCGCGGCCGAGCTAGTCGCCGTCGCCGGCCGCATCAACAATGCCGTGCGCCGCCTCGGCTCCGGCTGGAGCATCTTCGTCGAGGCGCAGCGCAGCGAAGCCGCCACCTATCCCGACAGCACCTTTCCCGATCCCGCGTCGGCGCTGGTCGATGCCGAGCGTAAGGCCGGTTTCGAGGAAGCGGGCGCGCATTTCGTGTCCGGCTACTTCCTCACCTTCCTCTGGCTGCCCCCGGCCGAGGAAGCCGCCCGCACTGAGGCATGGCTCTACGAGGGCCGGGAGAAAACGGGGGTGGACCCGTGGGAAGTCCTGCGCGGCTTCATCGACCGCACCGACCGCGTGCTGGCATTGCTCGACGGCTTCATGCCCGAGTGCCGTTGGATGGATGACGGCGCGACGCTGACCTATCTCCATTCCACCATCTCGACCAACCGGCATCGTGTGCGCGTGCCCGAGGTGCCCATGCACCTCGACGCGCTGCTCGCCGACCAGCCCTTGACCGGCGGGCTGGAGCCGCGCCTTGGCGACGCGCATCTGCGCGTGCTGACCATCGTGGGATTCCCGACCGCGACGACGCCGGGCCTGCTCGACGAAATGAACCGGCTGCCGTTCCCATATCGGTGGAGCACCCGCGCGATCCTGCTCGACAAGACCGATGCAACCCGGCTGCTGACCCGCATCCGTCGCCAATGGTTCGCCAAGCGCAAGAGCGTCGCCGCGATCTTGAAAGAGGTCATGACAAACGAGGCGTCCGCGCTTGTGGACACCGACGCCGCCAACAAGGCGCTCGACGCCGACATGGCGTTGCAGGAGCTTGGGGCGGACGTGGCGGGCATGGCCTACGTCACGGCGACCGTCACCGTATGGGATGCCGACCCGCGCCTTGCCGACGAGAAGCTGCGCCTGGTCGAGAAGATCGTTCAGGGCCGCGACTTCACCGCCATGCCCGAGAGCGTCAACGCGGTTGATGCATGGCTCGGCAGCCTGCCCGGACACGCCTACGCGAATGTCCGTCAGCCGCCCATCAGCACTTTGAATCTCGCCCACATGATCCCGCTATCGGCGGTGTGGGCGGGGCCGGAACGGGACGAGCATTTCGGTGCGCCCCCTTTGCTCTTTGGAAAGACCGAAGGCTCAACCCCGTTCCGGCTAAGCCTCCATGTCGGCGACGTAGGCCATACCCTTGTCGTCGGCCCCACTGGCGCGGGCAAATCCGTGCTGCTCGCCCTCATGGCCTTACAGTTCCGGCGCTATGAGGCCAGCCAAGTCTTTGCCTTCGACTTCGGCGGTTCGATCCGCGCCGCATCGCTCGCCATGGGCGGCGACTGGCACGATTTGGGCGGCGGCCTCACGGAAGGGGCCGAGACGTCCGTTTCGCTCCAGCCGCTTGCCCGCATCCACGATACCTATGAACGCGCATGGGCGGCGGACTGGATCGCCGCCATCCTCATGCGCGAGGGGCTAACCATCACGCCCGAGGTCAAAGAGTATCTTTGGACGGCGCTGACTTCGCTGGCCTCGGCCCCCGTCGAGGAACGCACCATCACCGGCCTTGCCGTGCTGCTGCAATCCAACGATCTGAAACAGGCGCTCCGGCCGTTCTGCGTCGGTGGGGCCTATGGCCGGTTACTCGACGCCGAGACAGAGCATTTGGGATCGGCGGACGTGCAGGCGTTCGAGATCGAGGGGCTGGTCGGGACCGGCGCGGCTCCGGCCGTGCTCGCCTACCTGTTCCATCGGATCGGCGACCGGCTCGACGGGCGGCCGACGCTTCTCATCATCGATGAAGGCTGGCTCGCGCTGGACGACGAGGGTTTCGCCGGCCAGCTCCGCGAATGGTTGAAAACGCTGCGCAAGAAGAACGCCAGCGTCATCTTCGCCACGCAAAGCCTGTCCGACATTGACGGGAGCAACATCGCGCCCGCCATCATCGAGAGCTGCCCGACGCGGCTCTTGCTGCCGAACGAGCGCGCCATCGAGCCGCAGATCACGGCCATCTATCGCCGCTTCGGCCTCAATGACAGGCAGATCGAAATCCTCGCAAGGGCCACGCCCAAGCGGGATTATTACTGCCAAAGCCGCAGGGGCAATCGCCTGTTCGAGCTTGGCCTGTCCGAAGTCGGCCTCGCGCTCTGCGCCGCATCCGCCAAATCCGACCAGACGCTCATCGCGCAGATTGTCGCCGAACACGGCCGCGATGGCTTCCTCGCCGCATGGCTACAGGCGCGCGGCGTCGATTGGGCTGCCGACCTGATCCCGAACCTCACCAATCTCGCCGACCGACCGGAATCCGCCGCGCCGGCCGCGCCGGATATCCACCCCACACAGGAGATTCTTCCATGACCTATTCCAAGATCGTCGGGGCCTCGGCCCTCGCGCTGGCGCTCGCCGTGCCCGTCGCGTTGTCGCCTATGCTGGCAAGCCCGGCCCATGCGCAATTCGGTTTCGGCCGCATCGTCTATGACCCGTCCAACTATGCGCAGAACGTGCTCACGGCAGCGCGCACTCTGGAGCAGATCAACAACCAGATCACCAGCCTCCAGAACGAGGCGCAAATGCTCATCAATCAGGCCCGCAATCTGGCGAGCCTGCCGTATTCCTCGCTCCAGCAGCTCCAGCAGAACGTCCAGCGCACGCAGCAGCTTCTCGGCCAAGCGCAGAACATCGCGTTCGAGGTCGGGCAGATCGACCAAGCGTTCCAGCAGCAATATGGCAACGTCTCGCTTTCGGCGACCGAAGCCCAGCTTGTCGCCGATGCGCGCGGCCGCTGGGAGAATACCGTTGGCGGCTTGCAGGACGCGATGCGCGTTCAGGCGGGTGCGGTCGGCAACATCGACAGCAACCGCGCCGAGATGGCCGCGCTTGTCGGCCAGAGTCAGGGCGCGACCGGGGCATTGCAGGCGACGCAGGCCGGCAACCAGCTTCTCGCGCTCCAGTCGCAGCAGCTTTCCGACCTAATCGCGGTCATCTCGGCAAACGGCCGCGCCGACGCGCTGACCGAGGCAGAGCGCGCGACCGCCGCCGAGCAGGGCCGCATCCAGCGCGAACGGTTCCTGACGCCGGGCAGCGGATACCAGCCCGGCAACGCGCAGATGTTCAACGGCAACAACTGACGGGAGGCTCGCCATGGACGGCAAGATGCTGGCCCGGCTCGGGGCCGTGGTGTTCATCGCCATCGCCGTCACGGCGACCGCAATCGACATGGCGCGGAAGGACGAACCTTCCGTGCTACCCCCGGCGTCGGCCTTCCAGCCACCGGCCGATCCCCTGCGCGAAACCCTGCGCCGTTGCCAGCAGCTCGGCGAGGCGGCGGCGAGTGACACCGACTGCCTCGCCGCATGGGCTGAATCCCGCGACCGCTTCCTCGGCCGTGACCGCAGCGAGGCGCGCTGACCATGGGCAACACGGGCGTCATCGACAATTTTCTCGGCGTATTCACCTCCTACATCGACAGCGGTTTCGGGCTGCTCGGCGGCGAGGTCGCCTTCATCGCCACGACGCTCATCGTCATCGACGTGACGCTTGCCGCGCTCTTTTGGGCATGGGGCGCGGATGACGACATTATCGCGCGGCTGGTCAAGAAGACCCTGTTTGTCGGTGTCTTCGCCTACATCATTTCAAACTGGAACAACCTCGCCCGCATCGTCTTCGAGAGCTTCGCCGGCCTCGGCCTCATGGCGTCGGGTACCGGCTTTTCCGTTTCCGATCTGATGCGGCCGGGCCGCGTGGCGCAGACCGGCCTTGATGCCGGCCGGCCGCTGCTCGATTCCATTTCCGACCTGATGGGCTGGATCGCCTTCTTCGAGAATTTCATTCAGATCGCGTGCCTGCTGTTCGCGTGGGCGCTTGTGGTGCTCGCGTTTTTCATTTTGGCGATCCAACTTTTCGTGACGCTGATCGAGTTCAAGCTGACCACGCTGGCCGGCTTCGTGCTGATCCCCTTCGGCCTGTTCGGCAAGACCGCGTTCATGGCCGAGAAGGTTTTGGGCAACGTGGTGTCGTCCGGCATCAAGGTCTTGGTGCTCGCCGTCATCATCGGCATAGGCAGCACCTTGTTTTCGCAATTCACGGCCGGTTTCGGCGGGGCAACCCCGACCATCGACGAGGCCATGGCGATTGTGCTTGCCGCGCTGTCTCTGCTCGGCCTCGGCATCTTCGGTCCCGGTATCGCCAACGGCATCGTCTCTGGCGGCCCGCAACTCGGCGCGGGCGCAGCCGTGGGAACCGGCCTTGCGGTCGCAGGTGCAGGCGTCGCCGCTGGCGGCGGGGCCATGCTCGCCGCCAAAGGTGGTGCTGCTGCCCTGTCCGGTGGAGCCGCGGCCGTTCGGGGAGGCGCGACCGCCGCGGGCGCGGCGACCGCTGCCTATAACCTCGGCTCGCTCGGCCAGACCGGAGCGGCGGGCGTTGCCTCCGGCCTCGGCGGTGTCGCCCGAGCGGCAGGCTCGGCCGCCGTCTCGCCGCTCAAGCGCGCAGCCTCCAGCGCAACATCCCAAGCAAGCGAAAGCGTCAAGTCCAGCTTCTCCGCTGGCGCAAAGGCCGGCTTCGGCGCGACTGGCGGCAGCTCGACCATGAGCACGGTCGGCGGCGCGAGCGCCGCCCCGGCCGCCGCGCCGCCGACTTCCCCCGATGGTCCCCCGGCTTGGGCGCAGCGGATGCAGCGCCGGCAGGCCCTCAACCACGGCACCGCCATGACAGCCCATGCCGTCCGCTCCGGCGACAGCCACGGCTCCGGTTCCTCCGTCAACCTTTCCGAAAGTGACCGCTCATGAGCATCTTCAAACGACCCGCAACTCATTACGGCAAATCACCCGAACCCGAGACGCCCTACCAGAAGGCCGCGCAGGCGTGGGACGAGCGCATCGGCTCTGCCCGCGTGCAGGCAAGGAACTGGCGGCTCATGGCCTTCGGCTCCCTGATCCTTTCGGCCGGCTTCGCCTCGGCGCTGGTCTGGCAGTCGGCGCGCGGGACCGTGGTGCCTTGGGTTGTTCAGGTCGATAATCTCGGGCAGGCGCAGACCGTCGCGCCGGCCCTAGCCGACTATCGCCCGACTGACCCGCAAATCGCTTTCCACCTCGGCCGCTTCATCGAGCAGGTCCGCGCGATCCCGGCCGATGCGATCATTGTCCGCCAGAATTGGCTTCGGGCTTATGAGTGGACCACGGATCGAGGCGCGGCTGCCTTGAACGACTACGCCCGCGCCAACGACCCGTTCACCCGCGTCGGCCGTCAGCAGGTCGCCGTCGAGGTCTCGAGCGTCATCCGCGCGTCCCCCAACAGCTTCCGAGTGGCGTGGACCGAACGCCATTTCGAGAACGGCCAACTCTCCACGACCGAACGCTGGACCGCGATCCTGACCATCGTGATCCAGCCGCCTCGCAATGCCGAGCGCCTGCGCGCCAATCCGCTCGGAATCTACGTCAACGCAATTTCGTGGTCGCGGGAGATGAGCCAATGAAAACTTCAGCTTGCATCAATCACCTCGCTGATCTTTCCCTCGGAGATCATGAAAAACGAGGTGCCCGTCATCTCGATCTCCTGCCCGGCCTTCCAGCCATTGGGCAGGTCGGTCTTGACCTTGGCGCGATAGCCGATGCGCACGGCTGCACGGTCGTCTATCGCGATACAGTCGAGGATCGTCTGTTCTCTTTCAGCAAACAACTGGACGCCCTGTTCCGCCAGCGCGCGGAATGCCTCGATCCCGTGCGTTTCGTTCGTCGTCTCTCCGTTCGATCTGTTGATAAACCGAACGTCGCCCGACAGGCAGTCGAGCATCGCCTGAACATTCATCCTGTTGTAGGCGTCGATATACCGGGCAACAATCGTCGGCACAGAATCCATTCTGTCGATTCCTCCTTACTGATCCTGAAGTCGCTAACCTATGCGATTTTTGCGACGGCGTTTGCAATTACTTTGGCAGGCTGCGCGACCAACCGGACACCGCAATTCAGCTACGATGCCAGCGTTCCGCCGCTGCCGACCGTGCAGGCGGCGGCAACCGACAACACGCCCCGGCCGCTGCATGTGCCCCCGGCATGGACCGTGGCGCGCGGCGGCACCGCCGCAGGCACACCGACCGGCCGCGTCGAGAACGCAAATGCCGCCGCCCGCGTCGAGCCGCGCCGGGAAGGCTACTACAACGCCATCCAGATTTATCCGTGGTCGGAAGGCGCGCTCTATCAGGTCTATGCCGCAGTCGGGCAGATCACGACCATTGCGCTGGAGCCAGGCGAGAGCCTGACAGGCGCGGGGCCGATCGCGGCCGGCGATACGACAAGGTGGATTATCGGCGACACAGAGAGCGGCAGCGGTGCAAACCGCCGTGTCCATATCCTCGTGAAGCCGACGCGCCCCGACATTTCCACCAACCTTGTCGTCACCACCGACCGGCGCACTTACATGCTCGAGCTGCGCGCGCGGGAATCGCTCTACATGCCGGCCGTGGCATGGGCCTATCCCGCACCGCCTGCCGGCCAGCGCCAGACCGTTCCGGCCGCACCCATCATTCCCGCCGAGGCAGCGCGGAACTATCGTTATGGGTTGCAGGTGCAGGGCGATAGCCCGCCATGGCGGCCGGTTTCCGTCTTCGATGACGGCAGGCGCGTTTATATCGTCTTCCCGGCTGGGATCGTGCAGGGCGAGATGCCGCCGATCTTCGTGCTTGGCGCGAACGGCGAGCCGCAGATCGTCAACAGCCGTGTCCACCAGAACGTCCTGATCGTTGACCGCCTGTTCGGCACGGCCGAACTGCGCCTTGGTTCTGGCAACCGCCAGCAGACGGTCAGGATCGTCCGCACCAACCCGACGCAGGCCGCAGCCCAGCCGGCCAGCGCGACCACGGGAGGATCGTCCTCATGAGCGATACCGATACCGCCGCACCCATGCGCCTGCGCGCTGAATCGCCCCGCGTCACCCGCCTGTCCCGCAAAATGCTGGCAGGCGTCGGAGCCGTCGCGCTTCTCGGCTTCGGCGGGGCGCTGATCTACGCGCTCCAGACCCGCGACGGAGGGCCGGACGGCGGCGAACTTTACTCGACCAACAACCGGCAAACCGCCGATGGGCTGGCGGGCCTGCCGAGCGACTATAGCGGCCCGGTGCTCGGTCCCGCGCTGCCGGGCGACCTTGGCCGCCCGATCCTTGACGCGCAGAACAGGGGCCAGCCAGTCGCGCCGCCCGTCATGACGACGCCCGCCGTCGATCCCGAGGAAGAACGCCGCAGGGCCGAGGAAGAAGCCGCGCGCTTGAGCAACGTCTTTTTCCAGTCCGGCCCGCGCACGGTAGCGCCAGCCGGCACGGCCATGCCCGGCCTTGCCGGTCTTGGCCTCGGCGGGCAGCCCGCGACACAGGATCGCCACGCGGCGTTTCTCAACGGGCCGGTGGACCGGCAGACCGTCGCCCCGGATCGCGTTGTGCCGCCAGCATCGCCCTATATCCTTCAGGCCGGGGCCGTGATCCCGGCCGCGCTCATCACCGGCATCCGTTCCGACCTTCCGGGCCAGATCACCGCGCAGGTGACGGAGAACGTCTATGACAGCCCGACCGGCTCGCTGCTCCTGATCCCGCAGGGCACCCGCATCATAGGCCAATACGATGACGGCGTGACCTTCGGCCAGCGCAGGGTGCTCTTGGTGTGGAACCGCCTGATCCTGCCGGGCGGCCGCTCCATCGTTCTGGAGCGCCTGCCGGGCGCGGACGCCAGCGGCTATGCCGGCCTTGAGGACGGTGTTGATTACCATTGGTGGGATCTAATGAAGGCCGCAGGGCTATCCACGCTGCTTGCAGTCGGCTCGGAGCTGGCCACGAGCGACGAGGACCGGCTGATCCGCGCCATCCGCGACGGGGCGCAGGATACCGTCAATCAGGCCGGCCAGCAGATCGTCCAGCGCCAGTTGCAGGTTGCGCCGACGCTCACCATCCGGCCGGGCTTTCCGGTCAGGATCATCGTCACCCGCGATCTTGTGTTCGAGCCGGCAGGAGGTTGACCATGACGAAACTGAAACTCGGCCCGCTGCCCGACGACAAGCCTGTCAAGGTGACGGTGGAACTGCCCGCGCCGCTTCACCGCGATCTGATCGCCTATGCCGAGGTGCTGGCCCGCGAGAGCGGCCAGCCCGTTGCCGATCCCGCCAAGCTCATCGTTCCGATGCTTCAACACTTCATCGCCACGGATCGCGGTTTCGCCAAGGCGCGGCGAGCCTCCAGCTAACCCCATTCCGGCAGGGGTGCCGCCAGCGCATAGGCGCAAATGCGGCACGCTACAGGCCGCCGACTGCCCTCCATGGTTCGCTTAATTCCGGGGCCAATAGCGCCCCGGAATCCGCCAGAACCAAGGAGGATTCCATGTGCGCAGAGCGCCGCCGCGCCCGCAAAGGGCGACCGCGACAGTCGATCCCCGAACCACTTCCCGACGATCTGTTCGACTACGCCGACGATCCTACGCCGGACGACCGGACGCGAGCCGGCAACACGCCACTTCTCGGCCCGGACGGCCAGAGGATGCGCGTTACCGACGATTGGCCGGAGGACATTCCCGTTACCGAGGCCGAGATTGACGTGTTCGAGCGCTGGTTCGGCGATGTGTTCGACGAACTCTTGAACCCGGGAAAGCCGGATGACAGCTTGCAATTCCTATCTCAAACTGATAGGAAAAAGGCATGAGCGCGGATCGTGATCCGGGCCTCGACACGCTTCTGGACCTCGACGGACAGATGCTCTTTGTCGATCCAGAGGGCGGCCATTGGGTGAAGTTCGTCGTCACCCGCGTTCCGGCATCCCCGGAGAAGCCGCACGGCCTCGATTATTCGCTCACGCTTCACGGGCCTTCGGGCGAACGACTGATCGGCTTCGACAACGCCCATCCGGTCGGCCGAGGCAGGAGGGGCGAGCCGATGGACCATCGGCATCGCCTCCAGACCGTGAAGCCTTACGCCTACGAGGATGCGGCCACGCTGCTGGCCGACTTCTGGCAGGCGGTGGACGCGGTGTTAAAGGAGCGAGGTGCCCTATGACTACATTGAAAGTCGGGATTGCCGACTACGAAGAAATGAAGGCCCGCACCATTCGGATCGCCAAAGGCGAGGAAAAGCCTGCGCCCGGCGATCCGAAGGTGTGGTTCACCTCGACGGAATCCTTTGCCAAGGTGTTGTCGGCCGGGAACCGCGAGTTGCTGCGCATCATCGCCGAAAAAGCCCCGGCGTCACTGGAGGAACTGGCGGAAATTACCGGCCGGGCCGGCTCCAATCTCTCACGCACCCTGAAAACGATGGAGAGCTACGGCCTTGTGCGGTTTGAGCCGGGCCACGGCCGCAAGCTCGCGCCCAAGGTAGTGCATGATCGCGTGGAACTGGCATTGCCCCTGATCGACCGCCCCAAGGCGAAGAAGGCTATGGGAGACCGGCCATGAACATGCACAGCCCAACCGTTACTGCTCGTGCCGCCCTCTACCTGCGCGTCTCGACCGCCCGGCAGGCGGAGCATGACATTTCCATTCCCGATCAGAAGCGGCAGGGCGAAGCCTATTGCGAGCAACGCGGCTTTCAGCTCGTTGAGACGTATGTTGAACCGGGCGCAACCGCCACCAACGACAAGCGCCCCGAGTTCCAGCGCATGATCGAGGCCGGGACGAGCAAGCCCGCCCCCTTCGATATAGTCGTGGTGCATAGCTTCTCGCGCTTCTTCCGCGATCACTTCGAGATGGAGTTCTACGTCAGGAAGCTGGCGAAGAACGGCGTCAAGCTGGTGTCCATCACGCAGGAGATGGGCGACGACCCAATGCACCAGATGATGCGGCAGATCATGGCGCTGTTCGACGAATACCAGTCGAAGGAGAACGCTAAGCACGTCCTGCGCGCCATGAACGAGAACGCCCGACAAGGCTTCTGGAACGGCGCACGGCCGCCCATCGGCTATCGCATCGTTGCGGCCGAACAGCGGGGATCGAAGACCAAGAAGAAGCTGGAGATCGACCCGCTGCACGCAGACACCGTGCGGTTGATCTATCGCCTGTTCCTTGAAGGTGACGGCACGCGCGGCGCGATGGGCGTCAAGGCCATCGCCACCTATCTCAACGAGCGCCGCTTCTTCACCCGTGATGGCGGGCGCTGGGGTCTGGCGCAAATCCACGCCATCCTGACCCGCACCACCTATATCGGCGAGCACAGGTTCAACACGCGCTCGCACAAGGACCGGGAGAAGAAGCCGGAGAGCGAGGTCGCCATCATGGCGGTGCCGCCCCTGATCGAACGCGAGATTTACGATGCGGTGCAAGCCCGCCTCAAATCCCGCAATCCCATGGTGACGCCTGCGCGTGTCTCCAGCGGCCCGACGTTGCTGACCGGCATCTGCTTCTGCGCCAAATGCGGGGGCGCGATGACGCTTCGCACCGGCCGGGGCAGCGCAGGGCAGACATATCGCTACTACACCTGCTCTACCAAGGCACGGCAGGGCAAGACCGGCTGCAAGGGCCGCACGATCCCGATGGACAAGCTGGACCATCTTGTCGCCGATCATATCGGGGACCGGCTGCTCCAGCCCAAGCGGCTGGAAGCCGTGCTCGCCAGCGTCATCGACCGCCGGCAGGAGCGCACCGAGCGCCGCCGCGAGCATCTTGCCGAGCTTCAAAGGCGAATCACGGAAGCCGACCAGCGCCTCGGCCGTCTCTTTGACGCCATCGAAGCGGGCATGGTGGACAAGGACGACGCCATGGCAAAGGAACGCATGGTGAGCCTCAAGGCATTGCGGGATCAAGCCGCCGCCGACGCGGAGCGCACGCAGCTCGCGCTCGATAGTTCAGGCAATCAGGGCGTCACCCCCGATATGCTCAAGGGGTTTGCCCGCAAAGCCCGTGAACGGATCAAGCTCAACGATGGCGGCTACCGCCGCGACCATCTACGCGCGCTGGCGCAGCGTGTCGAGGTTGCCGACGACGAGGTTCGCATCATGGGATCGAAGTCGGAACTGCTGCGAACGTTGGTCGCCGCTTCAAGCGTAGAAACGGCGGCGTTCGGCGTTCATAGTTCTGTTCTGAAATGGCGCACCCGAAAGGACTCGAACCTCTAACCCCCAGATTCGTAGTCTGGTGCTCTATCCAATTGAGCTACGGGTGCGTCGTGGGGCGGGTTCTTAACGGCTCTTTCCGCCCCCGACAAGAGGGAAAATGCGGACGTGCTCAGCGAGTCGGATGTGTCAGCGTGATATGGGCGCGGCAGGCGGGCGTCCCGTAGGTTCCGCCGATGGCCCGGCCGACGGGATAGGCATCGAAGACCATCGGCCAGGGCTTGCCGTCCGCGCCCTTGGTTTGCGCGCGTGCACGGAAATGGCTGTTATCCGGCAGACGCTTTCCCTTCAGTACGATCGAGCCGTCTCCGGGCGTGAAGCTGATATCATGGGCGTTGATCTGGAGCGTCGAGTCGCGCTCCGAAGGGCATGTGCCCTCATCGGTGACGAGAGCGCCCGTCCATATTCCCGTGGGATCGCGATCCGGCGTGACCGGACCGCCTGAGCAGGCGGCGAGGCTGGAGAGGGACAGCACGGCGGCTGCGAGGAGAACGGAGACTCGGGGAAGCGGCGCGGTCGTCATCGGGTCCTCAATGGTTCGGGCGCCGGAATGCGCGGAGCGCATGGCCGAAAACGCCCATGGACAGTGAAAGGTCGAACACCTTATACGATGCCCGCTTTCATCGCTTTTTGCGACGTCACCCGGCTGATCCGGTTAGGAAAGAGAAACGATGACGGTCTCCGAAGCCAGTTCGCACCTCGAACAGACCTTGCATGAGGATCGCATCCTCATTCTCGATTTCGGCAGCCAGGTGACGCAGCTCATCGCGCGGCGCGTGCGCGAGAGCGGCGTATATTGCGAGATCTGGCCGTTTGCGAGCGACGAGGCGCGGATCGCCGCCTATCGCCCGCGCGGCATCATTCTCTCGGGCAGCCCCGCCAGCGTGCATGACCCGGACGCGCCGCACATTCCGGACATCGTGTTCGCGCTCAACGTGCCTGTGCTGGGCATCTGCTACGGACAGCAGGCCATGTGCCAGCAGCTTGGCGGCCTCGTCGAGACGCATGAGCATCGCGAATTCGGCCGCGCCTTCATCGAGATCGCCGAGGATTGCGCGCTGTTCCGCGGTGCCTGGTCGCGCGGGCATCGTGAGCAGGTCTGGATGAGCCATGGCGACCGGGTGACGAAACTTCCGCCCGGATTCCGGGCCGTGGCGTGGTCCGAAGGCGCGCCGAACGCGATCATCGCCGATGAGGGACGCCGCCTCTACGGAGTGCAGTTCCACCCCGAGGTCGTGCATACGCCGCATGGCGGAGCATTGCTGCGGAACTTCACACATGAGGTCGTGGGCTGCGCGGGCACTTGGACCATGGCTGGCTTCCGCGACATGGAGATCGAGCGCATCCGCGCGCAGGTTGGGCCGGGGCGGGTGATTTGCGGGTTGTCCGGCGGCGTCGATTCGTCCGTCGCGGCGAAGCTGATTCATGAAGCGATCGGCGACCAGTTGATATGCATCTTCGTCGATCCCGGCATTCTTCGCGCGGGCGAAGCGGAGGAGGTGGTCAGGACATTCCGGGGTCGGTTCAACATTCACCTCGTGCATCGCGACGCATCCGATCTCTTTCTCGGCGCGCTGGCGGGAATCACGGACCCGGAAGTCAAGCGCAAGACGATCGGCCGTCTATTCGTCGAGGTATTCGAGGAAGAGGCCGCGAAGCTCGGCGGGGCGCAGTTCCTGGCGCAGGGGACGCTTTATCCCGACGTGATCGAATCCGTCAGCTTTACCGGCGGTCCGTCCGTCACCATCAAGTCGCATCACAATGTCGGCGGCTTGCCGGAGCGCATGAAGATGCAGCTCGTCGAGCCGCTGCGCGAATTGTTCAAGGATGAGGTGCGTGCGCTCGGGCGTGAGCTTGATATTCCCGAAAGCATCGTCGGGCGGCATCCTTTCCCCGGGCCGGGGCTTGCGATCCGCATTCCGGGTGCGGTGGATCGCGAAAAGCTGGACCTGCTGCGCAAGGTGGACGCGATCTATCTGGAAGAAATTCGCAATGCCGGGCTGTATGACGCGATCTGGCAGGCTTTCGCCGTGCTGCTTCCCGTCCGCACTGTGGGGGTGATGGGCGACGGCCGCACCTACGATCAGGCCTGCGCGTTGCGCGCCGTGACCAGCACCGACGGGATGACGGCGGACGTCTTTCCCTTCGACTTCGGTTTCCTCAATCGCGTGGCCAGCCGGATCGTCAACGAGGTACGCGGCATCAACCGCGTGACCTACGATATCACGTCGAAACCGCCGGGAACGATTGAGTGGGAATGATTTTGGCGTATCCGAGCGTATCCGATACTACGCCAGAGTTCGACGTAACAGACTGATAAAAATAAATTTTCCTGTCGTCATCTATCGATGTCTATCGGCGGGCAGAGATCGGAGCCGGCGGCCCCGTTGACGGCCCTTGGTCATATTGATCGCGGCGAAATTTGGAAGTACCGTCAGGAGAGATGAGGCTCCTGACGGTACTTTTTTTACGCTAAGCTGCTGACAATACGCAGACTTTTCCGACGAGAGCCCCCCCAAAACCGCGTGACGTTACTTTTTTGGAGGTGGCGTAGCATGTTGACGGATGCAGCGATCAAGGCGCTGAAACCTAAAGAGAAAATGTACAAGGTGACGGACCGCGACGGCATGTATGTGCGGGTCGCACCGTCAGGCGCCCTTTCGTTCAGGCTGGACTATCGGCTGAATGGGCGGCGCGAGACGGTCTACCTGGGCAAATACGGGCGAGACGGAATCTCGCTGGCGCGAGCCCGGGAGCTCTGCCTGGATGCGAAGCGAGCGATCAGCGAGGGTCGGTCGCCAGCCATTGAGAAGCAGCGCGAGAAGCGTCGTATCAAGGAAGCGAAGAGCTTCGGCGAGTTCGGCGAAAAATGGCTGGTGAATGCACCGATGGCGGACAGCACCCGAGCGATGCGTCGCTCCATTTTCGAGCGTGAGCTACTGCCAGTCTGGCGCAACCGCCTTCTCACGGAGATCACGCCAGACGATCTTCGCGCCCAATGCGGTAAGATCGTTGATCGCGGCGCGCCGGCGACGGCGACGGCGACGGCGATCCATGTTCGGGATATCCTGAAGCAAATCTATGGCTTCGCGATCTTGCATGGCGAGAAGGTTGCCAATCCGGCTGATGACGTCGGCCCCGCATCGATCGCGGCATTCACGCCAAAGGATCGGTCTCTATCGCCGGCCGAAATCCGGGTGATGCTGAAAGAGTTGGAAAAGGTAGCCACGCTGCCGACGATTCGCCTAGGGATGCGGCTGGTCCTGTTGACGATGGTGCGCAAGAGCGAATTGCAGGACGCGGTATGGGATGAGGTCGACTTCGAAAACGCCGTTTGGACGATTCCTAAGGAGCGCATGAAGCGGTCGAAAGCGCACAACGTCTATCTGTGTCGCCAAACTCTCGACATCATGATCGCGCTCAAGACCTGCGCCGGCAACTCGCGGTTTCTGCTGCCCTCGCGCTATGACGCCGATGCTCCAATGTCTCGAGCGACATTCAACCGGGTCACCTATTCGGTTGTGGAGCAGGCTAAGCAAGATGGGCTGCCGCTCGAACCGTTCACGGTCCACGATCTGCGGCGAACAGGATCGACCCTGTTGAACGAGTTAGGTTTCAATCGAGACTGGATCGAGAAATGCTTGGCGCACGAGGACGGGCGCTCCTCGCGCGGGGTTTACAACAAGGCGGAATATGAGGTGCAGCGCCGCCATATGATGCAGGAGTGGGCCGATATCGTTGACGCCTGGGTAGAGGGTAGGAAGCATGTGCCAACGCTCTTGCCGCCAGCTATGCCCTTGATGGAGCTTGATCCCGCCCTTTGACCGGACGGGATTTGCGCTTAGTAACGTCGGGGTGTTGAGCGCGACGGATCGGAGCAGTCCGCCGTGCCGTCAGCCAAGCCTCGACTTCGGCGAGGTCCCACACGATGCAACGTGGCGAGAGTGCAAAGCGTTGGGGGAATTCGCCACGCTGCTCCATCTCATAGATCGTGCTGTCAGCCAGCGGCACCATCTCACGCAACTGATGGCGTCTGATGGTTTTTCGGATAGTTACCTGTTGGTCGTACCTCATGCTCTATCTCCCCATAAACCTTAGCTGGGGCGGCTGGCGGCGTCGGGCATGGAATGGACCATGGCGCGATGGCGCTGAAGCGCCTTGATGAGTTGTTCACCGTCCGGCGGCGAAAAAACCAATCCGATCGGACCGTAAGCGGGATGCTGGAAGGCGAAGAGCGAGCCTTCCGTCAGCGCGTCGATCTGCAAGGCCCAGTTGGTGCGATAGACCGGCGTGCATTTCACGCCTTCGATGGCGGGCGGAGACTCCGATTCCACCAGGGTGCGGCGCGCCTGTCCCAGCGCCTCGATCAGATGCAGAAGCCGGTCCGCGGAAAGCGTGAGACCGATCTCCCGCCCGTCCTCGCCCTTGACTGTGAGCTTGGCGTCGCCGCTGCTTTCATCGAGTGATACGTCCAGACTCGCCGTCATCGTTCCGGGATCTCCAATTCCGATCAGAACGCCGTATCATCCGGCAAAGCGCCCGCCTCTGTCCACCACTCCCGCACTGCAAGCCGCCGCGCGGCGGCTTTCGCCTCATCCTCCGTGCCGAAAAGACCGAAACACGTCGCACCGGACCCGCTCATGCGGGCGATCCTGCAGCCGGGTTGCGCGGCGATCGCCTCGATCACCGTCTCGATGACCGGGAAGAGGGCGATGGCCGGAGGCTGGAGATCGTTCTCCGTCTCGCGCAGATCGGCCGCCATCGCATCCAGATCGTCCCAGCGCGCGGGCAGGCGCGCCGGCGGGCGAAAGGGCGCGCCGGAGTCCTTCCACGCCTTGAACACGACCGGCGTCGGCACCGCGACACCTGGATTGACCAGCAGGATGGCGCAGGGTGGCAAGGCGGGAGCAGGCGAAAGAATTTCGCCGATTCCCTGCATCCGCGCGGGGCGTTGAGCGAGGCAGACCGGCACGTCCGCGCCCAGGGTCGCGGCGATCGGCGCAAGGCCGTCTTTCTTCAGACCCCACGCGGCGGCCGCCAGACGCAACGCGGCCGCCGCATCCGCAGAGCCCCCGCCAATGCCCGAGGCGACAGGCAGCCTCTTGTCGAGAACGAGCGCCAGATCAGGCAGAGCCGCAGGATCGGCGACGGTCGCACGCAGGGCATGCACGGCGCGCAGGACGAGATTGTCCTCACCGGCCGTCAGGCCGTCACCGAACGGCCCCTTCAGAGTCAGTATGGCATGGCCGCCGCATGCGCCTGTCCGTTCGACATACAGGCGATCCGCGGCCGGCGCGAAGATCGCGAGACTGTCCAGCTCGTGATAGCCGTTCTCCCGGCGGCCGGTGATGTGGAGAAAGAGATTGATCTTGGCCAAGGCATGTCGGGCCAGAGCAGGTCGGGCCAGAGCGCCTTGGGCATGCGCGGCGCGCGCCTGATCGAACGAGGTCATCATGGCGTCATATGGGGCGACGTTGTGGGAAGAGCCAGATCGGGGCCGTGAACCAGAGCCGTCTCGATCTGACGGCGCAGATCGGGCTCGGGCGTATCCGCGAGGGCTTGGTTCCATTGGTCCCGCGCCTCGAGATGCCGTCCGGTCAGCCAATAGGCGACACCGAGATGATAAGCGATCTCCGCATCGTCCGGCGCGCCTTCTGCCGCCGAGGTCAGGAGCGGCAGGGCGGCTTTCGCATCGCCGCGCAGTTTCAGAATGCCCCAGGCGTAGCTGTCCCGAATGGCGGCATCGCCGGGCGCAAGCGTCATGGCGCGGTGCAACAGGTCAAGCGACTCGTCCGGATGGTCGCCGTGCTCGACGCCGGAATAACCGATATAATTGAGCAGGACCGGCTCTTGCGGGGCGAGTTTCAGCGCCCGCGCGAGATCGGCGCGCGCCGCGGCCCGGCGATCGAGATGGTCGAGCGCCACGGCGCGGGACAGCAGGAGGGGCCAGAGCGGTTCCGAGCGATGCGCGTCATCGGCGATCGCGATGTCATAGGCGGCGACGGCTTCGGCATCCCTGTTCTGCGCCTCAAGCACATCGCCCAGCGTGGCCTGGGCCGCCGCGTCGTCGGGCGTCAGCTTCGTCACACGGCGCAAGGCGTCGAGCGCGGCCGCATAATCCTTTTGCCGGAGTGCGATCTGGGCCTCGATCCGGTCGGCCAGCGGACGGAACGGATCGTCCCCTCCGATCATGCGCAATACGGACCGCGCGGCGCCGTATTGCTTGTCCGACTCGAGCACATCGGCGATCGCCACCACCGCGGGCGCGGTTTCGCGCGGCGCGTTCGCGGCAAGCCAGATCGCCTGACGCAACAGGACCAGTTGCGCCTGCCGCAATTCCTCCTGATGCGCCTGGTCCGGCGGCTGCGCGCTACCCAGCAGGAGCGCCAGCCCGGTATAGAAATCGGCGAGCGCCCGCCGCGGGTCCGGCGCGCGGGCCGCGTCAGGGTCAGGCGTCATCCGCGCGGCGACGGGCGCGAGAGCCGGATGAAGCGCCGCGAGCCCGGCAAGAACGTCCTTCGCCCCGGCCTGATCGCCCTGCGCGGCCTTCCAGTCCGCGATCGGGCGGGCGACGAGAAAATCGAGCAATGGCGGCAACCCGCTGCGCGAGGCCTGTACCCTGGCGAAGAGGGGCGCGGCCTTCGTCAGATCGATCCGGGCCTTGATGCGCGCGGCCTGCAGCAGACCGAGCGGCGCGAGAAGATCGCGCGCGTTGCCGTCATGCAGGGCCGCTAGCGCGTCCGTCGCCTTGCCGTCTCCGATCAGCGCCCAGGCCCGCTGCACCGGCACGGCGGTACTCACGAAATCTCCGTTCCCCTTCGCGGAGAAGAGGGCGAGCGCATCGGCCCAGTTTTTGTTCCGCATCGCCTCGTCGCCCAGCAGAAGATGGGAAAGGGGGGCAAAGGGAAGTTTGCGGGCGAGAGACAGCGCGCGTGCAACCGCCTCGTCTCCCTCATCGGAGGCAGCCAGGCGTTCCGCCATCTGGATGAACGCGGGGTCCGTCATGCCGGCCTGCACCGCAAGTCCGCAGGCCTGATCCGCCATGGCGAGATCGTGACGGTGGACGGCGACGATGGCCGCAAGAAACGCGCCGTTCAGGGAGATGGGCGCTTCCGCCCGAAGCGGGAGGGGAAACCATGCGAGAACCGCTGCGCCTATGGCGATAAACGGCCTCGCCTCTTTTCTCGAAAGATCCGGTAGAGGAAACGACTTGGTTCGCATCATGCCGCACCCTAAACTGGTCCGAGCCGGACACCAAACCGAAGCCCATGCCAGATTTTCCTTTTCCGACCGCCCCCCTTCCCGCCGCGCGACTCCAGGCGCTTCTCGCCGCGCTGACGCTGCAACGCGACTGGGGAGTCGATTGCACGCTCGACGAAACGCCGATCGATCGTTTCGCAGCCGCCGCGCCGCAGGACTCCCGCGCGCCGAGACCGACGCCACCCATTCCGGCCGCGTCTCAGGGCGCGACGCCCGCCGATGCGACGACCCTCGCGGAATTTTGCGCGCGACTCGCGGCGTTGCGCGATCATCCTCTGGCCAGGACCGCCACCCACGCGGTGATGCCGGTCCATGTCGAGGGGAGCAGGCTCATGGTCATCGGCGAAACGCCGCAGGCGGATGAGGACCGGAGCGGCATCGTCCTTTCCGGGGCGGATCACGCGATGTTCGACCGGATGATCGGCGCGATCGGGCTGGACCGCGCGGCGCTCTCCCTGGCCCCCGCCATTCCGTGGCGTCCCCCCGGCGGACGGGAGGTGTCGCCCGCCGAGATGCAGTTCTGCCGGCCGCTTCTGCATCGGGCGATCGCGCTCTGCCGTCCGGACCGGCTGCTGCTGCTCGGGCTGACGCCGGCCCGCATGATGCTCGGCGACGCCGTGACCCTCGCGCAGATCCGCGGGAAATGGCGGGAGGTGGAGATCCCGGGACTCGGGAGTCGTCCGGCGCTCGTGACCCGCCATCCGATGCAGCTTCCCGCCTCGTCCCGCGCACGCCAGGAGGCATGGCGCGACCTGCTTCTGCTCGCCGAAACCCTCGATTCGCACCCTCCGGCAGGAGACGAGTCGGGACAGGACGGATAGGCACGCCCCGAATCCGCCTTGATCGCTCAAAAAAAGACATTTCCTGCCCAGATTCTCCACAAAACCCCTAGCGCGCGACACAATCAGACCATATTATGGCTGCGCCACTTTTGTCGGCATTTTCCGCCTCTTGCAAAAAGAGATATGGGCGGCTATCAGCACCCCATCATGCAAGGGAATGCCAGTGAGTTCTCCCTGGGCGGCGGCGCGAGAGCGCTGGTCCTGGGCGCCATGTTTCTGGGTTCGGTTCTGTCACACGCACGAGCCCAGGATCACACGAACCGAGACACATCATCCGATCGGGACTCAGGCCAGGGCGAGGAAGTCGCCTTCGCCGTGCCGCGCGAGCCGGGTCACAGGCGGGGAGCGCCGCTGCCGCGGACCCTCTCGGCCGCCGACGCAGCCGCCGTGCGCGAGGTGCTGTTCCTGCAACGCTCCGGCCGTTTCGACGACGCGACACGCCTGACCGGCACGCTGCGGAACACGCTGCTGCTGGGCGACATTCTCGCCGATCGTTATCTGAACCCCGCCTATCACCCGAAGGTCCATGAGTTGCGGGACTGGCTGGCGCGCTACGAAAGTTTCGCCGACGCCGCCGCGATTCAGGAGAAGCTGATCGGCCTCGCCGGTCTCGGCGACGTCGCGCGACGCAACTTCCCTACGCCTCTGTCTCCCGCTACGACCTCCGCCCCGGCTCTTCACGAGTCCGATCCCGCCGCCCATCTCCTCACCCGCAACGCCTTGCTGGACCACACGGTCAACGAACGGGCGGCGCAGGGAGAGAAGGGCGCGCGCAGCGCCGTCCGGCTGATTGACGCGACGCCGGGCATGACGCCGCTCTACAGCGCGACGCTGCGGGCGGAGATCGCGCTCACCCTGTTGAGCCAGGGCAAGACCGTCTATGCGGGCAAGCTGGCGCGGGACGCGTTCGAGCGCTCCGGGCGTCGCCTGGGCAAGCCGGCCTATATCGCGGGCCTCGCGGCCTGGCGGCTGGGCGACCCGGAGCAGGCGCTCGCCCTGTTCGGCGCGGCAAGCCGTGCGCCCCTCACCGACGGCTCCCTCATCGCCGCGGCGGCCTATTGGGCGGCGCGCGCGGAACGACGCATGGAGCGGCCGGATCACGCCCGCCTGTGGCTGCGCCGCGCCTCGACCGCGTCAGGCACGTTCTATGGCATGCTCGCCGGCCAGGTGCTCGGCGAACAGCACCATCATCTCCGCGATGTCCTGCCTTATCCGGACTCGTCCGCTCCCGCTGAACCAGGCGCCGCCGAAACACTGGGCGAAGCCGACGTGGAGGCGATCGCCGAGCTGCCGCAAGGTCCACGCCTGTTCGCCCTGCTGCAACTCGGGGAAAAGGATCGGGCGGAGGCGTTCCTGCGCCGTCTCTGGCCGGATATCCTCAATGACGCGCCGCTCTGCCATTCCGTGCAGCTCGTCGCCGCGGCGGCGGGGCTGGACTCCCTGGCCGAGCAGATCGCCACGATTCTCGCGGCGCGCGAGAACAAGCCCGCCAATCTCAAAGGCTTCCCCCTCCCTCACCTCACCCCGCGCCACGGTTTCCGCGTCGATCCCGCTCTGGTCTATGCGCTGACGCGGCTCGAATCGAATTTCGACGCCAAGGCGGCGTCCGGCAACGGCGCGCACGGCCTGATGCAGATTCGTCCGATGACGGCGAATTTCGTCACCGGCTGGGCCGCGTCCGACATGATAGACCGGCTGCATAATCCCGGCGTGAATCTTGAAATCGGGCAGCTCTACCTGCTGTATCTCGCGTCCCTGAACGGAGCGAACAGGACGGACAGCGATCTGGTGCACGTGCTGGCGGGCTATAATGCCGGACCGAGCGCGATCCAGAGCTGGGAGAAATCCCTCTCCGACGACGCGGTGACGGACCCGCTGCTGTTCATCGAGACTTTGCCGAACACCGAAACCCGGGATTATGTTCAGCGCGCCCTCACCTATCTCTGGATCTATGCGGACAAGCTCGACCTGCCCACGCCATCGCTGAAACGCCTTGCCCATGCGGAATGGCCGCTCTTCGCCGAGGAGCAGGCGATCCGGCCGGGCATGACGCGCCACTGAACAGGCCCGGTTCAAGAGGCGCGCAGAGACAACGCTCCGGGCGATTGCGCGCAGGGGTCAGTTCTCCGCCAACACCTGACGGCTGGCCCGGACGCGCATGACGCGACGGCGGTCCATTTCCAGCACCTCGAACATCCAGCCGCCGAAAGCGACCTTGTCGCCGATGGCGGGCACGCGGCGCAACAGGGCGAGGATCGCCCCGCCCAGCGTATGGTAGCTGCCCTGGGAGGGGAGATCCGGCAGTTCGAGCATCTCCCGCACCTCGTCCGCCGGCATGAAGCCGTCAAGCGTGTATTCGTTCTTGCGGCTGACCGTTTCCTCCAGCACGCGACGCTCCGCCTGCTCGTCGCCGACGATGGCCTCGAAGAGATCCGACGGCGTGACGATCCCCTCGAACGAGCCGTACTCGTCATAAACGAAGGCGATCCCCAGCGTCTTGCCGCGCATCCGCTCGATCATGTCCTGCGCCGTCAGGCTGTCCGGCACCACCAGCGGCTCGCGCATCGCGGCGTCGATGGAGACGGGCAGCCCCTGAAGCAGGCGCGCCATGATGTCCTTGGTCAGAATCACGCCGACGGGATGATCCACATCCCCCTCGCAGACGACGATGCGCGTGAAGGTCGAGGCGCGCAGCTTCGCGACCAGCGCCTCGCGTCCGGCCCGGCGGTCCACCCAGAAAAGCTCGTTGCGCGGCGTCATGATGGCGCGGACCGGCCGGTCGGCGAGACGCAACAGACGCTCGATCATGATGCGCTCGCCGGTTTCCAGCACCCCGGCCGCCGTTCCTTCCGCCAGCACCGCGCGCAATTCCTCCTCGGTCACGGCGGAGCGCTTCAGCGCGGTGAAGCCGAACAGGCGGAGGGTCAGCGCGGCGGTGCGCGCGAGCAGCCAGACGACGGGACGCGCGCCGGTGGCGAGGCAGAGCAGCGGGAAGGACAGCCCGGCCGCGATGCGCTCGGGCTGCTGCAACGCGATCTGCTTGGGCACGAGTTCGCCGAAGACCAGCATCGCGAAGGTGATGACGACCACCACCAGCACGAGGGCGATATCCCCCGCATAGGGCAGGAGAACGGCCGATCGGCCGACGAGCGCCGCCACCCTGGCTTCGATGCTGTTGCCGCCGAAGAGACCTTCGAGAATCGAGACGAGCGTCATGCCGATCTGCACGGTGGGAAGAAAGGCATGCGGCTCCTCGGCGAGGCGCAGGGCGCGCTGGGCCCCCTTGCCTCCCCTTTTGGCGAGCGCCTGAAGCCGGGGGCGCCGCGCGGAAATCAGCGCGAGTTCGCCCATGGCGAAGACGCCGTTGAGCAGAATCAGAATGATGATGATGAGAATCGAGACGAACATTGCGGCTTTCGCGGGATCACGGACGTTCAGAACACAGTAGACGAGGCGGCGCGCGCGCGAAATCCGGCGCCCAAAAACGAAAGAACCCGGCGCGCGGGGGCGGCCGGGTTCTTCCGTTCATCTGTTCAGGACAGGCCTCAGTCCGCCGCGTCGGTGAACGTCTCGCGCGCGGGTGTGTCGTTGCCATGCACGCGCACACGCGGCCCGCGCGCCGGACGACGGGTGCTGAGAACGGCCATCTGCTCCTCGACCTGCTTCTCGTAGCGATATTCCGCCGGACGCTGATTGGTCAGCGGAATTTCCGGCGCCATCGGCTTCTCGGTTTCCGGCCCGGTCAGCGCGACCTTGGCGATGTGCCAGGGGCGCTTCACCGCATCCATGACGGCGGTGGATTCGTAGCCCGAATGGACCATGCAGTCGGCGCATTTCTCATATGCTCCGGTGCCGTACTGCTCCCAGGCCGTATCGTCCATCAGTTCCTTGAACGTCTTGGCGTAGCCCTCGCCCAGCAGGTAGCACGGGCGCTGCCAGCCGAACACCGTGCGCAGCGGCTTGCCCCACGGCGTGCAGTGATACGTCTCGTTGCCCGCCAGGAAGTTCAGGAAGAGCGGCGACTGGGTGAAGCGCCATTTCTTGCCTTTGCCGAGGCGGAAGATGTCGCGGAAGAGCTGCTTGGTCTTCTGGCGGTTCAGAAAGTGCTCCTGGTCCGGCGCGCGCTCATAGGCATAGCCCGGCGCCGTCATGATGCCGTCCACGCCCATCGCCATCACCTCGTCGAAGAAGGCGGCGACGCGCTTCGGATCGGCGCCGTCGAACAGGGTGCAGTTGATGGAGACGCGGAAACCGCGCGATTTCGCGAGCTTGATCGCCGCGACGGCGCGGTCGAACACGCCGTCCTGACAGACGGAGGAATCATGCATCGACTTGTCGCCATCCAGATGCACGTCAAAGGAGAAGAAGGGCGACGGCTCGTAATCGTCGATCTTCTTCTCGAGCAGCAGGCCGTTGGTGCAGAGATAGACATATTTCCTGCGCCCGACCAGCCCCTTGACGATCTCGGGCATCTCCTTGTGCAGCAGCGGCTCGCCGCCCGCGATGGCGATGACGGGCGCGTCGCATTCCGCATCGGCGTCCAGGCAGTCCTGGAGACTCATGCGCTGGTTGAGAATCTGCGCGGGATAGTCGATCTTGCCGCAGCCGGCGCATGCCAGATTGCAGCGGAAAAGCGGTTCAAGCATCAGAACGAGGGGATAGCGTTTCCGACCGGAAAGGTGCTGTTTGAGCACATATCGTCCAACGCGGACGGCCTGCATCAAGGGAACGGCCATGTATCTCTTTGCTCCTGCGCCGGGGACACGCTCCGGATATCTCCGCCCTGCGGGCCGGAAACCGGATGCCATCCCCGCGCGTCAACCAACTTCATTCCTGCGCCTCAGGCAACATTCCCGCCCGAAAGGCAACATAAACTTCCGTCAGAAAGGATGTTTCGAAGGAACCCGGCGCGAAAGAAATGCCCCGGCTCCCAATAGGGTCAAGAATGCCTCATCCTTGGCAAATATCCCAACCTTCCTCAATAAGCCCGCATGGAAGTAAATGATGAATGTGGCAAATTTACCACGGCCGGGAGCGTTCCGCCAATCTGAATCGTGGCATCGCTTGCGCGGGGGTGTAAAGAGACCCCACCTCTCCCGCCAGCGCGAAGCCGCTCAAGCAAGGGTATCCGGATGACTGTATTGCCTGCGAAGAAACTTCCCGCGCGCCGGGGCCTGTCCGCCGCGCTTCTTTCGGCCCTGATCGCCGCCGCCTCCCTGCCGATGGTTGTTTCCGACATCGCCCTGGCCCCGAGCGCCCAGGCCCAAAGCGCGTCGGCCGCAAGCGCGCCGATCGCCACGCTCTACGCCACCCTGACCCGGGCCGAGGCGTCGGACGCCGGAGCGCCGGAGGCGCGGGCCGCGCTGATCGGCCCCGCCGTCGATCAGGCCTTCGATCTCGAGACCGTGCTGAGGAATTCCGTGGGGCTGCGCTACGCGGGTCTTTCCGCGGACGAGAAGGCGAAGCTGCTGCGGGCCTTTCGGGACTATACCGTCGCGCGCTACGTCTCCAACTTCAAACCGGGCGCGGGGGCGAAATTCACGATCGCTCCCGCCACGCGGCCGTCTCCGTTCGGCAACGGCGTGATCGTGGACACGACGATCGGCGGATCGTCCGACACGCCGACCGCCGTCGACTACGTCATGCAGGCAGGCTCCGGCGGCTATCGGATCGTGGACGTGCTGCTGGACGCGCATATCAGCCAGGTCGCGACGCAGCGGGCCGATTTCAGCAGCGCGCTCAACAGCGGCGGCGTTCCCGCGCTGATCGCGCTGATGAACCGCAAGACGCAAACCTTCATGCAGAACTGAATGGGAAGGCCGTGCGTTTGAGGAACATGAGCCGGACGCGCCCGAGGTGAGCGTGCTGACCACCCTTCTCGGCAGCTTCGCCGGCGGCGTGGCTCTCGCCGGATGCGCGCAAGCCGTGTGCGGCGCGTTCCTGCTCGGCCGGTTCCGCCGCGCCGAGCGCCGCCCGGTCACGCCGGACGCGCCCTGGCCGCCCGTAACCGTGCTCAAGCCTCTGCACGGCGACGAACCGATGCTGGAAGAGGCGCTGGAGAGTTTTTGCCGCCAGGACTATCCGGATTTCCAGATCATCTTTGGCGTGCAGCGCCCCGATGATCCGGCGATCGCCGTCGTGCGGCGCCTCCAGCAGCGCTTTCCCGCCCTGGCGCTGGATCTCGTGATCGATTCGACGATGCACGGGATCAACCACAAGGTCGGCAACCTCATCAACATGTACGGCCACGCGCGGCATGACATCCTCGTGATTTCCGATTCGGACATTCACGCGCCGCCGGATTATCTGCGCGATGTCGTCGCGACTCTCGGGAAGCCGTCGGTCGGGCTGGTGACGACGCTCTACGCGGGCCTTCCCGCCAGCCGGACGCTGGTGCGCGGCTGGAGCGCCTATCAGATCAACCAGAATTTCCTGCCCGGAGTCATGATGTCCCGCCTGCTGGGACGTCGGGATTGCCTCGGCGCGACCATGGCGTTGCGGCGCGAGACGCTGGAACGGATCGGCGGACTGGACGCCCTCGTGACGCATGTGGCCGATGACGCGGTGCTGGGCCGCGCGGTGCGCGATCTCGGGCTGGATGTCGAACTCGCCCCCTGCATGACGTGGACGACGACCGCGGAATCCTCCTTCCGCGAGATGTTCGAGCATGAATTGCGCTGGGGCCGCACGGTGAAGAACGTCGAGCCGGTCGGGTACGGACTCTCCGCCATCCAGTTGCCGCTCTTCTGGGCCAGCGTGATGCTGGCGTGTTTCAATTTCAGCCGGGAGGCGTTTCAGCTCTTCCTGGCGATCTGGCTCGTCCGGGCGCTGGCCGCGATCTGGGTCGATCTGTGCGTGAGCCAGGTCGATCCGCTTCTGATTCTGCTGCAACCGCTGCGCGAATGGCTCTCCGCCCTCGTCATGGTCGGCAGTGCGCGCGGCCAGCGTGTTGAGTGGCGCGGCCAGACGCTCCATATAGGGCGTCACACGCCTGTCACGAATTTAAGACACCCTCTGGAACCGGGCGACTAGAAATCGCCCCTCCGCCGGGATAGGACCACTTAACGCGCGGCTTGCCGCCGATCTCGCCAGGAATATTCACCGATGATGCGAACCCTCTTCCTTCAGCCCCCCTCATTCGACGGTTTCGACGGCGGCGCGGGCTCGCGCTACCAGGCGAAGCGCGAGATCCGGTCCTTCTGGTATCCGACCTGGCTGGCCCAGCCGGCGGCGCTGGTGGAGGGCTCGCGGCTGATCGACGCGCCGCCCGCGAAGATGGGGATGGAGCCGATCCTCAAGGACGTGATGAACCGCGATCTGGTCGTGATGCACACCTCCACCCCGTCCTTCGCCTCGGATGTGCGCGTGGCGCAGATGCTGAAGGATGCGAATCCGAATCTCATGATCGGCATGGTCGGCGCGAAGGTCGCCGTGCAGCCGGACGAGAGCATGGCCAAGGGCGGCCCGATCGATTTCGTGGCGCGCAACGAGTTCGATTTCACGATCAAGGAAATCGCCGAGGGCCGCGACCTGAAGGACGTGGACGGCATCACCTGGCGCAACCGCGAGGGCGTCGTCGTCTCCAACCGCGACCGCGCGATGATCGAGGACATGGATTCCCTGCCCTTCGTCACCGAGGTCTACAAGCGCGACCTGCGTATCGAGGACTACTTCATCGGCTATCTGATGCACCCGTATCTCTCGATCTATACGGGACGCGGCTGCAAGTCGCGCTGCACCTTCTGCCTCTGGCCGCAGACGGTGGGCGGCCATCGCTACCGCACGCGCAGCCCCGAGCACGTCGCCGCCGAGATCCGCCTCGCCCGCCAGTATTTCCCGCAGGTGAAGGAATTCTTCTTCGACGACGACACCTTCACCGACGACCTGCCCCGCGCCGAGGCGATCGCGCGCGAACTGGGCAAGATGGGCGTCACCTGGTCCTGCAACGCCAAGGCGAACGTCCCCTATTCCACGCTGAAGGTGCTGCGCGACAACGGGCTGCGCCTGCTGCTCGTGGGGTATGAGAGCGGCAACCAGCAGATCCTGCACAACATCAAGAAGGGCATGCGCGTCGAGGTCGCCCGCGAATTCACCAAGAACTGTCACGAACTCGGCATCAAGATCCACGGCACCTTCATCGTCGGCCTGCCCGGCGAGACGAAGGAGACGATCCAGGAGACGATCCGCTTCGCGCAGGAGATCAACCCGCACACCCTGCAGGTCTCGCTGGCCGCGCCCTATCCCGGCACGTTCCTGCACAAGCAGGCGACGGAGAACGGCTGGTTCAACGAGGCCGAGGCCGAGCTGATCGACGAGCACGGCATCCAGATCGCCCCGCTGCATTATCCGCATCTGTCGCATACGGAGATCTTCAACTCGGTGGAGGAATTCTACCGCAAGTTCTATTTCCGCGCGCCGAAGATCGCCTCCATCGTCAACGAGATGGTGCGCAGCCCGCAGATGATGAAGCGCCGCCTGCGCGAGGGCGTGGAGTTCTTCCAGTTCCTCAAGGACCGTCACGCCGCCTGACGCGCCATGGCGGAGCGCCGGCTTATCGTCTCGGCCGATGATTTCGGCCTGAGCGAGGAGATCAACGAGGCCGTCGAGATCGCGCATCGCGACGGCCTGCTGTCCACGGCGAGCCTCATGGTCGCCGGGCCCGCGAGCATGGACGCCGTGCGCCGCGCCAGGCGCCTGCCCGGCCTGCGGGTCGGGCTGCACCTCGTGGTGATCGAGGGCGAATCCGCCCTGCCGCATGAGGCGATTCCCGCCATCACCACGGCGGAAAACGGCTTCGGGACGGATCAGCTTCGCCTCGGCGTGCAGTATTTCTTCTCGCCGCGCGCCCGGTCCGCCCTGCGCCGGGAGATCGAGGCCCAGTTCCGCGCCTTCGCCTTGTCCGGGCTGACGCTCGATCACGCGAACGCCCACAAACACATGCATCTGCATCCGACCGTGGGACGCCTGCTGATCGAGACGGGGGCGGGAGTCGGCCTGCGCCATGTGCGCACGCCTCTCGAACCCCCCGCCCCGCTGGAGGAACCCGACACGCCCGGGGCCGCGGCGTTGCGCCGCTGGTGCGGCGTGTTGCGGCGTCAGATCCGCCGGGGCGGGATGACCACCAATGACTGGTGCTTCGGCCTCGCCTGGAGCGGGCACATGACGACGGCGCGCGTGGCGGGCCTGGCGTCCCGCCTGCCGCCGGGCCTCTCCGAAATGTATTTCCATCCCGCCACGGCGCGGAACGCCCGACTGCGCGCCCTCATGCCGGAATACGACCACGAGGGAGAGTTCGCCGCGCTCGTCTCCCCCGCGTTCCGCGCGGCGGTGAGGGAGAGCGGCGTGCGCCCCGTCACATGGGCCGATGCGGGATCAGGCCGCGCGGCGTAGCTTCGCCCGCAGGCGGATCGGCAGCAGGATACCGACCGCCACCAGCCCGCCGGCCAATCCGTACCAGAGCCCCTCCACGCCGAGCCCTTGCGCATCGGCGAGCCATCCGCCGCCGATGAAGGTGCAGAGCGTATAGCTGACCACGATCAGCACCATCGGCACCAGCGTATCATGGCAGGCGCGCAGCGCCCCCGCTGCCGTCACCTGCAACCCGTCGAAGATCTGATACACCGCCGCGATCCGCAGGAGCTTGACGGCGATGGCCGCGGCGCTCGCCCCGCCGGGGCTGGTGGTATCGAGATAGACCCCGGCGATCACTGCCGGACACGCCAGCAGCAGGCCCCCGCTCACCACGCTCCACGCCAGCGCCAGCCCCATCGCCCCCCACGCCGCGCGGCCGGCGGCGCGCCGGTCGCCCGCGCCGAGCCAGTAGGCGACGCGCACATTGGCGGCCTGCGAAAGAGCGAGGCTCATCATGAACAGCAATGAGGTGACGCTCACCGCGACCTGATGCGCGGCCAGCGCATCCGTGCCGAAATGCCCCGCGCGCAAGCCGGTGATCTGGAAGGCGGCGACCTCCGCGCCCGTCGCGGCGGTCAGCGGCAGGCCGAGGCGCAACATGGTCCGCATGACGGGCCATTGCGGGCGGACGAGACGCAGATGGGGCCGCAACTCCGCCTGCCGCCAGCAGAGCGCCACCAGCAGGAATGCGATCAGCCACCCCGTCACGCAGGACGCAACCGCCGATCCCCAGAGGCCGAGCGCCGGCAGACCGAGCCAGCCATGGATGAGCGCTGCGTTCATCACGCCATTGACCAGGGCCATGAACGGCATCGTAGCGAGAAGCAGCCGCTCGCTGCCGAAAGCGGGCAGCACGATCCGCAACAGCCCGATCACCACGAGATCCGGAAAGAGCGATCCCAACAGGATATGCATGAAGCGCGTGCCGGGCACGAGAATCGCCTCCGGCTCGCCGAAGGCGCGAAAAATCGCCTCCACGGGCAGGAGCACGGCGAGAACCGGCACACACAGCAGAACCGCGCAGGCGAACCCCGCCGAGACGAGGCCGGAAAAATTCCTTCCCTGCGCCCCACGCCCGGCCGCGGCTTCCCCGCGCGCCCTGGCGATCAGGACGCTCACCCCGCCGAGCCCGGCCTGGAAGGTGACGAGGGTCACGAAGAACAGCCCGGTGGACAATCCGCCCACGGCCAGCGCGGCCGCGCCGATCCCGCCAAGGAGAATATTGTCCGTCACGCCCATGGCCATTTCACTGATCTGCGAGAGGCTGAGCGGCAGGGCGATATGCGTCAGGGCGGCAAGCTGGGCAGGCCAGCGCGTCGTCCGGGACTCCGTTAAACTGTGCATGACGTCCTTCTCGCAGATCGGGGGCACGCTGGCCACGGCCCACCCGCGCGAATTCGCTCAAATCGGGACCCGCGCGCAATCGCACCAAACGGGAGGGCAAAATGGGAGTTGCACGCGACCTTCGGCTGACGCATTGAGAGGCGGCCATGGTCGATTCGCCTTTCCTCCCGTCACTTTCCGCGCGTCCGCTGCTGTTGACCGACAGCCAGACGCATCGCAAGCGTGTGTTCGAACCGCTCGATCCGGAGCATGTGCGCGTCTATTATTGCGGCCCGACCGTCTATGACGCCGCGCATATCGGCAATCTGCGCGCCATGCTCAGCGCCGATGTGCTGGTGCGGCTCCTGCGCGCGCTTTACCCGCGCGTCACTTTCGCGCGCAACATCACCGACGTGGACGACAGGATCGCCGACCGCGCCCGCGCCAATGGCGAGGAGATCGCGACGCTGACCGCGCGCACGACGGCGGATTTTCACGCCGACGTGGCGGAGCTGAACATCCTGCCGCCCGATATCGAGCCGCGCGCGACGCATCATATCGGCGAGATGCTGGCCATGATCGGCCGTCTGATCGCCAACGGCCATGCCTATGAGGCCGAAGGGCATGTGCTGTTCTCCGTCCGCGATTTCGCGAGTTACGGCGCGCTCTCCGGCCGCTCGCTCGACGACATGCTGGCGGGCGCGCGCGTCGAGATCGCGCCCTACAAGCGCGATCCGGGCGATTTCGTGCTCTGGAAACCCTCCTCCGACGACCAGCCAGGCTGGCCCAGCCCCTACGGACGCGGACGGCCGGGCTGGCATATCGAATGCTCCGCCATGTCGCACCGCTATCTGGGCGAGAGCTTCGACATCCATGGCGGCGGGGACGATCTGCTCTTCCCCCATCATGAGAACGAGCGCGCGCAGTCGCTCTGCTGCTTCCCCGGCAGCCAGTTCGCGCGCTACTGGCTGCACAACGCGATGCTGCTCTCCGACGGCGAGAAAATGTCGAAATCCCTCGGCAATTTCTACACCATCCGGCAGGTCATCACCCGCGCGCCCGCGCAGGCGCTGCGGCTGCTCTATCTCGGAGCGCATTACCGCTCGGTGCTGGATTTCACCTGGGACAAGCTCGAGGACGCGAAGAAGACGCTCGACCGCTTCTATCGCGCCTTCGAGAAGTCTCCGCCCGCTGACGGCGCGCCCGTCCCGGAGGCCGTGCTGGCCGCGCTCTGCGACGATCTGAACACCCCGCTCGCACTGGCCGCGCTCCATCCGCTGGCCGATGCGGCCATGCAGGGAGATGCCGCCGCCGCCGCCGCGCTCAAGGCCGGCGGGACGCTGCTCGGGCTGTTCCATCAAACGGCGGATGAATGGTTCCGATCCGGAGCGGACGAGGCGGCGATCGAACGCCTGATCGCCGCCCGGCTGGACGCGCGCAGGACGCGGGATTTCGCCCGCGCGGACGAGATCCGCGCCGAACTCGCGGCGCAGGGAATCCTGCTGGAGGACGGTCCGCACGGCACGAGCTGGAGGCGCGCGTGACGGGCCGGGAAGGCGGGGCCGATATCGGCCCGATCGGCGAGAACAGCCCGGTCGTGATTCTCGTGCGGCCGCAACTCGCGGAGAATGTCGGCACGACGGCCCGCGCGATGGCCAATGGCGGCCTCTTTCACCTCCGCCTCGTCGCCCCGCGTGACGGCTGGCCCCAATCGCGCGCCTGGTACGCGTCCTCCGGCGCGCATCGGATTCTCGACGCCGCCACGGTGCATGACACGGTGGACGACGCCGTGGCCGATTTGCATCGCGTCATGGCGACCTGCCCGCGCCCGCGCCATATCGTCAAGACGGTGATGACCCCGCGCGGCGCGGCGGCGGAGCTGCGCGCCCGCGCCGCGCAGGGGCTGCGCACCGGCATCCTCTTCGGCCCGGAGCGCGCGGGGCTGGACAATGAGGACATGGCGCGCGCCGACACGCTCGTCCGATACCCGCTCAACCCGGATTTCATGTCGCTCAATCTCGCCCAGGCGGTCCTCGTCATGGCCTATGAATGGTGGATGGCCGAGGACACGACCGCGCCGCGCGTGCTGATGACGAACGAGACGCGGGTGGCCACCAAGGGCGAACTGGAAAACTTCCTGAGCCATCTGACGCGCGAACTCGACGCCTGCGGCTTCCTGCGCAACGAGCAGAAGCGGCCGGGCATGGTGCGCAATCTGCGCCATCTCTTCCAGCGCGGCGACGTGACGGAGCAGGAACTGCGTACGATGCACGGCGTCATCACCGAACTCGCCCGCGGGCGGAAGAGCGGGCAGACGCCCGGCTGACCGCTCACGGTCCCGGAGGATCTCCCGCCCGAATCGGATGAGAGGCCGAAGCGCCTCACGGCCTCATCGGATGAAAGACTCCCGGCGTGCCGTGATCCGTCTGAAGTTCCCGATCCGCCTTGTCCACACGGATGGTGAACAGCATCTGCGGCTTGCCGTCCGGATCGGGACAGCCCTTGATGTGCTTGGCCATGACGTCGATCCGCTGGGCGTTCAGCGGATCGTTCCCGTTGACGATGAAGACCAAACAGCGGCCCGGCTCGTCCGTCATGCCGTTATGGGTGACGAGAATGCGCAGATGCTCCACCAGCTTGGTGTCGTCGAACCAGGCCAGCTTGTCGAAGGTCATGCGGTCCGCGGCGACGTCCAGCACCCCCGTCTTCATCAGCACCACCATGAGCAGCGAGGCAGGCAGCACCACGAGCAGGCGGCGGATGATATGCTGCCGCATGGTGCGCGGCTTGCCCCGCCCGGAACCCAGGCGCGGCGTTGAAGTCTTGTTCGTCCCGGTCACTCTGCCCCTGTCCTCCGTCGTCGCGCTGCAAACTTGGTTTATGCAGCGCCGCTGTACCACGCATCGCCGTGACGCGCGAGGAGGTCGTCCGCTTCTTTCGGTCCGTGGCCGCCCGCCGGATAGCCGCACATCGGCACGTCCTGCCGCCCCCACCCCTCCAGAATCGGCTCGATCCAGCGCCATGCCGCCTCGACCTCGTCGCGGCGGATGAAGAGAATCGGGTTGCCGCGCACCGCATCGAGCAGCAACCGCTCATAGGCGTCGGGATATCTCTGCCTGAATTGCCGCTCGAAATGCACATCCATGGTGGCGCACCGGAGATCGAACCCGTCATCCGCCGGGTCCTTGGCATTGAACCGCCAAGTGACGCCCTCGTCAGGCTGAACGCGGATGACGAGCAGATTGGCGCGCGGGGGGGAGGGGAAGAGATCGGCCCCCGAAGAACGGCCCGCTTCCGGCGGACGAAACGTGATGACGATCTCGCTCACCTTCTCCGCCAGACGCTTGCCCGTGCGGAGATAGAACGGCACCCCTTTCCATCGCGGCGTGTCGATCTCCGCCTGAACGGCGGCATAGGTCTCGGTCGTGCTCGCATGGCCGAGTTCGTCGAGATAGCCCGGCACCGCCTCGCCCTTCACCTCGCCCGCCTGATACTGCGCGCGGACGGTGTTCTCGCCCACCGCCGCGCCGGTCAGCGGTCGCAGCGCGTGCAACACCGCGACCTTCGCATCGCGCACCGCATCGGCGTCGAGCGATGCGGGCCGTTCCATGGCGACGAGACTCAACACCTGCAACAGATGATTCTGCACCATGTCGCGCAGCGCGCCCGTGGTGTCGTAATAGGCCGCGCGCTTCTCCACGCCCACCACCTCGGCGGCGGTGATCTGCACCGAACTGATATGCTCCGCCGACCAGGCGTTCTCCAGCACGGGATTGGCGAAACGCAGGGCCATCACGCCCTGTACCGTTTCCTTCCCCAGATAATGATCGATGCGGAAGATGTTCTCCTCGCTGAAGAACCGCCCGACGCCCTCATTGATGTCCTGCGCCGTCCGGAGATCGATGCCGATGGGCTTTTCCAGCACGACGCGGCTTTCCGGCGTGATCAGCCCCCGCGCGTCGAGCGTGGCGCAGACCTTGCGATACAGCTTCGGCGCGGTGGCGAAATAGAACACGCGCACGCGGCCGTCCTCCAGCAGGGCGGACAAGCCGCTCCAGTCCGCAGTCTCGTCGGCCGCATCGAGACTGACGTAATGCACCAGCTCAAGGAATTGCGTGACGGTCTCCGGATCGTGATACGCGTCTCCGACGAAGCTTTCGAGCGCCTCTCGCGTGCGCTGCTGAAAGGCGGACCGCTCCAGGGCGGAGCGGGCGACACCGATGATGCGCGCAGTCCCCGGCACTTCCCCCGTGCGGAAGCGATGATAGAAGGCCGGCAGAAGCTTGCGCATCGTCAAGTCGCCGGATGCGCCGAAAATCACGTAATCGAACGGCTTGACCGGAGTTATGTCGCTCATATCCTTCAGCCTTTCGTAAACTGGACGTTCCGGCCACATGCCGGACTGGACTCCTGCCGCCGGCCTGTGGCCGACTCTTTCCCAAAAACGACGGCAAACACGGCAGCCCTGCGCCTGCACAGGCATGCGCGGGAGACACGATGATTGACGTCCGGGATAGTTCTAATTCGGTCGAAGGAGCATACGCTGTCAAGTGTGACGAGGATCACACCAACCGTTGACCGGGCGCACGATCGCGCGATAAGCCCGCACGATGAGCACACCCGCGGGTGCGACCGACGACGCCCCCACCCCGGAGCGGCCGGGAAACGGGCAAATGGAGAAAAGCAGAGTGGATAACGAGACATCCTTCGAGGACGCCGCCGTCGGCAACATCGCCGCGGACCGTCTGCGCTCGGTCATCGAGCGCGTCGAACGGCTGGAAGAGGAGCGCAAGGCGCTCGCGGGCGACATCAAGGACATTTTCGCCGAGGCCAAGTCCGCCGGTTTCGACGTGAAGGTGATCCGCCAGATCATCCGCATCCGCAAGCAGGAGCCGGCCGAGGTCGAGGAGCAGGAAACGCTGCTCGACATCTATCGCCGCGCCCTCGGCATGTGAGGCCCGCCATGGCCGCGCCGCCCCTGCCGCCGGAACCCGCCTTTCCGAGCATCGCGCCATGAGCGGCCTCCTGGCCGCGATCCCCCTCTGGCTGCAAGGCGCCGTCCTGCTGGTCGGGCTCGGACTGGGGCTGATCTTCCTGCTGATGCCGTTCGCGGTCTTCGGGGTGAAACCCCGTCTGGAGGAAGTGGAGTTGCAGCTCGGCGAATTGCGGGCCGAGCTGCGCAGCCTGTCCATGCGCCTGTCGCAGACCGCCCCGCCGCCGCCCTCCCGGGAGACCGTTCGGGACGACGACCCGCGCGACACCCCGGATCGGAAGAGCCGCGACGCCTGGCTCCGTCAGGACGCTCCTGCCGCTCCGTCGGCCCCGGCATCGCCCTTCCCCGCCGCGGAGACGTCCGATTACGCGGACGATCCGCTTGCCGCGCCGCCGCATGTCAGCCAGATTCTCCGACCGACGCATTTCGATCCTCCCGCCGCGCCCCGGCCCGAACCGCCGCGTCCGCCCCGGCCCGCCCCGTGGAAGGAGCCGCCGCATCAGCCCGGCGAGGCGTCGGGTCCTGTGTCGAAGGAGCGTGGGCCGACGCCCCCTCCATCCTGGGAGGACGCCGATCGTCTGCGGTATCGCGAGGAAATGGCGCCCCGTCCGACCACGGAGGAGGAACGGCGACGCCGGGAGGAGGAGCGCCTCTCCCGGCCCCGCTCCGAACCGACCCTTCGCTGGCCGCCCCGACAGTAAGAGCCCGGCAGTAAGAAGCTGTCTCAGCCCTGGTTCAGCACGAGATTGTCCCGATGGATCAGGCTGCGGCGGCCGCGATAGCCGAGGAGCGCCTCCATCTCCTCGCTCTGATGGCCCGCCAGCAGCGCGGCGTCCTGCGAATCATATTCCGCGAGGCCACGCGCGATTTCCGCGCCCGCGAGATCCTGCACCGCCACGAGATCGCCGCGCGCGAAGTCGCCCCGCACTGCCCTTACCCCGGCGGGAAGCAGCGACGCCCCTCTGAGCAGGGCCAGCCGCGCGCCGTCATCGACGACCAGCGTGCCATGGACCCGCAATCCGCCGCCGATCCAGCGTTTGCGCGCCGAACCGGCGTCGATGACGGCGCGGAACCAGGTGCAGCGGCCGCCATTCAACAATCGCGCGACGGGCCGATCCCCCTGCCCCGCCGCGATCGCCATGGACGCGCCCGCGCGCGTCGCGATCCGCGCGGCCAGGAGTTTGGTATACATCCCCCCCGAGGAATATCCCGGCGGCGGCGCGCCGCCCATGTTCATGATGTCGTCGGTCAATGAGTCGACGACGGGGATATGACGCGCCTCCGGGTCGAGACGCGGGTCCGCGGTGTAGAGCCCGTCAATGTCGGAGAGCAGGATCAGCACATCCGCCCCCACCATCTGGGCCACGCGCGCGGCAAGGCGATCATTGTCGCCGAAGCGGATTTCCGCCGTGGCGATGGCGTCGTTCTCGTTGATGACCGGCACGCAGCCAAGGCCGAGCAACGCCTTGAGCGTGGCGCGCGCATTGAGGTGCCGCGCGCGATTCTCGGTGTCGTCCGGCGTCAGCAGAAGCTGGGCGGCGGTCAATCCGTGCCGCGCGAGCGCCGCACTCCATGCCTGGGCAAGCCTGATCTGCCCGACGCTGGCCGCCGCCTGTTTCTCCTCCAGACGCAGGCGCGGCCCCGTCAGCCCGAGCGTCACCCGCGCCAGCGCGATCGCGCCGGAGGAAACGACGATCACCTCCGTCCCCCGCGACCGCAGCAGGGCGATATCGGCACAGACGCCGTCCAGCCAGGTTTCGCGCAAGGCCGCCTGCGCCGCATCGACCAGAAGCGCACTGCCGATCTTGATGACCACACGCCGCGCCTGAGCCAGCGGGCCGTCCGTCCCGTTCTGCATGGACCCGGCCTGCGCGGGCTCGTCATGCATGGAGATCATCGCGCATTACGTCCTGCGCCGCGTTTTCCCGCGCCGCATTCACCCGGTCCTGCACGGCGCGCAGCAACTCCGGCAAGCCGTCGCGCGTGACGCCGGACAGGGGAAAGACCGGCGCGCCCGACGCCTTGGCCAGCGCGCGCGTCTTGGCCTTGATCTGCGCCGGGGTCAGCGCGTCGCATTTGTTCAGCACGACGAATTCCGGCTTGGTCGCCAGCCCCTCGTCATAAGCGGCGAGTTCCTTGCGGATCAGGCGGTAATGCGCCACGAGCCGGCTCTGCGTGCCGTCCAGCAGGTGGACCAGCATGGCGCAGCGCTCGACATGGCCGAGGAACCGATCGCCCAGCCCGGCACCCTCGCTCGCCCCCTCGATCAGGCCGGGAATGTCGGCGATGACGAATTCTTCCGTCGCATTGATCCGCACCACGCCAAGCTGCGGATGCAGCGTCGTGAACGGATAATCGGCGATCTTCGGCCTGGCGCGGGAGCAGACGGAGAGCAGCGTGGATTTCCCGGCATTCGGCAGCCCGACCAGACCGACATCGGCGATCAGCTTCAACCGCAGCCAGACCCAGCGTTCCTCTCCGGGCCAACCCTTGTCCGCCCGGCGGGGCGCGCGATTGGTGCTCGTCTTGTAATGCGCGTTGCCGAAACCGCCGTCGCCACCGCGGCAGAGCGTGATCTCCATGCCCGGCCTGTCGAGATCGGCCAGCATCGTTTCGCGGTCCTCGTCAAAGATCTGCGTGCCGATGGGCACGTCGATCACGACGTTCGGCGAAGCCGCGCCAGTGCGGTCGGAGCCCGCGCCGTTGCCGCCCTTGCGCGCGCGGAAATGCTGGGTGTAGCGAAAATCGATCAGCGTGTTGAGGTTCTCGACCGCGCGGAACACGACATCGCCGCCACGGCCGCCATTGCCCCCGTCAGGACCGCCGAACTCGATATATTTTTCCCGCCGGAACGCGATGACACCGTCGCCCCCGTCGCCGGAACGGACATAGATCTTGGCCTGGTCGAGAAATTTCATGGTCCGTCATCCGCTCGGGCCGATACAACAAGGCCGGAGAACAAAAAAGGCCGACCCCAGACAGGGCCGACCTCCGCACAGGCGCGCGACCCCCGCCGGGAGGGCCGCCGCGCCGTTTCCCGCGCCGTGGTTATTCGGCGGCCTGGGCCAGTTCCACGGAAACGTGGACGCGGCCTTCCGCACGGCGCTGGAATTTCACGTGGCCGTCGACCAGCGCGAAGAGCGTATGGTCCCGTCCGATGCCGACATTCGTGCCCGCATGCATCTTCGTGCCGCGCTGGCGCACGATGATGTTGCCCGCCACGACCACTTCGCCGCCGAACTTCTTCACGCCGAGACGACGGCCCGCGCTGTCGCGTCCGTTACGGCTGGAGCCGCCTGCCTTTTTCTGTGCCATTGGGTGTTACTCCCTAGTTCCCTGTCGGACCGATCAGGCCGCGTTGATCGCGTCGATACGCAGCACAGTAACCGGCTGGCGGTGCCCGTTCTTGCGGCGGCTGTTCTGCCGGCGGCGCTTCTTGAAAATGATGACCTTGGCAAGACGGTCCTGGGCGATGACGGTCGCCGTCACGCTCGCGCCCGCCACGAGGGGCGCGCCGATGGTGACGCCGGTCTCGCCGCCGATCGCGAGCACGTCGGTGAAGGTCACGGTGCTGCCGGCCTCGGCCTCCAGCTTCTCGACCTTCAGCGTGGCTTGCGGCGCCACGCGATACTGCTTTCCGCCTGTGCGGATCACTGCAAACATGTCAAAACTCTCTTCGGTCCGAACACTTGGCGATTCTTTGCCAGGGTTTCTCCCCCGGTCGGCATCGCCCCGTCGCTTTTTGTTATTGGCCCCTCCGGAGAGGGGCGAGTGGCGCTCCCTACAGGATCAGGCGTCGGGAAGTCAACAAATGGAAGGCGCCGGACACGAAAATTCTGTCCCGCGCCCCGCGCCCGCCCTTGTCACGACACGACCTGCCCCGCGGCGAGACGGCGAAGCGCGTGCAGAATCTCCTCCGGCGCGGGTGGGCAGCCGCGCAGGCTCATATCGCATCGGATCATCCCGTCGAACGCATCCTCGGCCGAACCGCCGTTCACGGCGTAGTCGGAAAGGAACGGCCATTCCCCGAGCGCGCAGGCCCCGACGAGAGCGAGCCCCTTCGGGTTCGGCATCGCCTGCCAGATCTCATGAACCCAGGCGACCATCGGCCGTGTCAGGCATCCCGTCACAAGCAGAAGGTCGGCATCGCAAGGCGTATCGACGAAGCGGATCGCGTCGCCCTCGCCGCCGAAGACCCCATACCGTAGCGTATCGAACTCCGAGGCGCACCCGTCACACCCGCCGGCCTGGAGAACGAAAAGCGAGAGGCCCCGAGAGCGCCCCTTGTTCTGCCGGCCCGTGTCCTGCCGGCGCGGACTCCAGACGGCGGCGTCCAGCAGCAGGCGCAGAATCGACACTGTCGGCCCTCCTTGTGGAAACGGCTCCAGAGGCGGAAAGGTGACTTATATACATGACGCGGCTCGGAGCCAGACCCAGGCCGCGCGACAGTCGGGCTCCGAGTTGCGGTTCGATGTCCGGCGCTCCCACGATTCCTTTAAAGTTTTGTGACCGACCACAGGAAATCTTGATCGCGCGCGGCGGATGAGGGCTCAGTTTCCCGGCCTTCCCACAGAACCGGAGCCCCGCCATGACAGTGCTCAGGAGACGCCACTTCCTCTCGCTCGGCGGCGCGACGCTGCTCGCCGCGAACGGGGCCGCCCGGGCGGACGTTCCCGCGCGGCCTCCCCTGCTCGCTCATGAGCCCTTCACCTTCCTCTTCATCACCGACACCCATATCCAGCCGGAACTCGACGCGGCGAAGGGCTGCCACATGGCCTTCGCGCGCGCGCGGCGAATCAACGCGGATTTCGCGATACAGGGCGGCGACCATGTCTTCGACGCGCTCGGCGTCAATGCCGGGCGCGCCAACGCCCTGATGGATCTCTACCGCCGCACCGCCGACGACCTGAGCCTCCCCGTGCATCACACGATCGGCAATCACGACTGCTTCGGCGTCTACACGAAAAGCGGAGTCGCGCCGACCGATCCGATGTACGGCAAGAAATATTTCGAGGACCAGTTCGGCCGCCTCTATTACAGCTTCGACCACAAGGGCGTGCATGTCGTGGTGCTGGATTCCATCGGCATCACGGCCCAGCGGCTCTATGAGGGCCGCATCGACGCCGCCCAGCTCGACTGGCTCCGGCGCGATCTGGCGGCGCTGCCATCCGGCATGCCGGTCATCGTCGTCACGCATATCCCGCTGGTGACGGCGGTCTCGGCCTATCTTCCCCCGCCGAAGGAGCCGCCGCCCCATCCCGGCGCCCTCTCCGTCGTCAATGCCTGGGAGGTGCTGCCGCTCTTCGACACCGTCAACGTCATCGCCGTGCTGCAAGGCCATACCCATGTGCTGGAACGGGTGGACTGGCACGGCGTCCCCTACATTACCGGCGGCGCGGTCTGCGGCAACTGGTGGCACGGCACGCGGCTCGGCGCACCGGAAGGCTTCATGGTCGTGAACGTCGCGGACGGAAAAATCGCCACGCAATATGAAACCTACGGGTTCCACTCCATCGACCCGAAAAATACCTGAGCGAATCACACCCGGGCTTCGACCGGGCTCAGGGCGGGGTTTGAACTCAGCCGGGAGCGGTCTAGTCTCGCTTCCATGACGATGCGCATGCTTTCCCCTACCGAGACATCTTCTCCCCCCGGCCCGGGCGCTCCGCCCCGCTGGGATCTCGGCGATCTCTATGCGGGGCCGGACGATCCGGCGATCGCCGCCGACATCGCGCGGACGGAAGACGCCGCCAAGGCCTTCGCCACGCGCTGGAAAGGACGGCTGGCCACGGCCTCGGCCGGCGACCTCGCGCAGGCGCTGGACATGTATGAGTCCATCGAGGAGACGATGGGCCGCCTCGGCTCCTACGCCCAGCTTGCCTTCGCTGCGCAGACGACCGATCCGGCCAGCCAGCGTTTCGCCCAGAACACGCGCGAGACGCTGACCGGACTCGCCGCGCATCTGCTGTTCTTCACGCTGGAGCTGAACCGCATCGAAGACGCCCCGATGGCGGCGCTCACCGCCGATCCGGCCCTGGCGAAATGGCGGCCCTATCTGCGCGACCTCCGGGTGTTCCGCCCCTATCAGCTTTCCGACGAGGTGGAGCAGGTGCTGATGGAGAAATCCGTCACCGGGCGCGCCGCGTGGAACCGGCTCTTCGACGAGACGATGGCGGCGCTGACCGTGACGCTCGACGGGGCGGAAAAGCCGCTGGGCGAGGCGTTCAACCAGCTCGCGGACGCGGATCGCACGAAACGCGCCGCAGCGGCGGGGGAGATCAGCCGCGTCCTGGGCGAGAACAACCGCCTGCTGACGATGATCACCAACGTCCTCGCCAAGGACAAGGCGATCGGCGACACGCTGCGCGGCTATGCGCGCCCCTGCTCGTCGCGCAATCGCGCCAACATGGTCGAGGACGAGGTGGTGGACGCGCTGGTCGCCGCCGTGGACGCGGACTATCCGCGCCTTTCCCATCGTTACTACAGCATGAAGGCGCGCTGGCTGGGGCTGGACAGGCTCGAACACTGGGACCGCAACGCCCCGCTCCCCGGCGCGAGCGACCGGCGGATTTCATGGGCGGACGCCACCATCATCGTGCGCAAGGCGTATCGGGACTTCGATCCGCGCCTCGGCGAGCTGGTCGGGCGGTTCATGGACAATCCGTGGATCGACGCCGCCCCCGTGCCGGGCAAGTCCTCCGGCGCCTTCGCGCACCCGGTGGTGCCCTCCGCCCATCCTTACGTGCTGATGAACTATCATGGCCGCACGCGCGACGTGATGACGCTGGCCCACGAACTCGGCCATGGCGCCCATCAGCTTCTGGCGGCGAAGCAGGGCTATCTCCAGTCCGCCACACCCCTGACTCTGGCGGAAACCGCCTCCGTCTTCGGCGAGATGCTGACCTTCCAGTCCCTGCTGAAAGCGGAGACCGATCCCGCCGCCCGGCGCTTCATGCTGGCGGCGAAGGTCGAGGACATGCTGAACACCGTGGCGCGCCAGATCGCCTTCTACCAGTTCGAGACGAAGCTGCATGACGAGCGGCGCGGCGGCGAACTGCCCGCCGAACGCATCGGCGCGCTGTGGCGCGAGGTGCAGGCGCACAGCCTCGGCCCCGCCTTCCATTTCACGCCGGATTACGATCTCTACTGGTCCTATGTCCCGCATTTCGTGCATTCGCCGTTCTACGTCTACGCCTATGCGTTCGGCGATTGCCTGGTGAACGCGCTGTACGGCGTCTATCAGGACGGATTGCCGGGCTTCGCGGACACCTATCTCGCGATGCTGGAGGCGGGCGGCACGCTCCGTCATCGGGAGTTGCTCGCCCCCTTCGGGCTCGACGCGGGAGATCCCGCCTTCTGGCGCCGGGGGCTGGATGTGATCGCCGGGCTGATCGACGAACTGGCCGCGGCGGACAGCGAGGCGGAACGGGCATGACGACCGATCCTGAAGAGACCGGGGAGAGCAGGGACGATCGCGACGTCCGGCGCGCGCGGGACATGGACAGGACGGGCTTCCTCGGCGAGTTGCGCCGCATGGCCCGGACGTCGGGCGCGGTCGGCGGCATGGCGGCGCGCTTCGCGGGCAGCCGGCTGGGCCTCAAGCCCAGCGCCGCCGGCCATGCGGGCGATCTGACGGCGGCGCTCGGCGGCCTCAAGGGGCCGCTGATGAAGGCCGCCCAGCTCCTGTCCACCATCCCCGGCGCGCTGCCGGACGATTACGCCCGCGAACTGGCCCAGCTTCAGGCCAATGCCCCGCCCATGGGCTGGAGCTTCGTGCGGCGGCGCATGATGGCGGAACTCGGCGCAGGCTGGGAGAAGAATTTCCGCGCCTTCAGCCGTGAGGCCGTCGCCGCCGCCTCGCTCGGGCAGGTGCATCGCGCGATCACGGCCGACGGGCGGGACGTGGCCTGCAAGCTGCAATATCCCGACATGAATTCAGCCGTGGAGGCCGATTTACGGCAGTTCCGCGTCGCCATCGGGCTGTTCCAGCAATTCGCGCCCGCCGTCAGACAGGAGGACGTGGTCGCCGAGCTTACCTCCCGCCTGCGCGAGGAGCTGGATTACGAGCGCGAAGCCTCCCATCTGCGCCTTTACACCCTCATGCTGAAGGACGACGAGGAGATTTCCGTTCCCGAGCCAGTCGAGACGCTGACCACCCGGCGCCTGCTCACCATGGACTGGGTCAGCGGGCGCGGGTTGCAGGCGGTGCTGGACGCCGACCCCACGCAGGAGGAGCGCAACGCCATCGCCCGCGCGCTGTTCCGGGCGTGGTATGTGCCGGTCTATCGCTACGGGGTGATCCATGGCGACCCGCATATGGGCAATTTCACCATCCGCGACGATTTCGGCCTCAACCTGCTCGATTTCGGCGCGATCCGGGTTTTCCCCGCATCCTTCGTCAAGGGGATCATCGAACTCTTCACCGCCCTCACCGAACGCGACGAGGATCGCGCCTTCCACGCCTACGCGCTCTGGGGCTTCAAGGGCATCAACCGCGAGACCGCCGCCATTCTCAACGAGTGGGCGGCCTTCCTCTACGGGCCGCTGATGGACGACCGTGAAAGGCCGATCCAGAACAGCGACAACCCCAATGAAGGGCGAGACCTGCTGAGCAAGGTCTATGAGGGCATCAAGCGCACCGGCGGGGTGACGCCGTCGCGCGAGTTCGTGCTGGTGGACCGCTCCGCCATCGGGCTGGGCAGCGTGTTCCTCCGGCTGGGCGCGCGGCTGAACTGGCACCGCATGTTCCAGGACATCATCGCCGGTTTCGACGAAACGGCGCTCGCGGCGCGTCAGGCGGCGGCGCTGGCCGAAGCCCGCGTGCCGCCGCCGCTGAACGGTCTCTGACTCTCTCCTGCGCCCCGCGCCTCAGGCCCGGGCATGCACGACATGCCCGCCCGAATCGGCACCCGGCGCGCCCTCGGCCGGGCCGAACAATGCGGCGATCTCCGCCGCGCCGAGATCCTCGAACCAGCGGAAATTGGTGAGTTCCAGCAGATCTTCCATCGCGCGCGGCGAGAAATCCGTCCGCCAGGTCTCGCCGTGCTCCGCCAGAGCTTTCGTCCGGTTCTCGGCATAGGCGCGCTCCTCCCCCGAGAGCATCTCGGCAGGCTCGTAATAATCGTAGACGACCTCGCCGCGCGGCAGGGATGAGATGAACCGCAGCAACGCGTCGTTCATCTCCCATGTCAGATACGGCAGCAGCCCGAGGCAGAAGAAGAACACCGGGCGGAACGGATCGAACCCCGCCTCCTGAAGACGCGGCAGGAGGCCGTCCCGCTCCAGGTCGCACGGCACGAGGCGCACGCCCTCCGGAATAGCCAGCCCGGCCTGCGCGACGCGCGCGCGCTTCCATGCCAGCATCTCGGGGCGATCGACCTCGAAAATGCGCAGCCCCTCCCCGGCATGGGGATGGCGCAACCCGATCGTTTCCAGCCCCGCCCCCAGCACCACCAATTGCCGCGTACCCCCCTGCACGGCGCGCGCCAGACGGTCCTCGGCAATGCGGCTGCGCGCGGCGATGAAGCGGCGCGAGCGCGCCTCCCATGGCCTGTCCGGATCGGCAAGGAGTGCGTCCTGCGACAGGCCGGGCAGGATCGAGGCCAGCGGATCGGCGAAAATCCGGCCGCCCTCGTGGTGCTGGTGCCGCGCACGATGGCGTGCAACATGCCAGGCTGAAAAACTCGGCGGCGGATCGAGCGTCATGCCATTGCCGCCATAAGCTGTTCGACCTGCCCTTCCGCCGGACCCATCAGCCCCATCGCTTCCTCCTGCAAGAACGGAGCGACACGCCATGCGGAAACGGGCCGGGGCATGACGGGACTCTCCGCGAAAAATTCCGCCGGAGAGTGGGCGCGCGGGCGCGGCGCGTCAACGGCCTCCGATTGAGCGGGAGCGGACAGAGTGATACGATATCGAAATGTATTCGATCTGGAAGCCTCGGGAGGGCACGATGAATCTGAAGCAAGGCAGCGGATCATAACGGACCGCGGAAAAAGCGGCGGTCCTTGCGCTTCTTTTTCCCCGGCGCAGGAAGACGTCTCCTTCGGCAACGACATGAAGGGCATCGCGTGACGCTTTTCGTCTCCTATGGCGTCGTGTTGCTCGGGCTCGTCACGGCCCTCTGGTATGGCGTTTACGACCCGCCGGGCGATATTCGCCTCGCCGGGAGCTTCGTAGCGGGATATGACGCCTTCTTCCTGCTCTGCGCGATGAGCCTGCTCTCCGCGCGCCCCGCCGCGCGGCCGTTATGGGACGGCAAGTTCTTCCTCAACCTGCACCGCCTGCTCGCGATTCTGCTGCTCGGACTGCTGCTGCTCCATGCCGCGCTGTTTCTGAGCCTCGGCAGGGTCACCTTCGTCTATCTCACACCGGCCGCGCCCTGGCCGATGCTCGCCGGTCTGGGCGCGGGGCTCGCGCTGCTGCTCTGTTTCGGCACAAGCGCCTCGCTGAGCGTCATCAAACGCCTCTACGCGGATGCGCGGCATTTCGACCTGCTGCATCGCGGAATCGCAGCGGCGGCGGTGCTGCTCGCAGCCGTCCATATCGTGCTGTCCCGCGACCACGCGACCAGCGCCGTCGCGCAGGCCCTGATCTGGAGCGGCGCGGGTCTGGCCCTGCTCGCGCCCAGCCTCCGCCGGATGAGGATCTTCGCGGCGACGGGCCGCAAAAGGGGGCAAAAGCGCCGCCGGGTCGCCGCCGCCCTGCCCGCGCGACTGGTGCTGGGCTTCGCGCTCCTCTGCCTGGCCGCTGGCCTGCCCCTCATCTTGCGGACCCTTCGATGACCCCGCATCGGCGCCATCTCCTGCCGCCCCTTCTGGCCGGATCATGCGCGCTGCTCGCGCTCGGCGCGGGCGTGGCCCATTTCCGGCACGATACGCGCCACCGCGGCGAGCCGCTGAGTTTTCCGCACGCCGTGCACGGGCAATTCCCCTGCATGACCTGCCATCACGACGTGAACGATCCGCTGCTGCAATCCGGCCCGTCGAAGGAATGCGTGGCCTGCCACCTGCTCACCCCCGCCACCTCCGCCGACACGCAGCGGCTGTTCCATGAGTTCTGCGAGGGCTGTCACCTGCGGATGGCGCGCAACGGACGGAAATCGGGCCCGGTGAAGGACTGCACCGCCTGCCACGTCGCCCACCATCCGCCCGTCAGAGGAACGTTCATTTTCCGCTGACCCCTCAGCGGAAGGGCGGCTCGTCGAATCCGCGCAGCTTGCGGGAGTGCAGATTCCGCATCCCCCGCTCGCGCAGAAGCCGCATGGTCTCGATGCCGACCATCAGATGCTGGCTCACCCGCTCGCGATAGAAGGCGTTCGCCATACCCCGCAGCTTGAGTTCGCCATGCAGCGGCTTGTCGGAGACGCAGAGCAGCGTCCCGTACGGCACGCGGAAGCGGAAGCCGTTCGCCGCGATGGTGGCGGATTCCATGTCCACCGCGATGGAGCGGCTCATGTTGATCTGGGTGAACAGCGCCTGGAGCCGCAACTCCCAGTTCCGGTTGTCCGTGGTCATCACCGTGCCGGTCCGCAGCCGGGTCTTGATGTCCCCCGCCTCCAGCCCCGTCACGCGCAGCATCGCCTCCTGCAACGCCACCTGGACCTCGGCGATCGGCGGCACGGGCACCCAGGGCGGCAGATCGTCGTCCAGCACGTGATCGTCGCGCACATAGCCATGCGCCAGCACATAGTCGCCCAGGAGCTGGGATCGGCGGAGCCCGGCGCAATGCCCCACCATCAGCCAGCAATGCGGGCGCAGCACGGCCAGATGATCGGTAATCGTCTTGGCGTTGGAGGGGCCGACGCCGATATTCACCAGCGTGATGCCATCCCCGTCCGGGCGGCAGAGATGATAGGCGGGCATCTGCGGCAGGCCCGCCATCGGCTCTTCCGGCGTGCTCCCCGCGCGATAGATGACATCGCCCGGCTCGACGAAACTGTCGTACTCCGTCGCCGCGTCCACCTGCGCGCGCGCATGGTCGCGAAAGCCGTCGACATAGCGCTGATAGTTCGTCAGCAGGATGAAACGCTGGAAATGGCGCGGTGCCGTGCCGGTGTAATGATGCAGCCGCGCCAGCGAATAATCCGTCCGCTCGGCCGTGAAGAGCGCCAGCGGGCGCGGCCGGTCGGCGCCGGGAATGATCTCGCAATTCGCGATCGTATCGTCCGTCGCATGCAGGTCCGGCAGGGCGAAACGATCCTGCAACAGATGCATGTCGCGCTCCGTCAGCCCCGCCACCGCGTCCTCCATCACATAGGAGAGCGGCATCGGACGGCGGGACAGCCCGACATAGACCGGGCAGCGGTAATCCCGCAGCAGCGCGCCGATCTGCTCGCGCCAATATTCGGCGAACAGCACCGGCCGCGTCAGCGTCGTGCCGTAGAAACCCGGTTCGAGAATATTGTCGAAGGGCGGGCGAACGCCCGCGGGAATGGCGGCGCGGGACAAGGGGAAGGCGAGATAGGGATAACAGGACGTCGCCGCCTCGCGCGCGGCGAAGGCACGGCGCAGCCGCGTCACGCCCTCGTCATACAGCACCGAAATCCGCGCCAGAGCGCCGTCGGCCGTGTCGAACGGCAGAAAATCGGACCCGACCGACGAAAAAAAACCCGCCAATGCTTCATCACCCGTCATGGCGCGTCCATCCCTCCCTGATCCCTCCACCGACAGATGAAGTTCTTCCGCGCGCGAAGGCAAGAGTTCTCCTCGTCGGGCCTCCCGTGACAAGCCCGCAGGGAATGATATGTTATATCATTCTATATCCTGCGAGACCGAAAGCCATGCCGGACCATAACGACGAAAACGGGCGCGACGCCCTCTGGAGACGCCATGAGGGCGACCCCTGGGCCGCCTTCGACAGCCTGCCTCCCGCGATCCGGCATCGCCTGATGGAGCACGCCTATGATCCATGGCCTGTCAACGCCCTGCATCTCTGGCGCCATTACAAGCGCGTCCATGGCCCCGGACCGCGCGCCGAGCGCGCTCTGCTCCGCTATCTCGATTATTGCGAACGGCTGGAGCAGGACGCCTTCATCACCTGTCGCGCGCCCCTGCCGCATGTCGCGGCGAAGGTCTCGATCCAGCGTTACGGCGAGGGTCCGAAGCTCTGATTCAGCACGGCGGCGAGCCGCACGCCGGCCTGCTCCAGCCGGATCTGGACCACCGGCCAGGCCATGGCGGAATAGGCGTCGCCCAGATCGGCCCCCTTGTTCGCGGGCAACGCCCCATAGACAAGACTCCGCGCGAGGCCATGGCTCTCATCCGCCCAGTCGATCGCCGCGCGGCGCTCTCCGCCCGGCGTCACGTCGGACGCCCAGTAAGCCGCCTCGTCCGGCGTGATCGCCGCGTCCAGCACCTTCGCTTCCTTCCGGGCGGCGGCGAAGTCGATGCTGTAATGCCGCCCCACGACCAGCCCCGCCTCCCTGTCGATCACGCCGCTGTCCCAAAGTGAGTGCAGGTTCATATGACCGTTGGCATCATCCCCATAATAGGTGAGCCGCACCGTATTGCCGCCCTTGTCTTCGGCGCGCTGGGCGGCGTGAAGCGGCTGGTGGATGTCGCCCACCAGATGCACCACCCATTTCAGCGCCTCCAGCCGCTTCTCCGCCGGGGCATGCGCATCGGCCAGCACAGCTTCCATCTGCGGCAGCTTCTCCACCACGCAGGCATCCCCCGGGCAGTCGCGCGCCCGGTCGTACGCCTGCTCCGCCACGTCGATATCCACATAATGCCAGGACAGAGTCTCCGGCGCGCCGCCCGCGCTCCGGGGCAGATGGCCGATCGTGTCCGGCCAGGACGCCACCTCGTCCAGAGACTGATGCCCCTCCTGCGCCAGAAGGGCGGCCACGCCCTGCGCGGCCTGCGGCGTCAGACGGGACTGGGCGATATCGGCGACGATCGCATGGCCGTACGGCCCCCAGGCGCGTGCGGCAGGGGCGACGGCGACGGCCGCGAAGAGGAGCGACACGAGACGGAGTGACGACGGCACGAGGATCTCCTGAAGATTTTAGGACGAAGGTTCTGGAACGGGGAGTCCGGAACGGGGACGGATCGGGAAAACGAGCCGATTCGTTCTACCCTGTCCGCGCGCGCCTGTCCCGGATTTCGCTCGGACGCCGTCCCGACCACGAATCCGGCGAAAGTAACGAAAATTCGATGTGATGGGCTCACCGGGATGTTATTATTCTTCAACAGGCAGTTAGGTCGCGATTTATGGCACCGGGTGCTATTATCACTTATTTGTGATATTCCGCGCTCTTGGTCCCGTTATCAGGGCTGGCCTAACTGCAAGTCCTTGAACGACGTTCCCTCGGACGCATCGGAAGCGACACGACGGCTGTAACGTCCGGACGGCAGATGATAACCGTTTTTGTGTTATGATCCTCCGGTCCGGACATGACCGACGCGCCGTGTCCCGTTCAGACCAGCACGAAAGGCTGTGACGATCATGTCTGCATCCAACCAGGTTCCCCCCTTCAAGTCCCGTTACGAGAACTATATCGGCGGCGAGTGGCGCGCGCCCGTCGAGGGCCAGTATCTCAAGAATCCGTCGCCGGTGAACGGCCAGATCCTGTGCGAGGTTCCGTCCTCCACGGCCGCCGATATCGAGCTGGCGCTGGACGCCGCGCACAAGGCGAAGGCCGGCTGGGCCGCCACCTCGCCCGCCGCCCGCTCCCTCGCCCTGCTCCGCGCCGCGGACCGCATGGAGCAGAATCTCGATCTCATCGCCCGCGCCGAGACGTGGGACAACGGCAAGCCCATCCGCGAGACGATGAACGCGGACATCCCGCTCGCCATCGATCATTTCCGCTACTTCGCCGGGTGCCTGCGCGCGCAGGAAGGCGGAATCTCCGAGATCGACGCGACGACCTACGCCTACCATTTCCACGAGCCGCTGGGCGTCGTCGGCCAGATCATTCCGTGGAACTTCCCGATCCTGATGGCCGCCTGGAAGCTGGCGCCGGCGCTGGCCGCCGGCAATTGCGTCGTCATGAAGCCCGCCGAGACCACCCCGGCCTCGCTGCTGGTCGTCATGGAGATCATCGGCGACCTCTTCCCGCCCGGCGTGCTCAACATCGTCAACGGGCTGGGCAAGAATGTCGGCGCGGCGCTGGCGAACAACACGCGCATCGCCAAGATCGCCTTCACCGGTTCGACGGCGACCGGCAAGTTCATCGCCCATGCGGCGGCGGAGAACCTCATCCCCGCGACGCTGGAACTCGGCGGCAAGTCGCCCAACGTCTTCTTCGCCGACATCATGGATCATGATGACGACTATCTTGACAAGGCCGTCGAGGGCTTCACCATGTTCGCGCTCAACCAGGGCCAGATCTGCTCCTGCCCGAGCCGCGCGCTGGTGCATGAATCGATCTATGACCGCTTCATGGAGCGCGTCCTTCCCCGCGTGAAGGCGATCAAGCAGGGCAACCCGCTCGACCCCACCACCATGATGGGCGCGCAGAACTCGAAGATGCAGGAGGACAAGATCCTCAGCTATATCGAGATCGGCAAGCAGGAAGGCGCGCAGCTCCTGACCGGCGGCGCGCGCCCCGATCTCGGCGCCTCCTTCAATGACGGATTCTATGTCGAGCCGACCGTCTTCAAGGGCAACAACAAGATGCGGATCTTCCAGGAGGAGATCTTCGGCCCGGTCCTCGCGGTCACGACCTTCAAGACCGAGGCCGAAGCCCTCGCCATCGCCAACGACACCGAATACGGTCTCGGCGCCGGCGTGTGGAGCCGCAACGCCAATACCTGCTTCCACATGGGTCGCGGGCTCGAAGCCGGGCGTGTGTGGATCAACTGCTATCACGCCTATCCCGCTCATGCCGCTTTCGGCGGCTACAAGAAATCCGGCATCGGGCGCGAGACGCACAAGATGGTGCTGGAGCACTACCAGCAGACCAAGAACATGCTGGTCAGCTACAGCGAAAAGAAGCTCGGCTTCTTCTGAGCGGAACTGGGGAAGGGGCCTTCGGGCCCCTTCTCACATTCATGTTTCCTGCCTTCTTGAGGTGTTGGCTTCCGGTGTTGGGCGCGCCAGGAAAAGAGACGCTTGCCGTCCGGATAATTCCGCTTTTTATAAGAGGCCGTCATCCGACGCATGGAACAGCCGGAGATATCTTCCGTGAACCAGACCGCCTCACCTCGAGATCCTTCCTCCCCGCCACAGCTCCACAAGCCGCGTCTCGTCATCGTGGGCGGCGGCGTCGCGGGACTCGCGCTCGCCACGCGGCTGGGCGATCAGCTCGGCCGCACGGGACAGGCGGCCATCACCCTGGTGGACAAGAGTTTCGCCCATGTGTGGAAACCCATGCTCCACTGCTTCGCGGCGGGCACGGCGCAGAACGAGAATGACCGCATCCCCTTCCTGCCCCAGGCGAGTCGTCACCATTTCGAATTCTGGCCGGGCGAGATCACCGCGATCGATCGCGAGAACCGCGCCCTGACGCTGGCCCCCGTCCGCGCCGCGGACGGGTCGGAGGTGCTGGGCGAGCGCATGGTGCACTACGATATCGTCGTGCTCGCCATCGGCAGCCGCGCCAATGATTTCGGCACGCCCGGCATTCTGGAGCATTGCCTCTTCATTGACAATTTCGTCGAAGCCAACAGCTTCAACGAGAAATTCCGCATGGCCCTGCTCCGCGCCTTCGCCGACCACGAACCGCTCAACATCGCCATCGTCGGCGGCGGCGCCACCGGCACGCAGCTTGCGGCCGAACTGCACAAGGCGCTCGAACTGGCCGCCCTCTATTCTTTCGGCCAGACCCCGCCGACGCTCAACGTCACCCTGCTCGAAGCCGGGACGCGCATCCTGCCCGCCTTCCCCGAGGAGGTCTCGGCCGCGGCCACGAAGGAGCTCGAAGCCCTGGGCGTCACCGTCCGCATGAACGCCATGGTGACTGGCGCCGACGCGACCGGCTACACGCTCCGCGACGGCGGCCGCGTCGACGCCGAGCTGCGCGTCTGGGCGGCGGGCGTTCGCGCGCCTGCCGTGACGGAACGCTTCGGGGCCCTCAAGCTGACCCGCTCGGGCCAGGTCGAGGTGCATCCCTCCCTGCAATCCATCGACGACGACCGCTTCTTCGCCATGGGCGACTGCTCCTTCATCGTCGGCAACCCGGTCGCGCCCACGGCGCAGGCCGCGCGTCAGCAGGCTCACCATCTCGCGCGCCACCTCCCCGCTCGGCTGCTCGCCGGCACGCCGGTCCCCGACTGGACGTTCCGCAACAAGGGCGCGATCGTGGCGTTGAGCGATTACAATGGCTGGGGCACCTTCTCCGGCGGCACCGTTTTCGGCGGCGGATGGTTCCGCGGGCTCTCCGCGCGGGTGGGCCATCTGGCGCTCTACCGCCAGCATCAGTTCGAAATCTACGGCCCGTGGCGGGGGCTGCTCTCCATGATCACCGATGGGCTCGACCGTTTCATCCGCCCGGCCGTGCGGCTGGACTGAGCCCCCCTCAGAGGACTACCTCCCGGTCGGCGATGGCCGCCCGCTCCGCCGGATCATGCGTCACATAGAGCGCGGGCAGCCCCCGCGCGGCGAGAAACGGGCGCAGGCGGGCGAGAACCTTGTCGCGCGCCGCATGATCCAGCGCCGAAAGCGGCTCGTCCATCAGCATCAGCACCGGCCGCGAGAGCAGCGCCCGCCCCAGCGCCACACGCTGGCGCTCGCCGCCCGAAAGCGCCTTCACCCCCCGCCCCAGCAGGGGCGCGAGATCGAGCAGCGCCGCGATCTCGTCCAGCCCGCCCGAGCGCGCGCCGTACAGCAGGTTCCGCCGCACATCGAGATGCGGAAAGAGCGCCGATTCCTGGAACACATAGCCGGTGCCGCGCCGCCAGGGCGGAAGGAACACCGAGTCGTCCTGCCAGACCACGCCGTTCACGACGCACCGCCCCTGAGCGAAACGATGCAGCCCGGCCATGGCGCGCAGGACCGTCGTCTTGCCCGCGCCGGACGGCCCCACCATCGCCGTCACCCCCGCTGCGGGAACGGCGATGGCGACATCCAGCATCTTCCCGCTGATCCGCCCGCTGAACGCCGCCTCCACTCCGCTCACGGCGCGCGGGACCGCGACATCAGGCGCTGGGTGACGGTCAGCCCCAGCACGGCGAGAAAGGAAAACGCCACCATCCCCCCGGCGATCCAGTGCGCCTCGCCCCAGCGATCCGACTCCACCGCGTCATAGAGCGCGATGGACAGCACCCGAGTCCGCCCCGGCAGATCGCCGCCGATCATCAGGATCAGCCCGAACTCGCCCACCGTGTGCGCGAAGGCCAGCACCGCCGCCGCCGCCAGCCCCGGCGCGGCCAGCGGAACCCCCACGGTGACGAAGGCCCGCAGAGGCGTGGCGCGCAGCGTCCAGGCGGCCTCGATCAGCCGGGGATCGACGCTCTCGAACCCCGCCCGCGCCGACTGGATCACGAAAGGCAGCGACGCCGCGACCGAGGCAAAAACCAGCCCCCCGAAGCTGAACGCCAGCGTTCTCGCCCCCCAGAGCCCGGCCACCGCGCCGCCGGGGCCGCGCGGCCCCAGCAGCAGGAGCATGTAGAAGCCCAGTACCGTCGGCGGCAGAACCATCGGCAGGGACAGCACGCTCGCCGCCACATCCCGCCAGAATCCGCGCCCGCGCGCCAGCCGCCAGGCGATCGGCGCGCCGACCGCCATCGACAGCACGGTCGTCACCGTCGCGAGCTTGACCGTCAGCCAGATCGCCACGCCGAGATCCGGGTCCATCACCGTGCGGGCTCCCTTACCATGCGGGACGCGACCTCATTTCCCGTATCCATAGCGGGCAATGACCGCCCGCGCGGCCGGCGTCTTCAGATAGGCGAGAAATCCCTTCGCCGCCGCATTCCCTTCACCATGCGCCAGCAGCACCGCGTCCTGATGAATCGGAGCATAGAGCGTCTCCGGCACGACCCAGACACTGCCGGGGTTCCCCGCCGCCTTGACCTGCGAATAGGCGACGAAACCCAGCTCGGCGCTCCCCGAGCGGGCGAACTGCCAGGCCTGCGCCACATCCGCCCCGACGACGAGACGCGGTTCGAGCGCGTCGTAAACGCCGAGCTTCCGCATCGCCTCGACCGCCGCCGCGCCATAGGGGGCGAGCGCGGGATTGCAGATCGCCAGATGGGCGAACCGCCCGCTCCGCAGGACGGCTTCCCCCGCCGGCAGAGCCGCGTCGCCGCTCCACAGCACGAGCGTCCCGACGGCATAGGTGAAACCGCTGCCGCTCACCGCCAGATGCGCCTTCAGCAGGGAGTCCGGCCGGGCCGCATCGGCGGAGAGAAAGGCGTCGAACGGCGCGCCGTTGCGGATCTGCGTCAGGAACTGTCCGCTCGACCCGAAACTCGCCTGCACGTCGTTGCCGCTCGCCTGGTCATAGGCGACGATCAGCACTTTCGCCGGAGCGATGAAATTGGCGGCGATCGCCACCCGCGCCGTTTCCGCCCGCGCAGCCCCCGCCCCCGTCGCCCCGGCCATCAGGGCCAGCACGGCCATCGCCCGCCATTTCATTCACGCCTCCGTCTTTTGCGCCGATGGTAGCGCACGCCCCGAGCGGCGCAAGGACTCCGGCGGCACGCGGACCCCGCCCTTTGGAAACCCTGCACGCCAAGTCGGCGAGGCGCGGGAATGGACGCGGCATCGCTCGCAAGCTACGCTCGCGCATCATGAAGCATCGTTTTTTCCCCGCCGTCGCGGCCTTGCTCGCATTCGGGGCGGCTCACGCAGCGCCCTGCCCCCGGGATGCGCCTCTTCCTTCCGGTTTCGAAAGATGGGCGCATCCCGGCCTCGGCGTCGCCGCGTGGCAGGAATCGGGCACCTATCAGGCGACGCTGCCGCTGGGCCGCGCCGTGACGCTCCATCTGCCCGACATCGGAACCGTGCATTTCATCGTCCCCCCGGGCGGCAAGGGGAGTCACGGCCCGTATGGCGGAATGATCGGCATCGACGTGCCCAGCGGCGCGACCTATCGCGTCATGCTGAGCGGCCGCGCCTGGATCGACATGGTGCAGGACCGCGCCGATCTGCCGTCCAGCGCCCATCAGCACGGGCCGGACTGCACCGGCATCGCCAAGATCGTCAGCTTCCCCCTTCATGCGGGCTGGCACGTGCTGCAAATCAGCGGCGCGCCGGACCCCACGATCACGGTCATGATGTCCTCGACCCCCTGACCCCCGATGGCCCTGCCCTCGTTCGAGCATGCGCGCGCGCGCCTCGCCGGTCCCGATCTGGCAAGGGCGCTGGCGATCGTGTTCGTGCTCATCTCCCATGACGGCGGCATCGTCTGCCAGTGGTGGGGGACGGTCCAGCCGCCGGGACTGGCCGCGCTGGGGTTCTGGGGCGTGATGCTCTTCTTCGTGCTGAGCGGCTTCCTCATCGGCACGCTCATACTCGATCTCCTCCGCCATGACGGCGCGCCGCGGGACTGGCCGCCCCTCTGGGGCAGTTTCCTCCTGCGGCGCTGGCTGCGCACGTTGCCCGCCTATTACGTGTTCTTCCTTCTGGCCGCCGTGCCGCTCGAACTGCTGGGGCCGTTCGGCGTCCCGCGCGCGGAGGCGGCGCGCGTCTGGCCCTATTACGCGACGCTGACGCAAAACCTCTTCTGGCCGCCGGTCTCGGGCTGGTTCGGCGTCTCCTGGTCGCTCTGCATCGAGGAATGGTTCTACCTCGCCTTCCCGCTCTGCCTCGTGCTCGCGCGCCTCGCGGGCCTGACGCGCGGGCGCGCCTTCGCCCTGACGCTCGCGCTGTTCTTCGTCGTCCCGGTGCTGTGCCGCCTGAGCCTGCCGCCTGACGTGAACTGGGACGAGGCGACGAGCAAGATCGTTCCCTGCCGTCTCGATTCCCTCGCCTGGGGCGTCGCGGCCGCATGGCTTCAACGCGACAGCGCCCGGTTCCGCCGCGCGTGGCGCCCGCTGCTGGCCGTCGGTCTCGGCATTCTGGGGATCACCTGGGCGCTGGGCGCGTCCGGCGTCGCCCTGGGGTCCGTCCGCTTCCAGAAAATGGCGCTGTTCGACATCGCCGGGTGCGGCTACGCGCTCTGCGTGCCCGCGATGATGCGGCTGCGCCGGCTGCCGCCGCTCCCCGGCGCCGTCGTGCGCAACCTCAGCACCTACAGCTACGGACTCTATCTTTCGCATCTGTCGATCATGCTGCTGGCGGGCGATCTGCATACGCGGTACGGGCTCGGGCGTCCGGCCACGCTCGCCTTCGCCGCCGCCACCACCATCGCCTGGCCGGTTCTCTCCTGGCGGCTGGTGGAACGGCCCTGCCTGCGCGCGCGACCGTCCCAATACGTCCCGGCTTACGCGGCCCGCGCCGCCGCCGGCGCCTCGTAGCCGATCACCAGCGCGTAATCCGTGGGCACGACGTGCCAGAACTTCGGCAGCACATCGTCCCAGCGATGGAGCAGCTCGGCGGCATAGGCGCTGCCGGTCTCCTGCGCATGGCGCTCGACCAGTTCCCGCAGCTCCGCCGCATAACGGTCTCCCGCGGCGAGACGGTTCCAGTGCAGCGTGTCGGGGTTGATCCGGCTCTCGAAACGCCCGTCGGCATCCAGCACATAGGCCATGCCGCCGGTGAATCCCGCGCCGAAATTATCGCCCGTCGGGCCAAGCAGCACCACCGTTCCGCCGGTCATGTATTCGCAGGCATTGGAGCCCGTTCCCTCCACCACCGCCACCGCGCCGGAATTGCGCACCGCGAAACGCTCGCCCGCCTGCCCGGCCGCGAACAGCTCGCCCGAGGTTGCACCGTACAGCACGGTATTGCCGATGATCGCATTGTCCTGCGACCGCCGCGTCGAGGTCTGACACTGGCGCACCACGATCGTCGCGCCCGACAGTCCCTTGCCGACATAGTCGTTCGCGTCGCCGATCATGTCGATCTTCACGCCCTGCACCGCGAAGGCGCCAAGGGATTGCCCCGCCGAGCCGCGCAGGCGGAGCGTGAGATGACCGGGCGGCAGCGCATGCATCCCGAATTGCCGCGTGATCAGGCCGGAGACGCGCGTGCCGATGGCGCGATGCGTGTTCTGCACCGTGTAATGCAGCGCCAGCTTCTCCCGCCGCTCGAAAAGCGGGCGGGCATCGGCGATGATCTGCGCGTCCAGCGTCTCGGGCACCTCGTTGCGCCCCTCCCGCGTGCAATACCGCTCATGCGGGCCGGGATCGGCCTGCACCAGCAGGGAGTTGAGATCGAGATCGTCGAGATAATCCGCCCCGCGCGAGACCTGATGCAGCAGGTCCGTGCGGCCGATCACCTCCTCCACCGAACGGAAGCCGAGTTCGGCGAGGATGTTGCGCACGTCCTCGGCGATGAAGGTGAAGAGGTTGATGACCTTCTCCGGCGTGCCCTCGAACTTCGCCCGCAGCGCCTCGTCCTGAACGCAGACGCCGACGGGGCAGGTGTTGGAATGGCATTGCCGCACCATGATGCAGCCCATCGCCACCAGCGCCGCCGTGCCGATGCCGAATTCCTCCGCCCCGAGCATGGCCGCGATCACCACGTCCCGCCCGGTCTTGATCCCGCCATCCGTGCGCAGCAGCACGCGATGGCGCAGCCGGTTGAGCATCAGCACCTGATGCGCCTCCGACAGCCCCATCTCCCACGGCAACCCCGCATATTTGATGGAGGATTGCGGGCTCGCCCCGGTGCCGCCGGAATGGCCGGAGATCAGGATCGCATCCGCCTTCGCCTTGGCGACGCCCGCCGCGATCGTGCCGATGCCGCTGCGCGCCACCAGCTTGACCGTGACCGTCGCATCCGGATTGATCTGCTTGAGATCGTAGATGAGCTGCGCCAGATCCTCGATCGAATAGATGTCGTGATGCGGCGGCGGGGAGATCAGCGTCACCCCCGGCGTCGCATGGCGCAGGCGTCCGATCAGCTCCGTGACCTTGAAGCCCGGCAACTGGCCGCCCTCGCCGGGCTTGGCGCCCTGCGCGACCTTGATCTCCAGCTCGCGGCAATTGTTGAGATATTCCGCCGTGACGCCGAAGCGCCCGGACGCCACCTGCTTGATGGCGGAGTTGGCGTTGTCGCCATTCGCGCGCGGCCGCGCGCGCTCGGAATCCTCGCCGCCCTCGCCGGAATCGGATTTCGCGCCGATGCGGTTCATCGCGATCGCCAGCGTCTCATGCGCCTCCGGGCTCAGCGCGCCCAGGGAAATGCCCGGCGAGATGAGGCGACGGCGGATCTGCGTGATGCTCTCCACGTCGTCCACCGGAATCGGCTCGCGGGTGGAGCGGAAGTCCAGCAGATCGCGCAGCGCGACCGGCGGCTGCCTGCGCACGGCCTCGGCATAGCGGCGATAGAGCGAGAAGCTCTCCGTGGACACCGCCGTCTGGAGCATGTGGATGAGCTGCCCGTTGAACGCATGCGCCTCGCCCGATCGGCGCAGCTTGTAGAGCCCGCCGATCGGCAGCGCCTCCACCGGCCCGCCCCAGGCGGACTCGTGCGCGGAGAGCACGTTGCGCGCGATGCCCGGCAACCCGATGCCGGAGATGCGCGTCGGCATGCCGGGGAAGAATTCCGCCACCAGCGCGCGGGAGAGGCCGATCGCCTCGAAATTATACCCGCCGCGATAGGCCGAGACGATGGAGATGCCGGATTTGGACATGATCTTGAGCAGACCCTTGTCCACCGCCTTCCGATAGCGCTCCACCGCCTCGCGCAACGTCAGATCGCCGAAGAGGCCGCGCCGCAGACGGTCCTGGATGCATTCCTGCGCCAGATAGGGGTTCACCGAGGTCGCGCCCACGCCGATGGTCACGGCGATCGCATGCACGTCCATCGCATCCGCCGAGCGCACGTTCAGCGAGGTGAAGGTGCGCAGGCTCTGGCGCACGAGATGGATATGCACCGCCGCCGTGGCGAGGATCATCGGGATCGCCGCCCGTTCCGCGCTCTGCCCCTCATCGGTGAGGAAGAGATGCATGCAGCCGCCGCGCACCATCTCCTCCGCCTCGCGGCGGATGCGCGCGATGCCGTCGCGTAGCCCCGCCTCGCCCTCGGCGGCGGGGAAGGTGCAGTCGATCGTCCGGCCGTCCTTGCCGCAGAAGCTCCGCAGCGCCTCGAACTCGCCGCTGGTCAGCACCGGGCTGGGAAGCTGGAGCATGTCGCACTGTTCGGACGACTGGTCGAGGATATTGCCCAGATTGCCCAGCCGCGTGGCGAGGCTCATCACCCGCGTCTCACGCAGGGAATCGATGGGCGGATTCGTCACCTGGCTGAACCGCTGACGGAAATAATGCGCCAGCCCGCGATACCAGGCGGAGAGCACCTGCAAGGGCGTGTCGTCGCCCATGGACCCGATCGCCTCCGCGCCCGTCTCCACCATCGGATGCAGGATCGTCTCCAGCTCCTCGTGGGTCAGACAGGCCGCGAGCTGACGCCGCCGCAGCTCGTCGGCCGAGAACATCACCGGCTCGGCCACATCCGCCCGCACCACGGAGCCGATATTGCGCGTGCGCTTCGTCCAGGCGGCGAAATCCTGCCGGCCCGCCAGCAGGTCGAGCAGTTCCTCCGGCGCGTAGAGCTTCGCGGTCCTGAGATCGAGCCCCAGCGTTTCCCCCGGACCCAGGCGCCCCAGATGACGGATCTCCGAGTCCTTGAACCGCACCATCCCCGTCTCGGAGCCCACGACCAGCAGGTCGCTCTCCGTGATCATGTAGCGCAGCGGCCGCAGACCGGCGCGGTCCAGTCCCGCCACGACCCAGCGCCCGTCCGTGCCGCAGATCGCCGCCGGGCCGTCCCACGGCTCCATCACCGCGTTGCAGTAGGAGAAGAGCGCGCGATGATGCGGCGGCATCGCGGAATTCGAGCCGATGCTGGCGGGAACCAGCAGCGTCTTGACCATCGGCGCGTCCCGCCCGGCGAAGGTCAGCAACTCGAACACGTTGTCGAGCATCGCCGTGTCCGACCCCGCCGCCTGCACGACCGGCTTGAGGTCGCTCATATACGGGTCCAGCTCAGGATCGGCGAGCCGCGTCTCGTGGCTGCGCATCCAGTTGACATTGCCCGAGAGGGTGTTGATCTCGCCGTTATGCGCGATCCGGCGGAACGGCTGGGCCAGCTTCCAGGTGGGAAAGGTGTTGGTCGAGTAGCGCTGGTGATAGATGGCGAAGCGCGACCTGAACCGCTCGTCCAGCAGGTCCGGGTAGAAATCCGTCAGATTCTCGGCGAGGAACATGCCCTTGTAGATGACCGAGCGGCAGGACATCGAGCAGACATAGAGATCGACATGCTGCGCGTCCGCCGCCTTCTCGATCCGGCGGCGGATGACGTAGAGATCGCGCTCGAACTCGTCCTCGGACCGTTTGAGGCTGTTGCGGATCATGATCTGCTCGATCTCGGGCCGCGTCGCATTGGCCTTCTCGCCGATGCAGGCCGTGTCGATCGGCACTTGCCGCCAGCCATAGATGCCATAGCCGAAGGCGAGGATCTCCGTCTCGATGATCGAGCGGCCCGCCTCCTGGGCGGAGAGATCGGTCTTGGGCAGGAACACCATGCCGATGGCGATGCGCCCCTCGATATGGTCGTCCCCCGCGCTGTGAATCGCGTCGGCGAAGAAATCCTGCGGGATCTCGACATGGATGCCCGCGCCGTCGCCGGTCTTGCCGTCCGCATCCACCGCGCCGCGATGCCACAGCGCCTTCAGCGCGTCGATGCCCGCCACCACCACGTCACGCCGCCGCTTGCCGTCCAGCGCCGCGACCAGGCCGACGCCGCATGCGTCCTTCTCGTCCGCCGGATCGTACAACCCGTCGAGCCGCCCGATATTGGCGGCATGGGCCGCAAGGAAATCCTCGTTGACGTCCTCGTTCCGCGCCATGTCCCTTACTCCGCCATCTCGCGTTCGACTCCGGCCTTCGCCGTCAGATGATCATGAATCTCCGCCGCGGCATCGCGCCCGTCCCGGATCGCCCAGACCACCAGCGACGCGCCGCGCACGATGTCGCCCCCCGCGAACACGCCCGGCAGGCTGGTCTGGAAACGGCCCGGCGCGACCTTCAGCGTGCCCCATTTCGTCACATCGAGATCCGGCGCGTCCCAGAGCGCCGGAAGATCCTCCGGCTCGAAACCCAGCGCCTCGACGACCAGCTCCGCCTCCACGGTGAAAGCGCTCTCCGGCATCGGCTCGACGGATTGCCGCCCCGTCGCATCCGGCAGACTCAGCCGCATCCGGTGCGCCCGCACGCCGGCGACCGCGCCGTCGCCCAGGAACGCCTCGGGCGCGGCGAGCCAGGTGAACCGCACGCCCTCCTCCTCGGCGTTCTTCACCTCCTGCATCGAGCCCGGCATATTCGCGCGATCGCGACGATACAGGCAGGTGACGGATTTCGCGCCCTGCCGGATGGAGGTGCGGACGCAATCCATCGCCGTGTCGCCGCCACCGATGACGACGACGTTCTTGCCCCCCGCATGCAGGACGGCATCGTCCCCCGGCGCCTCGCGATAGCCGCGCCGGTTGGAGGCGGTGAGAAAATCGAGCGCCTGCACGATCCCGCTCAGCCCCGAGCCCGGCAGCTTCACCTCGCGCGTCTTGTAGACGCCGGTGGCGACGAACACCGCGTCGTGCCGCGCGCGCAGCGTATCCAGCGCCGTCTCGCCCGCGCCCGCGCCGATCGGCGTGGAGAGATGGAAGACGACACCCTGCTCTTCCATGAGCCTGTGCCGCCGGTCCAGCACGTGCTTCTCCAGCTTGAAGCTCGGAATGCCATAGACCATCAGCCCGCCGACGCGGTCATGCCGATCATAGACATGAACCTGATAGCCGAGCGCCCGCAGCCGTTCCGCGGCCGCGAGGCCCGCCGGCCCCGCCCCGACGACGCCGATGCTCTCCTCCCGCTCGCTGGACGGCAGGTTCGGCTTCACCCAGCCGTTCTCGAAGGCGGTCTCGGTGATGAATTTCTCCACCGCGCCGATCGTGACGCTGGAAAAGCCCTTCTGGATGACGCAGTTCCCCTCGCACAGACGGTCCTGCGGGCAGATGCGGCCACAGATCTCGGGGAAGGTGTTGGTCGCTGAGGAAACCTCATAGGCTTCCTCCAGCCGGTTTTCGGCGGTCAGCTTCAACCAGTCGGGAATGTTGTTCCCCAGAGGACAATGCACGGAGCAGAAGGGCACGCCGCATTGCGAGCAGCGCGAGGCCTGCATCTCCGCGCGCTCGACGGAAAAGGCGCGATAGATTTCGCCGAAATCCTGCCGGCGCTCCTCGACGGCGCGCTTCTCCGGCTGTGCCTGCGGCAGGGAAACGAATTGCAGCATACGCTCGGCCACGGCCGTGCCCTCCCCTGAGTCTGTAAGACCTGAGTCCGTGCGGGTCAGCTAGAACACCGCATCCGATGATATAAGTCATCAATGCTGACCATTCAGCCGGATTCGGCAAGTTTCTCAAAAAATGCCAATCTTCCGCGAAAGATAATAAGACCGATTCGGACCTATCCAGCCGCACGCTCCAAGCGCCGTCAGCGCCGCCGCCAGGCTCTTATCGAGTCGCGATCATGGAAGCCCCCGGGACACCGCGATTATCCGCCGCGCGACGGGTCTCGGCGCAAAGCATACACTATTTTTCATGCGGAGTGTTGACGCCCCTATGCCGGGGAGCTAAACGCCTCCACACCCTCCCGGACACCTTTGCCTGACCATCAGGCGACAGGGTGAAACGGGTAGCCTCTGAGCCCAGATGGCGGAATTGGTAGACGCGCAGGTTTCAGGTACCTGTGCCAGCAATGGCGTGGAAGTTCGAGTCTTCTTCTGGGCACCATGGCGTTATTCGGAAAAGCCGGCGAGCGATCGCCGGCTTCCGTATTTCAGGCCCGCTCCCTTCCGATGACAGGAACGTCCCATGTCCTCGACCAGCACCGCCTTCACCCTGCATGACGGCGACTTGCCGGACGGGCTCGATCTCGGCCCTGTCGTTGCCGTCGATACCGAGACGATGGGCCTCAACCCGCATCGCGACCGGCTCTGCCTCGTCCAGCTTTCCGCCGGAGACGGCCGGGCGCATCTCGTGCAGATCCGCCAGACCGCGCCGATGGCCGCGGCCGGAAGCGTGCGCTACGCCCCCGCGCCGAACCTCGCCCGGCTGATGGCGGATACGCGCGTCACCAAGCTGATGCATTTCGCGCGCTTCGACGTCGCGGTGCTGCAACATGCGCTGGGCATCACCGTCGCGCCCGTCATCTGCACGAAGATCGCCGCGCGGCTGGTCCGCACCTTCACGGACCGCCACGGCCTCGCCGCCCTGTGCCGCGACCTGCTCGGCGTCGAGATCAGCAAGCAGCAGCAAACCTCCGACTGGGGCGCCGACACGCTGACGCCCGAGCAGATCGCTTACGCCGCCTCGGACGTGCTGCATCTCCATGCGCTATGGAACAGGCTGGAACCACTGCTGGAACGCGAGGGCCGTCGTGAACTGGCCCAGGCGTGCTTCGATTTCCTCCCCGCCCGCGGACAACTCGATCTGCTCGGCTACGAGACGCCGGACATTTTCTCGCATCGCTCCGTCTAGCCCTCCCGCCGTGCTCGCGCCGTGACGCGGGAGAGGCCGCCGGCCTCGACCCCCTCGCCGCGCTAGACCCCCGCCTGACGGATCGCCTCGCCCTCCTCCGCGAGGAAGGCGGCCAGATCGCCACGCGCCGCGCGGATCAGCGCCTCAGCCGAGAGTCCGATCGCCTCCGCCTCCTTCAGACACAGGGCAACCGCCGCGTCGAGGTCATGCGCGCCGTGCGCCAGATGATCCTCCACCCACGTATCGAGCCATTCTTCGATATCCTCGGTCGACATGTCTCACCTCGTTCCGAACAGCCGGTCCCCGGCATCGCCGAGACCGGGCACGATATACCCCTTCTCGTTCAGCCCGCGATCGATCGAACAGGTGACGATCTTCACATCCGGATGATGGGCATTCATGCAGGCGACGCCCTCGGGCGCGGCGAGCAAGCAGACGAAGACGATCCTCTTCCCCCCGGCGGCCTTCACCCGGTCGATGGCGGCGACGGCGCTATGGCCGGTGGCCAGCATCGGATCGACTACGATGCAGTCGCGCTCCGCCACGTCCTCGGGCAGCTTCATGTAGTATTCGACCGCTTCCAGCGTGTCGTGATCGCGATAGAGCCCGACATGCCCGACACGCGCGGCGGGAACCAGATCGAGCATGCCGTCCAGAATACCGTTCCCCGCGCGGAGGATGGAGATGAAGCAAAGCTTCTTGCCCGAGAGCATCCGCCCCTCCATCCGCTCCAGCGGTGTCTCGATCTCGACCGGCTCGGTCGGCAGGTCGCGCGTCGCCTCGTAGCACATCAGCAGGCTGAGTTCGCGCGTGAGCCGACGGAACCCCGCCGTGGAGGTCGCCGCCTGACGCAGCCGCGTCAGCTTGTGCTGCACGAGAGGGTGATCGAGAACGACGGGCGCCACGGATCGCGGCACGGAGGCAGGCAAATCAGTCATGTCGCTCCTTTAGCGCATCCTCCCCTTTTCTGTCAGCGGCGCGCGGGTCAGCCGGGCGCGGTTTCCGGACGAAAATCCAGCACGACGCCGTTCATGCAATAGCGCAGGCCCGTCGGCGGCGGACCATCGGGAAAGAGATGCCCGAGATGCCCCTGACAGGCGGCGCAATGCACTTCCGTCCGCACCATCCCGTGCGACGTATCGCGCGTCAGACCCACCGCGCCCTCCCGCGCGGCGAAGAAGGACGGCCAGCCGCTGCCGCTCTCATATTTGGCGGACGACTCGAACAACACCGCGCCACACCCGGCACAATGATAGAGTCCCGGGCGTTTCTCGTCGTTCAGGGGGCTGGACCCTGGCCGTTCCGTCCCGTGTTCCCGCAATACACGCTGTTGTGCGGGCGTCAGCACGCCGCACCCGCCCGTTCCACATCCTTCGGCCATCATTTCTCTCCCTGCCACTACCGCCAATCTGGGCCGCCCACACGCCGTTGTCATCGCCACGAAAATGAAAAATCCCGTTTTGTCTGTCGGACTCCGGACCTCAGTGACTGCAAGCCAAGAGTTTCCAGGGAAGGCAGAGCCCCCACATATCGCGCGCCCTTTCGGACTGGTTCGCAAACCGGGCGAATGGTGGCATTGTGAGGCACAGATTTCATGAGTGAAGGGTCCATGATGACGGTTTCTCCCACACCCCGCCCCGTGATGCTGGTCATCCTCGACGGTTTCGGGGATAGTTCGGTGGCCGAGGACAATGCTGTCGCCCTGGCGAAAACGCCGAATTTCGACCGACTCTGGACCGCCTGCCCCCACGCCTATCTCCGCACCTGCGGGGAAGATGTCGGGCTGCCGGAGGGCCAGATGGGCAATTCCGAGGTCGGGCATCTGAATATCGGCGCGGGACGTGTGGTGATGCAGGATCTGCCGCGCATCACCAGGGCGGCGCGCGAGGGCGAGCTGGCGGAAAATGGCGCCCTGCTCAAGCTCGTCGACGCGCTGAAAGGATCGGGCGGCACGTGCCACCTCATGGGCCTCGTCTCGCCGGGCGGCGTTCACGCCCATCAGGACCATCTCGTCGCCCTGGCGCGGGTCGTGGCCGCGGCGGGCGTGCCCGTGGCGGTCCATGTGTTCACGGACGGGCGCGACACGGCGCCGCAATCGGGCGCCGCGTCCCTCCGCGACTTCGCCGCCGCCCTGCCGGAGGGCGCGACCATCGCCACGATCAGCGGCCGTTACTACGCCATGGATCGCGACAATCGCTGGGAGCGCGTGCGCCTGGCCTATGACGCGCTGACGGACGGCAAGGGCGAAGCCGCCGCCGATCCGCTCACGGTCCTGCCCGCCGCCTATGAACAGGGCGTGACCGACGAATTCCTCAAACCGACCGTGATCGGCGATTATGCGGGCATGAAGGACGGGGACGGGCTGCTTTCCGCCAATTTCCGCGCCGACCGGATTCGCGAGATCCTCTCCGCGCTGCTGCAGCCGTCATTCGCCGGATTCGCCCGCCCGCATTTCTTCAAATTCGCCGGAGCCGCCGGGATGACGCGCTACGGCAACGAACTCGCGCCGCTGATGGACGTGCTCTTTCCGAAGGATTCGATGGACGACCTGCTGGGCGAGGTCGTCTCCCGCGCGGGCATGACGCAGCTCCGCATGGCGGAGACGGAAAAATATCCGCACGTCACCTATTTTCTGAACGGCGGCCGCGAGATTCTGCTGGACGGCGAGGAGCGCATCCTCGTGCCGTCGCCGAAGGTGGCGACCTATGACCTCCAGCCCGAGATGTCGGCTCCCGAACTGACGGACAAGGCCGTCGCCGCCATCGAAAGCGGGAAATACGATCTGATCGTGCTGAACTACGCCAATCCGGACATGGTCGGCCACACCGGCGTGCTGGCGGCGGCGATCAAGGCCGTGGAGACGGTCGATACCGGGCTGGGCCGCCTCGCGGATGCGATCGGCAAGGCGGGCGGCGCCCTGCTCGTCACCGCCGATCACGGCAATTGCGAGACCATGCGCGACCCCGAGACCGGCGGTCCGCACACCGCCCATACGCTCAACCGCGTGCCGGTCCTGCTCGCCGGAACCGCCGCGAAGAGCCTGCATGACGGACGGCTGGCCGATCTTGCGCCGACTCTCGTGGCGCTGCTTGGGCTCGAACAACCCGCCGCCATGACCGGCCAGACGCTGATCGACGCCTGAACGCCCGGCTCTCCTGCCGTCGCGGCCTCGCCTGTCTCGGGGCGCTGGCGCTCTGCCTGACGCCCTGCGCCGCCGCGCCGCACCGGAGCGCCCATTCTCGGAGCGCGCCCCATCATCCGGGCGGCAAAAAGGACGCGCAGGCGACGCTCACGGCGGCGCAATCCTCCCATGCCGCGCTGATCCGGCAGCAGGCCGCGCAGGCGCGACTCGTGGCCCAGCGCAGGAAGCAGGCTGCCGCCGCGCAGGCAAAGGCGCAGGCGGATGCCGCCCGCACCAGGACTCTCGCCGCCGCCACCGCCGCCGTGGGCACGGCGCTGACGGAGACGGAAAACCGGATCGCCGCCCTGCAAGCGGAGATCGACACGCTGACCCGGCGTCAGGACGCATTGAAAGCGGAAATCGCGCGGCGCGACGCGGCACTGCGGCCGCTTCTGCCCCTGGCCGAGCGCCTCTCCCTGGCCCCGGCGACGACGCTGATCGCCAGCCCCGTATCTCCTGATCGCGCCGTGCAGGGCCTGGCCATTCTGAGCGGGCTGGCCCGGCTGACCGCGCGGGAAGCGGCGGAGATCCGCGCGCAACAGCAGGAACTCGCCACCACCGCCGCCACGCTGGACGCGAAACGTCAGATACTCGACAGTCTGCGCCAGAGTCAGGCCGCCCAGCGCGACGAGGACGCGCGCCGCACGCGCCTCGCCCGGCGAGTCGAACATCGGGCGATCACGGAGGCCACGCAGGCTCGCGCGGCCGTCGCCCGCGCCGCCGCCGCGGCGACGGATCTTCAGGACGCGATCGCCCGCATCGAGCATGAGGAAGACGCCGCCCGCGCGGAGATCGACGCCGAGGCCCGGGCAGCCGAGGCGCAGCACCATCGGCAACGCGCCGATCGTCTGCGACGTCAGGCCGCGTCCCTGGACACGTCGAACGGCCCCGGCCCGACCCGGGGAAGCAGCGGCGCTCCGGTCGCCGGCAGCATCGCCGTCGCGTGGGGCGCGCCCATGGAGGCCGGTCCCGCCACAGGCATCACCTACGCCGCCGCGAGTTCGGCCCCCGTGCATGCGCCCTGCGCGGGACGCATTGATTTCGCTGGAGAATTCCGCTCCTTCGGCCCCATGCTGATCCTCGATTGCGGGCGACATTACCGCTTCGTCCTTGCCGGCCTCGGCGCGCTTTCCGCACATAGCGGGGACTCCGTCCACAAGGGCGCCGCGCTGGGCACGATGCCGTCGGGCGGCGGGCGGCTCTTCGTGCAATTACGGCATGGAAGCGAGGCCGTCGACCCGCGCCCGTTCCTGTAGGAGACAGAAGGGGAGTTTTGCAGGATGCTTCGACAGGTTAAGCTCACCGCGTTATAGCTTTGGTAAGGATCATGCCCCTAACCTGCGCTCCGACGGAGATCGCGACAGGAACGGGAGAGGTCGGTTACAAGGAATGAGATTGATGAAGCTCCGCACTGGCCTGCTCCTCGGGACGGCATTTTTCGGCGGCATTGCCGCAGGCCCTGCGCTCGACCGCTTCGCGGCCCCCGCCTTCCTCCAGGCTCTCGGCGCCTCCTCCGCCTTCGCGCGGGAGGTCGCGCAGGACAGCGGCAATCACAGCGAGACACTGCGCCTGCTGACGCTGTTCGGCACCGTTCTCGACATCGTCCGCTCGGAATATGTCGAACCCAAGAGCGACAAGGATCTGATCACCAACGCGCTGGACGGGCTGGTCGGCAATCTCGACCCCCACAGCTCCTACATGACCGAGAAGCAGTACAAGGACATGCAGGTCCAGATCTCGGGCAAGTTCGGGGGGCTGGGCATCCAGGTCCAGGAGCAGGACAACCACATCCGTGTCGTCTCCCCGATGGACGACACGCCGGCCTCGCGCGCGGGCATCAAGCCCGGCGACTTCATCACAGAGGTGGACGGCAAGAGCCTCGAAGGCATGACGCTGGACGAGGCCGTCGCCAAGATGCGCGGCGCTCCGGACACGAAGGTCACGCTGACCATCGTGCGCGCCAAGGAGGCCAAGCCCCTGAAATTCACGCTGACGCGCGAGATCATCCATATCAAGGTCGTGACCTCCGCGCTGTACGGCAAGATCGGCTATATCCGCCTCAACGAGTTCGACGACGACGCCGAGAGCGCGCTGCACGCCGCCTACGACAAGTTGAAGAAGCAGGCCGGCGGCAAGCTGGACGGGCTGGTGCTCGATCTGCGCTTCAATCCTGGCGGCAAGCTGGATCAGGCCATCGCGGTGAGCGACGATTTCATTCCAGAGGGCGAGATCGTCTCCATCCGGGGGCGCCACGCCGACAACAACCATCGCTGGGACGCCAAGGGGACCGACATCACCAACCACCTGCCGATCGTCGTGATCATCAACGGCGGCTCCGCCTCCGCCAGCGAGATCGTCGCCGGCGCGCTTCAGGATCACCGCCGCGCCGTCATCCTCGGCGAGCAATCCTTCGGCAAGGGGTCCGTGCAATCCCTCATCCCCGTGCCGGGCAACGGAGCGGTCCGTCTCACCACGGCGCGATACTACACCCCGTCCGGACGCTCGATCCAGGGGCTCGGCATCATGCCGGACATCACGGTCAGGGAGAGCAAGGACGACGAGGGAATCGGCTATCGCGAATCCGATCTGAAACACATCCTGACCAATATCGGCGGCAACCGCACGAAGCGCGAGAAGCGGACGGACCTGCCGGCGATCGCCTCGACCATCCCCGAGGCGCCCCCCGCCAACTGGCCGAAATTCGACATCAAGAACCCGTCCACCGATTTCCAGCTCCAGGAAGCCCTGCGCGTCGTGCGGGCCATGGCGGGTCTGCCGCCCGGAGACCTGCCGAACAGCGGCGACGGCGACAAGACAGCCTCGAGTTCCCCGCCCGCCGCCCATGTCCATCACTGACGCCTTCCGTACCGAAGCCTCTTTCCGGGCGCGCCTTCCCGTCGCGGGAAAGGCACTGCTCGTCTTCTGGGTCGTCATCGGACTTTCCATCGCGGGAACCGCCGGCGTCCTGGCGTGGCTCGGCCCGCTTCCGAAGGCCCCGCCTGCCCGGCAGGTCGCGGTCCCGGCTCCCGTCAAGTCTGCCGTCGCCCACTCCGCAGCTCATCCTGCGTCCACGCCTCTCCATCCGGCCGCGCCCCTCCCGCCGATCACCGGGCCGCATCTCGCCCTCCTCCTCGGCGGATTCGGCTACTCGGAGCGGTTGACTGCGGTCGCGCTGGCCAGGCTTCCTCCTCAGGTCGCCTTTCTCGTCTCACCCTATCTCCCCGGTCTGCCGCCTCTTATCGCCCAGGCCCGCCGGGACGGGCATGAGCTTTATCTGAATCTCCCCGTGCAGGGCCCCGCGCCCGACGAGCGGTCGGAGGGACCCCACGCGCTCGGCTATGGCAACACCCCGGATCAGGACATGACGGCGCTGGACTGGAGCCTCGGCCGCGCACCGGGCGTCATCGGCATTTCCGTCGCCGACCCGCTGCCGCATGAGGGAGTCGCCGCGCCGGGTTTCGCCGCGACTGCGGATTTCCCGCCTGTCGCGCGCGCCATTGACCGGAAAGGATTGATGGTCCTCGTCAACGGGCCGGAACGCAGCGGCCTGCCGCGCGACCTGCGCGCCAGCGACTCCCTGAATCTCGACACGGATGCGGCGTCGCTCGATGCAACGCTCGCCGCATTGAGCCGCCGCGCCCTGAACGGCGAATATGTTCTGGCCGTCACCAGCACCGTGACGCCGACCGGGCTGGAGCGACTCGCGGCCTGGTGCGACGGACTGAAAAGCGCGGGGGTGACGCTCGTCGCACCCAGCCGGATGCTGACCTCCGACACGCGCACTCTGCCGCCCTCTTCGCCGGAGCCGACTTTCATCCCCTCTCCTCCCCTTCCTCCGACGCTGGAGCAGCCCTCGTGATCGACCCTCCATTGCTGCCCTATCGCCCGAATGTCGGTGCGATGCTTTTCGACCGGCGCGGCCATATCTTCCTCGCCCGGAGGACGGACCTCCCGGGCGAGGTCTGGCAATGCCCGCAGGGCGGCATCGACGACGGAGAAACGCCCGAAGGCGCGGTGATGCGCGAACTGGGCGAGGAAATCGGCACCACGCGCGCGGAAATCCTCGGGCATTATCCCGACTGGCTGTCCTATGACCTGCCGCCCCACCTGATCGGCAAGGCGCTGCACGGGAAATATCGCGGCCAGACCCAGCGTTGGTTCGCCTTGCGTTTCCTCGGCACGGATGCCGACATCGATCTGGACAGCCAGCACCCGCCCGAATTCGATGCGTGGCAATGGGTGGCCGCCGCCGACATCTTCGACTTCAATCTCGGCTTCAAACGTCCGCTCTATGAGACGCTGGTGCCGGCCCTCAGCCTTCTCGCCCCGCCGCTCTGACCCCGCCGCTCTGACAGAGGCAGCGCAGCTACGGGACCATCTCCAGCGACTGCATGCGCACCATCCGTGCATAGAGCCCGTCAGCGCCCAGCAGCGCCGCGTGCGTTCCCCGCTCCACGGCCCGGCCGCGCTCCATCACGACGATCAGATCGGCGGATTGCACCGTCGCCAGACGATGCGCCACGATCAGCGTGGTACGCCCCCGGCGAAGCGCCGCGAGAGCCCGCTGAATCTTGGCCTCGCTTTCCGCATCCAGCGCGCTGGTCGCCTCGTCCAGCAAGAGCAGCCGGGGATCACGCAGCAACGCGCGCGCCAGCGACACGCGCTGCCTCTGGCCGCCCGACAGGCGCTGCCCGGCCGGACCGACACGCGTATCCAGCCCGTCGGGCAGCGTCGCGACGAAATCCACCGCTGCCGCTTCGGCCGCCGCCTCCACCTCCGCCCGGCTCGCCGAAGGCCGCCCGATCCGGATATTTTCGTAGAGCGACATGTCGAACAGCATCGCTTCCTGACTGACATAGGCGATCGCATCGCGCAGTTCGCCCAGCTTCAGGTCGCGCAGATCGACGCCGTCCAGCCGGATCGCGCCCGTCGATACATCATGCAGACGCGGCACGAGCGACAGCGCCGTCGATTTTCCCGCGCCGGATGGCCCCACCAGCGCCACGGTCTGCCCCGGCTCGACCGTGATCCCCAGCGCCTGCAAGCCGACGCGCCCATCCGGATAGACGAACCCCACATCCTCGAAGACCAGCCGTCCACCGCCCGGCGGAAGCGGCAGGGCGTTCGCCCGTTCCGCCACGGCCGGCGGCGTGTCGATCACGCCGAAAACCCGCTCGAGCCCTCCCAATCCTTCCTGCAAGGCCGCGTTCAACGAGCCGAGCGCGCGCAACGGCCGCGCGGCGGCGAACAACGCGGCGATGAAGGCGGTGAAATCGCCGAGCGTCGCGCCGCCCATGGCCGCGCGCCAGCCCGCGAAGCCGAGCACCGCCGCGATCGCAGCCCCTCCCAGCACTTCCAGCACGGGATCGACCCGCGCCCGCCCGCGCGCGATGCGCAGAAAGGCCAGATGCAGCCGGTCGAGCGATTCCCCGGCCCGCTCGGCCTCGAAGCCTTCCATCCGGTAGATCCGCACCTGACGCGCAAGGGCGAAACTCTCATGCAGCAGCGCCGCCGTGGTGCCGATCTGCTCCTGCATCCCGCCGGACGCCCGGCGGATGCGCTTGCCCAGCCGCTGGATCGGCACGGCGGCGACGGGATAGAGCACCAGGGCGATGAGGCTGAGTTCCCAATCGGTATAGACCATCGAGGCGACGAGCCCGATGACCGTCACCACATCCCCCAGCGCATTGACCGCGCGGATCATGGCCTCGCGGATCGAGACGGCGTCCGTCGTGAAGCGCGCCGCCCATTGCGCGGGCGCCTCCTCCTCGATCCGGGCGATGTCGGCTTCCAGCGTGTGACGGAACATCCTCTGCTGAAGATGGCGGATCACCGCGAGGACGAGCGCCTGCACGGAAATCGCCTGCCCGTACTGGGCCGCCGCCTTCAGCCCCACCACAAGGATGACGAGCGCCGGAACCTGATAGAGAATGCGCGAATCATGGGCGGTGAACATGTCCACCGCCCGCTTGATGACCAGCGGGTACACCGCCGTCATCCCCGCCATCATGAGGGTGAGCGCCACCACGGCCGCCAGATGCCCGGGCAGGCGAAGAATCTCCTCGCGCCAGATTCGATGCAGCAGGAAACGCCCTTCCGCGGCGGAGGGGTCGATACGCAGGGAAACGGAGGAGGAGGCGCTCATGCTCCGCCTAGTAACGCCCCGCCGCCGCGTGGGGAAGGGCCGCCGGCGCGACGCCCTGCGTCAGCCGGGAGCGGGGCAGGCCGAAACCGCCTCCGCTTTCACCTTTCCCGGCTTCGGCGTCTGATACGCGGGCCGTTCCTCATGCGCCGCTCGACTACGCCGCTCAACGGGGCTGGGGCGGGCGGGCATTGGCCGCCGCCACATGCCTGCCCCAGGTGACGAGCGAGCGCGCGCAGTCGGTATGGGCGATGGCGCATTCGATCAGGGTCGGGCCCTTCCGGTTGGCCAGGGCTGCGGCGATCGCGGCTTCGAGTTCCGCGCCGGTCGCCGCCCGGAGGCCGAGCCCATGTCCCTCGCCCGCGTTGAAGACATCGATCAGTCCCGCGTAATCCCAGTTCTTGATCGCGTTATACGGCCCGTCATGAATGGCGCTTTCAATGACATAGCCGCGATTGTTGACGAGAAAGACGATGACGGGACACGCATATCGCACCATCTGCGCCACTTCCTGCGCGGTGAGCTGGAACGCGCCATCGCCGACCAGCAGCATCTGCCGCCGCTCCGGCGCACCCATGGCATTGCCGAACGCGGCGGGCACGGACCAGCCGATATGCCCCCACTGCATCTCCAGTTCGAGGCGTGCGCCGTTTGGCAGCGCCATACCCATCACGTCGAACCAGGCGGTGCCCGTTTCCGCCGTCAGGGTCGTGTCCGGCGTGAGCAGCGCCCCGATCTGACGGCACATCTCGTCATTGGTCAGCGGCGCATCCGGCGCGGCGGGAGCGATCCGGGACGGAGAAAACCCTGTCTCCCGCGCGGTCGCCGGGCGGGGCGGCGCGCGTTCGGCCAGTTCGGCGAGGAAGCACCCCAGGCCAAAACCTCCGAACGCCATGCCCCCGACCGTCACACCGTCCGGATCGGCCAGCAAAACGGTCTCGCCTTTCGGCCACGCGGTCCAGCCGACCGTGGCATAATCGTTGAACACGGGGGCGAGGCAGATCACCCCGTCCGCCGTTTCCACCAGCTCCCGCGCGCCGGGATCGCCGGCCTCGCCCCAATAGACGCCCCGGAAACCGGGATGCTGTTCCGGAAAATCCCCCTTCGCGGCGGCCATCACCGTGACGGCGCATCCGAGACGGTCGGCGAGCGCGATCGCCGCCTCGGCCGAACGGGCGGCGCGCAGCCTGCTGCCGACGAGCAGGACGACCCGCTCCCGCGGCTTCAGCCAGTCCAGCGTGGCGTCGAGCGCGGCGCGCAGGCTGGTCTCATCCGGCTCCGGAGAGGAGAAAAGCGAGGAAACGGGACCGGGCCGCACGCAGGCGGCGGTCGCCAGATTGCAGGCGATCTCCAGATAGGCGGGCTTGGACTCCCGCAGCGCGGTACGGATGACATGATCGATCTTCGCCGGAGCGGAGGCGGCGTCGGTGATGCTCTCGGCCGCGCAGGTCAGACGCCGCGCCATCTCGATCTGGTAGCTGTACTCCGTCCCACCCGTGGTATGATGCAGGATGTGGCCCGTGCCGTGATCGTTGGAATTCGGCGCGCCGGAAATCAGGATGACCGGGAGATTTTCGGCATAGGCCCCGCCGATCGCATTCAGGGCCGAAATCGCGCCGACGCTGAAGGTCACGACCGCCGCCGCCGCGCCGTTCGCGCGGGCATAGCCTTCCGCCGCGAACCCGCAATTCAGCTCATTGCAGCAATAGACCTGCCGCATGGCGCTGTTGGTCAGAAGCTGGTCCAACAATGCGAGATTATAATCTCCCGCGACGGCGAAGTGATGCTTCAGCCCGATCTGGGCCAGACGCTCCGCGAGATACATGCCAACGGTAAAGCTCATCAGGGTGGTCTCCGGTTGTCGGGCGCAAGGGACGTCTCCTCACAAGTCCGTGCATCCACGCATGCGGGGTGCGAGAAGGCAACCCTCGCCGGGTCCGGGCGGACCTCGCCTCGTTTCAGCCTTGTGCCACGACCTCATCCAGCCGCCGTAACGCGGATTCTCGGCCCGGCCGGCACCCTTCCTCGCGCCACCACGCCTCGACGCGGCGCAACGCGACCCCGACGCCGGGACCGGGCGCGATCCCGGCCTTGACCGCATCCTTGCCGGACAGAGGAAAAACCGGGCGCGGCATGGCCTCCAGCCGGGCGCGCAGCCCGTCCCACGCGGCGTCCGGCGCGCCTGACCGCGCGGCCTGACACAGCCAGAGGCGGTCCAGCAGCGTTTCGAGCGGCCAGTCGGCCCGCGCGCGGCGCAGATCGTCGTCGCTCGCCTCGATCGGGAGCGCCGCGCCGCGCATCGCCTCCAGCCGCGCGGCCTGAGCGCCCGAGAGCCGCAATCGCCGCGCCAGATCGGGCGCGTCGCAGAGCGCGCCCAGAAGCAGGATCGCGTCCGGCGGCCCTCCGGCGGCCACGAGCCGGTCCAGCAATCCGATGCGCAGATGCGCCTCCGGAAGCCAGCGCCGCAACACGCCCGCGTCGTCCATCGAACCGATCGCCCGCACGGCGCGGGGTCCGGCGAGAATACGCAGCAATTCGCCCGCCACGCGCTCCGCCGAGAGCCCGTCCACCAGCGCGGCCCCGGCCCGGATGGCCGCCAGCGCCGCCGCGTCCGGCGTTTCGCCGCCGAAACGCGCATCGAAGCGGAAGAAACGCAGAACCCGCAACGCATCCTCGCGAATCCGCGCGGCGGGATCGCCGACGAAACGGACGCGCCGCGCCGCCAGATCCCTTTGCCCATCGAAATAATCATGCAGCACGCCCGCGCGGTCGAGCGACATGGCGTTGATGGTGAAATCCCTCCGCGCCGCGTCCTCGCGCCAGTCGTCGGTCCAGACGACGACGGCATGACGCCCGTCCGTCTCCGCGTCGCGCCGCAACGTGGTGATCTCGTAAGGCGCGCGGTCGATCACCGCCGTGACCGTCCCATGGGCGAGCCCCGTCGGCACGACCTTGATCCCCGCGGCCTCCAGCGTCGCCTGCACGACCTCCGGCGCTTCCACGGTCGCCAGATCGACATCGTTCAGCGCACGCCCGGCCAGCAGATCGCGCACGCAACCGCCGACCAGCCGGGCATGCGGCAGGATGGCCCAGAGCCGGTCCAGCGCCGCACGGGCCGCAGGCGGGAGCGACGCGAGAGGCGACTCGCTCAAAGGATCAGGAACTCCGCCCCAAAGGATAGAAATGATCACCGCTCCACACGCCGAAACAGGACGTGCCGTTCACCTGCGCGGTGACGGCGAGCGCGGCCAGTTCATAATACACCGCCCGGGTGAGGCGGGCGAGAATGGGCCATTCGCCTTCCCCCTTGCGCACGACGACATAGGGAACCGGCGCGCTTTCCTCGCAACAGGGCCGATTCCAGTTCACCATCAGGGGATGCTCCGGGCCGACGCAGACCACCTCGTCGATATTGGTGCGCAGGCACAACGTCTGACGCCGCCCGCACCGGCCGCTGAATTCGAGCTGCACGGCGAGAAAAGGCGCGTCCTCGACCTGGATCGAGCCGCATTCCATCGGCGTTTCAAGCCAGTATCCGCCGTCGGCGTCGCGCGTCAGCATGGAGCCGAACAGGCAGACCATCGGCTTGCGCCGCACGGGCGTGCCGCGATAGAGCCATGTCCCGTCCCGTTTGATGAGAAAAGGCAGGACACGATCCCGCGAGGGCGCATGCGCCGGCGCCTCCGCTCCGGGCGCCGCCCGTGCCGCCGCGACGAACCCGCAAGGGCCGTCCGCCGCAGTCTCCACAACGCCGAAGGCAGCCCGCTCGTTCTCCTCCGTCACATCCGTTCTCCACAACCCGTTCAAAAAAACTCGTCATCGTTCAACTTGGGCTCGCAAGCGTCTTGATGAAACCCCTTAAACTGTCATCTTGGGAAGATGAGCCAGATCGACCCCTTTTCCCCCACGCCCGAAGATTCCGCCGCCGAGGACGCCCAGCGCGCGGATCGTCTCACCATCCGGCTCGCCGCGATCCGCGCGGCGATGGAACGGACGGTCTTCGGCCAGCCCACCGTCATCGAGCAGCTTCTGGTGACGGTCCTCTCCGGCGGCCACGCCCTTCTGGTGGGCGCGCCGGGCCTCGGCAAGACGCTGCTGGTCACGACCGCCGCCACGGTGCTGGGGCTGGACACGCGGCGGGTGCAGTTCACCCCGGACCTGATGCCGTCGGACATCACGGGCGCGGAAATCCTCGATCATGACGAGGAAGGACGGCGGGTCTTCCGCTTCGTCAAGGGGCCGATCTTCGCCCAGATGCTGCTGGCGGACGAGATCAACCGCGCCTCCCCGCGCACGCAATCGGCCCTGCTTCAGGCCATGCAGGAATATCGCGTGACGCAGAGCGGCGTGGAGCACGGCCTGCCGCGCCCCTTCCATGTTCTGGCGACGCAGAACCCGATCGAGCAGGAGGGCACCTACCCGCTGCCCGAGGCGCAGCTCGACCGCTTCATGCTCCGCATCCTTCTGGATTTCCCCGATTTCGACGCCGAACGGCAGATGCTGATCGCCACCACCGGCGTACCCGCGACGCCGCCGCCCGTGCTCTTCTCCGCATCGGAGCTGATCGAAGCGCAGGCGCTGGTGCGACGCCTCCCCGTGGGCGAGAAGACGCTGGAGGCGATCCTGCGCCTCGTGCGCGGCCTGCGTCCGGAAACCGCCGCAACGAAGGAGATCGCCGAGGCGCTGGCCTACGGCCCCGGCCCCCGCGCCGCACAATCCCTCATGCTCGCCTGCCGCGCCCGCGCGCTGATCGACGGCCGCCTCGCGCCCAGCCCGGACGACGTGGCGGCCCTGGCCGAGCCCGTCCTGGCCCATCGCATGGCGCTGAATTTCGCCGCCCGCGCCTCGGGCGTCCGCCTGGACGCGTTGATCGCAGGGCTGGGGCGGACGCTGCTCTGACCGTGTTCCGGCTGTTCGAGCGGCGGCGGAGCGAGACGGCGCGGGGCGCGTCCTCACGCATGCAGGAGGCCGCGAACGCTTCCGCGCGCGATCTCCTGCCGCCTCTGGTGATCGAGGCCGAGCGCATCGCGCGGCAGATCCGCATGGGCGTACATGGACAACGCCGCGCCGGAACGGGCGAGGATTTCTGGCAATACCGCCCGGCCGAGCCGCATGAGCCCGCCGCACGCATCGACTGGCGGCAATCGGCGCGCGGCGACACGTACTGGGTCCGCGAGCGCGAGGCCGAGGCGGCGCAGCAGATCCTGTTCTGGCGCGATCCCTCCGCCTCGATGGACTGGCGGTCCTCCGCGGCGTTGCCGACCAAGCGCGACCGCGCCACGCTTTGCACCCTCGCCCTGGCCGCCGCCGCGTTGCAGGGCGGCGAGCGCGCGGGACTGCTGACGGGGCCGGAAGCCGGGCGGCATTTCGGCGGCGTCCATGCCTTCCCGCGCCTTGCCGAGAGCCTGATGACCCAACAGGACGACGCCCCCGCGCCGCAGGCGACCCTCATGCGTCCCTGGGGTCATGCCGTTCTGGTGAGCGATTTCCTCTGGCCTCCCGAGCAGATGGAGTCGGTCCTTCGAGGCTTCGCCGCGCGTCCGGCGCGGCTGGAACTGCTCTGCGTCCTCGACCCCGCCGAACTCGCCCTTCCCTATAGCGGCCGCGTGCGCTTCGAGGGGCTCGAGGAGACGGCGGCGCTGACATTATCCGCCGTCGAAGATCTTGCCCCCGCCTATGACGCGGCCATGCGCGCGCATCTCGACGCGCTGCGCATCATCGCGGGCCGTCATCGCGCGGCGCTCACCCTGCACCACACGGACCAGCCGCCCCTGCCCGCCCTGCTCGCGCTTCACGCCCGCCTGACCGGCGGCAAGACGCTCGCCTGAGGGGCACGGGTCCGACATGATCTTCCTGACCCCCCTCGCCCTGATCGGGCTCGCCGCGCTGCCGCTGATCTGGTGGCTGATCCGCGCGACGCCGCCCCAGCCGCGCAGCCAGCGTTTTCCGTCGCTGCTCGTGCTGCGCGGGCTGCATGCGCGCCGGGCGGATACGGAGCGCGCGCCGCTCTGGCTGCTGCTCCTGCGCGTCGGCGCGGCGCTGCTGCTGATTCTCGGCCTCGCCCAGCCCGTCCATCGCCCGCGCGCCACGCCGGGGACGAGCGGCGGGTCGCGGCTGATCCTCGTGCTGGATGACGGCTGGGCCGCCGTGCCGCACTGGTCCGAGCGGCTTCGCGCGCTCCGTGCGCTGGGCGACCGCGCCTTGCGGGACGGACGTCAGGTGATGGTGCTGCGAAGCGCGCGCGGGCAGGATGGCGGGCTTCCCGACTCCTTCATCACCCGCGACGCCGCCCGGTTCGACGCCTTCGCCGGCCGCCTGCGTCCCGAATCCTGGCCGGTGGATCGCCAGGCGCTGATCGCGGCCCTGCACGGGCTTCCGGCGGGCGCCTCTGAGGTCGTCGTGCTGAGCGACGGCGTCGCGAGTCCGCAGGACGACGCCCTGCGCCGCGCCCTCGCGGCGCTCGGCCCGGTCTCCGACATGCGGTGGACGGGCTGCGACGTGGCGACACTCGGCGCGCGGACGGACAGCGCCGCGGCGCTCCGCGTGACCGTGAAGGCGCTCCCCTGCCCCGCCGCGCGGGTCTATTCCGTCCATGCGCGCACGGAGAACGGCGGCACGCTGGCGCTCCAGACCCTCGCCCTTCCGGCGGAACGGAACCAGGCGACGGCGGAATTTCCCCTGCCCGCCGTGCTGCGCAACCAGACGGCGCGGCTGACCCTGACCGACACCTCATCGCCCGCGCCGACAGGTCCGGGCGGGATTCGCCTGCTGGACGAAGGGGATCGCCGCCGTCCGGTCGGGCTGATCACGCGGCCCGGCGACGAGACGCCGCTCCTCGGCGCGGGATTCTTTCTCGCCCGCGCCCTCGGTCCGATCGTGGAACTCCGGCGCGGCGCGGTGGACAAGCTGCTCGCCTCCCCGCTTTCCGTGCTGATCGCTCCCGACGGCACCTTGACCCAGTCTTCCACGCGCGCGCGGGTGGAGGAGTGGGTGCGTCAGGGCGGCGAGCTGATCCGCTTCGCCGGTCCCGATCTGGCTCCGGGCCAGGAGGATGCGCAAACGCCGGAAGCACCCGCGACGGACCCGCTGCTCCCGGTTCCGCTGCTCGGGACGATGCGGCAGCTTGGCGGGCCGATGTCCTGGGGCAAGCCGCAGAAACTCGCGCCTTTCCCCGAAACCTCGCCCTTCGCGGGGCTGACGATCCCGGCGGAGGTGACGGTCTCGCGACAGGTGCTGGCCCGTCCCGCCGCGGATCTGGAGACGCATGTCTGGGCGCGCCTGGCCGACGGCACCCCGCTCGTCACGGCGGCGCCGCTGGGACATGGCGAGGTGGTGCTTTTCCATGTGACGCCGGGCGCGGACTGGTCCAACCTGCCGCTCTCCGGCCTGTTTCCGGAGATGCTCCAGCGCCTGGTGCGCCGTTCGACGGGATTGCGCGACGGAGGGACGGCGACGACCCTCGCGCCGGTCGCCATGCTCGACGCGGAGGGCGCGCTCGTGCCGCCGCCGCCCGGCGCGCGCCCGCTGGATGCGATGCGAATCGGTCATGTCGTGCCGAGCGCCGAGCATCCGCCGGGGCTCTACGGTCCGCGCTCGGAGCGCCGGGCGCTCAATCTGGGCGATTCCCTGCCGGATCTCGCGCCGGAGCCGTTGCTCGGCGCCCCCGTCGCGCCGGAAGGGGCGGCCGCCGACCAGCCGCTCGGGCCGCTGCTGATCGCGCTCGGGCTGCTGCTCCTTCTGGCCGATCTGGCGCTGAGCCTCAACCGGCGGGGCCTCCTCGCCCGCACCGTCGCGGCGCTGCTCCTGCTGGGATCGCTCCCGCAGACGCTTCATGCGCAGAACACGCCCAACGCCGTCCCGCAAGCCGCGCTGCAAACCCGACTGGCCTATGTGGTCACGGGGCATGACGATGTGGATCAGGCGGTCCGCGAAGGGCTGGAGGGGTTGTCGAAATATGCGACGGATCGCACCTCCGCCGAACTCGGCCCGCCGGACGGCGTGCATCCCGGCACGGACGACCTCGCCTTCTACCCTCTGATCTACTGGCCCGTCACGGCGGATACGCAGCCCGATCCGCGCCGGACGGCGGCCCTCAACACGTTCATGGCGCATGGTGGCATTCTGATGATCGACACGCTCGGCGCGGGGACGGAACTCGATCCGGACAGCGAGAGCGGCATGCGGGCGACCCTGCGCCGCGCGACGGAAGGGCTGAACGTCCCGCCGCTGACGAAGCTCGACGATCGCCAGATTCTCGCCCACACCTTCTATCTGCTGCATGATTTTCCCGGCCGCGTCGCCGGTCAGCCGATCTGGGTCGCGCGCCGCGGGGACGTGGCGCTGGACGATGTGAGTCCGATCATCATCGGCTCGGCGGACTGGGCGCATGCCTGGGCGATCGGCCCGGATGGTGGAACGCCCTATGCCGTCATTCCGGGCGGCGACGAGCAGCGGACGCTCGCCTATCGGTTCGGGGTGAATGTCGTGATCTACTCGCTGACCGGCAATTACAAGGCCGACCAGATGAAAGTGCCCGCCCTTCTGGAAAGAATGGGCCGATGACGTCCGGTCTCGCCCTTTCCTTTCCAACTCTCGGCTTCGCGCCGCTCCTGCCGCTCTGGGCGCTCGGCGGGATCGCGCTCCTCGCCACGGCGCTGAGCGTCTATGGCGCATTGCGGCGCGCGCCGGGTCTGCTCTGGCGGCTCGGGGCGATCCTCGTCCTGCTGCTCTGGCTCGGCGGACCGCGCCTGCTGCATCCCGTGTTCCGGCCCGAGCCGCAGGACGCGCTGCTGGTGGTGGATCACTCCCCCTCCATGGATCTGCGCGGACGGGCATCGCTGGCGGATGCGATCGCCGCGCGGCTGAAGGCGGAGGCCGCCCGTATTCCCGGCCTGACGCTGCATGTCGTCACGGCGCAGGGCGGCAAGGGGCAGGGCACGCGGCTGTTCGACGCGATGGATCAGGCCGATCTGCCGCAGGGGCGCTTCGCGGGCGCGATCCTCGTCACGGACGGGATGGACCATGACGTGCCCGCCGCCCTGCCCCCGCGTTTCCGGGCGGCGGACGGATCGACGCTGCCGCTGCATGTGCTGCTGACGGGCAAGGGCGAGGAAACGGACCGGCGGCTGACGATCCTTCAGGCCCCGCCCTTCGCCATCGTCGGCCAGACGGCGACGGTGCGCGTGCGAATCGACGATCTGGGAACGAGCGGCAGCCATTCCGCCAGCCTGACCATTCGCGAGGGCAACGCGCCGCCCCGCACGGTGACGGTCCGCACCGGCGTGCCGCAGGACATTGCGGTGCCGATCACGCGGCCCGGGCCGATGCTCGTCGGGCTGTCCGTCTCTCCGCTGACAGGCGAGGTGTCGGAGCTGAACAACCGCGACGTGGTGCGGATCAACGGCGTGCGGGACCGGCTGAAGGTCCTGCTCGTCTCCGGCACGCCGAATCAGGGCGAGCGCGTCTGGCGCTCCCTGCTGAAATCCGACCCCTCCGTCGATCTCGTGCATTTCACCATCCTGCGGCCGCCCGACAAGGATGACGGCACCCCGCTCTCGGACCTCGCGCTCATTCCCTTTCCGATCAAGGAGTTGTTCCAGGACCGTATCCGGCAGTTCGACCTGATCATTCTCGACGGTTTCCGCAACACCGGCATCGTGCCGCTGGAATATCTCGAAAACATCGCCGATTACGTGAAGGGCGGCGGCGGCCTCCTGCTGACGGCGGGACCGGAATTCGCCGAGGAAGGCTCGCTGGAAAACACGCCCCTGGAGGCGGTTCTCCCGGCCCATGTGCCGCAGGGCGGGGTCGAGGTCGCCCGCTTCACGGCGGACCTGACCGCTCTCGGGCGGCGTCATCCCGTGACGGCCGGGCTGCCTGGCGCGCCACAGGGGAGCACGCCACCCGGCTGGGGGCCGTGGTATCGCGCGCTGCGCTCGGACACGCATCAGGGCGAGGTGCTGATGAGCGGTCCTCAGGAAATGCCGCTTCTGGTGCTGAACCGCGTGCAGAAGGGGCGCGTGGCGCTCATCCTGTCGGACCAGATGTGGCTCTGGTCGCGCGGCGAGGGCGGCGGCGGCCCGCAGGCCGAGTTGCTCCGCCGCCTCGCGCACTGGCTGATGAAGGAGCCCGAGCTGGAGGAAAACCAGCTTCAGGCCGATATCGAGAACGGAACGCTGACCGTGACGCGGCGGAGCGCCGGAGCGGAGACGCCGCCGGCCGCCATCGTCACCTCTCCCGACGGCACGCATCAGCCGCTGGCCCTGACGCGGCGGGGAGACGGGTTGTACACCGGCGTCCTGCGTGCCGACGGTTCTTCCGGTCTTTCGCCCGGCATCTGGCCCTATGGCATCTGGACGGTGCGCGACGGCGATCTCACCGCCTTCGCCGCGCCGCAGGCGAGCGACCCGGTCGAACGACAGGATCTCCGCGCCACGGCGGAGCGCCTCGGTCCCGTCGCCCGTGCAAGCGGCTCGGCCCCGCTCTGGATCGGCGCGGCGGCGGACGCGCCCGCCCTGCGTCAGGTCGCCGCCGGGGACGCGGTCAGAGGGTCGGGATGGATCGGCCTGCCGCGCCGCATGGCCCGCGCCGCCGCCGAGCTTCGCCCCACCGCTCTTCTGCCCGCCTGGGCGGCGATGGCGGCAGCACTCGCCCTGCTCTTCATCGGCTGGCGGCGCGAGGGGCGGCGCTAATCAGGACTGTCCGGATGGCGGTCGTGTCGCCGTCTGAAGTTCCACACACCCGCGCAGGAATCCGCGGCGCCCGGCGGGGCGGACAGAGCCCGAAACGCGAACCGGGACACGCCGAGGCAAGGAAGGAGTCGCGTCGCCGCGCACATTGAGGTAAAATCGGTTTTACCCTCTTTGTCCGACAAGAGCCTCCATGATCCTGCGCCGCCCCCTTGTTCTGCTGCTGACTACCTCTCTCGCCGCGTCGCCGCTGCTGTTCGCGCCCCTGCGCAGCGCCCATGCGCAGGAGACGCAGGCCGAGCAGGAAGCCGAACAGGAAGCGGAGGAGGCGCATGCCAAGGCGGAGGCCCGGAACGCGGCCAAGCGCGCCGCCCCACCTTCCGCCCTCCCCGGCGCGGAAGCGCAGGAGCAGGAATCAGGCCACGCCAATGTCGATCTGAACCCGAACGACGCCCTCTTCGACGCCATCAATCGCGGCAGCCTCAATGCCGCCAAGGAAGCGCTCAATCGCGGCGCGGACATGCGGGCGCGCAACGTGCTGGACCAGACGCCGCTCGACATGGCGATCGACCTCAACCGTAACGACATCACCTTCCTGCTGCTCTCCATGCGGACCTACAATCCCGAAGGGACGATGGAGGCGAGCACGGAACACAAGGATGTCGATGCGGACAAGAAGGGCAACGGCCATCTGGCGATCAAGGCGACCGTCAAGCAGCCGGCCCTCGCCCTCGCCTCCAAATACGACGCGAGCGGCGGCAGGCCGATCCCGGAGATCGGCTTCCTCGGCTTCTCGGGAAAATAGGCGCGCGCCGACCGGCGAGACGTTCAGCGCAACGACGTCACCCCGCTTCGCGCAACGGGTCCGGCTCCGTCCGCAGCACGTCGATCGGCACCAGCGCGCCCTCCCGTTCGAAATGCCAGAAGGTCCACCCGTTGCAGGACGGCGCATTGGTCAGCAGCGCACCCAGCTTGTGGATGGACCCGCGCTGGCTGCCGGACACGACCGACCCGTCGGGCGCCACCGTGGCGCAGACGCGGCGCGCGCGGTCGAAAAGCTCGGTTCCCGCGGGCAACACCCCCCGCTCGACAAAGCTGCCGAACGGAATCCGAGGCGTTTCGCGCCGCGCGGGCGTGACGGCCAGTTGCTCCTCCGCGAGCGGCGTCTCGCGGTCGATCCGCTCCTGTGCGGCGGCGATGTAATCGGGGTGGCGCTCGATGGCGAGGTAGCGGCGCCCCATGCGCTTGGCCATGGCCGGGGTGGTGCCGCTGCCGCAGAAGGGGTCGAGCACCGTGTCGCCCGTCCGGGTCGAGGCCAGCAGCACGCGATAGAGCAGGCTTTCCGGCTTCTGCGTCGGATGCAGCTTCAGCCCGTGCCGGTTGCGCAGGCGCTCGTTTCCCGTGCACAGGGGCAGATACCAGTCGCTGCGCATCTGCACGTCGTCGTTGAGCGTCTTCATCGCCTGATAATTGAAGCGATATTTGCTCTGGGGCTCCCGGGCCGCCCAGATCAGCGTCTCATGCGCGTTGGTGAAGCGCCGCCCCCGGAAATTCGGCATCGGATTGGCCTTGCGCCAGATGATGTCGTTCAGGATCCAGAAGCCGAGATCCTGAAGGATCGCGCCGAGGCGGAACACGTTGTGGTAGGAGCCGATCACCCAGATCGTGCCGTCCTTGTGCAGGAGGCGACGCGCCTCGCTCAGCCAGGCGCGGGTGAAATGATCGTAGGTGGCGTAGTCGTCGAACTTGTCCCACGCATCGTCCACCCCGTCCACGACGCTCTCGTCCGGACGGCGCAGTTCCCCGCGAAGCTGGAGATTATAGGGCGGGTCGGCGAAGATGCAGTCCACCTGCCCGTCCGGCAGGCTCCGCATCACCTCGACGCAGTCGCCGCGAAGAATCGCGTCCCTCGGCATGTCCTCGCTCACGACGCGGCCTCCATGGCAAAGAGCGCAAGCTGGTCGCGCACCGGGGCGAAGCCGCGCCGATGGTGCCGCGTCAGCCCAATGCTGCGCAAGGCGGAAAGATGCGCCGCCGTGCCATAGCCCGCGTTCCGCTCCCAGCCATAAGCGTCATGGCGGCGGGAAAGCCGCGTCATCGCACGGTCCCGCACCACCTTGGCGATGATCGAGGCGGCGGCGATGGACAGGCTCAGCCCATCTCCTCCCACGACAGTCCGCACCGGACAAGGGAGATCCGGCGCGCGATTGCCGTCGACCAGCGCCATGGCGGGAACCAGCCGGAGCCGCGCCAGCGCCCGGCGCATCGCCAGCAGCGTCGCCTGACCGATATTCAGCCGCTCGATCTCCGGCACGGAAGCCGCGCCGAGCGCCAGTTCCACCCCCGGCGCGGCGCATAACGCCACAAAGGCGCGCTCCCGCCGGGCGGCGCTCAATTTCTTGGAATCGTCGAGCAGGACGGCCAGCCCTGCGGGCGGAACCAGGCGGAAGACCACCGCCGCCGCGACCACCGGCCCCGCGAGCGGGCCGCGCCCCACCTCGTCCAGCCCGGCGACGAGGACATCCGGAGCGCCCAGCGCGGCTTCCAGCGAAAAATCCGGCATTCCCCTTGTCGCACTCCCCCGGAACATCCTGCGGGGAACGCCCCCCGAATCGCTTTTGAATCAAAGCGATTCGGAAAGCAAATGCTTCGGCGTCCGCGACGCGCAAAAAGACGGCCGGGATGCGGAAATCCGGCTTTCCCTCGCCTTATTTCCCGCGGCGGCCGAAGAGGAGCGCGCCGATCAGCGTGCCGATCACCGCCACGATCCCCAAAGCGAGAAGCGGACGGTCCTGCACGAAGGCCGTCGCCATTTCCAGCCGGCTCTCCGCATCCTCGTAGAGATCGGCGAATTCCTGCTGCGCCATTCCGGAAAGCTGGTCCACCTTGCCGCTGGCCTGCAACCCGGCATCCCCGGTCAGGCCGCCCACCGCGTCCTTCACGCGCCCCTTGGCTTCATCCAACAGCCCCTCGGCCTTGGCCTTGGTCGTATCGTCCATCTGCTTCCTCCTGTGAGTCGGGACTCGATCATCCGGTATCACTCACTTCACCTCAAGACAAACGGCCTCATGACGTGACAGTTCCACACGGAAGCGCAACGAAAGAGACGGAGAGTTACATTTGTTATGAAACGTTGCGATACCTGAACCAGAATTTAGCTTGTGCCATGTCTTTGCTTGCGGATTTGCTTTATGAACCAGACGGCGCGCGATCGCGCCCCCTTGCGGCAAATCTACAGGATGGAAGACCAGACGATATGGACGAGCAGACGGCACGCCCTTCGCAGGACCGCCAGCTCCACGCGACGACCACGCCGCCAAGCAGAAAAAAACGCTGGGTCGCCATCGGTCTTTTGGCCGTTTTCATCGCACTGATCGCGGTCGCCTTTTTGCGCCCGCATCACAAGACGGGCATGGCGGGCCCCGGCCGCCACGCCCAGACGGGAGACCAGCCGACCCCGGTGGGCGTGGCGCAGGTGAAGACCGGCGACATGCCCGTCGTCCTGACCCTGCTCGGCACCGTCGTGCCGATCACCAACGTCACAGTGGAAGCGCGCGTCACCGGCTATCTGATGCAGGTGAACTTCAAGGAAGGCCAGCACGTCAACCAAGGCGACGAGCTGGAGCTGATCGATCCGCGCCCCTATCAGGTCGTCGTGGACCAGTGGGAAGGCACGCTGGCGCAGGACAGCGCCCTGCTGGCGGCGGCCCGTATCAACAACCGCCGCTACCAGACGCTGCTCAAGCAGAACTCGACCGCCGCCATGACCGCCGTGAACCAGGAATATACGGTCAAGCAGTACGAGGGCACCGTCAAATACGATCAGGCGCAACTCGACGCCGCCCGGCTGAACGTGATGTACTGCCACATCATCGCCCCGGTCTCCGGCCGCATCGGCATCCGCGGCGTGGACAAGGGCAACTACGTCACCGGCGGCTCGACCACGCTCGGCACGCTGACCCAGATGCAGCCGATTTCCGTGATCTTCACCGTTCCGCAGAACGAACTGCCCCGCGTGATCGACCGGATGAGCGCGGTGGGCATGCTCCCCGTCCAGGCATGGGACGCGGCGAACGAGAACAGGATCGCCGACGGCACCGTCAAGGCGCTCGACAGCCAGATCGACACCGCGACGGGCACGGTGCGGATGCGCGGCATCTTCCCCAACGAGGACGAGCATCTCTTCCCCAACCAGTTCGTCAATGCGCGCCTGATGGTCGATACGCTGCACAACGTCATGCTCGTGCCGAGCAACGCGCTCCAGACCGGACCCAACGGCCAGTTCGTCTACGTCGTCCAGCCGGACAACACCGTGGCCGTGCATCTCGTGAAGATCGGGATCGCCAGCAACGACACGACCGTCGTGGTGTCCGGCGTGAAGCCCGGCGACCGCGTGGTGACGGACGGCACCAACCATCTGCGCCCCGGCGCGAAGGTCACGATCGCAGCCGACGCCCCGGCGCCCGCTTCCGGCGGTCAATAACGGGTCCTGGCGGAGCGGCAGAAACATGAATCCTTCGCGCATCTTCATCGAGCGCCCGGTCGCGACCTCCCTGCTGATGGTCGCGATCTTCCTCTCCGGCCTGCTCGGCTATCATTTCCTGTCCATCTCCGCCCTGCCGCAAGTCGAATACCCGACCATCACCGTCTCGACCTTCTATCCCGGAGCGGGGCCGGACGTGATGGCGACCTCCGTCACCGCGCCGCTGGAGACGCAGCTCGGCCAGATGCCGGGGCTGGACCAGATGACTTCCCAATCCTCGGGCGGCGCGTCGGTCATCACCCTGCGATTCGGTCTCGACATGTCGATGGACATCGCCGAGCAGGAGGTCCAGGCGGCGATCAACGAGGCGAACTCGCTCCTGCCGACGGACCTTCCCGCCCCGCCGATCTACGCCAAGGTCAATCCGGCGGACACGCCCGTCCTGACATTGGGCATCACCTCCGCAACGCTGCCGCTCACCGAGGTGGAGGATTACGTCAACACACGGCTGCAACAGAAGATCAGCCAGATCTCCGGCGTCGGCCTCGTCTCGCTCTCCGGCGGCAACCGCAAGGCGATCCGCGTGCGGATCAACGTGCCGAAACTGACCTCCTACGGCATCGCGCTGGACACAGTCCGCACCATCATCACCACCGTCAACGTCAACTCGCCCACCGGCACGTTCGACGGCGAGCACCGCTCCACCACCCTGCGGATCGACGGGCAGATCAAGTCGGTCGATCAACTGATGGACCAGGTGATCGCCTATCAGAACACCGGACCGATCCGCCTGCGGGATGTCGGCGAGGTCGTGATCGGGCCGGAGAACGACCAGCTCGCCGCCTGGGCGAACGGCAGGCCGGGGCTGATCCTCAACGTGCAGCGCCAACCGGGCGCGAACGTCATCTCCGTGGTGGACAACATCATGGAGGTGCTGCCGCAGCTTCGCAAGACGCTGCCCTCGGGCATCGAGATCACCCCGCTGACCGATCGCACCACGACCATCCGCGCCTCCGTCGCCGATGTCGAGTTCGAACTCGCCATCGCGATGGTGCTGGTCGTGCTGGTGATCTTCGTCTTCCTGCGCAACGTTCCGGCGACGATCATCCCCAGCCTCTCCGTGCCGCTCTCGCTGATCGGCACGCTGGCGATCATGTATCTGCTGAACTTCTCCCTCGACAACCTCTCCCTGATGGCGCTGACCATCGCCACCGGCTTCGTCGTGGACGACGCCATCGTGGTGATCGAGAACATCGCCCGCTACGTCGAGATGGGCGAGGACCGCTACACGGCGGCGCTGAAGGGCTCGCAGGAGATCGGCTTCACCATCATCTCGCTGACCGTCTCGCTCATCGCCGTGCTCATCCCGCTGCTGTTCATGAGCGACGTGCTGGGGCGTCTCTTCCACGAATTCGCGATGACGCTGGCGATCACCATCGTCCTGTCCGCAGTGATCTCGATCACGCTGGTGCCGATGATGTGCGCCCGGATGCTGGCCGAGCGCCCGCACGACCCGCTGCACGGCTCGCGCTTCCAGCGCTGGTCCGCGCGGACGGAAGAGCGGATCGAGGCCCTCATCACGGGATACGGGCGCTGGCTGGACGTGGTGCTGCGTCATCGCGTGCTCACGCTGGTCGTCGCGACGGGAACGCTCGTGCTGACCTTCGTGCTCGCCTGGTACATCCCCAAGGGCTTCTTCCCCGTGCAGGACACGGGCGTGATCCAGGGCGTCACGGAGATGGCGCAGACCATCTCCTTCGACAGCATGAAGCAGCACCAGCAGGCCGTCGCCGCCGCGATCCTGCGCGACCCCGATGTTGCCAGCCTGTCCTCCTTCGTGGGAATCGACGGGCAGAACATGACGCTGAACGAGGGGCGTCTGCTGATCAACCTCAAGCCGCTCGAACAGCGGAGCGCGGATCTCCAGACCATTCTCGCGCGGCTGACGGCTGCGGGGAACAAGGTCTCGGGCGCGCGGCTCTATCTCCAGCCGGTGCAGGATCTCTCGCTGGATTCGACCGTCACCGCCACGCAATACCAGTTCATGCTGGAAAATCCGGACTATGACGCCTTCAAGACGTGGATTCCGAAATTCATCAGCATGCTCCGGAAGGAGCCTTCGCTGGGCGACGTGACCTCCGACCTCATGGCGGAGGGGCTCGTGGCGCATGTCACGCTCGACCGCTCCAACGGCGCGCGCTATTCGATCACGCCGCAGACGGTCGACAATCTGCTCTATGACAGCTTCGGCCAGCGCCAGGTTTCGACCGTCTACACCCAGTCGAGCCAGTATCGCGTCATCCTCGAGGCCGATCCGCGGTTCAAGACGTCCCTCACGCAACTCCGGCAACTCTACCTGCCCGGCATTTCGAGCAATATGGGGCAGGACAGCTCCGGCCCGACGCGCCTTCCGAGTTCGGGCCTCGTGCCGCTGACGCAGGTGACGTCGGTGACGCGCGGCACGGCGCCGCTGCTCATCACGCATTACGGGCAGTTCCCGGCGACTACCGTCTCCTTCAACGTGGCGCCGGGATATTCGCTGGGAACCGCGACCAACGCGATCAAGCGGGTGGAGAAATCGATCGGACTGCCCGCCAGCTTCGAGACCGCCTTCGAAGGCACCGCCGCCGCCTTCCAGACCTCGCTGGGCAACGAGCTTTATCTCGTAATCGCGGCGCTGGTGGCGGTGTATATCATCCTCGGCATTCTCTATGAGAGCTTCGCCCATCCGATCACCATCCTCTCCACCCTCCCGTCCGCGGCCATCGGGGCGCTGATCGCGCTCTGGATCTTCGGCATGGATCTGGACGTGATGGGCATCATCGGCATCGTGCTGCTGATCGGCATCGTGAAGAAGAACGCCATCATGATGATCGACTTCGCGCTGGAAGCGGAGCGTGTGGAAGGCCACACGCCGATCGACGCGATCCGTCAGGCGGCGCTGCTGCGTTTCCGCCCGATCCTCATGACCACGCTGGCGGCCTTCTTCAGCGCGCTGCCCCTGATGCTCGGCCATGGCGTCGGGTCGGAACTGCGCCGCCCCCTGGGCGTCGCCATCGTCGGCGGCCTGCTGCTCTCGCAGCTCATCACGCTCTTCACCACGCCGGTCATCTATCTCCTGATGGATGATCTCGCGGCACGGGCGCGCCGCGCCTTCGGCCGCGGCCAGCATCCGCGCGCGGCGGAACAGGCGGGCGAGTGAATCTCTCCCGCCCCTTCATCCTCCGCCCCGTCGCCACCACCCTGCTGACCCTCGGGCTGGTGATCAGCGGGCTGCTCGGCTATTCGCAGCTTCCCGTCGCGGATCTGCCGAACGTGGACATGCCCGTCATCATGGTGCAGGCCCAGCAGCCGGGCGGCTCGCCCTCGGAAATCGCCAGCACCATCGCCGAACCGCTGGAGCGCCATCTCGGCGCGATCGCGGGCCTGACCGAGATGACCTCGCAATCCATGGTCAACCAGGTCCGCATCCTCCTGCAATTCGATCTCGCGCGCGACGTGAACGGCGCCGCGCGCGACGTCGAGGCCGCGTTGCAGGCGGCGCGACAGGATCTTCCCGCCGGGAGCCTCCGCAGCAACCCGACCTATCAGAAAGCGAATCCCAACGGCGCGCCCATCCTCGTCCTCGCCCTCACCTCGAAGACGCGCACGCCGCAGGCGATCTACGACTTCACCACCAATGTCGTGCAGCAGCAGCTCAGCGAAATTCGCGGCGTGGGCGGCATGGAGATCGGCGGCGGCGCGCTCCCCGCCGTGCGGGTCGAACTCAATCCGCTGAAGCTCTACAAATTCGGCATCGGCTTCGAGGACGTGCGCGCCGCGCTCGTCTCGGCCAACGCCCATACGCCCAAAGGCTTCATCGAGCAGAACGGGCAGCGCTTCACGCTGGACACCAACGACCAGGCGACCCAGGCGCAGGCCTATCGCAACCTCGTCATCGCCTATCGCGACAACGCGGCCGTCCGCCTGAGCGACGTGTCGATCGTGCGCGACAGTGTCGAGAACCTCCGCACCTCCGGTTATTTCAACGGGGAACGGGCGGTCATCGCGCTCGTCTTCGCACAGGCCGGGGCGAATGTCGTGCAGACGATCGACCAGATCAAGCAGCGTTTCGACCTCATCCGCGCGGCGCTGCCGCCGGATATCGAACTCCACCTCGCCGTGGACCGCTCCCAGACCATCCGCGCGGCGCTCGACGACACCAAGCTGACCCTCATCATCGCCGTGGTGCTGGTGGTGCTGGTGGTGCTGCTCTTCCTGCGCTCGCTGCCGGCGATCATGATTCCGGCCATCGTGGTGCCCACCTCCATCATCGGCACGTTCGGCGCCATGCGGCTGCTGGGCTATCAGCTCGACAACATGTCGCTCATGGCGCTGACCATCTCCACCGGCTTCGTGGTCGACGACGCGATCGTGGTGCTGGAGAATGTCAGCCGATATCTGGAACAGGGCGTGGCGCCGGTTCCGGCCGCCCTGCGCGGCGCGGGAGAGGTGGCGTTCACGGTCATTTCCATCACCGTCTCCCTGATCGCCGTGTTCATCCCCATCCTGTTGCTGGGCGGCCTGCCGGGACGGCTCTTCCATGAATTCGCCATCACCATCACGCTGACCCTGGTGATCTCCATGGGGCTCTCCCTCTCCCTGACCCCCATGATCTGCGCGCTGCTGCTCAAGCCCATGCCGTCGGGAGAGACGCGCGGCCGCGTCAGCCATGCCATCGAGCGCGGCCTCTCCGCCGTGACGCGGGGCTATGCGGCCTCGCTCGAATGGTCGCTGCACCATCAATGGCTGATGGTGCTTTCCCTGCCCGCGACGCTGGTGCTGGCGGGCGCGCTCTTCGTGGAGATGCCCAAGGGATTTTTCCCCACGGAGGATACCGGCCTCCTGATGGGGCATCTCGTCGGCGACGAGACGAGTTCTTTCGGTCAGATGTCGCAGCGCGCGCAGCTCGGCACGCGCATCATGGCGCATGACCGCGACATCGCGAACGTCGTGGGGTTCGTCGGCGGCCGGCAGGCCAACACCGCCAATCTGTTCTCCTCGCTCAAGCCGAAATCCGAGCGCAACGACACGGTGCTCCAGACCATCGTCCGCATCACCCGTCATTTCCGCGGCATGGTGGGCACGCAGTTCTACCTGATGCAGCCCGGCGCGGTCCGCGCGGGCGCGCGCGGCGGCAACGGCGCGTACCAGTACTCGCTGCAAGGCCCGGACGCGGACGAGCTTTATGCCTGGACGCCGAAGGTCGTCGCGGCCTTCCAGCGCCTGCCCGAACTGATGGACGTCTCCTCCGATCTCGACGAAGGCGGCGCGGCGCTGGATGTCAGGATCGAGCGCCCGACGAGCGCGCGCGTGCAGATCACGCCGCAGCTCATCTCCAACATTCTCTACGACGCCTACGGACAGCGCGCGGCCTCGGTCATCTATCGGTCCAACAACCAGTATCGCGTCATCATGGAGGCCGCGCCCCGCTTCTGGCATGATCCCCATTCGCTCTACCAGACCTGGATCAGCGTGTCGGGCGGCACGGCGGCGGGCGGCACGGCGTCGAACAACATCCGCGCGCGTCTCACCACGACAACCAGTTCAGGCAGCTCCGACACCACCAGCAGCGCCTCCTCCCAGGCGGCGCAATCCTACCAGAACCAGATGGCGAACAGTCTCGCGGGCGGCAGCAACGCCTCCAGCGGCGCGGCCGTCACGACGAGCGCCGAAACCATGGTGCCGCTCACCATCGTCTCGCGCATCACGCCCGGCGTGACATCGCTCAGCGTCAACCACCAGGGTCAATCCGTCGCCACCACTGTGTCCTTCAATCTCCGTCCCGGCGTGTCCCTCGGCCCGGCCATCGCCGCGATCAACGCCGCGCTGGTGAAGATGCACATGCCGACCGAAATCCGCGGCGGCTTCGCCGGCAACGCCGCGCAGTTCCAGAAATCGGTGAGCGCCGAGCCGCTCATCATCCTCGCCGCGCTGATCACCGTCTATGTGACGCTGGGCGTTCTCTACGAGAGTCTCGTCCATCCGCTGACCATTCTCTCCACCCTGCCCTCGGCGGGTGTCGGCGCCATCCTCGCATTGCAGGTCTTCAGAGAGGAGTTCTCGCTCATCGCCATGATCGGCGTCATCCTTCTGATCGGCATCGTCAAGAAAAACGCCATCATGCTGATCGACTTCGCACTCCAGGCCCAGCGCGCGGGCAGTTCCGCATATGACGCCATCCACGAGGCGAGCCTGTTGCGCTTCCGGCCGATCATCATGACGTCGCTCGCGGCGGCCCTGGGCGCCGTGCCGCTCATCGTCGCGAACGGCTACGGCTCCGAACTGCGCCGCCCCCTGGGGATCGCCATCCTCGGTGGGCTGGTCGTCAGCCAGGCTCTGACACTCTACACCACGCCCGCCATCTTCCTCATGCTCGAACGGGCGCGCGAGGCCACGCACCGCGCCGTCCGCTCCTTCCGCCGTCCCCACCAGCAGGATATTCCCTCGACATGACCGCCGCCCTTGCCCCCCGCTCCGCGCGACGCACCCTTCTGCTGGCCGGCCTCTGCCCCTTCGCCCTCAGCGGCTGCTTCATGGTGGGGCCGGACTATCATCGCCCCCCCGCCGTCATTTCGGCCAAGTTCAAGGAAGCGCCCAAGCCGCCGCCGGGCTGGACGGTCGCGCAACCGCAACTGGCGGAAATATCAAAGGGGAAATGGTGGGAGATCTACCACGATCCCGAGCTGAACAGGCTCGAGGAGCAGGTGGCGCTGAACAACCAGAACCTCAAGGAATACGAGGCGCAGTTCCGGCGCGCCGAGGCTCTGGTGGACGAGGCGCGCGCCGCGCTTTACCCGACTCTGACCGGCTCGGCCTCCTTCGCGCGCAACTCGCGCGGCGCGTCATCGACGAGCGCCAATGGCGGCACCCTTGTGACCTATCATACGCAGGTCACGGAGAACACCTGGACGACGTCGCCGAGCGCGAGCTGGGAACCCGACATCTGGGGCAAGGTGCGGCGCCAGATCCAGGAGAACGTCACCTCCGCCCAGGCCGCCGCCGCGACGGTGGCCAATGCGCGGCTCTCCTATCAGGCGCAGCTCGCCATCGATTATTTCGAACTCCGCTATCAGGATAGCCTGCGCAAGCTCTATGCCCGCAATGTCGCCTATTACCGCCGCGCCTATCAGATCGTGGAGAATCAGTACAAAGCAGGCGTGACGGACCCGGCCACGACGCTCCAGCAGAAATACGTCCTCGAAGCGGCCGAGGCCTCCGAGACCCAGGCGGGCGTGCTGCGCGCGCAATATGAGCACGCCATCGCCATGCTGACAGGCCATGCTCCGGCCGAACTCAGCATTCCCGAGGGCGATCTCCCGGCCACGCTGCCGCCGACGCCCAACGCCGTGCCGTCGGACCTGCTCCAGCGGCGGCCGGACATCGCCCAGGCGGAACGGAACATGGAGAGCTACAATGCCGAGATCGGCTATGAGATCGCAGCCTTCTATCCGACGATCACGCTCAGCGCGCAGTACGGCTATTCGGGCGATCCCGTCCAGACGCTGATCCAGGCCGCCACGCGTTTCTGGTCGCTCGGCGCATCCTCAAGCGAAACGCTCTTCGCGGGCGGCGCGCGCACGGCCGCGGTGCGGCAGGCCAGGGCGGATTACGACAATGCGGTGGCGAACTACCGCCAGACGGTCCTCGCCGCCGTGCAGGGGGTCGAGGACCAGTTCTCCAACCTGCGCATCCTCGCCCAGCAATACACGCAGCAAAATGATGCCGTGACCTCGGCGCAGGAAGCCGTGCGTGTGGCCAGCAACGAATACCTCGCCGGGACGCAGGTTTACACCACGGTCATCACCGCCCAGCAAAGCGCCTTGCAATATGAGGTCACGGCGCTGCAGATCCGCGAGCAGCTCGCCGTCGATCATGTCACGCTGATCGAGAATCTCGGTGGCGGCTGGAATGTCAGCAGCCTGCCGACCAAGGCTTCGCTCCAGACCAACAATCCCCTGCTCCCGGAATTTCTCTCTCCCACGAAGCAGTAAGCTTCGCCTGCCGCTTTTTCCTTGCCGCAACAAGAAGGCCCCTTTCGGGGCCTTTTTCGTGACCGCTCCCAGCCCCCGTCAGGGACGCTCAGGTCACGGCCTTGGTGATGAAGAGGGCAATGACGAGGAACACCACGAAGAGCGTGATCGCGATGAAGAACAGGATTTTCGCAATTCCGGCGGAAGCGGCCGAAATGCCGGAAAAGCCGAACAAGCCGGCCACGAGGGAAATGATGAGGAAGAACAGCGCCAGCTTCAGCATGGGATCTGATCCTTGGAAGTGAAATCGGGACGTGATGCCGATGTAACGTGGACGTAAGCTTCGGGTTCATCTTTCAAATCCCCGCCCCTGAGCCGGAGTCGGGGAAGAGCTTTCTTTATGACGGATTCCGTTGCGTCTACGTCACAGATCGATATCGAGACCGATATCGAGCGCCGTCACGCTATGGGTCAGCCATCCGAGCGACAGCACGTCCACCCCCGTCTCGGCGATGTCGCGCGCCGTTCCGGGCGTGATCCCGCCCGAGGCCTCGGCGATCGCACGGCCGCCGATCATCCGCACCGCCTCGCGCAGTTGAAGGGGCGTCATGTTGTCGAGCAGATACGCGTCCGCCCCGCCCCCCTTCTCCGCGATCGCCTCCGCGAGTTGCTCCAGCGTATCGACCTCCAGCTCCACCGCCATCAGATGCCCCGCCCGCGCCCGCGCCGCCGCCAGCGCGGCATGCACGCCGCCGCACAGGGCGATGTGGTTGTCCTTGATGAGAATCGCGTCGTCCAGCCGGTAGCGGTGATTGCTCCCGCCCCCCGCGCGGACGGCGTATTTCTGCGCCGCGCGGAGCCCCGGCAGCGTCTTGCGCGTGCAGCACACCCGCGCCTGCGTGCCCGCCACCGCCGTTACCACCTCCCGCGTCGCGGTGGCGATTCCGCTCAGATGGGACAGCAGGTTCAGCGCCGTGCGCTCCCCGGCCAGCACGGTTTCCGCCCGCGCCTCCACCACCGCGATCGCCTGCCCGGCCGTCACCACGTCGCCATCGGCAGCGAACGCCTCGAACCGCGCCTCCGGCTCCAGCAGGGCGAAGGAGAGCCGCGCCGCCGCCAGCCCGGCCAACACGCCGTCCCGCCGCACGCGGAACATCGCCCGCAGCGTCGCGTCGGGCGGCGCCAGCGCCTGTGTCGTCACATCCCCGCCCGTGCCGAGATCTTCCAGCAGCCCGGTGCGGACGATCGGTTCCCAGAGAAGATCGGGCAACGGAGCGAAAGTCATTGGGGATGTCCTTTGTGTGTATCGTGCCACTGAAAGCGCGCGGCGTTTCCTTGTGAGGCCCCGCCGTCACATGATCGGAAGTCTTTTTTGCCCTGCGCTCCGGTCGTTCTTCCTCGGAAAAAGCAGAAGACCCGGCCCCGCCCACGCGCCCGTCACCGGATGTCCAGCATCCGCTCGACGGATCGCCGGGCCGCCGGGATCAGGGCGTCCGGAATCTCGACTGCCCGCGTCATGGTTTCCAGTGCGTTCCGGATGGCGGGCAGGGTGATGCGCTTCATATGCGGGCAGAGATTGCAGGGTCGCACGAACTGCGTGGCCGGGAACAACGCGGCGAGATTGTCGCTCATGGAGCATTCCGTGACCAGCAGCGCCTTGCCGGGCCGTTTCTCCGCCACGAACTGCATCATGCCCGCCGTCGAGCCGGAATAATCGGCCTCGGCGACCACCTCGGGCGGGCATTCGGGATGGGCCAGCACCACGACGCCCGGATGCATCCGGCGGTATTGCCGGATCTCCTGCGGCGTGAACTTCTCATGCACCTCGCAATGACCCGGCCAGGTGATCATCTCGATCCCGGTCTCGTTGCGGACGTTGCGCGCCAGAAACTCGTCCGGAATCATGATGACGCGATCCACGCCCCACTCCCGCGCCACGGTCTCGACGACCTTGCGCGCATTGCCGGAGGTGCAGCACACATCCGTCTCCGCCTTCACGGCCGCCGAGGAATTGACATAGGTGATGACGGGAACGCCCGGATGCGCCGCCTTCAGCGCGCGCACGTTCTCCGCCGTGATGGAATCCGCCAGCGAACAGCCCGCCCGGTCGTCGGGGATCAGCACCGTCTTGCCGGGATTCATCAGCTTGGCCGTCTCGGCCATGAATTCCACCCCGGCCATGACGATCACCGAGGCTTCCGTGTCCTGCGCCTCGCGGGCCAGCGCCAGACTGTCGCCGCGCATGTCGGACACGCAATGGAAGATTTCCGGCGTCTGGTAGTTATGCGCCAGGATCACCGCGTTACGCTCGCATTTCAGGCGCAGGATCGCCTCGATATCGGCCGCGAACCGCTCTTCCCAGTCCTCCCGCGCCATGATCGACGCCACGGGCGCATAAAGCGCGTCCCGCGACGGGAGTTCGACGGGTGCAAAACGGTCCATTGCCGCATCCCTTCAGCTTCACGGGAACCAGATCGCTGATCCTGCGCAGGAGTTGAGCCCCGGCGCGCATATGTCAAGGGGCGGCGGCTCCGGAGCGGGGGTTTTGATGCGGGACGCCGCCCTGCCCGGCGGAGTCCGCAGGGCCCGAAAATCGAATTGGCAGAGTTGACCCGAGCCGCTAAGGACAAGCCCCGCACCCCGCCCTGCTCCCGACGGCAAGAAGGGAGGCGCTCATGCGCTTCATCGAAACGTTCGATCCCCACTCCTTTGCTGACAGCTGCGTCAGTCTGTTCACGGCGCTGCTTTTCGGCACGCTGATCGGCGCGGAACGCCAGTACCGCCAGCGCACCGCCGGCGTGCGGACGAACGCTCTGGTCGCTCTAGGCGGGGCGGCTTTCGTCGATCTCGCCCAGCGTCTGGCGGGCGATGTCGAATCGCTGCGCGTCATCGCCTATGTCGTGTCGGGCATCGGCTTCCTCGGCGCGGGGGCGATCATCAAGGAAGGGGTCAACGTGCGCGGCATGAACACCGCCGCGACCCTCTGGTGCTCCGCCGCCGTCGGCGCCTGCACCGGCAGCGACATGGTGGCGGAAGCCACGCTGCTGACCTTCTTCGTCATCGCGGGCAACACGCTCCTGCGCCCGGTGGTGCGTTTCATCAACCGGCTGCCGGTCCAGACGAAGACCATGGACAGCGGCTATCTCATCACCGCCACCGTCACCCGCGACGCCGCCCTGCGGATCGCAGCCCTCGTGGAAACGACCATGCGCCAGCATGGCCATCAGGTGGAGCGCTCCAGCATCACCACGCGGGACGAGATGGACTGCACCCTGCGCACCACCCTTCTGCCCCGCGAAGGCGGTCCCGCCGGGCTGGACCGGCTGCTGGCCATGCTGATCGCCGACGACGCCGTGAAGGAGGCCGACTGGCGGCTGAATGCGGACGGGTGAGACGCCGTCAATGCGATGCGGGGAGCGCGAGCGTACCGGGTTTCGGGGAGTGCGCGACGGTCTGGGACGCCGCATCTTGTGTCGCGGACTGGTCGGACGGGGACGGGGCGGCTTCGGGCGCGCCGGTCGGGAAGACCGCATCCGGCAGCGCTGAAGCCGCCGGTCTGGCGGTCTCGGCAGGCGTCGCCTCGGGCATGGCCGGGACCGGAGCCGCCGTTTCGCCGGCAGGAGAAGCGCCGGCCGCGTCCCGGGTCGAGGAGGTCAGGGATTGTTGCTGGATGGTCTGGTCCAGCGGCGCGCCGGTGGCGTCCACCAGCCAGTCATGCAGGGTCTTCTTGATCTGGTATTCCAGCTCGACATTCATGTCCTGCATCATCTGCGACGTGAAATCATAGAGAACGGCGCGTGATTCGGGATCGCGGTCGCCCGGATTCATGGTGCGGCTGACATGGGCCTCGGCATAGCCGGCAGGCGCGCCCGTCGGGGTCAGGATGGAGACCTGCACGTTGAGATCGCCCTGAAGCGTGCCGCCGGGTTCATGGAGGATGGAGGCGCGGGTGATGGTGAAGGTGGCGCTCCCTTCCACGCCGCTCGCGATCAGCCGGTCACGCGCCATCTCCTCCAGCGCCTGTTGCGGCGGGACCGGCGACTTGGCGGAAATATCGCCGGGGACCGTGCCGGGCGGCGACTGGTCGACGATGCCGATCCGCCCGACATTGAGATGAAGCTGGGAGAGATAGGTATAGGTGAGAGGCGGGAAATTCTGCTCCGCCTCGTCATCCGCGCAGGAGGCGAGGCCCAGCGGCAGAAGCAGCGCGCAACACGCGACGAGGAAGCGGCAGCGGCGGACGAAGGCGGGAGCGAAGGTGAGGGCTGGCATGGGTCTCGGGCTTCTCTGTCGTGGCGTGCGGTTCGGGGGCTGAAGGCGGCTTCTGTCAGTCGTGTCGTCGTTTGAAAATCCCGCGCAACCTGCCCATGACGCCGGTTGGGCCGAGGCGAGACGGCGAGGGCATCGCGGAATCGGGGACCGGGGCGGCAAGGCCGGTTTCGTGCAGGAAATCCCACGCGGCGGAGCGCGATTGCATCGGCGAGGGGCCGTTCGCCTCGGCGGAGAGACCGGCCTCGACGGGAGAAGGCGGCGAGGCCAGCGCGGAGGCGTGGCCGAGCCCGTATTCCCTGGCGTCGAAGCTCGCGGCTTCCGCGATCGACCGGACATGGGCCGGGTGGGTCAGATACCAGCCCAGCAGCCGCCCCGGCAGCATGACCGCATCGGGGTGATCCGCGATGACCAGCCGGGCGGCGGGGCAGAAAAAAACGGGAGCGAGCCCGGACGGCTGCGCCGTCTCGCGTTCGGGCCACGCCAGATAGAAGGCGGCGTCCTGCGCCTCGGCATGGAAGCGATGGACGGAAAACCCTTCGACCGCGATCGTGATCTGGGCGCGCAAGGGCGTGTCGTCGAAGGGCGAGAGCAGCACGCGCGCGGCGGCGCCGGGCCGCGTCTCCAGCAGGCGCCGGACGGCGGACGTGTCGAGAGCGGGGCCGGAGGCGGCGAGCCCGTCACTGCTCCGCGCCTCGGCGACGGAGCGCAGCGTCATGCCGGCGAAGTGACGCACGCTCCATGCGGCGGCGATCTGCGACGCAAGGCAGGTCGCGGCTTCCGGCAGGAAAAGCGGCGGCGGGCGCGGCGTGCCCGCGAGGCTGTGCACTGCAAGCTCCGCCAGCGAGGCGGCGATCGGCCCCATCGCGGTGTCGAGACTCATCCCCTCCAGGGCCTCGATATGACAGCCCCGGACGGCGCGGGTCTCGTCGAGATACCAGACGGTCTCCCGGCCGGAGTCCCGGTCGCGGAGAATCAGCCCCAGCGCCTCCCCCGAAATCCGGACGGCCAGCCCGGGCTCCCACTGGTCGTACAGCCGCGCGACGGGCTTGCCGTCCCGCGTGACGCCCTCAAGGAGGGCCCAGGGGACATCTCCGGGGCCGGATGCGGTCATCGACGACTCCATGCTGCCGTTCACGGGTCACGCGGCAGGGCCGGGCGCGCCCGCAACCTCGTCGCGCGAGAAGCGGAAGTGCACGTTGCAGAACTCGCACGTCATGACGATGGTTCCCTCTTCCGCCATATGGTCGAGATCGTCGCGCGGAAAGGTGGCCAGCAGGGCGGAGAGCCGGGCGCGGGAGCAGCGGCAGCCGAACGCGAGCGCGCGCGGCCGGTCGATCCGCGGGTCCATCGTGCCGAAGAGACGGTTGATGAGCGTCATGCCGTCCAGGGCGGGGTCGAGGATTTCATCCTGCGTCACGGTGGCGGCGAGAATCCGCGCGGTGGCCCAGTCGTCCTCCGCCTGCGCGGCGTCGGCGGCCGGTGTGAGACCGCCTTCGCCGGCGATGCGCTCGATCACCAGACCGCCCGCCTGCCACCCCTCGTCGCGCCGGGCGGCGTGGAGCGCAATCCAGCAGGGATGCTGCTCGCTCGTCTCGTAATAATGCATGGCCATCTCGGCCAGCGACTCACCCGTAATGGCGACGATGCCCTGATGCCGTTCCGTCTCCGCCCCCTGATCCAGCGTGAAGGCGAGATAGCCCGCGCCCACGAGAGCGGCGTCCGGGGCGGAGGACGGCGCCTCCCCCTCCGCGCGCAGATACACGCGCAGATCGCCGCGCTCCGTGCAGTCGGCGACGAGCTGGGACACGGGGCCATCCCCCTTGATCTGCAAGGAATAGGAGCCCTGGAATTTCAGCGCCGTGCTCATCCCGGCGATCAGGGTCAGCGCCTTGCCCGCGAGGGCCAGCGCGGCCTGAGGCGCATCGTGACGCGACAGCAGCGCGTCGGCGAGCGGCCCGAGGCGGATCAGCCGCCCGCGCACCGGGCTTCCCGCCAGATGGAAGGGAATGACGCCGCGCGAGACGACGAGATCCGGCACGTCCGGGCGGCTGGTGTCCAGAAAGGCGGGCGTCTCGATCATCATCCCTGCCGCGGCTCGCGCGCCGCGGCTTTCCAGTCCTCGCCGCCGAGCGCCCAGAGCAGGAGTCCCTTCTGCGCGTGCAGGCGGTTTTCCGCCTCGTCGAACACGACGGACGCCGGGCCCTCGAACACGTCTTCCGTCACTTCCTCCCCGATATGGGCGGGCAGGCAATGCATGAACAGCGCGTCGGGGCGGGCAAGCCGCATCAGCGCCGCGTTCACCTGATAGGGGCGCAGCGCGTCCAGCCGGGCTTCGGATTCCTGATCCGACATGCTGGTCCAGGTATCCGTCACCACGCAGTCAGCATCCGTCACCGCGCGTTTCGGATCGCGCACGACCTCAATGTCGGCGCCTTGCGCCCGCGCCCAGGCCAGCACCTGCGGATCGGGCGTCATCGATTCCGGCGTGGCGAGCGTGAGCGCGAAACCGAAGCGCGCGGCGGCCTCGATCAGCGAGGCGGCGACATTGTTGCCGTCTCCGGCCCAGGCCCAGCGCGTGCCCGCCACCGGGCCGCGATGCTGCTCATAGGTCATGACATCGGCGAGAATCTGCACCGGATGGGAGCGCGGGGTCAGCCCGTTGATCACGGGGATCGTGCTCCAGCGCGCCAGTTCGCTCATCTGCGCCGCGTCGCCCGTGCGGATCACCAGCGCGTCCAGGAAACGCGACAGCACGCGCGCCGTGTCGGCGAGGCTCTCCCCGCGCCCGAGCTGCATCTCCCCCGGCGAGAGCACGGCCACCTCGCCGCCGAGCTGCTTCATCCCGATCTCGAAAGAGAGGCGCGTGCGCGTCGAGGGTTTCGAGAGCATGACGCCCAGCGCGCGCCCGGCCAGCGGGCGGGCGGGATGCAGCGGATGGGCGCGCCCGTGCTGCATCCGCTTCACGGCCGCGCCGACATCGATGATCTCTCGCAACGTCCGCGCGTCGATATCCCGCATTTCCAGAAAATGACGGATCGGCTCTCCCGCCCTTGTGCCGGCGGAGGGGCGTTTCGCTGCCGCGCTCATGCGGCCATGCCTCCCGCCTTGTCCGCCAGCGCCGCGGCGGCGCGGGCGAGGCGGGCGCAGGCGTCGCGGCACTCGTCCTCGGTGACGATCAGCGGCGGGACGAGCCGCAGCACGTTGTCGCCCGCCGAGACGGCGAGCAGCCCCTCATGCAGCGCGGCCTGCATGACGTCGGCCAGCGGCGGCACGCAGCGCAGGCCGCGCATCAGCCCGATGCCGCGCGCATCGGAGAAGACCTCCGGCCAGTCCCGCACCAGTTGCTCCAGCATCCCGCCCAGCGCCTCGCCGGTTCGGCGCACATGCTCCATGAAGCCGGGGCTCAGCAGCTCGTCCATCACCACGTTGCCCGCCGCGCAGGCCAGCGGATTGCCGCCGAACGTCGTGCCATGCGTGCCGGGCGTCATGTGGGAAGCGACCTCCTCCGTGGCGAGGATCGCGCCCATCGGGAAACCGCCCGCGATTCCCTTGGCGACGGAGATGATGTCCGGCTTCACGTCGTACCATTCATGCGCGAAGAGCCTGCCCGTGCGGCCCATGCCGGTCTGCACCTCGTCGAAGCCGAGAACGAGGCCGAACTCGTCGCAGACCTGCCGCAGCCCCTGCATGAAATGCCGGTCGGCGACCTTGATGCCGCTCTCCCCCTGCACGGGCTCCACCATGATCCCCGCCGTCTCCGGCGTGATCGCGGCGCGCAGCGTGTTGAGATTGTTGAACGGCACATGGTCGAATCCCGGCACGGGTTCGCCGAATCCCTCCAGATAGGCCGGATTGCCGGTGGCGGCGAGCATCGCCAGCGTGCGCCCGTGGAACGCGCCGTCACAGCAGATGATCCGCGTGCGCTCGGGATGGCCGCGCATGGCCTGGTCCCGGCGGATCATCTTCACCATGCCCTCATTGGCTTCCGCGCCGGAATTGCAGAAGAACACGCTGTCGGCGAAGGAATGCGCGACGAGCTTGGCCGCCAGCTCCTCCGCCTGCGGAATGCGGTAGAGGTTGGAGACATGCATGACGCGCCCCGCCTGCTCCGCGATGGCGGCGATCAGCCCCGGATGGGCATGGCCGAGCGAGGAGACGGCGATCCCCGCGCCGAAATCCAGGAATCGTCGCCCGTCCGCCGCGAACAGCCAGGCGCCCTCGCCCCGCTCGAAGGCGAGGTCGGCGCGTTTGAAGGTCGGCATCAGGACGGGAATCATGGCATCAAGGCCCGGAAAGAAGTTGCAGCGACGCGAAACGCGAACACCCCGCGCTGCCGTCCGCCGGACGCATGGGCCGGAGGTGCAGGCGGGGTGTGAGAGTCCGCACCGGCATGATGCGAAATTTCGGGCGGTCCCGTCAAATCATTGCACGCGCCGCGCCTGTCACGGGCTCCGTTCAAAGAGCAGGTTCCGGGCGATCCAGCAGCCGACCCGCGCGCCCGTCACCACGCCGGACGCATCGCGGTTGAAGGCGAGCGTCCAGTGTCCCGGCGGGGAGTGATCCAGCGCGCGCAGGCAGGGCAACAGCCAGACATCGCCGCCCAGCGGTTGCAGCCGCTCCATGCGGCCGAGCCCGAGCATGCCCGAGAATCCGCCATAGAGCGCGCCGCCCGCATCGGTGACGGCCAGATCCGCCTCCAGTTCGGCGCAGCGATAGACTCCCGCGATGTCGCGAGCGTTCGGCGCGTCGGGCAGGCGGCGCAGCAGGCTGGTGCGGTTTTCCTGCGGGCGATGCATCCGTACCACGCCGTCGGCCAGGGTCAGCCGGGTCGCGTCGCGTCCCGCCTCGTCCGGTCCGATCTCCTCCAGCGTTTCCGCGCCGTACAGATAGGAAACCGACACCCCGCGCGCGCCGCGCGTGACGCGCACGGCGAGGCCGGTCTCCTCTTCGAGGAACGTCCCGGTCAGCCGGGACTCGGCGGGAGACGGGGCGACGGCGGGGCGCGACGCATCGAGAAAGGCGGCGGCGAGCTTGAGCGCCGCGCTATGGGCCTCGCTCATATGGTTGAACAGCACCACGACCGAGAGACGTTCGGAAGGGATGTGCAGCCGGTGGCTCCTCCAGCCGCGCAGCGCGCCGCCATGGCTGGTCGCCTCCCGTTCGAAGAGGCGGGAATGGACGAGACCGAAGCCGTACGGCGCCGGAGCGCCCTCCGCGAAGACGGTCGGCGCGCTGAGGCGGTTGTAGAACCCTTCCGGATCGTCGCGCTGCGCGTCGATGGCCTGTTCCCAGGCGATCATGTCGTCGAGGCTCGCGCCCAGCCCGGCATCGCCCGTCCAGTACACATTGTTCACGGCGGGACGGAAGCCTGTCGCCTCGCTTCCTTCATAGCCTTCCGTCGAATCCGGCATCGCGCGGGTCTCGGCGGCGAGGAACGCCGTCGCCATGCCGAAACGATCGAAGATCCGCGCCCGCAGGAGTTCGCCGAAGCTCCGGCCCAGCTTCTCCTCCAGCGCGTCGGAAATCAGGCGGAAATTCTGGTTGACGTAGGAATAGCTCGTGCCGGGACGGAACTGGAGCGTCCGCGTGCCCGCGATCACACGCCGCGCCTCCACATCGCCGAAAGCGGATTCGGCAGGCGCGCCGTGCAGCATCGCCACCCCCCAGTAATCGCGCAGGCCGGACTGGTTATGCGCCAGATGCAGCGTGGTCGGCGGCGGCTCGCGCAGCAGGGGCAGCCGCGCGGCGATCAGCGGGTCCAGCACGGCGGGATCGTCCAGCGCATCCAGCAGCAGGGTGCAGGTGAACTGTTTGGTGATCGAGCACATGCGGAACAGCGTGCCGCGCGTGAAGGGACGGCGCGTTTCCGCATTGGCGTAACCCCAGCACCGCGCCTCGATCACATGGCCCTCATGGATGACCGCCGCCGCGCCGCCGGGTCCGGGATACCGTTCGGGAAGGCTGGCGAGGGCGGCGTCAAGCGCGGTCATAAGCGTTTCGTTCCTGTGGAGATTGACATCCGCCGATCAGAGCGCACTCCGGCGCGACACGTCAAACCCGTGCCTCCAGTTCCCGTTTCGCGGCCCCTCTTTTGCAACGAAAACGAATTATTTGTTTCATTCAAGCTTCACACACAACAGGGAGGCGCGCCCCTAGTTTCCGGTTTCTCATTTCGAACCCGACATATGGAACCCGACGCGCCAATGATCCCTCCCACCAAACGCCGCGCCGCCCTTCTGCTTTCCACCGCTCCCGTCGTCACGCTGATGCTCGTCGCGCAGGGTGTCGCCGCGACGCGCCATCACAAACCCCATGCGTCGGGAACCGCGGCGCGGCAGACGCCGACCGCCTCCAACCGCCCGGCGACAGCCCTGCCGGCGGCGTCCCGGCCGGGCACGGCGTCGCAGCGCCGTCGCGTCGATGCGGTGGAAGCCAGCGGCGACGGCGAACAGATCATCGCCACCGCCCGCCGCACGCGCTCGGAGCAGAGCGTCGGCCATGCGGAAATGCAGCGCATCCTGCCCGGCATCAACCCGATCAAGGCGCTCTCGATCCTGCCCGGCGTCGTCTATAACGACGCCGATCCCTGGGGCAACAACGAGCAGAACGCCTCGCTCTTCATCCACGGCTTCAACCAGAACCAGCTCGGTTTCACGCTGGACGGCATCCCGCTCGGCGATCAGGCCTACGGCAACTACAACGGCCTGACGCCGCAGCGCGCGATCATCAGCGAGAACGTCGCCTCGGCCTCCGTCGCGACCGGCGCGGGCGCGCTGGGCACGGCCTCGACCTCCAATCTCGGCGGCACGCTCCAGTTCGAATCCGGCGACCCCAAGCACAAGATGGGCGGCCAACTGGCGCAGACCTTCGGAAGCTGGTCCACCTTCCGCACCTTCGCGCGGGTCGATACCGGCGATTTCGGCAACGGCAACTCGGCCTACATCTCATGGGCGCGACAGGATGCGCGGGCCTGGGATTTCGCCGGGCATCAGGGCGGAAACCAGGTCAACGCCAAATTCGTGCACCAGACCAGCCATGACAAGCTGACATGGTTCTTCGACTGGTCGAACAAGGTCGAACCCAATGAAGATTCCATCGTTCTGCCGAACGGCTACGGCACGTATGTCCGTCCCTTCGTGTATCCGGACGTGAACTATGCCAAGAGCTATTACAACAACTCAAGTGCCTATATCGCGTCCGGCCTCAACTACCGGAACTATTACAGCGCGGCGCAACGCGAGGATTACCTCACCTATCTCTCCTGGAATCATGATTTCTCCAGCCATCTGCACTGGGACAACAGATTCTACTATCACCACGATCTCGGCGAGGGCGTGGTGGCCGGTCCGATCACGGCGGCCGGACTGCCGACGCTGTTCTCGGCCTATTTCCCGAACCAGAATCTCAACCAGGTCTTCGGCGGCTCCAATCTCGCGACCCGCACGACGGAATACTGGGACAACCGGGGCGGCGTGATCTCCACCCTGCGCTACGAACTCGGCAACCATCATCTCGAACTGGGCGGCTGGTACGAGCGCAACAACAACACGCAGGCGCGGCGGTGGTATCCGTTCAGCTTCAGCGACCCCACGACGCCCTATGACCGCCAGCAGAATGCGCTGATCGACCAGTACACCAATAATTTCTATACGAATACCTGGGTGACGCATCTCCAGGACAGCTGGAAAGTCTCGAAGAATTTCACCCTCTCCGCCGGGTTCAAGTCCGAACTCGTCTATACGAACGGCACGCTGCCCGTCGCGGGCAAGCCCGGTTCGCTCTCGCCCAAGAGCGCCGTGACCGTGCCGGGCGGAACGGTGGCGGCCGTGCGGCCCTTCCTCCCGTCCTTCGGCGCGCTGTGGAACATCACGCCGAACGAGCAATGGTTCGCCAATATCCAGGAGAACATGCGCGCCTTCCAGGCGACGGGGTATGGCAATGCCACGCCCTGGGGCGCCACGAGCCAGGCGGCCTTCGACCTCTTCGCGAAGACCGGCAAGCCCGAGACCTCATGGACCTACGAGACCGGATTGCGCTCGCATCACCACCTGCATTTCGGCCCGCTCACCGACATTCAGGGGCAGATCGAATATTACCATGTCCATTTCTCGAACCGCCTGATCGCCATCGCGACCACCAAGACGCTCTCCTGGATCGTCGGCTCGGCGACGACGCTGGCAAATGTGGGCTCGGTCTCGACGGACGGCATGGATTTCTCCTTCACCATGCAGTTCGGCCCGCATTTCTCGTTCTACAACGCGCTCTCGTATAACAAGTCGATCTATAACGACAATTACGCCAGCGGCTCGAGTGTCGTCCACACGGCGGGCATGAACGTCACCGGCACGCCGGACTGGACGGAGAAATTCGTCGGCTCGACCTATTGGGGCGATTTCACCGCGCAGTTCATCGGCCAGACGTACGGCAAGCGCTACACCACTTACACCAACGACATGTGGGCGAACCCCTACACCCTGTTCAGCGTGAACGCGGGCTACACGATCCACGGCATCCCGCATATTCCGGCGCTGCACGTCCAGGGCAACATCACCAACCTGACGGACGAGAAGGGCTGGTCCACCGTCAGCACGACGCAGAACTCCGGCCAGTTCTCCGCCTTTCCGATCGCCCCGCGCATGTTCTTCCTCACCCTGGGCGCGAGCTGGTAAAGAGAATATCATGTCCCGGTTCGATTTCCGTCTTCCGCCCGAACCCGTCCGGAGCCGCACGCTCCCGGACCTCGCTTTTTCAGGACAGGAGGTCTCCGGGGGACAGTCGTCCCTCGGCAGTCAAATTCAAACCGGAACACGCCCGAGGACATGCGAATGTTGACACGACGCCTTGCAATGGGTCTAGGCGGCGCGATGCTCGCCGCGCCCTGCACCGGACGAGCGGCGCCCTCGCTCGCGCCGCGCCCGCTCCTCTTCGCCCATCGCGGGGCCTCCGCCCTGCGACCGGAGCACACGCTCGCCTCCTACGCCAAGGCCATGGCGGACGGCGCGGATTTCATCGAGCCCGATCTGGTGCCGACGAAAGACGGCGTGCTCATCGTCCGCCATGAAAGCAACATCGCGGACACGACGGATGTGGCCGATCATCCCGAATTCGCCGCCCGCCGCCGCACCATGACGATCGACGGACGGCCGGAGACGGGCTGGTTCACCACCGACTTCACCCTAGCCGAGATCAAGACCCTGCGCGCGAAGGAACGTCTGGCGCGTCTGCGCCCGCAGAACACGCGCTATGACGGGCATTTCGACGTTCCGACCTTCGAGGAGGTCATCGACTTCGCGGCCGCTGAATCCGCGGCGCGCGGCAAGGTCTTCGGCCTGATCCCGGAGATCAAGAACTCCACCCATTTCCACCGTCTGGGTTTCGACCCGGAGGCGCTCTTTCTCCGCACCATCGCCGCGCACGAGCACACGCGGCAGGCCCCGCTGGAGGTGCAGTCCTTCGAGGCGAGCAACCTGCGCGCCATCCGCGAGAAGATTCTGGCGATCAACCCGCAGGCCCGGCTGCTCTTCCTGATGGGCGAAGCGCGCTGGCCCGTGCCGGATCTGGCCGCCGCCGGACAGGCAACGACCTTCGGCGATTTCATGACGCCGAAGGGGCTGGCGGAGGTGCGCCGCTTCGCCGACGTCATCGGCCCCGCCAATACGAGCCTCATCCCGCGCGATGCGAACGGCGCGTGGCTGGAGCCGACCCGCCTGATCACCGACGCCCATGCGGCGGGGCTGCTGGTTCATTCCTGGACGGCACGGCCGGAGAATTATTTCCTGCCGGCCCAGTTGCGCAACGGGGACGACCCGGCGGCGCGCAATCCGGCAGGCATGATCGCCGAGATCCGCCGCTATCTCGATATGGGGCTGGACGGATTCTTCACCGACGACCCGGCGCTGGGCCGGCAGGCCATCGACGGCGTGTAACGACGTTCCGGCTCCGCCCGAACCCGCCGGGAGCCTGAGGCTCCCGGGCCTCGCCTGTCTGACGTCGCGGGTTTCCCCAAGGGCGACCGCCCTCTGGCGGATGCGGCGCAGAGCGCCGGAAGTCAGTGCGAGACACTTCCCGAAACTCGGATACAATTCCGCCCCTCTTCCGCCGCCTTTGCGACCCTATCATCCCCCATGACGACAGGCGGGGAGATGAAACCATGCTGGGTGCACCCTTTGTCGCGGGTTTCGGATGGGGCCGCCGCGGGGGCGAGAGATTGCCCGACGACCCGCGCCAGTGGCTGGCCGACCAGCTTGCCGCCCCTGACGGCGCGCGCTTCCCGGGGCTCGGCGATTCGGCGGACGGGCTGATCGCCCTGCGGACGCAGCGCATGGAGAAGATGCAGGGCGATCCGCTGGTCAAGCCGGTCTTCCAGGCGGAGGTGGCCAGTCAGCTCGGCCACGTCCTGACCACCGACCAGCCCTTCCGCGACCGCCTGTGCTGGTTCTGGATGAACCATTTCACCGTCAGCATCCGGCAGGGCGGGACGCGGGCCGTCATCGGCGCCTATATGCGCGAGGCGATCCGCCCGCACGTCACGGGGCGCTTCGCGGACATGCTGCGCGCCGTCATGCGCCACCCCGCCATGCTCATGTATCTCGACAATACGGGCTCCATCGGGCCGGACAGCCGCGCCGGGCTCCGGCGCCGCAAAGGGCTGAACGAGAATCTCGCGCGGGAATGCCTGGAACTGCACACGGTCTCGCCCGCCGCCGGATACAGCCAGGCGGATGTCACGCGCTTCGCCGCGATTCTCACCGGCTGGGGCGTGGACATGAAAGCGGCGCGGCCGGGCTTCGTCTTCCGCGCCAACGCCCATGAGCCGGGGGAGAAGATGCTGATGGGCCGCAGCTTTCCGGAGGGCGAGGAAGGCGGGCTGATGGCGCTTGAGTTCCTCGGCACCCATCCGGCGACCTACCGCCACATCGCGCTGAAGCTGGTCACGCATTTCATCGCGGACGAGCCCGCACCGTCCGACGTGGCGCGAATCACGGCCGTGCTCCACGAGACGGGCGGCGATCTGAAGGCGGCCTCGCTGGCGCTGGGGGATCTGCCGGCGGCGCGGCGTCCGGGGCGGAAATTCCGTTCGCCGATGGAGTACGGCGCGGCGACCCTGCGCGCGCTCGATCTCGGCTTCGGCCCGATCGCGCCGGAGAACGGGCACGCGCCGCCGAAGCTCTTCGCCAACGTCCTGTCCTCGCTCGGCCAGCCGCTCTGGGCCGCGCCGCTGCCCAATGGCTGGAGCGACAAGGCGGCGGACTGGACCGCGCCGGCCGACATGATCGCGCGGGTGGACTGGGCCTATCGGCTGGCCGCGATCGCCCCCGAGGTCGATCCGCCGGAACTGGCGCGCGACGTGCTGGGGCCGGCCCTGCGCAGGCCCACGCTTGAAGCGATCCGTCATGCGGGGTCGCGCCGCGAGGCGCTGACCCTGCTCTTCACCTCACCCGAATTCCAGAGGCGCTGACATGCTGATCCGTCGCCGTACCGCCTTTCTCGGACTGACCGCGAGCTGGATGCTCGGACGGTCGAGCCTCGCGCTCGGAACCCGCGGGTCCGGTCCCGACGATCCGCGTTTCGTCGCCGTCATCCTGCGTGGAGCGCTGGACGGAATGGCGGCGGTGGTGCCCTATGGTGATCCCGCTCTCGCGGGATGGCGGCAGGGCCTGCTGTCGCCCGAGCCGGGACGCGAAGGCGGCCTGCTCGATCTCGGCGGGTTCTACGGCCTTCACCCCGCGCTCCCGGGGCTGCATCGGCTTTATGCCGCGGGCGAGATGCTGCCGATCCACGCCGTGGCGGGGCATTACCGCAGCCGTTCGCATTTCGAGGCGCAGGATTATCTGGAAAGCGGCGCCGATGAGCGGCTGACCAGCGGCTGGCTGAATCGCGCCGTGCAGGCGATGCCGAGTGCGGGACGCGACGCCGGACGGCCGGACGGCGTCGGCCTCGCCATGGGGCTGACGGTGCCCCTGCTGCTGCGCGGCCCGACGCGGGTGGGCAGTTACGCGCCTGCCGGCGGGCGTCATCCCGACGAGGCGCTCTATGCCCGGATCGCAGCACTCAACGCCGCCGACCCGCTGACCGGCCCGGCGATTCGCAACGGCCTCAAGGCGCGGGGATTCTCGGACGCGACGCTGGCGGGCGTTCCGCCGCTTCCCGGCATGGAGGGCGATCAGAAGAACCGCAAGCCGGGGAGCTTCGAGATTCTCGCCCATGCGGCGGGCGGGCTGCTGGCCGATCCGAAGGGTCCGCGCGTCGCGGCGCTGGAAATCGGCGGCTGGGACACGCATGCGGGACAGAAGGGGCGGCTGAACGGGCCCTTGTCCCAGCTCGATTCCGGCATCACCGCACTCCGCGACGCGCTGGGCCCGGTCTGGAAACGTAGCGTGGTGCTCGTGATGACGGAATTCGGCCGCACGGTCCGGATGAACGGCACGGGCGGCACGGATCACGGCACCGCGACGATCGCCTTCCTGCTGGGCGGCTCCGTCGCGGGCGGGCGGGTCGGCGGCACCTGGCCGGGTTTGCGGCAGGGGCAGCTTTTCGAGAACCGGGATCTCGCCCCCACCACGGACCTGCGCGCGATCGCATGCGGCGTGCTGCGCGATCATCTGGGCCTGGGCCGCACGGCGCTGGCGCAGGTCTTTCCCGGCTTCCGCTCGTCGCCGGAAGCCGGACTTATGCGCGGGTGATCGCCTCACCCGCGCCCGAAACTCTCTCTCTCAGAAGATCGCCATGGCAATGAGCCAACTGATGGTGACGATCGCATAGGCAGTCGGTCGCATCTGTCATCCCTCCCCATTCTCGGAGCGACCGGAGAGTCGCCCCGGAATGTGTCGAGATTCGGGAGGCACCGTGGCAGGTCGATGATTTACCAGCCCATTCCCCAGCCCGGACCATAGCCGAAGCCGTCGCCCGGTCCCCACGGCCCCCACATGCCCCAGTTCCACGACGCATCCTGATAATCCGACGCCGCCATCTGCTCCTCGCTGGCGAGGGCATGTTGCTGCTGATACTGGCGATAGCGGTCATAGGCCGCCTGGGTGCCGACATACAGGCAGTCGCAGACGGTCGGATCGGCATAGACATAATGCAGATCGTTTCCATGCACGCGCCGCAGGAAGTGATGGGCGGGCAGGCGGCTCAGCATGGCGGCGCGCTGCGGCGTGTTGGCGAGTTGCACCATGAAGCCCGCCGCCGCGAGATGGTCCTCCTTCTCCGTGACGAGCGCCCGCGTCGATTCGCAGCCCGCAAGGGCGGCGAGCGCCACCACCGCACTGATAGTCACTGTCCTGCGCATGAAACCTCCTCATGTCCAACTCTGGGTGCACCGTTGCATCAACGACATGGAAGAGCGCGGGGTTTGCGGTTCTTCGGGAATGAGGAAAATTTTATTCGCGTCGCGGCGGGATGACAGGACAGGCGGAGTCTGCGCTATGAGCAGTGCATGACCGACACGGCCACGCCTGCCGGAACGCCCGATTCGCCCCGCGCTTCGTGGTGGCGCGAAACTCTCGCCGGCGTTTCCGAAGCCTCGATGAATCTGCCGGCGGTGGTGGGCAACAGCCGCATCGCGGCCATGCCCGCCGTGACCGGGCTCTATACCGCCCTTTTCCCGCTCGTCGTCTTCGCCTGCGTGGGCTCCTCGCGTCACCTCGTGGTGGCGGCGGATTCGGCGACGGCCGCGATTCTCGCCAGCGGTCTCGCGCCCTTCGCCCCGCCGGCGAGCGCGCATTATATCGAACTGGTCGCCGCGACGACGGTGATGGCCGCCGCGTCCCTGTTGATCGCGCGGCTGTTCCGCCTCGGATTCCTGGCGGATTTCCTGTCCGTCACGGTGCTCGTCGGCTTCCTGAGCGGGGTCGGGGTGCAGGTGGCCATCGCCATGCTGCATGACATGCTCCGCCTGCCGCAGACGAGCAACGCCTCGCTGAGTCAACTCCGGGACGCGCTGATGCATGCCCCGCAGGCGCACGGGCCGAGCGCCGCGCTGGCCGGCGGCACCGTTGTCCTGCTGCTTCTGGCCGGGCGGTATGCGCCGCGCGTCCCCGCCGGGCTGTTGCTGGTGATCGGCGGGATCGTGGCGGAGGCGCAGTTTGGTCTTTCGGCGCGCGGGATCGAGACCATCGGCCCGGTCGCGGGCGGCTTGCCCCGCCCGGTCCTGCCGCTGGTCTCCTGGAAGGACGCGCTGGCCATCGCCCCCGTGGCCGCCTCCTGCGTCTTCGTCGTCATCGCCCAGAGCGCGGCGACGGCCCGCGCCTACGCCCAGCGTTTCCACGAGACGCTGGACGAGGATGCCGACCTGCTGGGCCTCGCCTGCGCCAATGCGGCGGCGGCGTTCAGCGGGGCCTTCATCGTCAACGGCAGCCCGACCAAGACCTCCGTCGCCCTGCGCGCCGGCGCGCGCAGCCAGCGGGCGCAGATCGTCTTCGCGCTCGTCACCGCCCTGGTGCTGCTCTTCGCCACCGCCCCGCTGCATTTCATCCCGCGCGCCGTGCTGGCGGGCATCGTCTTCGTCATCGGCCTGGACATGATCGACCTGCGCAGCCTCCTGGCGATCCGGCGCGAGAGCCCCGGCGAGTGCGCGCTCGCGCTCGTGACGGCCGCCGTCGTCGTCGGCGTGGGCGTGCAGCAGGGGGTGCTGGTCGCGATCATGCTGTCGCTCTTCCGCCATGTGCGGCACAGCTATCGTCCGCATACGGCGGTACTGGTCCCGCGCGGCCCGCATCTTGGCTACGAGGCGATGAACTGCCGGCCCGGGACGGACACCGCGCCGGGGCTGATCATCTACCGCTTCGGCGCCGATCTCTTCTATGCGAATTGCGACAGGTTCGAGGCCGATCTGACCTCGCTGATCGCCTCCGCCCCGCATCCCGTGCGCGCGGTCGTGGTCGATGCGAGCGCGATCACCGATCTCGACTACAGCGCCGCCGTCATGCTCAGGGAACTCGTCTCGCGCCTGCGGGACAACGGCATCGTGCTGTATTTCGGGCGGGTGAGCGTCTGGCTGCGGGCGGACATGCAGCGCCACCGCATTCTTCCGGTTCTGGGAGACGAGTCGCTGTACGACGCGCTGCACGTCGCCATCGCGGCGGCGGAAACCAGTCTCCGGAGCCGGACATGACCCTTCAGGCGGACCCCGAGGAACCGAGTCCCGTCGTCGGACCGTCCCGTCCGCGTCTTCTGCGCGTGCTGGGACCGGGGCTGATCACCGGAGCGTCGGACGACGATCCGAGCGGCATCGCGACCTACGCGCAGGTCGGCGCGCAATTCGGCTACGGGCTGGGCTGGACGCTGCTGCTGACCTTCCCGTTCATGGTGGCGATCCAGGAGATTTCCGCCCGGATCGGACGCACGACGGGCCGCGGCGTCGCCGGAACGCTGGCGGACTACGCGCCGCCATGGGTCGGCGGCGGCGCGGTGGCGCTGCTGCTCGTCGCCAACACCATCAATCTCGGCGCGGATCTCGGCGCCATGGCCGACGCCGTCGGCCTGCTCCTTCCCGTCCCGCGCGCGCCGGTCGTGGTGGTCCTGGCGCTGCTCTGCGTGCTGATGCAACTCTGCATCGCCTATGCGCGCTACGTCTCCGTGCTGAAATGGCTCGCCGCCGTGCTGCTGATCTACGCGGGCGTGCTGTTCTGCGTCCCGATCGACTGGCGCACGCTGCTGACCGGCCTCCTCTGGCCGGCGGGGCCATGGGACATGGGGCGGGTGACGGCCGTCGTGGCAGTGTTCGGCACCACGATCAGCCCCTACATGTTCTTCTGGCAGGCGTCGGAAGAGGTGGAGGACCTGCACGTCTTTCCCCGCCGCGCCGATCTGCTGGACGCCCCGGCCCAGGGGCCGCGCGCGCTCCGCCGGATCGGGATCGACACCATGATGGGCATGGGGTTCTCCAATCTCACCGCGCTGGCCATCCTCGTCACCGCCGCCGCCACGCTCCATGTGCATGGCGTCACCGACATCCGGACCTCCGCCGAGGCGGCTTCGGCCCTGCGTCCCTTCGCGGGTCGCTTCGCTTCCGCGGCCTTCGCGCTCGGCATCATCGGCACCGGGCTGCTGGCCGTGCCCGTTCTGGCCGGATCGGCGGCCTATGCCGTCGGGGAGATGCGGCGCTGGCCGACGGGGCTGGACCGGCGTCCCCGCGAGGCGCGTGCCTTCTATGGCATGATCGTCGCCGCCACTCTCGCGGGCCTGGTGATGAACGTGCTGCCCGTCTCGCCGGTAAGGGCGCTCTATCTCAGCGCGGTCATCAACGGCGTGCTCGCCGTGCCGATCATGGCGCTCGTGGTGGGTCTGGCCGCGAGCCGCAAGGTGATGGGGTCGTTCGCCATTCGCGGCTGGCTGCTCGCGCTCGGCTGGGGCGGAACGGCGCTGATGGCGCTCGTGGCGGGCGCGATGCTGCTGATGGGCTGATGCGGCGTCAGGCCGCGTCGGCGCGATTCGCCCGCTCGGCCGGCAGGCTCGGGCTATCCTTGGCCGGCACGAGCGCGCGCTCGAACATGTCGATGCAGGCTTCCCAGGTGAAGCGCTCCGCATGGGCGCGACAGGCGGCGCGGTCGGCCCCGAACGCCGACAGGCAGGCAGCGCGCAGATCCCGCCCCGTCGCCCCGACGACGCCCTCGACGCCCGCCAGGATGTCGCGCGGCCCCATCACGTCATAGGCGGCCACCGGCACTCCGCTGGCCAGCGCTTCGAGGATCACCAGCCCGAACGTGTCCGTCAGGCTGGGGAAGACGAACACGTCGGCCGCCGCATAGGTGCGGCCGAGATCGCGGTCGTCCAGGCGGCCGAGAAACACGGCTGCCGGAAATCGGGCCTTGAGATGCGGCAGATGCGGTCCGTCCCCCACCACGACCTTGGTGCCCGGCAGATCGAGCGAGAGGAACGCCTCCAGATTCTTCTCGACCGCCACGCGCCCCACATTCATCCAGATCGGCCCTTCGACGCCGAGTTCCGCCGTCAGGTCGCGGCGCGCGCCGGGCGAGAAGCGGCTGATGTCCACGCCGCGCGTCCAGGGAATGACATGGCGGAAGCCGCGCCCGCGCAGATCGTCCATCAGCGTCTGCGTCGCCGCCATCGTGCCGACGGACGCGTTGTGGAAGCGGCGCAGCACGCCATAGGACAGGGAGAGCGGCAGGCGCGTGCGCGTGTGCAGATATTCGGGGAAGCGCGTGTGATAGGAGGTGGTGAACGGATAGCCGCGTTTGCGCGCCCAGCGTCGCGCGGCCATGCCGACCGGGCCTTCCGTCACGATATGGACGATCTCGGGATCGAACGCGTCGGCGAGGCGGGCGAAACGGAAGGCGGCATCATAGGCGAGGCGGATCTCGCTATAGCCGGGGCACGGCACGGAGCGGAAATCGCCCGGATGCACGAGGCGGACGTCATGACCGCGACGGCGCAGCCCGTCGATGACGGTCGTCATGGTCCTGACCACGCCGTTGACCTGAGGCAGCCACGCGTCGGTGGCGATGAGGATGCGGCGCGACGAGGATGGAAGCATCGAAACCCTGGACTCCGGAGAAGGATCAGGCCGCGGGCGTCAGGGCCGGGCGGGGCCAGGGATCGCCGGGAACGGACTCATCGGCGAACGCTTCGCCGGAACGGGAGCGCGGCGCGCGGCGGAAGGGAAGCGCGCCGGGATGACGCTGCTCCTCCAGCCCGCTGACGAGGATGAAGCGCCCGTCCATGGTCTCGGCGAGGCCGGAGCAGCTTTCCACCCAGTCGCCCGTGTTCATGTAGAGGCTGCCGTCGATCGTCCTGATCTCCGGCGTGTGGATATGACCGCAGATAACGCCCGCCGCGCCGCAGCGCTTCGCTTCCTGCGCCAGGGCCTCCTCGAAGCGGTCCACGGCCTTGACGGCCTCCTTCACATGGCGCTTCGCCCAGGCGGAGAAGGAGCGATAGGGCAGGCCGAGGCGGCGGCGGATCGCGGCGAGATAGCGGTTGAGCCACAGGGCCAGCGCGTAGGCCCAGTCGCCGAGATGGGCCAGCATCGGCGCGCAGCGCACCACGCTGTCGAATTCATCGCCATGCAGCACGACGAAGCGCCGGCCGTCCGCTGCTTCATGGATCGCCCGTTCCTGCATGCGGATGGAGGCGATTTTCAGCCCCAGCGGCAGCCAGGAGCGGAACATCTCGTCGTGATTGCCGGGAATATAGATGACCTCGGTGCCGGACGCCGCCATCTGGAGGATCAGCCGCAGCAGAGAGTCATGATCGTCGTTCCAGAACCAGGACCGCCGCAGACGCCAGCCGTCGATGATGTCTCCCACGAGGTAGAGAGTCTCGCAGCGTGAACTGGCGAGGAAGTCGCGCAACAGCGCCGCCTTGCTGTCGCGCGTTCCCAGATGCACGTCGGAGATGAACAGGGCGCGGTAGCGTGTCACACCGGAAGCGGAAGGCTCGTAGTCCATGGTGCCGGCCTCGTGATCGTCGGTGAAAACCCGTGATCGGAAGGATACAGGCCGTTTCTAGAGGATCGGCTTCATGAACGGTGTGATAGTTTGATGTAACTTCTGGCGAAGTTTTATGACACGCGGGTCATGGAGTGCGCGCCTCGAGCCCCAGCGTGCCATCCGCGCTCACCACGACGTCGAGATCCCGGTAATGCGGGATGGAGGCGTGGTCCGCGCCGCTCAGGATATGAATCGGATGCTGGTGCGTATGGGTCACGACCACCACCGTCGCGCCGGCGGCCTCGGCGCTGGCGACACCCGCCGGGGCGTCCTCGAACACCAGGCAGCGCGCGGGGTCCACGCCAAGCTTCCGCGCGGCGAGCAGAAACGGGTCGGGCGCGGGTTTGCCACGGCTGACATCCTCCGCCGCGATCAGAATGCGCGGCATCGGCAGGCCCGCGACCGCGATGCGGCGCTCGGCCAGGGCGCGGGGCGCGGAGGTGACGATGGCCCAGCGTTCGGGCGGCAGGGCGCGCAGCAGGCGTACCGCGCCGGGAATCTCGTCGATCCCTTCCACATCCTCGATCTCCCGCTCCGTGATCCAGCGCGCCTCCGCCCCGGCATCCAGATCGGGGCGGTTGCGGCGGATGGTTTCCTCGGTGCGCACGCCGTGGATGGTGGGCAGGAAGCGCTCGACATCGAGGCCATGACGGCGCGCCCACGCGCCCCAGACGCGCTCGGCGGCGATGATGGAGGTCAGAATCGTGCCGTCCATATCGAACAGGAACGCGTCGAAATGGCGGCCCTGCAGCAGAAGAGGCGAGAGAACGGAATGGTCGGGCTCGGGGATCACGCGTTCAGGCTCCGGGCTTTGAGGACCTTCACCCTGCCCAAAGCCGCCCGCCCGCGCAACCGTCGCACGTGTCAGCTTGCGTCTTTTCATCGCCGTGTCGCCGTGTTCCGCCCTGCGCCCGTCTGAAAGTGGCCGCGCTCTGGCGATCGCGGGGTCGGATGAACGGCTGGACCCATTCGCTCTGTTCTCAAGCCGCCCCGCGGCGTGATAGGGAGGCGACGTGACCATGAACGATCTTTCCTCCCCTGCCTCCGCCGCCCCTCCGGAAGAGGGCGGCGCGCTGACTGCCCTGCTGCGGCGGAGCCCTCCCGCCAACAGCGAGGCGGAGCAGGCGCTGCTGGGCGCGCTGCTGACCAACAACAAGGCCTATGAGCGCGTCTCGGACTTCCTGAGTCCCGCCCATTTCGCCAGCCCGCTCAACGGACGGATCTACGAAGCCATCGCCCGCCGGATCGATCGCGGCATGCTGGCCGATCCCGTGACCATGCGCGCGGAATTCGAGCATACCGGCCTGCTCGACGAGCTGGGCGGCACCGAATATCTGGTGCGCCTGCTCACCGCGATGGTGGGCATCGTCAATGCGGGCGATTACGGCCGCGCGATCCATGACGCCTGGGTGCGCCGCCAGCTCATCGAGATCGGCGAGACTATCGTCAACAACGCCTACGGCATGGCGGACGGCACCGACGGCCCGACCCAGATCAGCCTCGCCGAGGAGACCCTGTTCAGGCTGGCCACCGACAAGGGGCAGGATGGCGGCTTCGTCACCTTCGAACAGGCCCTGACCGGCGCGCTGGAAGTCGCCGAGCAGGCGTTCCACCGCACGGGCGAGGTCAGCGGCCTGACCTCCGGCCTGCGCGATTTCGACAAGAAGACCGGCGGGCTGCATCCGTCCGACCTGCTGATCCTCGCCGGACGTCCCGCCATGGGCAAGACGGCGCTGGCCACGAAGATCGCCTTCTCCGCCGCCCGCGCGATCCAGCGCGAGGCGGGGGAAAAGGGCGAGAAGCCGCGCGGGGCGGTCGCGATCTTCTCGCTCGAAATGTCCGCAGAGCAGCTCGCCACCCGTATCCTCTCCGAACAGGCCGAGGTCTCCGGCGAGCGAATCCGCCGTGGCGATATCGGGCAGAAGGAGTTCGACCGCTTCGTCCGCGTCTCGCGCGAACTCGCGACGCTGCCACTGCATATCGACGACACCCCCGCCCTCTCCCTCTCCGCCATGCGGACGCGCTGCCGCCGGCTCAAACGCACGCGGGGGCTCGCGCTGGTGGTGGTGGACTATCTCCAGCTCATGCGCCCCGCGCTCGGCACCCGTCCGGAAAGCCGCGTGCTGGAAATCTCCATGATCACGCAGGGGCTGAAGGCGATCGCCAAGGAATTCGAAGTGCCGGTCATTGCGCTGTCGCAGCTTTCCCGCCAGGTCGAGAGCCGCGAGGACAAGCGCCCGATGCTGTCGGATCTGCGCGAATCGGGCTCGATCGAACAGGATGCCGATGCCGTAATGTTCGTCTATCGAGACGAATATTATCTCCAGCAGCGCATGCCCAAGGACAGCGCCTTTGACAGCATGGACAAATACCAGACCGCGCTGGAGGAATGGCACCGCAAGATGGCGCTCGTCCATAACAAGGCCGAGCTGATCCTCGAAAAGCAGCGTCACGGGCCCACCGGCACCATTCCGCTGTATTTCGAGGGCGAGTTCACCCGCTTCGGCGATCTCGACACCGTCCACGACGTCTGACAATCGCCATGCGGGGCTTGCGGGCCCGGACCGCGCTCGAAAATCACGCCCGGACGCGACATGAAAGTCAGACGGATTTCCGCAGGTTCGGGCTCGCCTTGAAGCGAACGGTCTTTCTCGCCTTGACCTTCACCGGCTCGCCGGTGCGCGGATTCAACGCCTTGCGCGCCTTCAGCTTGTGAACCGTGAACGTGCCGAATGAGGGAAGGGTGAACCCGCCTTCCCTCTTCAATTCCGCCACAATCGCGGCGATCAGATCGCCAGCGGCCCGATTGGCCGCCACCCCGGTGCAGTGCATGGATTCCTGGATGACAGACGCGATGAAAGCCTTGCTCATGAAAACTCCCGTGCAGATCATGTGCTTCTTTCCGCCGACGCACCGGCGGATCACAACGGATCGTTCGATCTGTTATGAAATCAGAATAAAACATCTTTTCGCACGGCGCGCATCGTGAAACGCATCTGCCTTTTCGCACAATACGATCCCGCTCCGGGCCTGCCGCCCCAGACGCGCCATTATCTGCGTCAACTCGCCGCCTGCGGCTACACCATCCACGTCGCCCTGTCCGGACGCGAGACGCCGGATGTCGCCACCCTTACCCAACTGCGCGCGGGAATCGAAAACCTGCCCGTCCAGTTCCACGCACGCCCGAATGGCGGCCTCGATTTCGGCGCCTGGCAATTCCTCGTCATGCGGGGCATCACAGACACGGCCGATGAAATCCTGCTCGCCAATGACAGCGTGTTCGGCCCGCTCCAGCCGCTCGCGCCGATCGTGCAACACATGCGCGGCGGCGATTACGATGTCTGGGGCATGGTTCATTCCCGCGCGGTGGTGGACCATCTCCAGTCCTGGTTCGTCAACTTCACCGGCGCCGCCTTCCGTCATCCCGCCATCATCCGGATCTTCGCCCAGCCATTCAACGCGATGAGCAAGGATGAAATCGTCCTGCATGGCGAACTCGGGCTGGGGCTGGCGATCACCGCCGCCGGGCTGAGAAAGGGCGCGAGCTGGTCAGGCACGCGCGGCTTCGCCCGGCTGATCGCAACCAATCCCATGCATACGGACTGGCGGAGCGTGCTGCGCTCCGGTCACGCGCCCTTCATCAAGACCGAGTTGCTGCGCGACAATCCGAGCGCCATCCAGGGGGTCGAGGGCTGGCGCGCGATGATCCCCGATCCGGCATTCTTCGATCCCGACTGGATCGAAGCGTATCTCGCAGCCCATCCGAGCCGCCCGTCCGCACGCCGCGCCACCTGGCGGGGCAAGCTGGTGCAGGCGCTGGCCTCGGAGGACCGCGTCTTCGCCCTGACGCGGCTCGCGGCCGGTCAGTTCAGGATGCGGCGATAGATCTCCAGCAACTCATCCGCTTGTGTCTCATAATCGGAGAGCCGGTCCTTCAGCGGGTTGCGATAGTGTTCGAACCGCGCGGCCTGCTCCAGAAGCGCCGTCATCGCCGCCGTCAGCGCCTCGGGCGACGCATCGAGCGGGATCAGCGTGCCGTTCACCCCGTCCTCGATCGGCTCCGCCTGCCCGCCCGGCGCGGTGGCGATCACCCAGACATCGCGCGCCAGCGCCTCGCGCACCGTCAGGCCGAAGCTCTCCTTCCATTGCGACGGAAAGAGCAGCACGTCGATGCCGTCGTAAAAATCGTCCATCGTTTCCTGCGTATAGGCGGGAAGAACCTGCAATGTTCCGCTGATCCGCCAGTCCCCGGGGTCGATCGACCGGATGCCGAGATTGAGCTTGTTATCGACGATCGCCAACGACCAGTCGGCACGGTCGAGACGCGCGACCGCCTGACGCAGGAACTGGTATCCCTTGATGTTCTCCGTCCCGCCGACGAAGCCGAAGCGCAGCGGCGCGCCCAAAGGGCGTGGCGCGCGCACCCGTTCCGGCCAGCGGAAACCGTTGCGGTTGACCACGATCCTTTCCGGCGGCACGCCATTCGCGAGATAAAGCTGCCGGTGCGTTTCGGACGGGCTGAGAATCAGCGCCGCCCGCCGCAGGGCATGGCCCATGATGGCCGCCCGCTGCGTCAGATGGCGCGCGAAAGGCTCGCATTGCTGGCAGATGCGCGGGTCGATGGTTGTCTGGAAGCAATACCGCCCATCCGCACGCACCATGAACTGCCGGTCGCATAGCCACCAGGCGTCATGCACCGTCACCACATACGGGATGCCGCGCTCCTCGCACACGCGCAACAGGCCCGCGCCCAACCCCTGCGCCGCATGGAGATGCACCAGATCCGGACGGAACGCCTCCACCCATTCGGCGAAGGCGTTCGCCGCGTCGGGGTTGTCGAGTTCCCCGAGTGCATCACGATCCGGCGCGGCGGGGACGGCCATGACGTCGATGCCGTCAACACGATACCGGCACGGCCTCGTCTCGCCATCCCTCCCGGACGCGGCGGCGGTGAACACCGCGAGAGTCACGCTCCGGTCGCGCAGGCGGCGGCTCATCTCCTCGACGATAATGGTCGCGCCGCCGAAGGATCGCGGCTTGAAATAGACGTTTACCATCGCGACGCGCAGCCGCTCCGGCTCCGGCGGAAACACGCCGGGCGGCCCGAAGACGGGGAGCACCTGCCGCGCCGCCACGGCGTCCGGCGCATAGCGGGCGAGAACGTCCCGACGCGCCCGCTCGCCCATGGAGCGGCGCAGGTCGGCGTCTACGGCGAGGCGTCCCAGAGCCTTGGCCCAATCCCGATCGGTCTCCGCGAAATATCCGTTTTCCTCATGCGTCAGGATGACGCGGAATGCAGCGCGCGGCGAGCAGACGGACGGCAGGCCGAGAATAGAGGCTTCGAGATATTTGATATTGCTCTTCGCGTCGTTGAATGTCGTCGCTTCGAGCGGCGCAATGGCGATATCCGTTTCGGCCAGGGCGTGAAGATAACGGCGGTAATCGAGTCCGGTCCGCCGTTCGACCCGGTCGCCGAATCTCTCGAAAGCGGCGGGCACGGTGACCTCGCCGAAGACGCGCAGGCACAATGCCGGATGATGCGCCATCGCCTCCAGCAACCCCGGAACCGCCTGGAGGAAATCCGCGTCATGCGTATTGGTCCCCGAGCCGTAACAGACCCAGACCCGATCGCGGTCCACGCCGCCGTCCCTGCGTGCGGCGCGGCGTGCCTCTTCGGCGAAATCTATGGTCTGACCGTCCAGTGCGTTCTCGATCACCGCGACGTCGACGACGCCTTCCGCCCGCATGGCGTCCGCCAGAGCGGGAGTCGAGGCGATGCCACGTCCACAGGCGAGCAGGCATGCACGGAAGAGCCGCACGCCGAAGAGAAGAAGATCGCGCTCCTCGTCCGGCAGGGAGGCGATATTCCCGTTCTGCCGATACTCGCTTGCGTCGAAGATGAGATCATCGACCTCCCAGCGGGGCCGTAACCCGAGCCGATGCGCCTCCGCCACCAACATCGCGACCGAATCGAAGGCGGGCGTCCGGTAGAACACCACCTCCGTCGCGCATTGCAGTGCGGCCCAGCCGACATCCATCTGCCGCCAATCGACCACCGAGACCCGCCAGCCGAGCGATTCGAGAAAATCGCGCTTTTGCCAGACGCGATATTTCGCGCATTGCGGCAGGCTGAGTTCCGCGATGATGACGACATGCGGCGAGAGCAGCGACTTTTGTGGCGCGACCGCGGCGCCATAGAGACGTGTCGTCAGATCTTCGGTCGAGGCGGCGAGGCGTCTCTTCGCCCGCCCCCTGAAATGCCGCAGACCGGGGAGCGCCGCGATTCCGCCTTGCCGCAGCAGGGCCACCAGGCGGGAAGGCGCTTCGCGCAAGGGACGGCCCGATGGCAGACGCCCCAGGCTGGCGGAACGGACCCATCGCAACGGCGCGGTGATCCGCCAGGACAGGGAACGCTCACGCAACATCATCAAATGGCGCAGATCGTCGATTTCGGCACGGAGACCTGCCGTGCGCAATCCCGCCATAATCGAACCGGCGCGATAGCTGGCGTCGAGATCGCCGCTTTCGACGACAGAGCGGCGGCCATCATCTTCGGGACGAGTGCTGAAACGCTTCATGCCTGGGGCAATTCACCCAATTCGCCGCCGACCAAATCACTCGCCCGTCAAAGAGCAAAAGCGCTTTCTCTCAGGGGGAAGAAAGAAAAGGCCGGTTCAATGAACCGGCCTTTTCTGAAATGACAATCGGAACGACGGGACGTCGTGTCAGCTCAGATTGAAATTCGACGGATTCAGATCGGTCACGCCGACGAAAGTGATCTTGGACCCGTCATTGAGCGCGATGGTCGTGTTGCCGCCGCTCACCGTCGCGTTGTCCAGCACGTTCTGGAGGCCGCTGCTGTTCTGCAAGCCATAGCCATACAGAGCCATGACGTTGCCCGCCGCACTGCCGAAATTCTCGATGGTATAGTTGCCGCCGGCGACGCCATCGGTGATCGCGAAGAGATTGGACGCCCCGGAACCGCCGACCAGCGTCGCGTTGCCCGTACCGCCGACCAGCGTGTTGGCCGCGCTGCCGCCGATAATGGTGTCGTTACCCGTGCCGGCGAAGACATGCAGCGCCTGGGACGCCGAGGCGCCGTTGATGGTCTCGGCTCCGCCGCCCGCGACCACGAGAGCCGTATCGGAAGAAGTGGAAACGATCGCATTCAGCCCGGCCGCGCCGAAGATCGTCGCCTGACCGGCGGAAATCGTCGTGGTGCCCGTGCCGTTGAGGAAGGTGAGGGCGCCGCTGGCCGCGATATCGTTGCTCGTGCCGTGAACGACCTGGAGGTTGCCGGCTGCGGAGATGGTGTCGCTCAGGGAGCCGACGATCGTGCCTGCGCCGGAACCGTACGACACCTGGCTGCCATTGCCGCCGAACACCGTGCTCTGGTCGCCCACGGTAATGGCGTTGGTGGAACCGAGATCCACCACCACCGCGCCATAGCCGAGCGTCGCCATCGAACTGGCGCCGAGAAGGGTGACGGTGTCGGTGCCCGAAAGGCCGGAAATGGTGTCCTGCCCCTCGGACACGACGTAGTTGGTGCCCGACCCGAGCTCAAGCACGTTGGCGGTGCTGTAGCCGGTGACGTAGTTCCATTCCCCGCTGGTCTTGGACCCGTCCGCCGTGCTGCTGCCGGCCGTCGCGATATACTGGCCCGACGCCGTGTCGAAGGCGAAGGTGCTGGAGCCGGCATTGCCGTTCAGGATCGAGAGGTTGGTGGCCGTGTTGCCCGCCGCGTTGACCGTGACCTGCGCGTTGAGCGGAGTGCCGCTGGACGAGGCGGTATCGAGCGAGCCCACCACGATGTTCGACATGCTTCCGGTGACGGAATATGCGCCGCCGACGGTTACGATCCCCTGGACCGTCCCCGCGACGCTGCTCGGCACATCATTGCTGCCCGGGGTCAGCGTGAGCCCGGTCAGATTGCCGCCCTTGTAGCTGGAAAGCACGCTGCTTTGATACGCCTCAGCGAAACGCTGCGACGTCCCGCCATCGACCGTAACCTGAACGGCAACACCCGATGCGCCGACAACCGTGATGATCGCCATAAACCAAGCTCCTCTTCGTCTGCCGAACAGACCCCGTATGAGACGACATGGCGTCACACCGCCTCTTGTCACAATGAGCTATATTAATACTTGGACGGGATAGCAACAGATTTTCATCGGATTCGATCAATCAAGACAGATTTATTCATCCCGTCGTCATGTAGTTCACGCGCCTATACCACAGAATTATGTTTTCTAAGAGAGAACATTCATTTTATCGTTAAAAATACGTTAAATTATCATCAACGTTCAGAGTGTTGATCGTTTTTAGCCATAATTACTTCTATTGTTATATATAACACATTTAATAACAACCCTGTTCCTGCGTCCATTTCGCCTCTATCCCGTTTCATTGCCAGGGCGCATAGATAACCACGTGCCGCTCCATGACAACGGAGTCGTGTCCAGAATTCTTGCGAAGCGCCGACCTCCATGACTGACCCCGACGCCAGAGAGATGGCGACAGATGCCGTGACAGATTGCTCGACGGATCTGCCCTCCGCCTTGATTTCCCTGCCGGACGCCGACACGCTGCCTCTCGTCCTCTACCTCGCCCGCCTGCTGGGCCGCGCGGGCGACAACGCCCCCTTGACCGTGACGCTGCCCGAGCGCCTGCACATGCTCCTCGGGCCCACCCGGCTGCTGCTCGCGGGAGCGCACTTGCCGGGCGGAGAGATCGACGTCCAGACGGACGCAACGCCCGATCACCGCGCGCGACTCCGTTTCCGGCGCGGCGGGGAAACCGCCTGTCTCACGCTCGGCCTTGCCGGCGCCCAGTTTGCTCCGGCCATTGACGGGGCCCATCTCTTCCCCCTCGACGCCACACGCTGGCTCGCCACTCCGCATTCCGCCGCGACGGGCGTGCTGGAGGCCGTCTTCGACCCGGCGGAGACCCTGCTGCGTCAGGTCTTTCGCGACAGGCTGCGTGAAGCCGACGCTGCCTTCGCCGCGCGGCGCGACCTCCAGACGGCCCGACGCGCGCTCGAAGCCGGGCGGCGCACCACGCTCGACCTGCGGGATCTCAGTGCGAAGCTGCAACGGAAACGCGATGAATACAGCTCCCTCGCCCACGCGCTGAGCGCCCGTACGCAGGAACTGGCGGACATCACGGCGGAACGCGACGCCCTGGCGCGCAGCCTCGCCGAAGCCGCCGCGGCACGTGACGCGCTCGCCGCACGATTCGCCGCCCTCCGCCCCGGGCTGGTCTACCGTATCGGTCGACGCCTCTTCTTCAGGCCGCAACAGCCTCTCCTCCCGGCGGCGACGCCTCACGTCCCAGACGCGCCGTCAAACGAAGCATCCGGTAGCGTCCCGGCGGAAGCGCCCGTCGCCCGCCGAATCCTCTTCGTGGCGGGCGAGCCCGAGACGCCCGGCATGGCGTATCGCTGCACCCGCCTCGCCGACGCCGCCCGCGCCGCAGGCTACGAGGCGCGCGTGATGCCCTGCGCGGCGATCGGCGGCGACGACGTGATGTGGGCGGATATCCTGCATCTCTGGCGCGTCGAATTCAGCGGGCATGTCGATATTCTCATACGCCTCGCCAAGGAGAAGAACGCGACGCTGATCTTCGACGCGGATGATCTCGTCTTCATCCCGCATCTGGCGCGAACCGACATCATCGACGGCATCCGCTCCATCGGCGCGACGGAAGACCGCATCGAACGCACCTTCGCCGACATGCGCCGCACCATGCTGCGCTGCGATCTCGGCTTCGCCACGACGCTCGAACTCGCCGACGCCATGCGCGTCACGCTCACCCATACCGAACTCGTCCCCAACAGTTACGACAGCGCAAGCCTCGCCCGCGCCCGGCTTGCCCGGCGACGATGGACGGCGGAGCAGGACGGCCTGATCCGCATCGGCTACGCGACCGGATCGCGCACGCATCAGCGGGATTTCGCCCTGATCAGCCCGATCGTCGCGGAACTCCTGCTCAGCCGCCCGGCCCTGCGACTCGTCCTGTTCCGGGAAGCCGGCAACAAGCGCCCGGTGCTGCTGATGGAAGAATTTCCCGAACTCGCCCCCGTCGCTGCGCAGATCGAATGGCGCGACATGGTGCCGCTCGACCGGCTGCCGGACGAATTCGCACGATTCGACATCTCGATCGCCCCGCTGGAAACCGGGAATGTCTTCTGCGAGGCGAAGTCGGAAATCAAATATATCGAGCCCGCCCTCGCCGGAGCCGCCTGCATCGCCTCCCCGACCGCTCCGTTCCGCCGCGTGGTACGTCATGGCGTCACGGGGCTGCTGGCCGGGACACGGGACGAGTGGCGCGCCGCGCTGCTCGCCCTCATCGACGATCCCGAACGCCGCCGCATCATGGCGCGGGACGCGTATCACGACGTGCTCTGGCCTTTCGGTCCCCAGGCGCAGGCGCACCGTCTGCGGCGCATTCTCGACGGCATCGGCCCGGACCGCGAGATCCAGGCTGCGCTCTCCACCGAAACCGCCCTGGCCCGCGCGGCGCGCCGCCCCCGCGACCTGCCCGTCATTCCCGCCAGCACGACGCTCTTCCATCAGGATCGGTTCGACGCGGCGCGCGTCACGGTCGTCGTCACGCTCTATAATTATGCAGCCTATATTCTCGACGCGCTGGACTCGGTGCGCGACCAGACGCTGGACACGCTGGATCTGATCGTCGTCGATGACGGGTCCACCGACGAGTCCGTCCCGCTCGCCCGTCTCTGGATGGAGCGCCATGCCGATCGCTTCAACCGGCTGATCCTGCTGCGGACGGCGGAGAATGCCGGACTCGGCGGCGCGCGGAATGTCGGAATGGACGCGGCCGAGACGCCCTTCGTCATGCAGCTCGACGCCGATAACCGCCTCAGGCCCGAAGCCTGCGCGCGGCTGCTGGACGCGATGGCGGACGATCAGACCGGCTACTCCTATCCGATTCTGCACATGATCGGCGCGGACGGCCCGCTCATGGGCAAGGCAACCTCGGACGACCCCGACGGCGCGACGAAGCCCGCCCTGCTGGGCGATATCCCCTTCGCTCCCGCCCGGCTGCTCGGCGGCAACCATGTCGATGCCATGGCCATGCTCGCCAAATGGGCCTGGGCCGCCGCCGGGGGCTATTACGTCGCGCGCGACGCCATGGGGTGGGAGGATTACGATCTCTGGTGCAGCCTCGCGGAGCTGGGCATCACCGGGCGTCACATCCCCGAAATCCTCGCCGACTATCGCACGCACCACGATTCGATGACCAACAGCCTGACCGAACGCGCCCGCCACAAGGCGCGCGTCGTGGAGCTTGTCACGCAACGCCATCCCTGGATTCGCCTCGTCGCCACGGAAGCGCGTCAACGTACATAAGGTCATACTGCATGGCGGTCGGCGCGTTCTTTACTTGAAAGAAAGAACCACAGACTCTTCTCGACTTGGCGATGGAGTCTCTTCGCGAGCCTCCAAAGCGCAGCGGTCAATATCCTCGACGAGCCGGATCTTCGTCATTCGCCGCGCACAAAAACACGCCCGGATGCATAGGCGAGCCATACGTCGCGCCGGGCGAACCAGTCCGCGCCCAGCAACATGTCCACGCCGTCCTGGATCATGGAGACGGTCAATACGGGCTTGTCCCAGACCTCGTTCCCGAGCCGCAACTGGCCGAATCGATGCCAGGCATAGAGCCGCGCATGAAGATCGACACCACTCGTCACGCCGCCGGGATCGCGCGCCAGCACGGCGTCCGATACGCCCAGCCGATGGGCGAAATCGCGCGAAACGATGTGCGACCGCGCGCCGCTATCCACCAGCGCCATCCCCCGCACCCCGTCCAGCACGAACGGAACCAGCAGCCGGTCCCCGATCCGGCGCGCCGGAAGAGTGGTGAAAGCCCCCGCCCAGTCCGGCGCGTCCGCACACCCGGCCGGAGTGGACCAGAATCGCACGACATGATGCGGCGCATCGAGTTCGAGGTCCAACCCCCGCCAGATATTCCCGCCCAGCAATCCCAGAATGGGCGGCGTGATGAGCGGAAGACCCGGCAACGCCCCCAGCGGCATGCTCTGCGCGCCGAGATCAAGCGTTCCGATCCGCAAGGACGAGACGATCAGATTGGGCGAAAGCGTTCCGCGACCGCTGCCGCCTTCGAGCATGGTCAGATGCCGCCGATCCTGCGGCAGCTTCAACAATCCCGCCCCCTCCGGCGTGACGAGACTGCCTTCGGAGCCGGTGTCGAGCAGCATGCTCGCCTCATGCCCGTCAAGCATCACCGGCACGGAGAAGAACAGGGCGTCCAGCCGCAACGGCGCCTCCATCACGAGATGGGGCCGACAGGTCTCGGCCCGGGCCACGGTCGAGAACAGAAGGAGGATGAGGAAAAACAGACGGCTCACGATGTTCCGGCTCGTGGATGGGCGGCCGTCCAGACTGCCAGCAAATGCCGCTCGTTCGCCAGCGTGTAGGTCTGGGTGGTGGAGAGGCTGGCATGCCCCAGCAATTCCTGGATCGTGCGCAGATCGGCGCCGCCTTCCAGCATGTGCGTCGCGAAGGAATGGCGCAGCGCATGCGGCGTGACGCTGTCGGGCAGGCCGCTCAACTCGCGCCAGAGGCGAATGGAGCGCCGCGCCACCGCCGCGTCCAGCCGCCCGCCGCGCATGCCGACGAAGAGCGGCGCGTCCGGCGCGGGCGCGGGATGCACCCGCGTCCAGCGCGCGAGCGCCTCGGATACGACGGGAAGCAGCGGCACCATCCGACTTCGCCCGCCCTTGCCCGTCACGCGCAGCATGCCGCCGCCCGTCCCCACATCGCGGACATCCAGCGCCAGCGCCTCGCCGATTCGCAGTCCCGCGCCGTAAAGCAGGGTGAACAGCGCAACATCCCGCGCCTCCGCCATGCCGTCACGCGCCAGCGCGCCGATCTCCTCCGGCGCGGCCACAGCCTGATCGCGCGCAAGGGGACGCGGCAACTTCTTTTTCACTCGCGGGGCGACGAGCAGCGCCGGGACCGGCGTCTCCACCCCCTCCCGCTCGGCGAGATAGCGGAAAAAGGACCGCAGGGCGGAAACGCGACGCGCCCGCGAGCGCGCCCGCCCGTCATGATCTCCGCGCCCCCCCCGCTCGGCCTTGATCTCCGCCCGTCGCGTTTCATGCGCCAGCCACGCCCGGAAATCCGCCAGGGTCAACGCGGACAGCGCCGCCAGATCGGGCGGGCCGCCCAGATGATCGGTCAGGAAATCGAGCGCCAGACCCAGATCCGCGCCATAGGCGGCGACCGTGCGCGGGCTGGCCCGGCGCTCCTTCGCCAGCCAGTCGAGCCAGCGGGCCGCCGCCTCCCGCGCGCTCATGACACGCACGGGCTGGACTTGCGGCAAGGGAGGGGGCATTCGGCAGGGATCATGGCCGAACCGACGCTAGACGTTCCTGATGGCGAAAGCGAGACCGCGCGGGACGATCGCGCTCGCCTCCCGGTGCTCCTGACCCTGCCTTTCCCCGGCCCGCTCGACTATCTCGCCCCCCCGCCGCCGGAAACGCCGCCGCCCGGCCAGCTCGTGCGCGTCCCCCTCGGGCGGCGGGAGGAAATCGGTTGCGTCTGGGACCGCGACAGCACGGTTCCGGCGGATTTCGCGCCGCCGCCGGAATCGCCCGTCGCATCCGCGCGCCTCCGGCCGGTGCGCGGCGCGCTCGACCTCCCGCCGCTGCCGGTCACGCTGCGCCGCTTCATCGACTGGCTCGCCGCCTATACGCTGACGCCGCCCGGCCTCGTCCTCGCCATGGCCCTGCGCGCGGCCGGGACCGAGCCACGCAAACCCGCCCTGGGCTGGGTTCGCGGCTCCGCCGACACAGCATCCCTGCGCATGACGCCCGCCCGGCTGCGCGTGCTCGCCGCCCTCGGCAACGCGCCGCACGGCACCGCCGATCTCTCCGCCGCCTCAGGCGCGAGCCCCGCCGTGATCCGCGCCATGGCCGATGCCGGGCTGCTGGAGGCGGCTCCGATTCCCGCCGAGACCCCCTTCGCCACGCTGGACCCCGATTTCCACCGCGTGACCCTGTCGGACGAGCAGGACCACGCCGCCGAGACCCTGCGCGCCGCCGTCCGCGCCCGTGCCTACAGCGCCACGCTGCTCGAAGGCGTCACCGGATCGGGCAAGACGGAGGTGTATCTGGAGGCGGTCGCCGAGGCGCTGCGCCTCGGGCGTCAGGTTCTGGTGCTGCTGCCGGAGATCGCGCTGTCCGCGCAATGGACGGAGCGATTCGCCCGCCGCTTCGGCGCGCAGGCCGCCATCTGGCATTCCGCCCTCGGCTCGAAACGCCGCAAGATCACCTGGCGCGCCGTGCTGGACGGGCAGGCGCGCGTCGTGGTGGGCGCGCGCTCGGCGCTGTTCCTGCCCTTTCCCGATCTCGGCCTTTGCATCGTCGACGAGGAGCACGACACTGCCTTCAAGCAGGAGGACGGCGTCACCTATCATGGCCGTGACATGGCGGTGCTCCGCGCCCGCATCGCCGGGGCTCCGGTCGTCCTCGTCTCCGCCACGCCAAGCCTCGAAACCCTGGCCAATGTCGAGGCCGGGCGCTACGGCCACCTGACCCTCGCGGCGCGGCACGGCGCGGCGACGCTGCCCCATGTCGCGCTGATCGACATGCGCGCCCATCCGCCGGAGCGCGGGCTGTTTCTCTCCCCACTGCTCACCGAGGCCATGGAAGAACGGTTCGCGCGCGGCGAGCAGGTCATGCTCTTCCTCAACCGCCGCGGCTATGCGCCCCTGACGCTCTGCCGCGCCTGCGGCTTCCGCATGGAATGCCCGAACTGCACCGCCTGGCTGGTGGAGCATCGCGCCCGGAAGGAACTGGCCTGCCATCATTGCGGTCATACGGAGCCGATTCCGCCGAGTTGCCCGCATTGCGGCGCGGACTCGAGCCTCGTGCCCATCGGGCCGGGCATCGAGCGCATCTTCGAGGAATGCCGCGCGCGCTTCCCCGAGGCGCGACTCCTCGTCATGGCCTCGGACACGCTGGGTTCGCCGCAGGCCACCGCCGACGCCGTCCGCCGCATCTCGCATCGCGAGGTCGATCTCATCATCGGCACGCAGATCGTCGCGAAGGGCTGGCATTTCCCCCATCTCACGCTGGTCGGGGTGGTGGACGCCGATCTGGGCCTGGGCGGCGGCGACCTGCGCGCCGCCGAGCGCACCGTCCAGCTTCTCCATCAGGTCGCCGGACGCGCCGGACGCGCGGATGCGCCGGGCACGGTGCTGCTGCAATCCTATGTGGGCGAGCACCCGGTGATGCAAGCACTCGTCTCGGGCGATTACCGCGCCTTCATGGCGCGGGAAGCCGCCCAGCGCCGCCCCGGTTTCTGGCCACCCTATGGCCGTCTGGCGGCGCTGATCATCAGCGCGAACACCGCCGAGGCCGCCGACGCGCTGGCGCGCGCCATCGGCGCTCACGCCCCACATCTGCCCGGCGTGGAGATCCTCGGTCCCGCTCCCGCTCCGCTCGCCCTGCTGCGCGGCCGCCATCGCCGCCGCCTGCTGCTCCGCGCCCCACGCGCCATCGCGCTCCAGCCGATCCTGCGGCACTGGCTCACCGGGTTGCGCCTCGGCGCACAGGAGCGCGTGGAGATCGACATCGACCCCGTCTCCTTTCTCTGACCGCCCGTTTCCCGGCCTTGTTCATAGATGAATATCCATCAAGTTCAGGCCTCCGCCTCTATTTTGACGCAAATCCCGCGTTAACAGTCCGAGCGGTGCCGGGAGCGTGATGCAACAAGTCCCCGGCGCCGCTCACCATTCCTCATGGTCAGCCCCCGCCGTCAGGCCCGGATCGCCTGGAGGAACAGCGGCACATTCGCCGTCGCATCCGCCGCGCCGAGGGCCGTATTGTACCAGCTCTTGTGATACAGCGCCTGCCCGACCGGATCATCCCATTGGGGCAGCGGCGGCGGCGCACGGTAATATTTCACCCGCGCCATCGCGCAGGCATAACGCAGATTGCTCACCAACTGCCCGCACCGGGCGATATCGCCGCCCAGCGACGCGAGAACCGCCTCATACAGATGCGAACCGCGCCGCCAGTCGAGGAAATTGACCCAGCAATCGTCATGCGTCGCGGGCTCCATCTGCCAGAGCCCAAGCGCCGGACCACCCGCCTTCTGCCGCAGCCACATCGCCCCGCTCTCCACGAGCGCCGTTCCGGTGAGCAGATTCACCGCGGCCGCGCCGTCCAGGCCCATGGAAGCGAGCATCGGCGCCACCACCATATGCTTGAGCTGCCCGATATCGAGTCCGGCCATCAGTGCGGCCCTCCCGCCGCGCCGAGCGACAGCACCACATGCACCATTCCCGTTCCCAGAATCGAGGTGACGAGCGTGATCAGCCCCGTCACGACCGTCCGTCCGCCGATCAGCCGGTCCAGCTTGGTGTTCACCAGCCGGTTCCAGTCGTCGACCTTGTTCTCCAGCGCCTTCATCTGGTCGCGCAGGCACAGCGTCTCCTGACGCATCTCCGCCCGAAGGGCCTCCTGCTGTTCGCCCAGCATGCGCGCCAGCGTCTCCAGCCGCAGCACACGATCCTCGAGCTGGCGGATCATGGGCCGCGCGCCGGTCTCGGGCTCACCGATGGCAATCATGGATTCAGCCGTCATCAAATCACGTTCCGCATAAAAAAAGCGCCCGGAAAAATCCGGACGCCCGTCAGTGGCAATATGCCATAAACCTAGATCAAACCAGACCCCGATGCAAGCCTCTCCTTTTCTGAAGAACAAAAAACCACCGGAGCAAAATAGTGCCGTCCGGCAACCGGCCTCCTCGCGCGAGGCAAGGTCGAGGCTAACGGCGGAGACCGGCCGCGCGGTAAAAGCGTGCCTGCTCCCGCACCGTCGTCAGCTTGACCTTGGGCAGGTCAAGGTGATCGAACATCTCCTGATAGCGTCGCCGATTTGCACGCGTGGCGACCGCAATATGGCGGATCATCTCCCATTTCACACTGTCGCGCCCCCCGTCGAGCGCCCCTCGCCGGTCCGATTCGAACCATGACCGACGAAAATAGCGAAAAAGGCTCGTCATGGTGGGAACGTCGAGAAGGATGAAGCCCGTTGCACGTTGCAGTCGCTGCGGCAGGCAGCGCGAGTAGTTGCCCTCCATCACCCACCGCTCCCCCTTGATCGCCTCGTCATGCAGCGCGATGAACTCAGGCGCCGGGCGGGGTTGCCAATCGGTGCCCGGCCGATGAAAAAGCTGATCGAGATGTATGATCGGCAAGCCGCGCGCGCGGCCGATGGCGTCGGCCAGCGTGGATTTGCCGCTATTGGACGGCCCCATGATGCAGATACGTGGCGCGAGGTCTTCAAGAGGCATTGAGCGGAGATCCAGATCGGCCGCGCCAGAAGGCACAATGCCACGAAATCACTTAACGGACCCGGGCAAAGGACTCGGGCAGAACTCCGAACCGATGCCCTATCTCATAGGGTCAGGATCCGCAAGATCGTCCTGCTTCAGTCACCTGTCCAGCGCTTCGGGCCTGGAAACGCCGGCCTCCGACTCCCTCAACGCCTCGCCCGCCAGCGTCGCCACGTCCCGCCGCAGGGCGATCACATTGCCCTTCCCGTCCGGATGCACGCGATTGGTCAGGATCGCAACGAAACTCCCCGAGCCGGGATCGAACCACAGCGACGTCCCGGTAAAGCCGGTATGGCCGAACGACCCTACCGGAAACACCGTCCCGCGCGGCGAGGAATAATGGGTGGCGATGTCCCAGCCGAGCCCGCGCAGATCCTGCGCCCCGGCCAGAGGCTGCTGCGGCGTCGTCATGAGCTTCAGCGTGGCCTGCCGCAAAGGATATGGCGAAGGCCGCCCCGCCAGCCGGTCCAGTAGCGCCTGCGCATACACGCAGACATCGTGCATGTCCGAGAACAGCCCCGCATGACCGGCCACCCCGCCCATGCGCCGCGCCGTCGGATCATGCACCACGCCCTGCAACAGCACGCCCCGCTCGTCATATTGCGTCGGCGCGATCGTCGGCTTCCACGCATCGGGAGGCAGGAAGCGTGTCCGGCTCAGTCTCATCGGCGCGAAGAGCATTTCGCGCGCATAGTCCTGCAAGGGCTGGCCGCTGAACCGCTCCACCAGCACGCCGAGCGTGATGAAATTGATGTCGCTGTAGACGAAGCGCGTGCCGGGGGCGTGATCGAGCCCTGACGCCGCCACGCGGTCCAGCGCCGCCGCCTTCCCCGACCACGCCTCCTTCAGATCGAGATCCGGCGGCAGCCCGGAATAATGCGTCAGCAGCATCCGGATGGTGACGCCGCTCTTGCCGTTCGCCCCGAATTCCGGCCAGTAGCGCGCCACAGGATCGTCCAGCCGGAAGAACCCTTCCTCCCACAGGCGCATCACGCAGGGCGCGGTGACAAGCACCTTGGTCAGCGACGCCATGTCGAATTCCGTGTCCCAGCGCATCGGCAACCGCTCGGGCACCAGCGCGCGCGAGCCGAACGCCCCCTGATAGACCAGTGCGCCGCCATGCCCCACCGCGACCACCGCGCCCGGCGTCTTCCCCTCGGCCACGGCGCGCCGCACCCGCGCGCCGATCGCCGCGAACCGATCCTCCCGCCCCCGCGCCGCGCATCCCGCGACCAGGAGAGGCAACCCCGCCAGAACGGCCCGGCGGCCCGGCCACATCCGATCAACACTCATGCGTTCCATTCTGAAACGATCCGTGCATGGAAACAATAGGCTCGGGCACTCCTGGCCTTGTCCTGCAACCAGGGTGGGTCTTCTTCTTTTTCTGAAGAAAAAGAAGCAAAAAGACTTTTGATACTTTAACGGCGGTGTCTCGTCGGGATACGTCGCTGCCGGATCGACGTTTTTTTCCCAAAAAAGAGCGTCGGAGCCTGGCACCGGGAACGACAGCCGTTTTCACCTTCCGCGCGTCGCGCTACCCATGCTTCATGCCGATCGCCTTCGCCGTCATCCTTGCCTATCTCCTCCTGCTGCCGCTCGTGTCGATCGCCCTTTCCCGGCGCCAGGGCGGCGATCCCGCGGCCCCTCATCACGATCTTCCCGCCTGGGCGATCTGCCTGTCGATCGTCGCCACCGAGACCTCGACCCTGACCGTCGTCAGCGTCCCCGGCGTCGCCTATGGCCAGTCCTTCGTCTTCGTCGGCCTCGCCTGCGGCTATCTGCTCGGTCGCGTCATCGTCGCCGCCGCCTTCCTCCCGCTGTTCCGCGACCGGAGCATCGTCAGCGCCTACGAAATCCTCGGGAGACGCTTCGGCTCCGGCGTCCAGCGCATCGTCTCCGCCACCTTCCTGATCTCGCGCCTGCTGGCGGAAGCGGTGCGCCTCTTCGCGGGCCTGCTGCCCATCACCGCCCTCTGCGCCGCCAGCTTCCTGCCGGACATCGCAAGCCCGGCGGGACGCCTCCTGCTTCTCGCAATCCTCATGGCGCTGACGCTGAGCTACACCGTCATCGGCGGCCTGCGCGCCGTGATCTGGTCGGACTCGATCCAGCTCGTGCTCTATCTGACCGGCGCGTTCGCCTGCATCGCAACACTGCTCCACCGGCTTCCCCCCGCGACGCTCCACGCCGCCTTCGCCCATGCCCATCTCTTCAGCAGCGGCAAGCCGGCCTTCACCGACCCGTTCACCTTCGCCGCCGCCGTGATCGGTGGCGCGCTGCTCACCCTCGCCTCCCACGGCACGGACCAGCTCATGATCCAGCGTTGCCTCGCCGCCCGCTCCCTGCGCGGCGCACAGGCGGCGATGATCGGCAGCGCCCTGCTCGTCGGCGTGCTGTTCGCGAGCCTTTCCGCGATCGGCGTCCTGCTCGCCGCCCGCGACCATGACGCCCCCCTCGCCGCGCCGGACCGCCTCTTCCCCGATTTCATCCTGACCTTGCCGCCCGCCCTCTCGGGCCTCCTCGTGGCGGGAATCCTCGCCGCCACCATGGGCTCCCTCTCCAGCGCGCTGAACGCGATGACCGGCGCGGTGATGGGCGATTTCGCGCCGATCCTCGCCCGCTCGCGCCTCTCCCCGCGCGTTCTTTCCCGAATCGTGACCGGCTTCTGGGCCTGCGCGCTGACGGGCGCGACCCTCGCCTTCAGCGGCTCGAACCGTTCCGCCGTGCTCTTCGCCTTCTCCATCACGGCCTACAGCTACGGCGCTGTGCTGGGCGTCTTCCTGCTCGCGATGACACGCCCCCACGCCACCTCCCGCGCGGCGCGGCTCGGTTTCTGGTGCGCGATCCTCCTGCTCGCCTGCCTGTCCATGGTGCGACTCGGTGGCCGCCCGATCGCCTTCTCATGGCTCGTCCCGGCCGGAGCGCTGGGCGGCCTCGCGGCAGGGGCGCTCACAGATTTCCGCCGGAAGCGCCTTAGACCCTGACCCCGCGAGACATTCCGCGTATCGGTTCGCCGGCGGCGGGCGGTCTTTAAACCTCCGGAACGGGACGGGGCTGCCCGTCCTCGTCGATCGCGACCATCACGAACACGCCTTCCGCGCAGAGCACATGGGTGTCGTCCTGCTGCGCATGCACCCAAAGCGCGGTGTGGAACTGCATCGAGCTCCGTCCGACCTTCAGCAGGGAACAATAGATCTCGACATCGTTCCCGACATGCACCGTCCTGATGAACCGCATGTCGTTCAGCGCCACCGTCATGCAGCGGCCCCGCGCGCGCTGAGACCCCGCGATGCTGGCCGCCTGATCCATCCGCGCCAGAATCCAGCCGCCGAAAATCGTGCCATGGGCATTCGTGTCACCCGGCATCGCCATGGTCCGCAGGGACAATATCCCCTCCGGCACTGTCCGCTGACCTGGCTCCTGTTCCGACATCCCGCTCATCCTCCAGCAATATCCCGATTTGAATCCATCTCGACGGACCGCAGAAACCGCGCGATCTCCCGCCGCGCCCTCGCGGCGTCGCGGCCCAGGGCGATCAGGCCGCCGATCTGCCCCGGCGCACGCGCCAGCCCGGCCATCAGCCGCCAAGGCGAGATCCGCCCGCCCGCCAGCACGTCGCGCGCGACAGGCGGCAGATCGCGCGCCGCATCGTCGCAGACCACGCGCAACACGCCGAAAGGCAGTCCGCTCTCCGCCACCACGCCGCTCTCCATATCGACGGCCGCGCCACCGGACCGCAGCGCCAGCGCCGCCTTTTCCGCGGCGGTCGCGACGATCACCGGACTATGCACCATCCCGCCGCCAACGACGCCGGGCCGTCCCGCCCCGAAGCGCCGCCGCAGCCCGGGATCGGCCTCATGGCGACGCCCGCCGCTCTCCACCCATTCCGGCACGAGAATCGCGCCCGGTCCCAGCTCCGGCTTCAACCCCGCCGCGCAGCCGAACGACAGCAACGCCGTCGCCCCGTTGCGCCGCAGCGCCGCGACCCCTTTCCGCGCACCCGCCTCCGTCGCGCCGCTGACGGCGACCGGCATGGCGGGAAAGACGTCCCGGAGAATCTTCGCTTCCGCGGTCAGCCCGACCAGCGCACCCAGCATCTCAGAAACCGTGTTCGACGCGGCCGGTATTGCTCAGCCCCAGATTGCGATAGCGCGAAAGCGCCATCAGCGGGAAAAACTGCTTGTACCCGTGGTAGCGGAGATAGAAGACCTTCGGGAATCCGACGGCGTTATAGGGTTGCTCATGCCATTCCCCCACCTCGTCCTGCATGGTGACGAGATAGGCGATCCCCCGGCGGACCGCCTCGGTGTCGCGCCGGCCGACCGCCATCAGCCCGAGCACCGCCCAGGCCGTCTGGGACGGCAGACTCTCCTTGTACACCCCCGGATCGGCCCCTTCATAGGAGGCGCAATCCTCGCCCCAGCCGCCATCCGCCCGCTGCGTCTCCTCCAGCCAGGCGACCGCGCGCTTCACCGCCGGATCGTCATGCGGCACCCCTGCCACATTGAACGCGCACAGCACGGACCAGGTGCCGTAGATGTAATTCGTCCCCCAGCGTCCGAACCAGCATCCCTCCGGCTCCTGTTCCCGGCGCAGATATTCCAGCCCGCGCTCGATCACCGGACGATCCTCGGGACGCCCGAGCTGCGCGAGGAAGGACACGCACCGCGCCGACACGTCCGCCGTCGGCGGATCGAGCAACGCCCCGTGATCGGCGAAGGGGATGTGGTTCAGCGCCTCCAGATCGTTGTCGATATCGAACGCGCCCCAGCCGCCGCCACGGCTCTGCATGCCGATGACCCATTCGCGCGCCCGCTCGATCGCCTCGGCGTTGCCCTCCGGGTCCTCGCGATGCATCAGCATCCCGACCACCGCCGTATCGTCCACGTCCGGGTAATGATCGTTCTCGTACTGGAACGCCCAGCCGCCGGGACGCACATCCGGGCAGTTGATCGCCCAGTCGCCCTTCACGTCGAGAATCTGCCGGTCGCGCAGCCACGCCATGCTCTTGCGCAGCATCGCCCGCGTCTCCTCCCGCGCCGTTCCCGCCGGGCCGGAGGACGCCTCCGCCATGGCCAGACCGGACAGTCCCGTGTCCCAGACGGGAGAGACGCAGGGCTGGCAATAGGTCTCGTCGCCATTATGCACGAGCAGATCCCGGACCCCCCGCCAGGCCTGCGCCGCGCGCGGATCGTCATCCGGCACGCCCAGCGCCCGATACATCATCACGACATTGGCCATGGCGGGATAGATCGCGCCGAGTCCGCCCTCGCTCAGGCGCGGCTCGATGAACTCGATCGCCGTCCTGATGGCTCTCTCCCGCACAGCCTTGGGGAAATGCGGCTCGATCGGACGCAGGACCGTGTCCAGATGCTTGAACACCCGCCCCCAGACCGAGCGATAGGGTCCACGAATCCAGTCCGTCACCTCCTCGGGCGGCGTCACGAAAAGCTCCCGGACATGAACGCCGCGCGGGTTGATCGCCCGCGGCTCCATGGCGCGCAGCACCAGCAGCGGAGCCACCACCGTGCGCGACCAGTAGGACATGTTCCACATCGAGAAGAACGCCGCCTTGGGCATCAGCATCAGCTCGACCGGCATGACCGGCACCGCCCGCCATGGCACCTCGCCGAACAGCGCCAACTGGATGCGGGTGAACACGTTCGTCCGCGCCGCCCCCCCACGATCCAGAATCGCCTCGCGCGCCCGCTTCATATGCGGCGCGTCGATATCGTCGCCGATCGCCTTGAGCGCGAAATACGCCTTCACCGAGGCCGACATGTCGAAACCGCCGCCGTGATAGAGCGGCCAGCCGCCGTGATCGCCCTGAATCCGCCGCAGATAGACGCCGATCCGCTGCTCCAGCGCATCCTCGATCCGGTCCAGATAATGCTCCAGCAACACATATTCCGCGGGAATGGTCGCGTCCGCCTCGAGCTCGAAGACCCAGTGCCCATCCTCATTCTGGCGCCGGGCCAGAGCGGCATGGGCTGAGTCCACCGCCCGCGCCACCCGCGACGCGTCAGCCGCCGCCGGATCTGGCGGCGTCGACGCGGCAGGCTGATCCAGAACATCGGAATAGATCAACATCGGCGTGTGAGTTTCCCTGCGAAGTTGCCCGAATCTTCGGAGTATAGGCGATTGCCATGAAAGCGTCATCCTTGTGTCGCCGATGATCGTGCCCCGGCGACTCGCCCCCTTGAAACCCTTGACTTTCAACGGGTGAGGTCCAGAATCCTGCGGGTCCGGGGCAGAACCCGACACGCTTCGCACCGACGCAGGACCCGACATTGCGGGAAAATAATGCTCGCGTAACGCCGGGTTCCGCGCGCCATGGAGTTTCACCGCACGTCCGACGCCCCGCAGATGAGCGGCGAGGCGGTATTAAGGCCCTGCATCCGGGCCGCCAGGAAGCCGCAAGTGGCATCCCCCCGCACGACAGGGCCCGTTTCTTCGCGAGCCGCTGGGCAACTTCGGAAAAAGAAGAAATCTCCCGTGCCACAAATGCCCGTATCGCAAATGCCAGTGCCGCAAATGATTGACCGCACGGTCATAAAGCGGGATGACACCGGCATGACCGAGTTGACGCCGCCTGCCTCTTGCCCCTCCAGCGGTCCGACGCCTCATGCCGCCGGAATTCTCGCCAGCGCGGCGCGCGCCCTGGCCGCCGAGCGACACGGGCTTGGCGCGCTGACGGAAGCGCTGGCGGAGAAGACGCCGCTGGGCCATGCCTTCGTCGCCGTGGTCGAGCGCGTGCTGCATTGCCGGGGCCGCGTCATTCTGACGGGCATCGGCAAGTCCGGCCATGTCGCGCGCAAGATCCAGGCCACGCTGGCCTCCACCGGCACGCCGAGCCTCTATATCCACCCCGCCGAGGCGGCGCATGGCGATCTCGGCATGATCGGCCCGGATGACGTGCTGATCGTGCTCTCCCATTCCGGCGAGACGAGCGAACTCGTCGCGCTGCTCGAATATGCCGCCCGGCACGATCTCGCCGTGATCGGTCTCACCGCCGCGCCCGAGTCGACCCTCGCCCGCGCCAGCCGCATCACGCTGGTCCTGCCGCGCGCGCCGGAAGCCTGCCCGATGGGCCTCGCCCCGACCACCAGCACGCTCATGCAGATGGCGCTCGGCGACGCGCTCGCCGTCGCCCTGCTCGAACAGCGCGGCTTCACGGCGAATGATTTCGGCATCTTCCATCCCGGCGGCCGCCTCGGCCAGCTGCTCCGCCCGGTCCACACACTGATGCATGCGGGCGATGCGATGCCGCTGGGCGGTCTGGCGACCCCCCTTTCCAGCGTCATCCTGGAGATGACGCGCAAGGCGTTCGGCTGCATGGGCGTGGTGGACGAGGCGGGACGCATGGTCGGGCTCATCTCCGACGGCGACCTCCGCCCCGCCCTGCATCGCGATCTCGCCACCACGCGCGCCGATGCGGTGATGAACCCGCATCCCCTGACCATCGGCCCGGACATGCTGGCGCAGGAGGCCCTGCGCGTCATGAACGCCCGCCCCCGCCCCGTCACGAGCCTGTTCGTGCTCGACGAGTCGGGCCGCCCCCTCGGCATCCTGCACATCCACGACCTCCTGCGCGCGGGCGTGACGTGACGGACGGCGGGGACCACGCGCCACCGCCCCGGCCGCAACGCGAGGATTTCGCGCGCGATCCCGCCCGCCTCGCCGCCATCCGCGAGGCGATTCAGGAGCGGGCGCACAGCCGCCCCGTGCCCAGCGCCGCCGATCTCGCCCGCCGCCGCTCGCTGCTCGACGCGGCGAAATGGGTGCTGCCCGGGCTTGCGCTGCTCCTGCTCGGCTCCATCGCCGTCTGGCCGGAACTCTCCCGGCTGATGAACGAGAATCGCGCCGCCCTGCGGGAAATGGCACGGACGAAAGTGGAAAGCGGGAACATGGAGGGCGCGGTCTATCGCGGGGTGGACACGCATGGCCGACCGTACATGATCACCGCCCGCCTCACGCACCAGACCGGGCCCGACCGCGTCGATCTCACCGATCCCGAGGCCGATATCTTCCTCGGCGCCTCGGGCTGGGCCGATATCCGCGCCGATCACGGCGTGTACATGCAGCATGAACAGACGCTCAATCTCTGGGGCCATGTCGTGCTCTATCGCGATGACGGCACGCTGATGAACGGCTCGACCGCCGATATCGACCTCAAGCGCAGTGTCGTCGCGTCGGATGACGGCGTCCATGCCGAAGGACCGTTTGGCATTCTGGACGCGCAAGGCTATTTTCTCGATCAGCATGCAGGCATTCTCCAGTTCACGGGACCGCAACGGGTGATACGCAACGACGACAGCGCCGATTCCGGCTCCCGCACGCCGAAATCCCACACGCCATGATGCGCCGGAGCCACGCCTTACTTGCCGCCCTCCCGCTTCTCGCCGCTCCGGCGGTTCTGGCCGCCCCGGCGGGAACCGCGACGCCCGCCGGGGCGGCGGACCAGTCCCACGGCCAGCAGATCTTCCTGAGTTCCGCCGGGCCGCAGACCTATGACCGCAACGCCCAGACCGTCACCATGCTCGACCACGCCCGCGCGGTGCGCGGCGACGTCACGGTGGATGCGGATCAGTTGATCGGCTTCCTGCGCAAGAAGGCCCCCGCCCCCGGCGACGCGCCCCCCAAGCCGGACACTCAACAGGACGCCCAGCAAGACTCTCAACAGGATTCTGGCGGCAACGGCACGATGGGCGGCAACATGGAGCTGTACCGCATCGAGGCGCTCGGCCATGTCCATATCTATACGACGACCGATCAGGCCTGGGGCGACAAGGCGCTCTACGACATGGATCAGGGCGTCATGGTCATGACCGGCAAGGGGCTGAAGATCACCACGCCCAACGACGTGATGACCGCCCGCGACGTGCTGGAATATCACTCGAAGGAACACATGTCCGTCGGACGCGGCGACGCCACCGTCACCACCAATGACGGCAAGCGCGTCCGCGCCGACGTGCTGGTCGCCTTCAGCGAGCCGGACTCGCCCGCATCCGCGCCGAAGGGCGGCGGCGCGGAAGGGGGAGGCGATAATAACGGTCCGCTGGGAAGCACCTCCAAGCTGGACCGCGCCTATGGCTGGGGCCATGTCCTGCTCCGCACCCCCAACGAGATCGCCACGGGGGATCGCGGCGTCTATATGTTCAAGACCCAGATCGCGCGGCTCATCGGCCATGTCCATGTCACCAGCGGGCAGAACCAGAACAACGGCGCCTCCGCGATCGTGAACATGAAGACAGGCGTGGCCGTCATGAATCCGCCCGCCGGCCAGCGCATCGAGGGCCTGGTCATCCCCAACGAGGCCGGCAGCAGCGCCCCCCCGCGCACGGGTAAAAGCGCGGGCACCGGCAAGAGCGCCACGCCATGAGCGACATCGAGACCATTCTCCACCCCGAGGCGGAGACCCTGACCGCCCAGCCCGCCCCCAGCCTGCCCGGACTGGTCGCCCACGGCATCGGCAAGAGCTACAAGAAGCGCCCGGTGGTGCGGAACGTCTCGCTCTCCGTCCAGCGCGGCGAGGCGGTCGGCCTCCTGGGTCCCAACGGCGCGGGAAAGACCACCAGCTTCTACATGATCGTCGGCCTCGTTCAGCCGGATACCGGAGCGATCACGCTGGACGGCGCGGACATCACCCAGTTGCCCATGTATCGCCGCGCGCGGCTGGGCATCGGCTACCTGCCGCAGGAAGCCAGCATCTTCCGCGGCCTGAACGTCGAGCAGAACATCCTCGCCGCGCTGGAAGTGGTCGAGCCCGATTTCGCCCGGCGCGAAACCATGCTGGACGGATTGCTGGCGGAATTCGGCATCTCCCATCTCCGCCGCTCCCCGTCGCTCGCGCTCTCCGGCGGCGAGCGGCGCAGGCTGGAGATCGCCCGCGCGCTCGCCAGCCAGCCGAACTACATCCTGCTGGACGAGCCGCTGGCGGGCATCGACCCGATCGCCGTGGGCGAGATCCGCGATCTCGTCTCGCATCTGAAGGATCGCGGCATCGGCGTGCTCATCACGGACCACAATGTCCGCGAGACGCTCGAAGTCATCGACCGCGCCTACATCATGCATGGCGGACAGGTGCTGATGGAAGGCACGCCCGAGGAGATCGTCGCCAACGAGGACGTGCGGCGCGTCTATCTCGGGGAAAATTTCTCGCTCTAGCCCCCTCCATGCAGGCGCCCGGCTTCCTTCAGCGGCAAACTGGGGCGCTCGCGATGACGCCGCGCCTCCAGCAATCCATCGCCCTGCTCCAGCGAAGCAACCTGGAGACGGCGGAATGGCTGATTCAGGAGGTTGAGACCAATCCGCTGGTGGAACTCGACGGCTTCGGCAGCGTCGCCGTCGATCCCGCCGACACGCCCGACGGCGTGGCCGACCGCCTCGAGGACTGGCTTGGCGATGCTCCCCTCGACACGCTGCGTCATGACGAGGACAGCGGCGGAATCATCCCCGAGGACGGGGACGGCCCGTTCGAGCGCGCCCGGACTCCCTCCCTGCGCGAAAGGCTGGACGAGCAGCTCCGCCTCTCCGCCTTCGGCCCCGCCGGAACGCTGATCGGCGCCGCCCTTCTGGCGATGCTCGACCCGGCCGGACGCCTGGACGGCACGCCCGCCGAACTCGCGGCCGCGCTCGGCGTGGCGCTCAGCGAGGTCGAACGCATCCGGGCCGCGATGATGCTCTTCGACCCGCCGGGCTGCTTCGCGTGCAGCCTCGCCGAATGCCTCGCCGCCCAGCTTCGCGCCCGCAACCGGCTCGATCCCGCCATGCAGGCGTTGCTCGACCATCTCGATCTCCTCGCGACGGGCGATCTCGTCCGCCTGCGCGCCCGCTGCGGCGTGGACGAGGAAGATTTCGCCGACATGCTGACCGAGCTGCGCGCGCTCGATCCCAAGCCGGGCTTCGAGCCGGAGACGGCCGGCGCGCCCGCCCTGCCCGACGTGCTCGTCCGGCGCGACGGCGCGGGATGGCGCGTCGATCTCAACGACGACACCCTTCCGCGCCTGCGCATCGACCGCACCCTCGCCGCCGCGCTCTCCGGCCGACCCGCCACGCGCGGCTATGGGCGCGAGCGTCTCTCCCATGCCGAATTTCTCGCCAGGGCACTCACCCAGCGATCCCGCTCGATCCTCGCCGTTTCCCGCGCCATCGTCGCCCGCCAGCATGATTTCCTCGATCGTGGCGTCCAGGGCCTGCGCCCCCTGACCCTGCGCCAGATCGCCGAGGCCACCGGGCTGCACGAAAGCACGGTCAGCCGCGTCACCTCGCAGCGTTTCATCGGCACGTCGCGCGGCGTTCTCCCCATGCGCGCCTTCTTCTCCACCGCTCTTGCGGCGGAAAACGGCGACGGCGAGACCCATAGCGCCGAGGCCATCCGCCATCGCATCCGCGCCCTGATCGCCGCCGAAGCGCCGGACGCCGTGCTCTCCGACGATGCGCTGACCGTAACGCTTCAGGCCGAAGGCATCACGATCATGCGGCGCACCGTCGCGAAATATCGCGAGAGCCTCGACATCCCGAACTCGGCCCACAGACGGCGCATGAAAAAGGCCGGGCTGTGACGGCGATCGAATCTCGACGCGGACCCTACCCGGCCTGCCCACCCAGCGCGACAATAGACTTGCAAATGCGAATGACTATCATATAGTGACGGCAATTCCGACCTGACCGAGGCCGCCGACCATGCCCGAACTCGCCTGTTCCGCGTCACGCTCCGCCGCGTGGCACCTCACCTGTTCGACACCGGCTTTCCTGCTCGACTATTTCAATCCGCGCATCGCCTTTCCCCGCCAGACCAACCGGCTCACCGCCCGCTTCCGCGCCGTCCATGCCCTGTGCGAAAGCGGCGGCGCGCCCGACGACCTGCTCGCGCTCCGCGACGCGCTGGCGTTTCATCTGGTGAAAATGTCCTGCTGGTGGGATTTCGCCTTCTGCCCCCGCGCGGCGACCGGCGTGCGGAATCCGGATTTTCTCGGCTATGTGAAGGCCCATGCGGCCCGCTCGCCCGAAGACGAGGCGTTTTTCGACCTGCTGACCTGGCAGGCCCATACAAGACCCGGCGACCGCGATCAGGTGCTCGTTCTCGGGCATGATTCGGAAAGCCCGCAGGACGCCCCCCTCTATTTCGGGCTCGATGCGGGACGGGAATTCCGCTTCAGCCTCCCCTCCGACAAGATCGGCGCGGTCCATCTGGAATGGGCCAGGCCCGGCTATCGCGACTTTGCCGGCGCATGGCTCGCTGGCCGGACCTGCCACGCACGGGAAATGCTGGACAGCGAGGACCTGCGCCAACGCCTGCTGAGCGAGCGCGAACATAGCTGGGCGCGGCTCTGGCACCAGCGCCATTTCTGCCGTCCCGGTGACGCGATGGCCGTGAAAGCCTATGTGGAGGCCTGCGCCCAGGCTTCGTCCTGCCGCACGACGTTCGGGCGGATGGAATTCGCCCATATCGCCGGGCGTCTCGCCCATGAGATCACCGCCGCCTCCCGCCGGACCGGCATGAGCGTCGAAGCGCTGTTCACCGAGGCCGGCGCGCCGGAACTGGCGGAAACCGCCGCGCCGATGGTTCACCTCCAGGCAGCGACCTACGCCAGCGAATGTCTCGACGAGCAATGCGACGGCTAGGTCAGGTCCCGCTCGAACGGCCGAAGGAGCGGGAGGTTCACGTCAATGCACCCAGGCCGGAATCAGCTCGTGCTCGATGATCGCCTCGACGGCGCTATGAAAATCATCGGCGAGCGCCATCGGCGTGCCGTCGGCCGCATGAATGGCAAAGACATCCTCGCCGTCATGAATGACGGCCTTCACATACGCGAGCTTGCTCACGCCCAGTTCGCGCAGTTCCCGCCCGGTCATGCGGCGCGGATCGAGGAAACGGGTACCCTGTTCGTTCTGAATACGGTCGGTCATGCTTTCATACCCCCTGCGATCGCGCACCCCAGACCATGATGCGCAGGATCGGTTAAGGTTTTCCTACTCCTCGTCGATTTCCCGCACGGGACGAGTCCGGCGTGTCTTCGGCAGGTCGATCGGCGCCGGCACCGGCGTCTCGCGCCGTCCTTGCGAAATCGCGATATGCTTCACCCGGATTTCGGGCTGGGGCCGATGCAGGTCGATATGCAGCAGGCCGTTATCCAGCCACGCATCGCCCACCTCGATTCCTTCCGCCAGAACGAAGGCCTTCTGGAACTGCCGCGCCGCGATGCCGCGATGCAGGAATGCGCGCCCCTGCGTATCGTCCGTCTGACGGCCGCGAATGACGAGCTGGTTGTCCTCCTGAGTGATCTGGAGATCGTCCATGACGAACCCCGCCACGGCGAGGGTGATGCGCAGCGTCGTCTGGCTGAGCTGTTCGATATTATAGGGCGGATACCCGTCCGATGCGGTCTTGGCGGCGCGCTCGAGCATCTGCTCGAGATGATCGAACCCCAGGAACATCGGCGAGGCAAAAAGTCTGCCGGACAAAGTGCAGCCTCCTCCTTGAGCGAGACGTGAGCCCGCTGCCCGCCTTGCGGCACAACGGAACCCTCCGAATATGGCCCCGACCCGCCGCCCGCGCAAGGCATGGAGGAAAGAGGCCCCAGCGGCGGCAGGCCGAATGACCGCGCCATAACGGCGATCTGGCTTTTCCCGCCGCGCCTCGCTACATCGCAGGCCATGAGCAGCTTCGATTTTCTCGACGGCCTCGACGCCGTCCCGCCGACGCCCATCCTGATCGCGCCGCACCCCGTCCTGCGTCAGGTCGCGCGCCCCGTCCGTCCGGAGGACATGGACGCCCTGCGCGCCGCCCTGCCCGGCATGTTCTCCGCCATGTACGCGGCGCCCGGCATCGGCCTGGCCGCGCCACAGGTCGGGATCGGACTGCGTTTCGCGCTGGTGGATATTTCGGAGGAGGACCAGCGCAACCCGATCGTGCTCATCAACCCCGAGATCGTCAGCGAGTCCGAGGAGATGGCGGTGCGCGAGGAAGGCTGCCTCTCCCTGCCCAACCAGTATGCGGACGTGATCCGCCCCCATGCCGTCCGCGTGCGCTACCGGACGGTGGACGGCGCGGAAGAGGAGCGCGACGTGGACGAGCTGCTGGCCACCTGCATCCAGCACGAGATGGACCATCTCGACGGCATTCTCTTCGTCGATCACCTCTCGACGCTGAAGCGCAACATGATCATGCGCCGTCTCGCCAAGGAGCAGAAGGCGAGGCGCTGATCCCGAAGACGGAATGATCCTCCCATGAAGCTGATATTCATGGGCACGCCGGATTTCGCCGTGCCCTCGCTCGAAGCGCTGGTGGACGCAGGGCATGAGATCGCCGCCGTCTATACCCAGCCGCCCCGCCCCGCCGGACGGGGCCGGCAGGTGCGCCGCTCTCCCGTTCATGACGCCGCGCTCGCCCGCGGTTTCGAAATCCGCACGCCCAGCCGCCTGCGACGCGAAACGGCGGAACACGAGGCGTTCGCCGCGCTGGGCGCGGACGCCGCGATCGTCGCGGCCTACGGGCTGATCCTTCCCCCCGCCATGCTCGACGCCCCGCGCCTCGGCTGCCTGAACGTCCATGCCAGCCTCCTGCCGCGCTGGCGGGGCGCATCGCCCATCCAGTCCGCCCTGCTGGCGAACGACGCGCGGACGGGCGTGTCCATCATGCAGATGGAGGAAGGGCTCGACACCGGACCGGTCCTGGCCGAGGCGGCGGTGGACATCGCGCCGGACGAGACCGCCAGCACGCTGCACGACCGTCTCGCCCTGCTCGGCGCGTCGCTGCTGGTCGAGACGCTGGAACGCCCGCTCACCCCGACGCCCCAGCCGGAAAACGGCGTCACCTATGCCGAACGCCTGACGCGCGAGAGCGGCCGCATCGACTGGACGCGCCCCGCCGATGAGATCGACCGGCAGATTCGCGGCCTCACGCCCTGGCCCGGCGCGTTCACGACGCTCGACGGCGAGACGCTCAAGATCGGCGCGGCCCTTCCGGCGGAAACGACCGTCGGCGTGCCTGGCGAGATCGTCGACGATCGCCTGACGGTGCGGTGCGGCGTCGGCGCGCTGCGCCTCACCCGCCTCCAGCGCCCCGGCCGGACCATGATGGAGGCCGAAGCGTTCCTGCGCGGGCAGAGCCTTCCTGCGGGCACGCGCCTTGGCGACTGACGGGCCCGCTCCCGGTTTCCGCCGCTGGGCGCTGGAAATCGAATATGACGGCACCGGCCTGTGCGGCTGGCAGCGTCAGGAGAACGGTCTCTCCGTGCAGGAACTGCTCGAAACCGCCGCCATGCGTCTGGTCTCGGGCCTCCCCGTCGCCAGCGCCACCGCCGGGCGCACCGATGCGGGAGTCCACGCCGCCGCCATGGTGGTTCAGCTCGATCTCCCCGAGGCGGCGGAACTCGGCGCGCATCACGTGCGGGACGGGCTGAGTTTCCACCTCAAGCCGCATCTCGTCGCCATCCGCCGCGCCGCCCTCGCGCCGCCCGGCTGGCACGCACGCTTCTCGGCCCTCTGGCGGAGCTACCGCTACACCATCCTCAACCGCCCGACGCGCCCCGTGCTCGACCACGACCATGTCTGGCACGTCAAACGTCCGCTGGATGTGGAGGCGATGCGCGCGGGCGCGGCGCTCCTGATCGGGCGGCATGATTTCTCGTCCTTCCGCGCCGCCTCCTGTCAGGCCAGCGGCCCCGTCCGCACTCTCGACCTGCTCGACGTGCGGCGGGACGGCGAATATGTCACGATCGACGCGAAAGCCCGCTCCTTTCTCCATCATCAGGTGCGCAATCTCGCCGGATCGCTCCAGCTCGTCGGGAGCGGCCAGTGGACGCCCGGGCATCTCGGCACCGTCCTGGCCGCCCGCGACCGCCGCGTAGCAGGGCCGACGGCGCCGCCCGAAGGCCTGTGTCTGACCGGCGTCGGGTACCCGGAAGACCCGTTCGGCCCCTGATCCGCCCGATTGACCTGAGCGCCTGATACAGTTGTGCGCGGCGATCACGCGCAGATGACGAGACGCAACTCGTCCTCGCCCCGCATGTTCGCCTCCTGCCTGCAAAAAAGGAAAGGAAAGCGGGATATGAACAAGCGTCTGACCGTTCTGATCGCGCCCCTCGCACTCTGCGCCGCCGCATTCATCGTTCCCCCGGCGCACGCCCAGTCGGAGGGCGAGTCCATCGCAAAAGGAAGCGACTGCTTCTCCTGTCACTCCGTGGACGCCAAGGTCGTGGGGCCGGCCTTCAAGGACGTCGCCAAGAAATTCGCCGGCGATTCGTCGGCGGAAGCGACGCTCGTCGACGCGATCGACAAGGGACATTCGGGAACCTGGGGCAACATCCCGATGCCGCCCCACCCCAATCTGACGCCTGCCCAAACCAAACAGATCGTCCAGTGGATTCTCGGTCTGAAGTGATCTGACCTTGTCTGTCGGCCCGGGAAGGCCACGCCTTTCCCGACCGGCGGCTATTTGCCGAAGAGCGGTTTCGCCAGTTCCGCCCAGAGAACGTAATGCGGCGGAAGCAACGCGGCGACGCCGTAAAACGCCAACGTCACGGCCAGCACGGCCGCGACGAGCAGCACGGCCTGCCCGCGCGTCAACGCCAGACCGGCACGGGCGACGAACCAGCTCAGCCAGAGATCATAGCCCTCGATGGCGAGAAAGATCCCCAGCGTCCCGCCCGGCGTATCCCCCACGGAGGGCAGCATGAGGTGCAACAGCACCGACATCAGCAGGGACAGCAGACCCGGCAGCCAGTCGCACCAGAGCGAAGCCGCCGCATAGCGCATCCAGAGACCCTGCCGCGACCAGCGCACGGCCAGCCCATGGGTCACGATCAGCCGCGCCAGCAGCGCCGCCAGCAGCACGAGAAGATTGGTCAGAACCAGCACCGACGGCCCGTGCACCAGTTGTCCGACGAATACGATCAGATAGAGCGCCAGACTCGGGGCCATCGCCGCCAGCACGGCGTCCGGTCCGGAGCGGAAATCGTTGAACCCCTCCGCATCGCCGCGGCCGAGACGCCAGACTCCGCGCAGGATGGAAAGGACAGGGCCGCGCGGCGGCGAATCCGGTCGCGTCATTGCCATCAGACGCCGAACGCCTCCATGAAATCGCGATAGATCGCCCGCAGCGCTTCCAGATCGGCGAGGGCGACATGCTCGTCCGCCTTGTGCATGGTCGCTCCCACCAGCCCGAATTCCGCAACCGGGCAATAGCACGCAATGAACCGCGCATCCGACGTCCCGCCGCCCGTATCCAGCGCCGGACGCTGCCCGGTCACGTGCTCCACGGCATCGGCCAGCAGCGTCACCGCCCCGCCGGGCGCGGTGCGGAACGCCTCGCCGCTGATCTGCACCTCCACCGTCGCGTCGGAGGCATGGCGCGCGACGACCTCCCGCAGCCACGCCTCAAGTCCCGCGCCGGTATGCAGGTCGTTGAAGCGGATATTCAGCCGCGCCGCCGCCTCGGCGGGAATGACATTGGTCGCGGGATTGCCGACATCGACGCTCGTGATCTGCAGGCAGGACGGCTCGAACACCTCATTCCCCTCGTCGAGACGGTGACGCTGCAGTTCATGCAGGAGATCGACCAGACGATGCACGGGATTGTCCGCCCGCTGCGGATAGGCGGAATGCCCCTGCACGCCCCGCACCGTGATCGCGGCATTCAGGCTCCCCCGCCGCCCGATCTTGATGACCTCGCCCAGCGCCGACGGATTGGTCGGCTCGCCCACCAGGCAGAAATCCGGGATATGCCCGCGCGCCGCCATCCAGGGCAGCATGTCGCGGGTGCCGTGACGCGCGGAGCCTTCCTCGTCCCCGGTGATCAGCAGGCTGACGGAGCCTTTCAGCGGGCGCGCGGCCAGCAGATCGGCAAGGGCCGCGACGAAGGCCGCGATCCCGCCCTTCATGTCCGCCGCGCCGCGTCCCCAGATCCGTCCCCCGGCGATCTCCCCGCCGAACGGCTCATGATCCCAGCCCGGCCCCGGCGGCACGACATCCGTATGCCCGGCGAAACCGAGATGCGGCCCCGCCTCGCCCAGCCGCGCGAAAAGATTGGGCGTCGGCGCGTCCTCCGGGCCGAAGGCAAGCGGCGTGACCATGAAGCCCAACGCCCGCAACGCGTCGCCCAGCGCCCCCAGCGCCCCGTCATCGGCCGGCGTCACCGAGGCGCGGCGCAGCAGGGTCTGCGTGAAAGCGGGAAGATCGAACCCCATCGCCGCGTTCAGTCGCGCAGCAGCTCGTTGATCGAAGTCTTGGAGCGCGTCCGCTCATCCACACGCTTGACGATCACCGCACAGGCGAGATGCGGCGCATCCGGCGTCCGCCCCGGCAGCGTCCCCGGCACCACGACGGAATAGGCCGGAACCCGGCCCATATGCACCTCGCCCGTCACGCGATCGACGATCTTGGTGGAGGCGCCGATGAACACGCCCATGGAAAGCACGGACCCGCGTTCCACGATCACGCCTTCCGCCACTTCCGACCGCGCGCCGATGAAACAGTCATCCTCGATGATGACCGGCGCGGCCTGCAACGGCTCCAGCACGCCGCCGATCCCCGCCCCGCCGGACAGATGCACGTTCCGCCCGATCTGCGCGCAGGAGCCGACCGTGGCCCAGGTGTCGATCATCGCCCCGCTCGCCACCCGCGCGCCGACATTGACGAAGCTCGGCATCAGCACGACGCCCGGCTCGATATGCGCGGAACGGCGCACCACGGCGCCCGGCACGGCGCGGAATCCGGCGGCGGCGAAGCGCGCCTGGTCCCAGCCCGCGCATTTCAGCGGCACCTTGTCGAAAGCCGGCGCGGTGGCGCAGGCGCCCTCCATCACGGAACTGTCATTGAGACGGAAGGAGAGCAGAACGGCCTTTTTCAACCACTCGTTGACCGTCCACCCCCGTGCGCCGGGTTCGGCCACACGCAGCACGCCGTCATCGAGCAGCGTCAGCGCGGTTTCCACCGCATGGCGCGCAGCACCTCCGGTCGAGGCGTCGAGCGTGTCACGGCGTTCCCAGAGCGAATCGATGGTGGTGCGAAGGGCTTCGTGGGACATGGCTGAAATTCCGGGTGCGGGATGATAAAAAGAGGCCCGGACCATGCGAAGGACGCAGGGCGAAGTCAACGCATGATCGTTGAAAGGGACTCCGAAACAAGGTGTAACACGATCGTAAACGAAATATTAACCATTCGGGATTAGGCATGTAGCCATGCCGACCGCAGAGAACCATCCGGACCGCGACACCGTCCAACCGCCGGAACAGGACGAAACCCCTCTTTCCGTCCTGCTCGACGACGTCCTCAGCGCGATGCGGCAAGCCGTCTCGCCACAGATCGGGATCAGGGCCGCCATGGAGGTTCTGCGCGCCGGAACCGACGCGCGGATGGCCCTGCTCTACCGCGACTCCACACACAGGCCCTCCCTCCCCGACATGGGCCAGTGGCGCCTCGTCCATAGTTGCGGACGCAGCAGCACCGATCCTTTTCCCGATGACGATATTGTCGGGGAGACGCCCATGGGGTCGGATACGGCGCCGGCGCGGCATGCATTCTCCCATCGCGGCATGGACTGCCTCTGGGTCAGCGAGCGGATGCATCTCTTCGGCCGGGTCGGCCTCCTGCTCCACGGTCTCGGACCGGCCGGACGGCTGGGCCAGCGCAGCGGAGACATCGTCGCCCTCGCCCTGCGCATTCTCACGGCGATTCTGGAAAGGGACGAAATGCATCGTCACGTTCTCGATCGTCTGCCCTACGACCCCGTGACGCAATTCCTGAACGCGCACGGCTTCCAGGACGAGGTGACGCGGCGGCTGGGCCGACTCGACTGGCAGGATCTTTCCGCCACCCTGCTCGTCATCCGATGCGCGGAATTGAACGACGTGCTGCATGGCCTGTCCCAGACCGAGGCGCTGGCCGCCATGGAGCATGCGGCGGCCCTGCTGCGACGTTCCGCCCGGCCGACCGACGTGTTCGGGCGGATCGCGCATGACCATTTCGCCATCTGGCTGGACGGCTGCGACCGCTTCGCGGCCTCGGAGCGGGCGGAACGTATCACCACGCACCAACTGCCCCTCCTTCTGGCCAGGCCGCGTCTTCTCGGCCTTCGCATCGGGCTCGCCGAGCGTGAGCCGAACAGCACGACCAGCGTGGACGAACTGATCGCCCGCGCAGAGGCCGCCCTGCTCGACGCTGAGGCGACAGGCCGGAAGTGGATGTTCGACCGCAGTCCGGCCTGACCGGGATCAGTCCGCCCGGATCAGCGTGCCGGAACCTCTCTTGGTGAAGAGTTCGAGCAGGCAGGCATGCGGCACGCGACCATCGAGAATCACGGCGGCTTTCGCCCCGTCGCGCACGGCCTGCAGGCAGGTCTCGACCTTCGGGATCATCCCGCCGCTGATCTGCCCCGATTCGATGTGCCGCCGCGCATCCTCCGCCGTCAGTTCGGGAATGAGCTTCCCGTTCTCGTCCAGCACGCCCGGCACGTCGGTCAGCATCAGCAGCCGCGTGGCGCTCACCGCCGAGGCGATCGCACCCGCCGCCATATCGGCGTTGATATTGTAGGTTTCGCCGTTCGCCCCGACCCCGACAGGCGCGATGACGGGAATCAGCCCCGAGCCGAGCAGCGCGTAAAGCACGCGGGGGTCGATCCGGTCCGGCTCGCCCACGAAGCCGAGATCGAGCACCTCCTCGATCTGGCTGTCCGGATCACGCACGCTCCGCATCAGCTTGCGCGCGCGGATCAGGCCGCCATCCTTGCCCGAAAGTCCGACCGCCAACGCGCCCGCCCGGTTGATGAGTTCGGCCACCTGTTTGTTGACGCTGCCGGACAGCACCATCTCGATGACCTCGACCATCGCCGCATCGGTGACGCGCAATCCGTCGACAAAGGCGGAGCGAAGTTGCAGACGCTCCAGCATGGCGCTGATCTGCGGACCGCCGCCATGCACGATGATCGGATTGATCCCGACCAGCTTCAACAGGGCGATATCGCGGCCGAAGGCGTTGGACAGCATGTCGGAGCCCATGGCGTGGCCGCCATATTTCACGACGATCGTATCGCCCGCATAGCGCCGCAGGAACGGCAGGGCGCCCGCAAGAATCGCGGCCTGTAGCTGGGCCGCTTCGGGACTTTCGTCGGAAATTCCGCTCATGACGATTCTCCTGATGGCGCTTCCGCAATGACCCGCGCGATGCTGGCGCGCAGGATATCGACCCCGAGCCCCGTCTCGTTGCTGGTCTCGACGATAACAGGATAGGCGGCCGGGTGCTTGCCGATTTCGGCGGAAACTTCGCGGTTCTTGGCCGCCAGAGCGCCCGGCTTGACCGCGTCGCACTTGGTCAGCACCACCTGGAAGACCACGGCGGCGCGATCCAGCAACTCCATGACCTCACGATCGGAGGCTTTCAGCTCGATCCGCGCATCCAGAAGCAGCAGAACCCGCGCCAGCGTCGGACGCCCGCGCAGATAGGCGAACATCGTCTGCTGCCAGTCCTCCTTCACCGCCTTCGCCGCCTTGGCGAAGCCGTATCCCGGCATGTCCACCAGCGTGACGCGACCGCCGAGATCGAAGAAATTGAGCTGCTTCGTCCGCCCCGGCTCGGAGGACGAGCGCGCCAGACGGGTCCGCCCGGTCAAGGCGTTGATCAGGCTCGACTTGCCGACATTGGAGCGCCCCGCGAAGGCGATCTCCGGCCGATCGGGCGGCGGCAACTGGTCCACATGCTGCGCCCCGAAAAAGAACGCGCAGGGCGCGGCGAAAAGCAGCCGACCCGCCTCGATCTCCTCTGGCGTCAACCTGTCGGGAAGCTCGGCCTCGCTCACGACTTGCGCGCCGCCACTTTCCGCCCCGATGTCGCGAGCGCGTTCGCCCGGCGCTGGATCACATGCTGCTGCAACGCCGTCAGCACGTTGTTCCACGTATAGTAGACCACGATGCCCGCCGAGAGGCGTCCCAGAAAGAAAACGTAGAACAGCGGCATGAACTGCATCACCCGCGCCTGGGCCGGATCGAGCGAAACCGTGCTCTGACGCTGCATCAGCCAGATCGTGCCGCCGAACAGGATCGGCCAGATGCCGATATGGAGGAGCGGCGAGAGCGTCGTCGGGTCCCAGGGGATCAGCCCGAACAGCGTGAAGATATTGGTCGGGTCAGGGGCGGAAAGATCGTGAATCCAGCCGAAGAACGGCGCGTGACGCATCTCGATGGTGATGTTCAGCACCTTGTAGAGACAGAACGCGACCGGCGCCTGGATCAGCAGCGGCAGGCAGCCGCCCGCCGGGTTGACGCCCTCCTCGCGATACAGCGCCATCATCTGCTGGTTCATCGCCATCGGATCGCCCTTGTTCGCCTCGCGGAGCGCCTGGACCCGCGGCTGGAGCGTGCGCATCTTCGCCATGGAGGAGAAGGATTTCGTCGCGAGCGGGTAGAGGATCAGCTTGACGATCAGTGTGAGCGCCATCAGCGCGAGACCGAAATTCCCCAGAATGCCGTAGAGCCAGTGCAGCACATGGAACATCGGCCGCGTCAGGAAAGCGAACCAGCCGAAATCCACCGCCTTGTAGAAAGCGGGAATGTGAAGCTCGTTCGTATAGGTGTCGAGCAGTTCGACTTCCTTCGCCCCGGCGAAGACGCGGCTCGGCGTGGTCAGCGTCGCGTCGTTTGCGACGGGAAGCGGCGCCTGCGCCGTGAACTCGACCCGATATCCGCCCTCTGGGGTATAGAGGTAATGCAGGCTCACCGGGCTTGCGGCGTCCGCCACCACGGCCGTCAACCAGTATTTGTCGGTAATGCCGCCCCAGCCGCCGTCGCCGTTCGCACCCCATGACTGCCCGCCGGGCATCGCGCCGCCCTTGCGCATGGATTTGTAGGAATCCTCGTAGAGCCGGTCATTCATGACCGAAAGCGGCCCCTGATGGACGATCTCGAGGAACGTGCTGCCCGCATCCGCCGGAAGATAGTCGCGCTCGACCGCCTGATAGGGAATCAGCGAAACCTGTCGGCCGGATTTGTTCTCGACACTCTGCGTGACGTCGAAGAGATAGTTGCGATCGAAGGCGATCCTGATCGAGAAGACGAGTCCCTGCCCGTTATCCCAGCGTAGCGTTACCGGATGGCCGGGCGAGAGCGCGTCGCCCTCCGCCGTCCAGTCCGTCGTCGCGTCGGGAAGGCGCAGAGCCGCCCCTGCCGCGTTCAGCCAGCCGAAGGTCACGAAGGAGGGCTGCGGCCCGTCACGCTTCTCCAGCAGCCGGACGAAGGGCGAGTCCTTGGCCAGAGTCTCGTGGTATTTCGTCAGAACCAGATCGTCCAGCCGCGCCCCACGCAGGTCGATCGACCCCGTCGTGTCCGGATCGCGAATGGGAATCCGCATCTCCGGCGAGGTGGGCGCCGCCGCCGCGACATCGGCAGGCGCCCCCGGCCCCGGCACGCCCGCGGGAGTCTGAGCCTGTTCGATCTTCTGCGCCGCCTTGTCCGCATCCTTGGGATGCTGCGGCACGAAATAATCGAACCCGAGCAGAATCAGGGCGGAGATCACTGTCGCCAAAATGATGCGCTTGATTTCCATCAGCCGAACGCCGGTCTTTCTCTAGGATACAAGAAACAGGCGCAGCCGGACGGCGCACCGCGATCACGCGCTCAAGTGGCCGAAATCGTCACGCAAAACAATAGGCGCAAGAAAAATATCACGTCCGGAAATGTCCGCGTGGCTTCAGGGCACGGGATCGACGCCGCCGCGCGCATAGGGATGACACCGCCCGACCCGCTTCACGGCAAGCCAGCCGCCGCGCAGCGGCCCATAACGCCGAATAGCTTCAGCGGCATAGGCGCTGCATGTCGGAGTGAAGCGGCAGTTCAGACCCAGTTGCGGGCTGATATAACGCTGATAGAAGCGGATGACTCCGAGCAGGGCCGAAGTGACGAGCCGACCGGCGGTCACGGCCTGAGCGCGCCGCCCTTGCGCAGGGCGCGGCGGAGATCCTCCACAACATTGGCGAATCCGCGTGTGCGAGTGCCGTCCCGCCCGATCAGCACGATATCGACGGCGGCGAGATCTTCCTTGTGCGCCACGGCGCGGAGCGCCTCGCGCAGGATGCGGCGCGTGCGGTTGCGCACCACCGCGTTCCCGACCTTCTTGGTCACGGTGAAACCGGCGCGCGGCGTGGCGCCCTGTTCCTGATCCAGAACCTGCAAGACAAGTCCCGGAACCGCGACCTTGCGGCCCCGCCCCGCCACGTGCAGGAATTGCGGGCGGGTCTTCAGTTTACCCGGCTGGGCTGACACACTTACCTCCCCGCCGGGCGGCGCGATCAGGCGGAGAGCTTGTGACGGCCCTTGGCGCGGCGATTCGCGATAACCTTGCGGCCGCCCACGGTCGCCATGCGGGTGCGGAAGCCGTGGCGCCGCTTGCGGACGAGCTTGGAGGGCTGATAGGTGCGCTTCATGACAAAATCCCTTATATGGCGAGCGTGGCTTGTGCGGCGAAGAACCGGCACGCCACGCGCCGTCATCTAAAGCGCGGGCTTTTACGGGGCCGATCCCGCCCTGTCAATCGGAACCCGCAAGGACAGGACCGCCATGCCCGATTCGGATGAACCGCTGCACCGCCTCCGCCACGATCTGCGCAACATCCTCTCTCCGGCCCTGCTGACGGCGGACATCCTCGCCGGCCATGCGGACCCGTCCGTCAGGAAACAGGCCGAGACCATCGCAACCGCCATCGAGACGGCGACCGCGCGGCTCCGGCAGGCGTCACAGGGGGTTAAACAGGACGGTCAATAGGCTGACCCACGCTGGATGAACTCAATCTTGTAGCCGTCCGGGTCCTCGACGAAGGCGATCACCGTCGTGCCGAACTTCACCGGCCCCGCCTCGCGCGTGACCTTTCCACCCGCGGCGCGCACCTTTTCGACCACCGCCGCGATATCCTCATAACCCAGGGCGAAATGGCCGAATCCCGTGCCGATCTCGTAGGGCGTCTCCTGATCCCAGTTATGGGTCAGCTCGATTTCCGCCTGTCCATGGGCATTATCCTCGAATCCCATGAAGACCAGCGTGTATTTGCCATCCGGAACCTCGCGGCGACGCAGTTCCTTCATGCCGAGCACCTTGTAGAACGTGATGGAGCGATCCAGATCACGCACGCGCACCATGGTATGCAGATAAGTTCCCATCCTCAGCTTCCTTTAATCGCCATCATTTCCGGCCCGATCCCGTAGAGGAACACCCCCAGCGCGTCGGCGCGCGCCACACAGGCATCAGGATCGGTCAATAATGTTCCACCAGCTTCGAACGCAACGCCGCGCAGCCCGGTTGCCGCGGTATTTTCGATCGTGCGCGGCCCGATGGTCGGCATGTCCGCGCGCTTTTCCTGGCCGGGCTTGAGCGTCTTCACCAGCACACCCCCCGGTCCCGGCTGACGCAACGCCGAGCAGCGGGCGAGCATCGCGTCCGTTCCCTCCAGCGCCTCGACCGCCAGCACCAGATTGTCCTGCACGACGCAGCCTTGCCCGACATCCAGCGCCCCGAGCGCCCTCACCACCGCGATCCCGCGCGCGATATCGCTCATGGCCAGCGCATCCGGCGCGACCCGGCCCATCGTCCCGACACGGCCCGTCGAACGGTCGAGAAATTCATGCGCTCCGCGAATGCGGAACCCTTCCTCCCCCAGCACGCGCACTACCGCGCCGAGCAACCCGTCATCCCCGCCGAACAGCGCCCGCCCGATCCGCGCCAGCAGCCGCGCGCCCTCCGCATCCGGCCGCAGATCGCGCAGGGCCGGCCGCCGCACCGGGCCGATCAGCACCAGATCGCGGCATCCGGCCTCGCGCAAGGCGGCAAGAATCTCCCCCGCCGCCGCCAGCCGCGCCACCTTGTGCGGCCAGTGCGCGATACGCGGCAGATCGACGAAATCCTGAAATCCGACGATGAAAACCTGACCGCCCCGCGCCGTCACCGCCTCGGCCACCTGCGCCGGCAGCGGACCGCCGCCGGCGAGAATCCCGACCGGCCTCTCCATCAGCAGCGCCTCGCGCGCCGACGTCACGCGCCTTCCGTCTCAACCGCACCGCTGGAGAGATGCGCGCCCCGTACCAGGCCGCGACGGCTCGGCGCTTCCATGAAGGCGACGATCTCCATCACGCGCGGATGATCCGCGAAATCCCGCCGCACCTCGGCGAGACGATCCTCCAGCACGTACCGCCCGTCCGAACGGCGCGGATAAAGATGCCGGAAGGCCCGGCGCATGGCCTGAACCTCCTCCGCCGGCACGCCCTGCCGCTTCAGCCAGATCCAGTGCAGCCCGACCAGCCGCGCGCGGTTGCCGAGCACGCTGCCATAGGGGATCACATCCGCCTCGACGCCGCAGACGCCGCCGACCAGCGCGCCGCGCCCGATCCGGACAAACTGATGCAGCGCCGCCGCCCCCATGATGCGCGCGCCGTCGCCGATCTCGACATGCCCGCCCATGACCACGTTGTTCACGATGATGACACCGTCGCCGATCTCGCAGTCATGCGCCACATGCGCGTTGCACATGATGAGACAATGCGCGCCGACCCGCGTCAAACCGTGGCCCTGCGCCGTACCGCGATGAATGGTGACGTGCTCGCGGATCACCGTCCGCTCGCCGATCTCGCAACGCGTCGGCTCGTTCCTGTATTTGAGATCCTGCGGCGCCATGCCGATCGTGACGAACGGATAGACCTCGACCCCGCTGGCGAGAGTCGTCTGCCCGTCCAGCACCACATGGGAATGCAGCTTCACCCCCTCATGCAGCACCACATCCGGGCCGATCAGGCACCATGGCCCGATGACGCAACCCGGCCCGATCTGCGCGAGCGGATCGACGATGGCCGTCGGATGAAGGGAAGGCGGCGGTTGCGTCGTCACGGTCAACCCCGTTCAGCCCATGATCATCGCGCTGAAGCTGGCCTCGGCGACGGCGACGCCGTCCACCTTGCCCACGCCCTTGAAGCGCCAGACATTGGCACGCGCGCGTTCCTTCTCCACATGCAGCGTCAGGCGGTCGCCCGGCCCGACGGGACGGCGGAACTTCGCGTTCTCGATGGTCATGAAATAGACGAGCTTGCCCTCGAAGGCCTCGCCCAGCGTCAGCACCACGAGCGCCGCCGCCGTCTGCGCCATCGCCTCGATGATGAGCACGCCCGGCATCACCGGCTGGGCCGGGAAATGTCCCTGGAAGAAAGGCTCGTTGATGGTGACGTTCTTCACCCCGATCGCCGATTCGCCGAGGACGATATCCGTCATGCGATCGATCATGAGGAAGGGATAGCGATGCGGAATGGCCGCCATGATCCGTATGACGTCGATGGACTCGATGGTGACGGGCGCGTTCGCCGCCTCGTTCGCCGTTACCTGCTGCGCCGTCGACTCCATCTGCCCTGAACTCCCGCTCCCGCCTGCAAGGCCCCCACGCCTCGCAGGCTCCTCCCTGTTGATCCCGGATGACCGCCCGCGAACGCGCGCAATCCCGGTCCCGTCAATCGCGCCATCCCTTTAGCAAAGCCCTCCCGATGTTGCCATGCCGGATCACCCCGTTTCTTTGTCCGGCCTCTTCGCCAGCTTCCGCAACACCGCCACGTTCCGGAAAAACTCGCGGAACGGCATGGCCGGGCTGCCGATCACATCCGCTCCGGCCTCGACATCGGACATGACGCCGCACTGCGCGCCCACCCGCGCCTTTTCACCGATCTTGATATGCCCGATCAATCCGGCCTGCGCCGCGATGGTCACGAAGTCGCCGAGTTCCGTCGAGCCGGAAATTCCCGCCTGCGACACCACGATGCAGCACCGCCCCAGCTTGGCATTGTGTCCGATCTGCACCAGATTGTCGATCCGCGTGCCCGCGCCGATCACCGTATCGCGCATCGAACCGCGGTCGATCGTGCTGTTCGCGCCGATCTCCACGTCACTCTCGATCACGACGCGCCCCAGTTGCGGCACGGTCTCGAACCCCGCGGGACCTACCGCGAAGCCGAACCCGTCCTGCCCGATCCGCACGCCCGGATGGAGCGTCACCCGATCGCCGATCACCGCATGCGAGATGCTGACATGCGCGCCGATCCGGCAGCGCTCGCCGATCACCACGCCCTCGCCGACCACGGCATGCGCCGCCACCGCCGTCCCCGCGCCGATCCGCGCGCCCGCGCCGATCACCACGAACGGGCCGATCTCCACACTCTCCCCCAGCTCCGCCCCCTCGCCGATCACGGCGCTCGGATGCAGCCCCGGCCGCACCGGGACGGGAGGATGAAAGAGCGATGCCACCCGCGCCCAGGCGAGATAGGGCGATTTCGTGATCAGCCCCATCACGCCGTCCGGCAGACGCTCCCGAAAGGCAGGGGAGAGAATCACCGCTCCCGCGCGCGTCTCGCCGAGTTGCGGAAGATAGCGCCGGTTGTCAAGAAAACTGACCTCCGCAGCCGTCGCCGCCTGCAACGGCGCCACGCCCCGGAACGGGGTCTCCGGCGATCCGCCAGCGCCGCACACGAGCTCCGCCTCCGCCACCTCCGCGAGGCGGGAGGCGGGGAACGGTCCGAGCCGGGTGAAGAAGCGCGGATCGCCCGGCAGGGAGGCCACATCCATGGCGATCAGTGCTGCCGCCGCAGGATAGACTGCGCGGGCGGCAATTTCGGCGCGGGCGCGGATGCCGGCACCTGATCCTCCGCCGCCTGCGGGTTCGCCGTCGTCGGGAACTTGCCGGATTTGGCCAGCACCTCCGGGTCCACGTTCTCATCGGGAATGAATACATGGGGCAGTATCTTGTTGAGCTGGTCCGCCACTTCCTGCGTGATGTCCTGCTCGGGAACGTGCAGCGCCACCTGCTCGCTATGCATCACCAGATTCATGCCATGCGCCTGCGCCACCTGACGCACGATGCGCACCAACTCGCGCTCGATCTGGTTGAGCGAGACGTTCGCCGCCTCCTGGATGATCCGCGCGCGGTTGGAGAAATCACGCTGGGCATGGGCGCGGCGCTCCTGGAGGTGCCGCTCCCGCAACTGCACCTGCTCGGCCGTGAGCTTCCGCGCGTCGTTCTGGAGCTTCTGCTGCTCGTCGCGCCAGCCGGCCTGCTCCCTCTGCGCCGCCGCGGCCAGCTTGTCGCGCCGCGCCCCGAGAACACGCTGCGCTTCGTCGGCGGCGGTGGACAGGCGCATGACCGACGGCACGCTGATGACGCCGATCACCGCGGCGGGGGGCGGCGCTTCCTTGGGCAGGTTAGGCGAATCCGGGATCGGCGGCAGCGGCAAAACGGGGGCGGCCTCGTTTTGCGCGCCCCCTTCATCCGGCGCCTCCTGGGACGGGTCCTGCGGCACGGGAACGGCGCGGCGCACGACACGCGGCGCGGCAGCCGGGGCGGCGGGCGCCGGCTGCTTGGGCACGAACCACCCCCCTCCCGAAGACGCGCTTCCCGCAGGCTGAGCCGCTGATTGAGCCAGAGCCGGCGTCCCGCCCGCCAGGAGCGAGAGGGGCAGAAGGGAAAAAGACAATGCGGTCGCGGCGCGGCGCGCACCGAAGAAGATGGACATCGAAACCTCTAACGGAAGACAGGGACGAGGGAGCAAGATCAGAATTGCTGGCCGAAACCGAAACGGATGGGGTACAGGCGGTCCCTGCTCGACTTGATGATGGGCACGCCGGCATCGATGTTGACGAGACCGAACGGACTCTTCCACGAAATACCGAATCCCGTCGAGACACGCGGCGAAAGTGTGTCGCCGCTGATGGGGGTGAAGTTCGGATCGTTGGGATTCGTATGGTTCTGCCGCACGCGAATACCAGCCAGCGAACCCGCATCGACAAAATACCGGCCGGAAATACCCACATCATCGCCCATCGGCAACGGGAAGTTGAGCTGGGCCGAGGCCGTATAGATGAACTTGCCTCCGATGAGATCTTCCTGTCCCTGCAACGGCAGGACCTGCCCGTTCGCCACATAATGGGCGGAACGCGGACCAGCGCCGCCCTGGAGGAAGCCGCGCAGGTTCTGGCCGCCGAGATAGAAGTTGTCGATGACGTTGACGACGCCATTGCCCCAATCGGTCATGTAGCCGGTGCCCCCCTTGAACTGGAGGCCCCAGTCATGGCTGCCCGTGAGGGAATCGAGCGGGAGGTAATAGGCCCCGTCGATCTTGGCGCGCACATATCGCGTATTGCCGCCGAGTCCGGCGAAATCTCCGGCGATCTGGATCAGATACCCGGAGCGGGGCCGCATGCGGCTGTCACGCCGGTCATAGGCCAGCGTCGTGCTCAACTGCGACAGCAGCGACCAGCCGCGCGACTGCTGGATGTAGATCGAGGGCACATACTGATAGCCATAGATCGAGGCCTCCGACAGCGAGTAGAAACTGCCGACGTCACGATCGACGAGCGAATAGCTCCAGGACTGCGAAAGATAACGGTTGAAGGAATAGCCGAACCGCAGGGTCATGCCGTACCGCCCTTCCTTATAGCTCTGATACGTCATGTAGTTGTTCTGGATACCGTAGAAATCGACCCCCGCGACAACGTTGCGGTTGAGGAAATACGGGTCGCTGATCGAGAGGTCGGCCTGTTTCTGATAGTAGGCGAGCGTCGCGGAAATACCGGCGTTCACGCCCGTTCCCAGCAGGTTGTTCTGTTTGACCGAGGCATTGCCGATGATGCCCACGTTGGTCGAATAGCCGCCACCCAGCGAGAACTCACCCGTCGGCTTCTCCAGAACGTTGACCGCGACATTGACGCGGTCCGGCGCGGAGCCCTGACTCTGGTCCACCGAGACGGTTTTGAAAAAACCCAGATCCTGCAGGATCGCCTTGGAATATTTCCGGTCGAACGGCGTGTACGGATCGCCTTCCGCCATGGGCAACTGGCGGCGGATCACCTTGTCCTCGGTGATGGTGTTGCCGTTGATGTCGATCCGCTCCACATAGACCCGCGGCCCCTGCGTCACGTCGAACAGCAGATCGACGACCTTCTTCTCGGGATTGCGCGCGATATCCGAGCGGACCATCGCGAAAGGATGCCCCTGGGCCTGCAGACGCTCCTGCATGTTGGTCGCGTTGTTCTGCACCGCGGTGCCGTCGTACCATTGATTGGGGAACAGCTCGATATATTTCTTGAGCGAGTTCGCATCGACATGCCGCAGATTGGAACGCACATCCATCTTGCCGATGCGATAGCGCGGCCCTTCGCTGATCGTGAAGGTGATGTAGAACATCTTGCGATCCGGCGCGAGTTCGCCGGTCGCGTTGATGACGTGGAAGTCGACATAACCGTTATGCAGGTAGAAGCGCCGCAGCAGTTCGGCGTCATATTTCACGCGTTCGGGGTTGTACTCGTCGGCGGAAGAAAAGAAGCGATACCACGCAGATTCTTTCGACGAGATCACCTGCGCCAGCCGCGCTTCACTGAAGGACTTGTTGCCGACGAAGACGACCTTGTCGATCACCGTCACATGCGATTCGCTGATCTTGAAGATCACATCCACCCGGTTATGCGACAGATGGATGATCTGCGGCGTCACCGTCGCGCCGAAGCGCGATTTGGAGGCATAGAGATTGAGCAGCTTCTGCCGGTCCGCCGCGGCCGCCTGCTCGGAGAACACGGCGCGCGGGCGCATGGTGATCTCCTTGCGGAGATCCTCGTCCTTGATCGCGCTGTTGCCCTCGAAAGCGATGCGATTGACGACCGGATTCTCGACCAGATCGACCACCAGCGTATTGCCGTCCCGCCGCAGCGTCACATCCTTGAAAAGTCCGGTCGCGTAAAGCGTCTTCAGGGAGCGGTCCAGATCGTCCTGCGCGAAGGAATCCCCCGGCTGCACGACCATGTAGGACAGCACCGTGCTGGTCTCGATGCGCGCGTTGCCGTGAACCTGGATGGATTCGATCACATTCCCCATCGCCTTCGCGGCAGGCTGGGGCGAACGACCCGCATGGCTGGTCCGAGCTTCGGCCGGGGTGCCGTTCAGAACGCGCAGAAGGCAGACGGAAGTCAGCAGTACGAGACGTTTACCTGACAAGACGGGCGTTCCCCACTTCATCCAATGTGGCGTGACACTTTGCGCCCTCACTCCCGAGACGCAAGGGAGGCGGTTCCAAGGCGCGTGCATCCCTTGCGGAGGTATCCGAATTTGAAGGGCTCGCGCAAGCGCCCCCCGACATCCCCCTCACCGAAAAACATTCAGCCGGTCGTATGGGCCAGCCAATGAAAGAGCCCCAGATTGCTCAGGTCATTGACCGTGGAGAACAGGAACACGCCCGCGATGACGGCGAACCCCGCCTGGAAGCTGATCTCCTGCACCCGACGCGAGACCGGACGCCCGCGCGCCGCCTCGATCGCGTAGAACGCCAGCCTGCCGCCATCCAGGATCGGCACCGGCAACAGGTTGATGAGCCCGAGATTGACCGACAGCAGCGCCATGAAGGAGATGATGCTCGCAAACCCGTACGCGGCCACCTGCCCGGACATCTGCGCGATGCGGATCGTCCCGCCCAGTTCCTTCGCGCTGCGCTGCCCCGTCAGGATCTGCCCCAGCCCCTGCAAGGTTTCCACGGAAACCGTCCAGGTTTCCTCGACGCCGGCACGCGCCGCCTGGATGAAGGCCATCGGTTTGCCCGGCACCGCGAGCGCCGCCACGCCCAGTCGCCCCGTCGGCGGCGCGCCCGGTTTCGCGCCCGGCACGCTCGCCAGCGTCACCGGAAGCGTCAGATCATGCCCGTCGCGCCGCACCTCCAGAGTGGTCGTCTCGCCCGGATGATGCAGTGCCTGCTGCTGCAAATCGGCGTAGTTGAAGATCGCGAGACTGCCGAAGCGCGTCACCACGTCCCCCGGCTTCAGCCCGGCCTTTTCCGCCGGGCTGCCGGGCATGACCTGCGCGATCTCGTTCTTCAGCTCCGGCTTCCCCGCCACCATGAACAACAGGGTGAAGAGCAATATCGCGAAACCAAAATTGAACAGCGGACCCGCAGCAATCACGATCGCGCGGGAGAGAACCGGCTTGTCGTGGAACGTCCGGCCGGGAATCCACGCCGCCTTCTGTTCCGGCGAGGCGTCCTCCGGATCATCGAACCCGTGCGGCTTCACATACCCGCCCAGAGGAAACGCGCTCAGACGCCATTCCGTCCCGGCGCGGTCATGCCAGCGATAAAGCGCCGGACCAAATCCGATGGAAAAGACATCGACCTTCACCCCGCGCCAGCGCGCGCCAAGGTAATGGCCAAACTCATGCACGAACACCAACAGCCCCATGACGAGGGCAAAGGCCAGAATCGTGCGGATGAGATCATGCATGGGCCAGAGTGGCTCCCTCGATGGCGACGCGCGGGGCGCGCGCGATGAATGCCTCGGCCGTCCGGCGGCCTTCGGCGTCCCAGTGAATCACAGCGTCCAGATCATCCGCCGCCGGCGCGCCCAGCGCCTCCATGGCGGCGGCGATGACCTCCCCGATCCCGAGGAAACCGATACGCCGACGCAGGAACGCCTCCACCGCGACTTCATTGGCCGCCGAGAAAATAGTGGGGGCCGCGCCGCCCGCGCGCAAGGCCACGCGCGCCAGACGCAGCGCCGGAAAGCGCACCTCGTCCGGCGCCTCGAAATCGAGCTTGCCGAGCGTGGCCAGGCAGAGGCGCGGCGCACGCGTCTCCATCCGCTCCGGCCAGGCCAGCGTATTGGCGATCGGTATCCGCATATCAGCCGCGCCGAGCTGGGTGATGACGCTGCCGTCCCTGTACTGCACCAGCCCATGCACCACCGATTGTGGATGCACCAGCACCTCGATCTGCGGCTCGTCGAGCCCGAAGATCCGCGCCGCCTCGATCACCTCCAGCCCCTTGTTGGCCATGGACGCGGAATCGATGGTGATCTTCGCGCCCATCGACCAGGTGGGGTGTTTCAACGCCATCTCGACCGTCGCCGCCCGCATCGTCTCGATCGAGGCGGTGCGGAAAGGACCACCCGACGCCGTCAGAATGATCTTCTCGATGCTGGAGGCCGACGCACCCGCCAGGCTCTGGAAAATCGCGTTATGCTCGGAATCGACCGGCAGCAGCGTGGCGCCCGCCTCACGCACCGCGCGCAACATCACATCGCCCGCGCAGACCAGCGCCTCCTTGTTGGCCAGCGCGATGAACCGCCCGTTGCGCGTCGCGGCCAGCGTCGGCTCCAGCCCGGCCGCGCCCGTGATCGCCGCCATGGTCCAGTCCGCCGGCAGCGCCGCCGCCTCGATGACCGCCGAACGCCCCGCCGCGCAGCGTATGCCGGTGCCCTTGAGCAGATCCTTCAGCGCCTCACCCTGCGCCTCGTCGTTGATGACGGCGAGTTCCGCCCGCAACGCCTTGGCCTGCTCCGCCAGCAGCGCGACGTTCCGCCCGCCCACCAGCGCCCGGACGCTGAAGCGGTCGGGAGCGGCCAGAAGCAGGTCGATCGTCGAGGTGCCGATGCTGCCCGTGCTGCCGAGGATGGTGACGCTTCGTGGCGCGGAAGGGCGCGGCGCGGCGGCCTGCGAGATCTGGCTCATGAAAAATGATGCTCCGGCAATATCATCGTTCTGCAATAACCCAACCGGCCCCCTCAGCCCAGCCCCGCCGGGCTGGAGAAGAGACTCCGCGCAAGATCACCCAGCCCCGCGCTCCAGAAGGGCCGCCCGGCCACCGCCAGCGACACCAGCGCCGCCAGAGGCCCGGCCACCAGCAAGGCGTCGAAACGGTCCAGCAATCCGCCATGCCCGGGAATCAGCGAGCCGGAATCCTTGACGCCCGCCTGCCGCTTCGCCGCACTTTCGGCCAGATCGCCCGCCTGCGCCGCGATCCCCAGCACCGCCCCCCAGACCAGACCGCCCACCCAATCCCAGGGCGCGGCCAGCCGCGCCATCGCGCCGCCCGCCAGCGCCGCGCAAACAAGGCCGCCGATCGCCCCCGACCGCGTTTTGCCCGGCGAAATGCGCGGCGCGAGCTTCGGGCCGCCGAAAATCCGTCCCGTCGCATACGCCCCTGTGTCGCTGACCATCACCACGACGATCACGAACAGCACCGAGGCGAGCCCCACCTCCGGCAGATGACGCAACCACACCAGCGACAAGCCGCCCGCGATCACCACGGCCAGAGCCGCCCAGCGCGCCGGGCCGAACACGAATCCCACCCCCGCGATCCAGATCGCCGGGCCCCACGCTCCTTTGAACGCCGCCGCGAGCGCCGCAAGCGGCCAGGCGTGGAACAATCCGGCGCGCCAACGAGAAAGAGCGCCGCGCGTGAGGTTCAGCGCCTCATGCGTCATACCCAGCACAACGAGCAGGATCATCGCATCGTAGAGCAGCCCGCCCCGCCAGATGCAGAACAGCGCCACCGGCACGATCAGCGCCGCCGACATCAGCCGCAGACGCAGGTCGCTCCATTTCGTTCCGTCACTCATTCCCCGGCGCTCAACTCGATCGCGCTCACCGGCCGCCGAACCGACGCTCGCGCCGCGCGAAATCCGCGAGCAACGCCGCGAAATGCCGCTCGGTGAAATCCGGCCAGAGCACGTCGAGGAAGGCCAGCTCCGCATAGGCGCATTGCCACAGCAGGAAATTGGAGAGGCGATATTCCCCGCTCGTCCGCACCACGAGATCAGGATCCGGCATGCCGCCCGTCAGCAGGTAGCACGAGAAATCGGCCTCGCCCGCCGCGTTCAGGTCGATCTCGCCGCGTTGTCCGGCCTCGGCCATGCGCCGCGCCGCCTGCACGATATCCGCCCGACCGCCATAGGAAAGCGCGAGCACCAGCGTCAGCCGCGTGTTGTTCAGCGTCAGCGCCTCGGCCCGCGCCATTTCCTCGCGCAATTCGGGCTCGAAACGCTCGACCTCGCCGATCACCCGCAATTGCACGTCCTGCTCGTGCAATTCCGTCACCTTGTGCCGCAAATAATAGCGCAGGAGATTGGTGAGATCGCCGATCTCCTGAGGTTCCCGACGCCAGTTCTCGGACGAGAACGCATAGAGCGTCACATAACGCACCCCATGCTGTATGGCCGCGCGCACGCAGCGGCGCACGGCCTCCGCGCCCGCGCGATGCCCGGCATAGACCGGCAGGCCGCGCGCCTTCGCCCAGCGTCCGTTGCCGTCCATGATGATCGCGACATGCAGGGGCGCGCGCACGCCACCGCGAAGCGGCGTCTCCTCGGGCGAGCCGTCAGGGGACGGCGCAGGCAATGAACTGCGGGGCATGAGGATGAGGCAAACCGTCGCGGTCGGTCAGACCTGACGGATTTCCTTTTCCTTGTCGGCCAGAATCTCGTCGATGCGCTTCACGTATTGATCCGTCAGCTTCTGGATGCTGTCCGACCAGGCCTTCATGTCGTCCTGGCTGATCTCGCTTTTCTTCTCGAAGCCCTTGGCGTGATCCATGCCGTCACGCCGCACGCCGCGCACCGCGACCTTCGCGTTCTCCGCGTAGCGACCTGCTGCGCGCGCCAGCTCGTTGCGTCGCTCCTCGGTCAGTTGCGGAATCGGCACGCGCACCGTCTGCCCGTCCGCGGCGGGATTCAGCCCGAGCCCCGCGTCGCGAATCGCCCGCTCCACCGCGCCGACCAGCCCCCGGTCCCAGACCGAGACGGTGAGCATCCGCGCCTCCGGCACGGCCACGGTGCCGACCTGGCTCAGCGGCACCTCGCCGCCATAGGCTTCGACACGCACCGGCTCCAGCAGGTTCGGGCTCGCCCGGCCCGAGCGCAGGCCGGACAGATCACGCCGCAGACTCTCCAGCGCGCCGTCCATGCGACGCGTAAGATCTTGCAGCAACTCGTTCAGATCGGCGGACATAACCGGCTCTCCTCAGTCTGACATCCCGTCGCGGGGTTCTATTCCGTTGCGACGATACGGGTAAACGCTCCCTCGCCGCGCATCACCGCCGGAAAGGCGCCGGGAGAGTGGATGTTGAAGACGACGATCGGCAGCTTGTTCTCCCGCGCCAGCGAGATTGCCGCGGCATCCATCACGTTCAGATCGCGCGCCAGCACGTCCATATAGGTGAGGCTGTCATAACGCGTGGCGGCGGGATCGCGGCGCGGATCGGCGGAATAGACGCCGTCCACCTGCGTTCCCTTGAACAGCGTGTCGCACTCCATCTCGCTCGCCCGCAGGGCGGCGGCGGTATCGGTGGTGAAGAACGGATTACCTGTCCCCGCCGCGAAGATCACCACCCGCCCCTTCTCCATGTGCCGCACGGCACGGCGGCGGATATAGGGCTCGGCGATGGCTGACATCTGGATGGCGGACATCACCCGCGTATCCACGCCGACGCGCTCCAGCGCGTTCTGCATCATCAGCGCGTTGATGACCGTCGCGAGCATCCCGGCATAGTCGCCCTGCGTGCGATCCATCCCCTTCGCGGCCGCGGCCACGCCCCGGAAGATGTTGCCGCCGCCGATCACGAGGCAGACCTGCGTCCCCGCCTGCGCCACCTCCGCCACGTCCCGTGCGATCATCTCCACCATGGCGGGCTCGATGCCGAAGGAGCCGGTGCCCATCAGCGCCTCCCCGGACACCTTGAGCAGAACACGGCGACACGCGTGAGCGGCAGGGTCTGCGACGTCAATCGGATCGGTCATCGGCCTCGTCTGGTCCTTGGAATGAAGGGAAGCAATCCTGTCCTGTCTTATCGTCCGCGTCGGGAGTTCACAAGTAAGAGACACTACCCCTCGTCGTCGAGGCCGATGGCCCGGAGCCGCGCCCGCTCCTCGTCCCATCCCGCGCGTTCCTTGACGTTCAGGAAGAGATGGCAGGGCCGGTCCAGCAGTCGCGCCAGTTCCAGCCGCGCCTTTTCGCCGATGGCGCGAATCCGCTTCCCACCCTCGCCGATCAGAATCGCCTTGTGCCCCGCGCGCGAAACATAGATCGTCGCCTCGACGCGCACCGACCCGTCGGGACGTTCCTTGAAACTTTCCGTCTCGACCGTGGCCTGATAGGGCACCTCCTCCTGCGTCTGGAAGAAAATCTGCTCCCGCACCAGCTCGGCGGCCAGAAGACGGTCCGGCAGGTCAGTCAGATCGTCCTCGGGATAGAGGAACGGCCCTTCCGGCATGGCTTCGGCCAGCCGCTCCAGCAGATCCTCCACCCCGTCCCCCGTCCGGGCGCTGAGCATGAAGACATGCTCCACCGCGATCATGTCGGTGATCTCGCGCGTCAGCGGCAGCAGCACGTCCGGCGAGACCAGATCGGTCTTGTTGAGCACCAGCCAGACACGACGTTTCTGCCCCGCGAGCGCCTCGATCACCGCCCGCGCCTCCTCGCGCAGACCAGCCCTGGCGTCCACCAGCAGCACCGCGATATCCGCGTCCTGCGCCCCCGTCCACGCCGCCGCGACCATGGCGCGATCCAGCTTGCGGCGCGGCTTGAAGATGCCGGGCGTATCCACCAGCAGAATCTGGCTCCCGCCACGCATCACCACGCCCAGCACGCGAAAGCGCGTCGTCTGCGCCTTGGGGCTGACGATGGAGAGCTTCGCCCCCGTCATGCGGTTGAGCAGCGTCGATTTGCCCGCATTCGGCGCACCGACGAGCGCGGCAAATCCGCAGCGGCTTGTCATGACTTTTCTCCTTCCTTCACCGGCGCGATCCCCTGACGCGGACGGCGGGGGCGGAGTTTCATCCCGGCCGTCGCCCGCCCGACGGAGCCGGCCTGCAACCGCCCGAGCAGATCCGAGGCCGCGGCACTCTCCGCCTGCCGCTTGCTGCCCGCCGCGCCCCGCCCGGTCTCGCCCATCGCCGAAACCTCCACGGTAAAATGCGGCGCATGGGACGGACCGTCCATCGACAGGGTTTCATAGACCGGCAACTTGGCCGCGCGCCCCAGAACCCATTCCTGCAACGCCGTCTTGGGGTCCTTGGGCGGCTCGATCTGCCCGTCCATCATGGGGCGCCAGTATCGCTGCACGAAGCGCCGCGCCGGCTCCAGCCCCGCATCGAGATAAAGCGCGCCCAGCACCGCCTCCAGCGCGTCGGCCTGCACGTTCGCCAGATGCCGGATGCCCGCCTGCTCCTCATGCGCCGCGATCTTCAGCGCCGCGGGCAGGTCGATCTCTTCCGCGATTCCCGCCAGGGCCGTGCGCGAGACGAGATGGGCATGGCGGGGCCCCAGCCCTCCCTCGGGCTCGTCCGGAAAATGCTCCAGCAACCATTCCGCCACGAGCAGGCCCAGAACCCGGTCGCCCACGAATTCAAGCCTCTCGTTCGAGGCGGTGTCGCGAATCCGCACCGTCTCCGCCCGGCTCCGGCGCGGATGGCGCGCGGAAACGGCGGACCGATGCGTCAGCGCATGCTCCAGCAATTCCGGCCGGAGAAAACGATGCCCCAGCCGCTCCTGCAAGGCATCGAGCGTTCCGCCAGTCTCCATCAAAAGCCGCGCTCCATCAATGGATGGACGAGAAGAGCCGTGTCCATCGCACCTCGAACGGCCATTCCCAGACCTGCCAGAGCGGATGGCGCGCATCGATCGACATGAACACGAACCGCGCCTTGCCGACGAGATTCTGCATCGGAACATAGCCGAGATCTTCCGGATCATCGCCCTGGAAGCGGCTGTCCGCGCTGTCGTCGCGGTCATCGCCCATGGCGAAGAACGTGCCCTGCGGCACGATGTATTCCGGCGTATCATTCTGCTGCCCGTCATCGGTCAGCTTGAGGATCTGGTGCGTCACCGGCCCGCGGCCGCCGCTCCCCGGCAGCGTCTCCTCGTAGCGGATTCCCGCCAGTCGCGTGCGGTTCTCGTCATAGGCCGCATAGGGGCCCATCGACACGCGCGGCACCTTCTCGCCATTGAGATAGAGTTCGCCCGCCTTCACCTGCACATGATCGCCGGGCAGCCCGATCACCCGCTTGATGTAATCGACCGAGTTGTCCTTGGTGAACCGGAACACCGCCACATCGCCGCGATGCGGAGCCCGCGCGAAAACGCGCCCGGAAAAGAGATCGACGCCGAAAGGCAGCGAGAAACGCGAATAACCGTAGTCGAATTTCGTGACCGCGACATAGTCGCCCACCAGCAGCGTGGGGATCATCGACCCTGAGGGAATGTTGAACGGCGCGATGAGAAAGGACCGCACGCAGACGATCACCAGCAACCAGACGATGATGAAGCGCGCCAGTTCGGCGGGCGTCTCACGTTGCGCCATGTCGTTGCTTGAAGACGCCTCGTTGCCCGTATCAGCCGGCAGCCCGGTCATGTCGTTCTGTCTCCTGTTCATGATGATCGGGGTTCTAGCCCATCACCGTGCCTGTGGCGATGCCCTCCGCCGGGAGCGCCTGAATCAGCACCTGCGCCATGGCGTAGGGCACTTCGTCGGTCATGGTCAGGACGATGCTCGCCTGCATCCGCGCGGGCACCAGCCGCCCGAGCGCCGCCCGCGCCCCGTTTGTCAGTTCCAGCATCGGCGCGCCGCCCGGGCGGTTTCGCACTCCGATGTCGCGCAGGAACACACCGTTGTTGAAGCCGGTTCCCAGCGCCTTGGCGCAGGCCTCCTTCGCCGCCCAGCGCTTGGCGTAGGTTCCGATCCGCGCCATCCCGCTCCGCCGATCCGCATAGGCGCGTTCGACAGGGGTGAAGGCGCGTTCGAGGAAACGGTCGCCGAAACGCGCGATGCTGCGTTCGATACGCCTGATGTCGCAGAGATCGGACCCCATGCCGAGAATCACGATCAGCCCTTCGCCCGCTCCACCTGCATCACCCCCTGCGCGGCGCGCAAGGCGGCGATCAGCGTGGCCAGATGACGCAGGTCGCGCACTTCCAGATCGACGAGAATCTCCATGAAATCGAGCTGACGGTTGACGATCTTGAGATTCAGCACGCTGCCGTGATGCTTGGAGGCCGTGTTGGTGAGCGTCGCCAGCACGGCAGGCTCGTTCACCGCCACCACGCTGACCCGCCCGACATGCGGCGCACCCGCATTGTCGCGCGCCAGCACCTCGTAATCCCAGTCGATCTCCAGAAAACGCTCGGGGCTGGCCGCGAAACTGCCGAGATTATGACAATCCCTCGTATGAATCGTGATTCCCTTGCCCTGCGCGATGATGCCGACGATCGGGTCCCCCGGCAGCGGATGGCAGCACCCGGCGAAATGCGTCGCAATCCCCGGCCCGACGCCGGTCAGCACCGCGCCCGCGCCGCCGGACCCCGAGGACCGGGTGCCGAGCGAACCCGTTCCCAGACGCGGCGGCAGGCCCGGCACCATGCGCGGCGCGCGAGGGGCCTGCCGCAGCTCGGGATAGGCCACGTTGACGACGTCGCGCGGACCGACCTGCCCGTTCCCGACCGCGACGTAGAGATCCTCGACCGTCGGCTGCCGCAGTTCCTTGAGGAGCGACTCCAGAACCTTCTCGCTGCCATCGACGCCTTCCTGACGGAAGGCCTTGGCCAGCGCGGCGCGACCGTTGTCGATATTGGTCTGGCGCTGCTGCAACGCCACATGACGGCGGATGCGCGCCCGCGCCTTGCCGGTCACGACGAACCGCTCCCAGGACGGCGAGGGCGTGCCGCCCCGCGCCGTCATGATCTCGACCTGATCGCCGTTCTGCAACTCGTGGCGCAGCGGCATCAGCCGCCCGTTGATCTTCGCGCCGACGCAGGTATCGCCGACCTGGCTGTGGACGGCATAGGCGAAATCGACCGGCGTCGCCCCGCGCGGCAGGGAGATCAACTGCCCCTTCGGCGTGAAGCAGAAGACCTGGTCCTGATAGAGTTCCAGCTTGGTGTTTTCGAGGAACTCGTCCGGCGCGTCGGAATCCTCGAGAATTTCGAGCAGATCCTGCACCCAGCGCAGCTTGTGCAGGCCCAGCGCCACCACTTCGCTGTCGCTCGCCGCGCCGCCTGGACGATCCTTGTAGGCCCAGTGCGACGCCACGCCGTTCTCGGCCAGATCGTGCATCTCCGGCGTGCGGATCTGCACCTCGATCTTCTGGTTGCGCGGATGACGCAGCGTCACCCCCGTATGAAGACTTTGATAGCCGTTCGCCTTGGGGGTGGAGATGTAATCCTTGAACCGCCCGGCGATCATCGGATAGGCGCCGTGGATCGCCCCCAGCGCCATGTAACAGGCATCGCGCGACGGCACGAGCACGCGAAAGGCCATGATGTCGGAAAGCTGTTCAAAGGCGACATTGCGCTTCTGCATCTTCGCCCAGATCGAATAGGGCGATTTCTCCCGCCCGGTGACTTCCATCACCTCGATGCCGGCATCCTTGCACAGATGCGCCAGCTCGCGCCGGATTTCCTCGATCACGTCGGCGCCGTGGCCGCGAAGATAGTTCAGCCGCGCGCGGATCGTCGCATCCGCCTCGGGTTCGAGCTGCGCGAAGGAGAGATTCTGAAGCTCGGTCTTGACCCGGTCCATGCCGATGCGCTCGGCCAGCGGCGCATAGATGTCCATGGTCTCGCGGGCGATGCGCTGCCGCCGGTCGGCGCGATCGACATAATGCAGTGTCCGCATGTTGTGCAGACGATCCGCCAGCTTGACGATGAGCACGCGGATATCGCGCGACATCGCCAGAACGAGCTTGCGGAAATTCTCGGCCTGTTTGGTGCGGCTCGATTGCAGTTCGAGCCGCGTCAGCTTCGTCACCCCGTCCACGAGCCCGGCGATGTCGTCGCCGAACTCCGCGCGCAGACGCTGGTGCGTAACGCCGGTATCCTCGACCGTGTCATGCAGCAGGCCGACGGCGATGGAGGCGGGGTCCATCCGGAAACCCGCGAGGATATTGGCCACCGCGACCGGATGCGTGATGTAGGGATCGCCGTTATCGCGTTCCTGCTTGCCGTGCGCCTCCTCGGCGACGGCAAAGGCGCGGCGGATGAGATCGAGATCGGCGTCCGGCGCATAGGCTTCGACGCGCCGCAGCAGCCCCGCGATAGAGACCCCCGAGGTCTGATCCCGGGGCGAGAGAGTCTCGGACATCAGCTCGCCACCTCCCTCACCCAGTTCAGACGCCTCCCCGTGCCGTCGAGTCCACGCCGCCGGACGCCGTCAGGCGGATCAGCGCCGCGCGCGCCCCTCATGGGCCAGGGCCTCGATCTCGTCCTGCGACAGCCCATCGGCCAGATGAGCCTGCTCCTCCTCGTTGGAGACGTCCTGAAGGCCGAAAATATTCTGATCCGTCGGGATCAGGTCCATGACTTCCTCATCCACCGGCTCCGGCTCCGGCGCACGGGCGAGCGAACGCACCAGCCCGTCCCGCAGGTTATCCAGCAGCACCGTCTCCTCGGCGATCTCGCGCAGGGCGACGACGGGGTTCTTGTCGTTGTCGCGATCCAGTGTCATCTCCTCACCGCGCGACAGGCCCCGCGCCCGCTGCGCGGCGAGCAGAACCAGCTCAAACCTGTTCGGAACCTTCTGGATGCAATCTTCGACAGTAACGCGCGCCATGACGGCCGACCCCCACACAACTCGACAAGCAAAGGATATAAGCGGCTGAGTGTACCACACAAGACCCGTCCGCGCAAACACGACTCGCCTCATTCCACATTCGGCGCCTCGCGCGTAAAGTCGCGTCTCCCATGCGCCGGGACATGTGTCGGGCGGTTTGGGCCGGGCTGCGTCATTCGCATTTCGAACATTTCATAAAATAAGATTTTGAAAGACATTTCATGCTGCACAAGGACGAACGCACCGTCGTCTTCATCGACGGCTCGAGCCTGTATTTCGCCGCGAAGGCTCTGGGATTTGATGTCGATTATCGCTCGCTGCTGGAGTATTTCCGCGAGCGCTGCCGCCTGCTGCGGGCCTGCTATTACGCGGCCCTGCCGGAAACGGAGGACTATTCCCCCCTCAAGCCGCTGACCGACTGGCTCGCCTATAACGGCTATATGCTGGTCACGAAAACCGCGCGGGAGTTTACGGATTATTCAGGACGTCGGCGTATCAAGGGCAACATGGATGTCGAACTGACCGTTGACCTGCTCGAACTCGCGGAGCGAATCGACCACGCCGTGATCTTTTCCGGCGACGCCGATCTGCGCCGCGCGGTCGAGGCCGTGCAGAGAAGGGGCGTGCGCGTGACCGCGATCTCATCCCTGCGCGCCTCGCCGCCGATGATCGGGGACGAGCTCCGTCGGCAGGTGGACCGATTCGTGGAACTCGGCGACGTGGCGCGTCATTTCACGCGCCAGCAACCCGAGTCCCGACCGCGGGCCATCCCCGTCCGGCATCCGGCCGACCTTCAAAGCGACGAGACGAGTTGACCGTGACCCAACCTCCCCCCCCTCTTTCCTCGACTCCACCCTCTCCGGCCTGGATCGCGCGCAGTCCCTCGGGACATGACGCTCCCTTTCCGCAGGAGGCCAGCGGGGTGGAACTCGTTCTCGTGACGCTGGGCAGCCTGCCCCCCGGCCGCCACAAGGCGCTGCTCGACATGCTGGAGACGCACGGTCTGGCCTGCGGCGGAAAGGGCGCCCCGACGGAGCTTCTCAGCCTGTCGCCATCGGCGGATGCGCGCCCGATCCCCATGCGCATCCCCGACCCGGACCGTGCACTTCTGCGCAGTCAGCTCGGCGTCATGCCTGATCTGCGAGTCGCTCTCGCTCTCGGGGTGACGGCCCATCTGGCACTGCTGGAGGCGTGTGGCATGCCGCTGCATCGCGTGCCCTTCCGGCCCGGCCGGATGATCACGCTGCCCGACGGATTGATCCTCGCCGACAATCCGCACCCGCTCCAGCCGCGCGCTCTGGCGGCGCTGCGCCCGCTTCTGCTCCGCATCGCCACCGTGCTCGGCCGCGCCGTGCCCGATCACCCCTTGCCCGGCGACGTCCCTCTGCCCGCCGTTACCGCATGAGCGCGATGGCGTCCATGCCCCAGGCTTACGCCGCGCCGTGCAACGCGGCCGGCCCGCAAACGTTATCACGCCCGGAGCAGGTTGCGCTTGACGGATCGCGCCCGCATCCATAGCTGCCAGAGGACAGGCACCGGCATTCCCGCCGCGCGCCGGATTGAGCAAATGGAGAGGCGTCCATGGCCTTCGAACTTTCTCCCCTCCCTTACGCCTATAACGCGCTGGCAGCCGCCGGCATGTGCCAGGAAACGCTCGAACTGCATCACGACAAGCACCATCAGGCCTATGTCACGGCGCTGAACGGCTTCGTCGAAAGCAAGCCGGAGCTTCAGGGCAAGAGCCTCGAAGAGATCATCCTCTCGGTGAAGGGTGACGCCGCCCTGGCCCCGGTCTTCAACAATGCCGGCCAGAACTGGAACCATATCCTGTTCTGGAAGAATCTTTCGCCCACGGGCGGCAAGGTGCCGACGAAGCTCGCAAGCAAGATCGACGAGGATTTCGGCAGCCTCGACGCCTTCAAGACCGCCTTCAAACAGGCCGCCACCACGCAGTTCGGCTCCGGCTGGGCCTGGCTCGTCCTGTCCCCTGCGGGCAAGCTGATCGTCACCAAGACGGCGAACGGCTCCAACCCCCTCGCCGAAGGTCAGGGTCGCGCGCTGCTGGGCCTCGATGTGTGGGAGCACGCCTACTATCTCGATTTCCGGAACCGCCGCCCGGATTACATCACCAACTATCTGGACAAGCTCGCGAATTACGAATTCGCCGAAGCCGAACTCGCCGCGGCGTAAGCCCGCACCCGTCAAGCCGGCCTGATCTGGACCGAAGCGCGGGAGGACCGCCCCCGCGCTTCACCTGCCCCCGGACTCACTGCTTGCCGGTATCGGCCGGAGCCTTCCCGCTGCTCGACAGCACGCTGGCGATACTGTCGCGCGCGACCTGCACCTTCACGCCGGGCGCGATTTCGACATCCACCTCGCTGCTGCCCTCGCGGGCGAGCTGGACGGTGCCGATGAGACCGCCCGACGTCTTGATGCGGTCGCCGCGCCGGAGAGCATTGAGTTGCGCGCGCAATTCGCGCTGCTTGCTCTGTTGCGGGCGGATGAGAACGAAATAAAAGACGACGAACACGAGGATCATCGGCAGGAACGATATAATCCCGCTGTTCATGATGCGCTTTCAGCCCGTGAGGGACGGTTGGGAGAGGGGCGACTTGCCCCGACCGGTTGCGGACCATAATTTCCGCAGCGATCTCGTCAAGCCAAGGAGAAGACCGCCACAATGGAACTGGGCTGGATGGAACAACTTGCCGAACATACCGCGCGCATCGCGGCGGCGCTCGACCGCATCGCGCCGATGCCCCCGACCTCGGAATGGCTAAGCCAAGCCGACGCCTTCGTGTGGCAGGGCGATTCGGGCGGACTCGTCCCGGTCGCTCAGGTCGCCGGAGTTCCCCTCGGCCTGTTGCGCGGCATCGAGCGTCAGACCCGGCTGGTGCTGGAGAACACGCGCCATTTCGCCGCCGGGCGTCCCGCCAACAACGTCATGATCTGGGGCGCGCGCGGCATGGGCAAATCCTCGCTCGTCAAGGCCGCACACGACGCCGTCAATCGCGAAACGCCTCACGCCCTTGTGTTGGTGGAAATCCAGCGCGACGAGCTCGCCACTCTCCCGCGCCTGCTCGCTCTCCTCCGCGCCTCCGACCGCCGCTTCCTCGTCTTCTGCGACGATCTTTCCTTCGAGAGTCAGGACGCGGACTACAAATCACTGAAATCGGTGCTCGATGGCGGGATCATGGGCCGCCCGGCCAACGTGCTCTTCTACGCCACATCGAATCGCCGGCATCTCATGCCGCGCGACGCGGTGGAGAACGAATCCGGCTCCGCGCTGAATCCGCATGAAGCGGTCGAGGAGAAAGTCTCCCTGTCGGACCGCTTCGGCCTCTGGATCGGCCTGCACGGCGCGGGTCAGGACATCTATCTCGCGATCGTGGACGCCTATGCCCAGGCGCGGGCCCTGCCCGTCGCGCGGGAAACGCTGCATCGCCGCGCCGTGCAGTGGGCGCTCGAACGCGGCAGCCGCTCGGGGCGGGTTGCCGCGCAGTTCATCGACGCGCTGACGGCCGAACTCGCCGTCGAAACGCCGTCACCGTGACCGGGCGACGCAATATCGCGAGACGGCCCCCATCCCGACCTTGCGCATGAGGCCGCGATCTCCTTTGATGGGCCCGCTTCCGGGAGCGCCGCCCGTCACTCACTCGACAGGCCCCCATGACCGGACGTGAATGGACCGGAACCCGCCATTCCGGCGGCGTTCTTCGCGAAGGAAGATCATGATCCAGAACCTTGCCGTCGAGAACGTGCATCCGCTCCACACCTCCGGGCAGCGGGAAGACGACAGGTCTTCGCATGGGATCGACCTGCGGCGCGTGCGCAGCAATCCGGATCACTGGTATCCCGTCGCCTGGTCGCGGGAACTCCGGCGCGGCAAGACGCTGGGCACGCGCTATGCGAGCCATCCCATCGCCCTCGTCCGCCCGCAGGAAGGGCCGGTCTTCGCGCTGGAGGATCGGTGCGCGCATCGGCAGGTGCCGCTGAGCAAGGGCGTGGTCGAGGGCGAGGCGGTGAAATGCTGCTATCACGGCTGGGCCTATGGCCGGTCGGGCCGCTGCATCGACGTCCCCTATCTCGGCAAGGGCAAGCTGCCCAACGGTGTAAAGACCTATCCCTGCCGCGAGAAGGACGGGCTGATCTTCGTGTTTCCGGGCGATCCGGCGAAGGCGGAAACCACGCCCCTGCCCGCGCTCGGCCGCGCCGCCGACGCGGAATACAAGACCCGCCGCTTCGGCAAGCTCGTCCGCTGTCACTACAGTTTCATGCATGAGAACCTGATGGATATGAACCATCAGTTCATGCACTCCAAGCAGATGGGCATGATGAAGCCGCGCTATCTCGGCGGCAGGGACGAGCCCGATCTCGTCGAGGCGCGCTACAGCTTCGCCCGTACAGGCGGCAAGCAGCCTCTGGGTGAAGCGCTGGTCTTCGGCGAACGGCGCGGCACGGCGGAGAAGGACCAGCACCGCGACGTCATGACGATCCGCACGGAATATCCCTACCAGACACTGCGGATCGCCACCGGCGACGCCCCGCCGGTCATGGATCTCTGGATCGTCTATACCCCGCAGGACGCGGAGGAACTCACCAGCCGCGTGTTCGGCCTGCTTTCCATCCGCCGTCCGAAACTCAAGGGCGCGCTGGAACTCGCCTGGCCGCTCTTCATCTGCTTCACCAACCGCATCTTCGCCGAGGATCGCGAGATCGTCGAGCTTGAGCAACAGGCCTGGCGCGAACTGGGCGGAGACAGGAATCAGGAGGTCTTCCCCGTCATCAACACGTTGCGCGCCCTGCTGCGCCGCTGCGGCGTTCCTCCGGCCGGCACCCCTGTCCGCGAGGACGCCGCCACGCCGTGAGCCCGACCCTCTCCGCCGGCCCCCTCACCCTGCGCGCATTGCAAGAGACCGACGCCGCCGACCTGCATCGCCTCATCAACGACTGGAGCGTGGTGCGGATGCTCAGCCGCCCGCCCTTCCCCTATCCGCGCGATCTCGCCGACGCCTGGATCGCCGATACGCGCCGTCAGGCCGGGGAGGGCAGCGCGTTCCATTTCGCCGTCATCCGCGACGACGCGCTGATCGGCTGCGTGGGGGTCTCCCTCGACAGGTCACGCCGGGAAGCCAACCTCGGCTATTGGCTGGGGCGCGACCATTGGGGGCAGGGGCTGGCGACGCTCGCCGCCGGGCGCGCCGCGCGCTGGGCCATGGCCAGCCTGCCGATCGAGCGGCTCACGGCCTTCGTGGCATTCGACAATCCCGCCTCGGCCGCCGTCCTGCGCCGGATCGGCTTCAGCGACAGCGGCCAGGGCCGTCAGCCCTTTCTCTCGCGCGGCGGCGATCATCCCGTCACGCTCTTCACGGCCACCCGCGACGCCATCACGCCGGAACCCGCCCCCGCGGAGCCGGCGGCGACGCCGCGCCGCACCCTGCTCGTCGTCGCCGCCGCATTGATCGACAGTGCTCAGCGCGTCCTTCTCGCCCGCCGTCCGGAGGGAAAGCCTCTCGCCGGTCTCTGGGAATTTCCCGGCGGCAAGGTCGAGGCGCAGGAAAGCCCGGAACAGGCGCTGATCCGCGAGTTCCGCGAGGAACTCGGCGTCGATCTGGCGGCGAACTGCGTGGCTCCCTTCACCTTCGTCTCGCAGGATTGCGGTCGCTTTCACCTGATGATGCCGCTCTATCTCTGCCGCCGCTGGCATGGCGTTCCGCAGCCGCGCGAAGGCCAGGAACTCGCCTGGGTAGACGCCTCCAGATTGGAGGACTACCCCATGCCGGAGCCGGACAAGCCGTTGATTCCGCTGCTTCGGGAGTTGCTCTAGCAGCCCCGACCGGCCTGAATTCCGGGTGGGAGGAGCGTGCCCTGACGCGGGGCTCCTCCCTTATCCCGCCAAAGGACGGTCGCCCGTGGGAAGCCCGTGACCCGCCTGCATGCTGAAGCTGCGCTGCACCTGTCCCGGCACGGTGACGCGAAAGGTGAACACGCCTCCGGCCGTGGGCTCCCGCGCCGCCTGCTCCGGCGTGAGATCGCGCCGCGCCGTGGTCACGTAGGCGGTGCGCCCGTCCTCCCCGCCCAGCGCCAGCTTGGTGACATACGTGCAGGGAAACGGCACCACATCCGTCACCGACCCGTCCGGCGCGAAACGCATCGCCCTGCCGCCGCCGAAGACGCAGCACCACAGTCCCCCTTCGGAATCCGCCGTGATGCCGTCCGGATATCCCTGCTCCAGCCGGGCGAAGAGCCGCTTTTCCACCAGTCGACCGTCATCGGCGATGTCGAAGGCGTAAATCGTCTGACGGGACGAATCGCAGGCATAAAGCGTCCGCCCGTCCGGCGAGACGGCCGGACCGTTGGAGACGACATAGCCCTGATCATACCGGGTGACGCGCAACGTCCCGTCCCTCGCGGCGATGCCGTAGATCCCGCCGGACGCCTCCTGCTCGGCATCATCCATCGAGCCGAACCAGATACGCCCGAGCGCATCCACCGTCCCGTCATTCAGCCGGTTGCCCGGCAGGTCGGCTTCCACGGTATGTGGCGGGGAAAACAGACCCGTCACGGGATCGAAGCGGCGCAGGCCATCCGGCATGCCGCAGAGGAACGCTCCGTCTTCCAACGGCAGGAGAAAAGCCACCCGGTCCGGTGCGTTCCATGTGCGGTGCGCCCCGCTTCCCGGCTCGAAGCGGTGAATCCTCGCCTGCGGAATATCGACGAACCAGACCGTCCCGTCCCGCGGCAGCCAGACCGGCCCCTCCCCCAGAACCGCCTTGAGATCAAGCACGCAACGCGGCGCAGCCCTGTTCTCCACCATCGACCACCCTTTCACGACCGGACCCCGCCGTCGCCATATGCCACCGTCGCCGCATGATTGAACCCCGCGCGGGAGACGCCTACCCTCCCCATTCTGGCTCCATCATCGCTCCGGGACAACGCATCATGACCGTCACCGCCTGCCTGCTCGTCATCGGCAACGAAATCCTTTCGGGGCGGACCCAGGACGCCAATATCCGCTTTCTGGCCATGGGTCTGGGCGAAATCGGCATCGCTCTGGACGAAGTGCGCGTGATCCCCGACCGGCGGGACCGCATCGTCAACACCATCGTCGACTGCCGCGCCCGGTTCGATCACGTTTTCACGACCGGCGGCATCGGCCCCACCCATGACGACATCACCGCCGCCTGCGTGGCCGAGGCGGTCGGCCTCCCGCTCGAAATCCATGAAGAAAGCTTCCGTCTGCTTCAGGACGCGATCGGACGCGACAAATTCAACGCCGCCCGCCAGCGCATGGCCATGCTGCCGCGCGGCGCGGCGCCCATTCCGAACGCGGTCTCCGTGGCGCCGGGTTTTTCCATCGCCAATATCCACGTCCTGGCAGGCATTCCCCGCGTCATGCAGGCCATGTTCCGCGCGCTGGCCCCGACATTGAAGGGCGGCGCTCCGCTGGTCTCCGCCGCGTGGCATGCCGTCGGCCTGCGCGAAGGCACGCTTGCCGACGGTTTCGCCGCTCTTCAGGACGCATTCCCTGACCTTGATCTCGGCTCCTATCCTTTCGAACGCCCCGACGGCCAGCGCGGCGCCAGTCTCGTCGCCAAAGGATATGACGCCCAACGCGTCGCGGCAGCCGCCGACCGCATCCGCGACCTCATCGCCACGCTGGGTCACGTGCCGATCTCCGGCGAACCGGCCGATACGATTTAGAAATCTCCCGTTCCGCCGCGAACGGGAGATACGTGTTCCTCGCCCCGAATCGGCGCGGGCTGGTCAGGACCACCAGATTCAAATTACAATCCCGTAAAAAAGTGGAAAGCTCCGCAAACGTACGGGAAAGGAATGTGCCATGCTCTGGCGGCTCGTCGCTCTCGCCGGATTTTTCGTCGTCACCACTCCCGGCGCTGTCGCGGCCCCGGTTTCCGTCAATGACCAGACGGTGCGCGAGCGCATCATCCAGGCCGTCGCCCATGAAAGGCAGGTCTATGGCGCGGGCGGAACGGTCCCCGGCGTGCTCGTCGGCGTATGGGACGGGTCCGGCCATTCATTCGTCAAGGGATTCGGCAAAAGCGACCTCAAATCCGGCGCGCCGTTCAGCCCCGATGACTATGTGCGCATCGGAAGCAATACGAAAACCTTTATCGTGACCGTTCTGCTGCAACTGGTCGACGAAGGCAGGCTGTCCCTCGACGATCCGCTCAGCCGGTTCGATATCGGCGTGAAGGTGCCCGACGCCGATCACATGACGATCCGTCAGCTTTGCCAAATGCGCAGCGGCCTGTTCGAGGTCTATGACGTTCCGCAGTTGAAAGAGGACGTACCGCCGGATTCACAATGGAACCCGCGCCAGCTCGTCCGCTGGGCCGTGCAGCAGAAGCCGGTTTTCGCACCCGGCAAGGGATATCATTACAGCAACACGAATTATCTTCTTCTCGGCCTCGTCATCGAGTCCGTGACCGGCCACAGCGTCAAATCCGAGGTGGAAGATCGCCTGCTCAAGCCATTCGGCCTTGCGCGCACCTTCTACCCGGCGACGATGGAGATGCCCACGCCCTGGGCGCACGGCTATGCGGCCGGTTCCCCGCATTCAACATGGAAGGACGTCAGCAACACCGTCCCCGTTTCCCTCATGGAGGCGGCTGGAAACATGATTTCCGACCTGGAGGACATGCGTCACTGGGTCGATCTCTACGTGAGGGGCAAGACCAACAGCCCAGCCACCCAGAAGGAGAGACTGCAATGCCTGCCGACCGGCCAGGGCGATCTGGGATTCGGCCTCGGGATCGGCTGCGGAAACGGCTGGTTCGGCTACACGGGCGGCCTGCCCGGCTATAACACCGCGGCCTGGCTCAACCCTGAAAGCAACGTGACCGCCCTCGTCTTCGTGACGGATCAGGCCGCCAAACCCGCGCCCGGCGTGGCGAACGCCATCCTGCGGGACATCGCGCAAATCGTGACGCCCGGCCATGTCCCGTTCGACGAAAGCGACACAGGCGCCAAGAGCGGCCTCTGACCGCCGCCTCTCGTCGAAGGCGGGGTCAGGCCGCCCCGTCGCGTCCCATCGCCAGGAACTTCTCGCGTCGCCGCATCACCAGCGCCGACGCGTCCACCCCGACCAGATCCGGCAGTTCCGCCGCGATCGCGTCGCCCACCGCGGCGATGACCTCCTGCGGCAGCCGCTGCGCGCCGCCCACCGGCTCGGGGATGATCCGGTCGATCAGCTTGAGCGCCAGCAAATCCTGCGCCGTGATCTTCAGAGCCTCGGCCGCGGCCGGCGCCTGCTTGGGATCGCGCCAGAGAATCGAGGCCGCGCCCTCAGGCGAGATCACCGAGTAGATCGAATGTTCGAGCATGAACACGCGATCGCCCGCCGCAAGCGCCACCGCGCCGCCCGAGCCGCCCTCGCCGATGATGGTGGCGATGACGGGCACGGGCGCGCGCAGCACCGTATCCGTCGAACGCGCGATGGCCTCCGCCTGGCCCCGCTCCTCCGCGTCGATTCCGGGCCATGCGCCCGCCGTGTCCACGAAGGTCAGCACCGGCAGGCCGAACCGCCCGGCAAGCTGGACGAGGCGTTGCGCCTTGCGATAGCCCTCCGGCCGCGCCATGCCGAAATTATGGTTCAGCCGCGACTCCATGTCGAAGCCGCGCTCGGTCCCGATGACCATGACCGGCGTGCCGCGAAACCGCGCCAGCCCGCCGACGACCGCCCGGTCCTCATGCCCCAGACGATCTCCGGCCAGCGGCGTGTAGTCCGTCAGCAGTTCGCGGAAATAATCCAGCGTCTTGGGCCGCTGCGGGTGACGGGCGACCTGCACCTTCTGCGCCGCCGTCAGCTTCGCATATGCCGCGCGGAGCTGCCTGTCGGCCTTTTCCGAAAGTTTGGCCACCTCGTCGGCGATGTTGATGCCGTCACCGTCCTGCCCCACCTGACGCAGTTCGGCGATCTTGTTTTCCAGCTCGGCGACCGGCTTTTCGAAATCGAGATATTGACGCATGGGGTGCGCAGATAGCACGCCCTCCCCTCGTTCAACAATCCGTCCCGTCTTCCCGATGTGACTCCCGGGCTTCCGGACCGAGACGCTACCCGTTCCCCAGCGGATGATGACGTGCCACGGCGTGGCGCAGCCGCTCGTTCATGACGTGAGTGTAGATCTGCGTCGTCGCGATGTCCGCATGGCCGAGCAGCATCTGCAAGGCCCGCAGATCCGCCCCCCGATCGAGCAGATGGCTCGCGAAGGAGTGACGCAGGACGTGCGGCGTCACCCGGTCCGGATCGAGTCCCGCCAGGAGAGCCGCCTGCCGCAGGATCTTGTCGAATCCCTGCCGGGTCAGCGGCCGCGACGGATCGCGCCCGGGAAACAGCCACGGACTGCCGAGCCCCCGATCATGCCGCGCCAACGCCAGCGCCGCCTCCCGCGCGCCGTCGGACACCGGCACCAGCCGTTCCCGGCCGCCCTTGCCCCGCACCAGCACCATCGGCGCGGCGCTGCGGGACAACGAGGACGGCAGGGACAGCAGTTCGGAAATCCGCAGCCCGGTCACATAGAGCAGCTCGATCGCCGCCCGGGCGACCAGATCGCGACGCGGATCCTCATGCCCGACGGACCCGTCCTCGATCAGCCGCGCCACCTCCGCTTCCGACAGCACCTTCGGCAGGGCCGGCGCCAGTTTCGGCGCGCGCTCCCGCGCCGTCGGATCGTCGGACCGCCGTTCCTCGCGCAGAAGAAAGCGATAGAACTGCCGCAGGCAGGAGAGACGCCGCGCGGCCGTCCGGGCCGACACCCCTTCTTCCGCCAAGCGCGCCATATACCCCTGCACGCACCCCGCATCCGCGCGGATCAGCGCGTGATCGGTCTCAAGCCCGCGCCCCACGCAATAGGCGGCGAAGGCGCGCAGATCCGCCGCATAGGCGGCGCGCGTCCGCGGCGCGGCATTGCGCGTCGCCGCCATCATTTCCAGGAACGCCTCGACATGCCGGTCCATTTCCCGCCGTCTTGAAGACGTTCAGTGCCCCGCGCCCGGTTGCGCGGCGGCAGGTTGTGCGGCGGGAGCGGGCGGCAACGGCAGGGCGGGCAGGGTCGCCTGAGGCAGAGTCGCCTGAGCGGGCGCGACGAAGCGCTCCGGCGGCAGATCATGATGGACCATCTGCGGCACCGGCGGCGTTCCGGGCGCGCCGAGCCACAGGAAGCCGCCGCCGATCACCAGCAGGAACAACGCGCCGAGTCCGGCGGCGACTTTGAGCGGGGTGAGAGTCATGACGGCTCCGAAAGAATGGACTGGTTCAGACAATTGGGCTGGTTCAGGCAAATGCCGCACATGGCAGCCGGATTTCCTCTATGGTAAGGCTTGACGAATGTCACGCCCCGTCACCCCGACCGCCGCATCCGAGCAGCGTCACCTGACCGAAGCCGCCCTGAGGGCCCTCCCGCAGAGCGGAATCCTCGTGCTGGTCGGCCTCATGGGCGCGGGCAAGACCACCATCGGCCGCCGCGTCGCCGCGCGTCTCGGCCTGCCGTTCATCGACGCGGACAGCGAGATCGAACACGCGGCAGGCTGCTCCATTCCCGAGATTTTCGCGCGTCTCGGCGAGCCGGCCTTCCGCGACGGCGAGCGCCGCGTCATCCTGCGCCTACTCAACGGGCCGCCCTGCGTCCTCGCCACCGGCGGCGGGGCCTATATGGACGCGCGGACGCGCGAAGCGATCCGGAGCCGCTCCCGCTCGCTCTGGCTGCGCGCGACGCTGCACGTGCTCACCCGGCGCCTTAGCGGGCGCGCCGGCCGGCCTCTGCTCGCCCAGGGCGATCCGGCCACCATCCTCGCCGACCTTCAGGCGAAACGGCATCCCTTCTATGCTGAGGCAGACATCATCGTGAATTGCGGAGACGACAGCGTGGACCTCAGCGCCCAGCGTGTGCTCGAGGCCCTCGCGCGCTACGACCATCCCGTGCGCGTTCCGGTGGAACTCGACGCGCATCGTTATGACGTCATCATCGGGCCGGACGTGATCTCCCGCGCCGGCGCGCTGATCGCGCCCGTCCTGCCGCAGAAGCGCGCCGTCGTCATCACGGATGAGCATGTCGCCGCGCTGCATCTCCCGCGTCTCGCCGCGTCGCTGGACGCCACCGGCGTCGCCGTGACGACCCATGTCGTTCCGCCCGGGGAGGACTCCAAGTCCCTCGCCCGCTACGGCGCGCTGGTGGATGCGATCGTCAGCGAGGGAATCGAGCGCCACACGACCGTCATCGGCTTCGGCGGCGGAGTGGTGGGCGATCTCGCCGGTTTCGTCGCCGCGACGGCCCTGCGCGGCGTGCCCTTCATACAGATTCCGACGACCCTCCTGTCGCAGGTGGACAGTTCGGTTGGCGGAAAGACGGGCGTCAACGCCTTGGGGGGCAAGAATTTGATCGGGGCCTTCTACCAGCCGCGGATGGTGCTGGCCGACACCTCCGCCCTGGCCACCCTGCCGCCGCGTGAACGACTCGCGGGCTATGCCGAGATCGTCAAGGCCGGGCTGATCGACGGGCAGGCGTTCTTCTCCTGGTGCGAGGCGAACGGCGCCGCTGTTCTCTCGGGCGATCCCGAGGCCCAGATCGAGGCCGTGCGCCGCGCCTGCGCCTTCAAGGCCGCCGTGGTGCAGGCCGACGAGCACGAGCAGGCGGCGGAGGGAGGCCGCGCCCTGCTCAATCTCGGCCACAGCTTCGGCCACGCGCTGGAAGCCTGGTTCGGCTATGACGGGCGGCTTCTCCATGGCGAGGCCGTATCCATCGGCCTGCACCTCGCCACCGCGTTTTCGGTATCGCTCGGCATTTGCCCGCCCCATGTACTGGCGCGCCTGGATTCGCATCTGCGCGACAACGGGATGCCCGCGGGACTGGACTGGCTCCCTCTCCAACTGAGCGCGGACTGGCTGGTCGCCGCCATGGGACGCGACAAGAAAATGCGCGACGGTCGTCTTGCGCTCGTCCTTATTCAGGACATCGGCGACTGTTTTACCACCCGCGATATCTCCATGGATCAGGTCCGCACCTTCCTGCGGACCGAAGGATGCAGCGTCTGAAATATATTTTCTCAAATAGTCATCCGGTTCGACTGGCGTCACGAACCGGCTCCGGGTAGAGAGACAGCGTGCCCCGATAGGGCGTTCGTCTTCTCGCCGGAATAAACTGTTGCAGTTTGGCCACGGGTCGTCAGGTAATGACCCGTATGGCCCGCAATCAGCTTTCACCGGAGGAACCGGGCGATCTATACGCACTTATGCATCACGCTGAGGCTGTTGCCCGCGTCCCGCCAGGGACAATGACGGCAGTCTCGAATGGATGAATTATTGAGGACAAAATAGATGCGTCTCCGCACTGCACTTCTTGCGATGACGTCCCTGGCGGTCGCTCCGGCGGTCGCCTCGGCGAGCACCATAACCGGCCCCTACGTCGATCTCGGCGGCGGCTATAACCTGGTCCAGCAGCAGCACACCCATTTCTCGCCGACGACCGAAGCCGACGGCTCGACGGGTAACGGCGGGACGTCGTCACGCTACCGTCCGAAGGACGGCTTCACGGGCTTCGGCTCGTTCGGCTGGGGCTTCGGCAACGGCCTGCGTGTGGAAATCGAGGGTGTCTATAACTACAACAATTTCAACCACCGCCGTCCCACCTGGGGCAATGGCACGACGAGCGGCCATTCCGACTCCTACGGCGGTTTCGTGAACGTCCTCTATGACATCGATCTGGCCCGGTTCGGCATCAACGTGCCGGTCACGCCCTTCGTCGGCGTCGGCGCCGGCTACCTGTGGCAGCACTACAGCCCGCTCACCACGGCCTACACCAACGGTGCCGTGAACCGCATGGGCGGCACCAACGGCAGCTTCGCCTATCAGGGCATCGTCGGTGCGGCCTATGACATTCCGAACGTGCCGGGCCTGGCTCTCGAAGTCGAATACCGCATGATCGGCCAGACGTTCTACAACGGCGCCTACAACTCGACGTCGTGGAACAGCACCGGCGTGCACAAGGGCAATGCCGATATCAACGAGAACTTCAGCCACCAGTTCATTCTGGGTCTGCGTTACGCGTTCAACACGGCTCCGCCGCCGCCGCCGCCGGCTCCCGTCGTCGTGCCGCCGGCTCCGGCTCCGGCCCGCACCTACCTGGTGTTCTTCGACTGGGACAAGTCGAACCTGACCCCGCGCGCTCGTGAGATCGTCGCGCAGGCCGCCCAGGCTTCGACCCACGTCCAGACGACGCGCATCGAGGTCAACGGCTACACCGACAACTCGGCGGCCCATCCCGGTCCGCGTGGTGAGCGCTACAACATGGGTCTGTCGATCCGTCGCGCCCAGTCCGTCAAGGCCGAGCTGATCCGCGATGGCGTTCCCGCCACGGTGATCGACATCCACGGCTATGGCGAATCGCACCCGCTGGTGCCGACGGGCCCGAACACCCGCGAGCCGCAGAACCGTCGCGTCGAAATCATCCTTCGCTGATCGCAGGGATGATCCGATCCTCTCCTGCCTCGGCAGGAGAGACGGTGATGCAAAAGGGCGCCTTTCGGCGCCCTTTTCGCTTTTCCGGCTTCTCCGCCTCCGCGGCAGCCGGAGCATTTCTTCATCAGCAGGCAGTTCCAGCCTCATGCCGCACTCTTTCGCCCAGTTTCTACGCTTCGGCCTGGTCGGCGGACTCGGATTCGGTTGGGATACGGCGACGGTCTATCTGCTGCGCCCCCTGACCGGTCTGACAATCGCCCTGTTAAGCGGCTATTTCGTCGCGGCCACGCTCAACTGGCTGCTGCACCGCGTCTGGACCTTTCGCGGCCTCGGTCGCCAGCATCATATCCTCGCGCAATGGCTGCGCTTCCTTGCCGCCAACAGTGCGGGATTCTGCCTCAATCGCGGAACGGTTTTCGCCTTCTGCCTGTTCATTCCCTTCTGCGCGCGCAACCCTGTCTTCCCGCTCGCAGCCGGTGCGGTGGCCGGATTGGGGGCCAATTTCACCCTCTCCCGCCGTCACGTCTTCCGTGATCGCCCGGCTCCATAGCGGCGCGACATTTCCTTTACCCGCGCGATGCTCTAGGAAGGCGGAACTCCCGTGTTCCGGAACCATCACGCCTCCATGACCGATACGACCTCGCACCCAATTCCCGCCGGCAGCAACGATCTGCGCTCGACCTTCCTGCGCTATTTCGAGAAGAACGGGCACCGCATCGTTCCCTCGGCGTCGCTCGTGCCGCAGAACGATCCCACCCTGCTCTTCACCAATGCGGGCATGGTGCCGTTCAAGAACGTCTTCACCGGCCAGGAAACGCGCCCCTACAGCCGCGCCACCACCGCCCAGAAGGTCGTTCGCGCGGGCGGCAAGCATAATGATCTCGACAATGTCGGCTATACCGCGCGCCACCTGACCTTTTTCGAAATGCTGGGCAATTTCTCCTTCGGCGATTACTTCAAGGCCGAGGCGATCGAATTCGCCTGGACTCTCCTGACGCGCGATTTCGCCATCCCGAAGGAGAAGCTGCTCGCCACCGTCTATGCGGAGGACGAAGACGCCGCCGCCCTCTGGCGCAGGATCGCCGGTCTGCCGGACGAAAAGATCATTCGCATCCCGACCGCCGACAATTTCTGGCGCATGGGCGATACCGGCCCGTGCGGCCCTTGCTCCGAGATCTTCTTCGATCACGGCCCTCATATCTGGGGCGGACCGCCCGGCTCGCCGGAGGAGGACGGAGACCGCTTCGTCGAAATCTGGAACCTCGTCTTCATGCAGTTCTTCGAGGACCCGCCGGGCACGCGCACGCCGCTCCCCCGCCCCTCGATCGATACCGGCATGGGGCTGGAACGCTTCGCCGCCGTCATGCAGGGCAAGCAGGACGTCTACGATACAGACACGCTGCGCACCCTCGTCGAGGCGACCGGTTCCCTGCTGAACACGGATTGCGACGGCGAGTTGCGCGCCAGCCACCGCGTGGTGGCGGACCATCTGCGCTCCACCGCCTTCCTGATCGCCGACGGCGTGATGCCGGCGAAGGACGGGCGCGGCTATGTGCTGCGCCGCATCATGCGCCGCGCCATGCGCCATCTCCAGCGCCTCGGCGCGCGCGAGCCAGTCTTCTACAAGCTGCTCCCCGCCCTGATCGGCAAGATGGGCGCGGCCTATCCGGAGCTGGTCCAGCATCAGGCCCTGATCGCCGAAACCATGCGCGGCGAGGAAGAGCGCTTCACCGCCCTGCTCGACCGCGGCATGCATCTGCTGGCCGAGGAAACCGGCAGGCTCGGCGACGGGCAGGCGCTTGCCGGCGAGATCGCGTTCAAGCTGTATGACACATTCGGCTTCCCGCTCGATCTCACACAGGACGCGCTGCGCGAACAGGGCCGGACGGTCGATGTGGCGGGGTTCGACGCCGCCATGGGTGAGCAGCGCCGCCGCGCCCGCGCCGCCTGGACCGGGTCCGGCGACGCGGCGGCGGAAACCGTCTGGTTCGACGCGCGTGACCGCTTCGGGCCCACGGAATTCCTCGGCTATTCCACCGAGAAGAGCGACGGCGAGATCCTCCTCATCGCCCATGGCAACACCATGCTCGACAGCGCCAGCCCTGGGCAGGAGGTCGCCATCCTGCTCAACCAGACGCCGTTCTACGCCGAGAGCGGCGGCCAGGTCGGCGATCACGGCGCGCTCACCGCGCCCGGCCTGCGCGTCCGCATCACCGACACGCAGAAGCGCAACGGCGATCTCTTCGTGCATTACGGCACGGTCGAGGAAGGCACGCTCCGCCCCGGCCTCGCGGTCACGGCGGAAATCGACCATACGCGCCGTCAGGCCGTGCGCGGACATCACTCCGCCACCCATCTGCTACATGAAGCGCTGCGCCGACATCTCGGCACCCATGTCGCGCAGAAAGGCAGCCTGAACGCGCCGGACCGCCTGCGCTTCGACGTGTCCCAGCCCCGCCCGATCACGGCGGAGGAACTCTCCACGGTCGAGGCCGAGGTGAATGCGCGCATCCGCGAGAACACCGCCGTCGAAACCCGCATCATGACGCCGGAAAAAGCGGTCGCGGAGGGCGCCATGGCCCTGTTCGGCGAGAAATACGGCGACGAGGTGCGCGTGGTGGCGATGGGCGGCGGCGAGGAAGGCCGCGCCGCCTATTCGATCGAGCTGTGCGGCGGCACCCATGTCGCCCGCACCGGCGAGATCGGCCCTTTCCGCATCGTTGCGGAAAGCGGCGTTTCGGCGGGCGTGCGCCGGATCGAGGCCGTGTGCGGACTCGCGGCGGACAGGGTGACGAAAGAGGCGGATGACCGCCTCAACCGCATGGCCGCCCTGCTCAAGAGTACACCCGCCGAAGCGCCGGATCGTCTCGCCGCGCTGATCGAGGAACGCCGCACGCTCGAAAAGCAGGTCTCCGACCTCCAGCGCCGCCTTGCAACAGGCGACGGCACGGTGGGCACTGAATCCGTCAACGGCATCACCTTCGCGCCGAGGGATCTCGGCGAGGTCGCCCCGCGCGAGCTCAAGGCGATGGCCGAGGCGATCGCCAGGCAGATCGGCTCCGGCGTGGTCGCACTCGTCTCCAGCGCCGAAAGCAAGGGCAGCGTGGTGATCGCCGTCACGCCGGATCTGACGGACCGTTTCAGCGCGGTCGATCTCGTCCGCGCTGCCAGCGAGGTCATGGGCGGCAAGGGCGGCGGCGGCCGACCGGACATGGCGCAGGCGGGCGGCCCGAACGCAGATGCGGCGGCCGTGTTTGACATGCTCCGCGCCCGGCTGGCCGCTTGACGGCATATTCAATTTTCCCGTGAACTTTTCAGGATTCACAACGTAAAACATATTTTAATCGTTTCAGACCTCCCCGGAGCGCAGGCATGGCACCCGATCCAAACGAAAGCATGATCGAACTGCTCGAAGGCGTTCAGAAATTCGACAGGGAAATCTACCCCACGCATCAGGAACTCTTCGAGAGCCTGGCGGAGAGCCAGTTCCCCAAGACCCTGTTCATCACCTGTTCGGACAGCCGGATCGACCCGAGCCTCATCACCCAGACCGAGCCTGGCGAGCTTTTCATCGTCCGCAACGTGGGCAACATCGTGCCGCCCTATGGCGAGATGCTCGGGGGCGTGTCCTCGGCCATCGAATATGCGGTGCTGGCGCTCGGGGTCCGCAACGTCGTCGTCTGCGGCCACTCGAATTGCGGCGCGATGAACGCGCTGATGCATATCGACGACGACACGAAATTCCAGCACATGCCCACGGTCCGCCGCTGGCTCGGCTCGGCGCAGGCCGCCCGCGCCGCCGCCATCGCCCTGAAGGCCGAGGATGCCGGTCCCGCCACCATCCGGGCTCTGGCGGAGCAGAACATCTTCCTCCAGTTGACCCATCTGCGCACTCACCCCGCCGTGGCCGGAGCGATCGCGCAAGGCAAGCTGGCGCTCTCAGGATGGTTCTATGACATCGCCAACGGCAAGGTCATCGTGCTCGACGATCAGACGCGCAAGACCCAGAGCGTGGGCGAGGCGCTGGCTTCCCTCCGCGCGTCGCTCGCCTGACACGCCGACCCGGTTCAGGGCACGGCTCGCGGCGGCGTTTCTTGCCCTCGCGCCCTTCCATGCCGCGGCGCATACGCTCAAGCTCGCCACATGGAACCTGGACTGGCTGACTGACCGCCCCCCGGGCGATCCCGCCATCCCGCCCGACGTCATCCGCCGCAGCCCGGCGGATTACCGCCGCCTCGCCTCTTACGCCGCCCGTCTGGACGCCGATATCGTCGCCCTTCAGGAGGTCGATTCGCCCGAGGCCGCCCGGCGGATCTTCCCGCCCGACCGCTACAGGATCATCCTGACGGACGATCCCGTCCCGCAGCGCGTCGGGCTGGCGATCCGCACATCGCTCGCGGTCGAGATCAACCCCGAACTCCGCGCGCTCGACGTGTCCGACCCCGCCGCCCCGCACCATCTGCGCGGCGGGCTGGACGTGACGCTGCATGACGGCGCAACCACGCTCCGCCTGCTCGTCGTGCATCTCAAGACCGGCTGCTGGGACAATCCGCCCGGCGATCGCGGCCATTCCTGCCCCATTCTGCGCCGCCAGATCGCCGTGCTCGACGACTGGATTCTCCAGCGGCAGGACGAAGGAGTTCCTTTCGCGTTGCTTGGCGATTTCAATCGCCGCCTGACCGTCAACGACCCGTTCTGGCGCGAAATGACCGCCGAGGCGCCGCTGGATCTCGTCACCTCGGGATATGCCACCCCCTGCTGGGGCGGCAGTTATTTCATCGATCACCTCCTCCTCGGCAACGCTGCCCGTGCATGGCGCATCCCGGACAGTCTGCGGGTCATGATCTATCGTGACGCGTCATCCGAGGACCGCGCGCATCTCTCCGATCATTGCCCCGTCTCGATCCGCCTCGCCCTGCCGGACACCGCCAAAAAATAATAACGATTCTCAGTTGCAAATTCTGACACCATACGTCATATGGCGGAACAGGCCCGCCACGCTCCACATCACATGACCTCCCCTGTCGGCGCGGCTGCACGACCCTGGAGATCGTTCATGTCGTCTTCTCCCTGGGAGATGTTTCTCAATACCGGCCCGGTCGTCCGGACGGTGATGATCCTGCTCGTCCTTGCCTCCGCGATGAGCTGGACGGTCTTTCTTGCGAAATCCGTGGAATTCTTTCGCCTCAAACGCCGTCTCCGCGCGGAGGAGCACATCCTTGCCGAGGCCTCCTCGCTTCATCTGGCATCGGAACGGCTCCGGGGCCAGGACGGGCTGACAGGGCTGTTCATCGCGGCCGCCACGGATGAGCGGACCCATTCGCAGGACATCCCGGACGATCGGGACGGGGTGAAGGAGCGAATCATTCTTCATCTGGAGCGGCTGGAGGCGGCCGAAGGGCGCAGGCTCATGCGCGGCACGGGACTGCTGGCGACGATCGGCGCGACCGCGCCCTTCGTCGGGCTGTTCGGCACGGTCTGGGGCGTCATGACGAGCTTCACCGGCATTGCGGCGGCCAAGGCCACCAGCCTCGCCGTTGTCGCGCCGGGCATCGCCGAGGCGCTGCTTGCCACGGCGCTCGGGCTGGTGGCGGCGATTCCGGCGGTCGTGATCTACAACCATCTTGTCCGACAATCCGCGGCCTGCCGGGCGCAGGTGGCCGATCTCACCACCGGCGTCATGCGTCTGCTGTCACGCGACCTCGCCCGCGCGCAGATGCTGAGCCCCGGCGGGCAGGTGGTGCGCTTCGGCACGCGCGCGCTGCTGGCCGAGTAGATCGCCCGGAGGACCAACTTCCATGATCCGCCTGCGCCATGCCGACGAGACGCCGCACGAGGCCAGCGAGATCAACGTCACGCCGTTCATCGACGTGATGCTGGTGCTGCTGGTGATCTTCATGGTCACAGCCCCGCTGACCACGGTCAACGTGCCGGTGGACCTGCCCTCGTCGACGGAAAAGCCCGCGCCGCGCCGCGGACGATCCGGTGTTCCTGACGGTGAAGGCCGATCACTCCCTGGCGCTGGGCGAGGACGATGTGACGATGGGCGGCCTGGCCTCGGCGCTGGCTGTCGCGACCAAGGGGAACAGGGACGAGCGCATCTTCCTGCGCGCCGACAAGACCGTCGAATACGGCGCGCTGATGGGCGTGATGGATAGGCTCCGCGCGGCGGGCTATCTCAGGATCGCGCTGGTCAATCTGCAAGGTGAGGCGGAAGGGAGCGCCGCTCCGGCTCCGGACGCGCCGCCATGAGGCAGGCAGCGGCGCGGCACGCCTCATCGTCCGGCTTCGCGCAGTGGCGGAGTCACGCCGCGCGCCTGCGGCGGCGCGAGGACGTGCTGCGATGGAGCAGCTCCTTTCTGGCCGTCGGGGCGGCAGGAGGCGGGCTGGTGTGGATGGCCACCCACTTTCCCGCTCCGCCCGCGCCGACGGCAATCCCGGCCGCGATCGCCGTCGATCTCGCGCCGGAGCCAGTCGCGGCCCAGCCGATGCGACCGGATCTCAGGGTCGGCCCGCAACATGACGTCGCGCAAGCCGCGTCCGCGCCCGCTCCGACGCCTCCGTCACAGGAACTCACCGCACCGCCGTCTCCCGTGCCGCTGCCGCCCGTGCCGGTAGCGAAGATCGAGAAACGGGCCGAACCGCGAAAGTCGGCGAAACCTGCTCCCCAGCCGAAAACACATGTCCCGAGAAGGCCCGGCGCGGAAATGGCGGGGCTGGAGACGCCAAGCCCCAAGACGCTGAATCCGGCGACGGAAACGACGGCCCCGCCCTCCGCCGAAAGCGTTTCGGCGACTCATCCCGCCGCCCCTGCCGACGGCTCGCCCTCCTCACACGCCTCCTCTACACCGGCGCGGTGGCAAGACGCCCTGCTCGCGCGGCTGGAACGCTTCAAGCGTTATCCCGCCGCCGCTCAGGCGGATCATGAGCAGGGCACGGCGATGCTGCATTTCGCCATGAACCGGGCCGGGCATGTCCTCTCCGCCAGTCTGGAAAGCAGTTCCGGCTACGAGACGCTGGACCGGGAGACGCTGGAGCTGGTCCGGCGCGCCGATCCTCTGCCCGCCCCGCCCGATTCCGTGGCGGGCGATCCCGTCATGCTCACCGTGCCGGTCGAATTCTCCCTCGGCGAAAGCCGAAACTGACGGAGCCCTGGGCCGCTGTCATCGCCGCCGGTTCATCCCCACCAACCGATGGATGAAGGCCATTTTTCCCAGAACCGGCGCCGTCAGCACGAAGGGATAGACCTCACGCACGCCCATCGCGCGGTTGAGGCTGTTGAGCAGCGAAGTCATCGCCAGCCAGGCTCCGGACAGTTTCTCGAACGGCGCGCCGCCGAAGGGATCGAAATCCAGCACCGCGCTGAGCGCCTGCGGTTCCACCACATGAGGGGCCGTGGACAGCCCGTAGCTGGCACCGGTCTCGAGCGTATCGACCATGTGGAGATAATGCGCCCAGCTTTCCGCGAAATCCTCCCAGGGATGCATGGTGGCATAGGCGGAGACATGACGTTCCTGCCAGTCGTATGGCGGCCCGACCTCGTAATGCCGCCGCAGCGCCGCGCCGTACTCCGCCCGCTCGTCGCCGAACAGGGCGCGGAAGTCGTCAAGCATCCCGCCGTCGCGCACGAGCACGTCCCAGAAATAATGCCCGGTCTCATGACGGAAATGCCCGAGCACGGTGCGATAATATTCGCCCATTCCGACCCGCATCCGCTCGCGCTCGACATCATCCGCCTCGCGCAGCGCGATCGTGACGACACCGTCCGCATGGCCCGTCATCACCCGCTCACCATCCGGCAAATCCGCGAGAAAGTCGAAAACCAGCCCGTCCAGCGGCCTTTCGCGCCGGTCCGCCATCGGCAGGCCCAGCCGCAACAGCGTATAGATCAGGCGGTGCTTGGCCTCCTCCAGCACCTGCCAGCGCGCCAGATTCGCCGGATCGTCCAGCGTCGGCACGGTGCGGTTATGGCGACAGGCGAGACAGAACCGCGCCGTACTTTCCGCCGGAACGACCCAGTTGCACGCGTCATAGGCCGCATTGGCGCAGAAGCGATACTGCGCCCCGCGCTCCACATCCGTGCAGACCGGCCCGTCCCCCTCCACAAGAGCCACGACCCTGTCTTCCCCCGCCGCATAGCCGAGGCGCATGCCGCAGCGCGTGCAGTGCCGGTTCTCGAAAAAGACGGTCAGACCACAGGAGGGGCAGGAAAACAGACGCATGACGGGACACTTTACGAGCAGGCCGGGCGGGCAGCTATCCCCCGCACGCAGGTGAGACCCGCTTTCTTCCGGCGGTGCGTCTCATCGGTCTTCTGGTCGAGCCCCGGTTTCACTTTGGGAGCGCAGCAGCGGGACTTCGACCGGCTGGCGCCTGTCGCGCGACACTGTCATTATGACTGTGAAAATGGACTCCGCTCGTGGACATGAAACTGCCAAGGATGAAACGGGAAGTCGGGCGCGTTAAGCAAAGCCGCGCGATCGGCCGCGAAGACCTCTTTCGCCGCGTCCGGCTGAGTTTGTCCGCATGACGGCGAAGCGTCCGCCCGGCCCCGAAGACTGGCGCGTCACTCCCCTTCAGGCCGATCTCGTCGTCACGACCCGCGCGCCGCCGCTACCGCCGAATGCGGCCGTCGAATCCCGCGTCGCCGCGCTCTGGGCCGAGGCGCTCGAACAGCATCCGCGCCTGTATAATGGCCGGGTCTTCTGTGCGACGACGATCGCGCCGGAGCGGATCGACGGCTACTGGGCGGAATATTGCCTCAGCCTCGCCCAGATGCGCGATCCCGCCCTGTTCGATGCGCTTGCCCTGTGCCCGCTCGCCGTGACCGGACTTCTGTTCACGCCGGACGGCGTCGTCATCGGTCGGCGCTCCGCCCATGCGCTCTACCTCCCCGGGTGCTGGCAGGGCGTTCCGGCAGGAACGGTCGAGTCCCGGGCGGGTGACGGTCCGGTCGATCTCCGCGCCCAGCTTGCCGCCGAACTATGGGAGGAACTCGGGCTCGACCCGGCGGATGCCGCCATCGGCGCGCCGTTCCTCGCCTGTGCGCATCCCGGCACCCATATCGTGGACGTCGCCATGCCGATCCGCACGCCGCTTTCCTTCGCCATGATCGAGAAGGGCTGGCGCGATCGCGGCAATGACGAATACGATCGCCTGATCCTCCTTCCCCCCTCCCGCGACGCATTTTCCGGCGGCGATCTCCTTCCCACCACACGCGCCATGATCGAAGCCCTCTGCCCATGACCTCCTATCGCCCTCTCGACGCCGAAGCCCTGCGCGCCTGTCTCGGCGCGCGGAACACGCTCGCCGCGCGCCTCGGCGGCGCACCCGCCGACTGGGTTCTGCGCGAGGTCAGCGACGGCAACCTGAATACCGTCTTTCTGGTCGAGGGGCCGACCGGCGCGCTCTGCTGCAAGCAGTCCCTGCCCCATGTCCGTGTCGATCCGGACTGGAAGATGCCGCTCGACCGCACGGATTTCGAGGCGCGCTACATGCGCGCCGTCTCGCCGTTCGTCGGCCATCTGATGCCGGAATTCCACGCGTTCGACGCGGAGCTGCATCTGCTGGTGATGGAGGGCCTCACCCATCATCGCGTCCTGCGCACCGCGCTGGCGGACGGCACGGCGGCGGCGGGCTTTTCCGCCCGCATCGGCGAATATGTCGGGCGCACGGCCTTCCATACCTCATGGCGCGGACGCCCTTTCGAAGCGGTGATGAAGAATGTCGCCCGCTTCGCCCGCAACACCACGCTGACGCGCATCACCGTCGATCTCGTGCTGACGGACCCCTGCGTGCCCGATTGCCCGCGCAATCGCCCGCTGTCCCCGGACCTCGACGAAACCGTTGCCGCCCTCCAGTCCGACAGCACGCTGCGCGACGCCGTCTCGCGGTTGCAGGAGCGCTTCCTGTGCTGCCCGCAGGCGCTGCTGCATGGCGATCTGCACACCGGCTCGGTCATGGTCCATGGCGACGATGTCCGCGTCATCGACGGCGAGTTCGCGCTGATGGGGCCGATCGGCTTCGATTGCGGACTCTATCTCGGCAATCTGCTTCTCCATGCCTGCGCCCGGCCCGAACGGCGCGAGTGGATGCAGGACGAGATCGCGCTCTTCTGGCGCAGTCTGGAGCATCTCTACCGCGATCTCTGGGACGAGAATCCGCAAGCGGGCGATGTCGGCGCACTGTTGTCCCCCGAGTCCCGCCGCAGCGCCCAGGCCGCCACCCTCAGGGCCATCCGCCGCGACAGCGCCGGTTTCGCGGGGCTGGAACTCATCCGCCGCACCATCGGCTATGCGCAGGTCGCGGATTATGCCCTGACGCCCGATCGCGTCGCCGAGGCCGAAGCGCGCCGCCGCGCGCTGGCGCTCGGACGCACCCTGATTCTCGGGGCGACGATGGACGAGGCGGTCGAAGCCTGTTTCCAATAGCGCTTGGAGCATGGCGCCATTGGATCAACCCATCGCACCATGCTCCAAGTCATTGTTTTTTTTCGAACCCTCCACCCCTCTCAGATCGCACAGGCGGCCTGGTCCTTGTGATCCGCGACCACATACGGTCCAGCCGCTTTGATCTGCAGGATCAGGAGCGCTATCGCGTTGGCACGCCGCTCACCCAGCGGAAGAAGGGCGTCGCCGGCAGTCCAGCGCGTATCCGCCCATTCCAGCGCCTGCCAGCCCTGCAGTTCGCCGTCCGTCAGATGCGCCGTGATGTCACGAAGGCTGCCGCCCTCATAAAGCAGCACTTCCCCGATCGCCACGCCGAACAGACGCCGATCATCCACGAACGGGCCGATCACATCGCTCGGACGGCTGGCACGCGAGACGATCCGGACGCTCTCCACACCCGCCGGGATCATGAACGTGACATGCCCTTCGCTCTCTCGAACCAAGCGAATGAGTTGGCCCTTATCCGTCACCAGATGCAGGTCCGACTCTTCCGTCAGCGCAGGCGCGACGGCGCGGCTCTTCAGCCCGGCTTCAACAGCCCGCACTTCGATCGCCCGGAAAACCGGCTCGACAAAATCCCGGCTGACTTCCAGAGCCGCCCCGGCATCTTCCGTCCAGTTCTTCGCAACGACCCCTGAAAGCGTCGCCACCACGCCATGCTGGCCGAAGTTCTTGCGGTTCCCCGTGTCGAGATAGCTCTCGGTCAGCGTTCCGTCCGCCCAGATCACCGAATGAGGCTCGGTCTCGATGTGGTAATAAGTGTAGGACGTGATGGATCTGTCATAGAAGATCGACCGTCCGTTCACCAGCATCCGCGCCGGAACAAACCGCCCCTCGAAGAAGAGGCAATGTTCCGGCGTAATCAGCAGGTCCTTGAAGGGCACGCCTTCGCCGATCGCATCCTTCAGAATACGGACCGGATACCCAGCCTCGTCATCCGAAAGACCCGGACGGATCGCGGCCTTCTGGTTCCCGATCCATGTCACCTTGCGGCTGAGCGCACGGCCAGCCCGGTAGTCATGAACCGATACCTCGTCCCCGATCCGGAGATTCTCCACCGCTTCTTCACCAACAGGCGTCCGAATCAACGTCCCAGGAAGAAAGCAGACCTCCAAAGCCCCACCTGCGTCAATCGTCAGAATACCGCCCGGCGTCACGGTCGGGCTGGAAACGGTGCCCCCAGACTGCACCTCCGCATAGCCGCCGGAAGAGATATAGGGGTTTACGATTGTCCCGCCACTAGAAACATAGGCGGCGTCGGTTCCGTAGCCGCTGTTGAAATATGAATCGTCAACAGAGCTCGCACCGGCGGAAATATAGGTTGGATCGGAGTTGAACTGATTCCCGCTGGTGAGGCCGCCGGAATTGACGCTGACATAGCCGTTCTGGATATAGGAGCTCAGAAGCTCGCCGCCGCTGCTGACGACGACCGTGGCAATCCCCCCGGAAATCGTATTGACGCCGGAAGCTGTCGCTCCCGACATCACGTCAAGAGTCGCCCCGTAAGCGAGAGTCACAGGCCCGTTAACAACCGCAGAACCGCTCTCATAGACGGTTCCGCTCGCCGTGCTCACCGCGCTCCATATGCCCTTAAGTGTCGTCGCCGAACTGGGCAGCGTCAGGGAGCCTCCCGAGCCATTGCCATATTGGGCATTGATATAGGCGTAGCTTCCCGAGGAAACGGCAACATTCGAGGCCGAGGCGCCGGCATAGACATAGGCGAGCGCGCCGGAAGTTACGGTCGCATCGTTGAGCGTCCCGCCACTGTAAACATAGGTGGCATCATTCCCATATCCGCTGTTGAAATACGTATCGTCAACAGAACTCGCACCGGAATAAATATAGGTCGGGTCAGAGTTGAGCTGATTCCCGCTGATGAGACCGCCGGAGCTGACGTAAACAATGCCGTTCTGGATATAGGAGTTCAGAAGCTCGCCGCCGCCGCTGACGACAACCGTGGCACCCCCGCCAGAAATCGTGTTGACGCCCGAAGCCGTCGCCCCCGACATCACGTCAAGAATCGCGGCCCCGAGAGCCACAGGCCCGTTAACAACCGTAGAGCCGCTCTCATAGACAGTCCCGCTCGCCGTGCTCACCGCGCTCCATACCCCGCCGAGCACCGGCACTGTGTTCTGAACCGCCGAGCCATCTGCCGTGGGAAGAACGAGGCCTGAATAAACCGACGTCCCCGAAGTGACATTTCCACCCGTATAGGCCGTATAACCGGACGTTGTACCAGACGCCAGGACTGCGGAACCTCCCGAGGAAACGGCAATATCCGCGACGGCGGCCCCGGAATAAGCGTAGGCATAGCCGCCAGAAGATATGGTGGCGTCGTTGAGCGACCCGCCACTGTAAACATAGGTGAGATCGGTTCCGTAGCCGCTGTTGAAATACGTATCGTCAACAGAGCTCGCACCGGCGGAAATATAGGTTGGATCGGAGTTGAGCTGATTCCCGCTCGTGAGACCGCCGGAGCTGACGTAAACAGCGCCGTTCTGGATATAGGAGTTCAGAAGCTCGCCGCCGCTGCTGACGACAACCGTGGCACCCCCGCCAGAAATCGTGTTGACGCCCGAAGCCGTCGCCCCCGACATCACGTCAAGAATCGCGGCCCCGAGAGCCACAGGCCCGTTAACAACCGTAGAGCCGCTCTCATAGACAGTCCCGCTCGCCGTGCTCACCGCGCTCCATACCCCGCCGAGCACCGGCACTGTGTTCTGAACCGCCGAGCCATCTGCCGTGGGAAGAACGAGGCCTGAATAAACCGACGTCCCCGAAGTGACATTTCCACCCGTATAGGCCGTATAGCCGGACGTCGTACCAGACGCCAGGACTGCGGAACCTCCCGAGGAAACGGCAATATCTGCCGCAGAGGCCCCAAGCAGCACGCCCGCATAGCCGCCGGAAGTTACGGTCGCGTCGTTGAGCGTCCCGCCACTGTAAACAAAGGTGTCATTATCATCATATCCGCTGTTGAAATACGTATCGTCAACAGAGCTCGCACCGGAGTAAATATAGGTCGGGTCGGAGTTGAACTGATTCCCGCTTGTGAGGCCGCCGGACCTGACGTAAACATAGCCGTTCTGGATATAGGAGCTCAGAAGCTCGCCGCCGCCGCTGACAATGACCGTGGCAACCCCGCCAGAAATCGTGTTGACGCCGGAAGCCGTCGCACCCGACATCACGCTGAGAGTCGCCCCGTTCGCGAGAGCCACAGGCCCGTTAACAACCGCAGAACCGCTCTCATAGACAGTCCCGCTCGCAGTGCTCACCGCACTCCACGCGCCATTAAGTGTCGTCGTCATCTCTTATTCTCCCGCCTGAGCGATGTTTGATGAGTTATGATGCGACTTCCGCCGCTTTGACCCGAATGAGGGTTTCGACCATTCGGGTGACTTGCTCGCTGGCGATGAGGCGCGAGCATTCGAACTGCCGTGACGTTCCAGCATGACGCGGGCACCAGAGAAAATCCTTATGATCAAACTGGTGCGTCGGGTCGTTCCAGCACGAATTGCAAGTGTGCCAGTTGATGATCCGCCACGGCGTGTGGAACTCGTTGGTGGGGTGTGTGAAGCCGGAGATCATCACCACCGGGCATCCGGCCGCCCAGGCCAGCCATGCCAGACCCGAGCTTGCTCCGATGAAGAACTCGGCGTGCTTCAGCCACCGCGCCCGCTCGGCCAGCGGGCGGTTGCCTGTCTGGTCTTCCACGCCCCAGGGCATGTAATTCCAGACGATCCCGCTGCCGTACACCGCCTCCCTGTCAATACAGATCACCCGGTAGCCGCGCCCTTTGAGAAAGGCCACAACATCCCGCCAGCCATGCGGGTTGTTCCAATATTTGCACTGCGACGACGCCTGCGCCGCAATGCAGACATAAGGCTCCTCGATGGGACGGCTCTCGTCGTCAAATACCAATCGCGGACGTTCTTCGTCCTGCGAGACGCCAAGGATATAGGCCGCCGTTTTGTGTAGACCGACGAAACGAAAATCCGTCGGCTGATGATCGCAAGCCGTATCGTTGAAAAATAAGCCCAGCCGGTAACTGGCATAGGCCCGTCGGGGCAATCCTTCCGCTTCAGCCTGCTGACGCGTGCGAAAAGTGATGTCTGGATAAGCGTTCTGAAAAAGCGGAATGAATACTTCCGACAAAACACAAACAACCCGCGCCGGATGGACCCGTGCGAATTTCGCCGCATAGGGAAACCACGCCAGCACGTCACCCAGCGTACCTACCGGAAGCTGGATCAAGACAATCCGACCAGTAGGATCATAATCATGGGCATGGACCAGGCGGTCAGGCTCGCCTGGAACGACATCCTCGACCCGCAACGAAAAACGGACGAAATATTTCTTCGATGAAGCGACCAGTCCCTGATCGACCTCAGCACGGTTCTTCCGCACTTTTCGTGATGATGTTTTTTGATTATGCGGGCTGAAGGACACGCGCCCTGAGGAGTTCGAAGCCTGCTCTTCCGAACATGGT
>NZ_SLZN01000003.1 GCF_004346035.1 Acidomonas methanolica | reverse complement strand
ACCATGTTCGGAAGAGCAGGCTTCGAACTCCTCAGGGCGCGTGTCCTTCAGCCCGCATAATCAAAAAACATCATCACGAAAAGTGCGGAAGAACCCAATCGTATGGTCATACGAGATGTCAGCCTGATGGTGCGCCGAGGCGAGATTGTCGGTCTGCTAGGACCGAACGGGGCGGGCAAGTCCTCCACATTCCGCATGATAACCGGAGAAGTGATACCCGATTGCGGAACGATTGTTCTTGACGACACAGATATAACCCCTCTGCCGTTTTTCGAGCGCGCGAGGCACGGATTGACCTATCTGCCGCAAGCGAGTTTCCTGCCGCGCACGATGACCGTGCAGCAGGCGATAACCGTCATTCTGGAAACGCGCATAGGCAACAAAAAGGAACGTGCTCAGCGCATTGACCGGATATTGACGGATTTCAGCCTCGAATCCCTTCGCCATGAGCGCATCGGATCACTGTCCGGTGGACAGCGTCGGCGATGCGAGATTGCCGTTTCCATAGCCTGCGAGCCGACTTTTGTACTGCTGGATGAACCGTTCGCCGGGGTTGATCCGGTCAATGTAGGGGAGATAGCGGCTCTGATCCGCGCCCTGACGCAAGGTCAAGTTGGCGTACTGATAACCGATCATAGCGCGCTCGAATTGCTTCGGCTCGTAGATCGGGCCTATGTGATTTTCGACGGACACGTGTTGGCCGAGGGCGATGCCTCTACTCTGGTCGCTGACCGGCGTGTTCGCGAGACCTATCTCGGCGGTACATTTCGGATATGACCGGACCAGCAGTCTTGAAAGCCGGTCGGCCGCCGCGGCTGTCCGCCCTCCTGGCGGAATATGGCACATTGAGGATACGCCAGTTCCTGCGTGACAGCCTGCGTCTGGTGCTGTTCGTGATGCTACTGGTCGAGGCGATATTTCTGTCCGAGCGCTTTCCCATGGTCTTTCGCGATGTGTTGCGTAATCACGCAGGCCTTCCCGAGGCGCTCGCAGTCTATGCCCTGACCATCCCGCAGATTCTCGATCTCTCCCTGCCGATTGCCTTTCTGACGGCGACATATATGACCGTACTCCAGATGCGCGAAAGCCGCGAATTGCTGGTGCTGGGTGCGGTGGGCATGGGGCCGCGGCATCTGATTGTGCCGGGCATGGCGTTGGCAATCATGGCCTGCATCGTCTCGCTGTTCGTGTCAGGCGTCGTCAATCCATTCTCGCTCTATGAACAACGCGCTGTCCTGTTCCGGGCCGAATACCGGGCGCTAACCGTGGGAAGAAGCGCCGGGCAGTTCTATTTCCCCAAAGACCGCGTGATGTTCGCGCCGCCCCAGATCGACAACACCTCTCATTTCAAGCGCAATATCTTCATCCGCGAACCCGACGGGCCGGGCCGCTTCCGGATCATCCTCGCCGGGAGCGCCCGCGTGGCAAAAGGAGGGGGCAACGGCTATGTTCCGCTCCAGCTCGAAGACGTGGCATGGCGCGTTTTCTGTTTCGATCCAACGGTCGTTTCCTGCTCGGCCGATGGCGGGACCTCGACATTTTCCGCCCGGACATCGGACAGGAATTTAGTCCTTTCCGATGTCCTGCCCTTCGCCGCGAGAGGGTTCGACGGGACAGAAATGACCTCCGCCGAACTGGCAGCGGCAGGTCACGGCACCGGGGCATTTGCTCCCCAGACCATGACCAGGATATTGGGAGAACGGATCGGGCGCGGCCTTCTGTGCGTGATGGCCCCCCTCCTCGCTCTCATCGGTGTATGTCTGACGACGCGCCGGACCGTGTATCTGGCATTGCCTTCGGCCTGTATCATTCTGATGTCCTTCAACATTTCGACCGAATGGATCATTCGCTCGATGGAGAAAGGCCATCCAAGCCTCGTCATCATGGTTCTTTTCGCTTTTACGTCGGCAGGGGCCGGGGCATCCACCTTACTCGTTCTCTGGTGTCAGGACTGGCTGTTCCGCCCGCGGCTGGCGCGCGCGTGATGCAGAGTCCACCTTCACGCCGGATTCACCTCGTCCCGTTCGGCCGCTATACGCGCTATGTGCTGCTGGCCTATCTCCGACAGGTCGTGCTGATTCTTCTGGTGTTGTGGTTCGTCGCGCTGACGATTGACCTCTGGCCTCAGATCGACAGTGTCACACAAGCTTGCACGACGGGCACGACCCGGTGCGTGGTGCGTTTCTGTTTTTTGCGAACACCGAGGCTGATCGGCCCGCTGGTGCCGTTTGTAACATATCTGGGCGTGTTCGTGACCGAACTCATGCACACCTATTCGGGAGAACGAACGCTATTCTGGAACAGCGGTCGCTCTCCGGCCCAAAGCCTCATGCCCGCGATCCTGATCGGCATGTGCCTTGGGCCGATGGATGTCGCGCTGGATGCGTGGCTTGGTCCGTCTTCGATGGCGGTGCAGATGCAGGAGAAGATCGGACGCGATGGCCAGCGCCTCGATCGCACGCGTGAAAGCACTGTCAACTGGATCGCCCTTCCGGACGGGCTTTTGAGCACGCATGTCATTCAGGCTGGCCGGCCCATATTGACACGGCTTGAGTTTTTCCGTTTTGCAGGCCCGGGCCGACTTGTGGAGATCGTTCACGCGGCCCGCGCGGAGCAGATCGGATCGAGTGATGTCTGGCGTGTCCGGATGGGGCGAAAATGGCAATCGCCGGATGGCATTACCAGCCTGTCGATGGACGATGCGCTACATGGAAATGCCATGACGCCCTTCACGGACATGGACCTGCGATTGACGCTGGACCCGCTGTGGTTGAGCGTAATTGGCATGGAGGTGCAATATGTGCCCTTTCCTGTCGTAATGTCATTGGCCGGAAGGGAGCAGCGGGGCTACGACAGGGCACCTTATCGTACACAACTGCATATGATCATTGCCGAAACCGTGCTGCCCGGTACCATGGCCGTTCTAGCCGCCGCTCTGTCTATCACGCTTCTGGCCTATACCAACAAAGCCGTGGTCGTCGGCAGCATTCTTTTCGTCGGTTATCTCGCACATTCCGCGATCCGGGCGTGTGGTCTCCTGGGAGAAAATGGCGATCTGCCACCTGTATTGGCGGCATGGTTCGTGCCTCTCGCGGCAATCGCTATAGCCATTCTTGTGCTTTATCGTGGCGAGAGAAAAATCTAACACCCGCTCGTTTTACTAACGGGTCGAAGGGGTCAATGGGCTTATCGGGTCTCTCAACCAGCCTCTTTGCGGTCCCACCTGCGACACTCGCAGGTAGGACCACGTCCGTATCTCTAAAATCGCTCATGCTTCATAGCTGAACCAGACCAGAAATATTCAGCGCGGCATCAGTCGCCGGGAGCTTACGAACTTACATCATGATGAACGCATCTTTTCCATTGATCAGCACAAAAATGGGTAAGGGATATACGGAACCCTTGAGACAGGCGTTCGGCACAACCTTCCCGTAAATTCCATAATTCCGGTCCCGCGAGCGAACCTGTTTAACGCCGGTTCTGGTGCCTTCACGGATGGCAAAATCCAGCTATATCATCTCACGGCTGAGTAAAGGGAGAATGCTCCGCCGCATCCAGTTCGATCGCGCAACGCTCCCCATCAGGTGCTGGAGCCGTCTTTTTCAGCGCGGCGAGTTCCGCACGTGCGGCTTCTATCTCCGCCGCCGTTGACGGGTCGGTCTCGAAGCGTGCGAAAACAGAGGCACCTTCCTGATAGCCCGCCGTCACGTCCGATGCCCAATGCACACCGCAGACGATCCTGCTTTCGCCGATCACACGGCCACGACGCAGGATCTCCGCTTCGCGCTCGGGCAGCAGGCGGCTGAGGAGCAGCGCGCTCGACCAGCCATTAGTCGTATGGCCGGACGGATAGGCGAAACCAGATTTGGCATTCGGCTTGCGCGGCGTGCAGATTGGTGCGTCATTGCCGACGAACGGACGGACACGGGCAAAAGCGACCTTATCAGCCGAGACGGCGGCTTTCGCCTGGGCCTGCAAGGATTTGATCAGCGCCACGAGATGCGGTGCGCGCGCGGCGTCAATCTCGAACCCGGCGGCACAGGAAAAATCCTTCAGCAGCGCGGCCGGCTTGAGGTCGGCGTCCTGCGTGGCCAATGTCCAGCGACGGGTTCCCTTCAGCGCACGTGTCGCCTCGAAGATTTCATGATCTGCCTTGTCCAGCGGGGAACCGACAGCCGGGGGTGGGGCAAGCATCGCGTCCGTTGGCACGGCCTGCGCCTGCTGAGTGGCGAGCGTCGCCGCGATGGCGGATAGGCCGCAGGCAGCCAACATCTTCATGCGGAAAAATCGTCGGGACGGCATCTGGCTGAATGGATTGACCATGAGAAGCGTTCTTTCTTTTCTAGAATGTCAGAAATCTGCCTCTGACGAAGCACCATCATAAGAAGATCGCGCCTCGCCAGAGAAACCGAATGCGCAATCAGAAACCGAGCGGCACTGAGACGCTTCCGAAAAATCCGCGTCCGGCCTGGGAAATCCAGAGGTCATTTCCATCGGCAGTCGAACCGGCGTAGTCTACGATTTTCGTGCTGTTGGCCAGATTGGTAACGTGCAGGCCCAGCTTGATCGGCGGGATTCCATGCGAATGCTGCTGGAAGGTGTAGCTCACGGAGAGATTGAGTTGATTGAAGGGATCCAGACCCTTCTCGGCGATCCCTTTGGAACTGATCTGACCCGCGCGAGCGCCGATCCATTTGTCGATCACGGAAGCATAGAAGCCATTGTGCTCGTAGATGATACCACCTGCCGCCGTTGCATCCGGCGCTTCGGCTAGAGGTGCCCCCGTATTCTGCGTTTTGGACTGATTGAGGCTACCGTTGGCGAACAAAGTCACGCCACCGCCAACGTAATATGAAGCCTCACCCTCGATGCCGTAATAATTCACGCCGCCTTGATTATAGTAGACCTTCATCGGACCATAACCAGGAATATTCTGGTTGGAGCTGGTCACAAAATTACTAAAATCAATATAATAGACATCAGCGGACACGGTAAAACGTCGGCTCTGCCATGACGTTCCGATCTGGTAGTTCATGGTGTTTTCCGGACTGACTTTGTTGGCAGACGGGTCGGGCGTATAGAAATACGCGGCGTCCGGTGCCAGAAAGCCACGGGCGACTTGCAGATAGGCCGACCAGTTTTTCGCGGCCATGTAATGCACGTTAAGTGACGGCATCGGTGTGCCGTAGGTCTGATCATAATTAAGCGGTGTGCCGGTTTTCTGGTTGATGGGCGCGTTGATTTGACGATCCATCAGCGCGTATTTGAAGCCCGGCGAGACCGTGAGGTTCGGCAGTGGACGAAAGGTGAGCTGCACATAAGGTTGAGCGCTGAAATTTTCGAGCGTCATCAGCCGGTTGAGGTTCGGTGTGTTCGTGAATTTGCCAACCGCATAGTTGAAATTGCCTTGCTGGCGGGTATCGGTCTGGTGTTCCAGCCAGAAACCCACATCCAGCTTGGCAAGACCGAAATCGCGCTTCAGAGCGAAGACATCGCCCCACGCGCGGTAATCCTGACGCATCGCCTGACCGAATTCGCATCCAGGACCGGATTCATAGATTGTTCCTTTGTATTTTGCGCCGCATGTCACTCCTGCTCTGGCGGCGGTCGTATTGTACTGCGCGGAAATCGTGCCGTTCACATCATTGGTGTTGTGACCGTGATGATAATAGGCATAGGTGTACACTTTATTGTCGATCGTCCAGTTGTTTCCGAGATCGCTGTGCAGCGCGACATAGGCCATATCGGTCTGGATCGCGTCAGTATTATATTTATAGTAATTCTGGGAATTTGGATTGTTGGACAGTCCGTAATTCGGTCCGTATTTGGCGATTTCCTCGCGAGTTGCTCCTAAAGTGGTATTATGGTTAAGATTATTATACAAACCCATAAAGGTCAGAGTGGTATGTTCGCCAATCGGCTGTATCCCCTTTGAGTATAGGTTCCAGCGCTGCTGCCCAGAATACGTCAGATAACCGTCGCTACTCGAACCTGTGCCGTCAAAGACGAAAGAAGCGCCGTTGAGCTTCTTCATCTTTCCAGAATTAATTTCACCACCGTAAGTATAGGTATTCCACGCGCCCATGCTGCCAAAAGTCTCGACAGAGCGCTGCGCTTTCGGGTCTTTGCCCTTGACTGAGATCGTGCCCCCGAAGGTTGCATAACCTAGCGTACTGGCATCGCCCGGCCCGCGATCGACACTGGTATCGCCAAGCGAGTGGGACATGAAATAGCCGGTCGAGTGATGGGTAAAGTTATTGCCATCCGCAAAAGGGATGCCGTCGAAAGTCACGTTGTATTCGCCGTCCTGAAAACCGCGAATGGACATGTTCCCAGCTTCGGACAGCCCCGGACCGTTCGGAGAGATCGACATAACGCTCGGCGTAAGAATCGCGACCGTGTCGTAGTTGCCCGTGGGAGGAATATTGTTTTCGATGAAGTGCTGGCTAATAAGAGAGGTGGGCTGAAACGCTTCCAGCGGCGCCTTGCTTGGAGCCTGATAGATGGCAGAATCGGTCGAGTGGCCCACCACGAGGATATTTTCGTTTTTGTGTGGATTCTGAATAGATTTCTGCTTTACCGACTTACCTGGGAGCAGCCCGGGTGAAACCTGATCTTGTGTACGAATATCTTTTGTGTGTGTTATCTTTTTTGTAGACTGTGGAGGTATTGTATTTTCTGCTGCTCGCGCGGACATGACGGGTGCGCTGAACAGCATTGTGGCGCATAACAACGCTCCGGAAGCTAGAGCGTGCGTTACTTCAACCGACTGGGCCGTTTTCGTCGCGTTGTAACGCGCTATGACCCGTGACCCGTGACCCGTGACCCGTGACCCGTGACCCGTGACCCGTGACCCGTGACCCGTGACCCGTGACCCGTGACCCGTGACCCGTGACCGTATTACTTAAATTTTTATTATACAAGAATTTAACTAAGAATTCCGAACGAGACATCGCGCCCTCAGTTTTAACTCATGCAATCAGAACATCCCGCCACCTTGAGGTCGCGTTGCGAAGCACGTATCACGTGGGGATTATTAAATATCGTGACAGTTCTGTTGCATTTTTTGAAAACGATCATGAGGGAAATGGCGTCGATAGCCGCGAAAACTGGCGGTTCGGCACACACGCCGAACGCGCGGGTCATGAAGGTAGCAGTCGAGGCAGGTAGCCCCCAATTGATCACAAGGTTTTTGCTGTGATCGTCGCTGCGGTCGACCGCAACATAAACATCGGAATGCGCGATGTTGAAATGGTTCACTGCCATCATGTTCAGCCGCGTGCCGAGATCGGTTTACATCCGCATCGTCAATTCGCGGATGAAGTCCGTCAGATCCTCCGGCCCGTCGGCCCCTACAGCGTAGAAGACACCACGCGCCCCGCCGCAGAAGGTTCCATCACACTGGATATAGCAGCAGGTGAGCGGCGCCTCCCGTCCCGGCCTGACTCTCCGCGCAGGCCTTCACGGTCTCACGCCGGGCACTGAACACCTGATTCCGCCAGCCGGTAATCGCGCGCGGACGACGGACTTCACGCCCACAAGGCCGACTTGCCCCACGCGGGAAGAGCCAAATTGACTGCATCAACCCGCGTCACCCGGCTTCGCGAAGCGATGGCGCCGGAGTCCTCAACGCGAAGCCCACGGCCTTGACGACCTCGCGCAGAGTCTCTTGCGTCACGATCTGCACGGGCACCTGTCCGTCAAGCATCGCGTTGGGACGGGAGAGAGCATGATAGATCTGCCAGGGATCAGCATCCCATGCCTGCTTCAGCACCGCCTGGATCAGCCGGTGCCTGACGGGATCGAGATGCCAGTCGGGCACGCGCTGACCTCGGTTGCCGACGGTTACCGCCAGCAGGTTTCCGCCCTGGATTTCGTAATTGACCCAGCGGCGGGACTTGCCCGTCAGTTTCGCAAACTCGGCCACCGGAAGATTATGGGGCGAATCCAGAATGTCCAGAAGCAGAATCCGCTCCCGCTGAAGCGGCGACAGCGACGGATTTTCCTCCGGTCCAGCCCGACGGACCGCCGACAAACGATGGATCGGCGCGGGTTCCTCCTGCCGAGCGACCAGCCGTAGCATCGGGGACACGGGAACGCGATGTTCGATCTCCCGGTTCTCGGCGACCGCATCGTCGTCCTCGATCCGGACGGCCAGATGGGCGCTTGCGGCCTCGACCCGATCCTGTTCCAGCAGGTCGAGCCGGTCGGCCCAGTCCTGCATCATGCGCCGACGCGGCTCCACATAACGGGCGTGGTTATAGGTGGCGCTGGTCCGATGCGGGTCCACGTGCGACAACTGGGCATCAACCCAGCTCAGGGGGTAGCCGATCTCGTTCAGTGCGGTGGAGATCGTTCCCCGGATGCCGTGGCCGGTCAACTGGTCCGCATAGCCCATCCGCTTGAGCGCCGCATTCAGCGTGTTCTCGCTGATGCGCTTCTTCAGATTCGACGTGTGGTGAAAGAGATAGCGTTGGGCTGGCACCATCCGCGCCAGCAGATGACGCACGATCTCGGTCGCCTGAGCCGAGAGCGGCACAATATAAGGCGGGATGTCCTGCGGCCTCTGGCGTTTCTTGCGCATGGAGAGCTGTAGCTGCTTTACCGTCTCGGGCGGGATGATCCAAAGCCCTTCATCGAGATGGAACTGGTCCGGGGTGGCCAAGCGCAATTCTCCCGTCCGCACGCCGGTCAGCAGAAGCAGGCGAAGCCCGAGCTGGGTTTGCAGACGACCCCGGTAACGCCGGAGGCGCTTCAGGAAAGGCGGCATCTCTTCCAGGCGCAGGAAAGGGTTGTTCCGCACCGGCGGCTGCGGCTGGGCGACCACATCGAGGTCCGAGGCCGGATTGCTCTCCAGCCCCGGCACCTTGACCAGAGCATAGCGGAACATCTGGTTGAACCAGGTGCGAATCTTCTTCGCCACACTCAACGCGTCGCGCTGCTCGACCCGGCCGAGCGCGTCCAGCAGATGATGGCGGCGGATGTCATAGATCGACAGCTTGCCGAGGACCGGCAGCACGTCCTTGGCGAAGACCCGTTCGACCTGTGACAGTGCCGTCTGACGGCCGTGACGCAGGGTGAGGGCGCGATGGGCGTGCCACTGAGTGAAGACCGCCTCGAAGCTGTGTTCTGCCGCCTGCCGAACCGCAAATCGCTGCTGTCGGCGCTCGATGCGCGGGTTGACGCCCTTGGCGAGCAAGGCCCGTGCCTCATCCCGCAGAGCGCGCGCCTCACGCAGGCTGATCTCGGGATAGCTGCCGAACGACATGCGTTTCTGGCGGCCCATCCAGCTGTAGCGGAAGTGCCAGGACTTGCTCCCTCCGGCCAGAACACAGAGGGAAAGGCCGTCCTGATCGCCGAGCGTGTAGTCCTTGCCGGTGGCCCTGGCCTGGCGGACGACGACATCTGTAAGAGACATGGGTGGCTCCTGAACTGCGTCAGAAGCGATCTTCGCCTGCCCTCACCGCTCGGACCCGGAAGAAACCGGATTCAGGCACACCCGCAAAGATGGACTAGATTATGGACTAAAAGCGGGTGGCTGCCGGTAGAATTCCATGGCTCTCAGTGGAACTCGACCGAACGGATTTCCGTTCCATTTCAAGACTTTGTGGACTTCAGTAGACGTCCATGGAAATTGATCTGGAGCGGGCGATGGGATTCGAACCCACGACCCCAACCTTGGCAAGGTTGTGCTCTACCCCTGAGCTACGCCCGCACTCCGTGGATCGGGGTGATACGGGTTTGGGTAGCCCCATGCAAGAGGGGGAAAGCGAAATTTGCGGATTTTTTTCCGCGCCCGGCCTGCGCCATGTCAAAGAGTCGCCATCCGCCTTGCGTTCGGCAACGCGCAAGCCGATCTTGCAACATGAACCGGCCCGGAACGGCCGCCCTTGCCAACGAGGATCCACCTCTCATGGACCACATCATCGGACCGAAACGTGACGCAAAGCCGGCGACAGGGTTTTTCGCCACAGATTCCGCGCCTCCGAAATCTGCACCTCCGGCATCGCCCGCCGCATCGGAGGCACTTATCATAGACGCCGACCAGCACAGCTTCATGACGGAGGTCATGGACGCCAGCCGGCAGCTTCCCGTATTGGTGGATTTCTGGGCACCGTGGTGCGGGCCATGTCGGCAGTTCACCCCCATTCTGGAAAAGGTCGTACGCGCCGCACGCGGACGAGTGAAGCTCGTCAAGGTCGATATCGAGACTAACCAGGCGCTCGCCGCACAACTCATGCAGGTCGGCCTGCCGCTCCAGTCCATCCCTATGGTCGCGGCCTTCTACAAGGGCCAGATCATCGACCTCATCCAGGGCGCGCAGCCGGAAAGCGAGGTCAAACGCTTCATCGAGGCGCTGCTGAAAATGAGCGGCGGCGGCGCGATGCCCGCGACCGATATTCTCGCCGCGGCGCGGGCTGCCTTGCAGGACAGCCAGCCCGAGGAAGCCGCCGCGCTCTTCGGCTCCCTGCTCCAGATCGAGCCGGAGAACCCCGATGGCTGGGCGGGGATGATCCGCGCCATGATCGCGCTGAACGATGTCGAGGCGGCCAGGGAGGTCATCAGCCAGATTCCGGCGAAAATCGCCGACCATACGGAAATCGCGGGCGCGCGCGCCGCCCTCGCCCTGCACGAGGAGGGCCTCGTCGCCGCCGCGGCCCTGGAGGAAGTTCGGGCGCAGAGCGACGCCGACCCCGCCAATCACGAACTGCGCTTCAAACTCGCGGGAGCGCTCAATGGCGCGGGCCGGCGCGCGCAGGCGGCGCAGGCGCTTCTCGATATCATCAAGGCCGATCGCAACTGGAACGAGGGAGCGGCCAAGACCGAACTCCTGCGTTTCTTCGACGCATGGGGCAACGCGGATTCCGCCACCATGCCGGCCCGGCGGAAACTCTCCGCCATCCTGTTCTCATGACGGGATCGAAGGACAAGCGGCCCAGAGGCTTCGATCCCTGGGCCGTCCACGATGACATTCCCAGGATGGTGCCCCCGCTGAGCGAGGTGACGCTCGCCGATCTGCCGGCGGAGATCGGCCTCTTCCCTCTCTCCGGCGCCGTGCTGCTTCCCTCCGGCAAATTGCCGCTGAATATCTTCGAACCGCGCTATATCGCGCTGATCGAGGATGCGCTGGCCAGTAACCGGCTCATCGGCATGATCCAGCCCGTCGATGACCTCGACGATTCCGACACGCCGGCGCTGCATGGAATCGGCTGCCTGGGTCGCATCACCTCCTTCACGGAGCGCGCGGACGGCACCTACGCCGTCACGCTCAGCGGCGTGATTCGCTTCCGCTTCCTGCGCGAAACGGGGCTGACGCGCGGATATCGCCGCGCGCGCATCGACTGCTCCGCCTTCTCCGCCGATCTGACGGAAGGCGGGAACGTGTCTCTCGACCGCACACGGCTGATCGACTCCCTGCGCCGCTATCTGGACGCGCACCATCTGCGGACAAGCTGGTCCGCCATCGAGGAGATGGAGGACGACACGCTCCTCATCGTCCTGCCGATGCTGGTCCCCTTCACGTCGGACGAAAAACAGAGCCTGCTCGAAGCCGAAACCATGGGCGTCCGCGCCGCCCTCCTTCTCACCCTCCTCGACGACACGCCCGAGGACGACGACGATTTCGACACCGACGAAGAATGAGACGTCAAAACCTTACGGAAACCGCTTTCATGACAACTGATCTCGACCCCCGCCTGCTTTCGATGCTCGTCTGCCCGCTCACCAAGGGACCGCTGGAATACGACCGCGACGCGCAGGAACTCCGCAGCCCCCGCGCCCGCCTCGCCTACCCGATCCGCGACGGCATCCCCATCATGCTGCCCGAGGAAGCCCGTCCGCTGGACACGTCGGCCCAGAACGGCTGACATCTAACGACGGACGCCGCGCCGTCATCCCCCTTACGAGGGCGGCGACGGCAACGCCGCGACGTGCGACGAATCGTCAGGCTTCGGCGTCTCCTGTTGCGTCTGACGGACGTCGATGAGTTCGTCCAACCCGTCGATCTGCACCGTGCGCGTCGGGAAGGGCATGTCGATCCCGCGCGCGTCGAAGCATTTTTTCATCCGGCGATTGAACTCCCGGAACACCGGCCAACGCGCGCTCGTGAGGGTCTTGATCGCCCCTTTCACCGTGATCGACGAATCATTGAACGAATCGACCCCCCAGAGTTCGAAATCGCCGAGGATGACATCCCGGAACGCCTCGTCTTCCCTCATCTCGGCCGTAATATCCGCCAGGGCCCGGGCGACATCGTCGGTATTCGTGTCATAGGAGACTTCGGCCGCGATCAGCGCCTTGGCGTAATCACGGTTGAAATTCGTGATCAGGCTCAGGGAACTGAAGGGGAAAATATTCATCGACCCGTCTGAGCCACGCACATGAACGGTGCGGACGGAAAGCCGTTCCACCACACCGCCGACGCCATTCAGCGTCACGGCGTCACCCACGGTCAGAGCATTTTCCATCAGCAGGAAAATGCCGTTGATGAAGTCCTGGACAAGCTTCTGCGAACCGAAACCCAGCGCCACGCCGAAAATGGAAGCCCCCGCCAGAAGCGGCGCGACATTGACGCCGATTTCGCTCAGGATGGTCAGGATCAGCACCGAAGCGAGCACGAAGAGCAGCAGGATTCGCATCATCGGCTGTAGGGTGCGGATTCTGGCCACCTTGACCACACCGTCTTCCTGATCGCTGACGCGCTTCACCTGCCGTTCGATCGCGATATTGACGATCTCCCAGACGACCGTCGCGATCACCAGCGTCACCAGTACGGTCAACAAGGAAACGAAGAGCCGCCTTCCGAGCCTGTCCTGCCCGAATATCTGGTCGATCGGCGCGCCCCAGGCCAGGGCGAATGCGAAAACGCCGAGAAGAAAGATCACGACGCCGACGATCCGGCGCAGAATCGGATAATACACCCCGAAGCGCGCGGAAATTTCCTCGCTGACGATTCCCAGTTCCGGCGCCTTGCGAAACCCGCGCTCCAGCAGACCATAGGCGGCGATGGCGATCAACCTCACGATGACCAGCGCGATCACCGAGCGCAGGAAGAAGGTCCATATCTCCTCATACCCGTCGCGTATCCCCGCCGCCCAGACGAGCCACAGACCGAGATCGAAGAACAGTGCCACAATCCACCAGACGCGCGCGAAAACCGCGAGCGCCCGCGTGGCATATTCCCCTTTCGCCACCCGCACGCAAAACGCCGCGACGGGCGCCCGGGCGTATATGATCATCGCCGCAATCAGCAGGTGAACCGCCAGGGCAAGGATTTTCAACAAGGCGGCGATCACATGATCCGGGAGGAAACACTCCTTCAGCAGCACGATGACCGCCGTCCCGACCCCGCTCACGGTCACGATGCGGCAAATCCACCGATAAAGAAATTTCGCCGCCCAGTCGGTGAGATTGATCAATCTCATCCACGGCTGCCTTGGCGCGATCACTATACCTGCCAGCGCCAGGAGACCTGTCGTTATGACGCCGCACGTCGCCAGCGCGCGCACGATCTCTTCAGTGCCGCGATCCCCGGCGGGATCCACCGCGATCAATCCGGTCGCCGCGAGGAAGATCATGGCGATCGGAATCAGGTCGAGCAGCAGGCACCCCGCCGCAAAGGGCGTCCGCCGGATGGAGACGAGAAGCCGCGACAGCGCGCCTTGATGGCGAATCCGCGCCGCCTTCTCGTCCGCGACCTCGGCGCGCACCTTGTCTACCTCGATCGCGGCATCCTGCGCGTTCGAGGCCATGCCTTCCGCACTACCCTGCGCGATGACGGCCTGGGTGGTGCGCTCCCGCGCATCGCGCTGGGCCGCATTCTCCGCCTCGCGCTGATCGCGGGCGACAGTAGCGCGTTCCGCTTCCCAGCGACGCTGCGCCGCGCGCGACAATCCCGATTTCGGCCGCCGGATGCAGAGCGCCGCCAGCAGGTAAAGCCCCGTCGCCACCGCGATGAAGACCACGGCGCGGAGAAGGATCTTGAGCACCTCGGCCCGCTTCGCGTCATCCGTCGTGATCTGACGGCTCCAGCCGCGCACCTCACGAAAATCGAGAATGGTGCGGGCGATTTCCGATGATCTGCGCGCCACGACCGTCCCGACCGTCGTGGCGCCGCCAAGAAGCTGGATGCCAAGGCTGTTCGGTTCGAGAGGCTTCGCGACGGCCGCGGCGGAACTTGTCGCAGGCGAGGTCGAAACCGCCCCGCTCTGAGCCTGCACGAGATTCTGCAACGTTTCGACGAATTGCTTCCGCTTCGTGGCGTCGTTCAGCACGCCGAGAAGCTGCTGCGCCTGCGCATCCGAAAGTTGCGGCGCGGCCTTCCCGGCCCCCGCCTGCGCGAAAGCCGGGCACGCAAGTGCCGTCGGCAAGAGTGCCAGTCCCAGCAGGAGGAGAATTCGAGAAAGGAAATGGCGACCGCATATCGGCATGCCCGCGCCTCGACGCATACGGCTTTACCCCTGATCTGTCATAGTATTCGGATAGGGCCGACCTCGCCCGCCCATTCGGGACTTACGCGCGAAAGCCTCGGTCGTTGCCAAACACCCGGCCCTCAGGCGGCGGCGGCCGCCATGCCCTGTTCTTTCCACAGCGTCGCCAGAGCGCCGACGAGATCATCAATATCCGCGCGGCTATGCAGCGGGCCGGGGGTGATGCGCAGGCGCTCGGTCCCACGCGCGACGGTGGGATAATTGATCGGCTGAATATAATGCCCGAACCGTGCCAGCAGCTCATCGGACAACCCGCGGCACCGCACCGCCTCACCCACCATGACCGGCACGATATGCGACGGGTTGACGAGATGCGGAATGCCCGCCTCGTCGAGCCGCGCGCGCAGATAGGCCACGCGATCCTTGTGCAGGCGGCGTTCTTCCTGGCTGGCGCGCAGATACCGGATGCTGGCGAGCGCGCCAGCCGCCACCATCGGCGGCAGGGCGGTGGAAAAGATGAAGCCCGAGGCGAAGGAGCGCACGAAGTCGCACAACGCCGCCGAGCCCGAGATATAACCGCCCACCACGCCGAAGCCCTTGCCCAGCGTGCCCTCGATCACCGTCAGCCGATGGGCCAGGCCGAGCTGCTCGGCCACGCCGCCCCCCTGATGACCGTACAGCCCCACGGCATGCACCTCGTCGAGATAGGTCATCGCCCCGTATTTGTCGGCCAGATCGCAGAACGCCTCGATCGGCGCGATATCGCCATCCATGGAATAGACCGATTCGAAGGCGACGATCTTGGGCGCGTCCAGCGGCAGCGCCTTCAGCCGCGCTTCGAGATCGACCGGATCGTTATGCCGGAAAACCTGCTTCTCCGCCCGGGAATGGCGGATGCCCTCGATCATCGACGCGTGATTCGCTTCGTCGGACAACACGACGCACCCCTTGATGCGCGCCGCGATCGTGCCGAGAGTCGCCCAGTTGGACAGATAGCCGGAATTGAACAGAAGCGCCGCTTCCTTGCCATGCAGGTCGGCCAGTTCGCGCTCGAGCGCCACATGCTCGTGATTGGTGCCGGAAATATTGCGCGTGCCGCCCGCTCCGGCCCCGCTCCGGTCCAGACTCTCATGCATGGCCGCCAGAACGGCCGGATGCTGGCCCATGCCCAGATAATCATTCGAACACCAGACCGTGACCTCGCGCCCCAGCCCGTGATGGAACGCCCTCGGGAAATGCCCGGCCCGCCGTTCGAGGTCCGCGAAGTGACGGTAGCTGCCATCTGCTTTCAGGCCGTCCAGCGCCTGCTGAAACAGGGCGTCGTAATCATAGGAAGAAGCAGTCATTCTTTTCCAGTCCTCAGGGCAGCCGGCGCCGCAGATGGAGCGTTCCAACCATGAGCGCAAGGGTCGCCACGTTACACCCAGCCTCGCACGGCGGCAAACAGTCGCATGTCCCGGTCGTGTCCCGGCTTGACTCTCATGCAGGGTAACGCCCCGCCAAGGGGCAAAACCGGGAAACGATTGCTTTATAATGTTTCCTCTTGTTGAGATATTCATCCCTCACGATCTCATCAGCTCCACGATTGACCGGGTCGCAAGAAAAGGAGCCCATTATGATTGAGATTCGCCGCTTCGAGACGCTGGGCCATGCCGATCACGGCTGGTTGAACGCGCGTCACCATTTTTCATTTGCCGATTACCATGATCCCCGCCGCGTCCATTGGGGGCGGCTGCGGGTCTGGAACGACGACGAGATCGCGCCCGATACCGGCTTCGGCGCACATCCGCATCGGGACATGGAAATCGTCACCTATGTGCGCAAGGGCGCCATCACCCACCAGGACAGCCTCGGCAACCAGGGCCGCACCGAAGCGGGGGACGTGCAGGTCATGTCCGCCGGGACGGGAATCGTCCACAGCGAATATAATCGCGAAGCCGAGACCACGACCCTGTTCCAGATCTGGCTGCTGCCGGATCGCCGTGGCGACACCCCCCGCTGGGACAGCCGGCGCTTCCCCGCCGGCGATCGCGCGAACCGGCTGACCGTGCTCGCCTCGGGAGATCCGGAGGACGGGGAGGCGCTGCCGATCCGGTCGGACGCGAAAATCGCCGCCGGCACCCTCAAGGCCGGCGAAACCGTGACCTACAAGCTGGGGCGCGACCGGCTGGCCTATGTGGTGCCCGCGAGCGGCGCGATCGAAATCGAAGGACATCGGCTGAACGCCCGCGACGGAGGCGCCATCAGCGACACCGAGACGCTTTCGATCAGCGCCCTGAGCGACAGCGAAATCCTGCTGGTCGACAGCGCGCCGCTGTAACCGCGACATCTCCTCCCCGGCCCGCCTCATGTCCCGCCGGCAAGAGCCGGCGGCGCAACCCTTCGCCCCGCTTTCCTGCGTTCGGCCCCCTCGCGCGGGGCCGAAAGCAACTCGTCGAGTGCGGCGGTGCCGAAGACCGTCCCGGACATTTCCCGGCACCCCACCTCCCTGCCCTGTCGCAGGAGGGCGGGGCTGTTCACATTGTCAAGATGGGCCACCAATCCGAGCGACATAACGGCTGTGACGGCCCCATTCAGAAAATTGAACGCCTCTGCGGCCAGCCCCTCCGCCGCGCCCTCGCTCTCATGGCACCAGGCCGGACCCGCCAGCATCTGCGCATCGATGGACACGCCTTTCAGCAAGCCGCTTCCCGTGAGATCGTGCAGAAGGGTCAGGCTCGACGTGCCGCTGCCGAAATGCGACAGCCAGAATCCGATGCCGGAATCCCTCATCACCGCGAGCGTATAAGCCGTCTCGACCGAAAACGCCTCGAAAGCGGTTTCCCTCATGGCGATTTCGAGCCGTCCGGCCGGGAAGTGCGCGGCGGCGAGAATCTCCTCGACCTGACCGAGCAGGGGCGCGGCGGCATGAACCTCCTCCCCGAAGGGGACGAAAAGCCGAAGCGGCCTGTCCCATCGCCCCGCCTCGACGCAGGCCTGCCGCAAACGCATGAAATCCTGCATCCCGGCCTGGCGACGCGTGCCCCGCCGCCCGAAGGCGGACCGACCGGAAACGGATCGACCCTCCGCGCCGAGCGGATCGGCGACGGCGACGTAAGGCGGCTCGATGGCGGCGCCCACAAATTCCGGCTCCTTGTCCCGGCCGGGCACATGCCAACGCCCTTGCCATCGGAGGAAAGGAGGGCTGACATGCTGGCGCGCTCGCCGCCGTCTCAGAGTCCCGGCGAAAGACTCCTGCAACAACACCGCCTCGGACGGTTCCTCCGCCAGGCCGACAGGCGAAAACTCCGGCGCATGAACGCCGGGAGAAAGGAGATGAATGTCATGGTCGGCCAAAATCACGCCCTCATATGATGAATGCGGGCAGTCTGCCTTCCAAACCTCTAACGACTCCCTAACGCCGTTCGTTTTATGGCGACCGGGGATACCGGCACGACAAACACCTCGACGCCAGCTGAACCATGCGGCAAGCTGGAGCGATCCGACCCCCCGCACGCAGGACGTCGGGCGACACAGCTCTCATTCACCGCAACAGGCCCCGCACAGGATGTTCCGCCGCTTCCCGGCGGGCGTCGTGCGCCGGGGACGGGAACCCGGACTCCCTCAAGTCAATGACATCACCTCGGACAGCCTCCACGCCGCTCCAGTCCCTGCGCCCGTACTGGCGGGTCACGCTCGCCGCGTTTCTCGGCTGGTTCCTGGATGCGTTCGATCAGACGTCTCTCCTGCTGACGCTGCCCGACATCGCCCGCAGCCTCTCCTGCTCTCTCACGCTGATGGGCACCGTTCTTCTCGTGCAGAGCTTCGGCCGCGCCATCGGCAATACCGGCTGGGGATGGCTGGCCGACCGCTATGGCCGCAAACCCGCCTTCATGCTCGGGGTGCTCTGGTTCGCCGTCTTCTCCGCCTGCGCGGGGCTGGCCTGGAACGTCACGGTCATGATGCTCGTGCAGTTCTGCTTCGGCATCGGCTTCGGCGGAGAATGGACAGCCTCCGCCACCCTGCTGATGGAAAGCGTGCCCGCCATCTCGCGCCCGCTCGCCTCCGCCCTCATGATGGCCGGATATGAAATGGGCTTCCTCGTCGCCGCCGGGGCGCAGGCGCTGATCCTGCCGCATTACTCCTGGCGCGTGCTGTTCTTCATCGGGCTCGCGCCCGCCCTGCTCACCCTGTTCATCCGGCGCAACGTTCCGGAAAGCCCGGTCTGGCTCAAGATGCGCGGCGCGCGACCCGCGCGGGTCGCGCGCGCCCCGTTCAGCCTGCGTCCGCTCCTGAACGCCGCGGCCATCCAGGCCGTGGCCCTGATGTCCTTCCTCGAATTCCAGAAGGCCGCCGTCTACAGCTTCTATCCGACCATCCTGCGCGACCTGCATCACTTCACGCCGGGCCAGGTCTTCCTGCCCATCAGCCTGTTCTGCATCGGCTCGCTCATCGGCAAGCTGATCTGCGGCTGGCTCGCCTCCCGCTTCGGCGACGTGAAGGTCATGCTGGCCACTATCCTCATCGTGATGCTGCTGATCGTCCCCTTCCTCAGCGCGGAGTCGCGTCCGGTGCTGTTCGCCTCCGCCGTGGCGATGGGGATGGCGGCGTCGGGCATCTTCGCCCTCGTGCCGCATTATCTCGCCAAGCGCTTCCCGTCGGATATCCGCAGCTTCGGCATGGGGCTGAGCTACGCCATCGGCTCGCTCGGACAGGGCCTCGCGGGCCAGCTCGTGCCCCTGTTCGGCGGCGCCGGCGCGGGGCTGGCCCGCTCCGCCGAAGCCTTCGTCCTCAGCTCCAGCCTCGTGGTCGGCGGCCTGACCGTCGCCGAGCCACGCCATCTTCCCGGCGAACATATGGAAAACGACCCGCATCCCTCGGAGGCCACATGACCCCTCTTCGCGCCCTCGCCGCGCTGTTCGCGGCACTTCTCCCTCTCGCCGCTCATGCGCAGGACACGCTCGATGCCTTGCACGCGGCCGTCACGTCACCCACGCGCACGCCGACACTCGCCGCCCGCGACGCCGCGCGCCATCCCTTCGAGGAGTTGAGCTTCTTCGGCGTGAAGCCCGATTCGACCGTCGTCGAGATCTGGCCCGGCAGCGGCTACTGGACGGAAATCCTCGCTCCCTATCTTCATGACCACGGCACATATTACGTCGCCATGGGCACGCCGGACGGCACGCCGGTCGAACGGGAATATGTCGGCTTCCCCGCGGCCGAACAGGCCCGGTTCGACGCCGACCCGGCACGGTACGGGCGCATCCGCCGCACCGTTCTCGCACAGGGCCATGACGAGATCGCCCCGCCGGGGAGCGTCGACGTCGTGCTGACCTTCCGCAACTTCCATAACTGGCTGACGCAGGGCGACGCGCCGGAAATGCTGGCGGCCATCCGCCGCGCCCTCAAGCCCGGCGGCATTCTCGGCATCGAGGACCACCGCTCGCACCCCGCCACGCCGCAGGACCCCATCTTCCGCGACGGTTACGTCCGGCAGGATCTCGCGATCGGGATGGTGGAGAAGGCTGGCTTCACTTTCGTCGGTTCCTCCGAGATCGACGCCAACCCGCGCGACACCACCTACTGGCCCAAGGGCGTCTGGACGCTCCCGCCCACCTATGCCCTCGGCGACAAGGACCGGGCGAAATACCAGGCGATCGGCGAGGCGGATAATTTCGTGCTGAAATTCCGGAAGAACTGACCCCGACCGCCCCGAGTCAGCGCCGGGGCGTCACCCCCTGAGCAGCGCGAGAATCTCCGCCCGCGCGGCGGAATCACGCTGCCAGAGCCCGCGCGTCACCGTGGTGACGGTGGTGCTGCCGGGGCTGCGCACCCCGCGCATCGCCATGCACATATGCTCCGCCTCGACCAGCACCATCACCGCCTTGGGGTCCAGCACCTCGGCGATCGCATCGGCGATCTGGTCCGTCAGACGTTCCTGAAGCTGCGGCCGCCGCGCCAGCACGCCGACCGTGCGCGCCAGCTTGCTCAGCCCCGTCAGACGGCCGCCATCCGGCAGATAGGCGACATGCGCCCGGCCGAAGAACGGCAGGAGATGATGCTCGCACATCGAATGGAAGCGGATGTCGCGGACGATCACGGCGCCCTCGTGCCGGTCCGCCGAGAACTGCTTGCGCAGATGGATGCGCGGGTCCTCGTGCAGGCCGCCCAGCACGTCGAGATACATGCGCGCCACGCGATCCGGCGTTTCGAGCAGCCCCTCCCGATCCGGGTTCTCGCCCAGCGCGACCAGGATGTCCCGCACCGCGCGGGCGATCCGTCCGGCGGCGTCCTCCGGGCAGGAGTGCGGGCCGATCGGGCACGACTCTTCGATCGCCTTTCCCCGGATCGTCTCCAGCGGCACCAGATCAGCGGTCAGCTTGCTCATTCTCTCTCCTCTCGCACCGCCCCGGCCTCTCGCGCGGTCAGGGCGATCACGTCTCCCGGGCTGCGGGAGAGGTCATTCAATAGATCGCGCACCGTCCGCCCCGCAATGCGCAACTCCGGCGCAATCTCCGCCAGCGGCGCCAACACGAAGGCCCGTTCGGTCAGACGCGGATGCGGCAGGGTCAGGACATGGTCATGCCAGCGCCTCTCGCCAAGGCACAGCAGATCGACATCGACCACCCGCGGCCCCCAGCGCCGTCCCGCCACGCGCCCCAGTTCCAGCTCGATATCCTTGGCGGCGCGCAACAGGGCGAGCGGCGCCAGGGACGTCCGGCCGACGACGCAGAGATTGAGGAAATCCGGCTGGTCCTCCACCCCCTGGGGCGCCGTGCGGTACAGGCCGGAGACGGCGTCGATCCGCACTCCCACGATCGTGGACAGCCGGTTGACCGCCAGCGCCAGCACCGCCTCGCTCTCGCCCTGATTGCTTCCCAGCGCGAAGGCCACGGGCAACATCCGGTCCCGCGTAACGGTGACGGACACGTTCCCCGTCGGCAGCGCGATGGGCGCGGCGGGCTTGTGGACCGTCACCCGCACATGGCGGGCGGGAGCGAACCGCTCCAGCGCCGCCTCCGCCACATGTGCCGCCAGCGTCTCGATCAGGCGGAACCGCTCCGTCGAAACGATCTCCACCACCATCTCACAGAGCGCGCCGTAACAGACCGCCTGCGCGTAATCGTCAGCCGCGATCGCCGCCGCGAGATCCGCCTCGACATGCAGGTCGAGCACGAAACGCTGGCCCAGCCGCGATTCTTCCGGATGCACGCCGTGCCGCGCGAAGACGGTCAGTCCGGTGACGTCGATGGAAGTCATCCGCATCGCGCCGCCAGCGCCTGCTGAATCCGCAACGCATCCACATGCGCCGCCACATCATGCACGCGCAGGATCGCCGCGCCCCGCGCCGCGCCGAACAGATTTGCCCCCAGCGTGCCGCCCAGACGCTCATTCACCTCCCGTCCCAGCTCCCGCCCGAGAAAGGATTTCCGCGAAAGCCCCAGCAGCACGGGCAGTTCATAGGCCGCCCGCAACCGGTCGAGATGGGCGATGCAGTCGAGATTCTGCCCATGCGTCTTGCCGAACCCGATTCCGGGGTCCAGCACCATGCGCTCCCTCACGATTCCCGCCTCCCGGCCCCGCGCCAGCGCCGCGTCAAACACTCGCCGCAGATCGTCGAAGATATCGATCTGCTCGTCAGCCTCATGACGATTATGCATGAGCACGGCCAGAGCGCCGCTTTCCGCGATGACCTCCGCCATGCCGGGATCGCCGAGCAGACCCCCTATGTCATTGACCATCACCGCGCCGCGCGCCACCGCCGCGCGCGCCGTTCCCGCCTTGTAGGTGTCGATCGAGACAGGCACGTCGGAGAGAGGGATTTCCAAACCCGGCGCGCCGCCCCCGGCGATCGTTTCCAGAACGGGTTCGATCCGGCGGCGCTCCTCCGCCTCGTCCAGCCGCTGCGATCCGGGCCGGGTGGACTCGCCTCCGACGTCGATGATGGCGGCTCCTTCCGCGGCAAGCCGCGCGGCCTGATGCGCAGCCGCCTCTCCCATGAACCGGCCCCCGTCGGAGAAGGAATCCGGCGTGACGTTGAGAATGCCCATCACCAGCGGCGCGCGCGTGCGATGCGCCTGCCAGATCCGCTGCCACAGCAGATCGCGCCGCTCCTCCCACATCGCGCTCATGCTGGAAGAGGTGGGGTCCGTCGTCGTCTTTGAAGCAGAAACTCGCATGGCCGATGCCGGAAACCGTCCTCGTGCGGCAGGATGAAGATTTGCCCGCGCCAGAAAAAGCCTCGCCACAGGGCGTGCTTCATAGACGGTACGGCGTGCCCGGTCCAGCGAAACACGGCGCCCGCGCGCCGGTTTGCGCCCTGCCCCTTGTCACATCCGCACCTTCACATGCAGCGGCCAGAACAGCGCGATCCCGACGGAAAGCGCGACCAGCCCGGCCGCCACCCAGAGGAAGGGCGTGAAACGCGGAAGCTGATCCTCCCGCAGCCGCGGCCGCGGCGCACCACGCTCCTCTCCCACGCTCACCCGTTCGGGCCTCCCGCCAGCACGGCCTGCATCTCGTCCCATTCTCGGCGGCTGAGGCCCGAGTCCTCTGCCGTCACCATTTCCCCGGCGAGCTGCCGCCGGATCACGCGCAGCATCCCGGCGGAGAAGGTGAAGGCCCCAAGGCGATACTCCTCGAAAGCCGCCGCCGTGACGGGCACCCAGTCGCGCAGCACGTCCAGCATCGCCTCGGCATAGACCCGGATCTCATATTGCGCATGAGGATCGGCACGCAGGGAGATGAAATGCAGCAGGTTATGGAGGTCGATCTTCCAGTACCACTGCGTATAGGTGTTCAGCGTCAGGTTCATCCGCGCCAGCTCACGCGCCAGCCCGTAACGCTCGGGATCGAGCAGCGTCTCGTAATCGTCATAGCAGCGCGCCGCGTCCCGCCGCAGCAGTTCCAGCACCTCCGCCGCCTTCCCGGCGGGAAGCGCCTCGGCGCGCCCCTGACGGTTGCTCACGCTCTGCACCGCCACATGCTCGGGCGACGGGATGTAGAATTCACGATCGAGAATCGAATAGCGCGCGGAATATTCGTTCACATTCGCCATGCGATGCCGAATCCACTGCCGCGCGACGAAAACGGGAAGCTTCACGTGAAACTTCATCTCGCACATCTCGAACGGCGTCGAGTGACGATGCCGCATGAGATAGCGGATCAGACCGGCGTCTTCCGACACCTTGCGCGTTCCGCGCCCATAGGAGACGCGCGCGGCCTGCACGATCGCCCCGTCATCGCCCATATAATCGACGACGCGGAGAAAACCGTGATCGAGCAGGTCGATCGGCGTGAAAAGTCGCGCCTCCAGCGCCGCCACGGTCGGGCGGAGGGTCGTGGAGGGAGAAAGGCGCGGCGCCTCGATTTCGGCGCGTTGGTCGTCGGTCAGGGCCATGGCCGTTCCCTAGCACGCGCCGCCAGCGCCCGCGAGCCCCTCTTGCGCGTATCGACCCGCCATTCTATATCTGCCATCGCCGGAGTGTTCACGCACTTGGCTATGGCGATAAACGGCTCGTGGAATAAACGTTGTGGACCCGGGGGCAGTGCCCGGCGTCTCCACCATTCTCTCTCCCGGCTTCCGTCAGGACCGGGAACCGATGGGGACGAAACAGGCTCGACACGCGCAGTAAAGACCAGTCTTTTGCCCGGCATTGTACCGCCGTTATCGGGCTGACCTACAAGTGCCAACGACAATTCGAAGGTGCTCGCTGTCGCTGCATAAGCGATAAGCGCGGTTCGGGAGGGCACCGGGCAACAGAAGCCCTCCCACCTCGTCTCCACATCCCGTATGCGCCGACGCTGGGCACTTGCCTTGACACTTATTCTGGCGCATCCCTCTGAACTCGTGTTGATTTCGACGGACGAAGCGGACCGCAACGTATGAGCGAGAACGATGACGGGGGGTTCGACGGCGAACTGCCCGAAAGCCTGCTGCCTTATGACGACTGGGTGGAAGACGCCTATCGCGAGGTCATGCTCCGCGCCATTGAGCATGTCGCCGCCGAGGGGCTGCCCGGCGACCATCATTTCTATCTGACCTTCCTGACCACCTATCCCGGCGTCGAGATTTCCGCCCGGCTGCGCGCGCAGTATCCGCACGACATGACCATCGTTCTCCAGCACCAGTTCTGGGATCTGACGGTCGATCGGGAGCGTCAGATCGTCTCCGTGGGCCTCTCCTTCGGCGGGGTCGGCAGCACGCTCGTGATCCCCGTCGCCGCCATCACCGCCTTCGCCGACCCGCAGGTGCGCCTCGCCCTGCGTTTCCATGTCGCAGAGACGGCGGCGGAAGAGATCGAGGAACCGGCGCCGGAACCCCCGACGGCCGCCATCGGCGCGCCCGAGGAGACGGACTCCGCCTCGGGCGAGGCGCAGGTGGTCAGTCTCGACGCGTTCCGCCGCCGGACGCCGCCCGGCGAGCGCGGCTGAACACCGTTCCATTCTCCCACTCGCGCCATAGGAGGCCCGCATCCATGCGCTTCACCGTCGATCGGCTGGATCATATCGTCCTGACGGTGCGGGACCACTCGATCGCGGCGTCATGGTACCAACGCGTCCTGGGGATGGATATCGAGGAATACGGGCGCAACAACCGTGTGGCCCTGCGGTTCGGCGGGCAGAAAATCAATCTTCGTCCCATGGATGCCGCCGGATGGGAAACGGCCTCCAACGCCACGCCAGGCGGGGGCGATCTCTGCTTCACCACGGCGCTCAACAGTGAAAACGTCATCCGCCATCTGGAAGCGTGCGGCGTACATATTGTGGAGGGGCCCGTGGCGCGGCTGGGCGCCCTGGGACCCGTCACCTCGATCTATATTCACGACCCGGATGAGAATCTGATCGAGATCGCCTCATATCATGGGTAGATATTGCTCAAAAATCATATACTTATATATCCATTTTTTATTTCACTCACGCGAATGTGCATTAAACGCCGCAGGCTTCACGCAACTATAGAGTAGGATAAAGTTCCAGGTTTGCTAAAAAGTCACCCGTAAGTAATCTCGTTCGCAGCCGTTTCATTTAAGGCGTGCGGACGTGCCATCAGCTTGGGGTGAATTCAATGCGACTCCTTCGTTCGCGCACATCGGCCTTTGCCATCACTTTGCTCGCCAGTTCAGCCACGGGCATTCTTGCCCCCGTAGCCCGCGCGGATGACTACAGCGATCTGCTCGACATTCTCCGTGCCAAGGGCAGTCTGACGAAGTCGGAATATTCCACCTTGCTGTCCAGGCACCACCATCATGTCGCTGTGGAGTCGCCGGAGGAAGCGCCGAGCCGCGGGCGCCGCCACAAGCTCACCCGCGCCGCAGCGACCTCCGAAGACAGCGCCGTCGCCCGCGCGCAGGACGCCGCGACGCGCGCAGAAGCCAGCGCCGAGGCGGCGCGCCAGGCCCTGCTCTCGACGAATAATGCGATGAACAATCCGTTGATCGTCCATACGACGCCCTATGTGCCGGGCAAGGGAATCACCTTCCAGGCCGGTCCGGTCGCCATCAAGTTCTCGGGCTTCATCAACGGCTTCTACACCTTCAACAGCCCGGCCGGGGGCGTGCCGATCGCAGGCGGCCTCTCCTCGGGCAGTTCCGGCTTCGACTCGTCCGCCGTGCGCAACGGTCTGCTGCCCGCCGGCTTCCTGGTCAGCCTGACGACGCATCAGGCGGGTCTCGACCTGTCCGCGAATCTCGGCGTCTATCCGGGTGACAACAGCTCGCAGAACGGTGCGTTCAATGCCAATTCCGGCGGCAAACCCGTCGCCCTCGGCACATCCGGCATCGATTTTCGTCAGGTGTACGTGACCGCCGGCAACTCCAACATCGGCACCTTCACCGTCGGCCGCAATCTCGGCTTCTTCGGCGGCGAAGCCATCTTGAACGACGCGACCCTGCTCAGCGTCGGCTCGACGGGCAGCAACGCCGCGCCGGGCAACACCTCTTTGGGTCGTATCGGCTACGGCTACGTGTATGCCGACTGGCTCCCGCAGATTTCCTACGCGACGCCGACATGGAAGGGCCTGCAGGGCAAGATCGGTATTTTCCAGCCCATGGACGAATTCAATTATGCCGGCTACGGCTATTCCGCCACGTCGACGCAACACAGTTCGCCGATGATCCAGGGCGAAGCGCTGTATGATTTCGCGACCAAAGGCGGCCTCAAGGGCCATCTCTGGTCCAGCTTCATGATCCAGCACATGCAGAACATCCAGGGCGCGGGGATTGTCGCCGGCAACAATTCGCACCGCGGCGCGACGGTTGAGGCTGTCGATGTCGGCGGCAAGCTGAGCTACAGCAAATTCGAAGCCCTCGCCTATTACTATTACGGCAGCGGCCTCGGCACGACCGGCCTGATGTTCGACGGCCTCGCCGCGAACGGCCACAAGCGCGACTCCGAGGGTTATTACTTCCAGGGTGTCTATCACATCACCCCCAAGCTCCGCCTCGTCGGCAGCTACGGCGCGTCCAACCTCTATCATGCGACCGGCGATAACATGTACATCGCCGGCGCGCCGCCGCTCGCCCGCCGCAACTCCTCGGAAATCGGCGCGCTCTTCTACCAGCTCACGCCGTGGATGCAGGTCCTCGCGGAATATGCCCACTCCCAGTCCTACGGCCATGGCGGACCGTGGGCGAAGGAGAGCGACAACACCATGTCGGTCGGCACGTTCCTGGCGTTCTGAGGGCCGCCCGCTGCCGGGGGACGTTCCCCCGGCAGCGAATCGACTACCAATTCCGGCTGATCAGCCAGAACTCCTCGGAGGTCAGGGTCACGAGCCCGCCTCCGGGCAGGGCCGTTTCCGCCGCCGCGGCGGCGAGCGCCTGAATGCGCTCGACCATGATGACCTTGCGCATATGCGCCTCGTTCTTTTCCTCCACCTGCTCCAGCGCCCTCAAGGCGGACTGGGAGGCGCGCGCCACGCGGGCGGCGTCAAGGGCGGCGTAAGACATTTCGACTTTCCTTTCGATCCATCAAGTCCGTTTCAATATGGCCGGCGACAGGCGAATTTGCGAGCCCTCCCCCCGGCACGCTGGCCATACGCCACGGTTCTGGCCTAATGTCCGGCCCTCCGATGACCGACCTCCCCGACCTTCCCCTCGCGGCCTTCGATTTCGACCTGCCGCCCGACCGCATCGCACGCGAGCCCGCCCGACCGCGCGACAGCGCGCGCCTGCTCCGCGTCACGCCCGGCGCGCCGCCGTCCGAGACCACGGTCCGCGCACTCCCCTCGCTCCTGCGCGCGGGCGACCTGCTGATCGTCAACGACACCGCCGTGATCCCGGCCCAACTCGCGGCGCAACGCGGCGAGGCGGCGATCGGCGTCACGCTGGACCGCCTCCTGCCCGACGGCGACTGGCACGCCCTGGCCCGCAACGCCCGCAAGCTGCACAAGGGCGACACGCTGCGGTTCGGCGACGATCCCGTCACGGCGATCGTCACTGAGAATGAGGGCGACGGCGCGATCCGCCTGCGCTTCTCCGCCGAAGGCGCGGCTTTCGACGCCTTCCTCCAGCGCGCCGCCGCCCTGGCCCTGCCGCCCTATATCGAGCGCCCCGACGGCCCGACCGAACAGGACGCGGAGGATTATCGCACCATTTTCTCGCGCCATCGCGGCGCGGTCGCGGCCCCGACCGCTGGGCTTCATTTCACGCCGGACCTGCTGGCCGCCCTCGATTCCGCCGGAATCGCCCGCCGCACCCTGACGCTGCATGTCGGCGCAGGCACTTTCCTGCCCGTGCGCGACAGTATCGCCACGCACAGGATGCATGCCGAATGGGGCCGGATCGACGCGGAAACGGCGGACACAATCAACGCGACGCGCGCACGCGGCGGCCGCGTCGTCGCCGTCGGCACCACCTCGCTGCGCCTTCTGGAAAGCGCCGCCGACGAGCGCGGCGTCATCCGCCCGTGGCAGGGCGAAACCTCGATCTTCATCCGGCCCGGCTATCAGTTCCGCGCCGTGGACCTGCTGATGACCAATTTCCACCTGCCGAAATCGACGCTCTTCATGCTCGTCAGCGCCTTCAGCGGCGTGGAGACCATGCGCGCCGCCTATGCCCATGCCGTCGCGGCGGGCTTCCGCTTCTACTCCTACGGCGATGCCTGCCTTCTGGAGCGCGCGCCATGAGCGGCCTGCGCTGGATCGCCGAGGCAAGCTGCGGCCGCGCCCGGGCCGGGCATCTGCACACCGCCCATGGCGTCGTCCCCACCCCGACCTTCATGCCGGTCGGCACTGTCGGCACGGTCAAGGGCATGACGATGGACGCTGTGCGCTCCACCGGCGCGGGGATCGTGCTGGGCAACACCTATCACCTCATGCTCCGCCCCGGCGCGGAACGGGTGCGGAAGATGGGCGGGCTCCACCGGATGATGGACTGGCCCGGCCCGATCCTCACCGATTCCGGCGGGTTCCAGGTGATGTCGCTCGGCGCGCTCCGCAAGCTCGACGCCGACGGGGTGACGTTCAACTCCCATATTGACGGCAGCACGCACCGGCTCACGCCCGAAAGCAGCACGCGGATCCAGCATGCGCTGAATGCGACGATCACCATGTGTTTCGACGAATGCCCCGCACTCCCCGCGACGCCTGAGCGGCTGGCGGAATCCATGGAACTCTCCATGCGCTGGGCCGCCCGCTCGCGCGAGGCGTTCGTCCCGCGCGAGGGATACGGCCAGTTCGGCATCGTGCAGGGCGGCACGGAGCGCGATCTGCGCGCCCGCTCCGTCAGGGCGCTGACGGAGATCGGCTTCGAGGGCTATGCGATCGGCGGCCTCGCCGTCGGCGAGGGGCAGGAGCTGATGTTCGCCACCCTCGATTTCACCACGCCGCTCCTGCCCGAACGTCAGGCCCGCTATCTCATGGGCGTCGGCACGCCGGACGATCTGCTCGGCGGCGTGGAACGCGGCGTGGACATGTTCGATTGCGTGATGCCGACCCGCGCCGGACGCACCGCCCGCGCCTATACGGAGCGCGGGACGCTGAACCTCCGCAATGCGCGCCACGCCGACGATCTGCGCCCGCTCAGCCCCCATTGCGACTGCCTCGCCTGCACGCGCCACAGCCGCGCCTATCTCCATCACCTGTTCCGCGCCGAGGAGATGCTGGGGCCGACCCTGCTGACCTGGCACAACCTCGCCTATTACCAGCGGCTGATGCGCACGATCCGCGCCGCCATCCTCGATGGCACATTGCCCGACCTCGCCCCGCGCCTGCGCGCGCACTGGGCGGCAGGTGACTGGACGGAGGACGAATTTCCGCAACCGATCCCGCCGCCCGTGCCGTGAGCGACCTTGTCAAGCGCTCCTTCACCCTCTCCGGGCATCGCACCAGCGTCGCGCTGGAACCGGAATTCTGGACCGTGCTGGAGCGCATGGCCGCCGACGTCCCGCTCGCTTCCCTCGTCGCCCGTCTCGACGCCAGCCGCCCCGCCAACCGCCCCCTGGCCTCGGCCCTGCGTGTGGCGGCGCTCCAGTTCGTGAAGCACGATCGCGACCGGCAAGGAAATCTTGCCCCGCAAGCCTGACCACCTGACGCTTCCCTTCGCGCTCCTGTCTGGTATGTTCATACTCCCGCTGCTCAATGGAAGACCGCCATAAGGGAGGATGCGATGAGCATCGTGCCGGTCGGGGATTGTGAAATCATCGTCCTGTCGCCCGAGCAATTCGGCGCGCTGATGAACGAGGACCGCAAAGCCTTCCGCCCGGCGGGCCGGCCCCTGCTCCGCGCCCTCCATGCTCAGCACGTCGCTGCCCTGGAACCGCGGCACGGCCTCTCCGCGCCCCCGGCCCGATCCGATCACCGAAGTCAATCCGCTGAAGCCGATCGACCGGACCAACGAATGGCTGAAGGACAACACCTATGTCGACATGTTCGGGTGGAAGGACGTGGTCTCGGACGGGCGCTCGGCCGTCAAGCAGGTGATGCTGCTCGGCATCATGGGGGACGCCTATCTGGCCCGCACGCGAGCGGGGAAGGAAACCGTGATCTTCAGAGGCCGCCCTGGCCTGCGGGCGCGGCTGCCCGGCACGCGCTATCTGAGGGAGCACCCGATCGTGAAGGAGGCGGGGTTCGTCATTGGCCGCAAGGAGGCGCTGGAGGAGGCCGGGCGGGCGGTGAGGATCGCGGCCACCTGCTTCGTCGCCTGGGACATCGCCCATGAACTGCTTCAGGACAAGCCCAGCATGACCCGCCTGGGCGTCTCGATCGTCAGCGATATCTTTCAGGCCGTGGCAGCGACCTATATCGGATGGGCTGTGGGAACGGGGTTTGCCATGGTGTTTAGCGGTGGCATCGTGATGACGTTTGCTTACGTGGCCACTGCAACATTTGCATCGGGATGGCTTCTTTCTTACCTAGATAACAACCTTAAATTAACCCAAATAGCGGTTGAGAAAGCCAAATCCATAGAAAATTCCGATGCAATTTCTGGATTTGTCAAATTTTCAGAGAGATTAGGAGGGATTTATGTGAAGAGGCTTTCGCGACCTCTGGCTGGCATTTCATGCCCATGAAGAAATTTTCTCTTAATAACATCGTTCTATATAGAACACCAAGAAAACATCAAATTATTGGACTTTTTATGTTTGGATCTATAGCACTTTTGTGCCTATGGGCTGATCATTTCACGCTGAACGACCTGCAATCGTTTAATGGAGTCAATAAATTTACGCGAATAGACAATTTTTCACTCAAAATTCTGGCCAATATGTTTTTTATTTTTTCTTTTCTTTCTATGACAGTAACAGTCATTAGAAATAATACAAAATATCAGCCCCTAGAGGCAATCCTATTCTTCATGGGCATTTTCTTTTTTTTATTTTTTGCCTTCTTCTCCACACCCCTCCTCTTCTTCTGGGCGCATATCCACCACTATCATCTCGATCACTTCGAGCCCGCGCACAGAGGAGGGTGGTATATCTTCAAGCTGGACGGCAGCCCATGAACCGGCCTTTGACCTGATCGAGAAATAGAACCGGTATGGAGCCAGCGTAGCGGCAGTTTCGCTCACGCAAAGCCGCCGCTCGGTGACGCACCAGGAGCATCTTTCCGGGGAGTCTAATGCTCCCAGAGAATGAAATTGGCCTCCAGCGGCACCATGACCTCCGAATGAAAGGGCACGACCCGCACAGTATATTCCGAAGCCGGGCGCTTCAGCGCCACGGACAGTTCATAGCGCAACGCGCCCGATGAGACGGTCTTCGACACGGCGGGCACGTCGATCACTTCAGCCTCCGCGCCCGAACGCGGATCGGCATAAAGCTCCAGCCGCACATCTCCGGCTTCGAGACGTCCGAGCTCCACCGTCACGGCCACATGATGCAACCCGTCCGCGTCATTCCGGGAGACGGCGGCGAAGCGCAGATCCCCCCATTGCGCCGCCAGCCTGTCGCGCCATGCGGCGAGATCGCGCGCCTCCTGCGCGCCGCCGTCCAGCCGCCGGCGATAACGCGCCGCGGCGGGAATATAGTAGCGCGTCGTGTAATCCTGCACCGCGCGTTCCGCCGAGAAGGCGGGCGTCAGACTCGTCATGCTCGCCCGCATCCGCTTCACCCAGGCCGTCGGGACATTCTCCGTGTCGCGCGCGTAGAAGGCGCCGGCAATCTCCGTCTCCAGCATATGATACAGCGCCTCGGCCTCCGCCGCATCCGTCGCCGGGTCTTCGCCATGCTCCTTGCCGTCGCCCAGCGCCCAGCCGACCTCCGGCGTGAACGCCTCGGCCCACCAGCCGTCCAGCTCGGAAAAATTCAGGCCGCCATTGGCCAGAACCTTCATACCGCTGGTGCCGCAGGCTTCCCAGGGACGGCGCGGCGTGTTGATCCAGAGATCAACGCCCCGCACGAGAATCCGCGCCAGCTCCATGTCGTAATCCGCGAGGAACACAACACGCCCCAGCACGTCCTCCCGGCGCGAGAAGGCGATCCAGCGCGTGATCAGCGCCTGGCCCACCACATCCGCCGGATGCGCCTTGCCTGCCAGAACGAGCTGCATCGGACGCGTCGGATCGGCCAGCAGCCGCGCCAGACGGTCGGGATCGGTCAGTAGCAGATCGGGGCGCTTGTAGCTGGCGAAGCGCCGCGCGAAACCCAGCGTCAGCACGTCGGGCCGCAGCGCCGGGACGGGGAAACACTCCAGCCCCCCTTCGCCGATGAAGCACTGACGGGACGCGTGCTGGTCGGCGATCTTCCGCACGAAGCGCGTCCGCGCGGCGCAGCGATGCGACCAGAGCGTCGCGTCGTCCTGCTCCGGCCTGCCGCGGTCCGGCGCGGCCCATGTCGCCACATGGACGCCGTTCGTCACATGGCCGACCGGCACCTCGGCCTCAGGCCAGCGGGGAAAGAGCGGCGCGAACAGGGCCCGGCTCACCTCGCCATGAAGGGCGGAAACGCCGTTCACCGCGCCGCTGACACGGATCGCCAGCCACGCCATGTTGAACGGCTCGGCCTCGTTTCCCGGCGTCTCGCGGCCCAGCGCGATGAACTCCTCGACGGGCATATCGAGTCCGGCGATCACATATTCCGCCAGATATCCGGCCACGAGCCCGGGGGGAAAGCGATCGAACCCGGCCGGGACGGCGGTATGGGTGGTGAAGACCGTCCCCGCCCGGGCGATCATCAACGCCTCCCTGAAGGAAACGCCGAGTTCGAGCCTCAGGACGCGCGCGCGCTCCACCGCCGCCAGCGCCGCATGGCCCTCATTCAGATGGCAGACCTCCGGCTGGTAACCGAGACGCATCAGCAGCCGCCACCCCGCGATGCCCAGCACGATTTCCTGACGCAGGCGCAACCCCGCATCCCCACCGTAAAGCTGGGTCGTGATGCAACGCACGCTGGACGGATTGGCGGGGTCGTTGGTGTCGAGCAGATAGAGCGTCGCCCGGCCCACCTGCACCTGCCACGCGCGAATCCAGATCGTGCCGGCGGGCACGTCGAGGGCCAGACGCAGCCAGTCGCCGTTTTCGTCCAGCACCGGACGCACGGGAAGCTGGGAGGGATCGTTGAACGGGTAGAGCGCGCGCTGCTGCCCGTCCGGCGTGAATTCCTGACGGAAATACCCTTGCGCGAAAAGCAGCCCGACCGCCACGACGGGCACGTTGAGGTCGCTGGCGGCCTTCAACTGGTCGCCCGCGACATTCCCCAAACCCCCGGAATAGATGGGCAGCGATTCGCTGAGCATGTATTCCATGCTGAAATAGGCGATGCAGCCCGGGCGCTTGCCTTCGGGCAGACCGTCGAACCAGCCGGGGGCACGGCGCGCCGCCTCACGGGCGGCGGCGATCTCGGCGATCTTTCCCCTGAACGCCGCATCCGCCAGCAACCCGCGCACATGGACGCGCGACGCACGCGCGAGCGTGGTCCATGGATTATGCGTCTCCGCCCAGATCGCCGGATCGATCGCGTTCCATAGCGCGTCTTCCTCGCCCGTGGCGCCGAGACCGAGCGCCAGCCCGGTCAGCACCTCGCCTGCCTGCTCCGCCGTCTGAAGTGTCATGCCGCTCATCCGCACCGCCCTCTCCGAACCTTCGTTACAGGAGATTGCGCAGAATGGCGATCCGGCGGAAAATGAATTCGCCATGACCATGCTCTATGACGCCCTGGGCGGCGAACAGAAACTCCGGCGCTTCACCCGCCGCTTCTACGAGTTGATGGACAGCCTGCCGGAGGCCCGCGCCTGCCGCGCCATCCACCCGGCCGATCTCGGCCCGGCGGAGGAAAAGCTGTTCGAATATCTCTCCGGCTGGTTCGGCGGTCCGCCCCTCTTCACCGACAAATACGGCCCGCCGATGCTCCGCGCCCGCCATCTCCCCGCCCCCATCGGCGAGGAGGAGGCCGAGGGCTGGCTCCGCTGCTTCCGCACCGCCTGGGGCGAGACGATCGGCCGGCCGGAGATCGCCGCCATCGTCTTCCCCCGCGTCAGCGCGCTGGCCTATCACATGATCAACCGCGCGCCCGGGGAACGCGCCTGACGGGGCCGAGCCCGGCCTGAACTCCGGGCTCTGCCGGGATGCGCCTTCAGTTCCGCGCCTTGTCCACCAGCTTGCCCTTGGCGATCCAGGGCATCATGGCCCGCAGCTTCTCGCCGGTCTTCTCGATCTGGTGCGCGTCGTTGCGCGCGCGGATCGCCTTGAAGCCGACGCCGCCGGACTGGTTTTCCAGGATGAAGTTGCGCACGAACGTCCCGTCCTGGATGTCGTTCAGCACGCGCTTCATCTCGGCCTTGGTCTCCGGCGTGACGATGCGCGGCCCGGTGACGTATTCGCCATATTCCGCCGTGTTGGAGATCGAGTAGTTCATGTTCGCGATGCCGCCCTCGTAGATCAGGTCCACGATCAGCTTCATCTCGTGCAGACACTCGAAATACGCCATCTCCGGCGCGTAGCCCGCCTCGACCAGCGTCTCGAACCCGGCGCGGATCAGCTCGACCAGACCGCCGCACAGCACCGCCTGCTCGCCGAACAGATCGGTCTCGACCTCTTCCTTGAACGTCGTCTCGATGATCCCCGCGCGGCCGCCGCCATTGGCCGAGGCGTAGGAAAGCGCGATCTCCAGCGCGTTGCCCGAGGCGTTCTGCGCCACGGCCACGAGCGAGGGCACGCCGCCGCCCTTGAGATATTCGGAGCGGACGGTGTGGCCCGGCCCCTTCGGCGCGATCAGGAACACGTCGAGATCCGGCCGCGCCTCGATGATGCGGAAATGGATCGACAGCCCATGCGCGAAGGCGAGCGCCGCGCCCTGCCTCAGGTTCTTCTCCAGATGCTCCTTGTAGAGCGCACCCTGGCCCTCGTCGGGCGTCAGCACCATGACCACGTCGGCCCAGGCCGCCGCCTCGCCGGGAGGAAGCACCTTGAACCCCGCCTCCTCGGCCTTCTTCACCGCCGAAGAGTCCGGACGCAGCCCGATGACGATCTCGGGGACGCCGCTGTCCTTGAGGTTGTTGGCGTGCGCGTGGCCCTGGCTGCCATAACCGATGATCGCGACCTTCTTGCTCTTGATCAGGCCCAGATCGGCGTCGCGATCGTAATAGACACGCATTCAGTAAGACTCCTGCTTGGATTTGAAGGTTTGCGGCCCGCGCATGATCGCCGCGACACCTGTGCGCGACACTTCCGCAAGGCCGAGCGGGCGCATGAGATCGACGAAAGCATCGACCTTTTCCGGCGCGCCCGTCAATTCGAAGACAAAGGAACCAGCCGTCGTATCGACGATCCGGGCGCGGAACGCTTCGGCGATCCGCATCCCCTCGGTGCGGGCGTCGCCGGTGCTCACGACCTTGATGAGCGCCATCTCCCGCGCGACGTAAGGGCCGCTGGCCGTGAGATCCGTCACGCTGTGAACCGGGATCAGCCGCGCGAGCTGCGCCTTGATCTGCTCGATCACCATGGGCGTACCGGAGGTGACGACCGTGATGCGCGACAGACCGTCCTCCCGCTCGACCACCGCCACCGTCAGGCTCTCGACATTGTAGCCGCGCGCGGAAAACAGTCCGACCACGCGGCCGAGCGCGCCCGCCTCGTTCTCGATCAGGACCGAGATGACCGCCGTTTGAATCTCGTTCGACATCAGACCAGCGCCATCCCTTCCGCCGTCACCTTCGCCGCATTGGCCTCCGCATCGGGGCCGAGCAGCATCTCGTTATGCGGCGCGCCGGACGGAATCATCGGGAAGCAGTTTTCGTCCTGCGCCACGCAGATATCGGCCACCACCAGCCCGTCATGGGCCAGCATCCGCTCGATGACGGAGTCAAGCTCGCCCACGCGGGTCGCGCGCATCCCCGTCCCGTGGAACGCCTCCGCCAGACGCACGAAATCCGGCAGCGCCTCGCTGTAGGATTGCGAATAGCGCGAACCGTGCAGCAATTCCTGCCACTGGCGCACCATGCCCATGTAGCGGTTATTGAGGATGAAGAGCTTCACCGGCAGGCGATACTGCGCGATCGTCCCCAGTTCCTGGATGTTCATCAGCGTCGAGGCCTCGCCCGCGACGTCGATGACCAGCGCGTCCGGATGGGCGATCTGCGCGCCGACGGCCGCCGGCAGCCCATACCCCATCGTGCCGAGCCCGCCCGAGGTCAGCCAGCGATTGGGCTTGTCGAAATGGAAATGCTGGGCCGCCCACATCTGATGCTGCCCGACCTCGGTCGAGACATACGTCTCCCGCCCGAGCGCCTGCGTCGCCTCGTACAGACGGCGGATCGCATGTTGCGGACGGATGATCGCATCCGGCGCCATGTCCTGCTCGAAGCCGAAGCTGTCCAGCGCGCGCCACGCATCGATCTGCGCCCACCACCGGGTGAGATCCTGCCCCTCGCCGTCCCAGGCCGAGAGCAATCTCTCGATCGTACGGCCGACATCCCCCTGCAGGGCCACGTCGACGCGGACGATCTTGTTGATCTGGGACGGGTCGATATCCGCATGCACCTTGAAGGAATGCGGCGAAAAACCCGAGACCCGCCCCGTCACGCGGTCGTCGAAGCGGGAGCCGAGCGCGATCAGCAGGTCGCAGCCATGCGTCGCCAGATTCGCCTCATAGCTGCCATGCATCCCCAGCATTCCGAGGAACTGCCTGTCCGTGGTCGGGAAAGCGCCCAGTCCCATCAGCGTGGACGTCACCGGGAAGCCGGTGCGCCGCGCCAGTTCCCGCAACCCCTCGGAGGCCTCGGGCCCTGAATTGATGACGCCGCCGCCCGTATAGAAGAGCGGCCGCTTCGCCTGCTTCATCGCGGCGATCGTCCGGCGGATCGCCTCCTCATCCGCGTCGACGCGCGGAGCGTAGACGCGATGCAGCCGCCCCTCGCCCGGCGCGGGAAGCGGCGCGGGGCTGACGACCACGTCCTTCGGCAGGTCGATCAGCACGGGGCCGGGCCGTCCGCGCATCGCCACCTCGAACGCCTCGCGCACGATCGGCGCAATATGTTCGGGTTTCTTGACGAGGTAGTTATGCTTCGTCGCCGGGCGGGTGATGCCCACCGTGTCGGCCTCCTGAAAGGCGTCATTGCCGATCAGCGCCGTCGGCACCTGCCCCGACAGGCAGACGACCGGAATCGAATCCATCAGCGCGTCCACCAGCCCGGTCACGGCGTTGGTCGCGCCGGGGCCGCTCGTCACCAGCACCACGCCGGGCCGGCCGGTCGAGCGCGCATAGGCCTCCGCCGCATGGACCGCCGCCTGCTCGTGCCGCACGAGAATGTGGCGGATCGCGTTCTGCTTGAAGAGCGCGTCGTAAATGGGCAGCACCGCGCCGCCCGGATAGCCGAAAACGACCTCGACTCCCTGTTCGACGAGCACGCGCAGGAGCACCTCGGCGCCGTTCAGCACCATCGTTCCGTTTTCACCCGGCTGTCCCGACGCGTCCATGTGCACGCACCTTCCTCTCTGGTTGAGGTGGGCGGGTTTAGGCCGGGCTCAGCCGCGCGTCAATTGTGTTTGTATGAAAATTTCATATTTTTCCGATTCCCTTTCCAAAAGTTGCGCGGACGGGTCGAACCGCGCGGTGACGCACATCTCGTCCTCCGGCGCGGCGAGGCGGTGATGGTTGAACCATGTCGCCTGCCGCCGCGTGTAACGCCCGGTATTGAGAATCGCCCGCTCCAGCGCCGCCTCCCGCCCCATCTCGCCGCGCAGAAGCGCCGCCAGCTCGGGCACGCCATGGGCGCGCATGGCCGGAAGATCGGGCGACAGCCGCCGCGCCATGAGCGCCGCGACCTCTTCCGGCGCGCCTTGCTCCATCATGGCGTGAAACCGCCTTGCGATCGCCGCGCGAAGATCCGGGCGCGGCGGATCGAGCCGGATCGCCAGGAAACGACAGGCGGCCGGCGGCAATCCCGGCCGCGCGCGCCACCAGGCCAGCCCGTGCCCGGTGCCCCGCCAGACCTCCCAGGCCCGCGCCAGACGCTGCCCGTCCGTCGGGCGCAGGTCGCGCGCCGTCTCCGGGTCCGCCGCCAGAAGACGCGCATGCAGCGCCGCCGCGCCCTCCGCCTCCAGCACCGCCCGCGCCTCCTGCCGCGCGGCGTCGCCGGGGTCCGGCACCTCCACCAGCCCCTCGATCAGCGCACGCAGATACATGCCCGTCCCACCACAGAGAATCGGCAACTCCCCCGCCGCCCAGGCCGCCCGCATCTCATCCAGCGCCGCCGCGCGCCACCACGCCACGCTTCCCGTCACCGCCGCGTCCAGCACGCCGTAAAGACGATGCGGCGCGAGCGCCTCCTCCTCCGGCGTCGGGCGCGCGGTCAGCACGCGCAGATCGCGATAGACCTGCATGGAATCCGCATTGAGCACGCGGCCGCGGAAGTACTTCGCCAGGGCGAGAGCGAGCGCCGACTTGCCCGAGCAGGTCGGCCCCGCCACAATGATCGCGGTCGGAAGGGGTGCCATGGCCTCTCCCTGCCACAACTCCTTCCTCCAGGTAACCGTCCCGAGCGAAGCCGCCTCGGGCGAAGCGCAAAGACACGTCCCGAACTATGTCCCTGCCCTATGTTCTCGTCCTCGTCGCCGACCGCGCCAGCGGCGTGCTCCCTCCCGCCCTGATCGACATCGCCCGCGGCATGGTGCAGGGCGACGCGGCCGTCACTCTCTCGCCCGGCGAGGCGGTGGAGATTCCCTGCCCCGCCCCCGGTCCCGGCCAGCCGACCATCGAGACGATCCGCGCCGTCTGCGCGCGCGAGCGGATCGACGCCCTGCTGGTCAAGGCGCGCGGCCGCCGGAAAGCCGTGCTGGTGGCGGACATGGACAGTACCATCCTCGTCAACGAGACGCTGGACGATCTCGCCGATCTGCTGGGACTCGGGCCGGAAATCCGCGCGATCACGGAAGCCTCGATGAACGGCGAACTCGATTTCGCCGCCGCGCTGCACGCCCGCGTCGCCCTGCTCGAAGGCAAGCCGGCGTCGCGTCTGGAGGAGGTTCTGAACGGGCTCGCCGTCCATGACGGCGCGGAAACCCTCGTGCACACCATGAAGGCGCACAACGCCCGCACAGCGCTCGTCTCCGGCGGATTCACCTTCTTCACACGCCGCGTCGCGGAGCGCATCGGCTTCGATGAGCATCATGGCAACGAGTTGGCCGTTCGGAACGGCATTCTGACCGGCCAGCTCGCCGCGCCGGTTCTCGGACCGGAGACGAAGCTGGTCCAGCTCGAGCGCATCGCCGCCGAGCGCGGCGTCAAACGCGCCGCCACCCTGGCAACCGGCGACGGCGCGAACGACCTCCCGATGCTGCGCGCCGCCGGTCTGGGGATCGCCTATCACGCCAAGCCACGCGTGCGCGCCGAAATCGCCATGCAGGTGAATTTCGCCACGCTCCGCGCGCATCTCTTCGCGCAGGGCTACCCGGCTTCCGCCTTCGTCGCGTAAGGGTTCACCGCCGCACGGTTCACGTGCGGGTCACTTGCGGGCGATCGAGCGTCCGGCCGAGCCCAGCACGGCGAACGAGTCACGCAGGCGATGCACGATGCCCTTCTCGCCGACGCGCAGCCATTTGCGGGGGTCGTAGAATTTCTTGTACGGCGCGCCCGACTCGGGGTCGATCTGGAATCGGAAGGCCTTGGGATGCTCGCTGACGAATCCTCCGACCGCCTCGGCGAAGGCGAACTGGACATCCGTATCGATGTTCATCTTGAAGACGCCGTAGGAGACGGCGGCGGTGATGTCCTCGCGGGTCGAACCCGATCCGCCATGGAAAACGAGACTCAGCGGCCGCTCGCCCTGGCCCGCCGGCAGTCCCGTCGCCTCGGCGACGCAGTCCTGCGCATGCAGCAGGATGTCCGGTCGCAGTTGCACGTTGCCCGGCTTGTAGACGCCATGGACATTGCCGAACGACGCCGCGACCGTGATATGCCCGAGCGGCGAGAGACGCTCCCACGCCACGAGCACATCCTCCGGCTGGGTGTAGAGATGCGCGTTATCGGCGTCATCCTCCAGATCCTCGCCGATTCCGTCCTCCTCGCCGCCCGTCACGCCGAGTTCGATCTCCAGGCTGATGCCCAGCTTCGCCATGCGGGGCAGCAGCCGTTCGCATTCCGCGAGATTCGCCTCCAGAGGCTCGGCCGACAGGTCGATCATATGCGAGGAAAAAAGCGGCGGCCGTCCGGCGGCGACCTCCTGCTCGCTGAGGGCGATCAGCCCTTCGATCCAGGGAAGATGCTTGCGGTCGGCGTGATCGGTGTGAAGGATGACGCAGACGCCATATTCCTTCGCCATCATGTGCACATGCCGCGCCATCGAGGCGGCGCCCAGCACGCGCGCGCGCTCCGCATCCGCCATGCCCTCGCCCGCATAGAAGCGCGCGCCGCCGTTCGAGCACTGGATGATGACGTCGGAGTTGTTGGCCGCCGCCGCCTCCAGCACCGCGTTCACGCTGTTCGTTCCCGCGACGTTGATCGCGGGCAGCGCGTACCGGCCCGCCTTGCAGGCATCGAGGAGGGTCAGATAGTCCTTTCCGGTCACCACACCCGGAGCGAGGGAAAAAGCGGAGTTTGCAGACATGGTCTCATCCCTTGGCAAAAAACGTGACGACGTTCGCACAGACTATCACATAACTGTGTTTTCCATAACATGTTCTCGATTATACGGCTATTGTTCTCACATACACCACCGGCCGCACTCATGTTGGGTTACAATCAGCTACGAAGCTTGAACTGACCGGCCCGTTCGGTCAGCATAGAGGACTTCGTACCCAAAGCACCGCCCTTCATTCCCGCGGCCCCGCTCCCCGGGCCTCAACAGATCGAGCCGACATGACCTCCCCCGTTCTCTCTCTCGCCTCCTCGTCGCGCAGCACCTGTCCGGTCAGCCATGCGAAGCGCGAACAGGTTCTGGCCGGGGCCGAGGCCGTCTTTCTCGAATGCGGCTATGAAGGCGCGTCGATGTCGCAGATCGCCGCGCGCGCCCGCGTCTCGAAAGGGACGCTCTACAATCACTTCGAGAACAAGGCCGAACTCTTCCGCGCCCTCGTGGACAAGCTGGCGCGGGAAAAGCTCGCGGCCATGTTCCAGCCCCTCTCCGCAGGGGAGGAGGATTGTCTCACGCTGCTGATCCGCGTGGCGGAGGAATTCATCCGGGTCATGATCTCCCCCATCGCGCTGGGGCTCTACCGGATCATCGTCTCGGAGGCGCCGCAATTCCCGGAATTGTCGGACATGTTCTGGCAGAAGGGCCCCGCCTGCGCGCGCGGCTTCCTGACGGACTGGCTGCGCCGGCAGGACGAGAATCGCGTGCTGGAGGTCGAGGACTCGGTTTTCGCCGCCGACCAGTTCTTCGCCCTCTGCCAGGCGCGCATCGTCCATTTCCGGCGACTGGAACTGCCGGTCGATTGCAGTGACGAGGCGATCGGCGACCTGGCGCGGCGCACCGGCCGCGCCTTCCTCAAGATTTACGGCCGCGACCGGTAGACCTCGGCCAGAATCGTTTCCGCCCTGTCCTGCGGCAGCCCCCGCCACGCGACGGTATAGGTCACGCCGCCATCCCGCCACTGGATCTGCGCGGGGAAAGTATCGCCCATCGCGTGTTCGGGCGTGAACCAGAGATTCGGGCCGACCCGCCGCGTCAGCACACGGCCCCGCATGTCCTTCAATATCTCCGGGAACGTCCCCGGCGTTTCGGCCCGGCGCATGAAGCTTCCATACGCGCAGTACTGCGCCCCGCCGCACGACGCCGTCGCGTCAAAGCTGATCATGCCGGACTCGGGGTCGGCATGGGCATAGAGCGGTCCGCCGCGCCTCGGAATCGCGTGTGGAAAAGCCGGAGGCGGCGCGCCCAGCCGGGCCAGCGCCGCCGCATAGCCCCGCGCCGTTTCCACCGGCGCCACGTCCCGGGAGACCGGCTTGGCCAAGGCAACCGGGGCCATGGCAATCGGGGCCAGGGCAACCGGAGCGAGAAACACCCCCTGAGCCACCGCCCCCAGCACATACGCGCAAATCGCTCTCTTCATGCCACGCTTTCCTTCCTCTCCTCCCCTATAGATCCGTCTGGCGGCGTCAGGAACCCTGCGCGGGCGGACCCGGCATGAAGGACGATCTCGCCGGGAAGCATGACGGCCATTCGGCGGAAAAAGACGCGCCGCCGTCGAAGCGGGACGCTACTGCATCATGAGCGCGGCGTTCCCCCCGGCGGCGGCGGTGTTCACGCTCTTCGTCCGCTCCAGCACCAGCCCGTCGAGCGGGTAGGACCCGTCCGCCCCGGCGACATGCAGCGCCACGAGGGGGCCGGAACGGGCGGCGAGTTCCGCCTCCAGCGCGCGCGCCGCCTCCGGCTCCCGCGCCACCAGCGCCGCATCCACCACGTCGCTCGCCCCCGGCACGTCGAACCATGCCAGCAACGCGCCCGGCAAGGCGGCAAAGAGCGGCATGGACCCCACGGGCACCCTCACGCGGTTCCCCGTCGCCAGCGCGGCGCAGATCTGCGCGCCGAGCGCCTCCCGGCCCGGCCCGGCGCAGAACACCGTCCCACGCGGAACGATCATATAGCTGTTGTCCTCCCCCACCGGCCCCGGCAGGTCCAGCCGCGTGCCGAGCGGCGTGCGTTCCGGCGGCGGCGCGGCGAGGCCTCGTCCCTGCGCGCGCCACCATGCGGCGAATTCGCGTGCCGGAGCCGGGGGATCTTGCGCGAAAGCCGCGCCCGGAGGCGGCGCATCCGCCAGAAGCCGCCGCAGATAGAGCGGGCCGCCCGCCTTCGGCCCCGTGCCGGAGAGCCCATGGCCGCCGAAAGGCTGCACGCCCACCACCGCGCCGACCAGATTGCGGTTCACATAGACATTCCCCGCCGCCGAAAGCGCCGCCGCGTCCTCGATCGCCGCATCGATCCGCGTATGAACGCCGAAGGTCAGCGCATAGCCCGTCGCGTTCACCGCCTCGATCGCCGCCCGCAGCCCGGCGCGCGGCGTGCGCAGCACATGCAGCACCGGCCCGAACACCTCGCGGTCCAGCGCCGCGATGCTTTCGATCTCGATCAGCGTCGGCGGGACGAAGACACCCGCCGCCGTCTCCTCCGCCAGCGGCGCCTGATGCACCGGGCAGCCCCGCGCGCGCATCGCCGCGACATGGGACAGAATCCCCGCCCGCGCGCCTTCGGAAATCACCGGCCCGACATCCGTGTCGAGCCGCGCCGGATCGCCCGTCCGCAATTCGTCCATCGCGCCCCTGAGCATGGTCAGGAGTCGGTCCGCGCACTCCTCCTGCACGCAGAGAATCCGCAGCGCGCTGCATCGCTGCCCCGCGCTGTCGAAGGCCGAGGACAGCACATCGGCCACCACCTGCTCCGCCAGCGCGGAACTGTCCACCACCAGCGCATTCTGTCCGCCCGTCTCGGCGATCAGCGGTACCGGCGCGCCATCAGGATTCAGCCGTTCCGCCAACCGGCGGCGGATGGCCCGCGCCACCTCCGTCGAGCCGGTGAACACCACGCCGCGCACCGCCGCACTGGCGACCAGCCGTGCGCCGACATCGCCCGCGCCGGGAACGAGCTGCACCGCCTCCTTCGGCACGCCCGCCTCGTGCAGCACTGCGACCGCGGCGCGCGCGACCAGCGGCGTCTCCTCGGCGGGCTTGGCGAGAACCGTGTTCCCCGCCGCCAGAGCCGCCGAGACCTGCCCCAGAAAAATCGCTAGCGGAAAATTCCACGGGCTGATGCACGCCACCGGCCCGAGCGGACGATGCGTCGCGTTGTCGAACCCGTCCCGCACCGCCGCGCCGTAATAGCGCAGGAAATCCACCGCCTCACGGAGTTCGGACACCGCGTTGGGCCAGGATTTCCCCGCCTCCCGCACCAGCAGCGCCATCAGCCCCTCGCGCCGCTCTTCCAGCAGGTCGGCGGCGCGGAACAGCCGGGCCGCGCGCTCGCGGGCGGGCGTTCCGCTCCAGCCCGGAAACGCCGCCACGGCGCGCGCGACGGCCGCATCCGCGTCGGCACAGGTCGCGAAGACGATCCGCCCGACCACATCGCCCCGGTCGGCGGGATTGCGGATCGCCTCGCCGTCGCCTTCCGGCGCGACATCCTCCGGCGGCTCACCGCCGAGGCACGCCAGCACATCCTCCGCCGCCAGATCGAGCCCGGCGGAATTCCGACGCTCCGGCGCGAAGAGATCCGGCGGCAGGACCACGCGCGATGTCGTTCCCTTCGCGAGGAACAGCGCCGCCGGTTCGGCAACCAGTTCGTCGATGCCGATCGACTCGTCCTGAATCCGGTTGACGAAGGACGAATTCGCGCCGTTCTCCAGCAGACGCCGCACGAGATAGGCCAGCAACGTCTCATGCGTGCCCACCGGCGCATAGACGCGCACCGGACGCCCCAGCTTCTCCGGCCCCGCGACCTCGCTGTAAAGCGCCTCGCCCATGCCGTGCAGGCACTGGAATTCATAGCGGTCGTCGCTGAACTCCGGCCCCGCGATGGCGTGAATCGCCGCGAGAGTCTGCGCGTTATGCGTCGCGAATTGCGGGAAGATCGCGTCCGGCGCGTCCAGCAACTTCCGCGCGCAGGCGATATAGGAGATGTCCGTATGCGCCTTGACGGTGAAGACCGGATAATCCGCCAGCCCGTCCACCTGCGCGCGCTTGATCTCGCTGTCCCAATACGCGCCCTTCACCAGCCGCACCATCATCCGCCGCCCCGCGCGGCGCGCGAGATCGACGATCCAGTCCAGCACGAAGGGCGCCCGCTTCTGATAGGCCTGCACGACGAAGCCCAGCCCGTTCCACCCCGCCAGCGCCGGATCGAAGGCCAGCGCCTCCAGCAGATCGAGCGAAAGCTCCAGCCGGTCGGCCTCCTCCGCGTCGATGTTGAAGCCGATGTCATAGCGCGCCGCCAGAGCCGCCAGCGCCGCCAGCCGGGGCAGCAGTTCCGCCATCACCCGCTCGCGCTGGGCAAAGGCGTAGCGAGGATGCAGCGCCGACAGCTTCACCGAGATCCCCGGCCCGCGATAGACGCCCGCCCGCGCCGATTCCCGCCCGATGGCGTGGATGGCGCGCTCGTACTCGTCACGATACCGCGCCGCATCGTCCCTGGTAGCCGCCGCCTCGCCGAGCATGTCGTAGGAATGGCGGAAGCCCTTCCTTTCCAGGCGGCGGCTGTTCCGCAGCGCCTCGTCGATCGTCTCGCCCGCGACGAACTGCTCGCCCATCATCCGCATCGCCATGTCCATGCCGCGCCGGATGACCGGCTCGCCGCAGCGGCCCAGCACCTGGCTCAGCGCTCCGGCCAGCCCCTTGCGCTCCGCCCCGGACAGCAGCCGCCCGGAGAGGACGAGCCCCCAGGTCGCGGCGTTGACGAAGAGCGGCGTGTCCCCGCCCACATGGCTTTCCCAGTCGCCGCCGCCCAGCTTGTCGCGGATCAGCGCGTCGCGCGTCGGCAGATCGGGAATCCGCAGCAGCGCCTCGGCCAGACACATCAGCGCCACGCCCTCGCGGGTGGACAGGTCATATTCCCGCACGAGGCTCTGTACCAGCCCCGTCCGCTTCCCCGCGCGCAACGCCGTGACCAGCCGCCGCGCCGTCGTCTCCGCCTGAGCGCGTTCCGTCTCCGAAAGACGCGCCGCAGCAGCGAGCGCCTCCACGCGCGGCATTTCCGCCCCGCGCGTGTGTTCGGTGATCGCCCGCCTCAGGGCGTCGCGCGGCGGCGCCATGGCGCGAAGTCGGGCATAGGGATCGGGCATCGAAACGACTCCGGCGAGAGGAAGGGCGATCCGTCCCCATATCCGGAGTTCGGGAGAATTAATGACGGTATTTGTCTCGACCCGACGAATTCCATTCGGATAAACGCGGCGCTATCCTCACATCATTCTGAAGGATTTGGCCGATGGACGAACTCGACCGCAGGATTCTGCGGATTCTGCAACGGGACGGGCGCATCTCGAACGTCGATCTCGCCCGCGCGATCCATCTCAGCCCGCCCGCCACGCTGGAACGGGTGCGCCGCCTCGAACAGACCGGCACGATCCGGGCTTACGGCGCGCGCGTCACGCCGGAGGCCGTCCAGCTCGGCCTGCTCGTCTTCGTCCAGATCACGCTGGACCGCACCTCGCCCGATCTCTTCGAGCAATTCGCCCAGGCCGTGCAGGCCCTGCCGCAGATCAGCGAATGCCACATGGTGGCCGGCGGATTCGATTACCTCATCAAGGCGCGGGTGAAGGACATGACCGCCTATCGCCATTTCCTCGGCAAGACGCTCGCCCGCCTCCCCGGCATCCGCCAGACGCACACCTACGCGGTGATGGAGGAAGTGAAATCAGACCCTGTCCTGCCGATATGACGCCGCACCGGACCGCGCCTCGGCCGCAATATCCGCCGCCAGCGCGTCCACCCGCGCGACCTCCGCGTCCCAGGCGAACATGAACCGCGCCGCGCCGCCGATGAACTCGTAGAACACCCAGCCCCGGCCCCGCAGCGCGGCCGTCACCTCCGGCGCCATCCGCAGGAACACCGCGTTCGCCTGCACGGGAAAGACCGTCTCCACCCCCGGCACGCCCGCGACGGCCTCCGCCAGACGCCGCGCCGCCGCATTGGCGTGGCCCGCATAGTCGAGCCATGCCCCGCTCTCCAGCACGCCCGCCCAGGGCGCGGCCAGGAACCGCATCTTGGAAGCGAGCTGCCCCGCCTGCTTGCAGCGGTAATCGAACCCGTCGGACAAGGCGCGGTCGAAGAACACCACCGCCTCGCCCACGGCCATGCCGCCCTTCGTCCCGCCGAAGCACAGCACGTCCACCCCGGCGCGCCACGTCATGTCCGCCGGGCTGCACCCCAGCGCGGCGACGGCGTTGGCGAAGCGCGCGCCGTCCATGTGCAGCTTCAGGCCGAGGTCACGGCACACCGCGCTGATCGCCCGGATTTCCTCCAGACTATAAAGCTGGCCCGTCTCCGTCGGCTGGGTGATCGTCACCACGGCGGGGCGCGGGAAATGGATGTCGTCGCGCGTGGTCGCGATCCTGCGGATGGCGGCCGGCGTCAGCTTGCCGCCCTCCGTCGGCACGGTCAGCAGCTTGGCGCCGTTCGAGAAGAATTCCGGCGCGCCGCACTCATCCGTCTCGATATGCGCCACATCCGCCGCGATGATGCTCTCATAGGACCGGCAGAGACTGGCCAGCGCCAGCGAATTCGCCGCCGTTCCGTTGAAGACGAAGAACACGTCCGCGTCATGCGCGAAAACCGCGCGCATGGCGTCGGCGGCCCGGAACGTCCAGTCGTCGCGCCCATAGGCCACGGCGGACCCCTCATTCGCCGCGCGCATCGCCTCCCAGGCCGCGGGGCAGATTCCGGCATAATTGTCACTGGCGAATTGCTGGGCGGTCATATCCCGACAGATCTCCGAAAGTCTCAAAGAGGCGCGCGCGCCGCGGCGCTGTTCTCACGCACGGCCCGGAATTCCGAGTCAGCCTCCCAATACGGCCAATCATGCGAGAAAGCGACACCGCGCCCCACCGCCAGCACCGCCGCCGCGTCCTGCGCCGCGCCGCGCAGATCCCAGTCCGCATGCCACGCATCGCAGGGCTGGTGATAGCAGGCCATGTAGTCCTTGAGCCACCGCGCCCCCGCCGCCTCGCCGCCATTCACGAGATCGAACGCCCCTGCCATGTCCATGACGGCCAGCACCGGCACGCCCGCCCGCGCGAAAGGCAGGTGATCGGCGCGATAGAACGCCCCGCGCTCCGGCATCGCTTCCGGTCGGGTGGTGCGTCCCTGCGCCGCCGCCGCGCGGGCGAAATCCTGCTGCAGACTGTCCTGCCCCGCCCCGACGACGTAGGCGTTGCGCGCGGCACCCCCCATCTGCAACACGTCCATCGTCAGATTGGCCGCCGTCTTCTCCAGCGGCGCCAGCGGATGGGCGACGTACCAGGACGAGCCGAGCAACCCGCGCTCCTCCCCCGTCCATGCGGCGAACCGCACCGTGCGATCCGGCGTCGGCCCCGCGCGCAGCGCACGGGCGATCTCCAGCACGGCGGCGATGCCCGAGCCGTCATCGACCGCCCCGCGCCGGATCACCGTCCCGCCATCCGGCCCCTTGCTCTCGCCGAACGCATCCCAGTGCGCGCCGAACATCACGCTTTCCTCCGGAAACCGCGCGCCCGTGATCTTCGCCAGCACGTTCCGGCTGACGAGACGATCCAGCGTCACCGGCATGTCCACGCTCAGCCGCGTGCCCCGCAACGCGACCGGGCGGAAATCCGGCGCGCGCGCCTTCTCCCGCAGCGCCGCCAGATCGAGCCCCGCCTGCGCGAAGAGCCGCGCCGCCGCGCCGCCCTCCAGCCAGCCCTGAACCGGCACCGGCTTCGCGCCATTCCCGTCCCGCGCGATGTCATAGGCCACGCCGCCCGGCGCGACGACCGTGCTCCACGGGTAGGACGCGCCCGGCGTGTCATGCACGACCAGCGCCGCAACGGCGCCGCGCCGCGCGGCCTCCTCGAATTTATAGGTCCAGCGCCCGTAATAGGTCATGGCCCGGCCGCCGAACTTCCCGGCCACCGCCTCGCCCGGCTTCGCGTCGAAATCCGGATCGTTGACGAGGAAGATGGCCACCTTGCCGCGCAGGTCCACGCCCTTGAAATCGTCCCAGCCGCGCTCCGGCGCGCTCACGCCATATCCCACGAAGACCATCGGCGCGTCCGTCACGCGGATGCGCCGCTCCGGCAGCAATGTGGACAGGCAGATATCGCGCAGCTGCACCAGCCGCATCGTCCGCCCGCCTGTCCGCGCCGTCACCGCGCCGTCCACCGACGGCCGGGTGCGGATCATCGGCACGTCCTGCGTCCAGCCGCCATTCTCGCCGCCCGGCTCCAGCCCCAGCGCCTTGAACTGTTCGATCAGCCACGCGACCGTCACCTTCTCCCCTTCAGTTCCCGGCGCACGGCCCTGAAAGGGATCGGAGGCGAGCGTGCGGATATCCTCCGACATGCGCTCGGGGCTGATCGGCGCGTAGCTCCGCGGCGACGCCGGATCGGCGGGATGCGATGCGGGAGTGGCGGCGCATCCGGCGAATGCCAGGAGAGCGGGCATCAGGAAAGCGGGCGAAAAGGCGGGAGATCGTTTCATACGCGCATTCTAACGCGATCGAAGCGGAATTGTCATGAGCGACATGACCCGAGAGTGTGACGAAAGGACATGAATTGCCTGTAACTATTACATTTTCATGACGTTCTGTCACGAAAACATAACACGACACAACGCGAGATCATTGACTATGGGAACACGCAGAAAAACGACCGGCCTCCCCTGTCGCTGCAAGGAAAATGCGCTCGATGAAGCCCCTCCGCCTTCTTCTCGCGACCACCTGTCTGGGTTGCGTTACGTCACACCCGGCTGCCGCCGCCGCAACGCATCGTCACACACATACGCGCACTCATTCGCGCACGTCCGCATCCCAGGCGACCGTCCCCCGGACGTCCTCCGCCGCACACGGCACGACGGCTGTGGCGCCTGCCGCCGTGACGCGCCCGCAGGCCGTCGAAGCCGCGCAGTCGGAGGCTATCGTGGTCCTCGGCGCAGGCGCCGCGCGCGAGACCCAGACGATCTCCCATCAGGCCATCCAGGAATACGTTCCCGGAACGAGCCCCTTCAAGGCGCTCTCCAAGCTCCCCGGCGTGATGTTCACCAGCTCGGACCCGCTGGGCGCCTATGAATGGTCGCAGCAGATCATCATCCGCGGCTTCGACCAGAGCCGTCTCGGCTTCACAATGGACGGCATTCCCCTCGGCAACATGGCCTACGGCAACGACAACGGACTTTCCATCGGCCGGGCATTGCAGACCGAGAATAACGGCCGCGCGACCCTCACCCAGGGCGCGGGCTCGGTCGGCGTCGCCGCGTCGAACGATCTCGGCGGCGCGCTGGAGTTCACGTCGATCGACCCGTCGGACAAGTTCGGCGTCGACGTCGCCGGAACGATCGGCTCTGCCAGCACCTGGCGCACCTTCATGCGCGTCAATAGCGGTCGCCTGCGCGGTGGCGGAAAATTCTATGCCTCGTACAGCTACCAGGACGCCAACAAATGGAAAGGCGACGGGCAGCAGATGCAGCAGCAGGCGAACGCCAAGTTCGTCCAGCCGCTCGGAGACAATCTGAAGCTCACGTTTTTCGGAGACTGGTCTCAGCACAAAGAAAACGACTATCAGGATCTGTCTCTTTCGACGATCAATAAATACGGATACAATATCGACAACATCACCGGCAATTACGCACTCGCGAAGCAGGTCGCCGGGGCTTATCAGAACTACCTGAAGACCGGCAATACGACTGGCGTCACTCATGATTGCGCGGGCGGATTCGGCACGACGAATTATGGAGATTGCCAGGATTTCGCCTATTGGAATTCGGGCGGCTTCCGTGAGGACGTGCTCGGATATGGTCGTCTTGATTTCAGGATCAACAGCCGCCTGAAAGGCTACGCCACCGTTTACGGCCACACGAGCCAGACGCAAGACCCCTGGGCCAGCCCGGATGTCGCCACCCCGGACTCGGTCGGCGGTTCTCCGCTCTCGATCCGTACGACCGAATACGACATTCACCGTGAAGGGTTCATCAGCAGCCTGAGCTATCATATCGCCAATCATACGATTGAAGGTGGCTTCTGGTTCGAGAACAACAATTTCGAGCAGGCGCGGCGGTTCTATCCGCTGCCGCTGGAGAATCCTCCCGGCAGCCTCCACTCGTATTCGGGGGCCTTCGAGACTCAATGGGCAGGCGCCTTCAACACGAAGACATATCAGGTGCATTTGCAGGATACGTGGCAGATCACCCACGCGCTCAAGCTCAATTACGGCTTCAAATCGCTGATCGCGGACAATACCGCCCGTGCGCAGTCCGGTTATTATCTGAACAATACGCTCCCACCTTCCTATCCTTCGGGAAGTATCGAATCCTCCAACGGCTTTCTGCCGCAAATCGGCGCCAATTACCGCCTGAACCGGCATAACGAGGTCTTCGCGGATTTCGCGCGCAACATGTCGGTCTTCGACAACTCCTATATCGGCGCGACCAGCCCCTTCGCGACCTCGATCGCCGGATATAACGCCATCAAGGGCAAGATCCATCCGGAAATGTCCTATACCGAAGAACTCGGCTATCGCTATCACGACAATAACATCCAGGCCTCGCTGACCGGATATTACGTCGAATTCGAGAACCGTCTGCTCCAGATCACCCAGGGCACCGGCATCCAAGGCAACCCGTCCGTCCTCACCAATGTCGGCGGCGTGACGGCGCGCGGCGTCGACGCGGCCTTCACCTACGAGTTCGCGCCGAACTGGTCGATCTATGCGTCCTATTCCTTCAACAACTCGTTCTACAACGACAACGTCAGCACCGGCACGACGGTCTATGACACGAAAGGCAAGAACGTGGTGGCGATGCCCCGCAACCTCGCCAACGTGCAGCTCAGCTACGACAACGGCTCGCTCTGGGGCAACGTGCTGATGCAGTTCCAGGACCGCCGCACCTATACCTACCTCAACGACTCCTGGGTTCCGGCGAACGACGTGTTCAACCTGAATGTCGGCTATCGCTTTCACAGTCACAACTGGCTCCTGCGCGGGATGGACGCGCAGATCAACGTGACCAACCTGTTCGACAAGCGGTACGTCGCCTCCGTCGGCACGAACGGGTTCGAGTTCTCCGACCCGAACCACGTCTTCGCCACGCTCCAGGCGGCGTCGCCGCGCATGGTGTTCTTCACCTTGCGCAAGCATTTCTGACACGCCATCCTCCGGGCCTCGCCGTCGTTCCAGTCCGAGGCCCCATGATCCGTCCAGACGCGCCAGGCTTTCCCGTATCCGACTTTCCCGCCGTCGGCGCGCCGGGCGGAGCCTGACCCATGCCGCTTCCGGATTTCGAAGCCTGGGCCATTTTCGCGAGGGTGGCCGAATTCGGCTCCTTCGCCCGCGCCGCCGACGCGCTGCATCTTTCCAAGCCGACCGTCTCCAAAGCCGTTGCCCGGCTGGAACTGAGCCTTGCCGGATCGCTGTTCAACCGCACCTCCCGCAAGCTGAGCCTCACGGAATTCGGACGCGAGGCGCTCGCCCACGCCAACCGCATCCTGTCGGCCGGGGAAAACGCCGAGGCGGAACTGCGCGATACCGTGCGCCGTCCGCAGGGTCTGATCCGGGTGGCCGCGCCGATGAGCTTCGGCATCACGCATCTCGCCCCTGTCCTGCCGCGTTTTCTCCAGGACTTTCCGGAAATTTCGGTGAACGTGCAGTTCAGCGACGCGCTGGTCGATCTGGTGGCCGACGGCTACGACCTCGCCGTCCGCATCGCCTCGCTTCCCGATTCGTCCCTGCGCAGCAGGCGGCTCTGCACCATTCCGCTGCTGCTCGTCGCCGCCCCCGAGTTGCTGCTTCGCGAGGGCGCGCCGGATCATCCGCGCGACCTCGCCGGGTTCGACGCCGCGATCTACACCAACAGCCGCGACATCGGCGCGATCACCCTGCGCCACAGGGGCGGAGAGGAATTCATCTGGCGTCAGCGCGGACGGCTCAGCGCCAATAACGCGGAAGGGCTGCTGCCCGCCCTGCGCGCGGGGCTGGGCATCGGCGTCGTCCCGGCCTTCCTCGGCGAGGAGGATCTGCGGGCGGGACGGCTCGTCCGCGTGCTGGACGGCTGGGAGGCGGGGCCGGTCTCGCTCCATCTCGTCACGCCGCCCAGCCCGCTGCGCCCGGCCCGTGTCTCGGCCCTGATGGCCTATCTCGCCGACCAGTTCAAATCCTCGCCCTGGTCGCGGGAGGGGGACGAGGGATAGGGAACGGAAGGCTTCATCATTCTTCTTCGGAATAGAGAGGAAATCCCTCTCACTCCGCGAGCTTCGCCGCCAGCTTCGCCACGCGCGCGCCGAGGAACCGGCCGCCCTCGCGCTCCGTCTCGCTCACGGCGCGGGACCCGTCGCCACCTGCGATCGTCGTCGCCCCGTACGGCGCGCCGCCCTCGACCTCGTCGATCCGCAACTGACCCTGGAAGCTGTACGGCAGCCCGGCGATGACCATGCCGTGATGCAGCAGGTTGGACATCAGGGAGAACAGCGTCAGTTCCTGCCCGCCATGCTGCGACGCGGTGGAGGTGAAGACCGCGCCGACCTTGCCGATGAGAGCGCCTTTCAGCCACAGTCCGCCCGTCTGGTCCCAGAAACTCGCCATCTGCGAAGGCAGACGGCCGAAGCGCGTCGGCGCGCCGAGGATGATTGCGTCATACTCCGGCAGTTCCTGCGGATCGGCGACCGGCGCGGCCTGCTCGGTCTTGAAATGATGCGCCTTCGCGATCTCCTCCGGCACCAGCTCCGGCACGCGCTTGACGACCGCCTCGGCCCCGACGCTCCGCACGCCCTCCGCGATCGCTCCGGCCAACGTCTCCACATGGCCGTAACTCGAATAATACAGCACCAGAACCTTGGTCATGGAACAATCTCCCTTCTCTATCCGCCCGCCCCGGCGGTCGGAAGAATGGTAGGCCATTCCGGCTGGACATAAATCCGAAATCGTCGCAACGGATCAGTTCCCGATTTTTACTCCCGATCCGCCCGCTATGACCCGACGGGCAGGGCCGCCGCATGCTTCTCCGCCCATTCATCGGCGCGCGCCATGACCTCGGCCGCCGTTTCCTCGATGGACCGATGCGTCACGTCGATCATCGGCCAGCCCTGGGCGCGACACAGCCGCCGCGCCCAGAGCGCCTCCGCCGCCACCTGATCGTAATCGATATAGGGAGACTCCCGCTCGATCTCCCGGATCGTCCGGCTGGCGCTGTCCGCCTTGAGCCTGTGCCGCCGGATATCCACCAGCCGGCGCGCGTCGATCGTCAGCGCCACCACCGGCCGGTCGATGGTCAGCAATTCGGGCGGCAACGGCGCCTCGCGGATCAGCGGCACGTTCGCCACCTTCACCGCGCGATTATTGGCGAGATAGAAGGCCGTCGGCGTCTTGGAACAGCGCGACAGCCCGACGAGCACGAGATCCGCCTCCCTGAGCCCGCCGACGGCCTGGCCGTCATCATGGGACAGAACGAAATCGATCGCCGCGATCCGGCGGAAATAGGCCTCGTCCAGCACATATTGCGACCCGGCGCGGCAGACCGCCTTCTCGCCCAGCGCCTCCTGCAACAGGCCGATCACAGGGTCGAGCGGCTGCTGGAGCCGCAGCCCGAGCCGCTCGCACTGACGCTCCAGCTCCCGCCGGAGCGTCGCGTCCATGATGGAGGCGAAGACCACACCCCCCGTCGTCTCAAGCCCCCGCACCACGCGGAGCAGCGCCGCCCGCGTCCGCACCAGCGTCCAGGAATGCCAGCTCACATGCGGATGGGCGAACTGCGCCACCGCGGCGCGAAGGGTGGCGTGAAGCATCTCCCCCGTGGCGTCGGAGACCAGATGGATGTCGAGCGCCGGCATCCCTTCACGCCTCGGCGGACAGGCGCGCCTTCAGGGCCGCCTGCGCGGCGGCGAGCCGCGCGACGGGGACGCGATAGGGCGAGCAGGAGACGTAATCGAGGCCGATCTTTTCGCAGAAGGCGATGGAGGCCGGATCGCCCCCATGCTCGCCGCAAATGCCCATCTTCAGCGTCGGCTTCACCTGCCGCCCCTTGCGCGCGGCGATGGCGACGATCTCGCCGACCCCTTCGAAATCGATGCTGACGAACGGATCTTTCGGCAGCAGACCCTTCTCGACATAAGTCGGCAGGAAGCTCCCCGCATCGTCGCGCGACAGGCCGAAGACCGTCTGGGTCAGGTCGTTGGTGCCGAAGGAGAAGAAATCCGCATGGGCCGCGATGCGATCCGCCGTCAGCGCGGCGCGCGGCAGTTCGATCATGGTGCCGATGCTGTAGTCGACATGCCCGTCCAGCCCTTCCACGCCCGCCGCGACCTTCTCGGCCTCGCCGCGCGTATAGGCGAGTTCCGTCTCCATCCCGACGAGCGGGATCATGATCTCCGGCCGCACGATCTCCCCCGTCTCCCGCGCCACCGCCACCGCCGCCTCCAGCACGGCGCGCACCTGCATCGCATAGATTTCCGGCGCGGTGACGCCCAGACGGCATCCGCGATGGCCGAGCATGGGATTGCTCTCCGACAGCGCCGCCACCCGCGCGCGCGCCTCCTCCAGCGACAGGGACAGCCCCCGCGCCACCTCGGCCAGCTCTGCGTCCCCATGCGGCAGGAACTCGTGCAGCGGCGGATCGAGCAGACGCACCGTGACCGGCAGCCCCGCCATGATGCGGAACAGCGCCGCGAAATCCGCGCGCTGGAACGGCATGAGATCATCCAGCGCCGCGCGCCGCCCGGCCGCGTCCGGCGCCAGAATCATCCGGCGCACCGCGCCGATGCGATCCGGGGCGAAGAACATATGCTCCGTGCGGCACAGGCCGATCCCCTCCGCGCCGAAGCGCCGCGCCGTCGCCGCGTCGTCGGGCGTCTCGGCGTTCGCGCGCACGCCCAGCCGCCGCACGGAATCCGCCCAGCCCATCAGCGTCGCGAAATCGCCGGAAAGCCGCGGCTCGACCGTCGCCACCCTGCCGAGGAACACCTCGCCCGTGCCGCCATCGAGCGTGATCCAGTCGCCCCGCCGCAGCACATGTCCGTCCGCGGTCAACGTCCCGGCCTTGTAGTCGATCCGGATATCGCCCGCCCCGGCGACGCAGACGCGCCCCATTCCGCGCGCCACGACCGCCGCATGACTCGTCATGCCGCCACGGGTCGTCAGCACGCCGCGCGCCGCATGCATCCCGTGCACGTCCTCCGGACTGGTCTCGACCCGCGCGAGAATGACGTCCTCACCCTTCAGCGCGCGCGCCTCCACCTCCTCGGCGGTGAAGACCAGCGCGCCCGACGCCGCGCCCGGCGAGGCCGGCAGCCCCCGCGCGATCCGCACGCGCTCGGCCTCGGGGTCGAGCGCCGGATGCAGCAACTGGTCGAGCGACGCGGGCGGCACGCGCAGGATCGCCTCCTCGTGCGAAATCTGTCCCGCCTCGGCCATGTCCACCGCGATCCGCAACGCCGCCGCCGCCGTGCGCTTCCCGGTGCGGGTCTGCAACATGTAGAGCGTGTTGCGCTGGACGGTGAACTCGATGTCCTGCATGTCGCGGTAATGCGCTTCCAGCATCTCGCGCACATGCAGAAGCTCGGCATAGGCGCCCGGCAGCGCCTTTTCCATCGAGATCTCGCCCGGCTTGGCCCGCGCCTCGGACATGGGTTGCGGCGTGCGGATTCCCGCCACCACGTCCTCGCCCTGCGCATTGACCAGATATTCGCCGTAGAACACGTTCTCGCCGGTGGACGGGTCGCGGGTGAAGCACACGCCGGTCGCGCAATCCTCGCCCATATTGCCGAAGACCATGGCCTGCACGTTGACGGCCGTGCCCCATTCGGCGGGAATGTCGTGCAGGCGGCGATAGGTGATGGCGCGCGGATTCATCCAGGAGCCGAACACCGCCCCGATCGCTCCCCAGAGCTGGTCGCGCGGCGTCTGCGGGAAAGCCTGGCCCGTCTCCTGCCGCACGATATCCTGATAGAAACTGACGACCTCCCGCCAGTCTGCGGCGGAAAGCTCCGTGTCCTCCGTGAGGTCGAGCGCGGATTTGCGCGCCTCGATCACGTCCTCGAAGAGATGATGCGAGATGCCCAGCACCACCGAGCCGTACATCTGGATGAAGCGGCGATAGCTGTCCCAGGCGAAGCGCTCGTCGCCCGACTGCACCGCCAGACCCCGCACCGTCTCGTCGTTCAGTCCGAGATTCAGCACCGTATCCATCATGCCCGGCATGGAGACCTGCGCGCCGGAGCGCACCGAGACGAGGAGCGGGCCGGAGGGATCGCCGAACCGCGCGCCGACCTGCGACTCGACCTGCGCCAGCGCGTCCTCCACCTGCGTCCGCAGCCCGTCAGGATAGCGCCGCCCGTCGCGGTAATAGGCCACGCAGACATCGGTCGTGAGCGTGAAGCCGGGCGGAACGGGCAGCCCGATCCCCGCCATCTCGGCCAGATTCGCCCCCTTCCCGCCCAGCAGAGCCTTCATCCCGGCATGGCCCTCGTTCACCTGCGAACCGAAACCGTAGACCCACTTCGTCATGCTCTTCTCCATCCACCCTCTTCCGGGCAAGGCTTCTCCTGACCTGAAGCCTTGTGTAAATGCGCCATCGGCCTAATCTCGCGCCGCGATGGCTGACACGATCTCACCCCGACCCTCACGAACAGACGCGTTGCTCGACGTCGTGCTGGACGCCATGTCAGGCGACATGCCGGTGCTTGAAGAACGTCGGCGCGACCGGCAACAGGCCGTCAGGGATCTCATCTCCACCGGCTCGTTCCAGCCGGGCGGCCTTGACGGCCCATTCATCCTCCACCTCGCCCGTCAGGCGGGAAAGCTGGTCTTCGACGTCCGGGACGCCGAGGACGCGCCCCGCCTGCGCCTGCCGATTTCCCTCGCACCGTTGCGGCGCCTGATCAAGGACTACAATCTCACGGTCGAATCATACGCGGAGGCGATCGCGGAGGGGAATCCCATCCGTATCCGCGCGATGGATTTCGGCCGCCGCGCCCTGCATGACGAGGCGGCGGCCGAACTCCGCGCCATGCTGGAGGGGCAGGTCGCCATGGATTTCGACACGGCCCGCCGCCTCTTTTCCCTGATCTGCGTCATGGCCGCCCGGGACTGAACGCGTCATGCTGCGACAGGAAGGCGCCGGACGGAGCTTCGCAGCGGACTGGAAACTCGGCTGCTCCCTCGCCGCCGTGGCCGGCGCCGTGAACGCCGCGGGCTTCTTCGCCGTCGGCTATTATTCGGCCAACATGACCGGCAACCTCTCGGCGCTCAGCACCTCGGTCCATGACGGGGCGCTGGCCGTCGCCCTGTCCTATGCCGGTCTTCTCGCCGCTTTCGTGTCCGGCGCCGTCGTGGCGACGGTTCTCGTCAATCTCGGCCGCCGCCGCAACGCGGCCTCGATCTATGCCTGGGACATTCTGCTCGAAGCCGCCCTGCTCGCCCTGCTCGGCGCGTTCGACCTCGCGCTCCCCGCCATCGAGCGCCAGGACACGCTGGCCTTCGGGCTGAGCTTTCTCATGGGATTGCAGAACGCCACCGTCACCCGCATTTCCGGCGCGCGGGTGCGGACGACGCATATGACGGGCATGCTCACCGATGTCGGCATCGCCCTCGCCGACTGGCTCGCCATCCGCGGCGACCCGACGGCGCGGGAACGCCGCGCGCAGCTTGCCGAACGCCTGCGCCTGCATCTCGGCATCGTCTGCGCCTTCGCCCTCGGCGGAATCGCGGGCGCGTTCAGCTATGCCCGGCTGGGCCCGACCTTCCTGCTGGGCGTGGCCGCCCTGCTCGTCGCCCTGGCCTTGCCGACCGCGAAATCCCCGAAGCGGGACGCCGCGTCGCCCCCCGCGCCTCCTGCGGAGAACACGACGAAGCCCGTCTGAGGACGGCTGGAAGGAGGGGGACCAAGCCCCCTCCCATCCGTCAGAACGGCGCATCGATGTCCACCACATCGATCAGCTTGGCATTGACGAATTCCTTGATGCCGAGCCCGATCAGTTCGCGCCCGAAACCGGACCGCTTCACGCCGCCGAACGGCAGGTCCGCCTTCACCATGGTCGGATGGTTGACATAGACCATGCCCGTGTCGATCCGCCGCGCGACCTCCACGCCCTTCTCCGTGTCCCTGGTGAACACCGAGCCGCCGAGGCCGTAGGGCGTGTCATTGGCGATGCGGACGGCGTCCTCCAGATCCGCCGCGCGGAACAGCATCGAGACCGGACCGAAGAACTCCATGTGCCGCGCCGGATTCTGCCCGTCGATCCCGGTCAGGATGGTCGGCTGCGCGAAGCTGCCCTGTTCCGGCATGTCGAGGGCGATCGTCTCCGCCTGCGCGCCATGGCCGATCGCTTCCCCGAGCTGCTTCTTCAGATCGGCGGCGGCACCGGCCGAGGACAGCGGCGCGAGCGAGGTCTCGGCCGCCATCGGATCGCCCATCCGCAATTCCCGCACGCCCTTGCGATAGAGATCGAGGAAGTCGTCATAGACCCCGTCCTCGATGATCATGCGCTTGGACGAGACACAGACCTGACCGGCATTCCAGTGCCGCCCGAACACGGCCCATTTCACGGTCTTTTCCAGATCGGCGTCGTTCAGCACCACGAAGGCGTCGGCCCCGCCGAGTTCCATCGTCGTCTTCTTCAGCGCCTGCCCGGCCTGCGACGCGACCGTCGCCCCGGCGCCCTCCGACCCCGTCAGCGCCACGCCGCGCACGCGCGGATCGGCGATGATCCGGGCCAACTGGCCGCGGGTCGGAAAGATGTTGCGGAACCCGCCCTCCGGCAGCCCCGCCTCGACCATCAGACTCTCCATGGCCAGGGCGCATTGCGGCACGTTCGAGGCGTGCTTGAGCAACACCGTGTTCCCCGCCGAGAGCTGCGGCGCGATGATGCGGGCGACCTGATAGAAGGGGAAGTTCCACGGCTCGATGGCGAGGATCACGCCCTCGGGCTCATAGACGATGCGCGCGCGCCCTTCGTCCCTCGAGGCGACGGGCAGGATGTCAGGCACGAGCAGCGCCTCGGCATTCAGCGCGTAATACTCGAAGATCGCCGCCGAAAGCTCGGTCTCCGCCTTCGCCTCGGCGAAGAGCTTGCCCATCTCCAGCGTCAGCAGCCGGGCGTAACGGTCGATGTCGCGCCGCAGAATGGCGGCCGCATTGTGCATGACTTCAGCGCGCCGGGCGAAGGCGCTGTGCCTCCAGGACCGGAAGGCGCGATCGGTCTGCTCGAGAGCCAGATCGATCTCCTGATCCGTCGCATCCGCGAATACCTTGATCGTCTCGCCGGTGAACGGCGTGGTCGTTGCATAAGCCATAGTGAGATGGATCTCTTGCTGATGATGTTTAGGTTCGGCCCGTTTCAGGCCGTGTCTGACGTCTTCCCGCGGAAATCGAGGACGATGCGCCCCTCGACCTTACCCTCGTCGAGAGCTGTGAAAATCCGGTTGATGTTCTCCAGCCTGTCCGGTTTGACGACGGCCCTGATCTTGCCTTCCGCGAAAAACGACAGCGCCTCGATCATGTCGAGACGGGTTCCCACGATGGAGCCGCGTATCGTGACGCCGGCCATCACCATGTCGAAGACCGAGATCGGGAATTCGCCCGGCGGCAAACCCGTCAGCACGATCGTGCCCCCGCGACGGACATAACACATCGTCTGTGAAAAAGCACGCAGGGAAACAGCCGTCACCAACACGCCATGCGCGCCGCCGACGCGCTTCCGGATCTCCGCCCCCGGGTCCTGCGTCTCCGCGTTGATGCAATGCGCGGCTCCGAGCGCTCTGGCCGTGGCGAGCTTGCCGTCGTCGATATCGAGGGCGATCACATTCCGCCCCATGGCGACGCCGAACTGCACCGCCATCTGCCCCAGGCCGCCCACACCCGCCACGACCACCCAGTCGCCCGGCTTGGTGTCGGTCATCTTCAACCCCTTGTAGACCGTCACCCCGGCGCAGAGCACCGGCGCGATCTCCAGCAGATCGACACCCGGCGGAATCCGCGCCACATAATCCGCCTCCGCGACGACATATTCGGCGAAGCAGCCATTCACAGAATACCCCGTATCCTGCTGCCCCTCGCACAGCGTCTCCCACCCGCCGAGACAATGCGGACAATGCCCGCAGGCGGCGTGCAGCCAGGGCACGCCCACGATATCGCCGGGCTTCACCCAGCGCACGTCGTCGCCCGCCGCGACGATCTCGCCGACACCTTCATGACCGGGGATGAAGGGCAGACCCGGCTTGACCGGCCAGTCCCCCCGCGCGGCGTGCAGATCCGTATGACAGACGCCACACGTCATCATGCGCACCAGAACCTGATGCCGGCCGATGGACGGGACAGGCACCGTCTCGATACTCAAGGGCGCGCCAAACGCCTTGACGACCGCCGCTTTCATCATGGTGGGAACAGGCGCGACCATAGGAAAAGCCCTTTCTTCATCGCCGCCCTCAATCGGGCGGCCTCTTCGTCCAATCCTCAATTCCGGTATAGAAGACCCGCCTTTCCGCTTCGTTGATACAGATCAAGAGACCCGCGCGGCCGGTCCCGGAAGCGCCGTCACGCGGGACGGGTTCGGGCGGACCCTGAAAATCAAACCAGAGCATGCCTGCTGCTGTTTTATCTGGCGCATGACGCGCGCCCGGGGGTACACTTCCGGGACGTTACGGACGCCGAAAGTTATGTTTTTCAAAAGATGTGAGAGCGGATCGGGACAATCGGAAATGAGAAAGCATCCCTTCTCGAACGGATCGGGTTTCGTCGCGGGGAGCATGCGCCCGCGCTTTCCTTGCCCCCGGACGCCTCTCCTCCGTGCGTTTTTCTTTTGCGCATCTCTCCTTTTCGCGTTTCTCGGGCCCGGCGGCGCAAGGGCGGCCGAGTCCGTCATCCTGCCCGGCCCGCTGGTCTTCCCCGAAAGCGTGACGTCCCTGTCGGATGGCACGCTCTTCGCCGGAAGCCTCGCCTCGGGCGGCATCTTCCGCGCCAAGCCGGGCGCGGCACAGGCGGAACTCTGGATCAAGCCCGGCACCTTCGGCACCCGCTCGATTTTCGGCGTGTTCGCGGATGAAAAGGCCGGTCTCCTCTGGGCCTGCTCGAACGACCTGTCCGCCCGTGGCATTTCCACGCCCGGCAACGCTACCGGAAGCTGGATCAAGGGGTTCGACCTCCATACCGGCCTCGGCCTCATCAGCGCGCGTTTTCCCGGCGACGGCAATCTCTGCAATGACAGCACCGTCGGCCCGGACGGAGCGCTCTACGTGACGAATTCGGCGAAGCCGCAGATCCTGCGACTCGACCCGGTCACGCGCAAGCTGACGATCTGGCTGACCTCCCCGCTCTTCACACCCCCCAAAACCGGCGCGGGGCTCGATGGCATCGCCTTCGGGGCCGACGGCAATCTCTATGTCGACACCTTCAACACCGCGACCCTCCTGCGCGTGGTGATGAAGGACGGCAGGCCGCTCCGCGTCGAGCGCCTGCGCCCTTCCCGGCCGCTGGTTCTGGCCGACGGGTTGCGGCGCACGAGCGGCGGCGGTTTCCTGCTCATCGAGGGCGCCGGGCGGCTCGACCGCATGGCGATCGACGGCGACGACGTCCAGATCACCACCTTGCGCGATGCGCTGCTCAACCCGACAGGCGTCACCGAGACGAACGGCACGGCCTGGGTGTCGGAGGGCCAGCTTCCCCGCCTGTTCGGGCAGTCGCCGCCCAATCCCGTCCTGCCCTTCCGCCTTGTCGCCGTTCCACTCGCGACGCAGCAGACGCCCTGAAATTCCGCAGGAAATCTTTCATGACCCGACATCTCCCGACCTTCGCCGCCATCCTGGCCGGAAGCCTCGTTCTGGTGGCCGCGTCGACCCCCGCCAGGGCGGACGACCAGTGCGCGACCGGCGGCCTCAGCCTGTCGCCCGGCTTCTGCGCGACGATCTTCGCGGATCATCTCGGCCATGTGCGCCACATGGTCATGGCCCCGAACGGCGTGCTCTACGTCAACACCTGGAGCGGCAGGTATTATCGCGATGAAGCGGTGCCGCCGGGCGGATTCCTCATCGCCCTGCAGGACACGCATCAGACCGGCCACGCCGACACGATCCAGCGTTTCGGCGACGGAATCGCCGAAGGCTCCGCCGGCGGCACGGGCATCGCCTATTACAACGGCGCGATCTACGCCGAGGAGAACGACAGGATCGTCCGCTTCCGCCTGCCGCCGGGCGCGATCGCGCCGGATGCGCGATATGACATCGTGCTCTCCGGCATGCCCCTGACGGGCGACCACCCGATGCATCCGTTCATCATCGATTCCAGGGGGACGATCTTCCTCGATTCCGGCACCGCGACGAATGCCTGCCAGGCGAAGAACCGCATGGAGGGGTCGAAGGGCCTCACCCCCTGCACCGAGGCCGAAACGCGCGGCGGCATCTGGCGCTACGATGCCAACGCCACCGGGCAGGTCTTTTCCCCGGCGGCGCGCTACGCAACCGGCCTGCGCAACGGCGAGGGCCTCGCCTTCGACGCCGACGGACAGCTCTATGCGACGCAGCACGGCCGCGACCAGCTCTGGCAGAACTGGCCGAAACTCTACACGCCGACGCAGAGCGCCGAGCTGCCCGCCGAGGAACTCGTCGCGTTGAAACAGAACGCCGATTTCGGCTGGCCGGAATGCTATTATGACGGGCTGCGCAAGCAACTCGTCCTCGGGCCGGAATATGGCGGGGATGGCGGCCACAAACAGGGCGTGTGCGCGACGAAATCTCTGCCCGTCGCCGCCTTCCCGGCGCATTGGGGCCCCAACGACCTGCTGATCGACAACGCGCCCGCCTTCCCGGCGGCCTATCGGGGCGGGGCCTTCATCGCGTTCCACGGGTCATGGAACCGCTCGCCCATGCGGCAGGGCGGCTATAACGTCGTCTTCCAGCCGCTCTCCCACGGCAAGCCCTCGGGCGACTGGATCGTGTTCGCCGACGGCTTCGCGGGACAATACATGGAACCCGGACGCGCCGCCTTCCGTCCCTCCGGCCTCGCCGCCTCGCCCGACGGCGCGCTCTTCATTTCCGACGATCTCCACGGGCGGATCTGGCGCGTGACCTATCAGGGCGCGGAACCGGCGAAAGTGGCGACGGCGCAGGGCACGAGCGCGCTGACGACTCCCACGGGCGGTCCGGTCCTGCCGCCCGAGGGGCTGCACGCCGATGCCGGGCGGCCCGACGAGACCGCCACCCTGCCCCTCGCGCCCGGCGTGACGCGTGACGAACTCGCGCTGGGAAACCGCATCTTCCACGGCGAAGCGCGGAGCGGCACCTGCTCGGGCTGCCATGGCTCGGACGGCAAGGGCTCCACGATGGGCCCCGACCTGACGGCTCTCCCGCGGATCTGGAGCGACGGCAGTGTGGCCGGGCTCGAAAAGACCATCACGGAGGGCGTGCCGAAGCCCCGGAACTATCCGGGCGCCATGCCCGCGAAGGGCGGAACGTCCCTTTCCCCCTCCGATGTCCACGCCGTCGCGGCCTATGTCTGGGCGCTGGCCGACAGGAAAAGCTGAAGAAAAAACACCCCTCCCGCGTTCCGTCTCCCGCATCCCGTATTCCGGGGGGCGGGAGGGCTCGGCCTCGCGTTGCCGCCGTGATATCAACGCGCCCACAGGCCGGAACGCAAGGACATCATGGACAAGACAGAATTCATCAAGGCGTGCGGAACGTTTCTCGCCATCGTCAACCCGTTCCTCAGCCTGCCGGTCTTTCTGGCCATGACGACGGGGATGACGCAGGCCGAACAACGGACACTCGCCTTCAGGATCACGGCCTACGCGGCCATCATGTGCGCGATCATTCTCTTCTGCGGCCAGGAGATCATCGCCTTCTTCGGAATCACGATCAATCAGTTCCGCATCGCCGGCGGCATCGTGCTGGCCCATATCGCATGGTCGATGCTCAATGGCGGGGCGATCGCCTCCCATCAGGGCAGCCCGCAGGAAAAAGCCCAGATGCAGGACCTGTCCGGCCTGGCCTTCTATCCCTTCACCTTCCCGCTCGTGGTCGGACCGGGCACCGTCGCGACCATCATCATCTATGCGGCGAACCCGGCCTACCCGGACGGAAAATTCGATGTCGGCATCATCGTGACGGCGATTCTGCTGATCCTGCTCGGCGTCCTGTTCTTCGCCGCCCGTATCGGCAAGGTCATGAGCGACACCATCCGCGGCATTACGATCCGCCTGATGGGCATGATCCTGCTCGCCATCGCCGTGGGCATGATCGCCGACGGCTTCAAGGCCATCTTCCACGCGGCGTGATCTTCGACACGGGAACGATGCGGCGGCCCCGGTCGCGTGAGGACCGCCGCATCACCGACAGGACTCAGGACGCCCGGACGACCCGGCCGAGCAGCTTGTACACGCCCCATTTGAGGAAGCTGGCCGCCACGAATTCCGCCAGCGCGAACCCCCAGACCATCGCCGCGAGCCCCCAGCCCGTCGGCGCCATGAACCAGCCGTAAACGACCGTGATCGTGCCGATCGCCTGCGCCAGTTCGCACGGCACGACCAGCTTCCAGGACGGCCACGGCCGCTCCCAGAAAGGCCCCTTGTTCCGCGTCAGGTAGATCGTCATGTGTCCCGCGACGAGCAGCTTGAGAAACACGACCGACTGCACGATCGCCGCGGGCAGGGCAAGATAGTCCCGGACGAACAGGAACACGCTGAAACTCACGATGACGCCGAAGATGCCCAGCACCGCCGCGACGGACAACACCCGCACCATGTCCCAGCGCACCGCCTTCGGCGCGCTCGGCGCGTTGTCATAGGCGATCATCATGATCGGCACGTCGTTCAGCAGCGCCAGCAGCACGACCATGATCGCGGTCACGGGATAGAAATTATAGAGGAGAATGCTCGCCGTCATGAACAGCAGAACGCGGATCGTCTCGGAAATGCGATAGATCGCATATCCCGTCATGCGCTCGAAAATCCGCCGCGCCTCTTCGATGGCCCGCGTGATGACCGAAAGGCCGGGCTCCGTCAGGACGAGATCGGCCGCCGCCCGCGCCGCGTCCGTCGCGCCGGATACGGCAATGCCGACATCGGCCTGCCGCAGCGCCGGCGCGTCATTGACGCCGTCGCCCGTCATCCCGACGATATGGCCCGCCCCCTGAAGCGCCTTGACGATGGCGAATTTGTGCTCGGGAAAGACACGGGCGAACCCGTCCGCCTTCTCGATGGCCGAAAGCGTGTCCGCGGGGGCGTCCTTGCCGAAAATCGTGTCCGCGACGACGATGTTCTGGCCCAGATCGAGCTTCCCCGCGATCTGGCGGGCGATGGCCTCGTGATCGCCCGTGATCATCTTGAAATCGATGCCCATCGACCGTGCGGCGGCGATCGTCGAGGCGCTGTCGGGCCGGGGCGGGTCGAAGAGGGTCAGCATGCCGAGATAGTGCCAGCCCTGCCCGTCGTTCCGCGCGACGCCGAGCGCGCGATAGCCCTTCGTTCCGGCCGCGTCGATCGCGGCCGAGACACCGTCCCGCGCCGCTCCCGTCAACCCGCAGAGATCGACGATGACCTGCGGCGCGCCCTTGGCGACGCTGAAGGTCTTGCCGTCGCGCTCCACCGTCGCTTCCGTCCGTTTCACGACGGGGTCGAACGGGGTGAATTTCACCAGATGCGCCGGCGCGGGCGACGTGCCCGCCGCCGTGATCACCGCGCTGTCGATCGCATCGGGAGAGGCGGTGTTGCTGGCCAGCGCCGCCGCCTCCAGCAACATCGCCGCGTCCACGCCCGCCACGGGCTCCGCCTCGCCCAGCGTCAGCTGGTTGAGCGTCAGCGTGCCCGTCTTGTCGGTGCAGAGAAGATCCATGCCCGCCATCTCCTCGATGGCGACGAGATGCGACACGACGGCCTTCATCCGCGCGAGCCGTTCCGCGCCCACGGCCATCGTCACCGACAGCACCGCGGGCAGCGCCACGGGAATGGATGCGATGGTCAGAACCATCGCGAACTGGAACGTGTCGATGATCGGATCGTGACGGAACAGCGAGACGATCGCGATAAAGCAGACCAGCGCGATCGTCACGACGATCAGGAAATTGCCGATCCGCAGGACGGCGCGCTGGAAATGCGAGACATTTCCTGCCTGCTCGACGAGATGCGCCGTCTTGCCGAAATAGGTGTTCATGCCCGTCGAGACGACAACGGCCTTCACCTCGCCCTGCCGCGCGATCGAGCCCGAATAGGCGACATCCCCCGCCTTCTTGTCCACGGGCAGCGATTCACCCGTGAGGGCGGACTGATCGACGCTCAGAATCCCGTCCCCGACGAGTTTCACATCCGCCGGAACGATATTGCCGAGGCTGAGCATGACGAGGTCGCCCGGCACGACCTGCCGGGCCGGAAGATCTTCCCACCTGCCGTCCCGGCACACCCGCGCGCCAGGCGCCAGACGCTTCTGAAGCAGGGCGATGGCGTTGTCGGCCTTCCATTCCTGCCAGAACCCGACCCCCGCATTGACGAACAGCATGGCCATGATCACGCCGAAATCCGCCCAGTGGCCGACGATGGCCGACAGCACGGCCGCCACCTCGATCATGGCCGGAATCGGCCCCAGGAAGAAGCGCAGCAGGCGTCGCAGCGTCGAGATATGATGTTCCGTGAGGGCGTTCTCGCCGAACTGCGCCAGCCGCTTCGCCGCCTCGGCGGAGGTCAGCCCCGTTTCGCTATCCGAAGGGCGCTGAGCGCCGTCCGCCTGAGAACCATCCGCCATGCTCCGCACCTCTTGCCGTCAGCGCGAAAGACAGACACCCCAATCCCGAGACTCGCACTGTATCGCCGGGAGGCGGAAACTCGCAGGTTCCATGTTTTCGCGGACCACAGTCTCGCGGCCATGTACCTCGCAAACGTCATCTCAGTCGAAAAGACGCTTCTTAGACATTAAATTCAGACTAAATTATTGATCAGATTTCAAAGACCGCCGAAATCCGACGCGCCCCGCCACCTTTTATTCCGCCGGATCGAACGCCGAAACGCCGGGACGCCGCCGCCAGACCTGCGGCTTCAGCCCGCGCCGCTCCAGCCAGTCCCCCGCCGCCCAGGCCAGCGACGCCCGGCGCAGCCCGAGCGCCTGGATTCGCCAGAGATCGAACGGCAGGGTGAAGAATGGATTCCTGCGTCCATAGGCCCAGATTTCCACGCGCATCCCCGGCCCCGCGCTCGGCCCGCGCGCATGGAAGCCGCCTGTATCCGCGACGATCAGCGAATTGGCGGGAACGGCCAGCGCCCGCGGCGGCGGGTACCCCATGCCCGCGAGATCCTCCTCCCTGACGCGGAAGGACCCGCGCCCGGTCAGACGGTCGGCGCCCCGGGAGGCGACAAGACTCATGCGTTTTTCCCACGCCTCCCGGCCCGGGGTGATGCGATGCGAGCCGGGGACATAGGTGAACGGCCCGCCATCCTCCCCCACATCCGTCAGGGCGAACCACGCCTTGACCGTCGGATGGAAGGTGTCGGCATGCAGCGCCGTCTGCGGGTCCGGATCGCCGGGAACGGCGTGGAGCAGGATCGTCTGAAGATAGCAGATCGGCTCGGCGTCCTGACTTCCCACCAGACGCAGCAGCCTGCGCCAGAGAGAGAGATCGAGAAACCGCCGCACGGACGGCATCGCCGTCAGCGCCGCGGGATCGAGCGCCAGACGCCGGGTGATGGTGTCCCCCTGCGTCGTCTCCCGCGCCGGGCCGCGATAGCGCCGCACTTCCTCGACGAGCCGCGCGAACTCGTCCGGCGGGAGAACGTCACGCACCAGCACGAAGCCGTCCCGCTCGAACGCCGCCACCAGTTCCGGCGGCACGAAGCGTTCGAGAGATTTGCGCCGATAGGACGCGGCGCGATGCGCGAGCGCCTGCCGCGCGACATGCAGGCCGCGCTCGTTCAGCGCCGGGCTGCCGATCAGCGGATTGTCGAGAAACGACTTGGCGCCTGTCAGAAGCTGCAACGCCCAGAACGGATAGGCTATCCCGTCCCTGATGCGCCTGGCACAGCCACGCCAGTCCAACGCCTTGAGCCGCATTCCGCCGCCTCCGTCCGAAGTCGTCCGGCGGGGTATGTGCGCCCAAACCCGACGCCGCGCAAGCTCCCCGCGACGCCGGACTCAGGCTCACACTGCAAAATTCACAATGCCGAGTCGATCCATGCCTTGAGCTGGCTCTTGGGGAGCGCCCCGGTCTTCTGCGCGACGGGCTTGCCGTCGCGGAACACGATCAGCGTCGGGATGGAGCGCACGCCGTAGCGGGTCGGCGCTTCCGGATTCTCGTCGATATTGACCTTCGCCACCTTCACGCGGTCCTTGTATTCCGCGCCGATCTCGTCGAGGGCCGGGGCGATCATCTTGCAGGGCCCGCACCACTCCGCCCAGAAATCGACCAGCACCGCGCCTTCCGCCTTCAGCACATCGCTTTCGAAGCTGCCATCCGTGACGGCGACCGTGTTCGCACTCATCTCATGCTCCTGAACTGCCCCTCCCCGCAGCCGGCCCTCGCAGCCGGAAACAAGGATGAGGAAACGTATCATATCAACCGTTCCCCTCCCGGCTTCAAGGGCCGCCCGTCCTTTCGGAAACGCGGCGCGCCTTTCCTTCCCCCTGTTCCTCCGGTCCGCCCTTGCCGGATTGCGGCGGGACCGACATGGAAATAACCGGAATCCCGCCATATTCGACGCATCACATGACATCTGATTGACGCCGGTTCGTCCGCCGGCGGGAGAACGACCATGATCCGTCCCGCGCCCTGCCGCCTGCTCGCCGCCAGCGCCCTGCTGGCGCTCCTCGGCGGCTGCTACGGCACCGGTTATTCCGGCTATTACGGCACGAGCTATTACGGAGGCTCCGGCGCCTACATGGGCTACCCCGGCTGGGGATATTACGCCCCGGGCTGGTACGGGTCGGGCTGGAATCGGCCCGGATGGTATGGATCTGGATGGACCGGCTCAGGCTGGGGCTGGTCGCCCGGCTGGGGCGGGGGTTGGAACAGGGGGTGGGGCAGAGGATGGCGGGGCGGCTGGCGAGGGCCTGAACGTCCGCCGGGCGGTCCCGGCTTTCGTCCCGGCGGAGGGCCCGTCGGCGGACCGCCTGGCGGTCATCCCGGCGGCGAAGGGTTCAGACCCGGCGGAGGGCCGGGGATGCGTCCCGGCGGCGGCTTCGCCGGCGGTCATGCGGGAGGCGGCGGGAGACCCGGCCCCCGCTGACCGGCGTCAACCCGATCCACGCGCCAGTTCGTCCAACGCCGCGTCCAGTTCCTCCTCCGTCAACAGGGTGACGGACGGCCCTTCGGTCCAGACGAGGCTCGCCCGCACCGGCAGGCCAGGATGGATCTGCCGCAGCAGGGCGGCATAGGCGGCCATCTGCCTGCGATAGGCGGCGGGCGGCGGCGCGCCCGCGCGGGGGGGCAGGCGGTTCGTCTTGTAATCGCAGAGATAGATCGCCTCCTCCGTGACGCGGACACGATCCACCTGCCCCGTCACGGCCCGGCCCGCGACGATCCCCGCCAGCGCCTGCTCCGCGCGGCTTCCGGGGCCGAAAAGCGGCGCGAGCGACGGCTCGTCCAGAATCTCCGCCACCTGAGACGCGAGCCGCGCCGCCTCCGCGGCCCCGATCCCGCGCGCGGGCTGCGCGAGCCAGAGTTCGGCCCGCGCCCGGCGCTCCGCCGCCGCCCAGTCCGGCACGATCTGCAACAGCCGATGCACCAGCACGCCACGGCGCAGCGCCCGCTCCCGAGCGCCGGACGCACCCGCCGCCCAGTCGAGCGGCGACCGGGCGGCGGGCTCCGCGCCGAACACCGCCCCGTCCGGCCGGCTCGGCGCCAGAGGCCGGGTCAGCGCCTCCTCCCGCACCGGCGGCTTCGCCACCCAGCGCGGCGCGCTGCCGAAGAACGCCGGAAGAGAAGCCGCCGCCGCCGTCACCGCCGCCGCGCGCGTCTCCGCCGCCACGCCCTGCCGCGCCTCCTCGATCACCAGACTCTCCCCGCCCCACGGGCCGCCAAACGGCTCCCGCGCCGCGCCGAGCGCCTCGAAGCCCGACCGGCACGCCCCATACCACGCGGTCTCCGGCAGGCTCCGCCCGCTCTCCCAGCCGCAGATCACCAGCCAGTCCGAGGCCCGGGTCAGCGCCACATAGAGCAGCCGGTTCCATTCCGCGCGCGCCGCCTCCCGCGCCGCCGCCGCCAGACCATCCGTCATATCGCTGCGCAGTCCCCCGCCCGGCAGCCAGACCGGCCAGTCTTGCTCCCCCCCGGACCAGAGCAGCGAGAAATCCTGCCGCATCGCGCAGGTCATGTCCGGCAGCACGACCAGCCGCGCCTGCAACCCCTTCGCGCCATGCACCGTCATGATCCGCACCGCGTCCGCGCTCGCGTCCGGCTCGCGCTTGACCGTCGCCTCGCTCGCCCGCAGCCAGGCGAGGAATCCCTGCATGGCCGGCGGATGCAGCGCCTCGAAGCGCAGCGCCGCCGCCAGCAGATCGTCCATCGGCTCCGCCGCCTCGGGGCCGAGCCGCGCCAGAACCCGCGCCCTTCCGCCATGCCGCCCCAGAACATTCGCCAGAAGCTGATAGGGCGTCGCGAAATCGACGCGCGCCTGCAATGCCGCCAGCATTTCCCATGCCGCGCGCCAGTCCGCCCGCTCCGCATGCCGCGCGCGCAACACCGTCCAGAGCGGCGTCGCGCCCCGCCCCATCGCGAGCGCCATCAGCGAGTCGTCCGACACTCCCCCCAGCGGCGAGGTCAGCACGCCCGCCAGCGTCAGATCGTCCTGCGGCAGAAGCAGCGCCTCGCACAGCGTCATCAGATCCTGCACCGCCAACTGCTCCGTCAGCGCCACCCGCACAAGCGTCGCCACCTCGACGCCCTGCCCCTTCAACGCCCGGATCAGCGCCCGGAGGAAGGGCGAGCGGCGCGGCACCAGCACCAAAATTTCTCCCGCGCGCAAGGGCGGCTGCCCCGGCTGCGGCGACTGCCCGATCCGCCCCGCAATCCAGCGCGCCAGCTCGTCCGCCAGAGTCTGCGGCGGGCTGCCCTGTCCCGCGCTTCCCGACGGAGCGGCCCAGGGGTCCACCGCCTCGCCCGCCTCGCCGCGCGGCACGAGCGGCCAGATCTCCACGCGCCCCCCCTCGCCCTCCCGCGCCGAGACATGCGGCGGGAGATCCTCTCCCGGCGCGCGCAGGCCATGCGCCGCGCCGTCTCGCGCGAAGACCGCATCGACCAGCCGCAATACCGGCGGCACGGAGCGGAAGGAGACGTTCAGCCCCGGATCGCGCCACGCTTGCGCGCCGTCCACGACCTGCCGCGCGAAACGATCCCGCCAGAGATGGAACCCCTCCGGCTCCGCCCCCTGAAAGGCGTAGATCGACTGCTTGTAATCGCCGACCGCGAAGACGGTGCGCGGACGCCCCGACTCGCCCCACGCCTCTTCCCGCGCGCTCTCCCCCGCGAAAAACTCCGCCGTCAGCGCCCCCGCGATCTCCCATTGCATGCCCGAGGTATCCTGCACCTCGTCGAGCAGGAGATGGTCGATGCCGCCGTCGAGCTTATAGAGCACCCAGGCCGCGCCGGGATCCTGCAGAAGGCCGCGCGTCGAGGCGATGAGATCGTCATAATCCACCAGCCCGCGCGCCGATTTGTCCCGCGCGTAACGCGCCAGAGTCGGCGCGGCGAGGCTGAACAGCGCGAGGTTGAGGTCCAGCAGCCGCCGGGCCGCGATCGCAGCACGGATGTCCCGCACCCTTTCGGCCTCCGCCGTGATCGCCGCCATGATCTCCGGCGCGGCGGCCGCCACCTTGGCGGGAAGGAAGCTCCGCGACGTGCGCGGCGTCCCCTCCTTCGTCAGCAGCGCCGCGCACCACGGCTCCGCCGCACGCGACCCGGCGGGCATGGCGAGCCAGTCCAGCATCCCGCCGACGGTCGCGCGCATCGTCTCCGTTCCCGCGTCGAACGCCGCGCGCAACGCCGCGCGCAGACGCCCTTCCTCCGGCGGCGCGAGCAGCCGCGCCTCGAGCGCTTCGATTTCCTCTTCCCCCGCCCCCAGCAACCGCGCATAGGTGGCGCGCAGCGCGGCGGGATCACGCGCGAACAGCTCCGCCAGCCGCGCCGCCTCGCCGCCGAGCCCGCGCACCCGCGCCAGATAGGCGTCCAGACCCACCTGCCCGGCCAGCAGCCCGAGCGCCTCCCGCCGCAAAGGATCGGACGCCGCCGCCGCAAGCTCGCGCTCGATCGCCGCGTTCAGCGCCAGCGCCGCGTCGGCGTCCTCCAGCAGGGTGAAATGCGGATTCACCGCCGCCTCCAGCGGGAAACGCCGCAACAGCGACTGGCAGAAGGCATGGATGGTGCCGATCTTCATCCCGCCCGGCAGATCCAGCACCCGGACGAACAATTCCCGCGCCGCCCGCCGCGAGTCCGGCGTCACCGGCACGTCCAGCCCCTCCAGCTCCGCGTCCAGCGCGTCATCGGGCAGCGACACCCATTTCCCGAGCCGCGTCTGCAAACGGTTCGCCATCTCCGCCGCCGCCGCCTTGGTGAAGGTCAGGCACTGGATGCGCCCCGGCTCGCCGCCGGGAAGAAGCAGCGCCTCGCCCGTCTCCGGATGCGCGCTCATGACCGGCAGCATCAGCCGCAGCAAACGGTCGATCAGCAGCTTGGTCTTGCCGCTGCCCGCCGAGGCGGAAACGAAGGCCGAGACCAGCGGATCGGACGCCTCGTTCTGCGTCCGCGCGGCCTGAACCGCCGGAAGCGACGCCTTCCCGCCCCCGATCATGTCCCCGGTCACGCCCCGTCCTCCTCGCGCGCGACGCTCCATTCCGGCACGCGCGCCAGCAGCGCGTAATCCGTATAGCGCGGGGCCTGGCCGGGATGAGGATGGGCGCGATAGGGCGTCTCCTCCCGGTCGAACGCCGCCACGCGCTCGCGCAGCCGCCCCATGGACCGCGCGACGAGATCCGGCAGATCGGCGGGATTCTTCGGCACCGCCCGTTCCTCGCCCCGGTCGCGATCCCCGGTCAGCCGCCAATAGAGCAGCGCCGCCGTCGCGGCGGGCGGCAGGCCGCCGAACGCGCCTTCCGCCAGCATCGCCGCCTCGAGCACGAGTTGCGAACTCCACCCGGCCTCGACATCCTTCACACTCGGCAGCGCGCCGGTCTTGTAGTCGATGATCGTCGCCCTGCCATCCGCCCCGATCTCGATCCGGTCGGCCCGCCCCGTCAGGCTGAACGTCCCGCCCGGCGCGGCGAACTCATGCCGCCCCCGCACCTCCAGCGCCCTGAGAACCGGCGCACCCCCAGCCGCCGCTCGCATCCTCTCCCGCTCCGCCACCCATTCCGCGATCCGCCCGAGCCGCACGCGCCACCACGCCGCCAGGGCCGGGCGGAGACTCCGCGCCTCCAGCGCCGTCCCGAAGGCGGCACGCAAGCTGTCCTCGCGCAAATCGCCGCGCTTCAGCCACGCATCCAGCCCCTCATGCACGATCAGCCCGATATCGGAGCGGTCCGCCGCCTCCTCCAGCGCCGGAAGCGCCGTCAGCCCCAGCACGTGCCGGGCATGGATGGCATAGGGATCTCGCAGCCACGTCTCGATCTCCGTCACGGACAGCCGGCGCGGACGCAGCGCCACGGGCGGGCGCGGCGCGGGTGCGGCGACCGGACGCGCCGGGCCGTCCGGCTGATCCAGCAGCGCCTGCCAGCCCTGCGCCGGATGCAGCGGCACCGATTGTCCCCGACCGCCCAGCAGGGCGTCGAGCCGCACCAGCCAGCGCGCGGGCACGGCGGGCGCGCCCTCGCGCCGCGCGGGAGCCGACAGCACGACCTCCGGCGCGGAGAGCAGCGCCGCCGTGAAATCATGGGCCGACGCCCCGATCATCCGCTCCGGCGACGGCAATCCCGCCCGCCGCCGCATGGGACGGCTCAGCCACGGCCCCGGATCGGTCGCGGGCGGCCAGATTCCCTCGTTCAACCCGCCCAGCACCACCAGATCGGCGGCATGCAGCCGCGCTTCCAGCACACCCAGAATGGCCACGCGCGGGTTCACCGCCTCGCCTTCGCGCCCGCGCAGCACCTTCTGCCCGAACACCATCCGCCCGGCGAAGACGGAGAGCAGGAAGGCAGGCAACTGGTCCCGCTCCTGTTCGGGCAGGATCGCCGTATGCACGATCAGCCCCGCCATCAGCCGCGAGAGCGCATGACCCTCCGCGCCGCTCCAGAGCCGTTCCGCCCCGGTCCGGGTATCCGTCGCCGCCAGAGCCTCCGCCGCCCGCACCAGCCCGGTCAGCAGATCGGGCAACGACGCGCTCCCTTTCACCATGACCGGCCGGAGCGCCGCGTCGAGCCGGTCGAGAAAGACCGGCAGGGCCTCCGGCTGGTCGGGCCGGTCCGCCGTCTCCGCTTCGGGCCGGTCGCCCGCGTCCGCCTTCGCCGCCAGCGCCGCCCGTATCCCCGCGAGACCCGGCGGCGGCGCGGGACCGCGCAGTGCCATCCGCTCCAGCCGCCGCGCGCTGGCCCGGCAATTTCCCGGCGTCATCCCCAGCCCCGCCAGCGGGTGCTTGAGCAGGGCCAGCAGCGCGACCGGCGCGAAATCCCGCGCCACCGCCTCGGCCAGCAGGCGCAGGAACACGGCGGGCGGCGTCAGGGCCAGCGGCTCGCCCGCGCTGTCATCCGCCACCACGCCATAGCGCAGCAACTCGGTCGCCACCCGGCGCGCCAGCGCGCGGTCCGGCGTCACCAGCGCAACGCGCCGTCCGGCCCGGCTCAGCCCGTCGCGCAGGATCATGGCGATCGCTGCCGCCTCCTGCTGCTGATCCGGCGCGTCCAACCGGGCCAGCCCCTCCAGGCCGAACGGCGTCCGCTCCCGCCCCCAGGCGTCGAGCGCGCCCGCGGGCAGCATCATGTCGGAGACGAGCCGCCCGCGCGCCCGCAGCGCCACGTCCTCGTGGCCCCAGCGCGCCACCTCCTCCCGCGCCACGCCGAGCGCCGCGAGCACGCGCCGCACACCCGCCTGCGGATGCGTGTCCGGCAGCGCGTCCCACACCTCCTCCGCCAGCGCGAAATCCACCCCCGGCAGCACCACCTGACCCAGCGGAGCCGCCGCCACGGCGCCCAGCACCGCGCAGACATCGTCGAACCCATCCGCGAATCCCACCGCCCAGACCGGCTCGCCGGGAGGCGACGCGCGCCACGCCGCCGCCTGCGCGTGCAGGAGCGCCACGGAGCGCGCCACCGGGTTCATCATACCCTGCTCGTCGAGCCAGAGCGGCCAGGCTTCGGTCACGATCCTGAGGAATTCCAGCGTCTTGGCCCAATGCGCAGCGAAGCGCGGATCGGCGGCGTCGGGCAAGGCGGCGCGCAGATCGACGCCCGCGCGCTCCGCCTCGTCCATCAGCTCGGCCAGCGCGCGCGCCAGCGGCCACGCCTGATCGACCGTCGGCGTCGCGGCGAATGCGTCGCCCGCGCGCAGCACCAGCATCGCCAGCACCGCCAGACGCCGCTCCGGCTCGACGGCGGGCGGCAGATCGGGCGCGGCCGCGCCGAATGACGTCACCTCGTCCTCATCCACGTCGCCGATCGCCACGATGCGCGGCAGAAGTGCCGCGCGCCCGTCCAGACGGCGGAGGAACGCCTCCACCAACGCCCGCGCCGCGCGCCGCCCCGGCACGAGGATCATCCCGTCGCCGAACCCGCCCGGCCCGCGTCTCTCCTCCCAACGCGCGGCGATCTCGTCGAGAAAGGGCAGCCCGGCCGGAACGGAAGCAATTCTCACGATCTGTCCGGCCAGCCGGAGAGCTCCGCCACCCGCGCATCGTCGCCCGCGCCGGGCAGGAGCGTGATCCGCAGCGCGTCGGGCGGAATCTCGGCTCCGGCGCGCTCCGGCCATTCCACCAGCATGAGTCCGGCGCGGAACTCGTCCCAGCCCAGTTCGGCCAGCGCCTCCGGGCCGTCCAGACGCCACAGATCGAGATGCGCGACCTGCCCCAGCGGCGTGTCGTAAAGTTGGACGAGGGAGAAACTCGGGCTCGGCACGTCCAGCGCGGGATCGCCGCTCAATTCCCGCAGGAAGGCGCGCGCGAACACGCTCTTCCCCGCCCCCAGATCGCCGCTCAGCGCCACCAGGTCGCCGGGCCGCGCGCGCCGCGCCACGTGAAGCGCCAGCGCCTCGGTCGCGGATTGATCGGCAAGGTCGAGACGGGCCTCCATGATGGCCGCCACTCTGAGCCAGCGGGCTGGAGAGCGCAACGCGCTTTCGCGCACGCCTCGCGCGGAAGGCGGCCGGACCGGCGTGACGCGGCCGTCTCCACCCATTATAACATAACGCGCGCCAACCCTGCCCGGAGAGTTTCCCCCTTGCCATCCGACATCGACCGCCGTGGGCTTCTCGGCCTGGGCGCGGCCCTCTCGCTGACCAGCCTCCTGCCCTCGATCCAGCGGGCGCGCGCCATTCCCGCGCGGCGGGACAGCGGCACGATCGAGGATGTGCGGCATATCGTCGTCCTGATGCAGGAGAACCGCTCCTTCGACCATTATCTCGGCCATCTCTCCGGCGTCCGCGGCTATGGGGACCGCCATGTCGTGCGGGGACCGCAAGGCCGCCCCATCTGGTGGCAGGAGCGCCATCACGCGGAGGAGGGCTGGATCACGCCCTTCCACCTGCCGACCCAGACCACCAGCGCGCAATGCGTGATGGACCTCGACCATAACTGGACGCCGACCCACGCCGCCATCAACAAGGGCTGGAACGACCAGTGGCCCCGTCACAAGAAGGACATGACGATGGGCTACTACACGCGAGACGACATCCCCTTCCACTACGCCCTGGCCGACGCCTTCACCGTCTGCGACAACTGGTTCTGCTCCACGCCGACCCAGACGCATCCCAACCGCTATTACCTCATGACCGGAATGGTCGATCCGGACGGAACCGGCGGCGGTCCCGTCCTCGACAACAGGGACTGGGTGGACCGCCCGTTCTACCGGCACGTCGCGGCCCCGTTTTCCTGGACGACCTATCCGGAGCGGCTCCAGCAGGCCGGCGTAACCTGGCAGGTCTATCAGCAGGGCCTGTCCGTCTCCGATGTCGAGAACGGCAATTTCGGCACGAACGTGCTGATGAATTTCCGGAATTTCGTGGAAGCGCCGCCCGGATCGCCGCTGCATGATCGCGCGATGACCGCCCGCACGCTCGATCAACTCCGCCGGGACGTGCTGGCGGATCGCCTTCCGCAAGTCTCCTGGATTCTGCCACCCGCCGCCTATTCGGAACATCCGCGCTGGACGCCCGGCTATGGCGCGACCTTCATCGCTCACGCGCTGGACGCGCTCACCGCCAATCCGGAGGTCTGGGCGCGGACGGCCTTCCTCGTGATGTATGACGAGAATGACGGCTATTTCGACCATGTTCCGCCGCCGCAACCCCCGACGCCCGTGCTGCCCGGCAAGAGCACGGTCGAGACGACCGGCGAGATTCACGATCGTCTTTCCCCCTATGAGCCGGACCGTTTCACCGCCGACCTGCTGCCCTACGGACTCGGGCCGCGTGTGCCCGCCCTCGTGATCTCCCCATGGAGCACCGGCGGGTTCGTCTGTTCGCAGGTGTTCGACCACACCTCCGTCATCCGCTTCATCGAGGCGCGGTTCGGCGTGCATGAGCCCAACATCACCCCCTGGAGGCGCGCGGTCTGCGGCGACCTGACCAGCGCGTTCGATTTCTCGCGCAAGCAGAGTGTGCCGGTTCCGCTGCCCGATACCGAAGCCTATCGCAGGATCGCCGACGCCCAGTGCAAGCTGCCCGATCCGGTCATCCCTCCCATGAGTCGCGCCGAGGATATCGGGCGGCAGGAGCCGGGGGCCCGACCGGCGCGGCCGCTGCCTTACGCGCTGTCGGCGGACTTCACGGTCCCCACGCCGGGCGCGCTGCGCCTCCTCATGCGCAATGACGGCAAGGCGGGGGCCTGTCTTTACGTCTATCGCGACGGCACGGAGGAGACGCCCCGCCGCTATACGCTCGCGGCGGGAACGTCGCTTCAGGACGACTGGAGCGTGAGCGACGAGGGCCCCCATCGCTTCATGGTCCTCGGCCCGAACGGCTTCGCACGGTATCTGCGCCTCTCCGGCCCGACGGCGCTCGCCGTCACCGCCATTCCCGACGCCTCGTCCGGCGGCCTCGTCCTGACCGCCGTCAACAGCGGCGCGGCCATGAAGCGTCTCATCCTCCGCGACAACGCCTATGGCGCGGCGGATCGCGCCCTCGCCGTCCCGGCGAAGGGAAGCGCCGCCTTGTCCATCGACCTGACGCCCAGCCATTATTGGTATGATCTGACGGTCAGCACCGAAGACGAACCGGGAAACGACATCCGCCTCGCCGGACATGTCGAGACCGGCCAACCCGGCGTGACCGATCCGGCCATGGGCGTGGTGTGACGGACGCGTCAGACCACGCCGAATTCCCTCACCGCCGGGAGGAAAGTCTCGTTCGCATGCGTCGGGCGTCCTGAGAGAGCCGGGGTCATGCGCCCTTGTCGGATTTATTGAACGCACGCCGCCGGACGGCGTTCTCACCTGCGCCGGATCAACGGTGTTTCGCCCGAGTTTCGGGGAGCCGCACGCGTGAGGAAGCCCGGAGAGCGACTGCCCTCACGCCCGCATTCGCCATTATCAAGGAGCCTATGATGGAAAACCCGCTTGACCCGTCACGCCGGACAAAAGCCAGAATCATCGCCAAGGCGAAGGAGATGTGGGAGGCCGACGGCAAGCCCGCCTGCGGGCCAGAAGCCTACCGGGAGGCCGCGACGGACATGATCGGCATGGAGATGAGCGGTCCCGGAGGGCAAATGCCGGTCGATCCGGCGGTGCCGCTCGGCCCGGAGGGGCAGCCCGTCGAGGAAGCCTGGCTCCAGGAGAATCTCGGCGATCCCGGCGGCAGCATGAACGAACTGGGCGACAAGCGCGAGGTGCCGTTCGCCACGCGCGCCGAGGAAGAGAAAGCGCTCAAGGACGAGGCGTGACCGGAGCCGGCGCTCTTCAGCGCGAAACGTGCGGCTTCACACGCGCGAATTGCGCGCCGATCTCACGCCGCGGGGCGGGAGACGGGTTCACGGGGCGCGCCATGTCCCGCTCCAGAAGATCGGGCTGGAGAAGCCCCAGGACGATGCGGATGCGCTGCCCCTCCTGCTCGGTCGCGGCGCTGTAGACGATCGCGCGCGATTCCCGGCGGGCGGCGATCAGCCCGGCCCGGCGCAGCGCGCCCAATTGCTGGCTGAGCGTCGGCTGGCCGATGCCGGTGCGCGCCTCGATCTCGCTGACCGCGCACGGCCCCTTGTCGAGCACGTCGAGGATTTGCAGGCGCTGCGCCTGCCCGAACACCTTGAGCAATTCGGCGAGATGCCTCGCCTTCTCCTGATCGAGCATGGTCATGACGCCGCATCGCCGGCGACGCGATGGAACCATGCCGGACCCGAGGCCACGACTTCGGATTCCGTTTCCGCAGCGGGGAGCAGCAGGCCCTCGCCCGGCGCCCATCCTTCCGGCGCGAGCATGTTCCCCTCCGCCACGGCCTGAAGGGCGGCCAGAAGCCGCAGCAATTCCGCCACCGAACGCCCCACCGAACTGGGATAGGACACCACCGCCCGGATCACCCCGGCCGGATCGATCACATGGACGGCCCGCACCGTCGCCGTGTTTTCCGCCAGCGGATCGAGCATCCCGTAAGCGCGGGCGATCGCCATCGAGGCGTCCTCGACGATCGGGAAGGTGACGCGAATCCCGAACTCCCGATAGATGGCCTCCACCCACGCGATATGCGCGGGCAGACTGTCCACGGACAGGCCGAGCAACACGCAGTTCATCATTTCGAACTGGTCCGCCACGCGGCTGAGGGAGAGAAATTCGCTCGTGCAGACCGGCGTGAAATCCGCGGGATGCGCGAAGAGCATCACCCATTTGCCGCGCAGATCGCTCAATGTAAGCGGCCCCCGCGTCGTGCGCGCGGAAAAATCCGGCGCCTCGTCGCCGATCTTGAGAACATAGTGAGAATCGAGGTCTGGAAACTGCGCGTCGAAGCCCGTCATGCGATTTTCTTATCGCCCCGCCGGAGCGTGCGCAAGTTTTATTAATTATTTAAAAATGTATATTCCCACACACTATCCCCGAACTCCATCACGCAGACCCTGCCCATTTCATAGAAACTCCCGGAAGCGGATCAGGAATTCATTTTATAAATTAATGAAAGATAGTGTTTTATCAGATCGTCAGGCTTCCGGATCAATTGACCGTGTCCGGTCTGACTCTCCGCTCTCTGCCCCCCGCAGTCCCGGACCTGAAGCCGAGGCGGCCCGGCGAGCGACTGCCCTTTACGCCTCGTGTTGCATCCTCGTCGCATAAGCGCCCGCCGCGCCGAAGAGACCGGGCTGCGGATGGGCGACGATCTTCACCGGAATATCGGACATCATCGATTCGAACCGCCCCTTGGCCACGAAACGATCGGCGAAGCCGGAATGACGCAGACGCCCGGCCAGACGCTGGCCGAGTCCGCCGGCGATCACCACCCCCTTCGCGCCATGCGCCAGGGCCAGATCCCCTGCCACTGCGCCAAGGCTGAGACAGAAGCGCTCCAGCGCGGCGGAAACGATGGAATCCGAGCCCTCCATCGCCTTGTCCCAGAGTTCTCGGTTGTCATGGCAGGTGATGGGCGCGCCCTGCATCTGCGCGATGACCTCATAGAGATTCGACAGCCCCGGTCCGGAGACGATCCGCTCGACGGACACACGGCGGAAACGCCTCCTCAACGCCGCGAGAATCTTGTCTTCGAGACCGTCCAGCGGCGCGAAATCAACATGGCCGCCCTCCGTCGCCAGCACCGCATAACGCCCCTCCCGGCGGTACAGACACGCCGCGCCCAGGCCGGTCCCCGGCCCGACGATGGTGATGGCCCCCTCCTCCGGCAATGGCTGGTCCGGACCGCAGAGATGGGGCAGGTCACCCGCGCCGAACTGAGCGACAGCATGGCCGATGGCGCCGAAATCGTTGACGAGCAGCACGTCGTCGAGCCCCAGTCGCGACGCAAGCTGGGAGGGCTGGATGACCCAGGGATTGTTGGTCATCTTCAGGATGTCGCCCTGGATCGGCGTGGCGATGGCGAGTCCCGCCCGGCGCGGCAGCGCAACGCGCCCGATGCGCCGCGCGAACGCCTCCCAGGCGAGGGCGAGGCTGGCGTAATCCGCGCATTTGAGCGTGACCGGCTCACCCAGTTCCACGACGCGCCCGTCCCCGACCTGCGCGATCGCGAAGCGGGCATTGGTCCCGCCTATATCCCCAACTACGATCTCCGTCATCGGCCTGCCTCATCCATGATTACGGGCGCCCGGCTTCCCCGCCGGACTCTCCTCCGCCGAATTCTCTACGCCGGACTCTGACGCACCACCGCGCGACGCATCAGCCGGTGAACGATACACCGCGGCAGCAGCGCGTCGAGCCATTTCAACAACACGAAAACGCGGGGAAAGACGACATGCGGCGCATTGCGCCCCAAAGCGTCGAGAATACGCGCCGCCGCATCCTCCGGCGTCATCAGGAACGGCCGCGCGCCGTTCAGCCGCCGGCTCATCGCCGTGTCGATATAGCCGGGCGAGACGACGGTGACGCGCACGCCATGCGGCGCCATGGCGGCATGCAGCGCCGTCATGAAACGCGCCAGCCCCGCCTTGCCGCCCGCATAGGCCGTGGCCTGCGGCAGGTCGTGAAACGCCGCGACCGAGCCGATGGCGGCGATCGCACCCCGTCCCCGGGCGGCCATCAGCCGCGCCGCCTCCGTCGCCATCGCGACGGGCGTGGCGAAATTCACCTGAGCCATGGCAAGGACCACCTCCGGATCTTCCGTCAGCGCTTCGGGGGGCCGGATATCGGGAAGCCCCGCGCCGAGGAGGAGAAGATCGACGGGCGCGCGCCCGTCATCCTCGCGTAGCGCGGCCAGCGCCGCGCGCCCGTCGGCGAGGTCGAGCGCGCGGATATGCGCGACGGCCCCGCGCGCGCGGCAGAGCGCGGCCGTTTCCTCCAGCCGTCCCTCATGCCGCCCCCAGAGAAACAGCGTGACGCCCGGCCGGGCGCAGAGACGGGCCAGCGCACGCCCGATACCGCCGGACGCGCCGGTGATCAGAACGCCGGTCAAGGGCCGGAGTGTTGCGGGAAAGGCGGGTGAAGTGCGAGAACGACGTGACATTCAGCCTGATCCAGTTCAGTAAACGGCGTTCTACTCCATTCCCCGGGAAGCTGCCTACAGTGTCGTCCATGCCTGCCGCAACCATCACTGTCCGCCCCGTCGCTTCGCGCAAGGAACTCCGCCTCTTCATCCGCCTGCCGCGCCTGCTCTACAAAGGCATGGCCGGATATGTCGCGCCGCTCGATCTCGAACAGACCGATCTGCTGCACCCGAAACGTTCCGGCACGTTCCGCCATGCCTCGATCCGCTATTTCCTCGCCTGGCGCAACGGCGCGCCCTGCGGGCGGATCGCCGCCATCGTCGATCCCATCGCGATGGAAGCCTGGAACGCCAGGACCGGCGCGTTCGGCGCGCTGGACGCCCTGCCGGAAGAGGCGATCGTCCACGCGCTGCTGGACCGCGCGGGCGAGTGGCTGCGCGACCAGGGCGTCACCGCGATGCGCGGGCCGCTCACGCTCGGCTATCATGGCGAATCCGGGCTGATGATCTCCGGGCAGCACGAACCGCCGATGATCGCCACTCCCTGGCATCCCGCGGCGCTGGGCAGCCATGTCGAAAGCTGGGGTCTGAAGCCGCTCCAGGATCTGCTGACCTATCGGCTTCCCCTCGACGGAACCACTCACACGCGCCACATCGTTCCCGCCGCCCTGCGCCCCGGAGAAGGCAGGCTGGGCGACGTCACCGTCACGCGCCTGTCAAAGTCGGAAATCGCCCGACAAGGGGAGATCCTGCGCGAACTCTACAATGACGGCTGGGCCGGCACCTTCAACTTCGTGCCGCTGCAATCCTACGAGATGGCGGCCTTGATCGCGCAGCTCAAGCCCATGCTGCGGCCGGAACATTACGTCCAGATCGACCAGGACGGCACGCCGGTCGCCATGGCGATGGCGATCCCGAATATCTACGACATCGCGGGCGATCTCGGCGGCGCGCCCTCGCCGCTGGGCTGGGCGAAGCTTGGCCTGCGCCTCCTGCGCAACCGTTTCCATACGGGCCGCGTCATCCTGCTCGGCGTCTCGCACAAGGTGCGCGGCACCATGCTGGGCGCGCTCCTGCCGTCCCTGGCGATCAGCGAATTGCTGCGCGGCCGGGAGGCGCTCGGCTATGAGGCGGTGGAACTGGGCTGGATTCTCGAATCCAATACCGCCATCCGCAATCTCATCGAGCGACTGGTGCCCGAACCCAACAAGATCCATCGCCTCTATGAAGCGCCGCTCGCGCCGGACGCCGAGTGACCCGCCTCAGAAATGCTGCCACCCGCCGCGCGGAAGCGCGAGCGGAGCGCCGTCCGCGCCGAGCACCATCACACGCCCGCCTGCCGCCGCCTCCCACACGCGGCCGATCCGCGTGACCGCGATGCCCGCCCGCGCCGCTTCCGCCTGCAAGGCGGCGGCGCGAGAGGGCGGAACGGCGAGCAGCAACTCGTAATCATCCCCCCCCGCCAGCAGGCGCCCGATCGCGGCACCGCTCGACCGAGCGGCGGCGGACAGCGGCACGGAGGCGGCCTCGATCGTGATCGCCACACCGCTCTCGCGCGCGATGTGGCCGCAATCCTGCACCAGCCCGTCCGACACATCCAGCGCGGCATGGGCGATGCCGTGCAGCCTCATCCCCAGACGCGGCTCGGGCACACGGTAGCGCTGCGTCAGACTGCCATCCGGATCGGCGCACGCGCCCCGCAGCGCCGCCAGACCCAGCGTGGCGTCACCGATCGTCCCGGTGATCCAGAGATCGTCCCCGACGCGCGCCCCGTTGCGGCGCAGAGCCTCCCCGTGCCGCACCCAGGCCAGGATGGTCGCCGTCAACACCAGCGGACCGCTCGTGCCGGTCGTATCCCCGCCCAGCAGACGCACGCCGAAGCGCCGCTGATCCGCCGCCAGCCCGTCCGCGAAATCGATGAACCACGCCTCGTCGCGCGCCGGCGGCCGCGCCACGTTGAGAAACCAGCCGAAGGGCTCCGCTCCCATCGCCGCGCAATCGGAAAGATTGACGCGCAGCAGCTTGCGCCCGACCGACCCGGCGGGATCGTCAGGCAGGAAATGCGTCGATTCGACGATCGTATCGGTGGAAATGGCGAGTTCGTACCCCGCGCGCCCGGCCACGAGCGCCGCATCGTCGCGCAGGTCCAGCGCCCCCTCCCCGGCCAGAGGCTGGAAGAGACGCGCGATGAAATCGAACTCGCCGCCTCCGGTCACGGCGTGGATTCGGGCTTCGGGCGTTTCGCGAGCGCGTCCAGCACGCCGTTCACCATCCGCGGCTCGTCGCCGGAGAAAAACCCGTGCGCCACGTCGAGATATTCGTTGATGACGACCCCGGCCGGAACGCCGGTGCCGATCTCATGCGCCCCGGCGCGCAGCAAGGCGCGCAGGACGGGATCGAGCCGCTCCAGCCGCCAGCTTTCCGGGAGAACCTCCGACAGGGCGCCGTCGATGCGGTCCTGATCCAGCGTCGTGCCGCGCACGATGGACGAGAACAGCGTGAAATCGGCATGCGGCGCCTGCCCGTCCTCGAACGAGGCCGCGCCGCCGTCTTCCAGCCGATGACGCAGGAACTGGCTGATCACCGTCTCCGCGGCGTCGCCGTTCTGCTCGCACTGGAACAACGCCTGCACGGCGGCGACGCGCGCGATGGTGCGCGAGCGGCGCGGCGGAGCCCCCGGCGCGGCGGCGGCCGATGTCTCGGCGTGTGAATCGGTCATGGCTGGACAATCCCCGGATCTGGACGCCTGACGGCGCGATTGCGGCGTTATTGCCGCCGGTCCTCCTCCCGAGGCAAGGGGGATGCTGCATCTTCCTCGCCCGGCTTCATGTCCGTCAGGAGTTTGGAGAACGCCTCGACCTCGCGGAAATCCCTGTAAACGCTGGCGAATCTCACATACGCCACCCCATCGACCGCATGCAGGGCATCCATCGCCATTTCTCCGATCCGCGCGCTCGGCACGTCCGTCTCGCCCGAGGCTTCGAGCTGGCGCACCAGACCGTTGACGATGCGCTCCTGCCGCTCCTCGTCCACGGGCCGCTTCCGCAGCGCGACGCGGATGGAGCGCGCCAGCTTGTCGCGATCGAACGGCACGCGTCGCCCGTCCATCTTGACGACCGTCAGTTCGCGCAACTGCACGCGCTCGATCGTCGTGAAGCGCTGGCCGCAGGCGGCGCAGACGCGGCGACGGCGAATGGCCGCCCCATCCTCCGTGGAGCGGCTGTCCTTGACCTGCGTGTCTTCATGGCCGCAGAACGGGCAGTGCATCTCTTCTCCAAAAAACGCCGCGCCGGGAGCACGCCAGCCGCTTCAGCGCGTTAAACGGGACAGAACAGCTAAGGAGCCCATTGGTGACGCCAAAGCAAGGCTATTGCAGAACCTTAATGCTCGCGCTTCTCCTGGCTCTGGCGGCGCCCCCTGTCGCCCTGGCGGCGGACAGCGACACGGGCGGCCTGCTGACGTCGCACAGTTCGGACGCCGATTCGACCAACCAGAAAGACGCGGCACACGATATTCTGATCAACGGCATGGTCCGCTATGGCCGGATGAATCACGGCGTCGGGCTGGTCATGATGTCGATCACCAATTCAGGCAGGCAGAATCACCTTCTCTCGGGCGTGTCCTCGCCGGTCTGCAACTCGCTCGTCGCGCGCAACACCGATCTGGAGATGCCCGAACACACGGACGACCTCTTCACCCACCTCGCCCTGCCGCATGGCCTCACCATGGTTTTCTCGGCGGGAGGCTATCACCTGCTCTGCCGCGAGATCCGGCAGGACATCGCCGTCGGCGCCCACGTCCCTTTCACGTTCTCGTTCCTCGGCGGGTCGTCGAAGACCGTCGATTTCCCCATGGTCGCCGCCGATGACGACCGCCCGCCGCCGACGCCTCAATCCCCGGCCAGCACCGCCAGCAACCCGTCCCCGTAGCGGGACAATTTCGAAGCGCCCATGCCGCGCATGAGACCCAGCGCCTGAAGGGAAGCCGGGCGCTGGATCGCGATCTCGCGTAACACGGAATCATGCAGGATGACGTAAGGCGGGATGGATTGCGCTTTCGCCTCCCTGAGCCGCCAGGCGCGCAAGGCGTCGAACCGCCCGCGCGCCTCCTCGGGCAGGGCGTCCTCCAGGCTCGGCGGACGGCGCGGCGCCGAACGGAGCGAATCCGCCGGCTCCTCGCGCAACATGATCCTTTCCTCGCCACGCAGGATGGGCCGCGCGATCTCCGGCACGATGGCCAAAGCACCGTGCTCGCCGCTGATCCGCAGCGCGCCCCGGGCGGTGAGCTGCCGGATCGTCGCGCGCCACCACGCCTCGCTGCGCTCCTTGCCGATGCCGAACACCGTCAGATGCTGATGCGCGTGACGCTCCACCGCCTCGGTCAGTTTGCCGCGCAGGACCGAGGTGACATGAACCGCGCCGAAACGCTGGCCGGTGCGGTAGATGGCCGAAAGCGCCATGCGCGCCGCCTCCGACCCGTCGAAGGTGGAGACCGGCGCAAGACAGTTGTCGCAATGGCCGCAGGGCTCGGCCAGATTTTCGCCGAAGCAGGAGAGCAGCCCCTGCGTGCGGCAGGAGACCGTCTCGGTCAGCGCGATCATGCTTTCGAGACGCGCCTGCATCACCCGTCTCTCGCTCTCCGGCGCGCTGGACTGCTCCAGCCAGTGCCGCGCGCGGGCGATGTCCTCCCCGCCATAGAGCAGCAGCGTGTCGGCCCGCGCCCCGTCCCGCCCCGCCCGCCCGATCTGCTGATAATAGGCTTCCGGCGAGGCGGGCATGTCGAGATGCACGACGCACCGCACGTCCGGCCGGTCGATTCCCATGCCGAAGGCGATCGTCGCGACGATCACCATCGGCTCTCCGCTGCGAAAACGGTCGAGCGCGGAGCGCTTCCTGTCCGGCGCGAGACCCGCATGATAGGCCAGCGCCGTGAAACCGCGCGCCTGAAGGCTCTGCGCCACACGCTCGGTCTTGTTGCGGCTGCCGCAATAGACGATGGACGCCGCCTGCCGATGCGGCGCCAGCGCCGCCTCGACCTGCCGGATCTCCTGCCCCTTCGCGCGCGCGGCGATGAAGAGGTTGGGCCGATGGAAGCTGGAATGGAACTGCCGCGCCGCCGTCATGCCCAGCGCCGCGAGAATATCCGCCTGGGTGCGCGGATCGGCCGTGGCCGTCAGCGCGATTCGCGGCACGCCGGGAAAGGATTCGGGCAGCGCGGCCAGCCCGCGATATTCGGGGCGGAACTCGTGCCCCCAGGCCGAGATGCAATGCGCCTCGTCGATGGCGATGAGCGAGACGCGCCGCCGTGCCAGCCACGTCGTGGTGCCGGGCGAAAGCAGCCGCTCGGGCGAAATATAGAGAATGTCGAGTCGCCCGGCCGAGAGATCGGCGCGCAGACGGCCCAGCTCCTCCGCCGCCAGTTCGGAATGCAGCGCCGCCGCGTTCACCCCGAGTTGCCTCAATGCCGCGACCTGATCGTCCATCAGGGCGATGAGCGGAGAGACGACGATCCCCATGCCCTCCCGGCACAGGGCGGGCACCTGATAGCAGAGGCTTTTCCCCCCGCCCGTCGGCATCAGGACGAGGGCGTCCTCCCCCGCCATGACGGCGGCGATGACCTCGTCCTGCAACCCGCGAAACGCGGTATAGCCGAACACCTCATGCAGCACCGCGAGCGGATCGCGCGCGGCCGCCGGACGGAAGGCGGCGGTTTCCGCCGCCGCGTCACACATTCAGAACGCCGGGCACCGGGCGATCACGGCGTCGCGGGATCGATCTCGATCGAGACATAGCGCGACGCCACCGTGCCGGCCTGGCTGTTATGCGGCGGATGGGCGATCTGCGTGATCTGCGCGCCGCCGACGCCGTCCTTCGTCAGCTCCGCCGCCACGGCCTTCGCGCGATCGACGGCAAGCAGTTCCTCGGCGGAAAGATTGGTGCCATGCGCCGCCGCATGGCCGACCACCTCCACGACCTTCGCGTTGCTGGCCCGCGCCTCCGCCGCCGCCTGGGCGACGATCTGCGCGCCCACGGGCGAAATCGTGGTCGAGCCGGCCTCGAAGAAGACCGGATAGCGGTCCCGCCCGGAGCCGGACGTGCAGGCTCCGAGAAACGCCACAGCCATCAAGGACAGACCCAACAGGGACGAACGACACATGATCTGACGATTTCCTTTGTTTCGCATCCTTGAGCATGCGCTCCCGAACGCCGGTGTCAGTGCAGCCTGTTCGTGCCGCGCCCCGCGCCCCGCGTCAACTCATCCGTTTCGTGTAACGTGTCTCCGGTGGATTTTCGGTGAAGCCGTCCCACGGGTCAGAGCGGGACGGACTCGATCCGCCCGTCCGCAATCCGCAAGATGCGGTCGAACTGCTCCACCCCGACCAGTCGATGCGCGATCAGCAGAACCGTCCGTCCCCGGCTGATGCGATTGAGCGTGGCCAGGAAAGCGCGCTCCGTCTCCGCGTCCAACCCGTTGGCGGGCTCGTCCAGAACCAGCACCGGCGTCTCCGCCAGCAGGGTACGCGCCAGGGCGATGCGACGCCCCTGCCCGCCCGAGAGCCGGGCGCCGCCCTCGCCGACCCAGCTATCCAGCCCCTCCGGCAGGGCGCGCACGAAATCGCCGATCTCCGCCGCGTCCAGCGCCCGCCAGAGCGACTCGTCCCCGGCGTCGGGCCGGGTCAGGAGCAGGTTGGCGCGAATCGTGTCGTCGAAGAGATGCGTCGCCTGCGACAGCCACCCGATCCGCGCCCGCAGCGACGCCGTATCCAGCTCGGAGAGCGGGACGCCGCCGAAGCTGATCGTCCCCTCCGTCGGCGCGGCGACCTTGAGCAACAGCGCCGCCAGCGAGGATTTCCCCGCCCCGGACGGCCCGATCAATGCGACGCGTTCCCCGGCCCGCACGCTGAGGTCGAGATGGGTGAAGACCGGCGGCCGCGCGGCGTGCCGCGGCTCGTCCCGCCAGGAGAAGGACACGTCGCGAAAGACGATCTCGCCCGTCATCGGAGCGATCACCAGCCCCGATTCCGTCGCCGGTCCCTCATGCGCGATCTCGACGACCCGACGGGCCGCATGGCCGATCTGCGCCGCCAGCAACCCAGCCCGCGTCAGTCCCTGAATGCTCTCGAACGCCGCGATGACCACGAAAAGCAGCGCGACCCCCAGCACGAGATTTCCCGGCAAGAGCACCCCGCCCAGCGCGGCCAACACCAGCAGGAGCGCCGCCTGACCGCAGAGACCCGCACAGAATCCCGCCACGGCGAGGCGACGCCCCTGACGCGTCTGGGCGGCGTACAGCGCCTCCTCCCTGCGCTGGACGGCCGTGACCAGCCGCGCCTCCGCCCCGAAGACCCGCGCCTCGCGCAGGCTGGTGGCGAGATCGAGCGCCGCCACGCGCAGGCTGGACTCCGCCGCCGAAACCTCGGCCGCGCTCCCCCGCGCCATCCATGCCGCGAGAAGCGGAAAAACCACCGCCCCGCACAGGAAAAGCCCGCCCAGCCCCAGCCCCATCATCGGCGCGACCCGCCAGCCCAGCCAGACCAGCAGCGGCAGGCTCACGCACAGACCGGCGACCGGCAGGGCCAGACGCAGATACAGCCCGTCCAGCGTCTCGACATCGCCCACCAACCGCGCCAGCAGATCGCCCGCGCGGCGGAAGCCCAGCCCCGCCGCAGCCCCCGCCGCCAGACGGCGATAGAACCAGACGCGCAGGGCCGCGAGCGCGCGGAACATCGCATCATGGGCGTACAGCCGCTCGGCATAGCGCAGGATGATCCGCCCCAGCCCGCCGACGCGCAGCAGCAGCGTGCTCACCGCCACCCCGGTCACAAGCCCGGCCAGGCGCGCGCCTGCGCTGCCCATCAGGAGATAGCCGCACGCCAGCGCCAGAAGCGAGATCGCCATGCCCGACAGCAGCCGCCCGCGATAGGGCGTCCACACGCCCGCAATCTCGCGCAGGGCGGCGGAAGCGGAGAGAGCTGGACGGGGCGAGGACATCCTGCTCATGCCGCGGCCTCCATCAGCACGCCCCGCGCCAGATCGAGCCGACGCGTCCCGAGCGCCCGCAGCGCGGCGGAATGACTGCACAGCACCACCGTCCGCCCGCGCGCGACGTGACGCAGGGCGTCGACGACAACCGCCTCCGTCTCGGGGTCCAGATGGGAGGTCGGTTCGTCGAGCAGCAGCAGGGGCGCGTCCTTGAGAATCGCGCGCGCCAGCGCGATCCGCTGGGCCTGACCGCCGGAGAGGCCGAAACCGCCCTCGCCGACCCGCGTCTCGAGCCCCTCCGGCAACAGCGGCAGGAAGCGGTCGATCGCCGCGGCGCGGACGGCATGGTCGAGCGCCTCCGCGCTGGCGTCCGGCCGCGCGAACAGCAGATTGTCGCGCAGGCTGCCCGCGAAGAGCACCGGCTTTTGGCCCACCCAGCCCATAGCGCCCGACAAGGCGGCAGGCGCGATATCCGCCAGATCGCATCCGTTGAGCAGAACGCGCCCGGATTGCGGCTGCACGAAGCCGAGCAGCACTTCGACCAGCGTGGATTTCCCCGCTCCCGACGGCCCGTCGAGAACAAGGATATCCCCGGGTCCGGCGGTGAAACTCACATCGCGCAGGGCGGGTCCGCGATCGGCAGCCCAGGCATAGGTGACGTTCTCGACGACGAGCGTGACCCCCGATCCGAAATCGGGAGATTCGCTCCCCAACTCGACCGCGCTCTCCAGATCCCGCGCGGCCTCTGCCGTGCTCGCGGCCTGGGCGCGGTCCTGATAGGCGAGCGCCATGGCGCGCAGAGGGGCGAAGAATTCCGGTGCCAGAAGCAGCGCGGCGAGCGCCGAGGCGACGGTTCCGGCCGCATGCCCGCCCCCCGGATGACCGCTCAATGCGGCGGCGAGATCATGGCGATAGAGCAGCACCACGCCGACGATCGCCGCCACCATCGCGACGTCGATCGCCGCCGAGGACAGGAACGCCACGCGAAGGATCGTCATCGTCCGCCGCCGCAGGTCATCCGCCGCCTGTCCCAACGCAACGGCCTCCCGCTCCTCCGCATTGGCCAGAACGACCGTCGCGATGCCGCGCAGCCGGTCGAGAAAGCGCGACTGGAGCCGCATCATCGCGAGGAACTGCCCGCGCGCCGCGCGCGCCGCCCCGATCCCGAACACCGCCTGCCCGACCGGCACCGCCAGTCCACAACAGACAAACACCCATACCGCGCGCGGACTCAGCCACCACACGCCCGCGAGCACGATCAACGGACCGGCCGTCGCCAGCGTGGCCGCCGGAATCCAGCGGGAAAAATACCCGTCCAGCAGATCGACCCGGTCCACGATCGTCCCGGCGACGGCCGCGCTGTGCTGACGACGCAGCAGGGGCGGTCCGGCGGCCACGACCGCGCGCAGGAACGACCCGCGCAGCCGCCGCCGCGCCACGATTCCCGCCCGTGCGGCCGCGCGTTCCTGCGCAAGACCGAATAGCGCCCGCAGAACCAGAACGAGCGCGAGCGCCGCGAGCAGGCGGTCGGGCACGCCAACGGCGGTCAGCACCGCGGCCAGCGCTGTGGCGATCAGCCCGGCCTGCGCGACGCCGAGCGCGGTGGAAGCCAGCCCGGCGAACACGGCCGGCGACGCGGCGCGGCGCGCGGGGCGCGATTGCGCGCGAACCCAGGCGCGGGTCAGGGTCTTGTCGGCGCTTTTCATGAACCGGGCATATAGAAGCCCCCACGCGTCGGGAACAGGGCTTTCCGTAGTTTCTAAGCGAAGTTTTACTTCTCGCCCGCTCCGCGCGCCAGCCCGTGCGCCAGCCCGCGCAGGGCGGGCGGATCGGACAGGAGGGAGGCCGCTCCCCGCGCGGGAGGTTCCGTGAGAACGAAATTCACCTCGAAACAGGTGCCGCCATCCGTGTCGATATGAAATTCGCCATGCATCTGCCGCGCGAATCCCCGCACGAGCTGGATGCCGAGTCCCTTGCGGTTCTCCCGCAGCGCCGTCTCGCTCGCCTGGCTCAGCCCAACCCCGTTGTCACGCACGCGCAGGACGCAGCGCCCGTCGCCCGTCTGCTTCAGCGAAACGAGGATCTCCCCGGTTCGCCCGGCAGGGAACGCATGCCGCAGGGCGTTATTGACCGTCTCGTTGACGATCAGGGAGAGCGGCACGGCCTGGTCCGGCGATAAGGGGACAGGCTCGACCTCGAGTCGCAGCCTGACGCGCCCATTCGTCGCCACCCCTTGGGAGAGATAGATCTGGCCGCACAGCTCTTCCAGAAACGCCACGATATCGAGGGCGGCGATGCCGCCTTCGGGATAGAGATAGCGATGCAGCGTCGCCAGCGCCCGCACGCGGTCGCGCACGAGCTGGAACTCCTCACGCACCTCGGTGTCGGTGGCCCGGTTCGCCTGGAGATTGAGCAGGGAGGCGACGATCTGAAGATTGTTCTTCACCCGGTGATGAATCTCGCGGATCAGCGCCTCCTGCTGCCGCCCGGCGCGCCGCAGACGCTCCTCATGTCTGGCCAGTCGCCCGATGGCGCGGCGGAACGCCCGCTCAAGATGACGGATCTCCAGCGGCAAGGCGCGCGATTCGGCGACCTCGAAGACGTTCCGCCTTCGCCAGTCCGTCACCGCCGTGGCCAGTTTCTCCAGCGGCGCGACCACATAAGCATGCGCCGCATAGGCGACGGCCACGAATTCCAGCCCCAGCAGCGCCACGATCAGCAGCACCCGCGCGAGAAACAGATTGAGCGCCCGCTGCTCCGCCTCGTTCCGGGAGGACCGCGCGACGATCATCATGTCGCCGATGAGCGGAGCAACGGCGTAATACGTCCCCGCCTCGAGAAAGCCGCTGCTTCTGCCCCCGGCGGCGAAGAGCGCGTGCGCCCGATCGAGCGCCGGCCTGCTCCAGCCCGTTTCGCCCGAGGAAAAGGGACGGGCGAGCAGCACGGGATCGACCGTGCTGGACGCGATCCAGATCTCCACGGAATTATATGACGGGCTCGTGCGCATCTCCGTCGTCATGGCGCGCAGCGCGTCGATGGACAGCGCCTCCACCGCCACGATGGTGCCGTTCCGGCGCCGGTTTTCGGCATCGAGATAGGAGACGGGGGCCGCCACGCGCACCAGCGGCGTCATCTTTTCCGGCAGCAGGGTCACGTCCTGCCGCGCGTCGCCCGGCCCCGGCCTCAGCCATGAGACCGCGTCTTCCCGCGCGATGACGAGACGGCCGCATCGCAGGGTGCTGTCGCCATTATGCCCGAAGGACTGGAGGATCCGGCCATCCTGCCCGATCAATGCGAAAATGCAGTAGCTTCCGGGCGACAGGGTTTCGAGCATGTCCGCCGCACGCGGGACATCCTGATACACGACGCCCGAGGTAAGGAAAATGCGCAACGCCATCCGCGTCCGCGCGAGATCGCTGACCAACTCGCCGCGCACGAGATTCGCCGCCATCGCGACGCGCCCCGCGCTCTCCGATATGGTCGCGAGATAGCTGTGCCAGGCGAGAAGACCGGCAATCAACGCGAGCGGCATGGTCGTGCCCATGATGAGCGCCATCACTCTCGTGCCGACCGTGTCGAAGAGCCTGGGCAGGCCGAATGACCACATCAGACACCTCGTCCCCGGGCCCGCTTCCGGGAATGAGCCTTACGTCTCACCCTCTTCCTTGCCCTCCCGATCTTCATCGATCAGGCGCAACAGTTCTTCCGGCACCGGCTCATTGGCGACGCTGTCGAAAAGCTGGTGCAGGCCCCTCTTCAACCACAGGTCGAACGCAGACTCCGGGTCGGGACGGGCCGCGGGCTCCTTGCCGTCCTTCCCCCCGCTCATCTGTCTACCCCCGGTTTCCGAATTAGCATCCAGCACGGCCCGACCCCGTAATACTATTCTTCCCGCCGTCTATGGTTTCGCCGCCATGAACTCAAGAAGCAACGTTGCTTTCCCCGTACCGCGGGCCTGAAGCTGCGGGAGCATGAAAGCGCTGTCGGCGTCATGCGGCCCATGCGATCCTCCGTTACCGGACAGACAGCCACCCCACGCCCCGAGGTTTGCCGACCGGAGATCAGAAGGAGAGAAGATCCTCATCGTCGTGCCCTTCGCGGCGGCGCTGGTCGAGGACCGCGCGCAAAGCCGTCACCCGCACGCGCAATTTATCATTCGTCGGAAGATCGCCGGTCATCCAGGCCTCAAGCTGGCGGCGGGCGCGAAACACGCGGCTCTTGGCCGTGCCGACGGCGCATCCGCTGGCTTCCGCCAGTTCCTCGTAGCTCATGCCCTGCACCACGACCATGACGAGCGCCTCGCGCTGGTCGGCGGGCAGGCGGGACAGCGCCATGGACAGATCCTTGAGCGCCAGATTGTCCTCATGTGTCGGATTGGTCGCGAAGGAGGAGGCGGGCACGTCGTCGATATCCGCCGTGTCGCGGCGCTTGCGGAGATCGGAAATGAAGCGGTTCCGCAGGATGCGATGCATCCAGGCCGAGAAATTCGTCCCGGGAATGAAACTGTCCTGGGCGGCCAGCGCGTTGCAGACGGCGTCCTGCACCAGATCGTCCGCGGCGGCGCGGTTGCGGGCCAGGGACAGCGCCTGGATACGGAGCTTCGGGAGAATGGCGATGACCTGATCGTGAAAGGTCTGCGTCGTCATGGTCTGATCCTTCGCTTCAATAAGCTTCTGCCAGATCAATGAACGGCGCGCCGGAAAGGTTGCCGGGGCGGGAGAAAAATCGGACACTTCCCGCAAGAATTTTATATTTCATTGATTTTATTGTATTTTTCATCATCTGGAAGTGCCGCGCCGGCCAGAGCGGCGAGTTTCGACCGCGCCCGCGAGACCCGCGCCTTCATCGTCCCCAGGGGCGCGTCGCAGATCTGCGCGGCCTCCTCGTAGGTCAGTTCCTGAGCGCCGACGAGAATGAGCGCCACGCGGTATTCGTCCGGCAGTTGCCATAGCATGTCATGCAGGTCGAGCATCTGGTCGGTCATCGGCGCGCCGCCGTTCTCGCCGCCATTCTCCCGCGCGGCGTTTTCCATGTCGCCCACGATTTCCTTTTCCCGCGCATGGCGCCGGCAATGCTCGTGGAAGGCGTTGCGCTCTATCGTGAACAGCCAGGCCTTGAGGGACGTGCCCGGCATGAACTGCGCCTGCGCGGCGAGCGCGCGAACGATCGTGTCCTGCACGAGATCGTCCGCCGCCGCCGGATCGCGCGTGAGGAAGCGCGCGAAGCCGCGCAGATCCGGCAGCAGCGCCGCCAGCCCTTGCCGCACGGAGGACCACCCTCCTGCGGGAGGCAGAACAGGCGCGGCCGGACGGGCTCTGCTGGACATGAAGGGGAAAAACCTCCGAGCGACGCGGCACCGGCGGATGTCAGCGTCGTGATGTTGGCGTTCCGATGCAGAAATGCCATAATTCCGCCCGGCCCTGCCTCCGCACGCGATGAGCGCAGGCAGATTGGCCGGGAGATCTGACCTCATGATGGACGCCAGACGCCAGGAACTCGTCCAGGCCCTGCCCTATGGCCGACGCTTCGGAAGGGCGCTGGCCGGAAGCCAGAAAGAGGGCGACGTACTGGTCAAGCTGTCCCTGGAGAATCTGCTCGCCGAAGAGGGGGACGGTCTCCCGATACGGCATAACCTGTATCGGCGCGTGGCTCAACATTGCGCGGCGCGCGTGACAAAAGCCACCGCCGGCCTGAGTTTCACGCAACGCGCGCTCCTGCTGCTCACCGCGCTGGAGGGTCTGTCCCTGCCTTCCGCCACCCGCATCCTCGGCATGAAGGAAGGAGAGGCGCTGGAAGAACTGGCCAAGGCGCATGACGGGTTGCGCCGCACGGCCTCGACCAGCGTGCTCATCATCGAGGACGAGCCGATCATCGCCATGGACATTCAGGACGTGGTGGAGGAATGCGGTCACGCCGTCGCCGCCGTCGCCCATACGGAGGCCGACGCCGTGCGCCTCGCCTCCACCCTGCGTCCCGGGCTCATCCTCGCCGACATCAATCTCGGCGCGGGCGGGGACGGCATGCAGGCGGTGCGGCGCATCATGAAGACGCATGACATCCCGGTCGTCTTCGTCACCGCCTATCCCGAGCGCCTGCTGACCAGCGAGACGGAAGAGCCCTCCTTCGTCATCACCAAACCCTTCGAGCCGCTGACCCTCGCGATCACCACCTATCAGGCCGTCACGGGCGGGCTGACGGCCTTCTGAAAGAGCCCTGACGCAGGCCCCCCGCCGGAAGTTCAAACCGCACGCCCGACAAGCCCCCCGCTTGCACGCACCGGCTCCGCGACACATAAGCGGGCATGGCCCCTCCTCTGCTTCTCCTCCAGGATATCGTCTATTCCCTCGGCGGCCGTCCGCTGCTCGACGGCGCGGCCATCGGCGTGCAGCCGGGAGAGCGCGTCTGCCTCGTCGGACGCAACGGCTCGGGCAAATCCACCCTGCTGAGACTCGCGGCGGGAGAGGTGCAGGCCGATTCGGGCACGCGCTTCCTCCAGCCCGGCGCGCGCGCCTTCTACCTCGCTCAGGAGCCGGATCTTTCGGGCTTCTCCACGACCTATGACTATGTCAGCGCCGGGCTGGAGGAAGCGGAGCAGTTCCAGGCCCGCGCCATGCTGGCGGAACTCGGACTTTCCGGCGGCGAAACGGCCGGAAGCCTCTCGGGCGGCGAGGCGCGCCGGGCGGCCCTGGCCCGCGCGCTGGCCTCGCGCCCGGACCTTCTGCTGCTCGACGAGCCGACCAATCATCTCGACATGCCCGCCATCGCGTGGCTGGAAAAGGAACTCATCGCCTCGCGCGCCGCGATGATCGTCATCAGCCACGACCGTCGGCTGCTGGAGACGCTCTCCCGCGCCGTGGTCTGGCTCGACCAGGGCGTGACGCGCCGACTCGAGCAGGGATTCGCGCGGTTCGAGTCCTGGCGCGAGGAGGTGCTGGAGCAGGAAGAAACCGAGGCGCACAAGCTCACCCGGCGGATCGCCCGCGAAGAGGACTGGATGCGCTACGGCGTGACGGCGCGGCGCAAGCGGAACGTCCGCCGCGTCGCCGAACTCGCCGCCCTCAGGGTGCGACGCAAGGAGATGGCGCGCGGCCCGGCGCAGATGCGCATGAGCGTCAGCGACGCCGAGACGACCGGCAAGATCACGATCGCCGCCGAGAACGTGGGGAAGAGCTATGGCGATCGCGCCATCGTGCGCGACCTCGATCTCCGCGTGCTGCGCGGCGACCGGCTCGGCATCGTCGGGGCGAACGGCGCGGGCAAGACGACGCTGCTGCATCTGCTCACCGGGGAGATGGCGCCGGACGCCGGGACCGTCACGCTCGGCCCCTCCGTCTCCCTCGTGACGCTGGATCAGCGCCGCGCTGCGCTCGATCCCGCCATGACCCTCGCCGACACGCTGACGGGCGGCTCGGGCGACATGGTGCAGGTCGGCGGCGAGAAGCGTCACGTGATCGGCTACATGAAGGATTTTCTCTTCCGCCCGGAACAGGCGCGCACGCCGGTCGGCAGTCTCTCGGGCGGCGAACGCGGCCGTCTCGCCCTCGCCTGCGCGCTCGCCCGCCCGTCCAACCTCATCGTGCTGGACGAACCGACCAACGATCTCGATCTCGAAACGCTCGATCTGTTGCAGGAGATGCTGGCCGACTACGCCGGAACCGTCCTGCTGGTCAGCCATGACCGCGATTTCCTCGACCGCGTGGCGACATCTGTCCTTGTGGCGGAGGGCGACGGCAAGTGGATCGAATATGCGGGCGGCTACAGCGACATGCTGGCCCAGCGCCCCGACAGCGCGCCACGACGCGACACCTTTCGTCCGGTCGCCGCCTCGCCGGGAGGGAAGCCGCAACGCGCCCAGAAGAAACTGAGCTACAAGGACCAGCGCGTGCTGGACAGCCTGCCGGGCGAAATCGCGGCCATCGAAGCCGAGATCGTCGCCCTGCGCGAAAAACTCGCCGATCCGGCGCTCTATCAGCGCGATCCGGCGGGCTTCCAGACCCTCACCGCCACGCTGGAAACGCGGCAGGCGGACCTCACGCAGGCGGAGGAACGCTGGATCGAACTGGAGACGAAGCGGGAAGAGCTGGAACGAACTTAGCGCCGTTCCGCGCCCGGGGCGCGTCGTCGTTCTCTCTGGCGTTCTCTTCGGAAGAGGAAGCGCGCCATCAAATCCCGGGACCGGACGTCTACTCGCCGATCAGCCCCGATTCGCTCATCCTGTGCCGCGTCGCGTCCATGCTGGCCTTCACCCGCAATGCCGCATCCAGCGCCCGCAGCCCCGCCCGCCCATCGACCAGAACGGGCGCGCCGTCGAGACAGGAAGCAGCGAACGCCTCGTGTTCCGCGCTCAGACTGTCATGATCGTCCCACCGCACCGCCTCGCGCCGGAATCCGCCGGTGCCGGGCAGCGGCAAACCGCGCTCACGGCCGATGAAGCTGAGTTCCCGCTGCATGAAATCGGCGGACAAATAGCCCTCTTCCGAGAAAATCCGCATCCGCCGCTCCGTCTTGAGCGAGATGCGGCTGGCGGTGATGGTCGCAACACAGCCATTGACGAAGCGCACGCGCGCATTGGCGATGTCCTCATGGGCCGAGGACACGGCGACGCCGAGCGCGTCCACCGACTCGATCGCGCTGTTCACCAGCGCGAGCACGAGATCGAGATCATGGATCATCAGATCGAGAATGACCGAGACATCCGTGCCGCGCGGCTTGAAGGGCGCGATGCGCGTCGCCTCGATATAAAGCGGACGGCCGATCCGCTCGGAAATGGCGCGATGCTCGGCGGAATAGCGCAGGAGATGCCCGACCTGAAGCACCAGCCCGGCGCGCTCCGCCAGCTCGACCAGCGCAGCACCTTCCTCGACCGTCGCGGCGACGGGCTTTTCCACCAGAACATGCCGCCCGGCCCGCAACGCGGCCGTGGCGAGCGGGAAATGATGCTCCGCCGGGGCGGCGACGATCACGGCCTCGACCTCGTCCAGCAACGCCTCGAATGACGGGGCGGCCGCACATCCCGCCTCGCGCGCCACGAGGGCCGCGCGCCCGGGATCGGGGTCGAACAGCGCCACCAGATCCTCGCGGGTCGCGTCCCGCGATTTCAACGCATGGAACCGGCCGAAATGCCCGGCTCCGACAATGCCCGTGCGAAGCCGGCGCGCGGCGTGCGACTCTCGTTTCATGCCCCTTGCTGTAGCAGCCGCACGATCTTCTGTCATGACGATCGCATGCGGCAGTTGCCTTCCGGCGCGGCTATCGGCATCTTCGCGCCCTGATTGCGCGGTCTCCGCCGCGCCGAACGCTGTCTGCGGAAGGGTCCAGCGCCGTCGATGATGTATTACAGCCGCGCCAGAATGCTGGGCGCACTCGGCATCTGCCTGTTGGGCGTCCTGCTCTGCCTGCCGAATTTCTTCCGCGCTCCCGCTCCGCACCTCCCCTGGCGGCAGATCCATCTCGGGCTGGATCTGCGCGGCGGCTCGTACCTGCTGCTCCAGATCGACCGCAAGAGCCTCGTCGCCGACCGGCTGCAAACGCTGGAAGACGGCGCGCGGCAGGCGCTGATCGCCAAGGGACTCGGCTATCGTGATTTCCGGCGCGATCCTGCGACGCGGAGTCTGAGCTTCCAGCCGCGCGATTCGTCGGAAGCCGCGGCGGCCCGTCAGGCCGTGGCCGACATGACGCAGACCATGCCGGGTGAATTCTCCGTCTCGATGGCAGGAGCAGGGCCGGGGACCGGGTCGGCAACCGGGGACCGGATCGTCATCACGCTGAGCCAGAAGGCCTTCGCCCGGCGGGCGGGCGAGGCGCTGACGCAATCCATCGAGATCGTCCGCCGCCGGATCGACGGCACGGGCGCGATCGACCCCTCGATCGCACGCCAGGGCGATGACCGCATCGTCGTCGAACTGCCCGGCATCAGCGATCCCGAGCGCATCAAGACGCTGCTGGGCACCACGGCCAAGATGACCTTCCGCCTCGTCGCTCCCCCCGTCAGCGGCACGGTCGCCCCGCCCGGTGTCACCCTGCTGCCGGACATCAGCACCGGCCAGACCCTGCCGGTCATGGACCATGTCGAGGTGGACGGCGCGGACCTGACCAATGCCGGCGCGGTCATCGACCAGCAGACCGGCAACTGGGCCGTGGACTTCGCCTTCGACCACGCCGGAGCCGCCGCCTTCGCCAACACCACGGCGAGCAATGTCGGCCAACGCTTCGCCATCGTGCTGGACAACAAGGTGATCGAGGCCCCCGTCATCCAGGGGCCGATCCCGGGCGGCCGCGGCCAGATCACCGGCAACTTCACCGCGCAGTCGGCCACGGATCTCGCCCTGATGCTCCGCGCGGGCGCCCTCCCGGCGCCGCTCGCGGTCATCGAACAACGCAGCATCGGCCCGTCGCTCGGCGCGGATTCGATCCGCGCGGGAGCGATCAGCCTCGCTCTCGGCCTCGTTCTGGTCATGCTCTTCATGCTGCTCTTCTATGCGCGCTTCGGCCTCTATGCCGATCTCGCTCTGGTGGCGAACCTCGTCCTGATGACGGCGATCCTCACACTCTTCCAGACCACCCTGACGCTGCCCGGCATGGCGGGCATGCTGCTCACGCTGGGCATGGCGGTGGATGCGAACATCCTCATCAACGAGCGCATCCGCGAGGAGGTGAAGCGCGGACGCGCGCCGCTGGCGGCGTTGCAGGTCGGCTTCGAACGCGCGACCGGGACGATCGTGGACAGCAATGCGACGGCGTTCCTCGCCCATGTGATGCTGTTCGTCTTCGGCACCGGGCCCGTGCGCAACTTCGCCCTGACGATCACCATCGGCATCGTCACCACGCTCTTCACGACGCTCGTCCTGTCGCGTCTGCTCGTGGTGCGCTGGTATGCCCTCACCCGTCCCTCCGAACTGCCGGTCTGATCGTCCATGCTGTCCCATCCCCTCTTCCGCTTCGTTCGCGACGACAAGCGCATCCCGTTCATGCGCGGGCGCTATGCCGGGCTGGCGACGTCCGCCGTGCTCTCGCTGCTTTCCGTCGTGCTGTTCTTCCATCCCGGCCTGAAGCTCGGGCTCGATTTCCGCGGCGGCGTGGTGATCGAGGCGCGCACGCAAGGGCCGGCGGATTTCGGCAGGCTGCGACAGGCCCTGGCGGCCGTCCATGTCACGGCGGCGGGCATCCAGCGTTTCGGCGCGGCGGACGACGTGCTGATCCAGCTCGATTCGCCCGCCTCCGGCCCCGCTCAGGAAGCCGAGACGCAGCATCTCGTCGATACCGTCAGCAAGGCCGTGGCCCAGGCCCAGCCCGGCACGCAGATCCTGCGGGCGGACGCGGTCGGGGCGACCGTGTCAAGCGAACTGTTCCGCGACGGATTGCTGGCGCTCGGATGCAGCCTCGTGATGATCCTCATCTATATCTGGGTGCGGTTCGAGCGCGAATTCGCCATCTCCGCCGTCGTCACCCTGATCCTCGACCTGACGAAAACCGTCGGCTTTCTGGCCGTCACGCGTTTCGAATTCGATCTGGTGATGGTCGCGGCGATCCTGACCATCCTCGGCTATTCCACCAACGACAAGGTCGTGGTCTATGACCGCGTGCGCGAGAACCTGCGGAAATACCGCACGATGCCGTTGCGGGAACTGCTCGATCTGTCGATCAACGAGACGCTGAACCGGACGCTCGGCACGTCCTCGACCGTGTTCCTCGCCGCCCTGCCGCTGGCCCTGTTCGGCGGCCACACTCTGGCGGGTTTCGCGACCGTGATGCTCTTCGGCATCGTCGTGGGCACGTCGTCCTCGATCTTCATCGCCGCCCCTCTTCTGTTGCTGATGGGCGAGAAACGGCTGCGTCAGGCGCGCTGAACCGAAACGCGGCCAGACGGGCGCGCGATCAAGGCCGGGACAGGATCAGGGCAAGGTCAGGGTGAGGCGACGGGAAGCGCGGCGGCGGGAGGCGAAGGTTCCGGCGCCTGCTGGAGCAACTGGCGCAGGCTGTCATCCGCCCGCCGCATATTCTCCGGACTCGGCTGGAGAATGGCCCGGCGCACCATGGTCCAGGCATTATGATCGACGGCGACGGCCAGATCGACGTCCTGGCGGGTGGCCTGACGCGCGGCGATCCGGGCGACCAGCCGGTGCTCGACCATGCCGGTCGCCACGAGATAGCTCGTCAACAAGGTGTCGGGGGTGCGCGACGCCATCAGATCGCCACGCCCCTGCGTCGCGCAGGCGGAGAGCGAGAGGAGAGCGAAGGCCGGGAGCAGAATGCGGAAACACGTCATGCGGCCGCATCCTGTCCCATCCGTGCGGCCGGGCCAAGCCCGGCCGGGAGCGTCAGACCGCAGGAGGCTGGCGATCGCGGGCGAGGAGATCGCGGATTTCGGTCAGCAGCACGTCGGTCGAGCTGGGCGCGGGAGGCGCCGCCTCAGCCTTGCGATGCAGTTTGGAAATGATCTTCACCAGCCAGAAGATGGCGAAGGACACGATGACGAACTGGATGAGGGCGTTGAGGAAAACGCCGAGATTGACGGTCACCGCCCCGGCTTTCTGGGCTTCGGTCAGGGTCGGCTCCACCGGCCCCTTGAGCGTCCAGAAGATGTTGGTGAAGTCGATCCCGCCGGTGAGCAGGCCGATGAACGGCGTCAGGATGTCCTTGACGAGGCTGTTGACGATGGCGGTGAAGGCCACGCCGATGATGATGCCGACGGCAAGGTCGATCACATTGCCACGCATGATGAAGGCCTTGAATTCGGCCACCCATCCGGGGACGTGAAGTTTCGACGGACTCATGCTCACAATATGGATCTCCTTAATGACAAGACAGGGCGTAGGCGCGCCGCCGAGCTTAACGAATCGCTCATTTTTCCGAAAGGTGCTTCATGAAAATGAACGATGCCGCCGTTCCGCCCGATTTCCTTGCGCGTGTCTTTTCACGATCCGACCCCCATTATAAGGTTTCCCCGCCGACGACTTTCCTATAAGAGCGCGCGGATCGCTCCGGTCGGCATCGGAGCCCCCGAGGAGAATATCATGAAGTCCGGCATTCACCCTGAATACCACGAGATCAACGTCATCATGACGGATGGCACCGAGTACAAGACCCGTTCCTGCTATGGCAGCGCGGGCGCCACGCTGCGTCTCGACGTGGACCCGAAATCCCATCCCGCCTGGACGGGCGTGCATCGCATGATCGATTCCGGCGGACAGGTCGCGAAGTTCAACAAGCGTTTCGCCGGGATCGGCGCGCGCACGAACAAGTAAGCCGCTTCCTCCCTCCCCCTCCGGCGCCCCTCTTGAAAAACCGGGGCGCGGCACAATCTCGGTTTCATCGCGGTGCCGGCAAACGGGCCGCGATGACAGCAAATATGGCGGCCTGCCGTTCCGGAGGCCGTCAAGAGATGAATCTGCCTTGGAGGAGGTTCTTATGACCTATGATTTCGCGCCGCTTTTCCGTACCGCGATCGGCTTCGACCGTCTCGCGCGACTTGTGGACAGCGCGGCCAGCGTGCCTGCGGGCACGGGTTATCCCCCTTACAACATCGAAAAGACCGGCGAGAACGACTACGAACTGACCATGGCGCTGGCCGGGTTCAGCCCGGAGGATGTCGAGGTCACGCTCGCGGATAATACGCTGGTCATTCGCGGCGCGGTCCCCGAACCGGCCCGCAAGGGGGAAATCCTGCATCGCGGCATCGCGACCCGTGCGTTCGAACGCCGCTTCGTGCTGGCCGACCATATCGAGATCGGCGAGGCGACATTGACGAACGGCATGCTCGCCATCGCCATCCGCCGCGTGACGCCTGAGGCGCTCAAGCCGCGCCGCATTCCCATCACCGCGGGCGCGCCGGCTGCCGTGACGCTTGAGGCCGCCAATGAAACCGTTCCGGCCCATGCGGCCTGAAGGGGCGGCCAGAAGGAGCGGCACGATCTTGGCCGCGTGACGCAAAGACGCATGATGAAAAGGAGGGCGAACCCTCCTTTTCGTTGCGGGGCCCCTGCCGGGGCCCGCTCTTTTTTCCGCACCCTTTCCGGCGGAAAGCCCTTGACCCGGCGCGCGATCAACCGCCATATCCTCAGCCATCTTCGCAGCGCATTCAGCAGGTGCCGCGAAGCCCTTGCTCCGGCGGGGCGCGTCTTTCCGATCCTCTCGGCACCTGCGGCGGCGCCGCACCGGACGCAGACCCTCACCGCAGGATGATTCGAGACAATGACGCTTCCCCTCATGCCGAAGGCCACGGCTGTCTGGCTTATCGAGAAGACAGCCCTGACCTTCACCCAGATCGCCGAATTCTGCGGCATGCACCCGCTCGAGGTGCAGGCGATCGCCGACGGCGAGGTCGCGGCGGGAATCAACGGCTATGATCCGATCGCCAATCACCAGGTAACTGCTGAGGAAATCGCGCGCTGCGAAAAGGATTCCGAGGCGCGCCTGCGCCTGGCCGGCACGTCCAATCCCGTCGCCCGCCGCGCCAAGGGCGCACGCTACACCCCGATCGCCAAACGCAACGACCGCCCGGATGCGATCGCCTTCGTCCTGCGCCAGTTTCCGCAGCTCAACGAGGCGCAGATCATCAAGCTGCTGGGCACCACGAAGGACACCATCGCCAAGGTCCGCGATCGCCAGCACTGGAACAGCGCCAATATCAAACCGCGCGATCCCGTCATTCTCGGCCTGTGCAGCCAGTCGGATCTGAACGCCGCCGTCGCGGCGGCCAATGAGAGACTCGCCCGCGAGGGGCAGGTCGCGCCGGTCGTCATGCCGGAGATTGAGGACGGCAACGGCTGAACGCTGGATCGGAACGCCAACAGCATGATATGTCCGTTTTTTCGGGCCTGACGGCCGGGAAACGGGCTGCCGAAGAGGGGAACCGGACCAATCATGATGTCTGGCGATCAGGAGACGCTGCTGCGCCGCCTGCATGAATTACGGAGCGAACACCGCGATCTCGACACCGTCATCGAGCGCCTCGTGCAGCATCCTCTGAACCAGCTTCAGCTTCAGCGGCTCAAGAAGCGCAAGCTCCTGCTCAAGGACGAGATCACCTATATCGAAAACTCCCTGATCCCTGATAATATCGCCTGATGTCTTCCCGGCTCCAGGCACGCGAATGCAACGCGAATGAAAGACCTGAGTGACAAGATGAGCGAGAGAGCCTCCCCGCTGGCCGAAGTCGATCCGCTCGCTGGCGCCCCGCTGGTCGGCCTCGTCATGGGCAGCCAGTCGGACTGGGAGACCATGCGCGCGGCGGCCGATTTCCTGCGCGGGCTGGACGTGCCGCATGAGGTCCGCATCGTGTCGGCGCACCGGACACCAGATCGCCTGGCGGACTACGCACGCGGGGCGCAGGGGCGCGGACTCAAGGTCATCATCGCCGGCGCCGGGGGGGCCGCGCATCTGCCGGGCATGGTCTCGGCCTGGACCATCCTGCCGGTGCTCGGCGTGCCGGTGGAATCCCACGCGCTCAAGGGTATGGATTCGCTGCTCTCCATCGTGCAGATGCCGGGCGGCGTGCCGGTCGGGACGCTGGCCATCGGACGGTCCGGCGCCCTGAACGCGGGCATCCTCGCCGCCTCGATCCTTTCCCTGTCCGACCCCGCCCTGTCCGCGCGGCTGGAAACCTGGCGCGCGATGCAGACCGCGGCCGTCGCGGACACGCCGGAAGGGTGAGCGCGCCGCGGATCTTCCGCCCGGGCGCGACGATCGGCATCGTCGGCGGCGGCCAGCTCGGGCGCATGTCCGCCATGGCGGCGGCGCGGCTGGGATTTCACGTCCATATCCTGACGCCCGAGACGAACAGCCCGGCGGCCGAGGTGGCGCGCGGCGTCACGCTCGGCGCGTATGACGACGAAGCGGCGTTGCGCGATTTCGCCGCGCATGTCGATGTCGTGACCTTCGAATTCGAGAATGTGTCGGCGACAGGGCTGGCCCTGCTCGAATCCCTGCGTCCGGTGCGTCCCGGCCGTGCGATCCTCGAAACGAGTCAGGACCGGATCGCCGAGAAAACGCGCCTGGCGGAACTCGGCGCGGCGACCGCGCCATGGCGTCCCGCGCGCGACGCGGCGGAGCTTGACGCCGCGATCGCCGCACTCGGCTTTCCGCTGATCCTCAAGACCACCCGGCTCGGCTATGACGGCAAGGGTCAGTTCCCCCTGCCCGACGCGGCGGCATTCGCGGCGCTGGACATCGCAGCCCCCCCCTGGCCGCTGATCGCCGAAGGCTATGTCGATTTCGACCGCGAGATCAGCGTGATGGTCGCGCGCGGGATCGACGGCACGGTGCGCTGCTTCGACGCGACGCAGAACATCCACCGGAACGGCATTCTCGACCTCAGCCTCGCACCCGCTCCGGTCGCGCCGGAACTGGCCCGCGCGGCGCAGGATCTGGCCGCGCGGGTCGCCGAAGGGCTGGAACTGGTCGGGCTCATGGGCGTCGAGATGTTCGTGACGGCCGATGGCGGGTTGCTCGTCAACGAGATCGCGCCGCGCCCGCATAATTCCGGCCACTGGACCATGGATGCCTGTCTCGCGGATCAATTCGAGATGCATGTCCGCGCGGTGGCCGGGCTGCCGCTGCCCCCCGCCATGCGGCATGGCGATGCGGTGATGAAAAACCTGATCGGCCCGGACGACATGGCGCTGTGCGACGCCATCCTCGCCAGCCCGGGCCAGGCGCTGCATCTGTACGGAAAGGCGGAGGCGCGTCCCGGGCGCAAGATGGGGCATGTCACCATCCGCTTCCCCTTCGGCGCGCTGCCGGGCGAAGCGGGGATCAGCGCGGCGCTCGGCCCGCTCGCCCGACAGCGGGAATCCTGAAACCCGCAGGCTTGAGGTTCGAAACCAAGGGATTCCAAAGGGCGAGCGCCCGTTCGCGGATGCACGTCAAAGCAGGTCGAGCGCCCGGAAGCTGATATGCCGCCCATTGCCGATGATGAAGTGATCGGCCGTCTCGATCCCGATCGCCGCCAGCCCGGCCTGAATCTGCCGGGTCATGACGAGATCGGCCTCCGACGGCGTCGGGTCTCCGCTCGGATGATTATGCACCAGCACGACGGACGCCGCCCCCAGCTCCATGGCGCGGCGGGCGACCTCGCGGGGATAGACCGGCGTATGGTTGACGGTCCCACGCGCCTGCGCCTCGTCGGCGATCAGCCTGCGCCCCTCGCCGAGAAACAGCACGCGGAACTGCTCGACCGGCTCGCGCGCCAGCCGGGCGGTGAGGTAGTCCAGCAGGCTCGCCTCGTCGCCCAGCACATCGGCCGCATCCATTCGCGCGCGCGTATAGCGGACGGCCGCCTCATGCAGCACGCGCACCATCGGGATCAGATGCTGCCCGATGTCGCGAATGCCGCGCAATTCGTCGTCGGACGCGCAAAGCAGCGCGGAAAACGTGCCGTAGCGCGCCTGAAGGATCGCGGAGAGGCGCTCAGACCGCTCGCCCTTCCCCGCCACGACGAGGACGAAGAGGCGGATCAGCGTCGCATCGTCGAGATGACGCCCGCGCCCGGTCAGGAGCGCGACCCAGGGCTCCTGAACGCTCCCAGCCTCCGGAAACGTCAGGCTCTCCCCCTCCGATCCCTCCGCCATGGTCTTCACGCCTCGTCCTGAAGTCATTGCCCGAGGGTCCGGACACGACCGGCCCCTAGCTTTTCCGACACCCGGCAGGCATCATGAGGCGATTATGACGTCCTTTCACGATCTCGATCCAGCCTCCGCCATTCTTTTCGATCTCGACGGCACGATCATCGACTCCCGGCAGGGGATCGTCTCGACGTTGCATCACGTGATCGCGCGCCTCGGCCACGAGCCCGATCCCGCGCGAGACCTGACATGGGTGGTCGGGCCGCCTCTGGCCGAACTCATGGAGGAAGTCCTGCGTCCCTATGACGAGCATCGCGTGGCGGAAGCGGTCGAGATCTACCGCGCCCGCTACCAGACCCATGGGCGCTTCCAGACCCCGCTCTATGACGGCATCGCCGATCTGCTGCACCGCATCGCCGCCTCCCCCGCGCGGCTCTTCACCGCCACCTCGAAACCCGCCTTCCTGGCCCGGGACATTCTGCAAGCCCACGGGCTGGACCGGCTGTTCGACGAGATCTGCGGCGCGAACCCGGATGACAGCGGCGCGGAGAAGCCGGAACTCATCGCGCGGATTCTGCGCGACCACGCCATCCCGTCCAACAAGGCGGTCATGATCGGCGACCGGCGCTTCGACATCACGGGCGCGCAGGCCAATCATCTGCGGACGATCGGCGTCCTCTGGGGGTATGGTGGCAACGCGGAACTCACCGCCGCCGGTGCGGACGTGCTGTGCGAACGGCCCGAGGCGCTCGGCGGGATGATCCGGGCACAACTTGCGGCGGCGTGGCGGCATCGGCCCGCGGCCTGATTTGTCCCGCCAAAGGGCGGTCGTCCCTTGAAAAACCCCCGATCTTGAAAAACGCGGGGGCCAAGGCTCCAGGGAAGACCGGAAGTCAAACCGGGACGCGGCTATTTTTATGACTGTATATGTCTTTTATTATATTATATGTATAGTGCCGCGCGCTCTTGCGATCACACGGACGTGTCCATAGATCTTGGTGCAGTTCCACTCCTCAGGAGACTGTTCCATGCGTTCTTCCTCATTTTTCGCGGCCTCCTTCCTCGGGCTCGGCCTGCTCGTCCCCGCCGCCTCCTTCGCCGCGAGCGGATCGGCGGCATTGCAGCACCTCGATTCCGACCATGACGGCACGGTCAGCGTCGATGAGGCGAAAGCCGCCGCGGATGCGAAGTTCACGGCACTCGACACCGATCATGACGGCACGGTTGACGCGTCTGAACTGAAGGGCGCGGGCGGCAAGGCCGCCGTGGCGAAATACGACACCGACAACGACCGGACGCTCGACAAGACCGAATATCTTTCGGCGGTCGATTCGCAGTTCAAGGCGGCCGATACGGACGCCGACGGCACGCTGGACGCGCGCGAGCTGGGGTCGAAGACGGGCCACAAGGTCGTCCGCCTCGCGAACTGAGGCGAACACCGAGGCCGGGGCTACAACCAGCCTTCCTGACGGAAGCTGCGCGGTCCGCTCCCGTCGATCAGGATCGCGTCATGCAGGGTAAGGGCGAGCGGGCGGCCGGCGTCCTCCAACCGGCGTAACAGCGCCGCCCGCTCACCTCCGCAGGCGGGCGACGCGTCTCCTGCCCGACCCATCTCGAATCCGATCAGCGCCGTCGCCTGCAAGGTCAAGGCGCGACGCAGGGCGGCCGCGATTCCTTCCTCCTCGTCGAAGAGTTCGTCCGCGAGAAGGCGATTGCGGTTGTCGAGATAGAATAGCCGCAACTGTCCCGCCGCCGCGCCCAGCATCGCGCTGTCCAGATAGGCGAGAAGCTGCTCCCAGTTCCCGAGCACCGGACGCGCGCGGATTTCCGCCCCCGCCAGACGTTCCGCCGCGATCGCGGGGAAGCGGAGCGCCCGGATGGCGTCGTCGGGCAGGCCGGCCTCCCGCAACAGCCGTCCGGGCGCGCGGCACACGCCGATCAGCGAACCGAACTGCTGGAGCAACGCCTTGGCCAGCGGCTTCGTATCCCGGCGCGGAATGCCGAGAAACAGCAGCATTTCAAGCAGTTCATAATCCGCCAGCGTGGACGCGCCATGTCCCAGCACGCGGGCGCGCATGCGGGCGCGGTGGCCCTGCGGTCCGGTGGAGGTGAAACGCATCTCGCTCATATGGCGACTCTAGCACGCCCTTTTGGAAACCCCGATCCTGAAAAACGACGCCCCAGGAGCCGCTGGGCACGAACCGGGATTTGGCGTTGCGCGCCCGAGATCCTATATCTGCTGCGTGACCCAGACACCGCCCCCCGTCCCGACGCGGACCACGCCAGAGTATCTCGATCGCCTGAATCCCGAGCAACGGGAGGCGATCGAAACCACGGAAGGACCGCTGCTGATCCTCGCCGGCGCGGGGACGGGCAAGACGCGCGTGCTGACCACACGCTTCGCCCATATCCTGCTGACCGGACGCGCGCGCCCCTTCCAGATTCTCGCCGTCACCTTCACCAACAAGGCCGCCCGCGAGATGCGGCAACGCATCGGCGCGCTGCTCGGCGAGCCGGTCGAGGGGCTCTGGCTCGGCACTTTCCATGCGCTCTGCGCCCGGATGCTGCGCCGGCACGCGGAATATGTCGGCCTGACCTCCGCCTTCACCATTCTCGACACGGACGATCAGCTCCGCCTGATCAAACAGGTGATGGAACCCTACCGGATCGACACCAAGCGCTGGCCGCCTCAGGGCATGCTGGGCGTCATCCAGCGCTGGAAGGATCGCGGCTTGACGCCCGAGCGCGTCACTCCGGCGGAGGACAGCGATTTCGGCGGCGGCGCGGCGCGGCGCATCTACGAGGAATACCAGACGCGACTCAAGGCTGTGAATGCCTGCGATTTCGGCGATCTCATGCTGCATATGGTGGAGATCCTGCGTAACCAGCCCGATGTGCTGGCCCAGTATCACCGCCTGTTCCGCTATATTCTGGTTGACGAGTATCAGGACACCAACACCATCCAGTATCTCTGGCTGCGCCTGCTGGCCAAACGGGACGGATATCCGTCCAACATCGCCTGCGTGGGCGATGACGACCAGTCGATCTATTCCTGGCGCGGGGCGGAGGTGGAAAACATCCTGCGGTTCGAGCAGGATTTCCCCGGCGCGCGAATCGTGCGGCTGGAACGCAATTACCGCTCGACCGCCCAGATTCTCGCCGCCGCCGCCGGGCTGATCGCCCATAATGACGGGCGGCTGGGCAAGACCCTCCGTCCCGGGCGCGAGGATGCGGAGGGCGAGCCCGTTCAGGTCGTCGGCGTGTGGGATTCGGACGAGGAGGCGCGCATCGTCGCGGGAGCGGTGGAACGGCTTCGCGCGGACGGTCATGGCCTCGCCGAGATGGCCATCCTCATGCGCGCCGGTTTTCAGACCCGCCCGTTCGAGGAACAATTGATGACGCGCGGCATACCCTATCGCGTCGTGGGGGGCTTGCGCTTCTATGAGCGAGCGGAAATCCGCGACTGCCTCGCCTATCTGCGCGTGCTCGCGCAACCGGCCGACGATCTCGCCTTCGAGCGGATCATCAACGTCCCGCGCCGCGGCATGGGCACGGCGGCGATGCAGAAACTCCATCTGGACGCGCGGCAGCACGGCGTTCCGCTGACCGGCGCCGTCGCGGCCCAGTTGGGGGCACCCGGCAAGGGCAAGACGCGTGAGGCGCTGCTCGGGCTGATGGACGCTTTCGCAAGAGCGCGCGAGACGCTGGCGCGCGAAGGGCACGTCGTGGCCGCCGAACAGCTTCTGGAGGATGCGGGCTATCTCCAGATGTGGCGTGACGACCGCTCGCCTGAGGCGCCGGGGCGGCTCGACAATATCCGCGAATTGCTGCGCGCCCTGGTTGATTTCGCGACGCTGGAAGGGTTCCTCGAACATGTCGCGCTGGTGACGGAGGGCGAGGACGCCGCCTCGGAGGAGAAGATCAGCCTCATGACGCTGCACGGCGCGAAGGGGCTGGAATTCGACACCGTGTTCCTCCCCGGCTGGGAGGAGGGGGTGTTTCCCTCCCAGCGCAGCCTCGACGAAGGCGGGCTGAAGAGCCTGGAAGAAGAGCGGCGGCTGGCCTATGTCGGGCTGACGCGCGCGCGCAAGCGGGCGACGATTCTCCACGCCGCGCGGCGGCGCGTCTATGCGAACTGGCAGGACGCCATCCCGAGCCGGTTCATCGAGGAACTCCCCGACGCGCATGTGCGCCATAGCGGCCAGTCGATGCAGGAGCGGCGGCAGCTCGCCGCCCAGCCTTCGGTCTTCGCCTTCGGGCCGCTCACGGCCGGTCGCCGTGCGGCGTCCTCGACCGCCCCGCGCGTGACCGACGTCTATCAGGGCACGCCAACGGAAATTCCAGTAGGCGCACGTGTGTTTCATCAGAAATTCGGCTATGGCGTCGTGACCGGCGTCGATGTGGACAGGTTGCAGGTGAATTTCGAGCAGACGGGCGAGAAGAGGGTCATGGCAGGTTTCGTGGAGCAGGTTTCGTGAGCGCCGCCAGCCACCACGCCGTTCGCCGCCCCGCCGTTCGCCGCCATGCCTCCGGACTGGAAACGATCTCGGTCACGGTCGGGGACGCCGCCGTGCCGCTCTTCGAAAGCGCGCTGGCTTCGGTCTGCACGACCGTGGGCATTTTCGAGGCGGATGACAGCCAGTGCGTCTGGCGGATCGAGGGGGTGAAGGATATCGGCCAGGGCGAGGCCGAACTGGAACGCACCCTGACCCTCGCCCGGCTGATGACGGGACTCGACGCGCCGCTGGTGCGGGAGCGGACGGAGGCGGAAGGCTGGCTCGCCCGCACCTACGAGGCCTTCCCCGAACAGCATGCCGGACGCCGCTTCGCCATTCGCGGCACGCATCTCGACCGCTCCGCCTCGCGCGCGCGGCTGACCATCACACTGGATGCGGGCATCGCCTTCGGCTCCGGAGAACATGGTTCCACACGCGGCTGTCTGCGCGCGCTGGAAGACGTGGCGCATCGCCGCCCGCGCCGTATCCTCGACATGGGATGCGGCTCCGGCATCCTCGCCATGGCGGCGGCGAAGCTGCTGCGCCGTCCGGTCCTGGCGGTGGATATCGAGCCGTGGTCGGTGCGGGTGACGGCCAGCAACGCGGCGATGAACGGCCTTGGCCCGTTGATCAAGGCGCGGCACGGCAATGGCTGGAGCACGCCCGCCGTCCGCGCCCATGCGCCGTACGATCTCGTTTTCGCCAATATCCTCGCCCGCCCGCTCTGCCGCATGGCGGAGGATCTGGCGCGCCATCTCGCCCCGGGCGGCACGGCGATCCTCGCCGGGCTGCTGAACACGCAGGCGCGCATGGTTCTCGCCGCGCACCGGCGTCAGGGGCTGGTGCTGGAGCGGAGTTATCGCGAAGGCGACTGGACGACGCTCGTCCTGCGCCGCCGCGACGGATGGAGGGATCGATGACCGCCATGTCTCCTGCCGGGCGTGTCGCACGCCTGCGCGCTGAACTGTCCCGGCTCGGCGTGGACGGCTTCGTCCTGCCGCGCGGCGACGAATTTCTCGGCGAATACGTGGCGCCCTATGCCGAACGTCTGGCGTGGCTGACGGGCTTCACCGGCAGCGCGGGCCTGGCGATCGTCCTGCCCGACCGCGCGGCGGTGTTTTCCGACGGGCGCTACACGGTTCAGCTCGCCGAACAGACGGACGAGACGATCTGGGAGCGCCGGCATCTCATCCAGTCGCCGCCGCGCGAGTGGCTGAAAGCCCATGCCCAGGGGGTGCGGATCGGCTACGACCCCCGTCTGGTCAGCGAAGCCGGTCTCGACGCCTTGACCGTTCCGGGCGTCGAGATGGTCCCGCTGGCGGAGAATCCTGTCGATGCGGTGTGGGAGGACCGGCCCGCGCCGCCCGCCAGCATGGTGGCCGCTCATCCGGAATCGCTTTCCGGCGAGAGCAGCGTTTCCAAGCGCCGCCGCATCGCGGAGATCCTGCGCGCCGCCCATGAGAACGCGGCGCTCATCGCCGACACCACCGCTCTGGCGTGGCTGTTGAACATTCGCGGCGATGACGTGCCGCATATCCCGGTCGTGCTCGCCTTCGCGCTCCTGCATGACGATGCGGGCGTGGATCTGTTCCTCGACGAAGCCCGCATTCCCGTCGCCACGCGCGCGTTTCTCGGCGACGACATACGGCTTCATCCGCCCGCCGCGCTGGAGGGGATTTTGGCCGGGCTGGCGGGCAAGACGGTGCGCGTCGATCCCAATGGCGGCGCGCTGTGGTTCATCCGCACGCTGGAAGCCGCCGGAGCGACCGTCAGCCGCGCCGCCGACCCGTGCGCACTGCCCAAGGCCCGCAAGAACGCCGTGGAGCAGGACGGGGCGCGCGCCGTCCATCTGCACGATTCGGCGGCGCTGTGCCGCTTCCTGCATTTCGTCAGCCTCCATGGCGTAGGGCTCGGCGAAACCGCGCTGGCCGAGCGGCTGGACCGCTTCCGCGCGCTGCATCCCGCCTATCGCGGCGAGAGCTTCCCGGCGATTTCCGCCGTGGGGCCGAACGCCGCCCTGCCCCATTACCGCGCCATCCCGGGTCAGGACCGTCTCCTGACGCCGGACACGATCTATCTCATCGACAGCGGCGGCCAGTATCCGCAAGGCACCACGGACGTGACGCGCACGATCTGGACCGGCCCGGACCCCGCGCCGACCATGATTCGCGAAGCCTATACGCGCGTGCTGAAAGGCAACATCGCGCTCAATCGCGCGCGCTTTCCCTTTGGCGCGCCCGGACACCGGCTGGATGCGCTCGCGCGGCAATTCCTGTGGCAGGACGGGCTGGACTACGATCACGGGACAGGTCACGGCATCGGCAGCTACCTCTCGGTGCATGAGGGACCGCAGAACATCTCCTCCGTCGCGCGTCCGGTCGGGCTGGAGCCGGGGATGATCGTCTCCGACGAGCCGGGCTATTACGAGATGGGCCAATACGGCATCCGGCTGGAAAATCTGCTGCTGGTGCGTCCGGCCCCCGTAGGCGCGCCGGGCAGGTTTCTCGAATTCGAAACATTGGGGCATGTGCCGTTCGACAGGTCTTTGATCGTCACGGAGCTGCTGCAACCGGATGAGCGGGCGTGGCTTCGCGCCTATCATGAGCGGACGCTGGAAATGATCGGTCCGTTGCTCGACGATGCGGCGCGGGCATGGCTGGAGAAAGCGTGCGCGCCGCTCGGGTGAGATCGGGACGAAAAACCGGGACAGGGCTTTACCTTTTCTTCATTTCTTTGCGCCATCCTGCCCTCCATGGCGCGATTCCTCATTCATATCTGCTCCCTGATCCTGCTCTGCCTGCCCGTCGCTCTCACCGCCGCGACGACGCAGTCCTGCCGCGACGCCGTGACCATCGCCGAGCGCGAGGCGGGAATGCCGCCTCGCCTGCTGGACGCCGTCAGCAAGGTGGAGAGCGGCCGTCGTCTGAAGGAGGGTGAATTCGCCGCATGGCCGTGGACGATCAATGTCGAGGGACAGGGATATTTCTACGACAGCAAGGCCGAGGCCATCGCCGCGGTCCGCGCCTTTCAGGCGCAGGGCGCGGTGTCCATCGATGTCGGCTGCATGCAGATCAACCTGCATCATCACCCCGGCGCCTTCGCCTCGCTGGACGAAGCGTTCGACCCCCTGAGCAATGCACGTTACGGTGCCCGGTTCCTCACATCCCTGCATGAACGGCTGCATGACTGGCTGGCGGCGGCGGGAGCGTATCATTCGCTGACTCCCGCGCTCGGTCAGGATTATGCCCGGCGTGTCGTCGGCCTCTGGCGCAACGGCGACAGCACGCTCGCTCTGGATGACGACACGCCGCATGCCGACGTTCCGGCGGCGGCGGGACGCGGCATTCCGTTCACCCGCGCCTTCATGCGCCCGTTCGCGGCGCCTTCCTTCTGGCCACCGCCCCGCATCATCCGGCGTCCGACCGCGCCCGGCCCCATGGCGGCGAACGGCGCGCACGGCGTGACCGGACGCACACTGGCAGCCTATCGCGCCGCTCCTGTCCGTCTCGCATGGCGGCGTTAAAAATGATAATCGAGAAAGGATGGCGGCCCAGCGTTTCTGCGGTATCGTGCGTGCATGCACCGTGCCCTCTTCCGCCCTGTCTTCTCCCGCCCCGTTTTCTCCCGCTCGTCTCCATGACACGGCCGCCTCGCCATCGCGCCTGGTACATCGCAGGTGGAACGGCCCTGGGTGTCGCCGCGCTGGCGGGCTCGCACGCTTTGGCCCTCCCGTCCTTCTTTTCAAAAATCCTTCCGGCCGCCCCGACGGAAACGGCGGATTCGTTTACGGCCCCACTGCCTCCCCTACTCGTCACCTCGCGCCCGATGAGCTTCGCCCCGCTGGTCAGGCAAGTGATTCCCGCCGTGGTCAATATCGCCATCACTCAGGGCGGCGGCGCGTCGGAGGACAAGATTCCGCCGCAGATTCGCGGGACGCCGCTCGAAAAACGCTATCGCGACAAGATGCGCCATCACCAGGAAGAAATATTGGGCGCAGGGTCGGGCTTCATCATCGATCCGTCGGGATATATCGTCACCAACAACCATGTGGTCGGCAATGCGGACAAGGTGACGGTCTCGCTGACCAACGGGCAGGAATTGACCGCGCATATCGTCGGCGTGGATTCGCTGACCGACGTCGCGGTGATCAAGGTCGAATCACCCAAGCCCCTGCCGTTCGTCACCTGGGGGGACAGCCGCAAGGTCGAGGTGGGAGACTGGATTCTCGTCGCGGGCAATCCGTTCGGATTCGGGTCGTCGGTGACGGCGGGCATCGTCTCGGCGCGAGGGCGCGATCTCGGCGCCGGCTCGCTCGACGATTTCATCCAGTTGGACGCCCCCATCAACCCCGGCAATTCCGGCGGCCCGGCTTTCAACATGCGCGGACAGGTCGTGGCGGTCAATGCGGCCATCGTCTCGCCGACCGGCGGCTCGGTGGGCATCGGTTTCGGCATTCCATCGGAAACCGTCGCGCCGATCGTGGAGGAGTTGCGGCATTTCGGCCATGTCGATCACGGCTGGCTGGGCGTCACCCTGGATGACGGCAACGGCTCCGTGCAGATCGTGGACGTGGACCGGAACGGACCGGCCATGAAATCCGGCCTGAAAGTCGGCGACCAGGTATTGGCGGTCGCCGCACATCCGGTCGACACGGCGCGCGCGCTCCTACGCTCGGTCGCCGCGGCCAAACCCGGCGACACCCTCGCCTTCTCGATCACCCGGAAGGGACAACCCCTTTCCCTCGCTGTCAAGGTCGGCAAACGGCCGGCGAATGTCGATCAATGAGCGCCCGATCATGCACGGCGGCTTTTTTTTGTTCCCGAACTGTCCGATAAGAAGCCAACGCGATGTGTGATCGACCTGGCGGTCGAGATGTAAAGGATAAAGCCGATGCGTATCCTGCTGGTGGAAGACGATCCTACCGTCCGCAACTTCATCCTCAAGGGGTTGCGCGAAACCGGACATGTCGTCGAGGAGGCGGATAACGACAAGGACGGATTATTCCTGGCTGTCAGCGAGAATTTCGACATCATCATTCTCGACAGGATGCTGCCCGGCGGCATCGACGGATTGCGGATACTGGAAACGCTGCGGGCACAGAACAATAGCACGCCGATCCTGCTGCTCTCGGCGCTGGCGGATGTGGATGAACGCGTCGCCGGGCTGAAGGCGGGGGGCGACGACTACGTCACCAAGCCGTTCGCCTTTTCGGAACTTCTGGCGCGCGTCGAGGCGTTGGCGCGGCGCGGAAGCGCGGAGCAGGCGCCGCAAACGCGGCTGGTGGTCGCCGATCTCGAAATGGACCTGTTGTCCCGCACGGTGAAGCGCGGCAACGAGAAGATCGAGTTGCAGCCGCGGGAATTCCGGCTGCTCGAATTTCTGATGCGCCATGCCGGGCAGGTTGTAACGCGCACCATGTTGCTGGAGCGCGTCTGGGATTATCATTTCGACCCGCAGACCAATGTCATCGACGTGCATGTCTCGCGCCTGCGGCAGAAGGTGGACAAGCCCTTCCCCACCGCGCTGATTCATACCATCCGCAATGCGGGTTATATTCTGAGGCCGGAATAAGCCGCCCATGCCGCCGCTCGCCGAGCGCTTTCCCAGGCTCTGGATCTGGTGGCGGCGCGCCTGGCGGTTCCGCTCGGCCGGCCTCAGCTTTTCCCTCGCCTATGGCCTGGTCTTCGCCCTGTCGGCGGCGCTGTTCCTCTCCCTGCTCTGGTGGCATACGAACGGGCTTCTGGAGCGGCAGGTCGATCAGGCGGTCGAGGCGGATGCGCGCAATCTCGGCGATCATTGGGTTCAGGATGGTCTTCCGGGTCTCGTGCGCACCATTCAGGACCGCCTCGACCTGGATGTCGAAGACCAGTCGCTCTATCTCCTTGTCGGGCCGGAAGGAGAATTTATCTCGGGGAACATGCCGGCATGGCCGAGTTCCGTCCAGCGTAACGATCGATTTTACCCGGTCCGCATCATCCGCGCCGGCAGCAAGGCAGTGGCGGAACTCCACGCCTATGTTCTCCCCGGCGGCTATCGGCTTCTGGTCGGACGCGACGTGCGGGGGCGAGATCTTCTGCGTCATCTGCTGACCGAGACATTTCTCTGGGCATGGGTGATGGTGACGGCGCTGGCGATCGGCGGCGCCTGGGTGGTGCGCGGCATATTCCGCCGCATCCTCACCTCGATCGCGCGCACCACGTCGGCGATCGCGCGCGGAGATATCCGGCAGCGCATGCCCATCGTCGGCAATGAAGTCGATCTCGTTGCCCGCACGGTCAATGACATGCTCGACCGCATCCAGCGGCTGATGGAGGGCGTAAAGCAGGTTTCCAACGCCATCGCGCATGATCTGCGCACGCCGATCACCCGCGCCCGCGCGAGACTGGAGGACGCGTCCCTGCACGCGAAGACCGATGAGGAATTACATCACGCCATCGACCGGGCCGTCGCGGATCTCGATCATATCACGTCGGTCTTCGAGGCCCTGCTGCGCATCGCCCAGATCGAGGCGGGCGCGCGACGGGCCGCCTTTGAAACCTGCAATCTCGTTCCTCCTCTGCATGACGTGGCGGAACTCTACGAAGCGACGGCGGAAGAACGCGGACTGCATCTGCGCGTGAGACTCCCCGAAGGCCTCTGGACGCATGGCGATGCACGCCTGATCCAGCAAAGCGTCGCCAATCTTCTGGACAACGCGATCAAATTTTCGCCAGCCGACACGGTCATCATGCTGGAGGCACAGATCAAGAACGGGTCGATCCTGCTGCGCGTCGCCGACCAAGGGCCCGGCATGGCGGAATCCGAGCTCGCCCGCGCGTCCGAGCGCTTCTTCCGCGCCGACACCGCCCGCAACACGCCCGGCTCGGGGCTGGGGCTTTCCCTGGTGCAAGCCATCGCCCAGCTTCACGGCGGAAGGCTGGATCTCTCCAACGGACATCCCGGGCTCATCGCCACGCTCGTCCTCCCTTCCGTCGCGCCGCCCGCAGCCTCGATAACGCAAGAGTCATTCGTCCCTCATCACGCGGTGAGGTAAAAATGCGTATAAGTGATATTATGCGCTCGTATGTAACAATTATGCCGTTAATCGTTCTGGCCCTCGGCCTGCTGGGAGCTTCGCCGGAGGAGACTGCCGCAGACCATAATGAGGCGCGGGCGGGTGTGCATGTCGCAATGGCCGAAAGCCCGCTGGTGGTGACGTCGGACAGCATGCAATACTGTCACGATCTGGATAGCCGGGTTATGAAGGCCCTCGCCACCTACAAGCCCGCCTCGGCATCCACGCCGGACGTCCGGGAGCTTGAGGCGCAAGGCGTCGCGCTCTGTCAGGCGGGGCATTTGTTGCCCGGCATCGCCCGGCTCCGCAATGCGCTTTCCATCGTGAAACATTGAAAACAGGGTGAACATATGAAGCGTTCCAGTCTTCCGGTTCTTCTGGCGACCTTGTCCCTGTTCTGGGGGGGGGCCCGGGCGGCGGAAGAGACGGACACTCTTCTGCATCTCAACGCCACGGGACGCGCCAGCGCAGCGCCGAGTTTGCTGACCGCGACATTCTCCGCGGAGGCGAGTGGAGCGGATGCCGCGGCCGCGCAGGCGCGCGTCAACGCATTGACACAGCAGGCGGAAAAGCGCGCCGCGCAGATCCCTTCGCTGAAACTTCTCGCCCAGGATTATAACGTCGTTCAGGATGGGACGAAGCCCGCCAAGCCGCATTGGACGGCGAGCCAGACCTTGTCGCTGAGCGGGACGGACAGCGTGGCCGTGCTGAAACTCGCGGGGACGATGCAGGCCGACGGGCTGTTGCTGAACGATCTGCGCTGGTCACTCGACCCACAAACGCGTGACGCGCTGCTCCGTCAGGCGCGGGAGGACGCGCTGCGGCGTCTTCAGGCCGATGCCGCGGACGCCGCCCACACGTTGGGGCTGCATTTCAAGAAATTCCGCACCGTCAGCCTTGTCGCGCCGACAGAGCCGCGCCCGATGATGATGATGGCGCGAATGGCCGCCGTCTCCGCGCCTCAACGTAGCGAGGAACCGCAGGATGTGAGCATCATGGCGACCGGAGAGGCGATCCTCCAGCCATAACGGCCTTACAGAAAAGCCCGACTGCAATGACTGTGCAGCCGTGCTTTTCTCATGTCCATCTCCGGTGAAAGGGTGGTCAGCGGGGCGCCAGAACCATCACCATCTGGCGATTTTCGAGCTTGGGCATCTGCTCGACCTTGGCCTTTTCTTCCATCTCCAGCCGGATACGCTCGAGCATCTTGATGCCGAGTTCCTGATGGGCCATTTCACGCCCCTTGAAGCGCAAGGACACTTTCACCTTGTCACCTTCCTCGAGAAAGGTGTTCATCGCGCGAATCTTGACGCGGAAGTCGTTCTCGTCCGTTCCCGGACGAACCTTCACTTCCTTGATCTCGATGACCTTCTGCTTCTTGCGCGCCTCGTTACGCTTCTTCTGCTGTTCATATTTGAACTTGCCGTAATCGAGAATCTTGCAGACGGGAGGTTCAGCCGTCGGGCTGATCTCCAGAAGATCCAGCCCTTCCGCGTAGGCCTGCGCCAGAGCTTCTCGTGTCGCCATGACACCGACCATCTCTCCATCCGACCCGATCAAACGGACCTGCGGCACGCGGATTTCTTCATTGACGCGCGGGCCTTCACGGGTCGGCGCAACTTGTAGCGGGGGTCTAGATATGGTCGGCTCCTGTGTGACGTTGACCTTCTGGGGCGGAGCGTTGGACAGGCTCGGCTCCAATCCGAAGCACATAGTGCTTCAAACTGTCTCACGCAAGGGAATCCCTCGTGTGAGACAGTGCGAATTTCGGCGCTCTCATGCCGAGCCGGGCCCCTGCACCGCCGATCCTACTGTCGTTGCAAACGGCGCAGATCGGGAGGCGTCGCTTCCTCGGTCAGGAGTTTGATGGCCTCGTCGAGAGGCAACACCTCCTGCTCCGACCCGCCGAGACGGCGGAGCGCGACCTTGCGTTCCTCCGCCTCGCGCCGCCCGACCACGAGAATCACAGGCACACGAGCCAGAGAATGTTCGCGAATCTTGGCGTTGATCTTCTCGTTGCGCCCGTCACATGCAACGTGCAGCCCCGCGCGGCGCAGCGCCTCGGTCACCTCCTGCGCATAGGGTTCGGCATCCGTGACGATGCTGGCGACGACGACCTGCACCGGCGCAAGCCAGAGCGGGAACTTGCCCGCGAACTGCTCGATCAGAATCCCGATGAACCGCTCGAAACTGCCCAGAATCGCCCTGTGCAGCATGACCGGACGGTGCCGGGCGGAATCCTCGCCGATATAGGAGGCGTCGAGACGTTCGGGCAGCACGTAATCGACCTGCAACGTGCCGCACTGCCAGTCGCGTCCGATCGCATCGGTCAGCACGAATTCGAGCTTCGGCCCGTAGAACGCCCCCTCGCCGGGATTATGCTCGTATTCCACCCCGGCCAGCGCGCAGGCGTCGCGCAAGGCCTGCTCGGCCTTGTCCCAACTTTCCTCCGAGCCGGCGCGGGCGTCGGGGCGGTCGGCGAACTTCACGCGGAACCGATCGAAGCCGAGATCGCGATAGACCTCTGAGAGCATCGCGACGAACTTCGCGGTCTCGGGCGCGATCTGCTCGTCCGTGCAGAAGATATGCGCGTCATCCTGCGTGAAACCGCGCACGCGCATGATGCCGTGCAGCGCGCCGGAGGGCTCGTAGCGATGGCACGCGCCGAATTCCGCCATGCGCAACGGCAATTCGCGGTAGGAGCGCAGGCCGTGACGGAAGATCTGCACATGGCACGGGCAGTTCATCGGCTTGAGCGCGAGCGTCTTGTCCTCGTCCTCGACCGTGGCGATGAACATATGTTCGCGATATTTGTCCCAATGCCCGGAGGCTTCCCACAGCGCGCGATCGACGAGTTGCGGCGTCCTGACTTCCTGATAGCCGTTCCGTGTCTGCGACCGTCGCATGTAGTCCTGAAGCGCGGTGTAAAGCCGCCAGCCTTTCGGATGCCAGAAGATCTGCCCGACCGCTTCCTCTTGGATATGGAACAGGTCCATCTCCCTGCCGATGCGGCGGTGATCGCGCTTCTCGGCCTCTTCGAGCTGGAGCAGATAGGCGTCCAGTTCCTTCCTGTCGCGCCAGGCGGTGCCGTAAATGCGCGTCAGCATCGGATTGCGGTGATCGCCGCGCCAATAGGCCCCGGCCACCTTCATGAGCTTGAAGGCCGGGCCGACATCGCCGGTCGAGCGCAGATGGGGGCCGCGGCAGAGATCGAGCCACGCCCCCTGCCGATAGATCGAGATCGGCTCGCTTTCCGGCAGGTCGCGAATCAGTTCGGCCTTGAACCGTTCGCCCTTGTCCTCGAAGAAGCGAATGGCGGCGTCGCGATCCCAGATTTCGCGCTCGAACGGCGCATTGGCGGCGATGATCTCCTGCATCTTCGCCTCGATGGCGGGGAAATCCTCCGGGGTGAAGGGGTCGTTGCGGAAGAAATCGTAATAGAATCCGTCCTTGATCGACGGGCCGATCGTGACCTGCGTCCCGGGCCAGAGCGCCTGCACGGCCTCGGCCAACACATGGGCGGTGTCGTGGCGAATCATCTCCAGCACCACATCATCCTTGCGGGTGATGAAGCGAAGCGCCGCGTCATGGTCGATCCGCGTGGACAGATCGACGAGACGGCCGTCCAGACTCATGGCGAGGGCCGCCTTCGCGAGTCCCGGCCCGATCGCGGCGGCGATGTCCGTGCCCGTCACCGGACCGTCGAACGAACGGACGGAACCATCGGGCAGGGTGATCGCGGGCATGGATTTCGGACTCCGGACAGGAAAAACAACGAGAAGATGACAATGATCGAGAAAACTCCCGGGGTTTAATGGCCCCGCCCGGTTCCCGGAACAACCCCCGGCCTGGATAAAGACGTGATTTATCGTTCCTGAATCGCTCTTGACAGGGGCAATCATAGGAACAGAAAGTAAACGAAAGATTAAAGGTTCATTGCGTGTGACCTCCCTTCCTCCCGTCCGGCGCGGCATCGCGCTTCTGAGGGCTCTGACCTTTCTCGGAGCGGCCCTGGTGCTGGCGACCGTGCTGGCAACCGCCCTGTCTCATATCGCGCCGCTACATCGCATGGGACCGAGGCTGGTCATCACGCCGTGGCTGATCGCGCGCAATGATCTGCCGCTGCTGCTGGCGGCGCTCGGCGCGGCGGCGCTGACATTGCCGCGCGGCGGACGCAACTGGCGGGCGTTCCGCGAGGTGCTCCAGCTTTCCGGCCCGGCACGGGAGACAGGATCGGGAGCCGGCGCGGGGCTGGCCGCGATCGGCGCGCTCGCGTTGGGCCTCATCGTCACGGGCGGGCTGCATATCGCCTGGGCAGGCGTCGATGCGGTGCGCCTGATGCTCTATATCCCCGCCTTTCTCACGGTCGCGCTGGCGGAAGAGCTGCTCTTCCGCGGAGCGATGCTGTTTTGGCTGAGCCGCGCGGTAGGCTTCCTCCCGGCGCTGACCCTCACCTCCGTGCTCTTCGGCCTCGTTCACTGGATAGGAAGTGATCCGTGGGAGGGAGCCGTTTCCGCGGGGCTGATCGGCGCATTCTTCGGCCTGACGTTACGGGTCCGGCGGGGACTCTGGTTCGCCATCGGGTTTCACGCCGCCTGGGATTACGGGCAGAGCGCCGTACTGGGTTGCCGGGACAGCGGCATCCCGAGCGTGGGGGCCCTGTTCGACAGCACGCCCGCCGGGCCGGCATGGCTGAGCGGCGGCGCGTCCGGGCCGGAAGGCAGCCTTCTCTGTTTCACCCTGATCCTGGGCTTGTCGCTGCACCTTCTTTTCCCGAGGGGAAAGAGGCGCGTCCTTCGGTAGGGTCTTGGGCTGGCGTTCGCGAGGGATACTGGCGAGCCCACGCCTTCTTCCCTATGACTCCCCGTGATCCAACACGAAACGGAGAACACCCCATGGTCGCGCTCGCTGAACAAACCGCGGAATTGCTGCATGGTCTCGGCGTGCGGCTTGAATCGCCGGGTCAGCACGCGCTGACCGTGCGGTCGCCCGTGAACGGCGAAATGCTCTGCGACGTTCCCACATGCGCCATGGAAACCGCCTTTTCCGCGATCGAGGCGGCGCATCGGGCGGCGATCGCCTGGCGGCGCGTGCCCGCCCCGAAGCGCGGCGAGCTGATCCGGCTGCTGGGCGAAGAGTTGCGCGCGCACAAGGCCGCGCTCGGGCGGCTGGTGTCGATCGAGGCGGGAAAGTCACCCTCCGAAGGACTTGGCGAGGTGCAGGAGATGATCGACATCTGCGACTTCGCCGTCGGCCTGTCGCGGCAGTTGCACGGGCTGACCATCGCGACCGAGCGTCCCGACCACCGGATGATGGAGACCTGGCATCCGCTGGGCGTCGTCGGGATCATTTCCGCCTTCAATTTCCCCGTCGCGGTCTGGAGCTGGAACGCGGCGCTGGCGCTGATCTGCGGCAATGCGATCGTATGGAAGCCTTCCGAGAAGACGCCCCTGAGCGCGCTCGCCTGCCATGCGCTCCTCGAACGCGCCCTCACCCGCTTCGGCGACGCGCCTGACGGGCTCTCGCAGCTCCTGATCGGCGGCCGCGAGATCGGCGAGGTGCTGGCGGATCATCCGAAGGTGCCGCTGGTCTCCGCCACGGGCTCGACCGCCATGGGCCGCGCCGTGGGCCAACGCCTGGCGGCACGCTTCGCGCGCGCGATCCTCGAACTGGGCGGCAACAACGCGGCGATCGTCACGCCGACGGCCGATCCCGATCTCGCCCTGCGCGGCGTGGCCTTCGCGGCCATGGGCACGGCGGGGCAACGTTGCACGACGCTGCGGCGTCTCTTCGTCCATCGCTCGGTCCATGACGGGTTCCTGGAACGACTCAAGGCCGCCTATGCCTCGGTCAGCATCGGCAATCCGCTCGACGGGCATCTCGTCGGCCCGCTGATCGACGCGGCCGCCTTCTCGCGCATGCAGGCGGCGCTGGACGCCGCGCGCACGGCGGGCGGCACGGTTCACGGCGGCGAACGCGTCGGCATCGCCGGATGCGAGGGCGGCTATTACGTGCGTCCGGCGCTGGTCGAGATGCCCGGACAGATCGGGCCGGTACTGGAGGAGACCTTCGCGCCGATCCTCTATGTCATGCGCTATGACGATCTGCACGAGGCGATCGCGCTCCAGAACGACGTTCCGCAGGGGCTGTCCTCCGCGATTTTCACCAACGACCTGCGCGAAGCGGAACGTTTCGTCTCCGATGACGGCTCAGATTGCGGGATCGCCAATGTGAATATCGGCACCTCGGGCGCCGAGATCGGCGGCGCGTTCGGCGGGGAGAAGGAGACCGGCGGCGGCCGCGAATCCGGCTCCGACGCCTGGAAGGGCTATATGCGCCGCGCGACGAACACCATCAATTACGGCAGCACGCTGCCTCTGGCGCAAGGGGTGAGCTTCGACGTGGGATGATACACGCCGGTGCGCGGGTCTCACGACAAACCCTCAAACCGAATCACAAAAGTTTTTTGGTTCTTTTTTCAAAAAAGAACGCCGCCGCCCGAGACAGACCGGCATCATTCTCCTATCGTTTCATTTCCAACACGGACCATCTCATGCACCCCGCCCGCCACCTCCTGCTCGCCGCTCTCGCCACAGTCTCGGTGATCACCCCCGCGCGTGCCGACACCGTCCCCGTGCTGGTCATCCATGGCGGGGCGGGCGTCATCGCCTCCAGCCTGACTCCCGAGAAGCGACAGGCGGTGGAGGCGGCGCTTTCCCGCGCGCTCCATGACGGCTACGCGGCGCTTCAGGCGGGACGCCCGGCGCAGGACGCCGTGACGGCGGCGATTACCGTGCTGGAGGACGATCCGCATTTCAATGCCGGGCGCGGCGCCGTCTTCACCCATGACGGGCGCAACGAAATGGATGCGGCCATCATGGACGGCGCAACCCTCCGGGCCGGGGCGGTGGCCGGGGTGCATCACATCAAGAACCCGATCCTGCTGGCGGAAGCGGTGATGGAGCATTCGCCGCATGTGCTGCTGGTGGGCGACGGGGCGGAGGCTTTCGCACGTACGCAGGGCTTCACGATGATGCCGGAGGCCTATTTCCGGACGGACGAACGCTGGACGCAGTTGCAGAAGGCGCTGGCGGACGACCGGGCGGGCGGGAAGCACGCCGTCCTGCCGCTCGACCGCCATTTCGGCACGGTCGGCGCGGTGGCGCTGGATCGGCAGGGGCATCTGGCAGCCGGCACCTCGACGGGCGGGCTGACGGACAAGCTCTATGGCCGGGTGGGCGATTCACCGCTGATCGGCGCGGGAACCTATGCGGATGGAAACTGCGCCTTCTCCGGCACGGGCTGGGGGGAATTCTACATCCGCACAGTCGCCGCACATGCGGTCTGCGTCCGCGTCGGGCTGCTGCACCAGCCTCTCTCCGACGCGGCCGAGGAGGTCGTGAACCGGGAAATCCCCGCGCTGGGCGGAAATGGCGGGGCAATCGCCGTGGACGCGACGGGGCATATCGCCATGCCGTTCAACACGGACGGCATGTACCGCGCCTGGGTCGGACAGGACGGCGTGCCGCATGTCGCCATCTTCCGCTGACCGGGCCGCTTCGGAGGCCACCTGCCCTTCGAGGCGCCCGACAATCGAACCCGGACGCGGCTGACGGGTCCGGACATTCCTCGCGGCCCGAGGATGTGACGGGAAGAAAATCCTTGCATCCGGCGCGCGCCTCGCCGACATGCGAGGCATGTCCTATGCTGTGAAGGAAATCTTCCCGACCCTTCAGGGAGAAGGCGCGCAGACCGGGCGCGCCGCCGTGTTCTGCCGCTTCGCCGGGTGCAATCTCTGGTCCGGACGGGAGGAGGACCGCGCCCGCGCGGCCTGCCGCTTCTGCGACACGGATTTTGTCGGCACGGACGGCGAAGGCGGCGGCCGGTTCGCCGACTCCGAAGCGCTGGCGGACGCGATCGCCGCATGCTGGCGCGCCATCGCCGGAGAGGCGGCGGGGCGCTACGTGGTCTTCACCGGAGGCGAGCCGCTGTTGCAGCTCGATGCCGCGCTGATCGCGGCGATGAAAGCGCGGGACTTCGAGATCGCGCTGGAGACGAACGGCACCCTCGCGGTCCCCGACGGCATCGACTGGATATGCGTCAGCCCCAAGCCGGGCGGCCCGGTGGTCCAGACACGCGGCGACGAACTCAAGCTGGTCTATCCGCAGCCGGAACTTCCCCCCGCCTCCTTCGAGGACTGGTCCTTTGGCCATTTCTGGCTCCAGCCGATGGACGGGCCGGAACGCGCGGCCCATACGAGCGCCGCTGCCGCCTATTGCATGGGCCATCCCCGCTGGCGCCTCTCGCTCCAGACCCACAAGCTGATCGGACTCCCCTGATGGCCCATGCCGACGACACCGCCCTCGTGCTGTTTTCCGGCGGTCAGGATTCCGCCACCTGCCTCGCCTGGGCGCTGGACCGCTTCGCCCGTGTGGAGACGCTGGGCTTCGATTACGGCCAGCGCCACGCGGTCGAACTGGAGTGCCGCGCGACGCTGCGCGCCGACATGGCAACGCTCTCGCCCGACTGGGCGGCGCGGCTCGGCCCCGATCACACGCTGGACCTGCCGGTCCTCGGCGCGCTGTCGGAGACGGCACTGACGCGCGAGGCGGATATCGTGATGACGGAGAGTGGGCTGCCCTCCACCTTTGTGCCGGGGCGGAACCTGATCTTCCTCAGCCTCGCCGCCGCTCTGGCCGTGCGCCGGCACGCGCGGCACATCGTGACCGGCGTTTGCGAGACGGATTATTCCGGCTATCCGGATTGCCGGGACGATACGATCAAGGCGTTGCAGGTGGCGCTCAATCTCGGCATGGCGCAGCGCTTCGTCCTGCATACGCCCTTGATGTGGCTGGACAAGGCGCAGACCTGGCGCCTGGCCGAAGCACTGGGCGGCGCCGCGCTGGTCGAGGCGATCAACCGCCACTCCCATAGCTGCTATCTGGGGGACCGGCGCCACGCACATGACTGGGGGTACGGCTGCGGAACCTGCCCGGCCTGTGAATTGCGCGCGAAAGGATGGGCCGCCTATGTCGAAGGCTGAACTGGTCTTCACCCGCCGTTTTTCCATGGGGCACCGGCTGATCGACGGAGCGTCGGAGAGCTGTGCCCTGCCGCACGGGCATAACGAGTTCGTCACCGTCGCTCTGCGGCCCGTGCGGGAGCGCGCGCTGGACGGTCGGGGCAACATGATCGTCTCGTTCCGCGAGGCGAAGCAGCGCTGGCACGAGTTCGTCGACACGGCGCTGGACCATGCGCTGCAACTCTCCGAGCGCGACCCCCTTTTGGAATGGTTTCGCGCCAACGAGCCGGGCCGTGCGGCGCGCATCGTGGTCACGCCGGGCGACCCGACGACGGAGCTCATGGCGGCGCTGATGCTGGCCAAGCTGAACGCCTTCCTGCGCGAAGCGGGGGAGACCCTCGTCTGCGAGGAGATTTCCCTGCAGGAAACGCCGACCAACACGGTGCGGCTGACGGGGGATGCGATGGATTATCTCCCGCCCGCCGGACGGGCCGCGCAGGCCTGCTGGTGGCACCGGCCCGATTTCAGCATCCAGTGAGCGGGAGGTTCCCATGAGCGACACGTCCCCCGACGATCTTCAGGGCTTCCATCCGCGCGCTTTCGCCCGCGCCAATGAGGAGCCGGACGCACTGTTCTATGCGCGCACCGCCGATTTCTCCCATATGGACGTCGGGGCACGGGCGGCGGTGACGGCGCTCTACCAGACGGCCCTGCCCGCTTCCGGCGCGGTCTGCGACCTGATGTGCGGGACGGCGAGTCATTTTCCGCCGGGCGTCTCGCATGCGGCCGTGACCGGCATCGACGTCAGCCTGAGGGCGATGGAGGCGAACCCCGCCCTGACGGAGCGGGTGGTGCAGGACCTCAACGCCAATCCCGCGCTGCCTTTCCCGGACGATTCGCTCGACGCGGTGACGCTCTGTGACGGGCTGGCCTATCTGACCCGGCCTGTCGAGGTTCTGCGCGAGGTCGCGCGCGTGCTCAGGCCCGGCGCGCCGCTGCTGCTGAGCTTTTCCGACAATGTCCACCCCGCCAAGGCGGTGGCCCTCTGGCAGGCGCTCGACCCGGCGGACCGGGTGCGGCTGACGAGCGTCCTGCTGGCGCGGGCGGGCTTCGGGGAAATGGATAGCGGCGACGTCGTGCCCCCCGAGGACCTCCCGGCCTGGACCGACGCGGTCCACGCCATCATCGCCCGGAAGCCCCTTCAGGCCTGAAGACGACGGCGCGTCACGGCGCGCGAGAGGCCGTAGACAGTCCCGCCGACGACGAGATAATAGGCGAGGCAGGCCGCCAGCAGCCCCCAGCGGCGCGCGCCCCGCGCACGCTCGGCGCTGGGGCAGGCGACCGCGCTGCCGATGAGAATGCCGGGGCCGCAGAGTGCGGCGAAAACCACCCAGGCGAGACGCGCGATACTGGTGAACAACAGGCTCATGGCGGCACAGTAAGACCTTCTCCGCCCGGATTGGCAAGAGGCGACCGCATGGGGGGATGCAGGTCCCTGCCCGGAGGGCTTTCCGGCGAGCCGACGCTTGCCGGGAACGGGTCCAGCAATATTATATAATAATCAGGCCATGAGTCATTCCAATTTTCTTATGATACCATCATGGAATGGAGGGCTCAGGCTTATGACAGACGATAAACCGCGCCTTGAAGAAAGCTGGTTCATCCGCAGCCGCATGAAGCTGCGCCATATCCAGTTGCTGGTCGAACTCGACCGGACCGGCACCATGCAGCAGGCGGCGGATACGATGGGGATCGCCCAGCCGGCGGCGTCCCGTCTGCTGTCCGATCTCGAAGAGGCGCTGGGACGCCAGATTTTCGACCGGCGCGGACGGTCTCTCGTGCCCAATTACTTCGGCGAGATTCTCACGCGGCGGGCCAAGGCGATCATCGCCGAGCTGGACGGCGCGCGGGACGAGTTCAATGCCGTGATGGCGGGACATAGCGGCCATGTGGCGCTGGGCGCGATTGATGGGCCAGCCATCGACCTGCTCGCGGACGTCACGACCAAGACGCAGATCGACCATCCGCTCATCGAACTCGAAATCCGCACCGGCTCGACCGCCCGACTGACGGAAATGCTCTGCTCCGGGCAGATCGACTTCATGATCGCGCGCATCGACGAGAACCTGGATTTCGAGCGCTTCGCCTATCAGGATATCGGCGCGGAACGTCTGGCGCTCGTCGCGGGCGCCGGCCACAGGCTGGCGAGCCAGGGCGCGCTGACCTTGCAGGATCTCCAGCGTTGCTCCTGGGTGCTCCAGAACCGCGGCACCAAACTGCGCCAGCGCGTGGAGGCGCTGTTCGTGCATGAGGGTTTGCGGCCGCCGGAACGCATCGTCAACACGAATTCGCTGGCCATGACGCTCGCCTGTCTGCGGCGCTCCGACTCGCTTTCGATCATCTCCGAGGCGGTGGCCTTGCAGCAGGCCGCCTTCGGGCAGCTCGACATCCTGCCGCTGCCCTTCGAGATCAGCATCAGCAATTACGGCGTCGTCATTCCCCGCCATCGCCCCACCTCGCCGGCCCAGCGCCTGGTGCTCGAAACCATCGAGCATTGTCTGGCCCATAGCAGCCAGATGGCGCAGATGACGCATGACGAGGGCATGGCGGCCTGAAAGAGGGACAGGGCGGCGGGATCTCCCACCGCCTTTCGAGGCGGCGATCTCAGTAATTCCGGATCGCCCTGTGCGCGCGCGTCGGGCGGAATTCGCCCTTCTTCAGAGCGATCTCGATGTCCTCCAGGGACGCGCCGGTCGTCTCCGGGACGAAAAAGAAGACGAACAGCACCGAGAGCAGGTTCACCCCCGCATAGAACCACATCGTCCCGCCCAGGGTGATGAGGTTCACCAGGGTCAGCGCCGTCGCCGTCACCAGCAGATCGCTGCCCCAGAGCGTGGCGGCATGGAGCGACGTGGCCTGGCCGCGCATGGAGAGCGGGAACATCTCCGCGCCGAGCAGCCAGCCCACGACCTGGATGCCGCCGCTGTTGAACACCATGAACAGGAGCAGGAACGCGATGGTGAGGTAAGATCCCACGCTGCCCTTGTCCGGATGCAGGGCGAACATGAGCCCCAGCCCCAGAAGACTCAGCACCGAGCCCGGCCCCATGATGAGCATCAGCCGGCGGCGACCGATCCGGTCCACGAAACGCGAGCCGAGGAACGTCATCAGCAGATACACGATCGACACGCCGAGACTGGCCAGCAAGGCGGAGTCATTGCCGAAACCGGCGTCGCGCAGGAAGGTCGGCGCATAATAGATCATCATCTCCAGCCCGCCGCACTGCGTGAAGAACGCGACGCCGAGCGCCGCGACGAGAGCGGGACGCACCCAGGGCTGGGTGAGTCCGCGCCAGCCGCGATTCGCCTCATCCACCGAGTCCGCGTTCTCCCGGATCTGCCGCACCTCGTGCCGGATTTCCCGGCGGCTTTCGCGCACCTTGCGCAACTCGTCGATCGCCTCGGGAATCCCGCGATTTTCCGCCGTCCAGCGCGGACTGCGGGGCAGGAAGAACATGCAGACGAAGACGAACAGCGCCGGCAGCGCGGCAATGGCGATCATCGGTCGCCAGCCCCATGCCGTGCGGGCGGCGAAGCCGATCACATTGGCCGCGAAAATACCGACGCCGATCGCGACGTTGAACATCGTCACCAGCGTGCCGCGCCGCTCCGCCGGGGCGAGTTCCGAAATATACATCGGCACGACCTGCGTGGAGCCGCCGACGGCGAACCCCAGATACACGCGCGCGACGATCAGGGCATATACGTCCGGCGCGAACGAGCAGGCCAGCGCCCCGGTGATGAAGACGGCCGTCACGATGATGACCGACGTGCGCCGTCCGTATCGTTCCGACAGGAAACCGGTGCCGAGCGCGCCGATCACCGCGCCGAGCAGGATCGCCGAGGCGACGAGTTCCTGCAACGTGCTGGAGAGCGAGAACTCCTTGGTGATGAGCAGCAGGGCGCCGGAAATGATGCCCGTATCGTAGCCGTAGAGGCCGCCGCAGATGGCGGCCACGACGGCTGCGAGCAGGAGCGTGCGCCGTGCGGTAGGGAGAAGTTCGACATGTTCGACAGATTCCGCCGGGCGGTCTTGCCCCGGCGCCGTGGTCAAAGGAACGGAATGCGACATCGTCCGGTGTCCCGCCTTTCGTTCGAGGGTGTTAAAAGGAAATCGCTCATGCCGTTTCCCGCAGGTGGAAGGGCATGTCCGGCAAGCGCATGGGCATGGCCGCAGCGCTCCTGCCTCCGGTCATACAGACGCGAACGCATCCGAGATGACGGAAGTTGCAACAAAAGTGCCCGGAGGAGTCAGAACAGGACATTGAGCGCCAGGGAAAAAACGGCGGCGTCCTTGAAGACGGTCGTCCCGCCGATATGGTTGACGTACTGGAAATCAGGCTGGAGGTTGAGGCCATTCAGCACATGGGCGTTGTAGAACGCCTCGTAGGTCGTCTCATGCCCCTGAATGCCGTACGGCATGCCGAAATTCGCGCCCGGCAGGGGCAGGCCGCGCTCCGCCGCGGCTTCCTGCGCCAGGATCGCCGAGCGGCTGAACTGCGCCCATTGCACCATGAATCCCACCATGTCGAGCGGCCGTCCCCACATCTTGCCCGTATCCATCACCACCCCGACGAGATGGTTCTTGATCTGGGAGGTCTTGCCGTCCGCATAGGACCAGTACCCGCCGACGATCAGGCCGTTCATCGGCCCGTCGCCGTTACGCACCAGCATCTGGTCCGCGATCGCCCAGAAGGAACTCTGCCCGCTCTCGGTCCGGTTCGGCAGCCCCGCCGCGATGGCGGAGGTGCCATAGGCGTCCTCGTACAGGTTCTTGTAGCGCGAATTGTCATACAGCGCGCCGACCTTGTAATGCCCGATCAGCTTGTCGCGCCCGAATTCCGGAATCCAGCCGATTTCAACCTCGGTCGCGAGCTTGCCCAGCCCGTCCTGCCCCCAGGCCCAGCCTGAGATGCCGCCATTATAGGCGTGCGGCGACACGGCGAAGAGACCGCCCATCACATAGAGATGCGGCGTCGGCATCACCCGCAGCACCGTGCCGATATTGCCTGACGGCCAGTCGCGTCCCCCGTTGAGATATTTCGTCGGCGTCACGTTGCCGCACAGCCAGACATTCATGAAGTTGCACACCCAGGGCGAGTTGTTGAAGAACGTCCCGGTCGGTATGAATCCGACGGACCAGTCCACGCGCCTGCGCCACCACGCCTTCTCGAAATAAGCCCAGACCAGATGCGCCACGACGTTGCCGCGCGCGCCATAGATCTGCTGCACCTGGTTTCCGTTATCGCCGAAAGCCCGGCTCAGATTTCGTCCATGGCCGTTGACGACGAGGGTATGCAGCCAGAATTCATGCGCCCAGTCGCCATGAAATATCTTGCCCCAATTGACATCGACCGTCGCGCCGACCTGCCCCGCGTCGGTATATGTCTGCCGCTTCCCGCCGATCGGATTGCCGGAAATACTCTCGTAATCGGCCAGCGCCACATAGACGCCATGCTTCTGGAGCCAGGGCTGCACCCCGCCCCAGTCGCCCAGCAGATGCGTCGTCCCATAGGGCGGCCCGAAGGATGGCGGCCCGTAGGGCGATTGGAGGAATCCGGGAATGAGCGGCACCTGCCCGGGGTACGGCTCTACCTCCTCCCCGATCGCGCCTTCGGAAAGAATGGACTTCGACGCTTTCTGCTGGCCGGGTGCGCCGCTCTGCCCGGAGGCGGACGCGATCGAGAGCGGCTGACCGGGAAGCACCGTCGAGGCGCGGGCGCCACCGCAGAGCGCGAGGAGCATGAGCCCCGGCACGACGATTGAGGCGCTCAGACCGTGAACGCGCCGCCAGCCTCTCGACCCGGGACAGGAGGACGAGTCATTCATCCGGCCCTCGCCCGACAGGGCGCCATGGAATACATTACGCAATTAATCATCACTCGGCAGTTATCGTTTCACGAGAGACTAATGTCGTTTGAGAAGGATGAAAAATATATTTTCATTACCTTCATGACGCATGGAAATACCATGAAACATGATAGACATTGTCCAAAACCACTTCGCTCTTGCCTGTTTCGATGCCGCCAGTCATAGTCCACGCCCGCGCGTGTTCGACGGAAAGCATGCCAGAGCTTACGTCTTCATTAAGATCCGTTTATATCCATCTCTTTCGCGCGTTTCCAACCGAAAAGAACGCCTATACGAACAAAATCGCTCACATACGCGCGATAACGAATGGAAACGCCGCTCGGCTCCGCAGCCGGCTGCTCCGGTCTACCCGATGAACTGTTCGGCGATGATACGTTCCGACAGCCCGTGATCCGGGTCGAAAAGGACGGTGGTCGAAAGGGATTTGTCCTCCCGCACCATGACGCGGTGGACATGCCGCACCTCGGTGAAGTCCGCCACGGCCGCCGCCGGGCGCTTGCCTGCCTCCAGCAGGAAAAATTCCACGATGGCGGTGGAAGGCAGGAGCGCCCCGCGCCAGCGGCGGGGACGAAAGGCCGAGATCGGGGTCAACGGCAGGAGATTGGCCGTCAGCGGCACGATGGGGCCGTGGGCGGACAGGTTGTAGGCCGTCGATCCCGCCGGGGTGGCGACGATCACCCCGTCGCAGACCAGCTCCTCCATGCGTTCCCGCCCGTCGATCTCGATGCGGATCTTGGCGGCCTGACGCGTCTGGCGGAACAGGAACACGTCGTTGAACGCCAGCGCTTCATGGGCGGTGCCGCGCGTGTCCCAGGCGACCATACGCAAGGGATGCAGACGTGTCGGCTGGGCGCGGGCGAGACGGTCGCGCAGATCGTCCTCATGCGCGGGATTCATGAGGAAACCGACCGATCCGCAATTCATTCCGTACACCGGAATATTATGCGACAGAACCCGGTGCATGGCTTCGAGCAGGAAACCGTCCCCGCCCAGGCAGACGGCTATATCCGCCTTGATCAAGGGCACGTCGCCATAGGCCGCGACGAGTTTCTGGCGCAGTTCGCGCGCCTGTGGGGTATCGGCGGCTAGAAAGGCCAGACGTTTGGTGCTGCCGCCATATCCGCCGCTCATATCTTCCCCCTTTCCGCGGAATGGTCTCCGCTCAGCCCTGCGCCGTGATCCGCGCCAGACCCCCCATATACTGTCGCAGGACCTCCGGCACCGCGATGCTGCCGTCTTCCTGCTGATACGTCTCCATCACCGCGATCAGCGTGCGCCCGACGGCGAGGCCGGAGCCGTTCAGCGTATGGACGAAGACCGGCCCTTCGGCGCCACGATAGCGCGCGTTCATGCGGCGGGCCTGAAAATCGCGCGTGTTGGAGCAGGAGGAAATCTCCCGCCACGCGCCCTGCCCCGGCAACCAGGCTTCGAGATCATAGGTCTTGGCCGCGCCGAAACCCGTATCCCCGGCGCAGAGCAACTGGCGGCGGTAGGGAATGTCGAGTCGTTCCAGAATCGTTTCCGCGCAGAGAGTCATCCGCTCATGCTCCGCGTCGCTCTCCTCCGGCAGGGTGACGGAAACGAGTTCCACCTTGCTGAACTGATGCTGGCGCAGCATCCCGCGCACATCCCGCCCCGCCGATCCGGCCTCGGAACGGAAGCAGGCGGAAAGCGCCGTCATGCGCAGGGGCAGCCGCCGCGCATCGAGAATCTCCCCCGCGACGCTGGCCGTCAGCGGCACCTCGGCCGTGGGGATCAGCCAGCGGCCGTCCTCCGTGCGGAAGGACTCCTCGGCGAATTTCGGCAGCTTGTCCGTGCCATACATCGCGGCGTCGTTCACCAGCAGCGGGACGCCGGTCTCGCTGTAGCCGAATTCGCCGGTATGCACGTCCAGCATGAACTGGCCCAACGCGCGTTCGAGCCGGGCCAGCGCGCCGCGCAGCACGGTGAACCGCGCGCCGGAAAGTTTGGCGGCGGTCGGGAAATCCATCATCCCCAGCGCCTCGCCCAGCTCGAAATGCTGGCGCGGCGTGAAGGGAAACGCGCGCGGCGCGCCGACCTGCTTGAGGGTCACGTTCGCCGTCTCGTCCGGACCCTCCGGCACGGAGGGGTCGAGGCGGTTCGGCAGACGGGCGAGCCCCTCGCCGATTTCGGTCTCCAGGGCGGCGGCGCGCGCCTCCAGCCCGGCGATCCCGTCGCGCAGCGCGATGGCCTTTGCCTCCAGCGCGGCGGTATCCGCGCCCGCCTTCTTCGCCTGACCGATGTCGCGCGAGAGAGTCTTGCGCCGGGCCTGCTGCTCCTGCAACGCCTGAAGCGCCGCGCGGCGCTGCTCGTCCAGCGCCAGAAGCGCGGCGGCGGCCGGCTCCAGTCCCCGTCGGGCAAGTGCGGCGTCGAAGGCCGCCGGATCGGCGCGAAGGGCGCGCAGGTCGTGCATGATGCGGGCTCCCGGGAGCGGGTTCGGGGTTACGGTTCGGCCTCGGCGCGCGGCTCGACGAGCCGGGCCGAGAGAATGGAAATCTCATAGAGCGCGATGAGCGGCACGGCCAGCCCGACCATGGTGATCGCGTCCGGCGGCGCGAGAATCGCCGCGACGACGAAGGCGCACACATATCCGTAGCGCCGGAAACGCCGCAACTGGGCGGACGTCACGAGTCCCACCTTCGCCAGAAGCGTGAGGACGACGGGCAGTTCGAAGGCGATGCCGAAGGCCAGGATGAGCTTCTCGACCAGAGCGAGATATTCCGAGACCTTGGCCTGCAACTCGATATGCACGCCGCCCGGCCCCGCCGCGCCGCCGGTGTTCTGGAAAGAGAGGAAGAACCGCCAGGCCATGGGGAAGATGAAATAATAGGCCAGCGCGCCGCCGAGCAGGAACAGAACGGGCGTCGCGATCAGGAAGGGCGCGAAGGCGCGCTTCTCGCTACGGTACAGCCCCGGCGCGATGAAGATCCAGGCCTGGATCGCAATCATCGGGAAGGACAGGAACATCGCGCCGAACAGCGCCACGCGGAGATAGGTGAAGAAGGCCTCCGTCAGCGCCGTATAGATCAGATGCGGCTCCTGCCCCTGCTGGCGCATGATGTCGCCCAACGGCTCGGCGAGGAAGAGATAGATTCGGCCGGAAAAATGGTAGCAGATCAGGAAGGCGACGATGAAGGTCGCCAGCGACCAGATCAGCCGCCTGCGCAACTCGATCAGATGATCGAGCAGCGGCATGGGCTGGTCGTCGATGCTGTCCTCGTCCTGCGCCATCGGCGGCCTACTCCCTCTCTTCCCCTTCCGGCGCGCCGAGGCGGACACGGCGGCTGCCGTGCTGCACCATGACGGGCGGAAGAATGGAAGGCGGATACCAGCGCTCCCGCTCGCGCGCCAGACGCCGCGCCGTGGACGGGGGCAGAATGGCGGGCGCTTCGACGGGTTCGGGCTCAGGCGCCGGAAGAACCGGCGGGGGGGCGAGCGGAGGCGCGAGCGAGAGCGACGGCGGCGGCTCGAAGCTCCGGCGCAGCGTGCCGTCGGCGTCGATCGCCCGTTCGACTTTCGTGCGCAGGTCGAAACGACGCAGGTCGCGGAACTGCTCGCGCACCTCGCCCATATCGGCCTCGCGCACCATCTCGTCCACATGGCCTTGGAACTCGGCGGCCATCCGGCGGACGGCCCTGACGCCGCGACTCAGGGCGCGCAGGGCGACGGGAAGATCGGCGGGACGGATGAACACCAGCGCGACGATGACGATGATCGCGATTTCGGACCAGGAAAAATCAAACATCGCCCGTCTTCGCTCCAGTCTCTGGCTGAGTCTCCGGCTCCGGCGCTTCGACGAGCGCCGCGGGATCGACCAGCAATTCCTCCCGCCGCGGCAGGGCGGCGAGATCGCGCAGACCGAACGCGGCGAGGAACCCGGCGGAAGTGCCCCAGAGAACGGGCCGGCCCGGCACGTCCTTGCGTCCCTTCGGCACGATCAGCCCGTCCTCCAGCAACGCGTCGAGCACCGTCTGGCTGAGCGTGACGCCGCGTATCGCCTCGATCTCGGCCCGCGTGCAGGGCTGATGATAGGCGATCACGGCGAGCGCCTCCATCGCCGCGCGGCTCAGGCGGCGCGGTTTCTCGACGACCGTCGTCAGGGCCCCGGCCAGTTCGGGGCGCGTGCGGAACTGCCAGCCCTTCGCGACCTCGACCAGTTCGACGCCATGATCCTCATACCGCCCGCGAATGGCGGCGATCAGCGTGGGCACCAGTGCGGAACTCTCCACCGGATCGCCGCCCTGCCCCTCCACCAGCGCGCGGATCACATGGTCGCCGACCGGCTCGGCGCTGGCGAAGATCAGCGCCTCGATCTTGCGTGACAGGTCGCTCACGCCGCGTCTCCGCCCGCCGTCAAGCCCGGCGCGCCCATTTCCGGCCTGCGCAGGAGGATCGCGGCGAACGCCGCATCCTGCCGCAATTCCACTTCGCCGCCCTTCGCCATTTCCAGCCCCGCCACCAGCGCCCCGGCCAAGGCCGCGCGGCGCGCCTCGGGCGTTTCCTCCTCATCCGGCACGAGCGACTCCAGACTTTGCCACCCCGCCACGTCCGGCGCATTCAGGAGGCGGCGCAAGGCGGCGGCGGCCTGGCTCACGGTCCAATAGGAGAAGCGGCGCGGCGCGTAACGCCGCTTCCGCCCGCGTCGCCGCATGACGCCGAGATAGGCCCCGATCAACCCCGACAGGTCCACGCGCAGGCCGGTCCGGTCGATCTCGGTCAGGGTCTCCTCCCGCCCGCGCGCATGAACGTCGATCCCGAGGCGCGGACGCTCGTTCAGCCAGCGCGCGGCCTCGCGCATCGCCTCAAGCTCGACGAGACGCTCATGCAGCACCCCGGCCGCCTCTTCCGCCTCGGCCTCGCCCGTCTCGTCGGCGGGAAGCAGGAGGCGGGATTTGAGCCATGCCAGCCACGCGGCCATGACCAGCCAGTCCGCCGCCAGCTCCAGCCTGACGGCGCGGGCCTGCTCCACCACGGCCAGATACTGTTCGACCAGTTGCAGGATCGAGATGCGCGCGAGATCGACCTTCTGGGCGCGGGCCAGGTCGAGCAGCAGGTCCAGCGGTCCCTCGAACCCGTCGAGAGAGAGATGGGGAGCCGAGGGAACCGGCGCGGCAGGCAGTTCCGAGGCCACGCGCGGTCTCAGAACTGCGCCGGGGTGCAGGCGATGCTGCGGGCATGCGCCTTGATGCAGAAAGCGCGGGCTGCCGCGACGCTCTCGAACCCGCGCAGCCGCAGGCGGTAATAGGTGCGCCCCTCGCGCGTGACGGTTTCGATCAGCGGCGCGCGCGTGCCGAACAGCTCCGGCGCCTGATGCTGGAGCGTGTCCCACTGGCGATGCGCCTCCGCCGCGCTGTCGAGCGCCGCGAGTTGCACCATGAACTTCCCGTCCGGCTGCGGCGCGGCGGCCGCCGGGGCGGCGGCGGAAGGCGCAGCGGCGGGTGGGGCAATGGTGGGCTGAGCAGCGGCAACCGACGACTTCGCGACCTCGGGAACAGGCATCCCGGCGGCAGGCGCGGCAGGTTTCGGCGCGGCGGGGGACGGAGACGGAGACGCAGGGACGGTCTTCGGCGCGGCCTGACCGGCGGCGGCGCCATATTGCTGGGCCAGCGCGTCCGGACGCGGCTGTTCCGGCCCCGGCGCGAGATGCGCCTCGCCCTGCCCGGTCGTGTCCACCTGCCCGTCATCATTGGTCATGATCTGCATGCCGCCCGGATCGGCGGGCTTGTCACGCGCGGGCCAGTCCGGCGGACCGATGACGGGAATGCCGCTCTGGCGCGGACCGAAGACCGACCAGCCGCCGATCGCCAGGATCAGCAGGGCGGCGACGCCTCCCGCACCATAGGCCAGCCTCCGGGTCAGGGCGTCCGAGCCCAGCAGACCGGCGAGAACCCCGCCTTGCCCGGAACGGCGGCGCGGCGTGTCCTCCTCGTCATAATCCGCGCTCAGCCGCTCCCGCGCGCGGGCGGCGTTGCTGTCCGGCGGGCGGCGCGGCCCGTCACGATCGTCCCGGGCCAGACGGTCCCCGGTGGGACGGTCTCCGGTGCGGTCGAAGCTGTCGCTCATCGCAGTTCCTCAAGCGGCTCGACGCCGAGAATCGCCAGCGCGGCACGCAGCGTCACCGCCACGGCCTCGACCAGCGCGATCTTGGCGAGGCTGGCCGCCCTGTCCGTCTCATGCAGGAAGCGCAAGGCCGTATCCTCCCGCCCCTTGTTCCAGAGCGCGTGGAAATCGCCCGCCAGTTCGCCGCAGAAATAGGCGATGCGATGCGGCTCCCGCGCCAGCGCGGCCCCTTCGACCACACGCGGAAAGGACGCGATGCGGCGCAGCACCGCGAGTTCCGCCTCGGAGGTGAGCAGCGCGGTCTCCGCCGCCGCGAGGCTCTCGGGCGCCGTGATCTCCACCCCGAACATCTCCCGCGCCCCGCGCAGGACGGAGCAGCAGCGCGCATGGGCATATTGCACGTAGAAGACCGGGTTGTCCCGCGTCTGGGCCACGACCATGTCGAGGTCGAACTCCATCTGCGCGTCGGCCTTGCGGGTCAGCATGGTAAAGCGCACCGCGCCGCGCCCGACCTCCTCGATCAGTTCGCGCATGGTGACGAAGGTGCCCGCGCGCTTGGACATGCGGACGGGCTCGCCGCCCTTGACGATGCGGACGATCTGGCAGAGCACGACCTCGAACGCCGTCCGCCCGTCCGTGAGCGCCTGCACCGCCGCACGCATCCGCGAGACATAGCCGCCATGATCGGCCCCCAGCACGTCGATCAGCAGGTCGGCGTCGCGCGCCTTCTGGGCGTGATAGCCGATATCGTTGGCGAAATAGGTGTTGGTGCCGTCGGATTTCCGCAGGGCGCGATCCGTGTCGTCGCCGAACTGCGTGGAGCGGAAGAGCGTCTGCGGGCGCGGCTCCCAGTCCTCCGGCGTCTTGCCCTTGGGCGGCTCCAGGACGCCCTCATAGAGCAGCCCCTTGGCCTCCAGCGCCGCGATGGCGGTATCGACCTGTCCGCTGGCGAGCACCTCGGCCTCGCTGGAAAACACCTCGTGCCGGATGCCGAGCAGCGCGAGATCCTCGCGGATGCCCGCCATCATGAGCGTCAGGGTTTCCGCCTTCACGACATCGAACCAGACGGCCGGACCGGCGGGCAGCCTGCCGGGCGCGGCCAGCGCCTCGCCGTGATCTTCGGCCAGCTTCCTTCCGACGGGAACGAGATACTCCCCGCCATATTGCAGCCCGGTCGGCGTGAGGGCGGCGAACGTTTCCTCGTCGACCGGCGTGCCGATGGCCTGGAGATACCGCCAGTAGGCGGCCCAGGCCAGCGCCGTCACCTGCGCGCCCGCGTCGTTGACGTAATATTCCTTCGTCACCGCATGGCCGGTACGTTCGAGCAGATTGGCCAGCGCGTCGCCCACCACCGCGCCGCGCGCATGGCCGACATGCATCGGGCCCGTCGGATTGGCGGAGACATATTCGACATTCACCCGGCGACCCGCGCCGATGGCCGACTGTCCGAAATTCTCGCCCCGGCCCAGCACGAGCGGGACGATGGACTGCAACGCCGCTGGCTCCAGCGTCAGGTTGACGAAGCCCGGCCCCGCAGGCTCGGCGCGGGCGATGCCGGGTTTCGCGGCCAGTGCGGCGGCGAGATCGCGGGCGATCTCCACCGGCTTGCGGCCCGCGGGCTTCGCGGCCAGCAGGGCCGCGTTGGTCGCCATGTCGCCATGGGCGGGGTCACGCGCGGGCGTGACCTCCACGCGGGCGACGATCTCCTCCGGCATGTCCGGCAAGAGACCGCGCAACGCCGCGCGCACCTCGGCAAGGATGCGCGCAAAGAGACAATCGGCGTTGGCGGGCGTGTCGGACATCGAGACCTTGTTCCATCGGGCGAGGTGAAAGAGGCGCAAAGCCCTCTCAGGCAGCCCTAATCAGCCCAGCACGGTGAGTTCCGTCAACCGTCGATGTTCGTCGATGGCGAATCGGTCCGTCATTCCGGCGATGTAATCGGCAACCACGCGGCGCATGCCCGCGCCATCGGCGGCCTCCGCCTTCACACGCCATCCGTCCGGCAGCAGGCGCGGTTCCTCCGTCAGCACGGTGAAAATCCGCATCGTCGCCTCGCGCGCCTTGCGGGTCATGCGGTTGACCTTCCAGTGCCGGTACATTCGTTCGTAGAGAAAGGCGCGGATCGCCGCGTTGGCCTCCGTCATCTCCGGGCCGTAGGCGACGACGGGGAACGGTGCGTTGCGGATATCGTCGGCGGAGCGCGGGTCGAGGGCGGCGAGATTGGCGCGGGTGCGCGCGGTGAGATCGCTGGCCAGAGCGTCGATGATACGGCGCACCGTCTCGTGGCGGACGCGCCGGTCCCGGTCGTAGCGGTCCGTCGACCTGTTCGCCGCCGTCGCGCCCGCCCGCGCCGAGGCGAGCGCCGCGCCGACGACGGGGAGCCCCTCCAGATCGTCGAGTTGCAGGAGCCCGGCGCGCAGGCCGTCATCGAGATCATGCCCGTGATAGGCGATGTCGTCCGCCAGCGCGGCGAGTTGCGCCTCCGCCGAGGCAAAGCTGTGCAGCGCCAGATGATGACGGGAATCGTAGTCGCGCAGATAGGGCGACGGGTCCGTCACAGGCCCGTTATGCTTGGCCAGCCCTTCCAGCGTCTCCCAGGTGAGATTCAGCCCGTCAAAGGCGTTGTAGCGTCCTTCCAGCAGCGTCACGAGCCGGATGGACTGGGTGTTGTGGTCGAATCCGCCCCAATCCTGCATGGCGAGCTTCAGCGCGTCCTCGCCCGCATGGCCGAAAGGTGTGTGACCGAGATCATGCGCCAGCGCCAGCGCCTCGGTCAGATCCTCGTTCAGCCGGAGCTGTCGGGCGACGGAGCGCGCGATCTGCGCGACTTCCAGCGAATGGGTCAGGCGGGTGCGGAAGAAATCCCCTTCATGATTGATGAAGACCTGCGTCTTGTATTGCAGGGTGCGAAACCCGGCCGAATGCAGGATACGGTCGCGATCCCGCTGCCAGGGCGAGCGGGCGGGCGATTCGGCTTCCTCATACAGACGCCCGCGCGCCTGCCCGGTCCGGACCGCGTAGGGAGCCACATCCTGTTCCGCCATGTCGCCGTCCTCTGCTGCCGTCGGTCGTCACGCAAGGGCTCCGCACCCGTCAGGGGCGATCGCCTCCCGGAAACCCTGCTGAGAAAACCCTCGCTGAGGTCCGGGAGCCTGCGGCTCCGCTCGAACGTCGAACCGGAACACGACCTTTCCGTCCGACGATACTCTTTGAGTCCCGGCGAAGCGAGACTATATGGAGTCCATGAGCCAGACCATGCCCGTCTCCCCCGCCGCTTTCTCCGTCTCATCCGCCGCCGCAGCGCGGATCGCGGAGATCGTCGCGCAGCAAGGGGCGCAGCAAGCGGCCCAAGAGGGGATCGCCCTTCGCGTGGCGGTGGAGTCCGGCGGGTGCAACGGCTTCCAGTACAGCTTCAGGCTCGACGCCCGGCGCGCGCCAGATGACGTGGTGATCGAGGCGGGGGACGCGACGGTGATCGTCGATCCCGTCAGCATGGATCTGCTGCGCGGCGCGGAATTGCAGTTCGTGGACAAGCTGATGGGCGCCCATTTCACCGTCGCCAACCCGAACGCCGCGACCTCCTGCGGCTGCGGCACCAGCTTCTCGCTCGCCTGACCGCGCATGGGCTTCACATTCGCCAGCTGGAACATCAACTCGGTGCGCCAGCGCGAGGGGCTCGTGCTGGACTGGCTCGGCCGCCATACCCCTGACCTGCTCTGCCTTCAGGAGATCAAATGCGAGGAGCACCAGTTCCCCGCCAGCTTCGCCGAGCGGGGATGGCACGTCGCGATCGCCGGGCAGAAGGCCTATAACGGGGTCGCGATTCTTGCGCGTGCGCCTTTCGAGATCACCCATCGCCGCCTGCCCGGCTTCGATCACGAATCGGCGCGCTATATCGAGGTGGAAACCGCCGGGCTGCGGCTGGGCAATCTCTATCTCCCCAACGGCAATTCGGGCGGCGAGGCGGGCTACGCCACGAAGCTGGATTTCTTCGCCGCGCTGCACGCCCATGCCCGCGCCGCACTTGACGAGGGGCGGGATTTCGCCCTCGCCGGCGATTACAATGTCTGCCCGGAGGCGGTGGATTGCGCTCCGGGCGCGCTTTCCCCGGACGATGCGCTCCTGCGTCCGGAGAGCCGCGCGGCGTGGCGGCGGCTATGCTGGCTGGGGCTGACGGATGCGTTGCGCGCCGTGCAGCCCGCAGGGAAAGCCTATACGTTCTGGGACTATCAGGCCGGGGCGTGGGACCGCGATTGCGGCCTGCGGATCGACCATGCGCTGCTCTCGCCCCGTCTGGCGGACCGGCTCCAGGGCGCGCGGATCGACGCCCCGGCCCGCGCCCTGCCCCAGCCCTCGGATCATGTGCCGCTGATCGTCACGCTGGACGCGTGAACGCCGCGCCTCAGCGCCGCATCGCAATCCTGTGCCGGCATCGCGCGGGCGCGCCGAGACGGAAGGACACGACCTTGCCGCCCAGTTGGAAACTGCCGAAATCCATCATCAGCCGATCAGCCACGCCGTCCTGGAAATAGCGTGAGCCGAGTTCGAAATCGGGCGTCACCGTGCCGGGGGCCATGGAATAGAAAGCCACATGGGCGTTGACCGCGCCCTGATGCGGCACCACCGGATCGGCGGGAAGCGGCTGCCAGCGCCCGAGCGTGACATAGGTGTAGAACGCGCCGTCGGTCGTCGTGCCGTCGAAGAGCAGCGGGGCGATGCTGGTCCTGCCCTCCCGCGCCGCCTCGATGATGGCTTCGGTATGGGCGAGGGGAAACAGCGTGCCGCGCGGCAATTCGACCGTCTTCACGGCCGGCAGGTGGAAATGCACCAGCACGCGCCCGTCGGGCAGACGATCCGCCTCGCCCTCCACCTTCGAGCGGACGCGGCCGTCATCCGCCTCCTCCGTGTGGAAGACGAAATGCGCGCCGTCCTTGCTTTCCAGCGTCGCATAGTCGGACACGCTGTCCGTCGCGCCGCCGTCGCGCGTGACGGTGTGGAGGCGAAGATGCTGCCCTGCGCTCCATGACTCGCACTCATCCGCGACGTGATAGGTCATCGTGCCGGAACCGTCGACCGTGTCACCGCCCGAGGCGCGGCTCAGGGACAGTTCATAGCGGATGACGTGCGGCGCAAGGACGACCCCGTCCGGCCGGATGGCCACCCTTGCGCCGGCCCCGGTCTCCGCATGTGCGCTGGCGACGCGGGCCGCGCCCAGCATGGCGGCGACCGCCACGAGGCCGGACAGGACGAAACATGCGCCGCGCATTTCCGGTCAGTTCTTCCCTGCATCCGGGCCAGCGCCGGAACCGGCATCCGGCGCGACGACCGCCTTCGGCTTCGGCGGCAGGACAGCCAGCGACAGCTCCTTCAGCCGCGCGGGTTCGAGCGGCGCGGGCGCGCCCATCATCAGATCCTCGCCGCCCTGATTGAGCGGGAACAGCGTGACCTCGCGGATATTCGGCTCGTCGGCCAGGAGCATGACCATGCGGTCCACGCCCGGGGCGGACCCGCCATGCGGCGGCGCGCCGAAACGGAAGGCGTTGAGCATCCCGCCGAACCGCTCCTCCACATCCGCCGCCGTATAGCCCGCGATCTCGAAGGCGCGGACCATCACCTCGGGAAGATGGTTGCGGATCGCCCCCGAGGAGAGTTCCACGCCGTTGCAGACGATGTCGTACTGATAGGCCTTGACGGTCAGCGGGTCCCGCGTGTTCAGCGCATCGAGCCCGCCTTGCGGCATGGAGAACGGATTATGCGAGAAATCGATCGCCCCCGTCTCCTCATTGACCTCGTACATCGGGAAATCGACGATCCAGCAGAAGCGGAAGGCGTTCTCCTCGACCAGCCCGAGTTCCTGCGCGATCTTCGTCCGCACCAGTCCGGAGAACTTGACGACCTCCGCGCCGTTTCCGGCCGCGAAGAACACCGCATCGCCCGCCTTGAGCCCGCAGGCGGCGCGGATGGCCTCGGCCCGCTCCGGCTCCAGATTCCGGGCGATCGGCCCCTTGCCGCCGTCCGCCTCGAAGATGATGTAGCCGAGACCGCCCGCGCCGCTCTCCCGCGCCCAGGTGTTGAGCTTGTCGAAGAAGCCGCGCGGACGATCGCCCGCGCCCGGGGCGGGAATGGCCCGCACCTCGCCGCCCCCCGCCGCGATCTTGGCGAACAGGCCGAAGCCGGAGCCCGCGAAAGCTTCCGTGACATCGGCGATCTTCAGCGGGTTGCGCAGATCGGGCTTGTCGGAACCGTAGAGCTTCATCGACTCGTCATAGGGGATGCGCGGGAACGGCGCCTGAGTGACGTCCCGCCCGCCGCCGAACTCGGCGAACACGCCGCCCAGCACGTCCTCCAGCACGGCGAACACATCCTCCTGCGTGGCAAAGGCCATCTCCAGATCGAGCTGGTAGAACTCGCCCGGGCTGCGGTCGGCGCGCGAGGCTTCGTCACGGAAGCAGGGAGCGATCTGGAAATAACGATCGAACCCCGCGACCATCGCCAGTTGCTTGAACTGCTGCGGGGCCTGCGGCAGCGCGTAGAACTTGCCGGGATGCAGACGCGCGGGCACGAGGAAATCGCGCGCGCCCTCGGGCGAGGAGGCGGTCAGGATGGGCGTCTGGAACTCGGTGAAGCCGAGCGCCGTCATCCGGCGGCGCAGGCTGGCGATCACCGCCGAGCGCAGACGGATGTTGCGCTGCATCTTCTCCCGCCGCAGATCCAGATAGCGGTAGCGCAGGCGCAGCTCTTCCGGATAATGCTCCGTCCCCGCGATCTGGAAGGGCAGCACCTGCGCCGCCGACTGGACGGCGATCTCCCTGGCGCGCAGTTCGATGTCGCCCGTGGGCAGGTTCGGGTTGCGCTGGCCGCCCTCGCGCGCCACGACCTCGCCGGTCACGGTGATGACGCTCTCCACGCGCAGCTTCTCGGCGATGTCGAGCAGCGGCGTTCCGGCGGGAATGACGATCTGCGTGACGCCCGTATGGTCGCGCAGGTCGATGAAGAGCAGGCCGCCGTGATCGCGCTTGCTATGGACCCAGCCGGACAGCCGGACGATCTGCCCGGCGTCGCTTTCGCGCAGGGCGCTACAGCTATGGGTACGATAGGCGTGCATGGCGGACATCCTGACAGACGGCAAGAACGGGAAGCGGGCACATGTCGCCATGTCCCGGAAAGTTGGCGCAGGAAGCCGGGCGCGCCCCTCCCTGTCAAGTCATTCCGAGTCTAATCATTCCGAAACGAGCGACGGGTTCACCGCCTCGCGTCCGATGCGCCTGGCCTGTTTCGAGCCGATCAGCCCGACCGTCTCGTCCTTCGTCCGCACTTCTGCGAGGAAGTCGAAACTGCTGACCGCGCCGTCGATGTCGTAAATCTCCGGCTCGCGCCCCTCCCATGCCCGCGGCCAGCCGAGATATTCGAATTTCTGGCCGAATTGCTGCGTCCAGAACCACGGCATGGGCAGGGACGACGCCTCCTGCCCGAGAATGGCGCGCGCGGCGATGCGGGCCTGACTCTGCGCGACGCGCCAATGCTCGATCCGCACGCGCCCGCCCTTATGGGCGACGCGCGCGATGTCCCCCACGGCGAACACGCCGGGAAGGACGCGCATCGCCTCGTCCACATCCACGCCGCCATCCTCCGCGCGGAGCGCGGGATCGAGGCAGGCCGTGGCGGGCGCCGCGCCGAGACCGGCGATGACGAAATCCGCGCGCAGCACGAACCCGTCATCCAGCCGGACGCTCAGCGTGTCCGCGCCCTCGACGGACACCACCTGCGCGGGCGCGAGATAGGCGACGCCGTTCTGCTCGTGCAGGGAGCGCAGACGCATCCCGATCTCCCGCCCGAGCAGGGCGCGCATCGGCGCCTCGTCCCGCGCGACGACGGTGACGCCCGTGCCGCGCTTGCGAAGTGCCGCGGCGGTCTCCATGGCGATGAAGCCCGAGCCGATGATGACGACGGATTTGTCCGGCCCCGCGAGATCGACGATGGCGCGCGCATCGGCGGCGCTCCTCAGAACCCGCACCGCCTCCAGATCGCCGCCGGGGAAATCCGGCCGCCGGGCGACGCTGCCGAGCGCGAGCAGGAGATGATCGGCCGAGAGCGTCTCGCCGCTCTCGAACGTCACGCGCCGCGCCATATGATCGACCGACCGGATGCGTGCGGTCATACGCTCGATGCGATTCGCCTCGTACCATTCGGCGGGACGCAGGGCGGGGATCTTCAGTTCCTCGGGCTTCGCGCCCAGCACCATCTTGCTCAGCGCCGTGCGGTCATAGGGCGCGTCCGGCTCGTCGGAAACCAGGGTGATGCGTCCGGCGAAACCGAACTCGCGCAGCGCCGCCGCCCCCGCGACGCCCGCCGCGCCCGCGCCGAGCACGAGGACCGATTCGTCAGCCTTCACCTGGGGCGCGACGGGCGGAGCGGCGGGATTTTCGGCGACGAGGACGCGGCCTGCCTCGATCCGCACGTCATGACGCGGCAGCGGATCGAGCGCGGGCGGCTCCATCAGCGCCCCTGTGGTGGAGAAGACGGCCTTGTGCCACGGACAGACGACGACGGGAGTCCCGCTCCTGTCGCGGCAATAGGTCCCCTGCTCCATCGGCGCGCCCTTGTGCGGACACTTGCCGCCGAGCGCATGGACGATCTCCCCGTCCCGGACGAGAACGAGCGGCGCGCCGCCGACTGTCACCGGGATCATCCCGTCTTCCCTGAGATCCGCGAAGGCGGCGACATCCACCCAGCCCGACCCTGCCTGATCCATGATATCGCTCCCGTCCACTCGCGCGGTTTACATCATTCAACGCATGATTCGGGAGAAAAGTTGTCGACGGAGCGGGCCCGCATGACCGCTCCGGCAGGAGAATATGCGTTCAAACGCTATAGCATCGGAGGCCGCTCCCGGCGATCACCGAGCGTCCGGTTCCATCCTCGGAAAGCGTGATGTCACGGAAGAGCGCCTTGCCGCCGAGGCGCTGGAAAAGCGAATTGGCGATGAGCCACACACCGACGATGCGTTCCGGCATCTTGCCGCCGATAGCCTTCCGGTAGTCGGCGGCAAGAGGGCGCGCCTCGTTCTTCCATTTCCCCAGATTTTCGGTGCCCGATTCGATGATCCAATGCGTCTCCCGGTCACACCACCAGGGCAGGGGACAGGCAAAATGATAGCCGACCGGAAGTTCCTTGCTCCAGAGATAGGTCAGATCCAGGCCGTTATCGAATGCGACGGCCACGCTCAGATAATCATGCGTCAGCACCAGATCCTCGGGAAGCTCGGAAGGGAGTTTCTCGACCAGCCAGGACCAGGACAGCCGCGTCCGATCGTTGAGCGGAACATCCACCGGCGTCTGCAGGATGCAGCAATCCCCGTCATGGGTATCCACGACGATATCGGTGCCCGTTCCGGAAAAAATCGTGACCTCCCCGAACATGTCCATGAATGACCAATGTTCCGGTGGCTCCGTGATCGTCGCGAGCGCTTCCGTGAGCGTCACCGAAAATCCTATCCCGCCCCCGAAAGCGTCCCGAGGACCGGGAAGAATCCGGCCGTCCACGCCGTCCCACCAGGACAGCGCCTTGCAAAAGGCTTCCACCTCGCCCTCCGCCCAGGCCTCGAAGACCGTCTCGGTCTCGGAAACGATCTTGCGGATCGGACCGCTTTTGCCGATCCGGACCCAGAGAGAATATTTCGGCTGGATGATCACGGCGTGATCGGGATCGAGAACGTTCGCGCCTCTGGATGAGACGCTGAAACGTTGCCCCCTGGCGACGCGGCACCCTGTCGGGGTCCAGTCGGTTTCGCCCCCTGTCAGGACGATATCGCCCGAACGCACTGGCGTGATTTCAGAAAAAATCCGTGCGACGGCCTTGCGCTGCTGGACATCCCACCGCGCGCCGGTTTCCTGCTTTGCGGCTTCCGGCCTGAGTTCAACCACGATGACGCTTCCTTTCACCAAGGAGACGAAGCGACACTAGTGATCATTTTCCAATCATGTGAAGACAATTCCCCGCGACCCGCTGCCTTCGCGAAACGCAGGACCGCCGAGGCAAAGCCCGGCGCCACTGCACCGGGCTCGCTCGACCGAGCAGCGCCGCTCAGAAGGACGTGTCGTCGAAGCCGCCGAAATCGCCACCGAAATCACCGCCACCGCTGTCCCCGAAGGAGCCCGCGTCGAAATTGCCCGGCGCATCGACGCCCGACCCGCCGAACGGATCGGCACCCGCATCGCCGTAATTGTTGATGATGGTGTCGCCGCCGAAACCGCCAGCTCCGGCCCCGCCCATCCCGCCATCGTGATGGCTGAACAGGCTCTCGATCGCGTTCGCCGCGAGCATCCCGCCCGCGACGCCCGTCGCGGTGGTCAGCGCGGAGCCGAGGAAGCCCGAACCCCGGCTCTGGAACATCGCTGGATTATAGCCCGGCGGATAGTTCGGCGGCGGCTGCTGCGCGCCGTAATATCCCTGCTGCTGGGGCGGCTGCTGCCCCCAGCCGGGCGGCGGAGCGGCCTGCTGGCGGTTGCCGCCGAAGAGGCCGCCGAACAGCCCCCCGCCCCCGCGCTGTTGCTGCTGGCCTTGCGCGATCTGCTGCTGCGCCTGCTGGAGCTGGAACTGAAGCTGCCGAATCCTGTTCTGCGCCTCGACCAGGGCCGCCTCCTGCACGACGGCCATCTGCGTCACGCGGTAGCGCGCCTCCGGATACTTCTGGAAATTCTCGGCGATGAACCGATCCGCCTCGGGGTCGATGGGGGGAAGATTGACCGGCGGCTGGCTGGAGCCGCCGAACGGACCGGGCGTCGCTGCCCCTCCAACCCGGGCGATGAACCGGGAAATCAGGTCGCGTTCCTCACTGTTCATGACGACTCTCCCAAAAGGGGCACGATCCGGCCGCTGCCGGTTCGAGGAAAGATGTGGCGCATGGTTCGTTCCTCGACAAGGGGACTTTGTCGATTCCGGGCACGAAAGCGCGGGCAAGGCTCACGCGCCCGCGCTTTCGTGCCCGGACGACGATGCGGCAGGACTCGCGAGACCGCTTCCGCATTCGCCCGTCTGATAGTATGGGAACCGGCCTACCGCGTTACGGAGCCCAATCGCCTTGTCCGCTGCCGCCGAGACCCGTCCGCCGTCCTTTCAGGACCTGATCCTCCGCCTGCATCGGTTCTGGGCCGATCAGGGCTGCGTGATTCTCCAGCCCTATGACACCGAGCTCGGCGCGGGCACGCTTTCGCCCCACACGACCCTGCGCGCGCTGGGCACGACGCCATGGAAAGCGGCCTATGTGCAGCCGAGCCGCCGCCCCTCGGACGGGCGCTACGGCGAGAATCCGAACCGCCTCCAGCATTACTATCAGTATCAGGTGCTGATGAAGCCGACGCCGGAGCTGAGCCAGCAACTGCTGCTGGACAGCTATCGCGCCATCGGCATCGACACGGACAGGCACGACATCCGCTTCGTCGAAGACGACTGGGAGAACCCGACCATCGGCGCGTGGGGTCTGGGCTGGGAGGTCTGGTGCGACGGCATGGAGGTCACGCAGTTCACCTATTTCCAGCAGGTGGGCGGCATTCCGGTCGCCGTCCCCTCGACGGAACTCACCTACGGGCTGGAACGGCTGGCCATGTATGTGCAAGGGGTCGAGAACGTCTATGACCTCGATTTCAACGGGCGCGGCACGCGCTATGGCGACGTCTTCCTGCGCGCGGAACGGGATTATTCGCGCCATAATTTCGAACTGGCCGACACCGCCATGCTGATGCGCCATTTCCGCGACGCTGAGGAGGAATCCGGGCGTCTGGCCGCGGCGGGCGTGGCCCAGCCCGCCTATGACCAGTGCCTGAAGGCCAGCCATCTCTTCAATCTGCTCGATGCGCGCGGCGTGATCTCGGTCTCCGAACGCGCTTCCTACATCGCCCGCGTGCGCACGCTCGCGAGAACCTGCTGCGAAGCCTGGCTGGCGGGCGAGGAGACGGCCCATGGCTGAACTGCTGCTGATCCTCAACAGCGAGGAAATTCCGGCCGGGATGCAGGAAGCCGCCGCGCGGCGGCTCGTCGACGGGCTGAGCGAGGAGTTGAAAGGCTTCTCCCCCACGAACGGACATGCCTATTGGGGCGCGCGCCATATCGCCGCCAGCCTCGAAATCGCCGCGACTCTCCCCGCCGCGATGCGTTCGGAGCGCGGCCCCCGCGACGGCGCACCGGAGCAGGCGCTGGCCGGTTTCCTGCGCAAGCACGGGGCGAAGCGCGAGGATCTGGTTCTGGAAAACGGGTTCTGGGTGCTGAACGTCGCGGAGCCCGAGCTTGCCGCCGCCGCGCGCATCGCGGAAGCCGTGCCCGCGCTGCTGTGGAAATTCTCCTGGCCGAAATCCATGCGCTGGGGGAGCGGCTCGGGCTTCACCTGGGTCCGCCCGCTGCGGCGCATCGTCTGCGTGCTGGACGGCGCGCCGGTGCCGTTCTCCCTGGCGCGCGACGGCGACGACGCGCATGGACTCGTTTCCGGCACGGCGATGGAGGGGCATCGCTTCCTCGCGCCGGAAGCGTTCGAGGTGACGGGCTGCGCCCAATGGATCGCGGAGTCCCGCGCGCGCTTCGTGCTGGTCGATCCGGAGGAACGCCTGGCGGCGATTCACGGCGCGCTGCGCGGCGCGCCCGGCGTCGAGCCCCTGCCCGCCGGGACGCAGGTGGCGCCGGATGAGGGGCTGGAGGAGGAAGTCTCCGGCCTCACCCAATGGCCCACGCTCTATTTCGGCCGGATCGACGACGCCTTCATGGACCTGCCGCCCGAGGTCATGAAGGTCTCGATGCGCGTCAACCAGCGCTACTTCGCCCTGCGGCACGCGGACGGCAAGGTCGCGCCCTGGTTCGCCTTCTTCGCCAATATGGCGTTCTCGGACGGCGGCGCGCTCACGAAGGCGGGCAATGAGCGCGTCCTGCGCGCACGCTTCTCCGATGCGCGGCATTTCTGGGATCTCGACCGCAAAACGAAGCTGATCGACCGGGCGGCGGCGCTGGAGACCGTCACCTTCCACGCGCGGCTGGGCACGCAGGCGGCGCGGGTGCGGCGGATCGAGGCCCTTGCGGGCGAGATCGCCGACGCCCTCGACGCCGACAGGCCGGGCGCGATGCGCGCGGCGCGTCTCGCCAAGGCGGATCTGACCTCCGGCATGGTCGGAGAGTTTCCCGAGCTTCAGGGCGTCATGGGCGGGTATTACGCGCTGCATGACGGCGAAACGCCGGAGGTGGCGCAGGCTGTGCGCGAGCATTACATGCCGCTCGGCCAGGACGGCGCGACGCCCCGCGCGACGCTCTCCGTCATCGTGGCGCTGGCGGACCGGCTCGACCTGCTGGCGGGATTCTTCGCCATCGGCGAGACGCCGACCGGCTCGGGCGATCCCTACGGCCTGCGCCGCGCCGCGCTGGGCGTCATCCGCATCATTCGCGACAACGGGCTGCGCCTCGATCTCAATGCGCTGTTCGACTCCGCCCTTCGCCATGTCGCCGCCTCCGCCGCCGTCACGCCGCCGGATGACACGCGGGCGGTGCTGACGGGCTTCGTGGCCGAGCGGCTGCGCGTGCAGTTGCGCGGCGAGGGCGAGCGGCACGACGTGCTGGCGGCCATCCTCTCCGGCGGGCTGGACGGCGATCTCGTCCGCCTGCTGGCGCGGACGCAGGCATTGGCCGAGATGCTCGGCACGGAGGACGGCGTCAACCTCCTCGCCGCGAGCAAGCGCGCCGCCAATATCCTGCGGATCGAGGACCGCAAGGACGGGCCGCATGAGGGCGCGCCCGACCCGGCGCTCTACGCGCAGGAGGAGGAGCACGCGCTCGCCTCGGCGCTCGGCGACGCGCGGGCGGTCATCCGCGCGGCCCTGGCCCGCGAGGACTTCGCCGCGGCGATGAAAGCGGCGGCGGGAATGCGTCCCGCGCTCGACCGATTCTTCGATGCCGTCACGGTCAACGATTCCGATCCGCACCGCCGCGCCAATCGTCTGCGGCTATTGAAACGGCTGGGCGACACGTTGGCGGAAATCGCCGAGTTCAGCCGCATCGACGGGTAGTAATCAAGCCGGGCATAACGCCAGTCATGCCGAAGAATAGCGGCCGACTGGACCTGCCTCATTTCCTCCATAATAGGGAGGCAGAAATATGTGAGCGGGCACATCCCGCCGGACGTGATTTCGCACTTTCGGCGGAACGTGTTATCACGAGTCGTCAAGACGAAATACTGGATCGGAACGCAAGCGTGCATCGTAACGGGTCTTCCCGGCCCAAGGCCTCCCATTCCGCCCGCCAAAAGCGGTCCACCCTTCACGCCTTCGCCCTGCTCGGCATGCTGGGCGTCGGCGTATGCGGGTCGGCACGGGCGGAGGATCCGGCCGCCCCGGTCTGGCACGATACCGGCTCGACCGTGCATACCGCATGGGCGGCGTCTGTCCGGGCGGCGCTGGCGGCGCGCATGACCCACGCCTTCAAGACGGGACACAACGCGCTCGCCTGGAGCGAGAAAGGGATCGCGAGCTGGTATGGCCGCAAGCTCAGGGGCCATCTCACCAGCAGCGGGGCGAGGCTCAACCCCGACGCCCTCACCGCCGCGCATCCGACCCTTCCCCTCGGCTCGAAAGTTCTCGTCACCTCGCAGGACACGGGCAAATCCGTCATCGTGACGATCAATGACCGCGGCCCGTACAACCACCGTATCATCGACCTTTCGCACGCGGCGGCGGCCCGGATCGGGATGCTCGGCGCCGGGATCGCCCATGTGAAGCTCGCGCCGCTCCCCGAGGGCACGGAGACGGCGACGCCGGTGGAAGTGGCCGAGGCGGGGCCCGACGACACCTCCGACCAGGCCGTGTCCGCCGCCGCCCTCGGAGCGCAGAGCGCCGCTCCCGCGCACAGAGATCGCAGGCCGTCTCACGCCGCGCCGCGTCACGTCACGCATCATCACGCCGTCAAATCCCCTCCGCATCGGCGTCGCTGAACAGACGCTCCACGTAGCGGCGCCCCGGCCTGACCGCCGGTCACGACATGAGCGGGGATGTCCCCCTCACGCGGCGCCGGGCTTGACCGAGACCAACACGACCGAAGGATAGGCGAGAAGAACCGTGCCGTCTTCAAAGCGCGCGCCCATGCCCATGGCATCCCCTGCGACCGAATCGGTGATCATCGCCCGCAACCCGTCATAGTCGTCATCGGCCGGGAAAGAGCGCGTCACCATTTTCTCCCGCTCGGCGGGAATCTGGAAGAATCGCACCTCCGGCTTCGGGAGGCCCTCCCGGGCAAACAGATCGAGCAGCGTCGCGAGCGGGCGGAACGCCACGGTGGACGGATCGCGGAGCAGCTCCATGCGGTTGAACGCCTCGGCCTTTCGCGGATCGTCGGAGGCGACGGCGTCGCACACCAGAATCCTGCCGCCGGGCACGCACACGCGCGCCATCTCGCGCAGCGCGTCGGCCGGACGCTCGAAATGATGGAATGCGAACCGGCAGGTGACGATGTCGAAGCACGCATCCTCGAAAGGCAGGGCGTACACATCTCCCTGCCGCCATTCGACATTCGCGACGCCGGCCTCCGCGGCCAGCCGCCGGGCCTGCGCGAGCATCGCCTCCGTCGCGTCGAGGCCAACGGAGCGCCGCGCATGCCGGGCCATGGCAATGCAGACCGTGCCCGGACCGCACGCGATATCGAGCGTGGCGTCAGTCGGTCCCGGATCGGCGGCGTTCACAAGGAGCGCCAGGACGTCGTCATTGTGCAGTTCCGGGGCGGCCGCGAATATTTCCGCCTGACGGCTGAACTGGTCCTGAATGTTCGCCTGATGCGAGGCTTGCAATGCTTCTGAGGACGACATGCGTTGATGGCTCCCAAACTTCCGGCGACACTCTGCATGCCGGTGCCGGAAAATCCAACCCGCGACACGCCCGGCACAGCCCGGACGGTTTGACAGCATCATGCCGATCGGCCAGCCTTTCGGAGGCGGAAAGACTGCTCCTGAGCCGCTGTTTGAACCCAGGGGGGACGCCAGACGCCCAGCGCCATGTAACAGGCGCAGAGCTGCATTGACATGCAAACCGGGGCCCTCCCCCTCTCTCATGATTCACTGACGGAATACCTGCCTGATGCGTCGCCTCCTCGTTTTCTCGTCTCTCCTGACCACGCTGCCCTTTTCCCTCCCGGCCCTCGCCTCTCCGACACGGGCGGAGACGATTTTCTCCTTCGACACGACGCCCGGCGAACTGCCGAAGACGGTGGTTCCCTCCGCCTATATGATCGATCTCGTGACCGACCCCGCCCATCTGACGCTCTCGGGGCGCGAGACCGTCACGATCGAGGTGCGCGCGGCGACCTCCAGCATCACGCTCAATCAGGCGGGGCTGACCCTGAGCGCGGCGACGCTGGATTCGGCCCGGACGGCGACCGTGACCGAGGATCAGGCGGCGCAGACCGTCACCCTGCATTTCCCGGCCCCGGTCGCGCCCGGACGGCATGTGCTGACGCTGGCCTGGTCCGGCCCGATCCTGACGACGCCCAACGGCATCTATCGCGACGATTACCGCGACGCGGCGGGCAAGACGCGGCAGATGCTGGTGACGCAGTTCGAGGTCGCGGACGCGCGGCGCATGTTCCCGTGCTGGGACGAGCCTGCCTTCAAGGCGACGTTCCAGCTCAACGTGACGATGCCCTTCGAGATGACGCCGCTGAGCAACATGCCGGTGCTCGGCGTGTCGCATCAGGGCGCCGCGACCAAGCGCGTCTCCTTCCGCCCGACCCCGCGCATGTCCACCTATCTCCTCGCGCTGGTGGCGGGCGATCTGGAGCGCGTCTCGGGCGAGACGGATGGCGTCTCCGTCAGTGTCTACGCGCCGGCGGGCAGGGAAGATCAGGGCCGCCACGCGCTCTCCGCCGCCCTCGCGCTGCTGCCCTATTACGACGATTATTTCGCCGTGCATTATCCTCTGCCCAAGCTCGACATGGTCGCCATTCCCGGAAATTACGAGGCCGGGGCGATGGAGAACTGGGGGCTGCTGACCTTCATCGACAACGATCTCCTCTACGATCCCGCAACCAGCAGCGCCGCGACGAAGGAACTCGTGTACGAGGTCGTCGCCCATGAGATGGCGCATCAATGGTCGGGCGATCTCGTGACCATGGGATGGTGGGACAACCTCTGGCTGAACGAGGGATTCGCCTCCTGGATGGAGTGCAAGGCGACGGACCGGATGAATCCCGCCTGGCAGATCTGGCCCCGCCAGCATGCGACCCGCGAGAAGACCATGGCGATGGACGGTCTGGCCAGCACCCACCCGATCCAGCAGCCCGTCAAGGGACCGAGCGACGCGGACGCCGCCTTCGACGACATCTCCTACGGCAAGGGCGAGCTTGTCATCCGCATGATCGAGGACTGGCTGGGCGAGGACCACTTCCGCGACGGCATGCGGCGCTACATGGCGGCTCACGCCTATGGCAGCACGACGAGCGCCGATCTCTGGCAGGCCCTGTCCGCCGTCTCGGCGCAGGATGTCGGCGCGGTGGCGCGGAGCTTCACCACCCAGCCGGGCATCCCCCTTGTGCGGGTGGCCTCCTCCTGCGCGAACGGCAGGACGGTCTATCATCTCGACCCGTCGCGCTTCACGCTCGACGGACGCGACGCGGAATCGCCGGGCTGGCGGATTCCCGTGGTCGCCGGCGGCCCGGGCCTCGGCACCTCGCGCCTCGTTCTCGGCGGGCATGCCACGCTCGAAGCCTCAGGCTGCGCCGCGCCCCTCAAGCTGAATCTCGGCGAGAGCGGCTATTACCGTGTGGCCTATGACGACGCCGCCTTCACCGCGCTCAACCGCGCCCTGACCCGCTTCGCCCCGGCGGACCGCGCCAATCTGCTGGGCGACCAGTTCGCGCTGTTCGAAGCGGGCCAGGCCCCCCTCGCCCGTTCCGTCGCGCTGCTGAACACGCTGGAAGCGGCGGGCGGCGAACGGAACATCGCCGTCGTCGAGGAACTCATCGCGGAACTCACCAGCCTCGATCATGACGCGGCGGGAAGCCCGCATCGTCCGGCCTTCGAAGCATGGGCGCGCCGGAGTCTCGCCCCGGTCTTCAAGCAGCTCGGCTGGACGCCGCGCCCGGGCGAGACGCTGGTGGACACGATTCTCCGCCCGGAGGTGATCGACGCGCTGGGACGACTGGGCGACGCGGCGGTGATCGACGGCGCGCGGCGGCGTTTCGCGGCCTGGCGGGCCGATCCGTCCGCGCTTCGCCCCGATCAGGTCGGGCCGGTGGCGGGGATGGCGGTGCGCACCGGGCTGCCCGGCGCGTGGGAGACCGTCGCCGCCCGCGTCAAGGCCAGCACCAGCACGGAAGAGAAAGCCCGCCTGCTCGACGCGCTCTCGCAAGCGCGCGATCCCGCGTCGATCCGGCGCAACGTCGCCTTCGCTTATGGCGGTGGCGTGCCGAACGGGCGCATCGTCAGTTTTCTCGGGGATGTCGCGGAAAGCAGCGAGCAGCCCGATCTCGTCTGGTCTCTGGTCAAGGCGCAGGAGGCGACGATCCGCCCGCATCTCACTCCGGGTTCGACGGACAAGCTGCTGCCGAGGATCGCCGCGGCGTCCATCGACCCGGCCACGCTCGCGGCGCTGGCAACCGATCCGGCCGCCACGCGCAGCCCGGGCGCGCGCATCGCCACACAACGCGCCCTGGAAACGGCCAGAACACATCAGGCGGTTGTGACGCGCGTGCTGAAGGAGCTCGCATCCTTTTAGAGCCGACGGAGGATGGGCGACGCCAAAGCCGGACCGAAGAGGTGTTCCTGCTCTTTTTTCCAAGAGGAGCCGTGAACGACGGCTCATCCGCCATGGCGGGGCGTCATCCCGAATTGCCCGGCTCCTGCCAGCGGTGCTAGTCTCCCGGCATGGCCATTTGGGGAAAAATGTTCGGCGGCGTCGCGGGATTCGCGATGGGCGGTCCGTTCGGCGCGCTGATGGGCGCGGCCTTGGGTCATGCCGCCGACCGGGGCACGCTGATCGAGCGGCCGCCCGGCGGCTGGAACGATCACTGGCGCACGCGCGGCGGGCCGGACCCGACCGGGGCCGCCTTCATGGCCGCCGCCAAGGTTTCCGCCCTCATGGGGCGGACCGATCAGCTCTACGCCATCGGCCTCGTCGCGCTCTGCGCCAAGGCGGCCAAGATCGACGGTCCCGTGAACCGGCAGGAAATCGACTGCTTCAAGCGTCTCTTCCAGTTTCCGCCCGAGAATGCGCGGGAGGTCGGCATGATGTTCGATCACGCCCGCGCCCGCACCGACGATTACGAGATGTATGCCCGCGAGATGGGGCGCGCCTTCACGGCCGACCGCGCACCGCTGGAGGATCTGCTGAATGCGCTCTTCGCGATCGCGCGGGCCGATCTGCCCCCCGGCGCGGCGCTGGACGCGCGGGAGGCGGCGTTCCTGCGCCGGGTGCATCGCGCGTTCGGCCTCCCGCCCGGCGCGTGGGACCGCGCGGAAACCGGGCGCGCCCGCCCCGCGACGAGCGAGGCCGACGCCTATATCGAACTCGGCGTGAGCCGGGACGCGGCGGATGAGGAGATCCGCCTGCGCTGGCGCGCCCTCGTGCGGGAGCATCATCCCGACATGCTGAACCGCCAGTCCCTCTCTCCCGCCGCGCTGGCCAGGGCGCAGGACCGCATCGCGCGGATCAATGCGGCGTGGGATCGCATCAAACGCGACCGGCGACTGTGAAGGTGAGGTGTTGAATTGCCGCAACAGTTTGTCCGGAAAATCACCCTTTCCGCCCACATCCCCATTTCCCTGACCGAACTGTACACTCATCAAGACCATATATATCCGCAAGGGGCTTCCCGGCCGGGCGGGGTCGCTTTCATGGCCATCGCCCGGCGGGGTCAAAAACGGACTATCCAGTCCGGCCATGCTGGACAAAAGGCAGAAACGACGCGCGACCGGCAGGGTCGATTCTCCGGGAGGCGCGAGTTGGGGACGGCGATGCACGCAGATTTCGATGGACTCGAATCCGAAGGCGCCACACGGCGCGATACAGGTCCAGGCAAGGAGGCCGAATCGGTCCGCGGGACGTCACGTCTTCCCCGCCTCGCCGCAGGCGTGCTCACGCTGCTGACGCTGACGGCCTGCTCCTCGTGGCGCAATCCTCCTCCGAAGGACCCGGACGCGCTGGCCGACTACAAGGAGGCCAACGACCCGTACGAGCCGCTGAACCGCAAGATGTACTCCCTGAATATGTGGGCGTATCACCACGCCTTGCGGCCCGTCGGCAAGGCCTGGGCCTGGGTGGTGCCGAAATTCGCCCGCGACGCGATCAGCAACCTCAGCGAGACCTGGAACGAGCCGGTCGCCTTCTTCAGCGATGTCGGCGCGGGCAAGTCCCGGCGGGCGGGCGATTCCTTCATGCGCTTCGCCATCAACATGACGGCGGGAGTCGGCGGGCTGATCGATGTCGCCACGCCGGTCGGCTACCCGCAGGAAGACGGCAATCCCGGCATGACCCTCGCCACATGGGGCGTGCCGAGCGGGCCGTATCTCTTCCTTCCCGGCATGGGGCCGGGCACGGTGCGCGACGCGGCGGCCGACGGCATCATCTCCATCGGCCTCGCGCCGATCGACTATGTCCCCAAGGGCTATGGATTGCTTACCTTCAACTGGGCCTATAACATCGCGGGCAGGTTGAATGGCTACGCCGACGCAATTGATCAGATCGACAATGTCGAGCGTGACGCGCTCGATCCCTACGCCTTCATCCGCAGTGCCTGGCAGCAGCAGCAGGCCGTGAAGATCGAAGCCTTTAGGAACGACAACCGGGCGACCGTGCCGGACTGGTATAACTGAGGATGCTTCCCACGATGCCGATTTCCCGAGTTTTCGCCCGCCGCGTCCTGTTGGGTCTTGCGGCCGTCGCGACGATGGCCGTCAGCGGCGCACGCCCTGCCCTGGCTGACGAGGCGTCCGATTTCGTCAAGAGCTTCGGCGGCCAGCTTGTCGCCATCGTCAACAGCGACGAGCCGCTGGAGAAGAAGAAGCAGGACGTCCTGCCCCTGCTCCAGAAGAATCTCGACATCGCCGAGATCGGCAAGTTCTGCCTCGGCCGTTACTGGCGCGCGGCGACGCCCGAGCAGCAGAAGCGCTATCTTTCCCTGTTCGACCATGTGCTGGTCAACGCCATCACGGACAGGATCGGCGATTATCGCGGCGTGACCTTCATCGTCACCGGCACGTCACACGCGCCCACCGGGGAACTGGTCAGCGCGAAGATCGATCGTCCCGGCCAGCCTGAGGCCGACATGCAGCTTCTGGTCGTCAACAACAGCGGCTACAAGGTCGTGGACATGATCGGCGAGGGCGCCAGCCTCCGCCTCACCCAGCGGCAGGATTACAGCGCCTATCTCCAGCGCCACAACGGCAACGTGAACACGCTGAACGACGCGCTCCAGCGCCAGATCGAGCATCACCACTGAGAGGCTAGAGGCCGCGTCTACACGTCCCGCTGCCGGCGGTCCGGGGCGCCCAGCGCCTCGTAGACCAGCATCGTGTAGCCGTCGCGCTCGAACGTGTCGCACAGCCGCATGCCGATGCTACCGAGCACGATCCGGGAGGCCAGATTGTCCTCCCGCGCCACCGCCACCACGCGGCCGATCCCCTGATCCAGCACGAAGCGCAGCGCGGCACTCGCCGCCTCGCGCCCGATTCCGCGCCCGGCGGCGGACGGCATCAGGGCGAAACGCAGCGCCATGCCCCGCCCGTCCGGCCGCTCATGCACCCCGGTCATGCCCTCGAACACGCCGTTCTCGCGGATGGTGAAAATTCCGACGCCCCGCCGCGCCCAGAAGGTGATCTCCTCGGCCATCTCCTCCTCGGCCTGAAGGCGTGACCGCACGCCGCCCAGCATCCTGCCATACGACGCCGCATTGCCTTTGAGCCGGGCCATGTCCTCCATGTCTCGCCACGTCACCGGCTCCAGCACCAGCCGGGCCGTCCTGACGATCCGGCCGATCATCACAGGGTCCCGTCAGGGGCGAGACACGCGCCGCGGCACCTAGCGGGCCAGGGGACGATACTTGATGCGCGCGGGCTCCGTGGCGTCGGGTCCGAGACGTCGGCGCTTGTCTTCCTCGTAGTCCTGGAAATTCCCCTCGAACCACTCGACATGGCTGTCCCCTTCGAAAGCGAGGATATGCGTCGCGAGGCGATCGAGAAACCAACGGTCATGCGAGATGATGACGGCGCAGCCCGCATATTCCGCCAGCGCCTCTTCCAGCGCGCGCAGCGTGTCCACGTCCAGGTCGTTGGTCGGCTCGTCGAGCAGGATGACGTTGCTGTCCTGCTTGAGCATCTTGGCGAGATGCACGCGGTTGCGCTCGCCGCCCGACAATACGCCGACGCGCTTCTGCTGGTCCGCCCCCTTGAAGTTGAACGCCCCCACATAGGCGCGCGACGGCACCGCCCGCTTGCCGAGATAGATCACGTCCGTGCCGCCGGAAATTTCCTCCCACACGGTCTTGCCGTCATCCAGGCTGTCACGCGACTGGTCGACATAGCCGAGCTTGACCGTGTCGCCGATCACCAGCGACCCGCCATCCGGCGTCTCCTGCCCGGTGATCATCCGGAACAGCGTCGATTTGCCCGCGCCGTTCGGCCCGATGACGCCGACGATGCCGCCAGGCGGCAGCTTGAAGCTGAGATCGTCGATCAGCAGCCGCTCGCCGAATCCCTTGGACAGGGCCTCGGCCTGAATCACCGTTCCGCCCAGGCGCGGCCCCGGCGTGATGACGATATCCGCCGTTCCGCCCACGCGCTCGTTCGAGGCGGCGAGCATTTCCTCGTATTTCGAGATGCGCGCCTTGCTCTTGGCCTGACGGGCCTTGGGCGAGGATGCGATCCAGTCCTGCTCCGCCGCGAGGGCGCGCTGGCGGGCGCTCTCTTCCTTTTCCTCCTGCGCCAGACGCTTGCGCTTCTGGGTGAGCCAGGAGGAATAATTCCCCTCGAACGGGTAGCCGCGTCCGCGCTCGATCTCGAGAATCCAGTTGGTCACGTTGTCGAGGAAGTAGCGGTCATGGGTGATGACCATGACGGTGCCTTCGTATTCGCGCAGGGTCTTTTCCAGCCACGCCACGGATTCCGCGTCGAGATGGTTCGTCGGCTCGTCCAGCAGCAGCAGGTCGGGCTTTTCCAGCAAAAGCCGGCACAGCGCGACGCGCCGGCGCTCCCCGCCCGAGAGCCTGTCGACGGGCGAATCGGCGGAGGGGCAGCGCAGCGCGTCCAGCGCGATCTCCAGCTTGCGGTCGAGCTCCCAGCCATCGCCCGCGTCGATCTTCTCCTGAAGCTCCGCCTGCTCCGCGAGCAGGGCCGTCATCTCGTCATCGGACATCGGCTCGGCGAATCTCATCGAGATTTCGTTGAAGCGGTCCACCGCCCGCTTCAGCGCGCCGAAGCCCAGCGCCACGTTCTCGCCGACCGTCAGCGCGGGGTCCAGCTTCGGCTCCTGTTCGAGATAGCCGATGCGCACGCCGTCCGCCGCCCAGGCCTCGCCGCCGAATTCCTTCTCGATTCCCGCCATGATCTTGAGCAGCGTGGACTTGCCGGCGCCGTTCACGCCGAGCACGCCAATCTTCACCCCCGGCAGGAAGGAGAGGGTGATACCCTTGAAGACCTCGCGTCCGCCCGGATAGGATTTCGTGAGATCCTTCATGACGTAGACGTACTGATAGCTGGCCATGACGGACTCCTGAGCAGACGATGAAGAAGGGCGGCGGCCCGGATCTTCCGGTAAAACCTTGGGCCAGTGAAACCTTGGGCCGGTGAGAACCTCTCGGCCAGTGAAAGCCCTTGAGGCGAAACCCTGCGCCCGGCAGGACTCGAACCCGCAACCAAGCCGTTATGAGCGGCCTGCTCTGACCAATTGAGCTACAGGCGCGCAGGTGAAGACGGAAATCGCCCACATCGCGCCATTTTGCAAGAGGGCGCGTGCCTGAGACGTCACGCCGGCATCCCCGGCCCCCAGATGCGCCGGGACTTGACGACCCGCCCGAACGATCACGGATTTGTGATAGCTGTGATTTTGCAACATTTGATGTCTCGCACTGGCCAGACTCGCCCAGTTGGTTCAATAGTCGGAGCAAGTCGGACAAGTTCCGGTGAGCTGGCCTCGCCTCGACGCGTCGTCAAAGGCCCGCCGCTCACTTGACGCCGGCATTGTGTCTTAGAAAGAGGGACTCCCAGATGCTCCGTCGTTTCGCCCCCGCTGCCCTTCCGGCCGCTTTTCTGGCTCCTTTGCTGGCCCTGGGCCTCTCCGCCGGAAGCGCGTCCGCCGCGCCGTCGGCGAGCGAGACGAGCCTCGCCGGGGTGAGCCCGGACAACATCGCCGGCTTGCTCAATTTCTGCACCCAGGTCGAATACATCTCCTATGACGAAGGCAACCCGCCGCTCGACGGGCTGATCGCCAAGTATCATTCCGTGAACATGACGGGCGGCAGCAAGGACTACGCCATCGGCACGGCGGGCATGCTCAACCATAACGGCACGAATTTCGACATCAAGACACTGCCGCTGGAGCAGAAGAAGGCCGTCTGCGCCAGTGCCGTGAAGGCCGCCCAGCCGCTTCTCTGAGTCCCAGCGCGGCCGCGCTTCGTCGCCGGAATTGATTTTCGTCCGGTTGGTCCTCATTCTGGGGGGACATGAGCCCGTCCCCCGAAGCGCCTCGCCCGCGTGTCACGATCCGCTACTGCACCCAGTGCAACTGGCTGCTGCGCTCCGCCTGGATGGCGCAGGAACTGCTCTCGACCTTCGGCGAGGCGCTCGGCGAGGTCGTCCTGATCCCCGATCACGGCGGCGTCTTCGAGATCGTCTGCGCCGGACGGATCGTCTGGGAACGCAAGCGCGACGGCGGCTTTCCCGGTCCGCGGGATCTCAAGCAACGTGTCCGCGACATTCTCGATCCCGAACGCGATCTCGGCCATATCGACCGTCCGTAACGCGGGAATTTCATCTCCCTCCCCTGTGCAGCGCGGGACGGGGCGGATAAGGTCTCGCCATTCCTTCTCACTGAAACAGGACTGGACAGACCGATGGACGTTTCCAAGATTTCGACCGGCAAGGACGCGCCAAACGACATCAACGTCGTCATCGAAATCCCGCAGGGCTCGGCCGTCAAATATGAGGTTGACAAGGAAAGCGGCGCCATCTTCGTCGATCGCTTCCTCTTCACGCCGATGGCCTATCCGGCGGCCTACGGCTTCATTCCCGGCACACTCGCCGCGGATGGCGACCCGGCGGACGCCCTGGTGCTCGCTCCCGGCCCGGTCGTGCCCGGCGCCGTGATCCGCGCCCGTCCCATCGGCATGCTGAAAATGGAAGATGAAAGCGGCGAGGACGAGAAGATCATCTGCGTTCCGCACGACAAGATCCACCCGCAATTCACGGCGGTGAAGACCATCGATGATCTGCCGGAGATCACCCGCAAGGCGATCGAGCATTTCTTCAGCCGTTACAAGGATCTGGAGCCCAATAAATGGGTGAAGATTTCCGGCTGGACCGGCCCCGACGAGGCGAAGAGCGCCATTCTGGCCGCCATCAAGGCCGCCGGCTGACTTTCGCGCCCCGTATCTCTAAATAAATCAAGGCGTTTCCAAAGGGCGATCGCCCTTTGGCACCGGCCGTCAGATTAAAACACGGACAGAGATTGACGTCACATTATAAGAGTGCAATATCCCGCCAAATGAACACAGAGGGCGTTCGGCTTCCCGTCATGCTCTCTCGCGAGATCGGGACTGTCTCATCATGATGCACATCATCCTGACCTTTCTCTCCCTCGGCATGACGCTCGTCGTCCTCACCGGTGCCGCCGTCTCCTGTTACGCGCGCACTAATCAGGACACCGCCGCCGCTCACGCCCCGGCCACCCGGCGGATGACGCCTTCATAGGTGGAGAGATACTGGTCCAGCCGCAGATTGTCCTCGGCGAAGCGCCGCGCCTGACGCCGTATCCGCCGTGCGAGCGCCCGGTCCTCCAGCACTTCGAGGATGCCGTCCGCAATCGCCCTGGGGTCGAGGAACGGCACGAGGCGGCCCGTTTCCCCGTCGGTGATGAATTCCTCCACCGGGCCGGTCCGGCTGCCGACAATCGCACATCCCGACGCCATCGCCTCGCGCATCGACCATGACGCCACAAAGGGGTAGGTCAGATAGACATGCGCGTCGGAGCGCCGCAGCAGCGCCTGATATTCCGGATAAGCCACCTTGCCGACGAAATGAACGCGAGACAGGTCGAGGCGCGCGCCCAGCTCCCCCAGCAGGGCCTGACGCCATGACCCGCCCTGACAGGGCGCGCCGTAGCTGACGCCGTCCCCGCCGACGAGGATGACCCGCGCATCCGGCCGCGCGTCCAGCACGCGCGGCAGGGCGCGCATGAAGCTGTGAAAGCCACGATACGGCTCCAGATCGCGCGCGACATAGGTGACGAGCTTCTCGCCCGGCGCGACCGTCACGTCCTTGAGGGTAAAACGCCGCCGCGCGGCCGTCGGATCTGGCTTGCACTGGTCGATATCCACCCCTTCCGCTACGAGTGAAATGCGCGGCCGCGCCCACTCAGGATAGGTGTCGAGCTGGAACCTCGTCGGCGTCTGCCCATGACCGGGCAGCGTCAGGGCCTGCAGATTGACGGCGTTCTTGAGCCGCACGGCCGGAAGAAGCTCCGGAACGGGCGGAAACTCCGGATCGAACCCGACATCGTTCCGGTCGGCATGGTAGAAGAACTCGAAATACCCCAGCATCGGCGCGTCCGGGTAGATATCGACGAGATTGAGCAATTCCCCCCAGCCGTGATGGCCGATGATGATGTCGGGCGTATAGCCGAGATTGTCGCGCAAGGTGCGCGCCGAGCGCGCCACCGCCTCGGCGCGATAGACCGCCGCCTCAAGCTCGCGCAGGGCCGGATGGGTCTGTTCGGCGGGACGCCGGGCCGGTCGATAGACCACGCGCCGCACGCCCGGCAATTGCCCCTCGTTCGCCTCGGAGATGAAAACGATCTCGTGACCGCCCTGATCACCCAGATATCGGAGGATATGGACGAATTGCCCAGGGAAATTCTGGTGGATGAAAAGAAAACGCAAGGCGGCCGCGTCCCACATTCTGACCGTTGAACCCGGGAACCATCCCTCCGGCGCCCGCCACGGTCGAGAGGCGGGCGGCCCGGCGGGGCACTCAGACTTTCGCGGGTTTGCGCCGCGGGGCGGGGGGAACCGTCTCGGGCGGCGCAGCCTTTTTCCGCACCGGATCGGCCTTTTTCGCCGTCTTTCCGGCGGCAACCGCGGGAGCGGAGGGCGGAGGCGCCACCGGCTTCGTCGCGGTCCGCTTCCCGGCCGAAGACGCCGGCGCGGCTTTTACGCCGGCCCTGGTGGACGGTGCGCTCCGGGGACGGAATTCCACGAGGAACGCTTCGAGCGGGGCCAGCGACTCGGCTTCGAGCGTCTGATCCGCGCCGACTGGCCCTACGGCCGATCCATCGGTGAAGGTCGCGGAAACGCTCAGATCATACGCCTTCTCGGCGTCCCCCTTCAGACGGACGCGAAGCCCGAGAATGGGCAGAGCCATGCCGCGGCTTCCGCAATACTGGCCGCCCTGCACCCAGGGAGACAGCCAGTTCTTCCCGAGCACCGCCTGATATTCGATATCCTCGACCGGCACCGAATCGATCGGCGCAATGCCGAAGCCTTCGATCCAGGCCTGGCTGCCGCGCACGCCCATCCATTCGCCCAGACGCACGCCGACATCGCCGCGCCGCTGGATATGGGCCGCCACCTCGAATTGACCCTGCGGCGCGGCCGCGGCCTCCGACACCGGCACTCCGGACACCGGGGACGCATCCGGCCCCCGCACCGCCTGCCTGCCCTGCGCCTGCGACGCCCGGGCCTGCACGGCGGGGGTCCTTGCGGCCGAACCGGCCCGGGGATTGACACCCGCTTCCCCATTGGCCTGACCGGCCTCCGCCGCCCCGGCCGCCTGCACGCCCCCGATCTGCACCACCTGCAAACGCGGCATCTCGCGCGTCGCATCCGCCATATCATAGGAGGTGACGAGGATCTGCGCCGCCGCTCCGACAACGCGGACGAGCGCCCCGCCATCCGTGGCCCCCAGCCATCCGTCCGGGGTCATGGTCGTGATCGTCACCGCGTCGCCGGATGTCCCGGGCGCGGGGGACAGCCGGACGCCCGGCAGACCGTTCGCGACGCCGATGCCTTGTCCCGCAGCATAGAACACGCAAAACAGTCCCGGCTTCAATGTCATGAGTTGAGCGGTGGATTTCAGCGCGACGACGCGGCCACGATCAGGGTTTTGCAAAGACTGAGTCATAAAAATGATCCGCTCCGGACAGAAGACAATGACAGCCAGGGAAAATAGAACGCATGTCGCCGAGCATAATGACAAGATATGTATTTTCAGTAAATTCCGGCAGAGGTAAAAAACATGCCGTTTTCAGAGACTCAACAGAAGATTGTTGAACATCGCCGCCGGGAGCGAGGGCGGCACCACCCAACCCAGCCCCGTGCGCCGCACCCGCTCCGCCTGCGCGCCGAGATCGAACACGACGGCCGGTACGCCCGCGCGCCACAGATCGCCGAGGGCGAAACACCATGTCTCCGGACAGATCGATGGAATCAACCCAAAATCGAGCTCCGCTCCGCCGATCAGCCGCCCAATCTCGTCGCCCCGGTATTCGCCCGTGACCCAGACCCGCCCCGTCGCCATCAATGCCTCGTCGTCCGGCGTATGGCCGATCAGCACGAATTCGACCGGCAAATCCCGCACCCGCGCATCCCGCGCGAGCTCCAGCACCACGTCGAAACCTTTCTCCACGCCGATTCCACCGACAATGCCGATTCTCCGCCCCGGCCCCGCCGCGCGCCGCGTCACACGCCGGGCGGCGTCATCCTCCAGCGGCACGGTCTCGACGGACAGCGCCGGGAAATGGCGCTGCAACCGCCGCACGGCATCGCCTGAGGGCGCCATCACCCGACGCGCGGCGGCGAATTCCCGCGCCGAGCGGCGCAGCAGCGCCTTCACGCCGATCGTCTCGCCGAGATAGCTGCCCCGTTCCCTGACGCAGGCGATGCAGCCCGCGACATCCGGCTCGCCGCAAAACCGTCCTTCCGCGCCGCTCAGGGCGATGCGCTGACAGAACGCGGCGTAGTCATGAACGAAAATATCGCAGGGAACGCCGAGCCACTCATGCAGCCGCCTGATCTCCGGCGCATGGCCGACCAGATGGTGCCATTCGACGGCCCGCGTTCCGATCCCGGCGAGGAACGCCACGAGATCATCCCGTTCCGTCGGCAGGCGAAAGAGCAGATTGGGGAAATCCTCCTCCGCCGCCGCCACCCGGCACCCGTCGACATCGGGCCGGATCGTGACGACGAACCACCCCTGCCGCGCGAACGCCGCACCGCGCTCGCGCACGACCCGCGCGACCCCGCCGCCGCCGTCATGCAGGATCATGGCGAGGACCGGCCGCCGCCCGCGCCGCAGCTTCATCCGCGCCATGTCGAGCCGCCGCCGGAGCCCGGCCAGCGGATCGCGCCGGTGAAACCGCCGGATCAAACCGTCATAACCGGGATGCAGCGCATTCAGCACGCCCATGTTGCGCTGCATCAGCGCCTTGCGCTGATCGCCGAACGAGGCGGAGCCGCGATGCGTCACGAACAGCGTCGGCGCGGCGACATGCCGCCAGCCCAGCGCGGCGGCGCGCAGGCAGAACTCGTTCTCCTCCCCGTAGCCGCGCCCGAACAGATCCTCGCGCAACAAGCCGGTCTGGGCCAGACAATCACCCCGGATCGCCATGCAGAAGCCGTTGGCGGTCGGCAGATCCACCAGCGCCGCATCGGCCAGCGCCGCGCAGAGCCGGTCGGTCTCCCGCGCCGTGAGCGTATCGGGCACCGGATTGACACTGGTCGCCGAGGGGTAGGAAAGGATGCTCGCATCGTTGGAGAACGGCGTCGCCGTGCCGATCTCCGGCGCGCGATCCAGCACCGCGCCCAGCCGCTCCAGCCAGCCCGGCGGCACGAGCGTATCGCTGTTGAGCAGCACCACGTCCCGCCCCGCCGCACGCCGCAGACCGGCATTCGCCGCGGCGGGAAACCCCCGGTTCGTCGCATGGCGGACGAGCGTGATCGCTCCCTGCGCCGCCAGACCGTCGAGAAAGCGGGCCAGGGCGGGCTCCGGCGTCGCGTCGTCCACGACGAGCACCTCCACCCCGTCCCGCCTGTCGGCCAGAACCCGCTTCAGGCAGGGTTTCAGCGACGCCAGGTCCCGATAGGCCGGAATCACCACGAGCCAACCAGTTGCCCTGTCGCCGATCTCGGGCGTTCCAAGGCGCGTTCCGACCCGGACCGGACGAAAACCGGGCGGCAAGCCGCGCGACCGCGCTCCGTCGAACAGGCGGCCAAGCGCGGGAATGAGTGGGCTGCCGGGGAGCGGCGCGCTGTAGATATCCGTCACCGAAACCGGCCCCGGAGGCAGCGCATCGGAGGGCAGGAAGAACCGTCTCGGCCGGGCGAGCGGCGCATCGACGGGCGTCCCGGCGGCGAGTTCGGAGAGCGCGATCTCCCGTTCCTCGCCGCTCTGCTCCTCGCCACTCTGGCCCCCAATCCGCAGGAGCGGCGTGAAATCCGGGTCCGCCGGATGCCAGAGCCAGCCCTCCCAGCCGCCGGCGACCGGCGTCACGCAGCCCTCGCTCCGCCTGAGCGCCGCCAGATCGAGCGGCGAGCCCAGCAGCGGGCGGCCCGCGCAGGTTACGTCGAGCGCGCGCGCGACCTGCCAGCCGTCAGGCAAGGCGGCGGGCAGCGTCTCCACCTCGCGCACCCCGCCGCGTGGGCCGGACAAACGCAGCCGCACCGGCCCGGGCGCCGCGCCCAGAAGCTCACCTCGATTGTTCGCGCCGCACCAGCCCGGGAATCCGGCCGCCTCGGCCAGATCCCCCGCGAGCGGAAACATCTCAGCGCTCGGCGCGAAACGGGCGAGCAGAAGCGCAACCGCGCGGAGCGCCCCGTCGAGATCGCCCATGCGGCTGCATGCCAGCGCCTGAAGCCCCAGGGCTTCACGTGAGGGCCACCGCCTGCTGATCCGGCGCGCCGTGTCCAGCACATCCTCCCAGTGCCCGGCGCCAAGCTGCGCGAGCGCCAGGGCGAGCAGGACATGCGGATTGTCGCGCGCCATGCGGGCGGCGCGATCCAGCCACCGTACCGCCTCGTCGAAGCGCCCGGCCCGGGACGCCTCGTCGCCGCGCCGGAACGCCTCCTGCGCCCGCCCGTCCGCCCAGGCCTGCCACGCCGCCCGATCGGCTTCCGTGACGCGATGACGATAACCGCTGAAAATCGGGGCGGGACTCGCCCCCTCGCCCTCATCCGGCACGCCGCGCCGCGCCATGCCGTCCCGCACCTCGCTCCACGGCGCCGGCCGGACCAAGCCGCTCCAGCTCCGCCGCCGCCTCGGCGACGTTCTGCGCCTTCGCCCGTTCGAGCCACCCGCGCCCGGCCTCGATATCCTGCGCGCCTCCCAGACCGCGGATCAGATACCGCCCGAACATGAGTTGCCCGAGCGCATCGCCCCGCGCCGCCGCACGCTCGAACCAGAGCCGAGCCGCGTGCCGGTCCTCGGGGACATCGTGGCCGCCGCCGTACAGCGCGCCGAGAGAGAACATCGCGCTCACATGACCTTGCGACGCCGCCGCGTGGTAGAGATCGAGCGCCCGGGCATGGTCCTTGCCGCCCGGCGCCTTCCCGCTCACCAGCAACCGCGCCAGAAGCACCGCCGCGTCGGCCATTCCCGCATTCGCCGCCTTTTCGAGCCAGGCGCAGCCGCCCGCGAGATCGGTCTCGACGCCGCGCCCCTCGATCATCATGCGGCCGAGCCAGTACTGCGCATTGACCACTCCGTCCGCCGCACTTTGCAGCCAGCGCGCGGCCTCCCGCTCGTCGCGCGGCGTCCCCACGCCCTCGGCATGGCAGACCCCCAGATTGAAGGCCCCCACGAGATCGCCCGAGCGCGCCGCGCGTTCGAAACGCTGCCTGAGCTCGATCCTTTCCCCCTCCGTGCCGCGCCCCATCAGCGCGAGATTGCCGAGATCGGCATCCGAGGTCCGGTCTCCGTGCTCGGCGGCGAAACGGAACCATTTCGCCGCTTCCTCCGTATCGCGATGCACCCCCGCGCCCGTCAGAAACAGCAACCCCAGCGCCCGCGCCGCCGCCGCATGGCCGCGATCCGCCGCCAGACGATACCATTTCGCCGATTCGAGATAATTGGGCGGCAACTCGCCGCCGCGCGCGTAGATGTCGCCCAGCAGCGCGGCGGCCTCCGTCTCGCCGCTCAGCGCCGCGCGGCGCAGCCAGGTTTCCGCGCGATGCACGTCCCGCGCTACGCCCACGCCGGAAATGAGCAGAAATCCGTAGCGCGCCTGAGCCTGGGGGAAATTCTTCTCCGCCGCCTTGCGATAGCATTCCGCCGCCGCCGCGAGGTCACGGGCAACGCCCCACCCCTGTTCATGCATGAGCCCCAGCATGTGGAACGCGCTGGACAGGCCGCCTTTCGTCGCCTCCCGCAACTCGTGCACGGCCTGCGCGATCTGGGCCTCGTCCGGCTCGCCCTTCAGCCGCAGGCCGGCGAGCCCGAGATAACCCTGCGCCGCCCCGGCCGCCGCCGCCTTTTCGTACCAGCTCCACGCCGCGGCGGGATCGGCCACCCCCTCCGGGCCGTTGGTCAGGATATATCCCAGCAGCGCCTGGGCGTCGGGCGAGCCGGCCTCCGCCGCCAGACGCGCCCAGCGCGCGCCCTCGGCGAAATCGGGTTTCCGGATTCCCGGCCCGACCGCCAGAGGGGAGGCCGCCGCGCCGGACTCGATCCCTTCGGGCAGGCCGAGCACATGTAATATCGCAATGGAGAAGCGCGCCTTGACATGCCCATCCCGCGCCGCGCGCATCATCCAGTGCGCGCCGTCCGGGAGGCTGGCCGGAACGCCCGTCCCGTCGAGATAGGCCCGGCCCACCTGATATTGCGCCTCGGTGACGCCTTCGGTCGCAAGCGCGCTGAGCAGCCGGAAGCCGCGCGCGGCGTTCTCCCCGCCCTCCAGCAGGGAAACGCCGTAGGCAAGCCGCGCCTCGCGCGAGAAATGGGAGGCAACCCTGAGCTTCAGAGACACGGCCGAACGATCTCCCCCCTCTTGCGGCCTCTATGCCATGGCGTCGCTCAGGACGGCTCCCGCATTCCGTTGGTCGCTGCCGGAATCAGACGGTTGAAGAAGTAACGCAACACGGTGCGCTTGCCTACATCGATGTTGGCCGTCGCAGGCAGGCCGGGCATCGGGTGAAAGAAATTCGGCACGCCATGCAGGGTATAGCGATCGATCCGCACGCGCACGCGATAGTAGCCCGAAAGGGACGGCCCGTCGGGAGAGGACTGGGCCGCCGTGTCGCGCGCGGTGGGCAGGCCGTCATCGGTGGACTGGTTGCCGAACGCATCGGCGCTGATGGTCCGCACGCTTCCCTCCGCGCCGCCGAACTGGTCGTAGGGGAAAGTGGTGAACTTGATCAGCGTATGATCGCCGATATGGACGAAGCCCACATCCTGCCCGCGCAGCACCGCCTCCAGCTCGAGCCCATAGCCGGTCGGCACCATGGTGAGGAGTTGCTGCGCCGAGGTCGCGACCGAGCCGACGGACAGGCGCGAGACGGTCAGCACGACCGCATCCGCCGGCGCGCGCAGCTCGACCAGATTGCCGCGCAGGCGGGCCTTCTCGTAGTTGCTGGTGGCGTCGTCGAGATTATGCTGCGCCTTGGAAAGTTCGGTGTAGATCTCCGCCTTCCAGGCTTCGATGTAATTCTGCTTCTCCGCCCGCGTCGCCGCCAGCCGGGCGCGGGACGCATTGGCGGATTTGACGGCGGCCACCTGATTGCGCTCGGACTCCGTCAGATCGGCCTCCGCGCCGAGCGTGTTCAGCTTGCTGCCGACCTGCTGCTGTTGCAGGCGCCTGCGCATCTCCAGCACCTGACTCGCGACCTGCGTGCGCCTCTGATACATCGCCGCGCTGGCCAGATACCCTTCGAGTTCGCTCTGGAGGGAAGCGATCTGCCCGTCGTACTGGGCGATCTTCGCGTCATATTCCTGCCGGCGTCGCTGGAATGCCGCGCCCTCGTCCACCGACGCCTTGTCGTCCAGCACCGGATGATAGTCCTTGCCGTCCGCCTCGTCGCGCAGCCGGGTCACCTCGGCCAGATAGGCGGCCTTCTGATCCCGCATGTTGGTCAGATCGGCCCCGGAGATCGTCGGGTCGAGATGTGCCACGATCTGCCCCTGCTTGACGAAATCCCCGGGATGCACGTCGATGGAGCGGATGATCGAGGTTTCCAAAGGCTGCACCACGATCGTGGAGCCGGTGGAGACCAGCCGCCCCGGCGCGTTGATGACCTCGTTGATCGGGAAGACGCCGGCAGCGACGAAGCTGGCGGTGAAGAGCCCCGCGACGAGCCAGATGATCCGCTGCGCCGACGGGGTCGGCGGCAGGTTGACCATGGCGGCACTCGGCGAGTGGAACTCCAGCAGCGCGAGCGGCATGCCTTCCTGGGCGAAGGGATCGCGCGGGCGGGACGGCACGCCGCCCGGTTGCGCGCGCCCGTCCGCGTCGTCACGCCCGGATTCGTCCGGCTGGCCGGGAGGGAGAAGTTCGGAACCGCTCATTGTCACTCTCCTTCCGCCAGCATGGAGGCGCGACTGGACTCGCCGCCATATTGATGCCGGTTCTGCTGCATCCAGAGCATGCGGTAGATTTCGCACCTCTCCAGCAGCACGGCATGCGGTGCGAGATCGACGACGCTGCCCTGATCCATCACGCAGATCAGATCGCAATCGACGAGGGACGAGAGCCGGTGGGACACGATCACCATGGTGCGCCCCTTGCCGATCCTCTGGAGATTGGCGTTCACCAGCGCCTCGCTTTCCGGGTCGAGCGCCGAGGTCGCCTCGTCGAGAATCATCAGTTTCGGGTCGGAGATCACCGCGCGCGCGATGGCCAGACGCTGCCGCTGACCGCCGGAAATATTGGTCGAGCCTTCTTCGATCCAGGTGTCATAGCCCGCCGGCATCCGCTCGATGAACTCCTCGGCTCCGGCAAGGCGGGCGGCGCGCACCACGTCGTCGATGGTCAGGCCGGGGCGTCCGGCGGTGATGTTGTCCCGCACCGTGCCACGGAAGAGGAAGTTGTCCTGCAACACGACGCCGAAGGACCGGCGCAGATGCGTCAGGTTGATCTCGCGCATCTCGATCCCGTCGAGCCGGAGATATCCGGTGTACGTGCGCGAAACCCCCTGCAGCAGCCGCGTGACCGTCGATTTTCCCGAGCCCGAGCGCCCGACCAGCCCCAGCATCGTCCCGGCGGGAATCTCGAAATTGACGTTGTTGAGCGCTTTGACCGCCGCCCCGGGATAGGTGAAGTTCACATCCGTGAAGGACAACGCTCCCTTGACGCGCGGACGCATGCCGTTCGTCAGCGCCTTGGTTTCCGTCGGCTGGTTCAGAACCATGCCCGCCTCGCCGAGCGCGGTGGAGACCTCGTTCAGATCCTCGAGCAGGCGGGCGAGGCCCACCAGCGGCGCCGTGACGCGGCCGCCCAGCATCATGAACGCCATCAGACCGCCCGCGGCGATGCCGCCCGAGGATTGCAGGGCGAGATAGGCCCCGACCAGGATGATCCCGCGCGACATGAACATGTCGAGCGGCATGACGAGCGTCTGCGGCCAGTTCGCCATCCGTCCGGCGGCGAGCTTCCAGCGCACGACGTCGGCCGTCGTCTCGTCCCACATTTCCCGGCGCGACGGTTCGAGCGCCAGCGTCTTGACGGTGCGGATGCCCGCGACGGTCTCGTACAGCACCGATCCGCGTTCCATCTCGGCATCGACGAGCCGCCCGTAAATCCTGCGGATCGGCCCGATGAACACCACGGCGATCAGCCCGATGAGGCCCGCGCAGGCCACCGTCATCCAGGCCAGGGTGGCGCTCATGTAGAAGAGCAGCGGCAGGATGACGAGCAGGGTGAACATGTCGAGAAACACGGTCATCAGCTTGCCGGTCAGGAAGTCGCGCACCTTATAGATGGCCATGTAGCGGCCGAGCACGCGGCCGGTCTGCTGCCGCTCGTAGAATTCGAGCGGCAGGGCGAGCAAGCGGTTGAACGCATGCAGGGAAAGCCGCGTGTCGATGCGCGTGGAGACCACCAGCATCAGCTCCCGGCGCGCATAGGTCAGGAGGATCTCATAGAAGGAGAGGATGACGACGATGCCGATGATCGAGACCAGCGTCGCCATCGAGCGATAGTTCACGACGCGGTCGATCACCTGCATCACCAGCAGGGCGGGAAAGATCGTCAGGACGCTCAGCACGACGGAGGCGATCAGGATATCGCGCAGCGCCCGGCGCTCCCGCAGGACGATCTTCACGAACCAGCCGAGATCGAACGGCGCATCCGCCTCGGACTGGTCTCTGCGCCGCTTCACCAGCAGGACGTCGCCCGTCCAGACCTGCGACAGGCGCAGCTCGTCCACGGCGACGGGGGCGGCCCCCTCATCGGTGAGCGGATCGCGCAGCCAGACGACGCCCCGATCGGCATTGGCGCCGACCATCAGCGCCGCCGAACCGTCGCGGAACATCAGGACGATCGGCGGCGTGTTGGTGAGGCGCACCAGATACCGCCAGCGCACGCGCATGCCCTTGGCGACCGCGCCCTGCTCGTTCAGCCAGCGCGCCAGCGACGCCGGAGACGGCGATTCCTCCCCCGCCTCGGCGGCGAAATCCCGGATATCAAGCTCGATACCGTGATATTTCGCAGCCGCCATCGCGGCGCGCAGACGAATATAACCCGGCTGAGGCGATTCGCCGCTTCCCGGAACACGCTCGTTTTGCTGCACAAACAATCCTCTGCAACGCGACTATGCCTGAACCGCGCCGGACGGAAAGCGAACCTGCCGGCGCGAACCATGTTGGCATGGCCGACGCCGAAAGCATCCTGCGCGGGACATGCATCCGCAGGCAGCCTACCATGGTCCTTCCCGCCGCGAAATATCCCTCGCGGAGGGATCCTGTCCCGGCCCGCGCGTCAAACCGGGAGACGGTCCGGGCGGAGATCGAAACGCGCGGCCACGAGCGCGTGGGAGCGGAGCGCCAGCGCCCGCCTCTCGACCGCCGCCGCGTCCTCCTCCACCAGCACCACCTCGTCGAACGGCGTCTGCCGTGCCCGCACCCATTCCCAGAACAGCCCCGCGAGCAGGTCTGCGGCGGCGTCCGGCCGCGCGCAACAGACGCAGCCGATTCCGTGCATCAGTAAGGAGCGCTCCTCGCGCCGCACTGCGCGCGCCCATCCTCCGCCGTCCTGTTTCCCCTCGGGCAGGATCAGCGCGGATCGCGCGCGGCGCGCGGGAGACCAGGGCGGCACGGCGGAAACCAGAAACAGGGGCATCCGCCCGTTTCCCCCCATTGCGGCACCTCATTCCTTTCGTCGCGTCATGCTCCGACTGGACAACCTAGGTCCCCTCTGAAAGAAACGCCATCCAACACCGCTCTCCGCTTCACGAGCCCACCACGCGAGATTGCCCATGACCACGCGCGCCCATCTCCTCGACGCCCTGCGCGACCACGTCCTGCTCTGCGACGGCGGCATGGGCTCGCGCGTGCAGATGCTCGATCTGGAAGTCGAGCGCGACTACTGGGGGCAGGAGAACTGCACGGAGATCCTCACCCTCTCCCGCCCCGAACTCGTACGCGAGATTCACCGCGGCTATTTCGAAGCCGGGGCGGACATGGTGGAGACCAACACCTTCGGCGGTTCCGTCATCACGCTCGCGGAGTTCGGACTCGAAGGCCGTTGCCGCGAGATCAACCGCGCCTCCGCCGAACTCGCCCGCGAGGCCGCCGAAACCTTCGCCGACGGGCGTTCCCGCTGGGTCGTGGGCTCCATCGGTCCGGGCACCAAGCTCCCCTCCCTCGCCAACATCGACTACGACACGCTCCAGGCCGGGCTGACCGAGCAATGCCGGGGCCTGATCGATGGCGGGGTGGACGCCTTCCTGATCGAGACGTGCCAGGACACGCTCCAGATCAAGGCGGCCGTCAACGCCGCCAAGGCCGCGCGCCGCGAACTCGGCTCGGACGCGCCGATCTTCGTGCAGGTGACGGTCGAGACCACCGGCACCCTTCTCGTCGGCCCGGACATCGCCGCCGCCGCGACCGTCATCCACAGCCTCGACGTCCCCCTGATCGGCATGAACTGCGCCACCGGCCCGCAGGAAATGGCCGAGCATGTCAAATGGCTCTCGGAGAACTGGCCGGGCCTCATCTCGCTCCAGCCCAATGCCGGGCTCCCCGAACTGGTGGACGGCAAGACGCACTATCCCCTCGGCGGCGCCGAGATGGCGACATGGATGGAGCGCTATATCGAGGAGGACGGGCTGAACCTCATCGGCGGCTGCTGCGGCACCTCCACGCCGCATATCGAGGCGCTTGACGCCATGCTCCGCCGCCGCGCGGGCGCCGCCCGCCGCCCGGCTCCGGTTCCGCGCAGATCCGTCTGGATTCCCTCGGTCGCCAGCCTGTACGGACAGGTGCCGCTGCGTCAGGAGAACAGCTATTTCTCCATCGGCGAGCGCTGCAACGCCAACGGTTCCAGAAAATGGCGCGACCTTCAGGAAGCGGGCGACTGGGACGGCTGCGTCGGCATCGGACGCGAGCAGGCCGCCGAAGGCTCGAACGCGCTCGATCTCTGCACCGCCTTCGTCGGGCGTGACGAGATCAGGGAGATGGACGAGGTCGTCACCCGCTTCACCGCCGCCGTCAACGCCCCCCTCGTCATCGATTCCACCGAGACGAACGTCATCGAGAGCGCGCTCAAGCTCCATGGCGGCAAGCCGATCATCAACTCGATCAATTTCGAGGACGGCGAAGGCCATGCCGAGGAGCGGATGGTCCTCGCCCGCACGTTCGGCGCCGCCGTGATCGCGCTCACCATCGACGAGGTGGGCATGGCCAAGACGCCGGAGGACAAGCTCCGCATCGCCGAGCGCCTCGTCGCCTTCGCCTGCGAAAAACACGGCCTGCCGCAATCCGATCTGATGATCGACCCACTGACCTTCACCATCGCCACCGGTGTGGAGGACGACCGCAAGCTGGGCCTCTGGACGCTCGAAGGCATCCGCATGATCCGGGAGAAATTCCCGGACATCCAGATCATCCTCGGCCTCTCCAACATCTCCTTCGGCCTGAATCCCGCCGCCCGGGCCGTGCTGAACTCGGTCTTCCTGGACCACGCCGTGAAGGCCGGGATGACGGGGGCGATCGTGCATGTCAGCAAGATCCGCCCGCTGCATCAGATTGCCGAGGAGGAGGTCCGCGTCGCCGAGGATCTGATCTTCGACCGCCGCACCGAGGAGTACGATCCGCTCCAGCGGCTGCTGGAACTTTTCGCGGGGCGCAAGGCCGCCGACGCGGTCCAGAAGAAGAAAGCGGACACGCCCGCCGGGCGGCTGAAGGACCGCATCGTCGACGGCGACCGCAAGGGCATCGAGGCCGATCTCGAAGCCGCGATGCGGGAGATGCCGCCGCTCGACATCATCAACACCGTCCTACTCGACGGCATGAAGGTGGTGGGCGAACTGTTCGGCGCGGGAAAGATGCAGCTTCCCTTCGTGCTGCAATCCGCCGAGACCATGAAGACCGCCGTGGCGTGGCTTGAGCCCCATATGGAGCGCGTGGAGGGCCAGTCGCGCGGGATCATGGTGCTGGCCACGGTGAAGGGCGACGTCCACGACATCGGCAAGAACCTCGTGGACATCATCCTGACCAATAACGGCTTCAAGGTCATCAATCTGGGCATCAAGGTACCGCTGGCGGACATGCTCGCGGCGGCGAAGGCGCATGACGCCCAGGCCATCGGCATGTCCGGCCTGCTCGTGAAATCGACCGTCATCATGCGCGAGAATCTGGAGGAGATGCGGCGTCAGGGGCTGGACATCCCGGTCATCCTCGGCGGCGCGGCCCTCACGCGCAATTACGTCGAGGAGGAATGCGCCCTCACCTATGGCGGCGGCACGCCGGGCCGCGTCGCCTATGCGCGCGACGCCTTCGACGGGCTGAGCCTGATGGACCGGGTCAGCACCGGCGGTTTCGACGACTACCTCGCCGCGATCCAGACGCAGCGCGCGGGCAAATCCCGCCGCAAGACCGAGCGCGCGCCGGACGCCGCCGAGACGCGCGGCTACGGCCTCGTGGACCGGGACGCCGCCCGCGCCCGCCGCGCGCGCATCGCGGGCGGCCTCACGCCGCCCGTCCCGCCCTTCTGGGGTCCGCGCCTGATCGAGGCGAAGCCGGGCGCGGTCCTGCCGTTCCTCAATGAGCGCTCGCTCTTCCAGTTCCAGTGGGGCTACCGCAAGCAGGGCCGCTCGCTGGAGGAGTTCATGAGCTACGCGAAGCAGGAACTGCGCCCCGTCCTCAAGCGGATGCTCGACCTCACCGCCGAACTCGACGTGCTCAGGCCGCAGGCGCTCTACGGCTACTGGAAGGCGGCGGGCGACGGCAACGACCTCGTCCTGTTCGAGGAGGACGGCACGACGGAGGCCGCGCGCTTCACCCTCCCCCGCCAGCCGAAGGAGGATGGCGACTGCATCGCCGATTTCGTCCGCGATATCGGCGACGCGCATCGCGACGTCATCGGGTTGCAGGTCGTCACCGTCGGGCAGCGCGCCTCGGACCTAGCGCGCGAATGGTTCGAGGAGAACCGCTATCAGGATTATCTCTACCTGCACGGCCTCTCGGTCGAAATGGCCGAGGCGATGGCGGAATACACCCACAAGCGCATCCGCGCCGAACTCGGCTTCGCCGCCGAGGACGACCGCGACATGGAGAAGATGCTCTCCCAGGGCTATCGCGGCTCACGCTATTCCTTCGGCTACCCCGCCTGCCCGCGCCTGGAGGATCAGGAGCCGATCCTGCGCCTTCTCGGTTCCGAGCGCATCGGCGTCTCGCTCTCCGACGGCTACCAGCTCCATCCCGAGCAATCGACCTCGGCGCTGGTCATCCTCAATCCGCACGCGAAATATTTCACGATCTGACGTCAGAGACGGTTTGACGGGTCGGCCCTATGGCGTGCCGCTCTCTTTGGCGAGATCCAGAATGGCCTCCAGATCGGACCTGCCCTTCATATAGGCGTCCCTCTCGAACGCCCGATAATGCGTGATCAGAGCGTGGCCGAGATCGGTGAGCACGGCGCCGCCGCCATGGCTTCCGCCCTGGGCGGTCGTGATGACGGGCGCCTTCAGGCTGAGATTCATCTCTTCCAGCAGATCCCAGGCGCGCTTGTAGGACATCGCAAGTTTCCGCGCCGCGCCGGATATGGAACCCGTTTCCGCCACGGCTTCCAGCAAGGCGATTTTACCCCGGCCGATGCGCAGGCCCGAGGGCAGATAGATGCGGATGCTGAGCCTGCAATCCGCCTGTCGCGGATCGCTTGTCGGCCCCGGCGTGCTGTCGGCTGGTTTCGGCATGGTCTTGATGCTTCGGCTGACTGTCCATCTTTCCGTCCGGAACGATCATAGCAGACTCTGTGCCTGCGCGTCTTTCACGACGATCAGGGACTCGACGACCGGGCCGCGGGACGCATGTCGGGGTAGCTGCGTCCCGTGGGGCGGTTCAGAACTCGGCCGACAGGGTGAAGTGATAGACGCGGGGCAATCCGGCATACAGGCTCGACGACGCGCCGGAGATGCCGCTGGGCGCGCCGGTATAGACCGACGCCCAATAGCGTTCGTTCGTGACGTTACTGACCCCGAAGCGGGCCACCCACGGAGAGCGGACGACATGGAAGGCGTAGCGCGTGCCCAGTTCCAGCGTCGTGTACGAGCCGGTATGCAGCGTGTTGGTGACGTTGGCCGCGCGGTTGCCCGTGTAATGCACGCCGGCATTGAAAGCCCAGCCCGATGCGAACGCGCCCAGGGTCGACGGCAGGCGGTAGTCCAGCAGCATACTGGCCTGAAGCGGCGCGGCGCCGACGATCTCCTTGTTGTCATAGGCGGCGGTCCTGCTGCCGACCAGTTCCGCGTCCAGCCAGGTCATGCCGGCGAGGACGGAGAGGCGAGGCAAAACCTCGCCCGAGATCTGGGCTTCCACACCGTAATTGCGCTGGGTTCCGCCATAGGTGTAGGTCTGGCAGGTGGTGCCGCCCGCGCAGGTGCCGTTGGCCGCGGCGACATACATCGCGTAGGGCGAGGTCATGCGGAAGCCGTCGATGTTGACCTGCATTTTCTGGTAACGCAGCTTGTAGCCGACTTCATATTCCTCGGCGCGTCCGATCGGCAACGCGATATTGGTGTTGGTATAATACTGGCTGTTCGGCGTCACCGGACCCGCTTCGACCGACCGGCCATAGGTGAAATAGAACGTCTGGTTATCGGTCGGCTTGTACATCACGCTGGTCGTCGGGCTGAAGGCCGCGTTGGCCGAAAAGGTTTTCCTGAGGGCGCTTCTGGCGTTCAGCGCACCGTGCTGGTCGATCCAGCTCCAGGCCAGCGTCCCCATGATCGACCAATGCCGGTCGAATGTCAGCGTATCGCCGACGATGAAGGACTGGCTGACAATGCTGCTGGATTTGTAGCGCCCCTCGTAATAAGGCTGCCTGCCGTTCATGGGCGCGGGGCCATACAGGGAGTATGTGCCCAGACTCTGCGGGGGCGTGACCGCCTTCACCGGGTTGTAGTTTCCCATCATGTAGCCATTGGTGCCGATGACCAGGTCATGCCGGACGGGGCCGGTGTAAACGCGGCCGTTGACATAGGCCATGTTGCTGCCGACGCGGAAATCGTCCGCCGTCGTCGTCGCGGTAGCCTTCGACGCATAGAAGCCGTCAGTGCCGCCCCTGGCGGTCAGGGTGTCGCTGATGCCGAAGGACTGGCGCAGGGCGTCCTGATAGAGGCCACCGAGGGTGAAGCTCCAGTCCCGGGAGAACTCATGCCGGATCTTGGCCAGGTAGGTGTTGGTTTCCATGTTGTAGCCGCTCCAGCCCGGGGCGAGGCGTCGGCCGAGATCGGGGGCTTCGGGCAACTCGCCGCCGATGCCGGTGGGGTTGGCGGCGGTGCCGGCGGGAATGCCGAAGCCGGGCGCGAGGCCCCGCGCGTCATAGGTGTAATGGCTGGCGTCGATTTCGATGACCGTCCTGTCGTCCAGATGGATATCGAAATCGCCGCTGACCATTTCGCGTCGTAGCCAGCTCCCCGACGCATAGCTCGTGCCGTCGGCATGGAGCATGTTCAGGCGGTAGCCGAACCAGCCCTTCCGCCCGACGCGGCCGGAGATGTCGCCGTTGACGAGCGGGGTGCCGATGGAATCGACGCCGACCGACAGCCGCTCGGTCCGCCGGTCGGTCGGGCGCTTGAGGGTGTATTCGAAGACGCCGGCGGGATTTTCCGGCCCATACATCGCCGCGGCCAGACCGTTGAGGACTTGCAGATTATCGACCCATTCGGCCGGATAAGGGGTCGTGGAGACCACGTTCAGCCCGTCGAGACGGGAATTGGCGATGATATCGGCCTCGAACCCGCGCGACTGCGGGCGGGAGATGTTGGGGTCGCCGCGGATCTCCAACTGAACGGAGGGCAGATACTGCGCCATGTCGTTGATGTTGCGGAGCTGCTGGTTGACCACGACGTCATGCGGAACGCCCATGACGGAATAGGGCGTGTCCAGCGTGTCCCGATTGCCCAGCGGGCCGAGATAGATGGTCTTGTTCATGTATCTGGCCGCCGTGCCGTCCGCCACATGGCGGCCGTGGACGACCATTGTCTCGCCATTCGAGCCGTCCAGCGTTCCGGCGATGGGCGCCGCATTGACAGGTTTCCGCGCGGCGCGGGGTTTGGCGGCGGTCTTTTCCGGGGGCGCCGACACCTCGGCGGCCAGGACGCCGTGTGCGAACAGCATGCCCCATAATAGTGCCGACAGGGAACGAACCGATGCGCGGGCGGCGCGCCCTGTTCCTCGCGGCCGTGGACAGTGGCGCCTGACATCGTAAGCGCGATCGGGCATATTTCTTCGTGCTCCTGTAAGGGTGGGGCCCGGCTGGAGAGCCCGCCCCCGGCCGATGCCGTTATATTCAATCAAATATAACGGAAAATCCCCAACACGTGCCACGCCAAATCGTCACCTCGCCTGTCGTGACGACGTGACGGCCAGAGACGCCATGGCGTGCCGATCGGACGCTTCGTCCCTACCCGGCCAGGGCGCAGGACACGCCCGCCGCATCGAAAAGATGGCAGTGCGCCGCCGGGAAGGCAAAAGAGAGATCCGCCCCGATCCGGAGATCCGCGTCGCCCTCCGCCTGGATCACGACCATCCTGTCGTCGGGGAGGCGAACATGCACAAGCGTCAGGGCGCCGAGATGCTCGACGGCCAGTACGTTTCCGCGAAACGCCGCCTCATCGCCATGCGCGATGCGGACATGCTCGGGGCGGATGCCCAAAGTGGCCGGGATGCCGACGAGCCGTGTCTGGTAATGGATCGGGAGCGTGAGCGAAACGCCGCCCGCCAGTTCCACCCGCACTTCATGCGTTTCCGTGGGCACCACCGTCAGAGGCAGGAAATTCATTGCCGGACTGCCGATAAATCCGGCGACGAAGCGGTTGCAGGGACGACGATAAAGCTCCAGCGGCGTGCCGACCTGCTCGATCGCCCCGTCGCGAAGCACGACGATACGATCGGCCATCGTCATGGCCTCGACCTGATCGTGAGTCACATAGATGGTCGTCGCGCCCAGTCTTCGATGCAACGTCGCAAGTTCGACCCGCATGTGCCCCCGTAATTCCGCGTCCAGATTGGACAGCGGCTCATCGAACAGGAACAGCTTCGGGTGACGCACGATGGCGCGGCCAATGGCCACGCGCTGTCGCTGGCCGCCGGACAGCGCGCCGGGCTTGCAGTCGAGATACGGCTCCAGTTTGAGGATGCGCGCGACCTCGCCCACCCGCTTCGCACGTTCGGCATCCGGCATCCTTGCCAGCCTGAGACCGAACTCCATGTTCCGCCGCACGGTCATATGCGGGTACAGGGCGTAGGACTGAAACACCATGGCCAGACCCCGCCCGGCCGGCTCGACGGCGTTCATCACGCGGCCGTCCATCAGCAGTTCGCCCGACGAAATATCTTCCAGCCCCGCGATCATGCGCAGGAGGGTCGATTTTCCGCAACCGGACGGTCCCACGAACACCACGAATTCACCCGGCTGGATGGTCAGGGAGACGCCCCGGACGATTTCCGCCGCATGATAGGTCTTGCGGATGTTTTTCAGTTCAACGAGGGCCATGGACAGGAGGCTCCGCGGCTACGATCGGAAACAGGGCGACGCGCGTTCAGCGATGGTCGAAAGGCCGCTCGTCGCCAGCGATGTGCCGGATATAGAGATGGCGAAAATCCGAACGTGTGTTGACGAAAATCGGCAGGCTCATGCCGCCGATGACCGGACCGTCGGCCAGACCGGCGACGGAAAAGCGCGGCAGCTCGCGCGCGCGGATGGCGCTGAGCGACGGCAGGAGCGGGTAAGTGCGTTCCACCAGCGCCGAGAGGATCGAGTCCGGCAATGCGCCGCCCAGCAGGACGGTCTCCGGATCGAAGGCCGTTTCCATGATGGAAATGAGGTAGCGCAGCGTGGAGGCGGCGTCCTCCAGCCAGTGCATCAGCCGGCTGTCGCGCCGCCGATGCAGCTCGGCCAGAATATCCGGCGTCAGCTCCTCGACCGGCCGCTTCAGCAACCGGGCAACGGCATGGAGCGAGAGCAGATCGTCGATCACGCCTTCGCCGCCGGGCGCGGGCAAGAGGCCGAACTCACCCGCATTGCCATGCACGCCCTTCATCGGCATGGCATCCACGACGATCCCCGCTCCGGTGCCATAGCCGATATAGACGAGCACGAAATTGCGCAGCGATCCGCCGGACTGATGAAGAAGCGTGCCGACCGCCGCCGCCGTGGCATCGTTTTCCATCAGGACAGGTATCTTGAGGCGCCCCGCCAGATCGGCCGCCGGGTCGAATCCACGCCACATTTCCCAGCCCGGCATGCGCATCTCGACTTCATACATGTCGGCATTCAGCGTGGGCAGCACCAGGCCCAGCCCCCAGACGGACGCCTGCCGGGCCCCGCTGCCCGTCATGAGCTGTTCGACCATCCCCGCCATGACCGCCATGGTGGCGGCGGGATTGCTGGTATCGCCGGACCAGTCGACACGGGCGACGATATTGAGCAGAAGATCTCCGAGCACGGCGGAAATCCGGCCACGATCCACATGCATGCCGATCGCGTATCCCGCCTCGGGATTGGGCGCGAGATAGGTCTGCGGCTGGCCCCGCAATCCCGAGGATCGCCCGGCCTCGCGGATGAGCCCCTGATCGAGAAGCTCCCGCGTGATGCCGGAAATCGTCTGCGGCTTGAGACCGACGCGCTGTGCGATATCCACGCGACTCAGCGGGCCGTTCTGATGCAGCAGTTCGAAGACGAGACGGCGATTATAGATGCGCGAGAAGGCCTGTCCCGCGCCGTCGGGTGAGTCGTGCTCGCTCATTTCACCGCTCCCGCCGTCAATCCGGCCGCGATGCGATGCTGGAACAGCAGAACGAGGAAAATCGGAGGCAGGGTCGCAAGCAGGGACGCAGACATGATGATTCCGAATGGGAGTTCGAACCGGCTCGGCGCGGAGATGAGACCAATGCTCACAGGCAGCGTACGCGCGGAATCGCTCAGGGTGAAGGTCAGGGCGAACAGGAATTCGTTCCAGCAGTTCATGAAGGTCAGGAGACCGGTCGCGACGATGCCGGGCCAGATCAGCGGCATGTGAATGAGCGTCAAACGCCGCAACACGCCGCATCCGTCCAGCATCGCCGCCTCGTCCAGATCGCGCGGCAGATCGCGGAAGAACCCCGCCAGGAGCCAGATCGCAAAGGGCAGCGCAAAGAAGAGATCGGCGAAAATCAGGCTGCCGAGCCGGTTATAGAGACCGAGCCGGGAGATGAGGGTGAACAGGCCGGACAGGATCGCGATCTGCGGCAGCATCGAGCAGCCCAGCAGCAGGGCGAGAATCACGCCGCGCCCCCGAAAGGACATCCGCCCCAGCGCATAGGCCGCCGGCAGCGCCAGCAACAGGGCGATCACCCCCACTGCGCTCGCCGACAGGAGCGAATTGGCGGCATCGCGCCACCAGCTCGGGTCCGAGAGTACCTGGCGATAATTGCCGAAATCCGGCCGGGCGAACGGCGCGGTGGAAAAGAGCTGCGGTCCCCGGCGGAAGGACGTCACGAGCGCCCAGTAGAGCGGAAAGAGCGTCTGGACGAGAGCCACGGCGAGAGCCAGCCGACGCGGGAAGGGCGAGCCGGGCCGCATCAGGAACGGCTCCCGCGCCGCGTCACGGTGACGCAGCGCCAGAACAGGATGACGACGAGCGCAATGACGCCGAGCGTCGCCAGCGCCGAGGCCGCCCCGTAGCCCGGCGCGCCGAATTGCACGATCTGCGTCTGGACGAATACGGACAAGGTCATGCCGTTCATGTCCGCCCCGTAGAGCACGCTCGAAAGATCGAACATTCTCAGCGCGTCAAGGAGACGGAACAGGGCCGCGACGATCAATGTCGGCCAGAGCAGCGGCAGCGTGACGTGACGGAAACATTGCCAGCCGGTCGCGCCGTCCATGCGCGCGGCATCCAGAACATCCGTCGGCACGGCCTGAAGTCCCGCCAGGGCGAGCAGCGTCATGAACGGCGTGGCCTGCCATATGTCGACCACGATCATGACGACAAGCATGCCGGTCGGCCCCGCCGTCCACGCGATGCTGTGCCGGATCAGCCCGACATCGAGGAGCACGGCGTTGATAATCCCATACTGGTCGTTGAGCATCCAGCCCCATAACCGCGCGGCCACCACGCCTGGCACCGCCCAGGGTAGCAGCATGACGGCCAGCACGATCCCCCGCGTGGCCGTGTCCAGCTTCTGAAGAAGCAGGGCCACGCCCAGCCCGAGGACAGTTTCGGCGAGAACCGCGCCCAGTGCGAAGAGGATTGTCGTGCGCACCGCATGCCACCAGCCCGAATCGCCCATCAGGATGCGGAAGTTCTCGAGCGTCGCACCCGCCCGCGCGGGAACGAAACCGTGCGGATCATGGCTGAACGCCAGGTGCAGCGTCTGGACGAGCGGCACGAGCACCAGCGCCGCCAGCGTAAGGAGCGCGGGCGCCAGAAGGGCCCATGGCCGCCATGCGGGAGTCTTGTGCATCAGGCTTCCGCGCAACATCGGGCGCCTATCGTGCCGCACAGGCCGCCAGAGCGGCGCCTATGATGCCGGCCTCCTCGCCCAGCCCGGCCACGAGCAGAGGAATATCGGCGCAGGAGCGTTCCCAGATATGGGCGCGGATCTGACTTTCGAGCTGCGCGCGATAGACGCCCGTGGAGCAGCCGAGGCCGCCGCCGAGAACGATCTTCTCGGGATCGAGCATGTTCACCGCCTGCGCGATCAGGCGTCCTCCCATCCCCGCGCCATCGGCGATGACGCCCAGCGCCAGGAGATCGCCCTGCGCGGCCCGTTCATCCAGGCTGTGCACGCCCTGCGGCAGCGGGTCGCCGCCCCTGTCCTCCCACAACCGCGCCATGCCCAGCCCCGAGGCGTACTCCTCGGGAATCGCCGCCGCGAGCGTCGAGCGATCGCTCACCGGCACGGCCATTTCGGAACTGGCGAAATGGATCGCGAAACCATGCGCGCCCGCATAGGGACGACCGTGGAGGCAAAGCGTGAAGCTCATCCCCGAACCGAGAGAGAAATAGGCGAAATTGTCGCAGCCGCGTCCCGCGCCGAAACGCGCCTCCGCGAAAGCGGCGGCCCGGACGTCGCTCTCGGCCCGGGCCGGCGCGCGGGTGACACAGGCAAGGCGCTCGACGAGGCCGGGCAGCGGAAAGTTCCAGGCGCTGCGGATCTCGCCCCGAAGGTCCACCAGTTCGGGAACCGCGACGCCTATACCCGCCGCCGCCTGATCACGCGCGTCATCGGGCGGCGCGATCGCGCCGGCGAGCGCCACGATATCGTCCACGATCGTCTCGCCCGGCGCGTCCCGGCGGGTGGGAATGCGACTGACGGGCCCGAGAGCTCCCGCCTCCATGTTTACCCAGGCGGCCGCGATTTTCGTCGCCCCGACATCGATTCCAATGGCGTAGGAGGAAGGCATCCGTTCTGTCACAAGCCAAGCCGCCGCAGAACGTCGCGGTTATGTCGGGCGATGGGCAGTGGCTTCTCCGGCGGGCATGGATACATGTCCTGCTCGACCACGGCGAAACCATCGAAGTTCCGCGCCCTGAGAAAGGCCACCACCTCCGCGAAATCCATGACCCCCTTGTCCAGCTCGCACATCACGCCGTTCTGGAACACCTCCATGAAAGGCGTTTCCTCCGCCATGGCCCGCGCATGGAGGACGCCGTCCATGTTCTTGAAATGATAATAGGGAATGCGGTCCGCATGGGCGCGCATGAAGGCCAGCGCATCCGCGCCCGTATAGGCGTGATGGCCGAAATCATAGCAGAGTTGCACGAACTCCGCCGGCGTGTCCGCCAGCAGACGCAGGATCTCTTCTTCGGTTTCCACTGCCGTGCCGACATGGGGATGAAAGAGCAGCCGCAGCCCATGATCCTCGGCGAGGACGCGCCCGGCCTCCGTGATGACGCCCATCATCTGGCGCCATGTGTCCGGCGAGGCGACGCGCGCCTGCCGGGTGGGATAGACGTCCGAATCGTCCATGAGCAGCAGCCACGGCGTGCCGGTCGCGACCAGCGTTTCGCATAGCGGCTTCAGGCGCGCCCGCAGCGTCTCCAGAGCGTCCGGCGCCGCGAGAGGATGCACCACCGCCGCGCCGCACAGGCCGAGATCGCGGGACGCCAACGCCTCCGCAAGTCGGGCGCGGTCCGTCGGCAGGTAGCCCCACGGTCCCAGTTCGGTCCACCCATAGCCGGCCTGCGCCACCTCATCGAGATAACGCTCCCAGGGCGTCTGGCGGGGATCGTCCGCATACCACACGCCCCAGGCGTCCGGGGCCGTTCCGATATGAATGGTCATCGAGTCTTCTCCTGAGGAAGGGTCACATCCGCCGGGCGTCCGGGCCACTGCCCGCGATGGGCCATGATCCCGAACACATCCGAGAGTCGGTGCAGCGTGTCCGAGGCGTCGTGCCCGCCGCGCAGCGCATCGTGGAAGCCGTTTGCCGCGAGCCAGGCCACACGCGGATAATCCATGCCCGTCTGCGCCACCGGACGCAGGACCGGACGGGCAAGGGCGGGTCGTATGGTCGCGAGAACCGGCAGGGCAGCCCGCATATCGGGATCGTCGAGGAGCGATCGACGGGCCGGGATATAAGCCCCGGCGACGGCGCGCGCCCGCTCGACGGCGCGCGACGTCAGATAGCGCATCAGCGAAAGCGCCTCGGCGGCATGAGCGGTGCCGCGCGCCATGCCGAGATAGACCGTGCCGTCGACGCCCTGCGGCGGCTCGGAAGCGGTGTCGCGCGGCAAGGGCGCGACCCCGACCTTCCCGGCGATCGAACTCTGCGGATCATTGGCCAGCGCCCAGGCATAGACCCAGTTGCGCATGAACACGGCGTGGCCGGACTGGAAGGCCCCGCGCGTTGCCTCCTCGTCGTCCGAGAGCACGCCGGCCGGAGAAATCGTGCCGATCCAGCCCGAAGCGCGCGTCAACGCCGCGCGCGCTCCGTCATTGTCGAGATCGACTCTGCCGTCTTCGGAGACGATGGCGCCCCCCGCGGGGCCGAACCATTCGAGCACATTGCACAGGAGACTCTCCGCCGCGCGCCCCTGCCAGACATAGCCCCACAGGGCCCCGTCCCCGCGCGCGCGCTCCGCGTCCTGAATCGTGCGGGCCTCGGATGCGAGTTCATCCCAGCTTTGCGGCACGGGAAGCCGGTACCGCGCCAGCAGGTCCTTCCGATAGAACAGCAGACCGATATCGCGGTACCAGGGAAGCGCCACATTCCGCCCGGCGCTGGTGAACGTTCCCGGCGCCAGATCGTCGTCGTCCGGCGTGGGCGCGATCGCGCCCAGCATGGGCGCCAGCGTGCCCAGCCATGTCCCGTCCATGACCAGAACGTCCACGACCGGCGTCGGCGCGGAGAGAAGCTGTCGATAGAGCGGGAGGACCTCACCCCAGTCAGACGGCAGCAGAACAAGCGTCACCGCATGTCCCGTCGCCTGCGCCCAGGCCTGCGTCTCGGACCGGCAGAGCGCCATTTCCGTGCCGCTCGAGGAGCAGAACACCGTGAGACTTCCCGCGCGTGCTCCCGGCGAGAGGAACGAAGCCCAGAACACGGCCAAAAGCAGCGGCAGCCGTTCCCTCATTGAACGACATCACCCGACGCATGTGCTGCCGCCACGAACAGATCGGCTGCCGTCAGTTGCGCCTGCGCCGAGGGCTCAAAGGGCGCAGCTTTCCAGTCGCCGTCGAACCGCATGTCGCGCGACCGGCTCGCCCAGACGCGCGCGCTCTCATCGATCAACCACGCGCCGAGGGCATGGCGCGGCTCGCCCACTGGCAAGACCTGCACGAGACGCCCCAGAGCCCGCACGAAGATTCCGCGAAAAATCCGGCTATCGACGCTCATCGGCTCCCTCGCCTCGGCGAAGCCCCCGTCAGGCGTGGCGCCCGCGGCAATCGCCTGACGGGCGATACGCGCCGCCCGGTCCAGCAGGCGCGCATCGCCCGTCAGATGCGACATGTGGCGCAAGGCATCGAGAATGACCCCCTGATTGTAACTGTAGGGCGCACCGTCATTATTACGACAATGGGCATCCAGCCCGTCATTGACGGCCCGAGATTCCGCGATCATGCCGCTGCCGTCAAACCAGCGCCAGCTTTGCTCCGCCCAGTCCCGATACGGGGCCGCTCCCGTCACGCCATACAGACGTGCGGCCACATCCATGAAAAGCTCGTTGGTGATCGCGTTCTTGTAGGTATGCGCGCGATCCCACCAGACGCCGCCGCCACAGACGCCGTCCCAGTCACGGGCGGCGATGCGGGCGAAGATCCGTGCCGCGTCGTCCGTGTTCTCACGCCGGCGGGTCGTGTCCGTTTCCCGCTCGGCCCAGTCCAGCGCCGCTTCCGCCACCCAGAGGTCGTCATCATTGCCGTCCAGACCCCGGCGGTCGGCAAGAAGATCGCGCGCCAGCGTGTGAAAGCGGCGATCGCCTGACTCCGCTTCATAGCCAGCCAGACCGCTCACCGTCACGAAACGCTGCCATGCGTGAAAATTGCCGCCATCACGATGGGCATGAAGCTCGGCGGCATAGTGCGCGGGCAGAACGTCAAGGGCCAGTGCGGCGTGCTGGAGAAGCAGCGCCTTTGGGAGCGTTGCCGGTGAGGCGAGACACGACCACGGCAAAAATCCCCACGCCACCAGACCCAGAACCCCCAGAGACTTTCGAAGACCCGCCGACGCCACCACCTGCTCCCGTTCCGCGGCCCCGAACAGCGATGAGGGCCCGCAACGGCCCCCCGGGGCTTCATGCACATTAATTACATGGCCCGTATTTTATGTCCAAGAGTTTTCGGTTTTCCGTCACATATCGACAACGACTGACATTTAACACAGCCTTCACACAAATCTTCCGCAAAACGGATTAAAGCCGGTTCGGCAGTGAATTTCCAAGTTTATAAGAGGTTTCATAAGCGTGACTCGGAAATTTATCCGGACAACAGGTTTTTTCGTTACGAAAATGGAAAATAACAACATAGATCAATAAACTTGTTTTATTATCGTCCATCCAGGACGGGCGGCGTGACCTCCACGCCCCTTTCGTCCCCCGCATTTCCCGCGACCCTGCCGTTGGCGACAGCCAGGAGCCCACGCGGCCAGAGCATGGTTCATCTCTTTCCTCCAAGGGGATCCGTTCGATGATATCGTTCAAAAAAGCGCTGACGAGATACCTGATCCCGCTGACGACGGTCGGGGTCATCGCGCCGGCCATGGCGCAGCCGACGTCGCACAAGATCAGGACGCACAGCAAAAAAGCTGAGCCGCGCGCCGTCGCTCATCCCGGAGCCGGAACCGCGCCCGCAGCGGCAAAGGCCGCCGCGCCCGCGACGCCACGGCAGGTCCTCACGCCTGTCGCCAAGGCCGAGCGCATCGAGGTCACCGCCCTGCGCGGCGGGACTGTCGCCGCGGCCCTGGACGAGCAGCGCCGCAGCCTGGGCGTCGCGAGCGTCATGTCCCGCGAGCAGATCGAGCAGGCGCCGGAGACGAATCTTTCCGACATCCTGACGCGCCTGCCGGGCGTGTCGGCCTATAGCGACATGAGCGGCGGTCAGGCGGCCACCGGCGAGTCGCAATACATGACGATCCGGGGCCTCGATTCGAGCTACAACGCCTATATGCTCAACGGCGAGCGCATCGCGCCGGCCGATCCCACGACACGCGCCATCTCGTTCGACATGCTCGCTCCTTTCGGCATCACGTCGATCAAGGTGTCCAAAAGCACCACGGCGGACATGGACGGCGATGCGATCGGCGGCGCCATCGATATCCGGACGCCGACCGCCTTCGATTTCTCCGGCCCCTATCAGAAGATCACCATACAGGGACAGTTGAACGACAACGCCGCACAGATCGGCACGCAGGATCTTGGCGGCACCGGACAGGTGGAATTCGCCCGGCGCTTCGGCAAGGACGGACGTTTCGGCGTCTACGCCACGGGGTATTATTCATCCAAGGGCGTGCTGGCCGACGCCGTCTCGCCCAACACCTCCTACTCCCCGACACTGCTCTCCCAGGCGGGCGTCACGACCCTGAACCAGGCGTCGGAACTCTCGACGCAGCAGTTGAAATACGACCTCTTCTCCAGCTCCATCAAACGGTACGGCGGTTCTCTCTCGCTCAACTACCGGGGTGACCATCAGGAAGTCTATTTCGTCGGCACATACGGCCAATACAATGTGACCATGAACGACAATCAGGTCTCGATGCGCGGCGGGAATTCCGGGTATAACGCCGACGGCATCTATCAGTCCGCAACCGCCTCGCGCGGACAGTATTTCGAGACCGATGACTCGGCCCAGTTGCTGACCACGCAGAAACTCGGCGGCATCACGCGCACCGGTAACTGGACCGTCAATTACGACATCTTCAACAGCTATGGCGTCCAGGCCAGCCCCAATCAGGTCGAGGCCAGCATGTATGGCAACACGACCGTCAACGGCCCCTTCACCTTCGACGTCGCCAACACGACACTGCCGCGCGCCGTCGCGTCGCCGGCGGCCCTGGGCCAGCTTTACAACCAGAATATCGCCCGCTTCTGGAAGACGCAGGGACGCGACTCCCAGAGCACGGCGGACATGTTCGGCATTCACTCGGATGCGACCTATCGCTTCCATTCCGACATCCTGAAATCCGTCGTGTTCGGCTTCAAGATCAGCGACACGCAACGTGAGGCCTGGCATCATCCCTATTTTCACGACGACAACAACTTCATCTATGACGGCCCGTTCTTCGGCGGCCAAAACTGGCCCTATTACAATGGCGCCGGTCCCGTCGTCGGCAATATTCCAGGAAAGAACGTGAACGCCTTCGGCGGAGCGACGGGCGATTTCCGCCTCCTCGACCGCTCGTGGATCCAGAACACGACGGTGCCGTATAAATATCAGAACGATCCCAACGGCGCCGGCAATTACACGAAAAACGACTGGAACGCGAATACCAGCCGCGGTTCCGAGCGCATCTATGCAGGCTTCGTCGAGTTGAACCTGCAGGCCGGGCCGGTCGATATCCACCCGGGCTTCCGCTACGAATATACCGATTTCAGCGGCTCGCACTGGAAATCGAACGGCGACGACGCGACGGGCGAGTTTATCAGGGTCAAGCAGTCCTACGGCAATCCGCTGCCGTACCTCAACATCAACTATCGCCCGACGGAGCTCAGCGTCCTGCGCTTTTCCGTGCGCCGCGCCCTCACGCGCCCGGCATTCGGCCTGATCAACGGCGCGACCACGCTCTCGCTGGACTCCCTGACCAACCGCATCATTTCCGTGTCCCAGCCCAACCCGAACCTGCGGCCGACCACCGCCACCGTCTTCGATTTCTCCGGAGAACTCTACAACCACCATGCGGGCGTCATTTCGGCATCGGTCTACTACAAGCAGATCCAGAAATTCATCTTCACCTCCGTGTCCGGCACGTCGAACAGCTCGACGCTCGGCGGAAACGTGCCGACCAACGCCTATACGGATAACGGCACGGAATATCAGATGCCCAAGAACGGCGGCGGCGCGACGCTCGAAGGCATCGAACTCAACGCCCAGCAGACGCTGTATTTCCTGCCGCGCTGGCTCGGCGGCTTCGGCGTGAACGGCAACATCACGCTCCAGCATTCGACCGCCAAGAGCAACATCGCCGGACACCCGAACACGGCTCTCCCGCGCGCGCCGGAGATGATGTATAATCTCGGCGTCTTCTACAATCGCGGTCCGGTCCATTTCGACCTGAACTACAATTACATCGGCACCCAGCTTCTCAGCGTGAATTCCTCCCTGCCGGACTTCTACCTGCAACCGACGCAAAGGCTCGATCTCAGCCTGAAATACAGGTTCGGCTGGGGCCTGACAGGAACACTGGCGATGCAGAACCTGCTGAATACCCCCGCCTACTGGGAAACGATGGGGAAGGGAAAATCCTATCTCGCCTATGACGGCTCGGCCAACGGCGCCTTCGTTCAGACGGGCCGCATGTATCTCGCCGGCCTCACCGGACAATTCTGATGAACGCGCGCCCGAGACACCGTCGTCACTGGAGCGCGGCCCTTCTGGCCACATCCTTTCTGCTCGCCTCAGGTTCGGCGAGGGCCGAAGCGCCGTTCGATCCCGCTGCCTTGCGGCTCGACCAGTTGCAGGTCATCGGGTCGCATAACAGCTACCATGCCGGGGTCGAGCCCGGCATCATGGCGAAGATCGAGCGCGCCGATCCCGATCTCGCGCATCTTCTCGATTATGCGCATCCCCCGCTCCCGGTCCAATTGGACCGGGGCATCCGCCAGTTCGAACTCGATATTTACGCCGACAGCCGGGGCGGGCGGTTCGCCACGCCCCATCGCCCCGGTCATCCGGAGGAAAAATGGCCTCTGCCGCCGGCCGAGGCGGCGCTCATGCGCCAGCCCGGTTTCAAGGTCATGCATATTCCTGACATCGACCAGCACGCGAACTGCGAGCCGCTCAAGGCGTGCCTGCTGGAAATCCGCGACTGGTCGCATGCCCATCCCGACCATGTCCCCGTTTTCGTCATTCTCGAAGTCGAGCAGGACAACGACGTGCCGGGCGGGACACCTGCCGAACTCTTCAACGCCGGAACGTTCGACGCGCTCGACGCCACGATCCGGTCCGTCTTCGCGCGGCATGACCTTCTGACTCCTGACGATGTGCGGGGAGACGAGGCGTCGCTCGCGGCGGCGATCAGCGCCCATGGCTGGCCGACCCTCGCCCGGAGCCGCGGCAAGATCGTCTTTCTGCTGGACCAGCGCAGCAACGGGCCGCTTTATCTTGAGGGCCATCCCGCCCTGAAAGGCCGCGTCGCCTTCACCAACGCGGCACCCGACGCGCCGGACGCCGCCTTTACGGAACTCAATGACGGTCCGGATGATCAGATAACGACGCTGGTCCGCCGCCATATGCTCGTACGGACGCGCGCTGACGTGAATACCATCGAAGCCCGCGACGGCACCATCGCGCGACGCGACGCCGCCCTGGCAAGCGGCGCGCAGATCGTCAGCACGGACTATCCCAACGGTGAAGCCGCGCGCTGGAGCGGGTATCGCGCCGGCTTTCCGTCCGGCGGGCCGGTGCGCTGCAATCCCGTCACCGCCCCTCCGGGATGCGTCTCACGGCTCATCGAGCCCGCGGGACGGCACGGATTCCATTTGCGCCGGGTCGTCATGGTCATGCGTCATGGCATCCGCTCCCCCCTGCCGGGCCAGGAACCCGCGACGGCGACGATTGCCGGCGGATGGCCGCACTGGGACGTCGCTCCGGGCGATCTGACGCCCCACGGCGCCGCCGGCATGCGCTCCATCGGCCAGTTCGAGCGCGCATGGCTCGACGAAAACGGCCTTCTCCCGGCGCATGGATGCCCCGCCGCGGGCAGCGTCGCGATCCGCTCCAACTCGGCAGAGCGCACGGTGGCCAGCGCCCAGTCCTTCGTGGACGGCTTTGCGCCCGCGTGCTCCCTCGCCATCGCCCACCAGCCGCCGGGCACGCCAGATCCGCTCTTCTCGGCGCTCGATGCCGATCCCGCGCGCTTCGACATGCGGTCCATCGTGCCGCACCTGCCGGATGCGAACGCGATGTTCGCGCCGCACAAGGATATGCTGGCGGCGCTCGGACGCCTTGTCCGGTGCAACGACGGTCCGTGTGGCTTTCTGTCGGCACCGAGCCATGTCGAACCGAACGACACGAATCACGGGCTGACCCTCTCCGGTCCGATCCGCGAAGGCTCCTCGATCGCCGAAGCGCTGATGCTGGCCTATCTGGACGGCAAGCCGACACCCGTGACGGACGGAAAATCCCTGGATGCCGGGCAACTTGGCGCATTGTCGGCCCTGCATGCCGCGATGTTGGACAGCATCGTCCGGCCGCCCGCGATCGGCGCGCCGATGTCGCGCGATCTGCGCGCACGTCTCGTAGCGGATCTGACCGACAAGACCGGCCCCGATTTCCGCCTTTATGTCGGCCATGACGACACCATAGCCCCGCTCTTGGGCCTGATGGACACGCATGTGCGCGCACCCGGCTACGCGCCCGACGAGATACCGGTCGGCTCGGCGCTGGGATTTGCCGTCTACGGCAACGATCTCGGCGAGACCGTCGTCCGCGTGTTCTTCCAGTCCCAGACGCCCGAAGCCCTGCGGACGACGCCGGACAGCGCGTGGCCCTCCCTGAGCTTCCCCTCCGTCCCGGCCTGCAAAGGCGCCACGGGCCTCTGCACCATGGACGAGGTGATCTCCACACTGAAGAACATCCGGTCACGGGACGCGTCTCAGTCGCACACAGGAACGAAACCGTCATGAAGACGCTCTCCAGGACGCTCTCTCTGGGCCTGCTCGGCGCGGGCGAAGTCGCGCAGTTGATCCACCTGCCGATCCTTAGGCAGTTGCGGGACCGCTATCAGGTCACCGCGCTGTATGATCCGTCTCCTTCCGTCCTGTCGCAGGTCGGCGACGCCTGGGGCATACCGCATCGCCACCACACGGCGGACGCCCTTGTTGCCGACCCGGCCATCGACGCCGTCATGATTCTGAGCCCGGACCAGTTCCATGGCGAGCACGCGCGAGCCGCGCTCCGGGCCGGGAAACATGTCTTTCTCGAAAAGCCCGCCTGCCTGACGGTCGCGGACCTGCAGTCTCTGATCGAGGTGGCGCGACAGACCGATCGCGTGACGATGGTGGGATATATGCGCTGTTACGCCCCTGCCTTCACGCAGGGTCAGGCCCTTCTGAAGCAGATGGGCGAAACGCGCTATGTCCGTGTGCGGGATCTGATCTGCGAAGGCCCCTGGTTTTTCGCCGGCTGGAGCGAGGTCGTCACGCCCGCCGACGACATTCCGGGCGATCTGATCGCGTCGAGCCGCGCCAGACGGCTCGCCGACCTGAAATCCGTCTGTGGAGACGATGCCCCGCCTGCCATGCTGAAGGCCTACGAGGTTCTCACCGGGCTGGGTGTGCACTCGCTTTCCGCCCTGCGCATGCTGCTGGGCTCGCCGCGGCGCGTCATCGCGGCGCATGTCGCGCAGGGCGGCATGCAGATCAACGCGCTTCTGGACTACGGAACTTTCGTGACGAGCTATGAATGCCTGATCGACGACGTGGTGCGGTTCGACGCGACCATCGAGGTGATCTCAGGCCGCGAGAAACTCGATATTCATTACGACACGCCCTATATCCGCAACCTGCCCGGCCGCACCGTGTTCCAGACAAGCACCGATACGGAAAATACCGTCCAGAATTTCGGCCCTTTCTACAAGGACCCGTTCCGCGTGGAACTCGAACATTTCCACGACGCCGTCATTGCGGGCCTCCCCATGCGCACCCCGCTGCAGGACGCGCTCGCCGATCTCGATCTCTGTCGGCAGATCATGGCCGCCGCCCGTCAGAGCGCGGCCTAGAGTCATATCCGTTCACACTGGTTCACGGATATGGCTCTAGAGTATTGATTTTTCGAGCATCTTTATCCGACCAGATGGGTCCATCTGGTCGGATGATGCTCTAGCGCCGCCCCGCCGCCGCTCGGGGCTCCGCTTTCGCCGGCATGACCGTTCCTGTCATGATCGGGTTGTCGAGAGGCGATTCCCCATACGCCCTAACCCGGCGGCGGGTAGGTCAAATGAACCGGCTTTCCCGCCGCTTGCATCTCCTGGTTGGCCGCATCAACGAGTTTATTCCCGACGGCACGCACGGCGCTTCCCATCGCCTCGTTCTGGTCCTGCCTGCACTCCGCATCGAGAGACGCAAAGAACTGCCTGAACAGGCGATCGGAGGCCATATAGGGCGAAAGCTCCTGAATATAGGGATTCATCATGTCGACGATCGAAGACAGGCGCGCTTTCGCCTCAGGCGTCGGAGCGCCCCGATTGTCCTCAGCCGTGTAAAAGAGAAGCGCCGCGCAGGACGTGTGGGGGGTGAACACCGTGGCGTCCGCAGCCGACGCCTCGAATCTGCCGAAAGGAGCGGCCAGGACGAAGGCCACCAGAACACCTGAAGCTTTAAACACCTGCCGATTTCCTCTTCAGCATCGGAATTTCTGAAACAGCCTCATATCGAACAGCTTAACAACATAGCCGGACAGGGAAAAGTCACCTCCGCGCGGAAGCCCGGACACCTTTCCGGCCCTCTGCGTCCATTCACGCCCGTCATGACACGACGTCGAGCGTGAAGACATATCCGGCTCCGCGATCCGTCCGTATGATCTCGCGCCCGCTGCGGCCGTACCCTCCCCCGCCCCTGTCCAAACGACGGCGGAGGCGGAGAATCTGGACGTCCACACTGCGATCGAAGACATCTTCATGCATGCGCGTCGCATTCAGGAGATATTCCCGCGAGAGGGGACGCCCGGGCATGTCCAGAAACGCGACCAGAAGCGCGAAATCGCCTTTCGTCAATTTCACCACGCGCCCGCTCGGGTCCTTCAGGATGCGCAACCGCCGGTCCAGCTCCCATCCGCCGAATTTATAGATCCGGCGGTCGACGCCCCCCTTGCCTCCGTCCGTCTCCGACCGCGCCCCCTGTTCCGCGCGCGCCGAGCAGAGTTCCTCATGCCGGCGCGCCAGAACGCGAATGCGCGCAAGAAGCTCGCGCGGCCCGAAGGGTTTCAACAGGTAATCGTCCGCGCCCAGTTCGAGGCCGATGACGCGGTCCATCTCGGTGATCCGATGCCCGGTCATCAGGATGATCGGCGCGTCGGTCGCCTCGCGCAGCATGCGCATCACGTCCATCCCGTCCATGCCGCCAAGCTGAAGATCGAGCACGATGACGGATCGCGACCAGTCCGGCGACCAGTCCCGGAAATCCTCCGGGCCGCTCGCGGACCAGACCTCAAGCCCGTTCATGGCGAGATAATTGCCGATCACCGAACGAAACTCGTGATCGTCATCTATCAGGACGACCGAGAGAACCGTGCCCGCTCCCGTCGACGCCGCCCCGGCGGGCCGCATCGGTCCCCCCGCCGTCATGGCCGCACCACCACCACGACGGACACGTTGTCCCGCGCGCGCCGCCGCAGCGCGGTCGTCAGCATGGCCTCCGCCACATCGCCGTCCTGCCCTAAAAGATGACAGATCTCGTCCTCGTCCATCGCCTTGAGCAACCCGTCGCTGCACAGCAGGAAGCGGTCGTTCGGCAGGGCGACTCCCGTGCATTTGTCGAGCTTGAAATCCGGCTCGGCACTCCCCACCGCGCGCGTAATGATGTTGGCGCGGGGATGATTCCAGCTTTCGTCCGCCGAGAGCGACCCGGAATCAACCATCTGCTGCACGAGTGTATGATCATGCGTCAACTGGATCATCTCATTGTCGCGCAGGAGGTAGACGCGCGAATCTCCCGCCCACAGCACGACGAAATAATCACCCGCCAGCAGGAGCGTCACCAGGGTGGAAACCGCGCCACGCTTGCCCTCGCCCGCGAAATCCTTCAGCCGCCTGTGCGCGTCGTCCACGGCCTGGCGAAGAGCGGGAAGACGCTCCTCCGGAGGCAGCCAGGGCGGAAGCGCCGCAATGGCGTCGATGACCGTCGTGGCGGCGAAGCGCCCGTCCTTGTGTCCTCCCGCACCGTCGGCCACCGCATAGACGCCGATATCGGGCCGACAGACGAGCGCGTCCTGGTTTTCCGTCCGGAACGGCCCCTTATGGGTTGCGTGATAACTGTGTTCTCTCAGGGCTGCCATGATGCCCGCGATCCGGCTCAGGGCCCGCCGCCGGAGGCCCGGCCGGCGAATGACGGGCCGGAGCCGGATTTCTCCAGCTCGTCCCGATACGCCGTCGCGAAGAGCTCATCGACGATGTCATTGAAACCGTCGCGCAGCCGCTGATGACGCTGGCGAAGACCGGCGGGATTTTCCACCTCCTGCGGGTCCAGCATATCCAGAAACTCACGGAGGCATCGCCGATAGGCCCGCTCGCGGCAGAGGTGACGGCGCTGGAGATCCTCGAACGCGTCCCCGATGAGCCGCTCCGGCGTGGCGGCGGGAGACAGACCCGGCGGTCGCGCCGTTCCGGCAATCCAGCCGAGCGCTTCGGCCGTCGAATAGGACTCCCCGAGAAACGGCGGACCGCTTGACGATCCATCCTGATGAAGATGTGCGGAAAGACGACGCATCCCGCGCAGGGCGGCATCCATGGAAGCGCCAAGGCGGAACAGGATGACGGAACGTCGCTCCGGGGGAAGGAGCGCCCCGGCGAGCCCGAGCAGTTCGAGAAGCGGATCGGCCGGCCATTCGCCCCGCTCCGGTCCGGAGCGGGGACGCGGTGACGGGCGCGGCGCGGGCCGATCGGCGGCGGGCATGGGGGAGGGAACGGACCGTCGCGAAAACTCCCGCCTGAGATCGGCGATGAAATCAGGCAGCGGCATGATCCGGAAGGAGCTTTCGTCTTCCTGCACCGTCACGGAGATTTCATACTCTCCAAGACGGAGCCGGTCTCCGGACACGAGCCTGCATGCTCCCCTGTCGCGGGACAGCGCCACGCCCTGCCGGCCTTGCGCATGTATGATGCCGTTGCGGCTCAGATCGGCCACGGCCCAGCCCTCGCCGATCCGCGAAAAGAGACAGTGGTGACGGGAAATGCGGCGCGCCGGATCGGCCAGAATCCAGTCATTATCCGGATCGCGTCCCACGGAATAGCTGTCGGTCTCGATGTACCGCGTTTCGCGCGGAACACCGGCGGGCGCGTCCGTGAGGGACAGGATGAGAGAGATCATCGCGCCCGTCTCCGCATCTGTGGTCGGATACGCGCCGCCTCGTCGTTCCCCGGACGCTCGCTGACATACCGCAGGAACGCGGCCCGCTCGTCCACGTCTCGGATGAAACGCGCGCATTCCTCGACGAGATTCTCGGGATGCGCATCATCCTGGAGCCGGGACACGACGATCGGCCCGATCGGTCCGATGACGCGGATCAGGCACTGCGCCGTCCACTCCCGCCAGGCCTCCCAATCCTGCACCGGCGCGAGAGGGGCGACAGGTGACGGCTCTTCGGCCGCATCGCCGTCCTGCGCGGATGCGGGAGCGGGCGGCGTCGGAAGGAGGGTATCGTCCGCAGCCGGCGGCGCGTCGCTGCGCGGCGTTTCGACTCCGGCCCCCTCCTCGCCATGCGCATGCTGCCCCTCGCCCGGCAGCTCCTCGCCCGGCAGATCCGGCGGCAAGGGAGGCGGCGGCACATCGGCCCCGTCATGAAGAACCGGCATGGACGCGATGCGCGTGAGGTCGTCCTGCGACCCGAGATCGAGATCGTCCGGTCGTGACGGTGCGGGCGGCTCCTGCAACGACGCATGTCCGCTCACGGCGACGGCAGGAATCTCCTCCGCGGGCTCCGGCGCGCCGACATCCGGCCCGACCGGCGGAGGCGCGACGGGGCGCGTCACCAGCATCGTATCGTCGTCATCGTCCATCGGCGCGGGAAGAGGCTCCGCCGTAGGGACCGGCGCTTCCGGCTTCTCCTGCCGTTCCTGCATCCGGGCCTGCGCCGCCATTTCCACGAAGACCCGGGGAATCGCGGGCACACGGAATAACGATCCCGCGATCCGTTCCAGCGCCCGAGCGAACGCGTCGGCGCTGGGAAAGCGGTCCTCCGGCTTCTTGGAGAGCGACCTGTCGATGGCCGCGACGAGATCAGGGGAAAGATCGGGCCGGATCTCCTCCAGCGGGGTATGGGGCCGGTTGATGATCCCCAGGATGGTGTCGGTATAATTCGCGCCGGTGAAGGGACGGTGCCCGGCCAGAAGCTCATACAGGACGCTGCCGAGGGAAAAGAGGTCCGACCGCCCGTCGAGCGCCGCCCCCATGCACTGTTCGGGCGACATGTAGCTCGGCGTCCCGATCAGCAGCGGCGTCATGGTCAGTTCGGTGCTCGCAAGCCGCGAGATGCCGAAATCCGTGATCTTGAGCTTCGAGTCCGGTGAGATGAGGATATTGGCGGGCTTGACGTCGCGATGCACGATCCCCCGCTCATGGGCATAGTTCAGGGCGTCGAGCACCTGAAGCGCGATCGGGAGAACCTCTTCCTCGCTGCGTTGCGAGCCGCGCGGCAGCACCTGCTGGAGACCGATTCCGCTGACATATTCCATGACGAGGTAGGGGTTGCCGTCATGGAAGGAGAAATCGTAGAGCCCGACGATATTGGCGTGCACACAGCGCCCGGCGATCTTCGCTTCGTTGCGGAAGCGGCGGAAGTAGCTCTCGCGCTCCTCCCCGGCCAGCAGATCGGCCCTGATGAGCTTGATGGCCACGGGACGGTCGATATGGTCGTCATGCCCCTTGTAGACGATACCCATCGCCCCCCGCCCGAGCACGGCCTCTATGCGGAAGCGCCCGATGCGCGCGGGCATCTCGATCGTCGCCGTCATGAATCGACCAGCGCCATCGCGCTTTCCATGCTGCGGCGCAGGCGGTTGAAGGACATCGCCAGAGCCCCGAGTTCTCCCGGGCGACGGGTATCGAATTCCTCGACACCCTCCGCGCCCATCGAGATCCGCTCGGCGACCACGGCGATGCGCGAAAGCGGGCGCAGCACGAAGAGTTCGACGAGAAGACAGAAGATGAGGGCGAGAGCGAGCACGACGAGCGCGGCGAGGAAACGCAGCGACGCGAAGAACGGCGTGGGAGGGGGAAGCGGGACGGTCGCGATCGTGGCGCCGACGATCTCGCCGGGATGCCGCCCGAAACCGTGCGCCGCTCCGAAGGCATCCCGGACCCCCATGGGCGCGCTGTCAAGCGACGGGTAACAGGTCGCGCACGCGCCCTCCCGCATCCTCACGGGAGCGACATAGGACACCCCGACGCCAGGCCGCACCTCGCTGAAGCTCGCGCCGCCTCCGGCGCCGCGCAGGCGCATGATCGCATCCCGCTCCCACGCATCAGGCGTGTCGGCGGGGCCCGTGGAGTCCAGCACGACGCGCCGCAGGCGGTATCCGGGCAGGGATTGGCCGATCAGCCGCCCCTCGGTTTCGACGGCATAGAACCCGGCGCTCTGCGGGATGAAGACGAGGTTGCCGCCCCCGATGTGAGTGAGCAGGGGCGACACCTCCTTCCGGATGTAGCTGTCGGTCACGTCCGCGTTCGCAACCATCTCCCTGGCGATAAACTCGGCGGAGGCCACGCGCTCGGTCCGCTCCGCATGTGCGAGGAGCGTCCACAAGATCAGGTACGCCACTATCGCGACAGCGGCCACCACCGTGTAGATCTTAAAGCGAAGCGTCATCATCTCACCCGCCCGTCAATGCTTTTTGCTCGTCCGGTGTCAGATGACCGGTCGGCTGGTGGCCCAGCTTCTCCTGGTAATGTTGAATGGCGACGGTGGTTGCCGCATTGTCCTTTCCCGTCACGGTCCCGTGATAGACGCCCGCCGCCAGCAATCCGAGCTGAACCGAGCGGATCTGGGGATCGGCCTTCTGGACGGGGGGACGCCTGGTCGCGGCCGGATTTGCCCTGCCGCCGGATTTGACGTGCGAACGCACGGGGGTGACGGACGCCGTGACGACGGGCGACGCCGGAGCCGCCGCGACGTGTGGTGTATCCGTCGCCGCCACCGGGTCGTTCTTGCCCGCCGCCGCGTCGGCCACAGGCTTCGACTGGGCGGCCGGCGCCGAATCCGGCGCAGATGCGCCCGCGACCGGGTGCGGGGGAACCGGGGCGTCCGGCGGCGATACGCCTGCGCCCGACGCGGCGGCAGACAGCGGCGGGGGGGCTTCCGGGGCCGTGCGGCCGGGCTTCGGCTGAACGCCAAGGAAAGCCGCCAGCATGGAATCGCCCCGGCCCTGCGCGGCGACGATCAGCTTCGCAAGGAGTGGAACCTGATCGCGGCCGTGAGCCACGCTCGCCAGCCGGGAGGTGTCGGGCGCGGCGGCGGCTTGCCACTGGCTGACCGCGGCGTCCGAGAGATCCGCCCCGGGGAGCGGATGAAGGTCCAGCGCCGTCAGGCTGCCCGGACCGGCCACGCGGGAGAATGTGTCCGCACTCACGCCCGACCGGCTCAAATCGGCGTTGCCCGAGAGTCCATCGGCAGGGGCAATGAAAACCTGCCCCGCCGGAGAAGCGCCATACCCGCAGAGCACGATCATGCGGGGGCCACCGCCACGCATGCCCATCTGCGCCAGAGACAGGCGCAGGGCATCGGCCGTGGGGGCGTTGATCCGCTGGGTCGGGATGCCGGCGCCATCCAGCGCGTCGCGCAGTTGCGACAAGGCAGGCGCACACGCCGCGATCACGGGCCCGTTCTGCACCTTCGACAGATCAATGAGCGTGACCAGGGACGGGCGGGCCACGGCGCGTCCGGACGCGCCGCCCAACCCCGCAAGCAGGAGCCCCGCCGCAATGGCCGTGCCCGGGCCGAGCCGCAGCGCCTCCGCGCGCCAAGACGTCCGGCGCCTCGAGTCCGACGCTTCAATCTGGCGGATAGACCTCACCTCGTCGCTCCTTCGCAAGAATGATCGGCGGCGTCGATCATGAAACCCATACAGGCCGCTATGGCTGAATTGTTGTCGGCGCCTGCCAGCCAGGTCGGCCGATTCGCGATCGACCCGAGCAACGTCGCGGGCATGCGCCCGGGTACGGCGATCGTCAGCGGCACGGCGCGCGGCACCAGACGGAAACGCTCCGCCATGACGATGCACCCGTCCAGATCGGTGCCAGAGGTGCAGAGCAGAATGGCGAGGCAGCGGCAGGGATCGTCCGCGAGCACGTCAAGCGCGGCGTCGACATCCCCGAAACCGTCCGGCTCGTAGCCCAGAGCCGCCACGATATCCTCGAAACGCTCCCGAACGGCGTCGGGGGCGACAACCACGACGCACTGACCGTCCCCGCGCGACGGAGACGAGGCGCGCGGATCGGCCGCGCCCAGCGGCAACCATATCTCGAAAACCGACCCGCCCTGCTCCGCGGCGAGACTCCTCACCGCGCCGTCATGCGCGCCGACGATGTCGGCGACCGCCGAAAGACCGAGGCCCGAACCGGCGGGGCGCGTCGTATAGAACGGACGAAAGATCGCGGCACGAAGCGCGGGGTCGATCCCGATGCCGTCGTCTTCGACGGAGAGAACCATATAGGACCGATCCGTCAATGCGCCGATCTGCATGGGCAGGCGGGGCTGACCGGCGCGGCGCTCGATGCGGGTCGTGATCCTGCCGTCGCCCCCGATGGCCTGGGCGGCGTTGCGAAGCAGGTTGAGAAGAATCTGCTGCAACTCGGCGGCGCGCCCATGGACGACGATGTCGCCCTCCCGCTCTTCGAATAAAAGGATGATACGTTCGGGGATGGCCGGGCGGATCAGCTCGATCGTCTCGGCGGCGAGCCTCCCCATGGAGACGGGCTCCTCGGGGACGTCACGCTGCCCGAAGCCGAGGATGCTCTCGATCAGTTCTGCGGCGCGCTCGCTCGCATTGCGGATCGACATGACCGCGCCATACCCCCGCGGCTGATCGCGAAGCGCATCGAGCGCGATCTGGGTCTGGCCCAACATGGCCGCGAGAACATTGTTGAGATTATGCGCCAGAGCCACGGCGGTCGTGCTGGCGATATCGAGATTCTGCCGTTCACTGAGCCGACGCAACAGCGCCCTGCGCTCCTCGGCATGGTCCTCGCGCCGCAGGGCGGACGCGATCAGGGCTCCGATACGACGCGTCAAGGTCGCGGTCCCCGGCGGAATCGCCCCGTCGACCTCCCGGAACGGCCGTTCCCCGTCTCCCGCCGCCCTCCCGGTCCAGCGCAGCACGAGCATCGCCGCCCTGCTTTCTTCCTGCTCGCAGCCTCGGTCGTGATCGAGACAGCGCGCCAGCACCACGCCGCCCGCTCCGGCCCAGTCCGGCAGATCGTGCAGATCGTCCGGACCGGCCGCCCTGTGCGATGCCCAGACCTCCCGCACCCAGCAGGACTCGGGAGGAAGCGGCATGGCGTCTCCCGCCCCGGGAGAAACATGCAGGAGCAATCCATGACAGCGTGCGAGCAGAACGACGTCCTGCGCGCCGCACGCCTTCGCGAGTTCGAGCAGCGCATGGCGGATGGTCGGCCGGATCTCGCGCGACGTGCAGGCGGCGAACGCGCAGGCGACCCCGTCGATCGTGGCGGAATCGTCGGAGCCGCGCTCGCAGGAGAGCGTATCGTGATCCATGCGCCCGACAGTCATCCGACGGCTCCTCTCCTCGCAGGACGGTAGATCGACCCGTCCCGCTGACCCATATTTCGGGACATTATCGTTAAAAAAGGAGTAATCGCTCGTGACGCGGAAAGCTTCTGTAACGTTCGTTGGCCGGGGGATGCAACTTTTATCCACGCGTTCATGCGCCGTCCCTCGTGGTGAAAGGCAGCGCCTGGACGGCCGTCGCCGTGGACGCGTCCATGACGGGCATGACCCCGTTGTCCGACATGCCCCCGATCAGCCAATCGAACGCATTTCCCGCCGGGAGCGCCCCGTGAATCGTGCCGCCGCCGGCCTGCCCCGAACACCACCAGACATCCTGCACGGGCGCCGCGGGCGGTATCGGCATGCCCTCGGCCCGACTGATCGCCTCGTCGAGGACATGAATGGGCTGCGTCCGTTCGATCGCACGGCGGATCGCCGCCTCGAAGACAGGCAATGCACGGAACTGCGCGCTCGCCGGGTCGTGCAGAATCCCGAACACGAACGGAAAGCACCGCCCGGCCGAATCGACGCTGGGCGTCCAGACGCCCGATACCGCGCATGCGGGATGCAGCACGCCGTCGCGGAGCGTGAACCGCCATGCGGGCGCGGCGTGCCAGAGGGTCTCGAACCGCTCGCCATGACGGCGCGCGGCCGCCGCGAGTTGCGCGCAAATCCAGCGATCGAGCCGCGAGACGACGTCTTCGGGGAAACCGGCGCGGAGAAAATCGCCATGTGCCGGCAGTTTGCCCCAATATCCCGTGAACGGCTCCATCAGGGCACGTCCGGACAGGAAAAACCCGCCAGAAGATCGAAAGGCGTCACGATGTCATGTATGTCATTGCTGGTGGCGGCGAGTTCCTCGCCATCGGGATAGACGACATCCCTGCCGCCGCCCGGGGCCGGTTGGGAGATACCCTTGTGCAGGAGCCGCGCAAGCCCCCACGGCCCGTCTCCGCGTTCGAGGACGGTCGTCCGGCCTCCGCGGGTCAACGAGATCACCGCGGGCGACAGGCCGTCCGATCCGGGCCAGCTCAGCGTCGTCGGCGCATCGGGACGAATCTTCGTGGCGCCGAGGGTCAGGGCGATGTCCGGCCCTGACCGGAACGTCACCGTCAGCGAGAGGAAGGGCGGCCCCGCCACGGGAAAGAAGGCATGCCGGATCGCGGCGATACGCTGGAAGGATGCGAGTTGGCTCGCGGTATAAGGCGCGCGCACGCCGTCCGCGTCGCGCACGCGCCAGATCCGGCCTGACCGGTCGACGAAGGGGGCGACCGACTGCTCAACATAACGATCGAGCAGCCCTCCCGGGGCAAAGACGCGCACGAAGCCGTCCAGCGGCGCATCCTCCGGCGAGTCCGGATCGAAGGGAAAATGCCCCTTCACGAGCGCCTTGCAGGCATTTCCCGGCCCGTCGACGCCGTTGAAGGCGCCGGAGGACGCGGCGCGCACCTCCTGCCCCCGCGAGGCTTCGCCCGCATCGGCAATCTCGCGCAGCCAGGTGGCAACCGGCTCCATCTGGCGCAACGCTTCCGCCCGCAATCTCTGTCCCGGGTCCGGCATCCCGGCGCCGAAGGAACCCGCCTGCCCTTGCTGAATCCCGCCCCCCGTCGCCACCGCGTTGTCGAGATGGCCGATCAGCGCGGTGATCGTCTCCATGGGCGGCGCCACGCCGTTATTCCCATGCAACAAGGACACCATCGGCGACAGCTTGCTGTTCCATTCGGCGGCCACACTGTCGACGGGATCGAGCGCGTCGGTTTCCCCGGACGTCGCTCCCGCTGCCGTCCTGGCTGGAACCGGCATCGGGATCGTTTGGGCGGAGACAATGGCGCGCACCATGTCCCGCAGGGGCGACTGCGGTGAGGAGAGAAGATAGAGCGCGCCCGTGACCTCCGACGGCGTGCTGCCGAGATGGATGGTCAGGTCGTTCAAGGTGGCGGCCCACCGCGCGCGCGCATCCGCGACCCAGAGTTCCGCCACCTCCCGCTCCAGAGCGGACGCGTCGTTGCCGCGCACGGACAGGGCCGGGTCGTGGCCCATGACCCAGGATTCGTTGGCCACGGCGTGCGCGGCGGCAGGGAGTTGCCGCCTGATTATCTCGGCATAGCCCGCGCCGGTGAAGAAGCCGGGCACGCCGTCGCTCAGGGGCGCGCCGCTCCGGCGGGCGAACACCTCGTCGCCGACGGTGCCAAGCGCGGATCGCGGCGACCAGTCATGAACCCCGGCTGGAATCGGCAGATCGCGCAACCGCCCGTAAATCCGCTGTGCCGGCGTGATATGGCCGAAGGCGATGCGCGCGCGGCGCACCAAATCGCCATCCAGCGTGACGTCGTCCGGCGCCGGCCTGTCGAGAAGCGCCGCGAGGTGGACGCCGAGCCGCTCGCGCAAGGCATGGTTGAGCGTACCGGCGTATCGGCGCTCCCACTCCGCGGCGAACCAGGACTGCACGATCTGCGCGTCGTGGGGTCCGAACCCGCCGAGAAGCAGATAGGCCCGCGTCGCATCGTAGAGAAAGGCGGGGTCTTGAAACCGCGCACGCATGTCATGCTCGAGCCGCCAGAGCAGGCGCGGGTAGAGCAGTCGCGCCAGCGCGTTTTCATAGGCGGTCCGCCCCGCTTCGGCGGCAGCCTGATCGGGGGCGATGGCGAGCCATCCCGCCAGCCCTCCCGAGGCCGGCGCCGTGGCGAGCGCCCGCGCGCGATCGAGCGCGTCCGAGACGGCCGGGAGGTCGGCATCGCCCGCGACCGTCTGCCCCGCGAGCGGTGCGACGACGTCGTGATAGGCGGCGAAACGCGCGAACTGCGCCTGCACCATGGCGCGCGCCTCCATATGGCTGCGCCAGATCACGGCTACGCCGAACAGCGTCAGAACGCCGATCCCCGAGAGGGCGACGGCCCGCGTCAACTTGCGCCTGCGATAGCGCTCCGGAGCGTAGGCGCCGAGCAGGGCTTCTCCGAGAATGACGTCATGCACGAGGCGCGAGAGAAAATACGCGCGGCCGCGCGGCCCGGCCGCCGGGCCGGAGCGTTTCTGGTCGATGCCGAACGAGCGGGCCAGGGCGCCCGACAGACGGTCCAGCGGCGCGCCCACCTGTGCTGCCGAAGTAAGATAGACGCCGCGCAGAAACGGGGCCTGATCGAGGCGGCTGTCACGAAACGCGCCGTCGAGGAAAGAGCGGATCGGATCGGCGAGGCTCGCGACCTGAAGCGGAAAGCCGCTCATCAGAGCCCGCCGATCCTGCGCGCGCTCCGCCTGAAGCCGATCGATGAGGCGCCGGTCGAGCCGCTCGACCAGTGCTGCAAATTCAGCCGGGAAGCGACCGATCCCGCCATCGACCGGAAAGGTGACACCCCAGACCTGCGCGCGTCCCGCCTCGTCCAGATCGTCGAAAAACATCTGGAATCCGGCCAGACGGTCGATCTTGTTGAAGATCAGATAGACCGGGGTGCGGACGCCGAACTTCTCCGTCAACTCCTTGATGCGCAGGCGCACCTGCCGCGCGTGGGCCGCACGGGCCTCCGGCGAGGCCGCGACGATGTCGAGCACCGAGATCATCACGATGACGCCGTTGACAGGCTGCCGGGGGCGCGCCCTGCGCAACGCGTCGAGGAAGCCGAGCCAGCCGGCCTGGTCCGAGGCCCTGTCGGAATCCTGCGTCGTGTACCGCCCCGCCGTGTCGATCAGCACCGCCTCGTCGGCGAACCACCAGTCGCACAACCGCGTGCCGCCGACGCCCCGCAGGGAGTCTTCGCCCTCCTCGCCGAGCGGGAAGTGAAGTCCGGAATGCCGCAGGGCCGTGGTCTTGCCCGAGCCGGGCGGACCGATGAGGACATACCACGGCAGGTCGTACAGCCGTCGCACGCCGTGCTTGCGCAGCATCGCGATCGCCGCGGACAGGCGACGCCGGAGTTCACGGACCTCCGCCGCGCCGGCCTCGTCCTGAGCCTTGCCGCGCGCGCCCGGCGTCGCGGCGCGCTCCCCGCTTCCGCCGTCGGTCAGCACGGCGTCGATGCCGGTCTCCTGCCGGTTGCGCCGACGCTGCATGAGAAACGCGACGGCGAACACGACCAGCCACACGACGCCTATCGCCACGATCCGCCGCCAGACCGGCAGGAATATCGCCAGCAGTGGCAGATAGAGCCATAACAGCCCGGTCAGGAGAACCGAGACGCTCAGTGCCTGCGTCCAGCGGCTGCCGACGAACCGCTGGAAAGAGGAAAGCAGAACGTAAAAGACGTTCACGGGGGCGCCCCCTCGTCAACCGCGATTTCCACGCGGCGATTGGCGCGGCGGCCGGCCTCCGTCGCATTGTCCCCGACCGGCGACTGCGCGCCCTGCCCGGATGCGGTGATCCGCTCCGCGCCGACATAGGGCTCGATCACCGCCGCCGCCGCGCGGGCGCGGGCCAGCGACAGCGCATAGTTCGACGGAAAGGCGAGCGTGCGGATCGGCTGGGAATCCGTATAGCCCACCACGTCCGTATGGCCTTCGCTACGGCCGATCGCATCGCCCACCCGCCGCAATACAGCGACATATCGCGGCAGGATCGTCGCCGCGCCGACATCGAACATGCCCTGCGCCTGCAACCGGATGACCGGCACCCGCTCCGTCCCCGCCACAATGAGGTTGCCATCGCGGATATCGGGCTGCAACGCCGCCTGCAGACGGGCCCTGAGGGTTTCGCGATGCGGCCCCTCGGGCACCGGCGTCACGGGAGCCGGGCGCGCGATACCCGGCATGACATGCGGCGGCAGGCCGGACACCCCCGCCAGAAGCGAATCCGACGCGGTCCCCGCGGCAAGGAGCGCCAGCGCATAGGCGATGCCAAGCAACCCCACGCCCAGCAGGGCCGCAAGCCAGATCGGCATCTCGAAGCGCAGCGCGCGATAGGGTTCCCCCACGCCGGTCCAGTGCGGCGAAAGATCGGCGGCGCTCGCCCCGCGCACGCGCAGGATCGCCGCATAGGTTTCCTCGCGTACCTTCTCCAGTTCCGCGGGCCCGCGCGGCATCAGACGGTATTCGCCCCGCATGCCGAGCGACATGCTCAGATACAGCAGCTCCAGCACGTCGATATAGGCGTTCGGGCTTTCCAGCAGCTTCCGCAGGATCACGAAGAACCGCTCGCCACCCTTGACGTCACGATGATAGGCGGAGGTCAGGGACAGGTCCGCCCAAGGTCCGTGCGATCCCCAGGGTGTGCATTGCACCACGTCGTCGAGACTGGCGCACATCGCGTAATGCGCGAGCCGGATCGTCTCGAGCGGCAGCCGCGCCTCGCGCAGCGCGGCCCCGTACTGCTCGATCTCCGCCGCGGTCCGCTCGCGCAACGCGCCCGCATCCGGCACGCTGATCGCATTGCGAAGCCGCGCCATGAGTGTCAGCAGCGACCCGGCGCAAGCGACGACCGGATTCTCCCCGGCCTGCGGCAGGGCTGCGAAATCGATGTCGCGTTCGCCCGCCTGCTCGACCGGGGCGACATGCTGACGCGCCGAAAGGGCGGATATCGCGTCCCGCCGCATGATGATCGTGCGGTCGTCGTCCTCGGGCTCGGCGAAGGGGTTTCCCCCCGGGGGGCTGTCCGCCGGGCTCACGCGCGGATCGCCCAGAGTTCGAGCGTCAGATTGGGGAAATCATGCGAGACGTGGATCGCGACCCCCGCCGATTGCTTGAGCGCTTCCCATTGCGACGAATGCCGTTCGAGCTCGAAATAGAGCGCGTTGGGAATGAACGGCATCTGGCGCGGCGCGACAGGCAGCAGCCGCAATTCGATTCCCGGCAGTGCGACGTTGACCAGATCGCGGATATGCTCCACCGCGCCGATCTTGGCCGTGGTGGGAAAGACGCGCCGCAACGTCTCCAACGGCACATCGGCGCGCACGGCCAGCACGAGGCTCCCCCCCGTGACGACGGTCCGGTCGGCGATCGTCCCGACCCGCACGCCATGCCGGTGCTCCTTGAGCGGGATCTGGACGGCCGTCTGTTCGAGCACGCTCGACAGCGACCGGCGGATCGACGCGGCGACGGGCGACAGGCTGCGCCGCAGGTCGTCATGCCGGTAGGGTTCGAAGGGTTCGGGCCGCCGCGACGATTCGGTGAATGTCGCAAGCTCTCCGGCCATGACCAGAAGGATACGGAACAGTTCTTCGGGATGCAGCCTCCCGCCATCGGCCAGATGGGAGATCAGGGCCTGCCATCCGTTGAGCGATTGCAGCAACATGAAATCGGCGATCTCGGTGTTGCTGCGCGCGCCGATCGTGCTCAGACGCCCGGCGATCGCCGCGCCGCGCTGATGGAGAATCCCCGCGAACTCAATGAGCAGATTGGTCAGCATGGATGTCGCCGCACAGGTGATGACGGGCGGAATCCATGTCGCGTCGAGCACGACGCGGCGGTCTGCCGCCACCTCGACGATCCGCGCGACGGACAGGCAGTGATATCCCGCGCGATCGTCGGTTCCGAGCATGAGGCGCGGCGCTAGCTGCCCGACCTGAAGCGTCGCCAGCTCGGGAGAATCCGTGTGGGTATCGTAAATATCCACCTGCGTGCCGACGAAGCGCGCGGTGCGGCCGCCGCTCTCGAATTCCGCACGACCCGGCTCGACGATGGGAATGGCGAGATGGACGAGCACGTCGCGTGCGTCGTCCGGCACGGTCAGGGGTGTCGGCAGCAGACTCTCCGCAGGCGCGGAAAAGCGCGTTCCGTCCTCGAAAAACCCGGAGGCCGCCGAGAGCCCGACACGCCCCGAACCGAGCAGATCGCGCGCCAGTTCGAGTTCCGAGAATCCCCACGCATAGGCGCGCGCGAGCGTCAGGCCCTGAGCGAGGTCATGCGCGGTCCAGCGGTCCTGCTGCTGGAAATGCTGCGCGCGGAGGAACATGCCCTCCTGCCAGACGACACGACTGGCCCAACTCATCGTTCCTCCTTCGGCGTCCGGTGCTTCCCGGCCCGCGACGCATGGGGCGCGGATGACTCGCCTGCCTCGATTTCCTCGATTTCCTCGCGTGCCGCCTCGTACGCACGCCCGAACGCCCGGCCGAACGCGCCGTCGAGCGTCTCCGTGGCCGTTACGGAAAGCTCCTCGTGCAGACGCACATAGCTGCTCCACGCCCTGGCGCGGCGCAGCAGGGAGAGCGGCTGATCGGCGGGGAAGGCAAGCTGTTCCAGCACGGCGTTCGGGCCGTTCGCGGCGAGAAAATCACGCAGAGCCGGTTCGATCGCGCGCGTGACGGCCATCTCATGGACCCTGATGTCGTCAAGCGCGTCCGTCACCGCATCAGCCCCGGAGACGCCAGTGCGCCGCCCGACGCCAAGAAGGGCGGAAAGAGCATCGTCATCGTCGACGGCGAATTTGAGCGGATTATTGCCGAACGGCTGGATCATCGTCTGCTCGATGCGGAATTCGCCCTTGATTTTCGCGCGCGCGATCATGGCGCGCCGCAATCCGACGACGAAGGCACGGAACGTTCTCCCCAGCTCTTCGAAGAAATCGTCGGGCACATCTCCGGACAGACCCGCGAGGCCGGCGCCGTGCAGGAACGCGGCCGCGATCTCCGCCCGCAGGCCGACATCGCGACTTCTGTCGCCGGAGGACGGCGTCGGGCCCGACGCATCGGGAACGGGGGTGCGCACCGCATGCGCCACGCCGCGCCTCTCTCCCGGCGGAACGCCCTCCACCCCGGGCATGACGCTTTCGCTCCGTCGCGGGGTGCTTACGCTTTCCGTCCCCGCAAGGGTCTCGTTCTTCGTTTCGAACGGGGCGTATCCGGCCTTATCCGTGCCGCCGCCTTCGGGCAGGCCGGGCGCGGGAATGTCCCAATCCTCGGGCAGAAGGTGCGACGCGGGCCGTGGCGGCTGAAACGCGTCATGCAACCCCGACGCCTGACCCGACGCCCGACCGGAAAGAGAGGACACCTCGCCGGAGGCCGTCCCGCCCGGCAGGTCGAACCCGCTCTCGCTCTCTCCGAGAGACAGGCTGAAGGGATGAATGATGGACAGCGTTTCGACCGAGCCGCGCCCGTAACGCTGCTGGTCGCCGAGGGTAAAGACAGGCGCGGCCCCGTCCGGAGTGTCCCTCGGCTCTCTCAATGTCGAATGTTCGTCGTCATGCGGCGGAGGCGGAGCGTCGGCGCTGACGGGCGTGTCCCCGGCGAAACCGGCGGCCGGAAACGTCTGAGTCGGCTCGTCGGTCCCGACCGCGCCCAGAACGACATCGACCTGATAGCTGCCGCATCCGATGCTGTCGCCATCATGCAGTTCCTGCGGCACGCCGGGCGGCAGCATCTTTCCGCAGACGGTCGTGCCGTTGCTGCTCAGATCCGTGATCATCCAGCGACCATTATGCAGCGCGATTTCACAATGTCTTTTCGACAGGAGGCGCTGCGGATCGGGCAAAATCCAGTCGCAATGCGCGCCCCGCCCCAGGGAGACCGTCCCCGCCTGGACGCGGAACGCCGTCAGCGCGACGCCGGACGGCACACGGCGCGGCACGAGCGAAAGATCCGCCATCTCCTGTTCTCCTCTCACAACGGCACAGGCCGGTTGCCTTGCCTCACGCGACCCGGCCATCCGCCCCGCGATGGTGCCGGACGGGCAGGCGGCGATCGCCGACAGATGGGGTGCTGAGCACTCATCATGGCTGTATTTGGACAAGACCTCCTTTGATCGTCACGTCAATCCCGCCCTCTATGGACATGGTCGGCGTTTCGATGCTCACGCCTTCCGGCGTCAGCGTGATCGACGACGCGCCGCAGACCAGCCGGATCGCCTGGGCCGCCTTGATGGTGACCGTCTTCGAATCCGCCTCGACGTGGATATCCCCTTCCCGGCTGTTGAGCGTTTCGTCGCGCGTGACCACCGTCGTCCTGTCGCGCCCGATCATGTCGGCCTGGTCGCGCTCCACCTCGAGCGTGTGATCGCGCTGGGCATGCATGAACAGCATTTCCCGGCCCAGGGCGTCGTCGAAGGACAACTCGTTGTAATCGGCCGTTCCGCCATGCATCGTCGATCGGCTACGGAAGCCCATCTTGGTTTTCTCGGCCGGCAGATCGAAAATCGGCAGGTTCTGCTCGTGATAGAACCCCCCCAGCACAACCGGGTTGTCGCAATCGCCGCTCATGAACGAAACAGCCACCTCCGTGCCCACGCGCGGCAGGTGCAGCCATCCCCATTTATTCCCTGCCCAGGCATGCATGACACGCGCCCAGATCGCCATTCCCGCCACCGTGTCCTTCCGATGATCGAAGAGCAGGCGCACCTTGATCCGCCCCAGACGGTCCGTGTGGATCTCTTCCCCGCCTTCCCCGAGCACGATGGCGGAATAGATTCCGGGCATGGCAGGCCGTGGATGCGTGAGCGGATCGCGCCAGCGCAACGTATTGGCGAAGGCCGTGAAACTCACCTCGTAACTGGAGGGCGCCGTGCCGCCGAGCCAGCTTTCGTCGCGCGCCGTGTGACGCGTGGCCTCCACCACGAAATCATTGCCTCCCGCCGCCGGATTATGCGCGATCTGAAACCGGAAGCCGGGGCAGAAATGCGGATCGTGACATGTGCCATCCGCGAGGCCGGCCCGCGCCGCCTCGGCTTCGAGCGCATATCGCGCCCGGTCGCGTGCCACGTCGTTTTCCATCGTCATGGCCGGCCACAGGAAAGTCCGGCGATTTCCCGCTCCCGGCCCCCCGTCCTCCGCGGACGCCGTGCCGGTGACCGGCGTGGAGGGCCGCGTCGGGTCGTAATCCTGATGGCGTGCCACGCCCGGAGAGACGGTTTTGGCCGTCTGCCACGAGCTGATGATGTCCACGTTGTCACCCTGCGCTATTACACGATGCAACGGATCGGTCATCGTCCGGAATCCCTGGTTGGCATTCGTGACGACGAGCGTATGCTGCGATTTTTCATGAACGAAATAATAGAAGAGCCCGCTCTCCTGCATGAGGCGATGGCAGAAGGCGAGATCGCTCTCGTTGAACTGCGTCGTATATTCCCTTACCGGCTGCGCCCCCGTCACACGGAAATCGACAGGCTGGACCTCATGCTCCGAGAAGATCTGCCGCAGAATATCGACGGCCGATTTCTTCTGGAAAATCCGGCAGTCACAGCTCTGCGAGAGGAACCAGAGAGTGGGCACCACCTCCAGCCTGTATTCCCACCGACCCCTATGCTCCACGCCGCCGGAGGAGACGTGTTTGACGCGACCGTTGAAATAGCGGTCCGTTCCGTCCTTGCGGCGCACCGTCACGGTCACGGACTGATGCAGGAGAGCATCGGGCGCCAGGCGTTTGTCCGTGGAAACGACATCGAGGCTCAGGAGAAAGGGCGTGCTCAGCTGCTCCGTCGCCTCGAGACCGATCGCATGAAGCGTACCGGCCTGAAACGGCTTCGTGTCGTCGCCGAGCGGCGACGTCAGCAAGAGAAGGTTCTGGAGCTCACCCCCCATTTTATCGACCTTTTCCGCCTTCCGGCGAGGCGCTTTTCACGATGCGCCCCTGGAAACGCCATGACCCACATCCCACGCCCGTGGCGTCATGGCCCGGCGAGACGCTCCATGCCTCGGGTTGCCGCACCGTTACGATGTCTTGGCTTCCGTCAGGTCATAGATGATCCGCTTCGGGCCGGTCTTGCTGCCCATGGCATCCTCGCCGTAATCCTCGATGGTGATCTCGGTGAAGTTCAGCGTCAGCGTCTCGGTCGGGCGGTCCTTGCCGTGGCCTGTATTGACGAGGCTCGACGTGATCGAGTCCTTGAGGATGATCGAGCGGAACAGCGTCTCGCCGCCTTCGTTGACGCGCGTGAAATCGATCTGCGCCTGCTTCGCCTGGCCGACGAAGGCGTAGGTCGAGAGCGTGTGGCTCGAATCGTCGATATATTTCGTCAGCGTCAGCTCGCTGACATAGGCCGAGGTGGATTCGCGGTTCTTGCCGATTCCGACCGAGCTGCGGATCGTGCGCGACATGCTCCATTGCGCGTCGAGCAGCTCCACCCAATTCTTGTGATTGGTTTCGGTCACGTCGCCCTGGGCGTCGCCGTATTTAAGATAGATCCCCATCTTCCGTATGCACCCTTTTCTGCCGGGGAGCCCGGCCGGACCGCTTCCGCGTTCCGACCCCGCTCCGGATTGTGATTTCGAGAGACCGATGGACGGTCGGGGTCATTTTGACCCCAACCAATTCGAGCTCCAGCCGATACGTCCGAGGGTCCGCCAGCGGCAACCCCACCCCGAAAAGGTAGGCGCTCCGCCCTGGGACGTCCCTCGGTTTCGCGTTACGGATGTAAGAGATCGCAAGGAAATTCGGGGCGTTGCTCCGCGCGCGCCTAGAGCAGATCGTGATTGGGCGGAATCATCTCATCACGACACGCTCCAGCCGGCCAGCCTGCGCCTCTTCGCTTGCGGCGCTCCGGGAAGATCCGGGCCGGAAAGAGCCTCGGCGCGTGTTCTTTTCGTCTTTTTCCTCGCGCACAGGATCAGGCCGAAATGATCGCTCATCGTCGCCCCGGAGATGTCGGAGGGGATGTAGCGGGCCGATTCGATTGCCGTCGTCTCGGTGTTGTACACGATCTGATCGTAGAAAAATTTCCGGGTCGAGTTCGTGCCCATCATTCCCAGGTTGAAATCGGCCGGGCGGGCGAAGGCCGGGGTCCGGGTCCGGGGAAACTCCGCGTAGGGCGCCCCGAGCCGCGGCGCGATGCTCGTGCGCTCGTTCGTGTCGCCCATCACGATATCGGGGTGGTAGTTTCGGACGATATCGCTGTAGAACCCGCCTGCCGCGGGCTTGTTGGCGATTGCGTTCGGCGTATGGATGAAGGCCGCGACCAGATCGTTGACGCTCAGAACGAGAAAGCTCCGCCCGCTGCCGACGAAGCTCGCCCGGCTGCTGAAATTCAGGGACGAGGATTCGTCGCAACCGTCGATGAAGCTGAAGCCGTTCGACGTCTTGCGGTTCGGACTCTCCGAGACCTCCGCACGATAGCCCCGCGGATCGAGCCCACCTTGCCGGAACGTGGCGATATAGGACGGATCGTCGAGATAGCCTTCCCCGATCACGGTCAGGTCCGCGTCCCGGCCATAGGTCGCCCTCGGCGCGCTTCGCAGCATGGTCCGCAGGCGGAGGTCGTCCACGGCGGAGCCGTTCCGGTCGGCGGTGCCGCGCAAGAAGGAGACGTGATCGACCACCCGTTCGGCCTGACGGGCGTTCGCGATGGCGGCGTCCAGGGGGCGGACGAGCCGCCTCGGATCGGGAGCCTGACCGCCGGTCCTGACGAGTGGCGCGGCGGGCCGGGAGCGCGCGCGGGGGTCCGCATCGTCGATCGCGGCGGTCACGTGGTCTCGCCGGTTCAGGTCATGCTGCGCCTGCGAGAAGCTGTTCGCGCTCAGATTCTGCGAGGCGACGGAGCGGTAATTCGAGGAACCCGACGCTTCGAGCGAATGGTAGGTGATGATGGTCCGCCTGGTCATGCGCGTGCCCCTTGTCCCCGGCCGCCGGCCCGTTACGCGAACCTGAGCGCGACGCCGGCCACGGCGACAACGGAGGCGACGGCGGTGAGCCAGAACGCGATCTTGCCCAGGCTATAGGCGTTGTTCGTCGCGGATTTCTCGCGGATGTCGGCCACGAGCTTGTTGGTCTGGTCGATCAGGTCTTCGAGCATCTTGTAGAAGGCCTTGATGTCCTCCATCTTCAGATCCCAGGCGGGAACGTCGGCCTCGACCGGGACGGCGAGGACGCCGTTGAGCAGCGTCGTCAGTTCCGTATGGCCGTTGGCGTAGCGGGTGCAGATGGTGTTGGCCGTTGCGTACCAGCCGGGCAGGAGCGCCGCCGTCACCTTGCGCTTGTTGTGCATCCATCCGTGCATCCGGCGGACACGGTATTGGGAATAATAGCCGAGTGTGCCCTGGGCTTCATTCTCCGCGATTTGCGCGGCCCCGGGCTTCGCCCCCACCTTGCTCTTCTCGCGGACCTCTTCGAGCAGGCTGGCGAAGTTCTCTCGCAGCTCGGCGGGAGGATATGTTCCGATATCGTCTCTCTGGCGTTGCAGCTTCGCGCGGATATAGGTGCGGTCCTCGATTTTCTTGCGGTCCTTGCTCTCGCTCTCGGAGGTGCGTTGCGCCACCCGGTCGTCATGCGTTTCCCGCATGGCCGAGAGCATCTGGCCCAGCGTCCGGTTGACGCTGGTCATTTCGCCCGTGAGCCGGTCCGTTCCGATGGCGGGAGGGACGCTGCGGAGCTGCCCGGCGAGCTGGGCGTAGAGGGCCTGAATCTCCGGATCCCCCCTCTGCTCGGTCGCGGCGATCACGTCGCGGAGCACCTGCTGGGTGCGATTGATGTCCTTCATCCGGCTCGCTTCCTCGCGCACGGCGCGGGCGCGCTCCGCGCCGTCCTCGATGCTCGACGGGCGGCGCGACTGGCGGCCGCCCGATCCGTGCGCCTCGTAATAGACGGAGGCGCTATCGTCGAGAACCGGCGAAGACCGGCCGTCGGCTTGGGAAGATGAACCGGACATGATTGTTTGTCTCCTTGTTTCCGCTGACTCAGAGGATTGACTGCCTCAGGGGCTTTGACTCAGGGGATCGACAGGTCGAAGCGCCAGCCGCCGTGCCAGGACAGGCGCCCGCTTCCGCCTTGCGTCCGCGCGCCCTGACCCAATAGCCGGGACGCCAGCAGGGGCATGATCTCGCCCGCGATCGTCCGCTCGATCACGCGGGCGCCGGAAGCCGCCGAGCCCGACCGCTTGGCCAGGAGGTCGGCGGCGTTCTCGTCCACCTCCAGCGTCAGGCCGTAGAGATCGGCCACGCGCCGGATGACCTTGCCGATCTGGAGGCCGACGATCCGCCGCCGGGTCTCTTCCGAAAGCGGAAGGTACGGCACGGTCGTCACGCGACCCAGGAACGCGGCCTTGAAATGCTTGAGCATCTCGTCGTGCAGCGCCGCGGCCAGCCCCTCCGCGCCCGGCGCCGTGTCCGGATCGGCGAAGAGCGCGTCGATCAGTTGCGTTCCTGCATTCGTCGTCATGATGACGACCGTGTTGCGGAAATCGATGTCGCGCCCCTCGCCGTCCTTCATCGTCCCCTTGTCGAAGACCTGGAAGAAGACGTCTTGCACGCCGGGATGGGCCTTCTCGAACTCGTCGAGCAGGAGGACGGAATGGGGGCGCCGACGCACGGCCTCGGTCAGGATGCCGCCCTCTCCATAGCCGACGTAACCGGGAGGGCTACCCATCAGGAGACTGACTTTATGCTCCTCCTTGAATTCGGTCATGTTGATCGTCGTCAGGCTCTGGGGACCGCCATAGAGCAGATCGGCGAGCGCCGCCGCCGTCTCCGTCTTGCCGACGCCCGACGTGCCCACCATCAGGAACACACCGACGGGTTTGCGCGGATCGGTGAGACCGGCGCGCGAAACGCGGATCGCCTGGGCGACGGCCTGGAGCGCGTGATCCTGCCCCACCACGCGCGAGCGCAGGTCATCCTCCAGCCGCAGCAGACGCAAGACCTCGTCCGCGCGCATCCGCCTGGCCGGCACGCCGGTCCAGTTCTCGACGACCTCCGCGATCACCTGCGCATCCACGACGGGGTGGATCATCGGATGGTCGCCCTGCACGGCCTGCAACTGCGCCGCGATATCCAGCGCCTGCCTGCGCAGCTCGGGCGCCTCGTCCGTGGCGGACTCCGCCTGATCCCGCAGGACCGCGAGCTTTGCGACCAGTTCCGCCTCCTCGGCGAAACGTCTCTCGTCAGAAACCAGCGTCTCGTTCAGATCCGCCAACTCCGTCCGCAATTCCGAAAGCCGCGCCTCATGGCATGCGCCGGAGCGTTCCTCGCGTTCGAGAAAGCCGATCTCCCGCTCGATCGCAACGATCCGGCGGCGACGGCTCTCGATGCTGCCGGGCGTGCTCGCCTGGCTCATTGCGACGCGCGCGCAGGCGGTGTCCAGCAGGCTCACCGCCTTGTCCGGCAGTTGACGGTCGGGAATGTAGCGGCTCGAAAGGCGAACGGCGGCTTCCACGGCCTCGGCCAGGATGCGCACGCCGTGATGCGTCTCGAGCACCGTGACCAGCCCGCGAATCATGTCGAGCGCGACAGGCTCCGCCGGTTCCTCGACCTGTACCATCTGGAAGCGTCGCGTCAGCGCCGCGTCCTTCTCGAAATAGCGCTTGTATTCGGCCCGCGTCGTCGCGGCGATCACGCGCAGTTCCCCGCGCGCCAGAGGCGGCTTGAGCAGATTGGCGGCGTCCCCCTGCCCCGGCTGACCCCCGGTCCCGATCAGGGTGTGCGCCTCGTCGATAAACAGCAGAACCGGGGTCGCGGATTTGCCGATCTCGTCGATCACGGCATGCAGGCGGTTCTCGAATTCGCCCTTCACGCCCGCACCGGCCTGAAGCAGACCGAGATCGAGCGTCCGCACGGCAACTTCGCGCAGCGCGTCGGGCACGTCGCCCACGGCGATGCGGAGCGCCAATCCCTCGACCACGGCCGTTTTTCCGACACCAGCCTCGCCCGTCAGGATGGGGTTGTTCTGCCGCCTGCGCGTCAGGATGTCCACGATCTGACGGATCTCCCGATCACGCCCCAGGATCGGGTCGATCCGCCCCGCGCGGGCCAACGCCACCAGATCGGTCGTGAACCGATCGAGCGCCGGAGTGCCGGTCGGCGCGGCCGGCACCGCACCCCCCTCCGCCACGACCTTCCCGGGCGTGCCTTCCTCGCTGCTCCCGGCCGTCAGCCGCGCGAAGTCCCGCACGAGCATCTCCCCGCTCAGCCGCCGCAGGGCGGGAATCGCCGCTTTCAGCCGCGACGCGACGACCTCGTCGCCGAGACACGCGCACAGCACGTGCCCGGAGCGCAGAACCTCTTCCCGCAGATCCACCGAGGCGATCAGCCACGCATCCTTGAGAATGCCGACGAGTTCCGGCGCCAGGGCGGGGCTGCGCCCGTTGCCGGTGGAAAAACGGTCGAGCGCCGCGTTCAGCCCGGCCGCCACCGCGCCGCTCCCGATTCCCTCATGCGCCAGCACACGGCTGACGTCCGAACCGTCCGCCTGGAGAATCTGGAGCAGCCAATGCTCGATCTCCACCGTATAATGAGTCCGCGACAAGGCGGTGCCCGCCGCCGCCTCGAGGGCTCTGCGACCCGCATCATCCAGACGTTCGATCAGTCGCGGAAGGTCGATCGCCGCCGCCATGCTGCCTCCATTGACCGCCGCCCCTGCGCGACATGCCGGGCCGTGCCACGAGCCGCCTCGCACCGCACGGGCCCGCGTTGTGAGCCCCCGATCTTCCGCAGGTTCGAAAGAAGCGTCCATCGCATTGACGTTTCATTTGTAGCTTTTTCGTCGACGCGACTGTCTTGTGACGACGCATTTCCCCCGCGCATAGTCGGAGCATACGGAACGGCTTCGAGAAGGTATTTCCAATCGACATGTCCATCTCCGCCGACGACGCCATGCTTGCGAGGATCGCCGAGCCGATCGGGAGGGAGGCTCCGTGCGGACGCGATCTGCGCGAGGAGACGGGCGCGGACGCCCTCTATCCGGCGATCCGCGACGCACGTTCGGCGGCGCGGGCGCATGAACGCTCCCTCGACGACGATCCGCAACGCGCCACCGGCGTGCCGGAGGAATGGCGCCGCGTCGAGACGCTTGCGGTCGAGGCGCTCGTCTCGCGCACGAAGGACATCGAACTCGCAAGCTGGCTCGTCGAGGCGCTCACCCGCCGCGCCGGACTGTCCGGGCTCGCGCTCGGCGCGCGCGTGATCGCGTGTCTCGTCACGGAATTCTGGACGCGGGGCCTGTATCCGGCGCTGGAAGCCGACGATCCCGAGGCGCGGACCTTCGCCGTGTCCGGCCTGAGCGGAATGGATCGCGACGGCTCTCTGATCCAGCCGATCCGCAAGATCGTCCTGTTCGAAATGGCCGACGGGCGTCCGGTCACATTGTGGGAGTATGAGCGCGCGCGGTCCCGCGCGGCATCGCTGGCGCAAGGCGAGCACGTGCCCCGCATCGCCGACGAACTGCCTTCTCTCGACCAGATGGAGGCCATTGCGCGCGGGCCGGGACAGGCGAGCCTCGCCGCGACAGGACGCGCGGCAGAGGATGCGTGCGCCGCCTGGAGCGCGCTGGAAGCCGGTTTCGCGGAAGCGTGCCGGTCCTGCGAGCCGCCCGCCGCGGCGCCCTCGACCTCGCGCGTCGGGAGGCTCCTCGAAGATATCCGCACGGCGGCGCTGCGATATGTGCCTCGGAGCGAGCCGCCCGCGGCGATTCCCGGCGAAGAGGACATCTCCCCGTCGGAGGAGATCCGGGCCGAAAGCGCCGCGACGTGGAAGCGCGGAACACGCGGCGAGTTGCTCGACGATGCCCTGGATATCGCCATGCGTTTCCGGGCGATGGAGCCGCATTCACCCTTCAGTTACACGCTGGAAAACGCCGTCCGGCGTGCCCGCCTCCCCCTGCCCGAACTGCTGCGCGAAGTCGTGGCGGACGAGGCGTCCCGCGCCGAAATCCTGATCCGGCTGGGCATTCAGGAACAGGAAACATAGCGCGTATTTTTTTGATCGGAACGCCCTGCCGGATCGGCTGCACGGGCACTTTGGCAAGATTGGAGCGAGTCATGAGCGCAAGCATTCACGAGAAACTGGCCCGCGTCCGTCGGCCGCGCGTCCACATCACTTATGAAGTCGAAACGGAAGGGGCCGAGGTCGTCCGCGAACTGCCGTTCGTCGTCGGCGTCATCGGCGATTTCTCGGGCGACCCGACGATCCCCCTGCGCCCCTTCGCGGAGAGGCGCTTCATCCAGATCGACCGCGACAATTTCGACGAGGTGATGCAGCGCATGGCGCCCGGGCTCAAGCTCAAGGTCGCCAACACGCTGAAAGGCGGCGACGAGACGATGGCCGTCGATCTCGCCTTCAACAGCATCGAGGATTTCGAGCCCCAGCGCATCGTCGAGCAGGTGCCCGCCCTCAAGGCGCTCCTCGAAACGCGCAACCGGCTGCGCGATCTCATGAGCAAGGCGGACCGCTCCGAAGAACTCGAGGCGTTGCTGGAACGCATCCTGAAGAACAACGACGAACTCTCGGCCCTGAACGCCGAGTTCGCATCCCGCACGGAGGGCTGAACCCATGTCCGGACCCGATCAGGCCGCCCAGGCGACCCCCGTCTCCACCACGGAAGAACATGGCGCGGCCCTGCTCTCCCAGGTCGTCGCCGCCACGCGGCAGACCGAGCCCGACCGCGCGGCGGAACTCGTCCGCACGCTCGTCGAGGAGGCGGCCAAGGGGACCGTTTCCTTCGACCGCAACCTCACCCGCACGATCGAACGCGCGGTCGATGCGCTGGACGTGGCGATCTCCACCCAGCTCAACGCGATCATGCACGATCCACGCTTTCTCACGCTCGAAGGAAGCTGGCGCGGGTTGCACTACCTCGTCATGAACAGCGAGACGAGCAGCAATCTCAAGATCCGCGTCGTCAACGCCAGCAAGCGCGAACTCCATCGCGACCTCACGCGCGTCGTCGAGTTCGACCAGTCGCTTCTCTTCCGCAAGATCTACGAGAACGAGTTCGGCACGCCGGGCGGCGAACCCTACGGCGCGCTCATCGGCGATTACGAATGGACGAACGTCCCCGAGGACATCGAGACGTTGCGCGAGATCAGCCACGTCTCCGCCGCCGCCTTCGCGCCGTTCGTCTCCGCCGCCGGCGCCGGCATGTTCGGCTTCGCCGACTGGACGGAACTCGCCCGCCCGCGCGATCTCGCCAAGGCGTTCGACACGGTGGAATTCCTCAAATGGCGCGGGTTCCGCGAGAGCGAGGACAGCCGCTTCGTCTCCCTGACCCTGCCGCGCGTGCTGAGCCGTCTGCCTTACGGCGAAGGCGTGAAGGCGGTGGACGAATTCCGCTTCGAGGAAGCGCCGCGCGCGCCCGACGGCAAGCCTCTCGCCCTGCCGCATGGTCATTATTGCTGGATGAACGCGGCCTATGTGATGGGCGTGCGCATGACGGACGCCTTCGCGCGGACGGGTTTCTGCACCATGATCCGTGGCAAGGAGGGCGGCGGGCGCATCGACGACCTGCCCCAGCATATCTTCCAGTCCGATGACGGGGACATGGATGCGAAATGCCCGACCGAGATCGGCATCACCGACCGGCGGGAGAACGAACTCTCCACGCTCGGCTTCCTGCCGATCTGCCATTACAAGAACGAGGATTACGCCGTCTTCTTCGGCGCGCAGACGACCCAGAAGCCGAAGATCTACGACCGGCCGGAGGCCACGGCGAACGCGGCGATCTCCGCCCGCCTGCCATATATCATGGCAACGAGCCGTTTCGCGCATTATCTGAAAGTGATGGCGCGGGACAAGATCGGCTCGTTCATGGAGGTCGGCGACTGCGAACGCTGGCTCAACGGCTGGATCAGCCGCTATGTCAACGGCAACGACCTCGCGGGACCGGAGAGCAAGGCGCGCTACCCGCTCCGCGAGGCGCGCGTCGAGGTGGCGGAAATTCCCGGCCGGCCCGGCGCCTACAACGCGGTGGCCTATATGCGCCCCTGGCTTCAGCTTGAGGAGCTGACCACCAGCATGCGCATGGTGGCGCGCATCCCCGAGCGTCTCTGACATCCGGTCGGCCTCATGCGTCACGCCACCGGCCCCACGCGCGACGACAACGCGCCAGAAGCGCCTGGCACGCATGAGGGCGCGGGAGCCGGTGCGTCGCGGGCGAGGCGGGATTTTCCCGTAGGCGCGCGCGACGGCCTGCTCGCGGGCGCTCACACCACGACCGGATGGGAGTGCACGGCGTTCGAACGTTTCTTGCGTGAGGATGACGTGGCGCTCGCCGCCTGGTTCGGCGACGGAGCGCTCGACGAGATCGCATTGCGTCCCGCGGCGTCGGAGGCGCTCAGGGGGCGCGTGGATCGCGACATCGCGCGGATCGACGCGATGATCGCGCGGCAAATCGACGCGATCCTCCACCATCCCCGCTTCTCGCGCCTCGAGGGATCTTGGCGCGGCGTGTGGTGGCTCGTCTCGGATTCGGACCCGGAGGAAGGCTGCCTCGTGCGGGTCATGTCCCTGCGCTGGGCCGAATTGTCGCGCGACCTCCTGCGCGTGCTGGAGTTCGACCAGTCCGCCTTCTTCAAGCTGGTGTATGAGGGGGAATTCGGCCATGCGGGCGGCCATCCCTTCGCCCTGATGGTCGTTGACCACGAGGTCGCCCATCTGCCGCCGAAGCGATCCGCCTTCGACGATGCGCCGGTGGACGACGTGGAGGTTCTGCGCCAGCTCGCCTCGATCGCAGCCGCCGCCTTCGTGCCGATGGTTCTGTCGGGCGCGCCCCGTCTGCTGGGCGTGGAGGCCTTTTCCGCCCTCAGCCTCACGCAGGACATCATGGCGGTGCAGGACGACGCGGATCACCGCCGCTGGCGCGCCCTCACCACCATCGAGGATTGCCGCTTCCTCTGCCTGACGCTGCCGGGCATGCGCGCGCGTCCCAGATGGACACGCGGCAACAATGCCCTGCGGCACGAGGAATATGCGCCCGACGCGGCGCGACAATGCTGGCATGTCGCCGGATACGCCTTCGCACGCAACGTCCTGCGTGCGCAACGCCGCTATCTCTGGCCCGCCGACATCCGCGGCGTGACTCCGGGGCGCCATGCGGGCAGCTTCGTGTCCGGCGCGGTCTCGGACCCGCTCGCCTTCGGCGCCGTGACGCGGGTCGCGCGCGCGCCGACGGAGCTGGGCTTCACGGACCGCCAGTCGCAGGCCCTGGTGGAGGGCGGCGTCATGCCGCTCGACACGCTTCCCTTCGGCGGTGTCGCCTTCGCCTCGACGCGGAGCCTCCGGGCTCGAGCCGCGCCGCCCCGGCAGCCGGACGCCGCGGACAGAAACCAGCGTCTCTCCGCGGAGATCGCTCCGCTCCTGTGCGTCTGCCGCTTCGCCCATCACATCAAGATGCTCGGACGCGACATGATCGGCCGCATGGCCACGCCCGGCGAAATCGAGCGTGAATTGCAGGACTGGCTCGGGCGACACACCAACGCCAGCAGCCTTTCCTCCGGTGAGAGCCGGGCGCGCTATCCGCTGCTCTCCGCCCGCGTGCAGGTCACGACGCGCGAAGGCCAGCCGGGCCATTACGGCTGCATCATCCACCTGCAACCGCATTATCAGCTCGACGACATATCGACCACCTTCCGCCTCGTGACCAACCTCTCCCTCGCCGAGTCCATGACTCCTCCCCCGGACCTGTCCGCCATGGGAACGAGGCGCGGCGGGGGCGGACAACTGGAGATCGCCGGATAATGTCCTCCACCACACAAGCCTCACCCTCTCCCGGAGACTTCTTCCGGAACGGCGATCTGAGCGGCGCCATCGCCGCGGCATCGGCCCTCGTCAAGGCGTCGCCGAGTTCGGTCGCGCCCCGGCTCCTGCTGGCCGAACTCTCCCTCTTCACCGGCGATCTGCAACGCACCGAAACCGTGATCGCCAGTCTTGCCGCCATCGATCCCGGCATGGAACTCGTCGTGGCGGAATTCCGCCAGCTTCTTCGTGCCGAGATACAACGGCGCGCCGTGCTCGACGACGGCGCCGCGCCGGAGTTCCTGACCGTTCCCGGCGCGAGCCAGCAGCACGCCCTGCGCGCGCTCGCCGCCCTGCGCGCGGGAGAGATCGAGGACGCGACCCGGGAGGCGGCGGCGGCGGAAGACGCACGGCCGCGCCTCGCGGGAACCCTGGCGGGCGGGGATGGTCCAACGGCCGCCTTCGACGATTTCCGCGATATCGACGACATTCTCTGCGGATCGCTCGAAATTCTGACCACGACCGGCAAATGTTACTGGGTGCCGGCGGACTCGCTGATCGAGATCACGTTTCACGCCCCGCGGCGCGCCCGCGACCTGTTCTGGAGACGAGCGACGGTCGTTGTGCGCGACGGCCCGGAAGGCGAGGTCTATGTCCCGGCGCTGTATCATCCGGCCGGCGCGAGCGATGCGCTGCGGCTCGGCCGCGCCACGGACTGGTCGACCGCGCCCGGGCCGGTGCGTGGAAGCGGGCTGCGAACCTTCCTGGTGGGAAATGACGCCCGCGACATCCTCGCGCTCGACCACCTGATCTTCTCCGCCGCCGGCACGTAGCGCCGTGCGAAGCCCGGCCCTCGCGACCCTTTCCGTTCTCGACCGGCTCCTGGACGACAGGCCCGGCCAGGCATCCGATCCGCCATCCTCCGGTCCGCTCACGCTGGGCCGGATGCGCGCTTCCGTCCGGCGCGATCTGGAGGCGCTGCTGAACGCCACGCGTCCCTGGATCGTCCCCGCGCCGCACCATGCCGAGCTGACGTGCTCGCCCCTCGGATACGGGCTGGAGGACGTCACCGCGCGCGTTCTTTCGAACGAGAGCGAGCGGGAGCGGATCCGCGCGGAGGTGGAAACGACGATCCGACGCTTCGATCCGCGCCTGACCGATGTCCGGGCCACGCTTCTGCCTGACGATGCGCCGCTCTCCACCGCCATCCGGCTGCGGATCGACGCCGTCCTGCTGATCGACCCGGCAGCGGAACTCGTGCGCTACAGCACGGCGATCCTGCCGCCGGGACAGGCCATTTTCGTCCGTGCGCTCCACGAGACATAAGTCCGATGGCCGACGACTTCATCAACGCCTATCAGCGTGAGCTCGAAGCCCTCCGCACTCTGGGCGACGCCTTCGCCCGGACGCACCCGAAGATCGCGGGTCGGCTCCGGCTTTCGCGCGAGACGGTGGACGATCCGCATGTCGAACGGCTTCTCGAAGGGGTCGCGTTCCTGACGGGGCGGGTGCAGCAACGGCTGGACGATGATTTCCCCGAACTCACGGACACGCTGCTCGATATCCTCTACCCGCATTATCTCGCGCCGCTGCCTTCCGCCTGCATCGTCCAGATCGAAGGCATGCCGGATGCGAGGACGGCCATTCCCGTCCCGCGCGGCGGGGCGTTCCAGACCGTGGTCCCGGACCGCCCCGCCTGCCGGTTCCGGACCGCCGCGCCCGCGGAGATATGGCCGATCCGCGCGCATGACGCACAGTTGCGGCCGGCGCCGTTCGACGCGCCGGCTCATCCCACCTCCCGCCATGCGCAGGGCGTCCTGAGCCTGCGTCTTTCGCTGACGAATCCCGACGCCTGTTTCAGCGATATCGCTCCCGCGCAGCTCCGGTTCTTCATCCACGGGCCGCCAGATCAGGCGACGGCGCTTCTGGAACTGATCTGCGCGCACACGATCGGGATCGCCCTGGCCTCAAGCCCGAACGACGACCGGCCGACCCCCATTCCCGTGGGAGGATTGCGCCCCTGCGGCTTTGAGCCGGACGATGCGCTCTATCCCTGGCCGCGCCGGTCGTTCAGCGGGTTTCGCCTTCTGACGGAATATTTCGCATTTCCGGAAAAATTCCTGTTCTTCACGCTGGATGGCCTCGAGGCGCGCACGCTTGTCGAGACGCGCGCGGAGATCATGCTCTTCTTCTATTTCGACACGATCTTTCCTACGCTGGCCCGCACGCTGCACCCCGACGCGCTCCGCCTCAACTGCGTGCCGGTCGTCAATCTCTTCGAAGAAGGATGCGAACCCGTAACGCTGACCCACTGGCAGACATGCTATCCGGTGGACCCGCCGCGCCATGCGAGCGACACGGCGGAAATCTGGCAGATCGATTCCGTCCGCGAGATTCACGATGACGGCACGAGCCGTCCCTGGCGCCCGCTCTATCGCCATCTGGCGACCGGGGAGGCGGAAGCCGCCGGAGAATACACGGTGTCGCGGCGTGCCTCCCCGATCAATGGCGCGATCGAAACTCATCTCGCCCCCGTCAGTTTCGACTCCGGAAGCAGCCCCGGAAGCGACGAGGACGCGTCAGAGGCGCGGCTCCTGTCGATCGACGCGACACTGTCCGACGGCGACCTGCCCGCGCTTCTGCCTTTCGGAGGCGGCGCTCCTCTCTTCACGCCCGAGCGGGGCCTCGGCGGTCTGACGCGCATCCTCTGTCTGACCCCGCCCACGCAGGGCTGGCGTCGACGCCAGAGGGAGCGCAGCGCCTGGGCGCTCATCACACACATGACCCTCAATTATCTCAGCCTGACGGATGGCGAGGACGCGACGCCCGCCCTGCACGACCTGCTGACGCTCTATGACGTCCGGGGGTCGGCCCAGACGCGCGCGGCGATCTCCGGCCTGCTGCATGTCCAGTCCCGCCCGACGGTCGCACGCCTTTCCGACGGATTGAAAATCGGCCTGTGCCGCGGGATCGAGGTCATTCTCGTCTTCGACCCCGCCGCATGGTCGGAACATGGGCTTTTCCTGCTCGCCAGCGTGCTCGATCGCTTCCTGGCCTTGCACGTGGCCACCAATAATTTCGTTCGCACCACAATCCGGCTGCGCGGACACCCCGACGACGCCGTGCGCTTTCCACCACGCGCCGGCCACCGCCGCATTTCCTGACGACGATGCCGTTTCCGCTCGACACGACCGGCGCCCGCCTTCCCGAGAAGCCCGACGGCGGCACGGAGGGCGCCACCCCCCGAGCCGACGAGGCCCCTTCCCGCGCTCTGGCCGCGCTGATCGAAACGCCCGGACGTTTCTCGTTCGACGCCGCCATCGCGTTGCTGCATTCCGCGACCGGAGTCCCGCTTTCCCAAAGCGTCCACTTCCGCACGCCGCCCGGCCTCGCGACGCCCTGGCGCGATATTCTGGAGGTGCGCCCGCTTCCGGACGGAACCTATGAAGTCACCATCGGCTTCGGCGGTCTGACCGGCCATGACGGCGTCCTGCCGCGCCATTACAGCGCCATGGCGGATGAGGCGTATCGAGCCCGTTCCCCCGCTCTCGCGGCCTTCCTCGATCTTCTGGCCCAACGCCCCCGGGTGCAGTTCGCCGAGGCGGGAATGAAATATACGGCGCGGGCCGCCATCCGCGCGGAGCCCGGGGCGGGGACGGCCTGCGCCCTCGATCGCGCCCTTCTCTCGCTGATCGGCGTCGATCCGGCCAAGGGCGTGGCCCTCGCGGGATTCGACACGCGTCACCTCCTTTATTTCTCCGGCCTCCTCGCCACCCGTCCACGCTCGGCGGAGCGCCTGCGCACCCTTCTGGAAGAATGGGTGCGTGCGCCTGTCCGTGTCGAACAATTCGTCGGACAATGGATCAGCGTGCCGCCCGACCAGCAATCCCGCCTGCCGGGCCCGAAAGCCGGACAGTTCTCCCAGCTGGGTGTGGATGCCGTCATCGGCGCATGCATGTGGGAGATGAACGCGCGCATCGAGATCGTCATTGGCCCCCTCACCCTGAATGACTTCCGCGCCTTTGCGCCAGCCGGGGAGTGCCATGACAGTCTGGCCGCACTGATCCGATTCTTCGTCGATGACGACGTGGAATGTGTCGTGCGTCTGGGGCTGAAACGCGAGGAAGTGCCTAAGGCCCGAACGGAAACGGCCAGATTGGGTATAGACGGATGGCTGGCGCGGGCGGCCGAAAGGAATGCCGACGCCTATGACGTCTTTTTCCCCGTCTCCACAAGGCAGTGACATCGCCCGTGTATGGCCCGCGGCCGGATTCCGCCTCGGCGTTCACCATCACTCCCACTCCGGGCTTCGGTGAATTCCAGCGGGCATCCGGCATGCGCGCCGTATGAGAAGGGTCAGCAGACCGGCATTTTTACAGAATCATGTCGTCATTTATATCCGCCGTCAACGGCGGAAGGTGATCCCTCTTGGACAATTCAATGATGTATCCGGCATCCGCCACGGACTCGAAATGATCCCTGTCATTATATAATTTTACGGAAACAGCATACATGCCGGGATTTATTGCCAATTTTACAGGAATAACCTCCTGCCCATGAGCGCCCCATTCCATAAATGCCCCCATATCAGCAATATAACATTCATTTTTTATCAATAACGGAAAATAGGCGTTTTCCTTCCACACTGAATTTTCTTTTTCCGTTTCCTCAGAGTCGTCTTTTATTATTATATGATAATTATATTTTGGTATGTTTATCACGGGCACCAGACAACCCGCCTTTACGATCTCATCTCCAACATCCGTAGAAATGAACAGATCGAGAAGATTTTTTCCAGATATGTCTTCTTCAAAAAAACTCTCGACAACCCCTGGGTCAAAAATTGCAAACCCGTTTGTTCTGACCATTAAATTCAAATTCATCATTCGCACAACCCCCTGCTTTTGTTATGCCATTCCATCAATTTTACATAAGCGTCCTTTGGAGATACATCCTGCGCGAGCATCTCGCCAGTCCGTGGGATCTTCAGAGACCCCCGCATGTTGGAAACCCCGGCGTCCGACAATCCTTTTCCGGATGCCTGAAGTAACTCGTCGGATGTGCCTTCCCAAGGTCCCTGACGGCTGCCGAGATAGGGCGCCTGCACCCTGTGGAGCAGTTCGTGGTCGCCGGGCCGGTACGGTTCCGGAAAATAGGTCGGCGTGTCACGTGCGGTTCCGAGATTTTCCAGATTCAGACCTGCCGTATTTGCCTTGTTCCGCCAGACGAGATGATGTCCCATCCCATCGGGATTCCAGCGCCATGGCATCAGGCCCAGCGGGTCACTCTCGGCCAATGGATTGTGCGGGTACGAATACAAATTGAAGCGCGCGAGCAGCCCGATGGGATCTTGCTGGATATAGCACCCTGTTTCCGGCGCATAATATCGGAATCTGTTGTAATAAAGCCCCGTCTCCATATCCTCATACTGGCCCTGAAAACGGAGGGGCTGCGCGATCGCGGCATCCGACGCCCGCGCAACGGCGCCCCATGCCTTCATCCAGCCGCGCCAGATCACCTCGCCACGGTCATTCGTCACCTCGCGCGGCGTGCCGAGATGATCCAGATGGTAGTGGCAAACCGCGTCGCCCCGGATCATCGCGAGAGGCCGGAAGCTCTCGGGCTCATGCAGATACACGGTGTGGAACGGCGATCCTTCCGGCCCCTCGCCCAGCAGCACGTCGCCCAGCCAGACAAAGGCATGGCGCTCGGCCGACAGCCGCGCCAGCCGCCCTTCCGCCCCCGCGTCATTGGCCGCGGGCAGCGTCCAGCGCTCGATCTCCTTGCTCACGCGCCGACCCAGCGGGTCATAGCGATAGCGGGCGCGCAGCGTGCCAAACCGCGTGCGCTCCTCCATCTCCCGCAACTGGTTATCCGCGCCGTAGCGATAGTCGCGCTCCACGCCGCCGCGCGCACCGCGCCGCTCGCCGATCCGATTGCCACGCGCGTCATAGGTGAAATGCCGGTCGCCGTGAAATTCCAGCCGGTTCCCCGGCGCAGCGGCGGCCCCCTGCAGAATATTGCCCGCGGGATCGAAGTTGAAACGTTCCTCCGCCCAGCCCTCGACGGAAATCAGACGGCCACACGAATCATAGCCATAAGCCATGTTCCCCAAGGCCAGATCGGATAATTCGCGAAGCTGATCCGCGCCGTCATAGCGATAGCTCCGGTCGATCAGAGGCGGGCGATGACTTTTCTCCGCCCGCTGCCGCGCCAGCCGCCCTTGCGGATCATAATCCGTACGCGTGGTGAGCCCCCCCGCGACCCGCTCGATTTCGCGCCCCAGAACATCCCGCGCGAAACGGACGACGCTTCGCCCGGCAAAGAAAATTTCCTCCGCCGCGTCCCGACCGTCCCAGCGTGTCTCCAGCCTGCGGCCGTCCGGCAGCACAGTCGCGATCCGCCGACCGCGCGCGTCATGCTCGTGGGTGAGTCTGTGCTCGCCCTGCTGCTCGCTCAGCAGCAGCCCGGTCGGGTCATACGCAAATGTCAGCGCGCCCCAGCCATTCGTCGCCTCGACGAGCCGGCCCGCCGCGTCATAGCGATACTGCGTCGGCGCGTCTCCCACAGGCTCCAGCGACACGAGCCGCCCGGCCTTGTCGCGCCGATGACACGTGCGGGTGCCGCCCGCATCCTCGTGCTGCAACAGGAAACCCGCCGGATCGTAGCTATAGGTCTGTCTCCGGCCGTCAAACCCGCGTTCGCGCACGAGTTGTCCGGCGGCGTCATAGGTCAACTCGCACACCTCATCCTTCTCATTGGTGAGGCGGATGAGGTTGAGGTCGCCATCATAAGCATAACGCAGGATGCCGCCATCGGCGGCGCGACGTTCCAGCGGCACCGGCAGCCCGTCATAACGCCAGCGCGTCTCCTGCCCCAGCGTATCGCGAAACGCTATCAGCGCGCCTTCGGCGTCGTAGCTGTACGCCGCGCACTCGCCGGTCTGGCGCTTTTCCTCCACAACCCGCCCGACCAGATCGCGCCGATAAGACGTCGCGGCCACGCCGCCATACGCGACCCGCTGCAACCGCCCCAGCCTGTCCCAGTCGTAGCGGACCCGAATGGCCCCCGTTCCGTCCGCCTCGCTCGCCGGCAGACCGTCAGCCGTCCAGCCAAGGCGGCGGTGCACGCCCAGCGCATCCTGAACCGCGAGCGGACGTCCCCGCGTGTCGCGCAGGAAACGGCGCTCCCGCCCCGCCGCGTCAGTGGAGCGGATCAAATTCAGGCGTTCGTCCCATTCGTAATGCGAGATGCCGCCATCGACCGCCTGTATTTGCCGAGGACGATCCGTGACCAGCCCATCCTCGCGCAGAGGAGAGAAATGAAAGGACACGGATGATCCGTCAAACCCCTGACGGCCCGAAACGCGGCCATGGGCGTCGAAGCTCAGCCGCGCGGTCGCGCCATCCGCCCGCGTCTCGAGCGTCATCCGTCCCAACGCGTCATAAAGACGCGAACTGCGCCGCCCCAGCCCGTCGACGATCCGGGTGATTCTCCGCGCCTGATCCCAAAAATACTCTTCGCACGCACCGTCGCGCGCGACGACACGGGTGACGCCACGCGTCAGGTCATAGGAAAAATGGCGTTCATGCAGATTGCCGTCCCCCCATGTCGACACGCAACGCGCGGCCCGGCCCAGCGAGACATCGTCATAGCGGAAATGATACCCCAACCCGGCGGGCCGCGTCTCATCGACAAGAAGATGGCCGTGATAGACGTAGGCAAAGCCGTTTCCCAAGGCATCGGCGGACCGGATCAGATCGCCCGCCGCATCATATTCCAGTTGCAGGAGCGGGATCGTCTCATGCCCGATCGTCGGATGCGGCGCGATGACGGACAGGACGCGACCGGCCTCATCGGTCGTGACTGAAAGATGCCGCCCGGCACTGTCGATAATAGCCGTCAGCCGGTCGCCCCCGCTGCGCGACAGGGTGATGGCATTGCCGTTCGGATCGCTGATGCGTACGAGGCGACGCAAATCTCCCGCGAGAGGCGGCCCGAAATCCCGCCGGATGCCCTGAAAATCGGTTACCCAGTACGCGCGCCCGTCAGTCCATAATTGCAGTTGCTCGACCGCATCCAGGCTGGGCCTGCCCGGGGCGGGGGGCGCGAAGACAATCAGCCGCCCTTCTTCATTGCGATAGGTCCAGCTCCGGCCGGATGCGCCGGGCCAGAGCGCCATATCCAGACTGTGATGCCAGCCATGCCCGCACTCCCCCACAAGACTCGACGATGACATCCAGAGCCGATGGAAGCGGAGCGGGATCGGTCCGGGGAGCATGAAATCCTCATGCTCCGTCATGACTTCGCCACTTGCCACGTCGACCGGATGCCCGGACCAGCAGCGGGATGAAAGCCTGTCACCCGCAAAGCCCCCGGCCAACCCGCCAATCGTGCCGCCGATCAGCGCGCCGATTGCCTGCCCTTTTTCGCCATAGCCCAGAGCGGAAGCCGCCTCCTGCCCGGCATATCCGCCCAGCGCGCCCCCGGCAGCGCCCAGCGCGGCGACGGCCAGCCCTCCGGTGACGGCGGCGCCGGCGAACGCCACCCCCATGAGCGCATAATTCACTCCGGCCGGCACTTCAGGGTTGATGGCCAGGCCTTGCGCGGTCGGACCGCCGATCATCGTGTTGGGCGAGCCTTCGGTGATCACGGCGGAACAGACCAGCTTGTCGCCCACGCGCGCAGCGGGAAGCCCGTTGATGAGCACTGTTTTCGATCCCGTCGCGACGGGGATCATCGGGTCGTGCTCGCAGCAACTTCCAGCGCCGCGGAGGGCCATGACGGCCGGCCGGCCGTTGATGAGCACATTGACGGAACCGATTTCCAGCACGCCGGTCGGCGGCCCGTCGAGCAGCGCGCCGATCGATTCGCCCATCAGCCCCGCGCCCGCCGCCCCGGCCGCGATCCCGCCGACGATCACCGGCAACGCGGCCCCTCCGGTCGCGACGACCGCCGCGACGGCGACACTGGCGGCGAGGCCTATCGCCAACCCCGCCAGCAGACCGTTCATGGCCTCGGAATGGCCGAACGGATCTCCGACGCGCGCGGCGGACATTGCGCTCATGCAGAGAGCGTCACCGAACCGAGCAACGCCGCGAAAGAGCGGGCATGGTCGCGAAATTCAGCGTCCGCTGCGGTTGCGGTCGCAACCAGAACATGATCGTTGCCCAGCGGGTAAAATACGATCCATTGCCGCACGCGGAGAGCGCCGGACATCCACGTCACATTGACCCGGATGACCGGAACGTCGCGAAGGATCAGCTTTTCCGGTGGGTCAAAGAGTGGATCACGCAGATGCGGCGTCATGGCGCGAATCTGGCTCCGGACATAGGCCATGAGTTGATCCGGACGCTGATCGGGGGCGCCGCCGGGAAGAGTTTCGCGCGTCAGCACGACATTGGGCGCAATGCCCGACGGCGGCGTGGGCTGCGGCGCCGAATGGATTTCCAGCACACGACTTTTCCAGCCGGCGGGCGACGTCACGCCGAAAGCAGGGGGGACCGCCATTCAGGCTCTTTGTCCTTTATTTCCGTCAATTTCCGGGATCACTATGGTGGCCTGACGACACGCCGTAAACTCGGGGAGCGTTTCGTTCGTAACATTTCACGATGCCGAGGCGGCCGGTATGGACCCGGGATTTGACGGCATCGCCTCGAGAAGAAACATATGGCGCGAATCGCCTTTTTCCCTTAAATTCAGACCATGCATCATATCGGATTTTTCATCTGCCCGAACCACCGGATTCTCGACCTTGCTGGTCCTCTGGGCGCTTTTGAAGAGGCGAACAGCTTCATCGAGGGTGACGCCTACCGGCTGACGGTGATTTCCGAGTTCGGAGGCGTCGTTGTCGGGAGTTCAGGGGCTCCCATTCACACTCAGTCGTTCCGCGATGCGACGTTCGACACGATTATGTTCATCGGCGGGGATATCGGTTCTTTTCAGAATCCTGGCGTCATCGCAGCCGCAAAGGACCTCGCAGCGCGTACACCCCGTGTCGCGAGCGTGTGCACAGGCGCGTTCCTCCTTGCGGAAACCGGGCTTCTCGACGGCCGCCGCGCAACGACCCACTGGCGTCTCGCACCGGAGTTGCAGCAGCGATATCCGTCGATCAGGGTCGAGGCCGATCGCATCTTCATCGCGGATGACAATTTCTGGACCTCCGCGGGGATTTCGGCCGGGATCGATCTGGCTCTGGCGCTCATCGAGGCCGACCGCGGAACCGATATTGCACGCGAGGTCGCGCGTGAACTCGTCGTTCCCTATCGGCGCTACGGGGGCCAGTCGCAGTTCTCGGCCATGTCCCAGATGGAACCGGAATCGGACCGTATCCGCATGGCGCTCGCGTTCGCGCGCGATCATCTGGCGGAGCCGCTGCCGATCGAGCGGCTTGCGGACGCCGCCAGATTAAGCGTCCGCCAATTTGGACGCGCTTTCCGGCGTCAGACCGGTGAAACACCGGCCAGGGCGGTGGAACGTTTGCGGGTCGAAGCGGCATGCATTCGCTTGCAGAATGGCTCAGAACCGATCGAACAGATCGCAAAGTCTGTCGGCTTTACTGATCCGGAACGCATGCGCCGCGCCTTCGTCAAGCTGCACGGTCAGCCCCCGCAAGCGATCCGGCGCGCCGGTCGTCAGGAGAACGCCGTCTAACACTACAGTTGCATTTTGTGTTGAGTTCTGAATCTATGGGTAACCATGATTCAGGATATGATAAGTGGCAGTACGTCTGTTGAAGAGACGCTGGATTTGTGGTCGTC
>NZ_SLZN01000002.1 GCF_004346035.1 Acidomonas methanolica | reverse complement strand
CACTGGGGAATATCCATGAAAGTGAACGACTTTCTGGATTTCCCAGTTCCGGAACCTCAGTACAAGATACCCATCACGAAAAGTGCGGAAGAACCGAAAATTGGGCCGTTCGGTCTCGAAATTGACCGCCCTGATCGCCGACATCGCTCATGACGGCGGATGACAATCAAGGAGGGGACGGAGATCATGCGTTTATGTGCTTGTGCATTTCTGAGCGATCTCGAAGGCATGCAGAACCGCTTTCCCGGAAGGCTCTACAGGCCGAGTGCCGGACCGAACGTCTGGAAGCGTCGCCAAATGACTGAAAAATGCACAGCTTTCTTCTCTCCCATCGTTTGATCCTTCAAAGTCCCAGATCCGAAAGGCCCGGATGATCGTCCGGCCGGCGCCCTTGCGGCCAATGAAAAAGCCGGGCGCCGACATCGATCGTCAGATCATTGATCGAGGCGATGCGACGTCGCATCAAACCGCTCTCGTCGAACTCCCAGTTTTCATTGCCGTAGGACCGAAACCACCGTCCCTCCTCGTCATGCCACTCATAAGCGAACCGCACCGCGATCCTGTTCTCCCGGAACGCCCAGACCTCCTTGATGAGCCGATACTCATGCTCACGGGCCCATTTGCGGACCAGAAAAGAGACGATCTCCTGCCTCCCCCGCACGAATGTTTCCCGGTTGCGCCACTGGCTGTCAGGCGTATAGGCGAGCGCGACCTTCTCGGGATCACGACTGTTCCATGCATCCTCGGCCAGCCGTGTCTTGATCGCGGCGGTCTCGGCATCGAAAGGCGGCAACGGCGGACGGGACATGGTATGCCTCCTGTTCAAGAGATCAAAGATAAAGAGGCTGCCGCTTCCCGCGCCTGTGCCTCGCGTCTGGTCAGAAGCGGTGCGATCTGATCGCGGTAACCAGCCAAAATCTTTGGCGATGCGGTTTCCGGCCTGCCGGAAGTGAATGGCGGTGCGGGAGCGTATTCGAGACCGAGCTGTAGCGTCTGAGCCACCTCCGCGCCAGCGATCTCGGCCAATACGGTCAAAGCAAAATCAATACCTGCGGTTACCCCGCCACCAGTGAACACGCGCCCGTCCCGCACTACGCGCCCTTCGTCGGGTATGGCGCCAAACAGCGGCAGAAGATGACGCCACGCCCAGTGGCAGGCCGCCCGTTTGCCATGCAGCAGACCCGCTGCTCCAAGAATGAGAGAGCCGGTGCAGACCGATGTGACGTAACGCGCGCCACCGCCGAGCCGCCGGATTTCTGCGACGAATGCGTCGTCCAGCGCCACATCGAGCGCATTGAGACCCCCTGGCACGCACAGCAGATCGCACCCGGCCACGTCAGACAGCCGACGCGTGTCGGCGAAGACCAGGCCTTCGCTGGGCACCGCGCCCCCGATGAGGCTGGCGACGATGGTCTCGCTGCCGGGCATGCGGGAGAGAAACTGGTGTGGTCCCGTAAAATCCAGCTGGGTCATGCCAGGATAGACGGCAAAGAGGATGCGGAACGGCAATCGGCTCATGAGGGACTCCTTCGGGCACGGGCATCACTGTTCCCCGGAGCCGCGCTTGACGAAAGGACAATGATCCCTCATTCCGGGCCATGACACGATGCATCGGCATTCTGCTCTATCCCGATTTCCAGCTCCTCGACGCAGCCGGTCCGATTACGGCGTTCGAGATTGCCGGGCGCATGGCGGGCGACGCCTATGCGCTGACGCTCCTGTCACGCGACGGTGGCTCCATCCGGTCTTCCGCCGGCATTGTGCTGGACACGACGGGGGTGCGGGACGCAGGCCCGCTCGACACGCTGATCGTGGTCGGCGGTGACGGCAGCCGTAACGCCATGCACTGTCCGGATCTGCGTGCGTTTCTTCGCGCGCGGACGAACGATACACGGCGGCTGTGCAGTGTCTGCTCCGGAGCCTTCCTGCTGGCGGCGGCCAGTCTGCTCGATGGAAGACGCGCCACAACCCACTGGCAGCGAGCCGAGGAGTTTATACGACTGTTTCCCCATGTGCGGGTCGACCCCGATGCCATCCATATTCAGGATGGGGCCGTCTGGACCTCGGCAGGGATCAGCGCGGGCATTGATCTGGCGCTGGCCCTGATCGGCGACGATCTGGGGGACGCGCTGTCCCGACGCGTGGCACAACAGATGGTCGTGTTCCACCGGCGACCAGGCGGACAATCGCAGTTTTCGGCATTGCTGGAGATGGGCGGGGGTGAGGGACGCTTCACCGAGTTGCTTGGTTGGATACGCTCCCATCTCCATAACCGGTTGACCGTCGAGACGCTGGCCGACCGGATGGCGATGAGCCCACGCAACTTCACGAGGACGTTCCGCCTCTCCGTCGGCATGAGTCCGGCCAAAGCCGTCGAACGGCTGCGTCTCGAAGCCGCCCGAGAGCGCGTGGAGCATTCCGATACCCCTATTGAGACCATCGCGGCCAACGCGGGCTTCCATAATCCCGAACGCATGCGCAGGGCGTTTCTCCGAGCGTTTGGCCAGCCGCCCCAGGCCATGCGTCGGAACGCCAGCGCTATGTGACGCCCGGTTGTTACAGGCAGTTACGGGGGGCCAACTGTGTTGATCATGTGATCTGCAAAGGCTGACCTTTCTGGATCATGGCATTGAGGATGACGGGAAGCTGGCGCGCGACGGCGATAAGGATGGTCTGGGTGCCTTGCCCTTGGCGCTCATCCCGCATGGCGATGAGTACGGGCACGCGGCGGGAGGCAGATGTGGCCGCGATATAGAGGGCTTCGCGGAGCTTTCGGCGCGCGCCCTTCCATGTAACGCTTTTGCCGTGCATGACGCGTCCCATCAACGCACGAATCCAACACAGGGCGATCCGCTCCGCGGGCGCAAGACTGTCGAGCGAAATGGCCGGAGGCAAAGCTGTCATCGACGTTTGCCGTGGTCGTGCGGCGCATCACACCCCCTGCCTTTGGCCTTCTCTCCGACGCGGCGCGCCCGATATGCGCGGCTGGCGGCCTGGAGATGTGCGATCAGCATATAAAGCGCGGGCGTGGTGAGCATGGTCTGGATCTGGCTGACCACGAGGCCGCCGATCAGGGCGATGCCGAGCGGCTGACGCAATTCCATGCCGTAGCCGCCCATGACGGCCAGCGGCAGCGCGCCGAGAGCGGCGGCGCCAGTGGTCATCAGGATGGGCCGCAGCCGCAGCAGGGCCGCCTCGCGGATCGCGGCGCGGGGTGTGAGAGCCCGTGTGCGTTGGGCCAGCACCGCGAAATCGACCAGCATGATGGCGTTCTTGAGCGAGATGCCGGTCAACAGCAGCATCGCCACGACCGCCATGCCCGAGAACGGCAGCCCGAACAGGTCGAGCCCCAGAACCGCGCCGATGCCTGCCGAGGGCACGGTGGACAGGATCGTCAGCGGGTGAAACGGGTTTTCATAGAGGATGCCCAGCGTGAGATAGACCGCGACGATCGCGCCGAGCACCAGCATCTCGCTATCCTGCGTGCTTTTGCCCGCGTCCCCTTCATCGCTCTGCAGGACGCCGCTGAGGGCCGCCGGCAAAGACAGCGCGCGGCTTTCCGCATCGATGATGGCGTGCGCGCGCTCAAGACTCACGCCGGGGGCCAGGTCCAGCGCGATCGAGGCCGAGCTGGCATAGCCCAGATGCGTGACGCTTGCCGGGTCAAGGGTCGGGGCAAGCGTTGCCACCATTGAAAGCGGCACCAGCGTCTCGGTTCCTGTCGCAACGGCCGCCCCTGTGGAGGCCGTGACGCCGCCGGCCAGCGCATTGGCGATCTGGTTGCGAAACGCCGTCGCCGCAAGCGCGGACGACCCGCCGGCCGCTCCCTGCGTGGTCACACGGATCGTGTTCGACGCCGCACTGCCGGAGGCCGAACCGCCGGACGGGCTGACCCAGAAATTCCGAAGCAGCGCCGGATCGTGCAGGAACTGGTCCTGCAATGTCATGACGACATTATACTGCCCCCGCCAGCTATAGACGACCGAGGCGGTGATCTGCCCGAATGCGTCGGAGAGGGCCGAGCCGATCACCTGCGGCGTGACACCCAGCCGGGCGGCGATATCACGGTTGATGGCAAAGGACAGGCTCTCGCCTGGCGGATCGCTGTCCTCTTCGACATTGGTGAATTCCGGATGTCGCCTGAGCGCCCGCGCCAGTCGTCGGGCCGCTGGGCCGGGCAGCCGCTCGTCGTCGCTGCGCAGGATGTAGCTGAGGCCGGAACTGTTCGACCCCACCCGCGTCATCAGGTTGCCGGGGGCCTGGGCATGATATTCGCCGTGGCGTTCATGCCGCATGGCCGCCGCGATGCGCCGGGCGATCGTGGCGGCGCTGTCCCTTCGGTCGGTCATATCGCGCAAGGTCGCGAAGACCATGCCATGGCTCGATCCCTCCGAGGTATCCAGATAGGCCACGACATGCGAGACGGCCGGATCGGACAGCATGACCCGGCTGAAGCGCGCGATGCGTGCCCTCGTATCCTCCAACGTGGCGCCGTCGGCGCGCGAGCCGCCGGAGACGATGCCGATATCCTGTTTCGGGAACACGATCTTCGGCATGCGGGCGAACAGGATCAATGCGACCAGAAGCGTCAGGGGCAGCAGCAGCACCGTCTTGCCCGGATGAAGCAGACAGAGATCCAGGATGCGCGGATAGAGACCGGCGACCCGGCTTTCCTCCTCGCTCGGCGCGTTCCCGCTCCTGGCGGGATGCCGGGCTTCCGTGAGCCGCAGAAGGGTCGCCGTCAGACAAGGCGTCACGACACAGGACAGCACCAGCGACACCGTAACCGCAATCCCGACCGTGCCCGCGAATTCCCCGAACAGCCGCCCGGTGAGGCCGGGCGCCAGTCCGATCGGCGCGAACACCGCCAGCACCGAGATCGTGATGGACAGCAGGGTGAACACCACCTCGCTTCCGCCCATGATCGCCGCATCCTCGATCGACAGCCCGAGAGCACGATGGCGCATGATGTTCTCGATCACCACGATGGCGTCATCCACCACCAGCCCCGTCACCACGGTCAGGGCCATCAGCGAGAGATTGTCCAGCCCGAACCCTGCCAGGTGCATCGGGCCGAGACTGGCGATCAGGCAGCATGGCACGACGATTGCCGCCGCCAGCGCCGCGGTGGCGGAGCGCAGGAACGCCCAGACCACGCCCAGCGCCAGCACACAGGCGAGCAGCAGGGTGACGATCGTATGGCGCAGGGAGGAGCGGATCACGACGGAGCCGTCCCGGGCGATGACGATGTCCGCCCCCGGCGGCATCAGCGTGCGCAGGCGTGGCAGGCGCGCTGTCACCGCATCGACTGCCGACCAGATTGGCCCCCGGCTGGGCGCGCACCATGAGCGTCAGGGCCGGCTTGCCATCGAAGAAGGCGGCGGCGTTGACGTCCTGCATGCTGTCGCTCACGGTCGCGACGTCGTTGAGCCGGATGGGACGATTGTTCTTGTACGCGATGATCAGGTTCCGGTAGTCGGCGGCGCGTTCCGCCTGATCGTTGACCAACAGCTGGAAACGCTGGCCATGCGTATCGATGACGCCTTTGGGCGTATGCGCGTTGGCGGAGGCCAGCGCCGCGCGCAGGTTTTCGAAGCCCATGCTGTATTTGAAGAAGGCCAGTGGATTCATGGCCACGCGCACGGCGGGCGCCGAACTGCCCAGGAGCTTGACATCGCCCACCCCCGGCACCTGAAGCAGCATGGGGCGCAGCGTGACGTTCACCAGATCATACAGACGCGGCATCGCCATCATTCCGGGTGTGACCGCGAGGATCAGCACCGGCGTCGCATTCGGATTGGCGCGATGATAGCGGGGATCGAAACCCGGTGTTTTCGGCAGATCGGCCCGCGCCGCGCGGATAGCCGCCTCGACGTCGCGCGCGGCGCCGTTGAGATCGCGCCCGACCTCGAAGCCGAGCGAGATCATGGTCTCGCCGCGCGTGGAGACCGACTGCATCTGCGTGACGCCGGCGATGGCGCCGAGATGACGCTCCAGAGGTGCGGCGACCGTGCGGGCCATGGTCTCCGGCGTGCCGCCCGCATTGCTGGCGGAGACGGAAATGACCGGGACACTGACATCCGGCAGATCGGAAACGGGCAGCGACGGCAGGGCCAGAAGACCCGACAGCACGGCGGCGACCAGAAGCAGCGTCGTCGCGACCGGGCGACGGACGAAAAAGGCGATGAAGGTCAAAGGGAACGCCCCGTCCCCGCCGGAGGGCTCTGTCTATAAGACGATCGACGCCGGCGGCTTTTCACCGGCCGGACGAAAAAATATTCCGGAATTCAGCGAGCCTCCCCGGCGCAGACCGATGACGGCGCAACGGTGATCGAGGCTTCCCGCACGGCGAGACCGTGCCGGGCAGCGATCCGGCGCAGCAGCTCCGCGACTTCCGGCGCATGACAGGCGATCTCGCGCCCGGTGCCGGCGTCCACGAACGTCACCGCCAGCGTCGGCCTGTCTTTCGGCGCGACGCGATAACGCCACACCCTGTCGCTGCCGACATCACGATGCAGCACGCCGTGTTCAACCAGAAGATTGAGGTTCCGCTGGAGGGAGCCCTGACTGGGGACATGGCCTGCGATCATCCCACGCAGGACCTTCCAGATCTCGACAGCCGTGGCGCCTTCACCGGCTTCCACAATACCGTGCAGGAGAACGCGGCGCACGTCGGTCATCTTGAAGCCGACCGCGCGACAGCGCCGTTCGATCTGCCGGACCCGCTTGCCGCTTGCCCCCATGCCGGCCCGGATTTTCTGCACGTCGGGAGGCGAAAGGCGGTGTTCGGGAGAGGCGAGCATGGCATTGATCCTGTCACGATCTGCGGGAAAGGCGGCGAATATCAGTTGTGTTCCTGGTTGATATAAAACTGTATCGGCACGGTCAGCGTGACCGGATCGCCCGTCACGTCGACTGGTGGCGGCGGCAGGGGATCAGCGCGCTTGGGCAGCGCCACGGCTTCCTGGTCCAGCAGCCTGTGCCCGGAACTGCTCTCCAGATGCACCGAGAGCACATGACCCTTGCGGTCCATGGAAAAGGTAACGATCGGCACGCCTTCCTGATGGTCTTCCATGGCGTCGGACGGATAGCGCTTGAACTGCTCAAGCCGTGCCAGAAGCGCGCCCTGCCAGGTTGCCGGGTCGTGCGACGCTTTTGACGACGACGCGCCCGGCGCGGGGGCCGCCTGCACTGGCGCAGGCGGAGCTTCCGACGATGGCGGCGCGGTCGTGGCGTCGGCGGGTGGCGTCTTGTCCGGGATCGGCTTTTTGAGCATCGGCGCGGGTTTGTGTTTCTTCACCACCTTGCGGGGTTTTTCCGGTTTGGGCACTGGAACCGAGGGATGGGGCGCAGGCGACGGCGGCGCCGTGATCTTGGGCGGATCGACCGGTTCCGGATCGGGAATGGACTGGGTCTGTTGTGGACCGGGCGGGACATCGGTCGGCGGCGCCGGGGTCGAGACCGGTTCAGGGGCCATGTCGATGGCAATCGCGGCGGGAGGGGGCTCCGGCGTCGGCATCACCGGAGGTGGCAGACGCATGATCCACCCGATCATGCCGCCCGTCACCGCCGCCACGATCAGCAGCGAAGCGCCCCAGCGGATCGCCTCTGCCCGGCGTTCCCGGTGAAGCTGACCTTCATACCACTCGGCGAACGCCGGGGCGGGAGCGGTGGAAGTCGTGGCTCCGTCGGTCATGGTCGCCCTCCCGGAGGAGCGGCCACGGCAGGAGCGACATTGCCAACGGACCCGGCTGTTGCCCCCGCTTCGCTTCCTTCTTCCTGGCCCTGGAGGTTGACCAGCGCGACCTTGAGATAGCCAGCACGGCGCAGCCTGTCCATCACGCCCATCAGCGTGCCGTAATCCACGGTTTTGTCGGCACGCAGGAAAATCCGTTCGTCCTTGTTGCCCTTGGTTGCAGTTTCCAATGCGCCGGGCAGTGCATCGGCAGCGATGTCATCCTCCCCGAGCGCCAGACCATGATCGGCCTTGACGGTCAGGAACACCGGATCGTCCGGTCGTGGCGTCGGCTTCTCGGAGGAGGAGGGCAGATCGACCGGCACGTTCACGGTCGTCAGCGGAGCGGTGACCATGAAGATCACCAGCAGCACCAGCATCACGTCGATGAACGGCGTGACATTGATCTCGTGCGCCTCATGCGGCGTTTCGTCGGCGTGGCGGATGCGGATCATCGCCGTTCATTCCCCTCCCGCCGTACGGGCATCGCGTGTCGTGCCGAGGCGCACAATCTGTCCACTTGTCGTCGGGGCCTGCATGCGCCCCAGATCGCGCGACACCAGCCGCATGACCAGTGACGTCAGGTCCGCGACCTGCGCCCGGCAGGCGGCGGATTGACGGGCGAGATGGTTGTAGATCACCACGGCCGGAATGGCCGCCACCAGTCCCAGCGCCGTTGCCAGCAAGGCTTCGGCGATGCCGGGCGCGACAACGGCGAGGCTCGTCGCCTTGCTGGCGGCGATGCCGGTGAAGGAGGTCATGATGCCCCAGACCGTGCCGAACAGGCCGACGAAGGGCGAGGTCGCGCCGATGGTCGCCAGCAGGCCGGTGCCGCGCATCAGGCGGCGGCCCTCGGCCGCTTCCAGCCGCTCCAGATGCAGGACGATCCGTTCCTTGAGCCCTTCACGGTCATCGGGAATGTCCTGCGACTGCTCTCGCTCCGCTTCGGCGGCCATGACCAGGCGATGGGCGATGCCACCGCGATCGCGCGTCCATTCCTCGCCAAGGTTGAGCGTGTTGGCCTCGCCCAGCACACGCTCCGCGCGGCTGAGTGCCAGGCGGACACGCACGAGTTCCACCGACTTGGCGATCAGGATCGTCCAGCTCAGCAGGCTGGCCACGGCCAGCAGAACCATGACGCCGCGCACGACGCTGCCGGCGTTGAGGAACATATCCCACGGAGAAAACGAGATCGGGGTCATGACTGACCTCCATTGGAAAGGGGCGTGCGGCGCCGTGCCCGGACGAGGCAGGCGAACATCACGACGAGGGGAATGGAAAGGCTTGTCCAGGACAGCGCGAGCCAGATGCCATGCTGGCCCAACAGTGCCGACAGCAAACCGAATACCGTCAGCAGACTCAGAGCAATCGGCCAGGGCCAGACCGCGACAGGCGTGCGCGAGGGGGAAGATGACGGTGGCGGCATCGGCGGCGCGGCGTTCATCGCATCGCCTCCCCAAGTGTCGGCACAGTCTCCACATCGTCCGGATCGAAACCGAGCGCGCGCAGGCGCATATCGGTCGCGATCCGACGCTTCGCGGCCCACAGCACGACACCACTGACCAGAACGGCGATCACGACCAGATCGAGCAACGCCCAGAGCACCTTGAGCGGAAGTCCGCCGTAATCGCCGAAATGCAGCGGGCGGGAGATTTCGAGGAAGCGCAGATACCATGGCATCGGGTAAGCCCCGGTCAGCGCACCCGTGCGTGCATCGACCAGAACCGGCGTGAACAGGCGGCCGCGCAACGGTGTTGCACCATGCGTCCACAGCACATAATGCACCGGACTGCCGAAGGGCGCGCCGGGGAAGGACAGCCCCGTGACCTTGTTGCCGGGTGCTGCCTTCGCCGCCGTGTCGAACGCCGCCTGCACCGAGGACAGATGCGCCTGCGAGACCTCAGGCAAACCGGCATAAGGCTTGAGGATCTGGCGCACATCCGTGATGCGCCACAATCCGAAGAGCGGCGTCTGCAATTCATTGACGAAGCCGGTGAAACCAACCACCAGCGCCCAGGCCAGCGTGGCGGCGCCCAGCAGATTGTGCAGGTCCAGCCATGTCAGGCGCGCCGCCCGATCACGCCGCACGGTGCCGAAAGGCAGGCGCTTCATATAGCGGCCGTAAAGCACCGTCCCCGAGACCAGAGAGGCGACGAACAGAACGCCCATAACACCCATGAACAGCGCGCCGGGCAGGCCAGCAAACAGGTTCATATGCAGGCGTGTCGCCGTGCCGAGGATGATCCCGGTCCAGGTGCGGGGCTTTTTCGGCGCATCGGAAGGCGGAGACTGTTTCAGCACCTTCGCGGTGCGGGCGTCGAACTTGATCCAGTGACCCGAATGGCGGTCGGGGTATTTCTCGTCGTCCTTGAGCGCCTGCCAGCTCGGGGCCATCGACACCAGCACCGCCGGTTCATCGTCGTCGGGGTTGACCTGTGTGACGATCTGGCCGGGAAACATCACCCGCGCCTTCGCGACCATGACGTCGAGACTGGCGTTGGGCGTGCCGGGCGGCAGCACTTCATAGGGCGGATCGTCATCCCCCACGAACGCATCCCAGATCTGCTCGGAAAACAGCATCGGCAGCCCGGTCACGCAGACCACCAGCAGGAACAGCGTGCAGATCAGGCTCGTCCATTTGTGGACGACGAACCAGCGGCGCAACGTCGTGGTGGTCATGGCGTTCGCTCATCGTTTGAAAATGATGATGATACTAAGTCGCATTTCTTGAAGATATAAAGCGTCATCGTCTCCGTGTCTCGCCCTGCCTGATTTCAGCCCTCTTCTTCTAAGACGATTATGAGGCCGGATTTTCTAATGGAAATTTTTCGGAACGAACTTGCGCGCGGAGCACCCTGAAATTTGCTTTGGAAAATCGGCGCCGGCCTGAAGGCATCATTCTTCAAAAATGATAGCCGATCGTCCCATACGCGATGCGCTGATCGCCATAATGACAGAACCGGGCACTCCCGCACTGAACATAGGTATTATTGGCGAAATTGGTCATGCTCAGCCTGACATTAAGACCCTTGGCCGATTTGAACACCTGTCCCGCATCCCAGCTAAACCCCATGTCAAATAGAATAAAGGAGGGATTCCGGAATGAATTGGCCTGATCCGCCCAGCTTTTTCCCTGATACCGAACCCCAAAATTCACGGATAAACCCGGCACGAGATCTTTCGGTAGTGTATAATCGAGGAGGCCCGATGCGGCGTTCGTCGGCTGTTGGACCAGACGCTTGCCGGCCAGAGAGACCGTCTGGCCGCCGATCGTCTGCCCTGTCAGCGTGGTGCGGGAGTTATAGACCCGGTTCCATGTGTAGTTCAGGATCAGGTCCAGACCCTGCGCCAGATTGGCATGAGCCGAAAATTCGACACCCTTCGACCTCACCTGCCCGATTTCACTGCTATATTGTGGAAAGTCCGGATTGCTCACCAGAACATTGTTTTCGGCCAGATCGTAATAGGCAGCGGTCAAAAGGGACTGGGTGTGCGGAATCTGGTATTTCAATCCAACTTCCCATTGATGCCCATTCAATGGATCAGGCTGTATGATATTTCCCGCGCTATACACTTTTCCAATCTGCGGCATGAAAGATTTCGCATAGTTGAAATAGGGCGCGAGCCCGATACTGGAAACATAGTTGATCCCTGCATTCCATGTGAAGGGTCGATTGAAAAGAGTGCCATACCCGTTCCAGTCCTGACGTCCGGCGAGCGTTACGTAGAAACGACGCCATTTGATCTGATCCTGAAAATAGATGCCGTCCTGCCAATACGCATATTTGGCCCATCTGGATTTGCCATTTGTCGCCTGAAAATAATCGACGTATGTATATTGATTATAGATGGGATTGGTAATGCTTGCCGCAGGTGCCGTAGCAAATGCCCAGTTGCCTTTAGCCCATTGCCCGCGATAATCGACGCCGACGAGAAAGGAATGGGACACCGGTCCCGTGCGCAGTTTGTAACTGAGATTGGCCGTCATCTGCGACGAACGCCCACCAATATGACTATTACAAAACGCCGATCGTGCGATCGTATTCCTGGCAATATTCACGGCTCCAGCCATCAGGCTGCAAGTTCCGCCACTTTGTGCGTCAAACCGCGCCGTCATATTGAATTGGAGGTTTCTCGTGAACTCATGATGGAAGATAGCTTCCAGCATATATTCCCGATCCCAGTTTTCGTTGAAAGCCGGGTCGCCATAAAATGTTGAGACCGGAATACGTCCGGTCGGACTTTTTATGAGACTTCCGTAAGCAGGAACGCCGATCCAGGGACTCCAGCTTTGAGGATCGTAGGAAAACTGCCCGATAATGGTAAGATCGGTCTTTCTATCAATCTTCCATTCAAGATCACCCTGCGCAGCCAATCGCTTGTAATGATTGTATCGGGTCTGCGATCCCTGAGTGATACCCACACCGATCAGCCGATAAAGCAAGGTCCGGCTTTTATTGAGCGGGCCACTGAAATCGACTTGCCCCTCATAACGGTCGTAATTGCCAAAACCCACATTCGCCTGCCCTTGCGCCCGCTCGGTCGGGCGTTTGAGCGTCATGTTGATGAGGCCGCCGGGATTGGCCTGCCCATACATAACCGACGACGGACCACTCAAGGCTTCGATCCGGTCCAGAAAGAAGGGATCGCTCACGGAGGTGCCATTCAGAAGCCCGTCCACGAAGGTGTAGGATTCGAAACCACGCTGATGCACAGGCTGGAACAGACTGGCCGAAGGCGTGCTGTCATTGGAGCTCAGACTGACCACGCCCGGCGTATAGCGCAACGCCGCACCGATCGTGAGCGGCTGCAGATCGTCCATCTGCTTGCGCGTCACGACATAGACCGATTTCGGCGTTTCGATCAGCGGCGTATCGGTCCGGGTGGCCGACGCGCTCCGCGTGGCGACGAAACCCACGCCGGGACCGTAGGCGGATTGTGCATCCCCGCCAGATGACCTCACGGTGCCCCCAACGCGCACCGGACCAAGCGTAATGGCGGAAGACGCCTTGCCGAGCATCGCACTGTTCGCGCTTGTGAAACGGTAGGTCAGGCCCGTTCCGTTCAGCAGGCGGGATAGTCCTTCCTGAGGCGTGAAGTCACCCGTCACGGTAGCACTGCTGACGGCTCTCGCTTCGGCCGTCGGATAGGCGACCTGAACACCGGTTTGCCGAAGATACGCCTGCAACGCGCTTTGCAGAGGCTGGGCCGGGATCGAGAAATGCCGGATCGCCGCAGGGGGCGAGGGGGCAATTGGCCCTTCAGCCGCGCGGACTCCTGGACCCGCGAGGCAAGAACCCGTCAGCAGGGCAAAGGCGTAAAGCCGCGAGAGTGATCTGATTCCGCGATGGCGCTCATGGGCTGTCACCAAAATTTTCCTCGCTGCAAATGAAACGTATTCTTAATAAGCACAGACCTATGACGACGCAGCGGCGCCGTTCTCTACACCTGCCACGCTCTTTTTTTTGCCCTTCGCTCGGGAAGTGAGGCTGATGGTTTCGTCGACCGAGCGGAACAGCTGTCACGTCAGACGGATTTGCGAATCATTCTCATGAATGGTAGGAGGCGGGAAAGAGCATCGGACAGGTGGCGCGTCATGCAGGACAACATCGCGGTTTTGACGGACCTGATTTCCGCGGAACGGCCGAAACTGCTCAACGTCATCCAGAGGATCGTCCGCAACCCGGAGACGGCCGAGGATGCGGTACAGTCCCTGTTCGAGAAGATCCGACGCATCGAGAACGCGGCGGACATCGTCAATCCGCGTGCCTTCCTCTATCGCCTCGCGTCCAATCTTGCGGTCGACTATGCCCGGCAGGTCAGACGGCGCGAGGAAGTCCAGAGCGACATCCATGACCTTCTCTGGATCGAGGACGACACGCCGTCGCCCGAACGCGCTCTGTTCGCCCGGCACGAGCTGGAGGCGCTCGAAAAAGCCGTCGCGGCCCTTCCGGAACCGATGAGAACCATCTTCACGCTCAACCGCTTCCATGGCGTCCCCCAGAAGGAGATCGCCGCGCGCATGGGCCGGTCCATCGCGCTTGTCAGCCGCCATATTTGCCGCGCGCTGGACATCATTTCGTCATCTCGATCGGGCTGATCTTCCCGGTTCAATGGATCGTCTGTTAAATCGTGCGACAGTCATCCGTCCCAGAAAGAGGGGCGGAGACACGGCGAAGGGCACTATGTGACAGACGAACCGCACGATATCGCGGAAACGGCGCGCCGCTGGATCGTCCGGATGGCGTCCGGCGCCATGACGGCCGAGGAACTGAGCGCATTCCGGGAGTGGCGTGCGGCATCCCCGGAGCACAACGCGGTCTTCGAGCAGGAGCGGGCGCTGTGGCGCGCGCTTCACGTCACGCCGGAACAGGATCGCATCACGCGGGGCACATGGCAACGGCTGGGCCGGAGACGCCACCTGCGTCGGGGCCTGTTCCTCGGCAGCGCCGCCATGGTTGCGTTGGCTCTCGTGCTGTATGCCCCGGTCGCCTCGATCTGGCTCAGGGCCGATCAATGGACAGGAATCACAATAAAGACGCTGACGCTGGCCGACGGATCGCGCGCCATTCTCGACAGCGATACCGCCATCGCCACGCGCTACACCGCGTCGGCCCGGACGATCACGCTGCTGAAGGGTAACGCGCTGTTCGAGGTAAAGCACGATCCGCGCCGCTCCTTCCGGGTGGTGGCGCGGGATGGGGCGACGGAGGATGTGGGAACCGTGTTCGAGGTGCGCCGGGAAGAGGCGCGTGTTCGCGTGACGGTCGCGCGCGGCGTCGTGGACGTTCATGCGCCGCGTGGCGCCCCGACCGCAGTCAGGCTGGAGGCCGGGGACCGCACGAGCTATACCGACGGCAGGATCGCCCCGGTCGAACACGGCATCGCGGCGGAAGAGATCGCCGCCTGGGCACATGGTGATCTCATTCTGGACAACGCGCCGATCCACGAAGCCATCGCGGCCATTGCACGATACCGGCGGGGTCGGGTCTATGTCCTGGCCAACGATGTGGAAACGCCCCGCATCAGCGGCGCCTTTCGTATCGATCAGGCGGACGCGGCCATCACGACCATTGCTGCGACAGCCGGAATGACGGTGACGCATCTGCCAGCCGGTATCCTGCTGCTCCACAGGCCGTAAGCGTCGCGTGCCATTCGCCTTCCGGGAGCCAGGTCAGCCGGCTCTGCGAAGAGATCGACGAACGGGTCGATGCTTTCCTCACCCGCCCGATCGAGGGCGAATGGCCCTGCCTCTGGATCGACGCGACATATCTCAAGCTGCGCCAAGGAAGTCGGATCGTCTCCGTTGCCGTGACGATTGCCGTGGGCGTGAACACCGACGGCCGCCGTGAAGTGCCGGGCATGGCGCTTGGGGCTTTCGGGGCCGAGCCGTTCCGGATGGCGTTTCTCCCCGATCCAGTCCGCCGCGGCCTCTCGGGCGTGAAGCTGGCAATCAGCGATGCGGCTATGGCCCGGGTCCTGTCCACCAATCCGGCAGCGCGATCCGGAGCAATTCCAGCGCAATGCGCTCGCCCGTGCCGGCAAGAGCCGCCGCAGGGTGGTCGCGGCCTTCATCGCCACGGTCAAGGCCCGGTTGCGGACCAGATGCGACCCACGCTGCCGAAGCGGGCCACGCTCATGGACACGGCGGAAGGGGACGCGTCGTCAGCCTGCCTGCTCCGAGAAACCTGTGCGCAGGCTTTGTTCCCTCCGCTGGATTGGGGCCGTTACGGTACAGCGTGCCGCAGAGTTCAGGCGGGAGGGCACCGTCGATTGTCAGCGCTTCAACGTGCACGTCGTGGGCGATCGGTTCGTGGTCGGTCAACATGCCGGCCTCTTTCTTTGCGGCGTAAAGAATCGTCCGTGCGGAAAATCTGGCCAAGAGAAATTTTACATCGTAAAGATAAGGCGGAGGCTCCGATGCGCTGATGATCGAACCCGCCAAAACGCCCTATCACCACGGCGACCTGCCGACGGCCCTGCTTTTTTCGGCCCGGTCGATGCTGGAACAGGATGGGGTTGCCGCCCTGAAGCTGCGCGCGATCACGCGTCACGCCGGGGTTTCGGCAACCGCCGCCGCCCCGCATTTCGGCAACCTGACCGGCCTGCTGAGTGCACTGGCGGCCATTGGTTTCACGGAACTCGCCGAAGTCATGGCGCCCGAACATGCGGTGCAGCCCCGCGATGTTGCCCTGGCCTATGTGCGCTTCGCGATTGCCAATCCGGGGCTGTTTACCCTGATGTTCCGCAGCGATGCGATCGACCGGCAGGATCCAGGCTTGCGCGCCGCGTCGGGACGCGCCTTCGCATGTCTGGCGGGCCTCGCACAGGCGACGCCGGGCGCGGATCGCGCGGCTATGATGGTCGGTCTGTGGGGCAAGGTGCATGGGGTGGCCACGCTCGCCATAGACGGGATGTTGAGCGGGCTGATCCCCGCAGACAGCCCGCAGACGATCGACGCGTTTCTGGAACAGGTTTTCCGCTGACGATTTCCATCGCAACGCCAAGACGCTGCCGACACGATGGTCTGATATTTCCCGGAGGTATGCGATCATGAGGGATGGATCAGTTCTGCTACTGGTAGCCGCCATCGCGTTCGTTGCAACGCATCTGGCGCTGTCGCACCCGTTGCGCAGGATGCTGGTCGGCTGGATGGGCGAAGCCGCGTTTGCGGGCCTTTATTCGACCATCGCCGCCATCACGCTGGGGACGATGATCTGGACGTTTATGCGAGCACCGACAACGCCGCCTGTCTGGCCAGTCGGTAACGGGTTGTGGGCAATGGCGACCGTGATGATGCTGGGGGCCTCGATCCTTCTTATGGGGTCGTTAATCCGCAATCCGGCCCTTCCGGGTGCGGGGGGAAGTGCGGCAACCATGCAGGCGCACGGCGTCTTTGCCATCACGCGCCATCCCATGATGTGGTCTTTCGCGCTTTGGGGCACGAGCCATATCCTGATCCTGCCGATCACCCGGAATATCATTCTCTCGGGCGCGATCGTCTTCTTGTCGCTCGTCGGTTCGTTTCTGCAGGATCGCAAGAAAACACGCCTCGATCCGGCAGGGTGGGCCGCATGGAAAAGCCGGACGAGCTACCTGCCATTCGCGGCGATCGTGCAGGGCAAGGCGCGGTTCGGGCAGTTCGGGGCATATTCCCTGCTGGGTGGGCTTGTGCTGTGGATAGTGGCAAGCTGGGCGCACATCCCGTTATCCGGAATTCCAGCCGGTATCTGGCGTTGGCTGACGTGAGGTTGCTGGGGCGCTCATCGCCGACACTGGCTTACGCCGCCGTAGCCCCGAGCCAGCCCGCTTCGCGGAGCAAGACAACAGCCCCGCGCGCGACGGGCGCTGAAACACCGCCGCGCAGATGCAGGCGCATGGCGCGCGGAGTGCCCTCGATGCGCTCGACGGCATGACGCGCAACCCACCAGGAACGATGGGTCTTGAGTCCGTCGGTGGGGCTGACGGCGTCGATGGCCTCGCTCAGCGTCATGTGCACGAGCCTCGCCATCCCGTTCCTTGGCTACAAATCGCATGTTTCCATCGATCGGAAGTTTCGACTGATCCGGAAATGGAAAGCGACGGATGCCGCCGCCAGTGATGGCGCCAGGCTGCGCGAGGGCTTGCTGGACAAAACCAATACGGCCTCAGGCGTCTGGGCCGACACCGCGTATCGCTCGAAAGCCAATGAGGCCTTCATGGACAAAGAGGGTTTCGTCTCGAAGGTCCACAGGAAAAAGCCGCATCTCAAGCCCATGCCCCGGCCTATCCAGCGGTCCAACGCGGGGAAGTCGGTGATCCGATCCCGCGTCGAGCATGTCTTTGCCGACCAGAAATCGCAGATGGGTTTGTTCGTCCGGACCGTGGGTATCACCCGGGCCACCATGAGGATCGGGCTGGCCAATATCGTCTACAATATGCGCCGCTTCCTCTTCCTCGAGAGGTTGAACGCCGCAGCGTAGCAACCTGGCGGATGATATCTCCCGATCCGCTCAAAACGCAGATAAAAAGCCACTATGGCAACCATCAATCAACACACCAAAAGTCCGAAATCAGGAGCCAGGCGCATCAACCAACGGTTCTTCGATCCCTCCAACTGGCCATGTGGGCGGATATCGTGTTTCTCATAGACGGATTGCACAGGATAGTCTCGGGCCTACCCTGCGTTTAAGATATCCTCATGATGTCTGCCTGCCGCCACGTCGTTCTCATGCCATCCTATAATTCCGGCCCGCTCTTGCTGGAAACGGTCGTGGGCGTGCTGCGTGCATGGCCCGATGTCATCGTGGTGATCGACGGCAGCACCGATGGTAGCGACGCGACTCTGGCCTCGCTGCTCCCCGGCAATCCGGGGCTGGAGATCGTCCGCCGCGTCCGCAACGGGGGCAAAGGCAGTGCGGTGCTGGCCGGAGCCCTGCGGGCATCGGCGCGGGGCTTTACCCATGTGCTCACCATGGACGCGGACGGGCAGCACCCGCCCGAGGCGATCCGGGGCTTCATCGAACGCTCCCGCGCACATCCGGGGGCGATGATTCTCGGCGCGCCGGTTTTCGGCGCCGATGCGCCTGTTGTACGAGTCTGGGGCCGGAAGATCGCCAACGGGTTGGCGAGGCTGAAGACGGCCGGAGCGGTGCGGGATTGCCTGTTCGGGTTTCGAGTCTATCCGCTGGCCGACCTGCTGGCCGTGATGCGTCCCTCGCGTTTCATGAAGGGCTTCGATTTCGATCCGGAATTGGCCGTGCGGCTGTGTTGGCGTGGGGTGCCGGCCATCAACGTGCCGACAGTGGTGCACTATCTTTCGCGCGCCGAGGGCGGGATATCGCATTTTCGCTATGGCCGCGACAATCTCCGGCTCGGCTTCATGTATCTGCATCTGGGCGGCACGTGGGTATGGCGGAGCGTGCGGTCGCATCACGGAATGCCGCCACGGTCGTTCTAATTGAGACATGCGCGAAGTCGCGGATAATCATCCGTCTTACCCCGGTCTCGGCGATCATGAGCACCAGCACGCAGCCGATCGAGCCGCCGCGCATCGGCCAGCGCCACGCACCCCGCGGACCGAGCGCGTAAAGAAAGGGCGGTGCAGCCAGCGCCAGTGCGAAAAACACGCTCCAGAATACTGTCAGCCACCTCGTGTATCGCGCGACATCCGGGCGCAACGCGCCATGGACGCGCCGGGCGAGGGCCGAAATCAGCGGTTCGTGCCCGGGGCAGAGCGACAGCGCGAACAGACGCAGACACCCGCCGAAAACGACGACGTAAATCAGGCCGCCGTCAACGTCGACGGCCAGGACCGGCCATCGGAGCGCCAGTGGCAGCGCGAGGAGCGTCAGGGGCACCGAAAACCAGGATCCCAGCACCAGACCCGTGGCACACCCTTGCGACACAAGCAACGCCCCTGCCGCGAGCCGGCGCGTTCCGCCGATGGGCGGGAGATGCGCGCAAACGAGCGAAGCGATGAGAAACAACGTGGCAACCCTCCGCCGAACCGCCACATTCCGGGCACCGGCGCGCCACTTTGCGTCAGTAGGCATCTGTGATAGCACGGCGCTCAATTCCTTTAATGGCATGAACTCTGGTGAATACGAACAGTACAGCAGCGGCACAAACACCATTTGAACACGAGATGGCCGAACGCTTGATTCAGGCGTTGCAGCTCGACATCTTGGTGGACGAAATCGTGCCCGATGCTCCGCTGTTCGGCGATGGACTCGGCCTCGACTCGATTGATGCGCTGGAGATCGCCCTGCTGGTCAGCCGCGACTATGGCATCACGCTGAAATCCGACGACCCCGACAACAAGACGATCTTCGCCTCCTTGCGCGCGCTGTCCGCCCACATACAGGCTCACCGCAAGGCGGCCTGATGCCGTACGACAGCCCCACCTTCGCGCGCCCGGCTTGGCCCGATCTCTCCCTCGTCTTTGCGCCCGACCGGGTGCTGTTCCGGGGGCAAGGCGGCTCGGTGACGGGGCACGGATTTCTGTATGCAGCCCACGCGCTCGCGGCCCGTTTGCCGGACCGGCCCGTCGTCATCATGTGCCGGGAGGTTCGCGCTTTCACGTTACTCTTCGCCGCGACTTTGTTGCGAGGACAGCACGCGATCCTGAGCAGCGACCGGACATCGGCCCATCTCGGCGCGCTTGCCGCCCGGCACGGCGCGATCTGCGCGACTATTGCCGACGATCCGGAAAGCGGTCACCTGCCTGAAGACGGTCTCGTTTTCCCCGACCCGTTCCATGGTGCGTACCAGCCCGGCATGGCCCTGGCGCCGAACCCCGTGCTGCCGCCCGACAGGCTGGTGGCACTCGTCTTCACCTCCGGCAGCACTGGCGAGCCCGTGGGGCACGTCAAGCACTGGGGGGCGCTGGTTGCGCGCAGCGTCGTCGCGTGTGGCCTGCTCGACCCTGACCTGGAGGCAGCCAGCCTGATCGGTACGGTGCCACCTTATCACATGTATGGGTTCGAGACGCTGGTGCTTCAGACGCTGCATACCCGCGTCACCGCCATCACTGGCCCGGATCGCTATCCCGCCGACTGGCAGGGACAGTTCGAACAGGCGTCCGTGCCACGCATCCTGATCACGACGCCGCTGCAATTGCGCAGCCTTGCCCGGGCCGGGCTCGCGATGCCTCCGATCCGGCGCGTGGTCTCGGCCGCGGCACCATTGCCGGACGCCCTGGCGGCGGAAGCGGAGCGCGCACTACAGACCGAGGTGATGGAGATCTACGGCGCGACCGAGACTGGTTCGGTCGCTACGCGCCGCACGCTCGATGGTCCATGCTGGCGTCTCTATGACGGCATCGTGCTGGATGTGGCTGACGGGCATGCCACTATCGCGGCGCCGGGTGCCGCGCCTCATCCACTGTCCGACCTCGTCGCGCGTGAGGGCGCGCGGGGGTTCCGGCTGCTGGGCCGTGTCGGCGATGTCGTCAAGCTCGCCGGCAAACGCGCCTCGCTCGCCGCCCTCAACGCCACGCTGCTGGCCCTCGATGGAGTGGAAGATGGCGCGTTTCTGGCGCCTGATGAGGCGGCGGTGGGTGCCTGGGCGCGCATGCGGGCCTTCGCGGTCGCCCCGGGACGTGATCCCGACGAACTACTCAATGCGCTGCGGGCCCGGATCGAGCCGGCTTTTCTGCCGCGCCGCATCCATCTGGTGCCGGCCATGCCGCGCAATGCAGTGGGTAAGCTCACTGTCCAGGCACTGCGCGGTCTGGCCGACCGGACGGATGGCACGGAGGAACTCGGGACATTCAGCCTGCCGCCGGACCATCCCGCCTTGCCAGGGCATTTCCCCGGCCAACCCGTCGTCCCGGGCGTGTTGCTGGTGCTAGGCGGCCTCGCCTGCCTCGAACGCGCCGGGTTGTCCGCGCCGGGGTTGTCGGTCAGTACGGTCAAGTTCGTGCGCCCCGTTCTGCCGGGACAGGTGGTGGCGTTCTCCGCGCGCCGCGCGGGCGACACCGTTCGCCTGACCGGCCGCAACGACGGTGAACCCGTGCTGCAAGCCATCCTGCGGCAGCGGTCCGGATCATGACACGCACCGATCCGCGCTGGGTGGTGCCGGAACGTGGCAACCGGCTCGCCATGGGCATGCTGCTGGCGTTGGCACGGCGTCTTGGTCGACGGCGGGTAGGGGGGCTGCTCTGGCCGATCTGCCTGTATTTCTTCCTGACCCATCCGGCTGCGCGGCGCGGTTCGGTGACCTATCTTCGGCGTGTGCTCGACCGCGCGCCGACGGCACGCGACACGCTATGTCACATGCATGCTTTCGCTCAGTACGTGCTCGACCGCGTGTTTTTCCTGCTCGACGCCCCAGACCGGCCTCCCATTTGTGTGACTGGGCGCGCGGTGGTCGAGGACGCTGTCGCCCAGGGTCGTGGCTGCCTGCTTCTGAGTGCGCATATCGGTTCGTTCGAGGCCCTGCGGGTCATCGGCCTGGGTCACGACATCCGCATGCGCATGCTGATGTATCGCGCAATTCTCGGCGGTACCACTGCGGCGCTCGAGGCTCTCGCGCCCGGCTATGCCGCTTCCATCATCCCCATCGGGCGTGAGGACACGATGCTTCGGGTCGCCGAAAGCCTTGCGCGGGGGGAGGTCGTGGGCGTGCTGGGCGACCGCACCGCCTCGGTCGAGCGGACGGTGCGCGTGCCGTTCCTGGGGCGGGAGGTGCAGCTTCCCGATGGGCCGTTCCGCCTCGCACTGGCGACGGGCGCGCCGGTGGTGCTGGCTCGTGCGTTGCGCCAGCGCGATGGCGGCTATGAGGTTCGGTTCGAACCGCTCTCCGTCACGATGCCCTCAACGGCGTCGGATCGTGCGCGCTTCATCCGGGAAGCGGCCTCGCATTACGCCGCGTGGATGGAGGCTGCTTGCCGCGAGCAGCCCTTCGCCTGGTTCAATTTCTACGATTACTGGGAGGATGTGGCATGAGGCGGGTGCAGCAGATATGCGCCGCGGCCCTCGTCGCATGCGGGCTGACCTGCGGTGTGAACGATGCCCGCGCCACGCCCGCCGCGCCATCTCCAGCCGCCCCGGACCCGGCCACCGCCCCCGATCGCGCTCTGGCGCGCGAGATCATCACTCGCCTCGGACAGGTACCCGAGCGCACTCGCCCGTTTCACGAAACGCGCGAGATCGCGGCCCTGACGCGCCCGCTCGTCACCAGCGGCGTACTCATCTTCCATCGCCCGGCCTATCTGCGGCAATCCACGCTCGTCCCGCATCATGAGGAAATGATCCTCGACGGCAACGCTGCCTCGATCCAGCGCGGCACCGATAGTGCCCATGTCGTCGCGCTCGACCAGAGCCCGGCGCTGGCCGTGCTGGCCACCACGCTGCGCGCGCCGCTGGAGGGCGATATCGCGGCGCTCGAGCGGTATTATACCCTGTCCGCCACGGGCGACGATCGGGCCTGGATGCTGGTCATGACCCCGTCCGACCCGGACGCGGCGCGTCTCGTGCGCACGGTCAGCTTGTGGGGCCGCAACAATGCGATCGACAGGCTGCGCGTGGTGCTGGCCAATGGCGACGTGCAGACGCTGACGATCGACCCGTGATCCGGCGACCCGTGCTCCGGCGTGTCACGTTTCGGACGGCCGCGCCATGGCGGCTGGCGCTGACATTGTTGGCATCCGCCCTGTTCGCCGCGGTCGTCTGCATGCTCGTGCCCGTGCGCACGGACATGGCGGGTTTCCTGCCGCAAGGGCAGGATGCCGGCGCGCGGTTTCTGCTGCGCGAAATGCAGCAAGGCATGGCCGGCACGGTCATCACCCTTGGCATCGACGGGGCGGATGAGGCCGATCTGGCGCGCCTCAGCTTCGGCCTGCGTGATGCGCTGGCCCATGACGCCCGCTTCGTCGCGGTGCTGGACGGGGCTTTCGCCCCGGCGGAAAGCGAGGCATTGCGGAACTTGCTGTTCGATCATCGTTACGCACTGGCCACAGACGATGCGACCCGCGATTTCAGTCCCGCCGCACTGAAACAGGACCTGTCCAGGACCATCGACACGCTGGGCTCGAATGCCGCCACCGGGATGGGCGATCTCCTGCTGCGCGATCCCACCGGGGCGTTCATTCAGACAGTTATGGCGCTCCAGCCCGACGTGCATGTCGCGCTGCACCATGGCGTCTGGTTCGCGTCCGACCATCGGGCGGCCGAGCCGCGCGCCCTGCTGCTGATCCGCACGCGCGCGGGCGGCCTGGACATCCCCGGACAGGCCAGCGCGCAATCGGCCATCCGCGCGGCCTTCGCGCGCCTGAATCCGGGAAGCGCGCACCTTGTCCTCAGCGGGCCGGGCGTGTTCGCGGTGGCGTCCGCGACCGCCATGCGCGCCGATATCGATATGATGGCCGTGTTCTCGTTGCTGATCGTCGCGACCATCCTGATCTGGCGGTTTCGCTCGCTCTGGGTGCTGGCGGCGATCGGGGTGCCTTTCCTGCTGTCGCTGGGTGTGGCGATGATCGTCGTGCGTCTGGTCTTCGGCTCGGTGCACGGCATCGCGTTCGGCTTCGGCATGACGATGCTGGGCGTCTCGCTCGATTACCCGGTGCTGCTGATCGGGCATCGCGACCGGGGAGAAGGGCCAGAGGCCACGCTGCACCGGATCCGGCGCAGCCTGCGCCTCGGTGTGGCAACCGCGGTGCTGGGTCTGACGGGCATGATCTTCTGCGGCTTGCCGGGCCTCGGCCAACTCGGGCTCTTCGCGGCGACGGGGCTTGTGACGGCCGCGGCGGTCACGTTGCTGGTCATGCCCGGCCTGATCGTGTCGGCTGATCTCGCGCCCTGCATCAGTGGTCCGTCGCGGGTGCTGCGAAAGGTGGAGGGATGGCGGCGCTGGCGTATGCTCTGCCTGCTGTCGGCGGCGCTCGCCCTCGGCGCGCTGGCGCTGCACCCGCTCCAGATCGACGCAACCTTGTCCGCGCTCAGCCCGATCCCCGCCAGCCAGCGCGCGCTCGATGCGACGATGCGCCGCGAACTCGGCGCGCCCGATCCGTCGCTGATGCTCGCCGTCTCCGGTGCCGACGCGCAGGCTGTGCTTCAACGCGAGGAAGCCCTCGCGCCGCTGATCGCGCGGTTGCGCGCCCAGGGTGCGATCGCCGGCATCCAGGATGCCGCGCGTCTACTGCCGTCCCGCGCTCTTCAGGAACGGCGGCTGGAAAAGTTGCCGGACGTGGTGACGCTCCGGAAGGCAGTGACGAACGCGCGCGCGGGCCTGCCGCTGCGCGAGGCAGCTCTGGACGGGTTCATGGCTGACGTCGCGGCTGCCCGTGCGATGCCGCCGCTGATGCCCGCTGACCTCGTGAACACGCCGCTCGGCACCGCATTGGGCCCGCTGCTGTTTGAACGCAGCGGGCGCTGGTGGGGGGTGATCCTGCCCGAGGGCGTGCGCGATCCGCTGGCCCTCTCGCGCGCCTTCGCCGGCCAGGATGGCGTTCTGCTGCTCGATATACACAGCGAGATGGACGGGCTCGCCGCGCGCTACATGGGCCGGACGCTGCGTCTCATGGTGCTCGGCGCCGTGCTGGCTGTGGTGGTTCTCGCGCTCGGGTTGCGGGATTGGCTGCGTGTCGCGCGCGTGATCGCCGCCGTGGGGGGCGCGGTCGTTACCCTGCTGGGGCTCTTCGCGCTCGCGGGTGTGCGGGTGACGCTGGTGCATTGCGTGGCGCTGCAATTCGTCGTGGGGGTCGGGCTGGACTACGCTCTGTTTTTCGCGCGGCCGCAGCTCGACGACGCCGAGCGCGCCCGCACCATGCGTACGCTCCTGACCTGCAACGCAATGACGGTGCTCACCTTCGGACTGCTTGGATTGTGTCACACGGTCATTCTGCGGCATATCGGAACGACGGTGGCGCCCGGTGTCATTCTGGCGATGATCTTCGGTTTCCTGCTGGCGGGACAACGGCGCGAGACGGAGCGCACGTACGCATCATGAAGCCCCTGCTCATCACGTCCGGTACGGTGGTCAGCGCGGCTGGACGCGGCTTGGCGGAGACGGCCGACGCCCTGCGCGCGCGGCGATCGGGGCTGGCGCCATGTGATTTCGCGGGGATCGCGGTTGGTTTCGCGGGCGTGGTGCGCGGTGTGCAGGCGCACAGGATCGGCGGCTCCGATCCGCGTTTCGACTGCCGCAACAACCGTCTCGCCGATATGGCCCTGACGACTGACGGCTTCGACGAGGCCGTGGCGCAGGCGCGCGCCTTCTATGGTCCGGAACGCATCGCCGTCGTACTCGGCACCTCTACTTCAGGCATCCTCAGTGCGGAGGACGCTTACGCGCGGGCCGACCCTGCGACCGGCGCCCTGCCGCCCTCGTTCGATCAGGCGCGCACGCACGACCTGTTCTCCCTGCCGCGCTTCGTCGCCGCCCGGCTTGCGCTCGACGGCCCGTTGCTGAGTGTTTCGAACGCGTGTGCATCGTCCTCGCGCGCCTTCGTGGATGCGCGGCACTGGCTGGAAACAGGGCTGTGCGACGCGGTGGTGGTCGGGGGCGCGGACAGCCTGTGCCGAATGACCCTGCGTGGCTTCGACTCATTGGGGCTGGTCGCGCCAGACAGGGCGCGCCCGTGCGACGCCGGGCGACGCGGCATCTCGGTGGGCGAGGGCGCGGGATTCATGTTGCTGGAGCGCGAAGGCGCGCGTCCCGGCGCGCGGACCATGGCGCGCTGGCTCGGCTATGGCGTCAGCAGCGACGGCCACCACATGTCGACCCCGGACCCCGAGGCGCGCGGCGCAATTCGCGCCATGCTCGAGGCCCTGCGCCACGCCGGGCTCGATCCCTCGGAGATTGATTACGTCAACCTGCACGGCACCGGCACGATCGCCAACGATGCAATGGAAGATCTGGCGGTGCATGCCGTCTTCGGCGATGCCGTGCCCTGTGCGTCGACAAAGGGTTGGACCGGGCATACGCTGGGTGCATCAGGCATCGTCGAGGCGCTCTTCTCCGTGCTGATGATGCGCGATGGGTTCCTGGCCGGATGTCTGGGGGTGGAGATTGTCGACCCTATGTTCCGCAGCCATGTCCTGACCGGCAATCGCGCCGCTACGCCCCGCGCGATCATGAGCAACGCGTTCGGATTTGGCGGCACCAACTGTAGCCTCGTATTCGGAGCGGCATAATGCGGGTGGCGGTGCGCGGTGTGTCCGTCTGGGGGCCGGGATTATCGGGTTGGGCGCAGGCGGCTCCGGTCTTGCGCGGGGAGGCCCCCTGGGTAGCCGCCCCGGTCCAGCCGCCACCCCCCGCCAGCCTGCCGGCCAACGAGCGCCGCCGCGCCGGTGCGGTCACTCGTCTCGCGCTGGCGCTGGCCGAAGATGCATGCACCCAGGCCGGATTTGCGCCAGCCGAGGTGCGCGGCGTGTTCGCCAGTTCCAATGGCGACGGCGCGGTGCTCGACGATATCCTGCGCGCCCTGACCACGCCGGGGGGTGACGTGTCGCCTACGCGATTCCACAATTCCGTCCACAACACCGCCGCAGGATACTGGACGATCGGCCATGCTTCGCTTGCCCCGGCGGTGGCGCTAGGCTGTTTCGACTGGTCGTTCGGGCAGGGGCTGCTCAAGGCCGCGGCGGAATGCGTGGTCGAGGACGCTCCGGTGCTGCTGGTGGCCTATGACCTGCCCATCCCCGGGCCGATCGGCACTGCCCGTGTCACACGCGACGCATTCGGCTGCGCGCTGATGCTCGTCCCTTGCGGCACGCCCGGTGCAGGCGCCATGCTCGACCTCTCATATAAGACGGGGCCGATCGGGCCGGCGGAAGCCGGCGAGCAGTTGGGCAGCATCCTGATCGACAACAATCCTGCGGCTTCATCGCTTCCTCTAATGGCTGCCATCGCGCGTCATGGAACGGGTGCGCGGTCGCCAGTACGGATACCCTGCCTGCCTGGCCATCTGACGATAGAGGTGACATGATCGGGCGCGACGAAATTCTGCATTGCGTCCCACATCAGGGGACAAGCTGTCTTATCGATTCCTGCACGCGCAGGACGGCGACGGCGTTGCGCGCCCATACCATGGCCCATCTGCGCTCCGACAACCCTCTGCGTTTCGGCGACAGGGTCGATCCGCTGGTGGGCGCCGAGATGGCGATGCAGGCTGCCGCGCTGCACGCGACCCTTGCAGGTGAGGGGCAGGCTGCATCGCCATCTCGGCGCGCCGCGGGCTATCTCGCCGCATTGCGGGATCTCGAATTCCACTGCGACCGTCTCGATCGTTCCGAATACGGAGAGCTGAGCATCGACGTGGCGCGCGAACAGATGGACCCGGCGGGTATGATTTATGGCTTTGTCGTGCGCGCGCAAGATGATGAGCCTCTGGTATCGGGGCGCGGCATCGTGATGTTCCGCCCGGCCGTCGCCTCGTCATGAAGCGCGCGCTGGTCACGGGCGGCGCGAGCCCGATCGGTGCTGCGATCTGTCGCCGGCTGGCTGCGGACGGTCTGCATGTGATCGTACATGCCAACCGCTCGATGCCGCAGGCTGAGCAGGTCGCTACCGCGATTCGCGAAAGCGGCGGTTCCGCCGGGATATGGGGCTGCGATATCGCCGATACGGCGGCAACACGGGATGCGCTGGCCGCCTTGCTGGCCGGAGGCGTGCCGCAGGTCATCGTCCACAATGCGGGCACGCATGATGACGTGACGATGGCCGGCATGACCGAGGCGCAGTGGCGCGGCGTTCTCTCAGTCTCGCTCGACGGGTTTTTCAACGTCGTGCAACCGCTGCTGCTGCCAATGACGCGCACGCGCTGGGGGCGGATCATCGCTCTTTCGTCGGTCAGCGCGCGGCTCGGCAACCGGGGGCAGGTGAACTATGCAGCTGCCAAAGCGGGCCTCGAAGGAGCGGTGCGGTCGCTCGCGCGCGAGGTCGGCAGCCGGGGTATCACGGTCAACGCGATCGCGCCGGGCATCATCGACTCACCCGCGACAGTCGGGTTCACGGCCAACGATATTAGCGCGATCGTGCCGGCCAGGCGGCTCGGCCGACCGGACGAGGTCGCGGATCTGGTCGCGTTCGTGGCATCGGACCAGGCGGCCTATATCTCCGGCCAGACGATCGGGATCAACGGAGGAATGGCGTGAGCGCCGAGAAAAATTCCGTGGAAACATGCGATATTCTCGTCATCGGCGGTGGCCCGGCAGGCAGCACGGCGGCGACTCTCCTGGCGCGCGAGGGGTGGTCGGTTGTCATGTTGGAGAAAGACCCGCACCCACGCTTTCACATTGGCGAATCGCTGCTGCCGTGCAACCTGCCGATCCTGCGCGATCTTGGTGTGCTTGAAAAAGTTCGGGAGATCGGGGTCTTCAAACCCGGCGCGGAGTTCGTCTCAGACCAGGGGGAAGGGCGCGTTGCCTTTCCGTTCCGCTTCGCTATCGGTGCGAAGGATGATCACGCCTATCAGGTGCGGCGGTCCGAATTCGACGAAATCCTGTTCCGCAATGCGCAGACCCATGGCGTTACAACGCATGAAGGTCTGCGCGTCACGCAGGCTGAGTTCACGCCCGGGAAGCCAACCCGCGTCATCGCCGTGGACAGCGAGAAGCAGGAGCATCATTTCGCGCCGCGCTTCGTGCTCGACGCCTCCGGGCGCGACGGGTTTCTCGCCCATCGCCTGCGCACGCGCCACGCCGACAAGAATAACGCGACGGCGGCGATCTTCGCGCATTTCCGCAACGTCCAACGGCGCGAGGCGGAGATGGAGGGATATATCTCGATCCATCTGGTCGAGGATGGCTGGTTCTGGATGATCCCGCTCCGCGACAATATCATGAGCGTCGGATTCGTGGGCAACCGGAATTCCTTTCAGTCCCACAACGGGCAGAAGACCGACCTGTTCTGGGTGAAGGCCGCGCAAAGCCCAAGCGTCTCCGCGCGACTGACCTCGGCCGAACTGCTCGGTGATCTCACGACCACCGGGAATTATTCCTATTGCGCCGATCGCAACTGGGGGGAGGGGTATTACATGATCGGCGACGCCTATGCTTTCCTCGATCCTGTCTTTTCGTCGGGTGTGCTGCTCGCCACCCGGAGCGCCTATCGCGGCGCGCGCGTCGCCCGGGCATGGTTGCGCGACCCTAAAGCCGGCCGTCGGGCGGCCACGCGTGAGGAACGGCGCACGCGCGCTGAAATGCGCCGAGTGTCGTGGATGATCTACGGCATCAACGATCCCGTTCAACGTATGCTGTTTCTCAATCCGAAGAACATCCTGCGGATGCGCGACGGTGTCATCGCCCTTCTGGCTGGGGATCTCACGGGACGCGTGCGGGTGCAGGTGTCCCTTGCGGCGTTCCGGACAGTGTTGGGCTTGATGCGCTGGCATCATGCCCGGCATCGAGACGCGTAAGACCGGTTTCCACCAATGCCTGTTCCCGGTCCAGCCACGCATAATATGCGTCATAGAAGGCCGCGAAATCCGCCGGCTCGCGTGCCAGCCACCACTTGCGGGGTTTCTTCTCTCCCTCGATCCGCCGGTAGAGCGCGCGATACCACAACAGGTTCGCGCGCAGATCGTGATAGCGTGGCTGGTCGAGATAGGTTCGAAATGCCTTGTGATAATGGCCAAGAACCGGATCGTCATAGAAAATCAACGACAAGTTCGTGTTGTAGAGCGCATTGGGCGCGCGGACCGGATTGGAATCGAGAGTGACACCCGGTTCGCCCGGCAACCAGCCGTCACGCAACAACGTCCGGCGCGTCAATGGGTCGCGATAGAGCGCGCGCAGGTCGCCGGGATCATGTCTGGCCATCCGGTCCAGAAGATTGACGACCTCGTTCTTCGGCACGGGAAAACTGAAGGCCGCGGCAAGGATGAATTGGTCCACTGGCCAGGCGCGCCAGATGCCGGCGGCGGCGAGCGCGTTGTGGGTCAGGTGGTTGCAATTGTCCTGCAATACGTTGGTCTCGAACGTCTTCGGCCCATTACGATAGAGCGCGTTTCGGCTATTGAGAAAATCGATCACGCGCTGCATCTGCGGCTGTGTCATCGGCACGCGGGCACAATACCGGGCGCGGGCATAGGACACGGCATAATCCGTGCCGATCGACACCTCGTATTTCCAGTCTTCGCGTGGTGTGCCCGTCGGACGGTCGCGCACCGCCCAGTCACGAAAGACAATTGCGCTATATAGGCCCCGGCGTTGCCCTTCGGCTTTCGTGGCCTGATATGCCGCTGGTGTCAGACCCTCGCCGGGACGCAAAATTCCATCGTAAAAAAGCGTGCGCCCCGGGATGCCGACCCAGTTGGCGTTAACGAAATGCGCGTTCATGCTGATGCCCGTGCCATCCTCGCGACAGGCGTGCAGCACGGGGTAGGGAGAACGTGCGTCCAGGCAGGCCCCCTGAAGGTACATCACCGCATGTCCGCCCGGGCCGCCGGAGGTGTCGGCGCCATTGCCGGGCTTCTTTGAAATCTGCGACACGGCACAAAGTTCTGCCCAGTCGGAGAACAACGCATCGTAGACCGCTGTGTCACGCAGGGGACCGGGGCGGTTGAAATCGGGCGGCACGCAACCTTCGAGAAGCGCCAGGGCAAGGATGAGACAACTTTGTCTGCGAACGTGCACGGCATGCCTCTATAGATGAATAAAATGACGCCGCGCTTGGCACATGTGTATGTCTCCTGGAGTGAGACGACGCAAAAGTGGACTTGATACGGTTTTGTGCCGGTATGTGTTCTTGTTAAGCGGCTTCGTCCTCGAAAGCGAGCGGGCTGATGCTGCCGAGGTATGGATGGCGCCGCCGCGGATTATTGATGTATTGGGAGATGGCGGTGGTTGCCTGCCGCCTTGACGGCTTTCAGGCTCTTGAAGAAGGTTTCGACGGCAGCGTTATCGAAGCAGTTTCCCTTGCCGGACACATCCAGCATCTGCGACAAGTCCTTGCGGGTCAGGGGGTGTTCGGCGGTCATGACGTCGAGCATAACGCGATCGAAGGCAGCAGAAAATCGCCGCGCGCGCTGTCGAGCGAGATCGGGATCGCACGTCCGCAGCGAGCGGGCGATCCGCGCGTGAGAGGGGCATCGCCAGCTCGCTTTTAAGGGACCGGGCAGACGCCGCGGCCACCAATAGACTGCCCCGCGCCTGAAGAGATGATTGATTCCTGTGCCCACCTCGTCCGATCCCTGATGCGGCCGGGACGGGGCGTGTACTACAAACGGGTCACGAACCCGCTTTCGGCCTGTTGGGCCGTGCTCAGGAGTTGGAAATCAAGGCGTTGCCGCGAAATGGCTGGGGGACCTGGATTCGAACCAGGGCTGACCGGGTCAGAGCCGGTAGTTCTACCGCTAAACTATCCCCCAAGACGAGCCGGTCGGTCCGACCAGCGCGCGGTGGCAGGGGAGGTATCATCATGCCGGACGGGACGCAAGACGCTTTCTGCGAGAATTTGGCAGGGGAGCGGTCAGGCCTGCGGCGGTGAATGATCGCGGAGTGTTATAAATTTCTTGCGGCTCGCGTTTCATGTGGCCAGAGTAACAGGACGTCAGTCAGGACGGTGTCGGGAGAGCCGCCCATGAGCCAGAAGCGTTCGCGTGATCACGCGCCCGAGGTCAAGACCGCCCTTCGAGGAGAAGGGGGTATCTATTTCGCCGCGATCGATCTCGGCACCAATAATTGCCGCCTGATGATCGCGGGCGGTCGCTCGGGGTCGATGCGCGTCGTCGATAATTTCAACCGCTCGATTCGTCTGGGCGAGGGGCTGCATCATACCGGCGCGTTGAGCGAGGCCGCGATGCAGCGGGCCGTCGACGCCCTGCATGCCTGCGCGGCCCGGATGCGTCACTGGTCCCTGCGCGCCATTCGCGGCGTGGCGACGGAGGCCTGTCGCCGCGCGAGCAACGGCGAGGCCTTCTTGCGGCGCGTGCGGGAGGAAACCGGCCTGACGCTCGAAATCATCTCGCCGCGTGAAGAGGCGGAACTGGCGATGGAGAGCTGCACGTCGTTGCTCTACGCCAACAACCATCGCCGCAGGCGCGCCGTGCTGTTCGATATCGGCGGCGGCTCGACGGAAATCGCCTGGCTTCACCTCGACCCCGTCACCCGCGTTCATGAACTCGTCGGCACGGTCAGCATCCCCTGGGGGGTCATCACCATGGCCGAGCATTTCGTCGCGCCGGACCCGGACGCGCCGGAGGAGGTTCACGTCGCGCAGTACGACGCGATGGTCCGCTTCGTGACGCAGCAATTGCAGGCCTTCGGCCGCCTCCACAATATTGACGAGGAAGTGCGGCAGCGGAACGTCGCGATGCTGGGAACAAGCGGCACGATCACGACACTGGCCGGAATAGCACTCGGGCTGGAGCGTTATAATCGCCATGTGATCGACGGCGTCACCTTGACCGATGTCGCCAGTCTCGAAGCGATCGACATCCTGCGCGGTCTCGGCATGCGAGGGCTGATGGTGCATCCTTGCGTGGGAACGGATCGTGCGTCCTATGTCCTGCCGGGCTGCGCGATCTTCGAGGCGATCCATCGTCTCTGGCCGGTGGATGCGATTACCGTCGCCGATCGCGGATTGCGCGACGGGCTGTTGACCCGCATGGCCCGCGAGGCGCGTGTGACGATGCTCACGTCATCGCCATCGTCACGGTGCCGGGGAGATATGGCGCATCCGGCCCCATTCCGGCTATGACCTCCACATGAGCAAGAAACCACGCCGCGGGAGCACGGCTTCGTCGGACACGTCTGCGCCCCGCATTCCGGGGCGCGCCCTGAGGAGCGCCCGCGCCCCCGGCGGCGAGAACAGCGCCGAAGACGCGGACGCGGTCGCGATCGCGCGGCAGAAGACCGTCGCCCTGCGCACGGCGCGCGGACGCACGACGGCCCAGCAACGCTGGCTGGCCCGTCAGTTGAATGACCCCTATGTTACCGCGGCGCGCAAACAGGGATGGCGGTCGCGCGCGGCGTTCAAGCTGATCGAGATCGACGACCGCTTCCATATGATCAAGCCCGGCATGAAGGTGATCGATCTCGGCGCGGCCCCCGGTGGCTGGACGCAGGTCGCGGTCAAGCGCGGGGCGGGAAGGGTGGTGGGGGTCGATCTCCTGCCGGTCGATGCCGTCGCGGGCGCCGAGATTATCGAGGGCGATTTCACCGACCCGGAGATGCCCGATCGTCTGAAGACCATGCTGGGCGGCCCGGCGGAGCTGGTGCTTTCCGACATGGCCCCGAACACCACGGGCCACGCCCCCACGGATCACCTCCGCATCATGGGGCTGGCGGAGGGCGCGCTGGATTTTGCCATGCAGGTTCTGGCGGAGGGAGGCACCTTCGTCGCCAAGGTGTTCCAGGGCGGATCGGAACGGCAGATCCTGGAGTCGATGAAACTGGCCTTCGCCACGGTGCGACACGTCAAGCCGCCTGCCTCCCGCAAGGAGTCGAGCGAACTCTATGTCGTGGCGACGGGATTCCGGCCCGAAAGACTCACGGCGCGTGCTGCGTCGCCTCAAGAAGACCGGGATTGAGGGCGCCGAAACTGCCCAGTCTCCAGAAGCTGTCCGTCAGCGAGCGTGTGATCTTCACCCGGAATCCCGCCTGCCGCAGCACGGCCGCATAGGCGTCGAGATAAAGAATATCGCGGATCAGGATATCGCCGCCGGCCGCAGTCACGCGGGCCATCTCATGAATGGCCCTTGCCCGTTCCTCCGCGCCGTTGATGTTGTGGACCGCGAAGCGCGACACGATTTTTTCGAAATGCGCGGCCGGAAACGGCATGTCGCGCATATCGGCCGTCACGACGCGGATGCGGGAGGCGACGCCTTCGGCGGCGGCGTTGGCCCTCAGCGTATCGGCGGAATTGCCGCTCAGATCCTTGCGCTGCCAGATGTCGATGGCTTCGACCTGACCCTGCGGGACGCGCCGTGCAGCTCCGATCGCCAGGAGTCCCGCGCCACTGCCGACATCCAGCACATGCTCGTTCCCGCGCCAGGTGAGGCGATCGAGAAGCCGTTCCCGCTCCCGTAATTTTCCGCGCGCGCTGTCCCAGATCATCCCCAGGCAGGGGCAGGCGAAACCGAGCGCGGGCCATTCCGCTCCGGTGACGCGGATCGGCAACAGACGGGCCGCGTCCAGAAGCCAGACAAGCAGACACAGACCCGAAATCGCGCCGAAACCGGCGACGACCGGAGGTGCGTCGAGACCATAGGGAAAGAGCTTGCGCATGATGTGGCCTGTGGTTCCTCGCGGGTTCGGGCAGGGTCCGTCACTCGAAACGGGACATGACCGAAATCGGCATTGACATTATTTACTTTGAAACGCAAAGCTTGTCGAGACCATAGCTGACCCGAAAGCGCGACGACCGTGCCCGCCCCATATGAAACGCTCCGCGACGATCTTTCCTTCCTGCGCGCGATCGCGGCAGAGGGGCGGGACAGGCCGCTGACCGCCGGGCCGTGGATCTTCTCGGCCGGACTCATCTATGGCATGGCGAGCCTCGTGTGCTGGGCGATCTTCGCCAGTTTCCTTGCCGCCTGTTGCGCCGCATGGACGTCCGGCTCCCAGATCGTCTGGATGACCTTCCCGTCCTTCGTTCTCGCGACTTACGGAGCGGGCTGGAGCGTGACCGGCCTCATAGCGGGGCGGCGGGAATTGCGCTGGGTGGCCGTCCTGTCCTTCATCGGCGCGGTGGCGCTTCTCCCGGCCTTCCGCACCAGCGCGCTGTTTCTGGTTTACGGGGTGCTGATCCTGTGCGTCGCCGCTCTTCCCGGTTGGCGCCTGATGCGTCTCGCGCGAGACGCCGGTCATGGATGAGGATTTCGGACTCGATCGGATCGACGAGGTGATTCACGGCCGGATGCGATTGGGAGTCATGGCCTATCTCGCATCGACAGGAACGGCGGATTTCAGCAGCTTGCGGACACGGCTCCACGCGACGGACGGCAATCTCTCCACCCATCTGCGCAAGCTGGAAGAGGCCGGATACGTCCGTCAGGTCAAGGCGGTTCTCGGTCGACGACCCGTCACGCATATCAGCATCACGGATGCGGGCCGCGCCGCTTTCGTGGCCTATCTGGACGCCATGCGGCAGTTGCTGGACGCCATGCCCTGAACGGGTCCGGAAAGAAAAAAGGCGCACGCCCGGAGGCGCGCGCCCTGATCCGCCGGAATGAACGCGAACGGGTCTTACGACTCGCTCGCCTCTATCGTCGACGTGGCGGCCGGGGCCGGCTCGCTCATGAGCGGGCGCGTGGACACGCCATCCGTGATCATTTCCAGATGCCCCGTGACCTGCCCGCCATCCTCGACCTGGAGACGGCGGCACTTCGCCTTGCCGATCAGACGCCCCGTGGAGCGGATGAAGAGATTGCCGCGCACCGTCAGCGTCCCGTCGATCGTGCCGGCGAGTTCCGCATCCTCGACCTCGACCTCGCCCCGGAACACGCCGCCCTGCGTGACGGAGAGTTCGGTCGCGTGAATCATGCTGGCCTCGACCGTCCCTTCGACGACGAGGCGTTCTGCGTCCTGCACCGTGCCCTGAACCGAAATGCCGCGCCCGACGACAAGGGTGCGGCGCTCGACCGCGTCGCGGCGCGGCTGGGCGCCGTGCAGGGCAGGCGGCGTGGCGGCAGGCGCGGCGGGACGCGCCGGAGCCGTCGGCGTGGGAGAGGGCGGGGACGGAAAGGGGGAGCGGCCCATGAAGCTGTCCTTCTGGCTGGAGGGGGAGTCGGGCTGTTGTGCGTCGAAAATCGACTGGGAGGAACCAGAGGCAACCTGAGGCGTCGGGCTGGATTCGGACGCCTGCGTCTTCGAACTGTCCTCGGTTTTGCGTCGTTTGAACAAGAAAACCCCGCTACGCAATCTTTTCGGAACGGCGGACCGGGTGCCGGATCTGCCGCTCTTCCGTTCGGGAAATCCAGAAGCTCGGCCTCTCCCGCGCTCTTCGCTTATACGCTTCCGGATGAGGGCGACAAGCGGTGTCGCCTTCATCATTTGGCGTTCTTCAATGGGTTGCCTATGATCATGTCCGTTTCATGGCGGAATGCTGCATTTCGCCGTATTTTTTGGCCCCTGTCTCCCGGGGCTTTTTTTCGGAGCCTCCATGTCGTCCACGCCGTCCACCGTTTCGTCCTTCGGGATCGTCCCGCCGTCGCTCGACCTGCTCTGTATCGGCAACGCCATCGTGGACGTGCTGGGCGAGGTCACGCATGAGGCGCTGGCCGCGCTCGGGTCGCCGCCCGGCGGCATGACATTGGTGGACGCGGCCCGCGCGGAGGCCATCGAGGCGACGTTCTCGCCCGCCGCGATCATGGGCGGGGGCTCGGCTGCCAACACCGCCGTCGTCGCGCGGCGGCTCGGCGCGCGCGTGGCCTATCTCGGCAAGGTCGCCGACGACGATGCCGGGCGGCATTACGCGCGCGATCTTCTGGCGCAGGAGGTGGTCTATCCGTCGCGCCCCGTCGCAGGCGCGGCGACGCCGACCGCCCGCTGCATCGTGCTCGTCACGCCGGACGGGCAGCGCACCATGCACACCTATCTCGGAATCTGCACCGATTTCGGGCGGGAGGACGTGGACGAGGCGACGGTTCGGGCCGCCGCCGTCACCTATATGGAGGGGTATCTCTTCGACAAGCCCGGCGCGCAGGCCGCCTTCATTCATGCCGCCGAGATCGCCCACGCCGCAGGACGCAAGGTGGCGTTGACCCTGTCCGATTCCTTCTGTGTCGAGCGTCATCGCGCCGCCTTCCGGCATCTCGTGGCCGGACATATCGACATTCTCTTCGCCAACGAGGCGGAAATCCTGGCGCTGTACGGGACGGCGGATCTCGAAGCCGCGCTGGCGCTCGCCGCCGTGGACGTCGAACTGGCGGTGGTCACGCGCAGCGAATTGGGGGCTGTCGTGCTGTCCGGCGCCACGCGTCACGACGTTCCGGCAAGTCCGGTCAGGGTGGTGGACACGACCGGCGCGGGCGACGCCTTCGCGGCGGGCTTCCTCGCCGCGTTCGGCAGGGGGGACGGTCTCGCCGCCTGCGCCGCGCTCGGCAACCGCGCCGCCGGGGCGATCATCGCCCGGATCGGCGCGCGGCCGGGCCCGGACTTCGCTCTCGGGGCCTGAACACGGCACGTCATGCTTGCAACGCGGCGGAAGAGCGGGCAGAAGCGCGCTCAACCCCCTTCAGTCACGCCCCGCACGCTCAGGACAATCGCATGGACATCCGTAACATCGCCATCATCGCGCACGTCGATCATGGGAAAACCACGCTGGTCGATCAGCTCCTCAAGCAATCGGGGGCGTTCCGCGAGAACCAGCATGTCGCCGAACGGGCGATGGACAGCAATGACCTCGAACGCGAGCGCGGCATCACCATTCTGGCGAAATGCACCTCCGTCGTCTGGAACGACACGCGCATCAACATCATCGACACGCCGGGCCACGCCGATTTCGGCGGCGAGGTGGAGCGCATCCTGAGCATGGTGGACGGCGCGATCATCCTGGTGGACGCCGCCGAGGGGGCGCTGCCGCAGACCAAGTTCGTGCTCGGCAAGGCGCTGGCGCGCGGCCTGCGTCCCATCGTCGTCGTCAACAAGATCGACCGTCAGGACGCCCGCCCCGACGAGGTGCATGAGGAAATCTTCGATCTCTTCGCCGCGCTCGACGCCAGCGAGGCGCAGCTCGATTTCCCGATGCTGTACGCCTCCGGGCGGCAGGGCTGGGCGGACGAGACGCTGGACGGCCCGAAGAAGGATCTCGCCCCGCTCTTCGACCTCGTGCTGCGGCATGTGCCGCCGCCGGGGCTGGATGCGGAGAAGCCCTTCGCCATGGTCGCGACCATTCTGGAGAGCGACAACTTCCTCGGGCGAATCCTGACCGGCCGCGTCGAGCAGGGCCGGGCGCGCGTCAACATGCCGGTGCGCGTGCTCCGCGCGGACGGCACGGTGATGGAGACGGGGCGTCTCACCAAGCTGCTGTCCTTCCGCGGGCTGGACCGCGTGCCGGTCGAGGAAGCCGGGGCGGGCGACATCATCGCCGTGGCCGGCCTGTCCGACGCCACCATCCCGGACACGATCGCCTCGCCTGAAATCGAGGCGCCGCTGGACTCCCAGCCGGTCGATCCGCCGACCCTCTCCATGACCTTCCGCATCAATGACGGCCCGCTCGGCGGCCGCGAGGGCAAGAAGGTCACGTCACGCCAGATCCGCGACCGTCTGTTCAAGGAGACGGAGGGCAACGTGGCCATCAAGGTCACGGAAAGCCCCGAGAGCGAGGCGTTCGAGGTCGCGGGACGCGGGGAGCTTCAGCTCGGCGTGCTCATCGAGACCATGCGCCGCGAGGGGTTCGAACTGACGATCGGCCGTCCCCGCGTGCTCTTCCGCGAGAATCCGGAGACGGGCGAGCGCGAGGAACCCTATGAGGAGGCGTTGATCGACGTGGACGAGCCCTATTCCGGCGTCGTCGTCGAGAAGATGTCGCTCCGCAAGGGCGTCATGCAGGACATGCGTCCCTCGGGCGGCGGCAAGGTGCGCCTGACCTTCGCGATCCCGTCGCGCGGGCTGATCGGCTATCACGGCGAATTCCTGACCGACACGCGCGGCACGGGCATCATGAACCGGCTCTTTTCGGGATATGGTCCCTATGCGGGCGTCATCGAGGGACGGCGCAACGGATCGCTGATTTCGTCCGAGGACGGGGCGACCACGCAATATGCGCTGTTCTCGTTGCAGGATCGCGGCACGCTCTTCGTCGATGCGGGCGAGAAGGTCTATATCGGGATGATCATCGGCGAGCACTCGCGCGAGAACGATCTGGAAGTCAATCCGATCCGCGAGAAGAAGCTGACCAATATCCGCGCCGCCGGCAAGGACGAGGCGCTCCTGCTCACCCCGCCCCGCAAGATGAGCCTCGAACAGGCCATCGCCTATATCGAGGATGACGAGCTGGTCGAGGTCACGCCCTCCGCCGTTCGTATCCGGAAGCGGTATCTGGACCCCAACGAGCGCAAGCGCATGGAAAAGACACGGGCCTCCTGATCCGCGCCCTATCCGCAATCTTGGCATAATTCAGGCATATTCTTGCCCGTGTTCTGACATGGGCAAGAAAAACAAAAGTTTAATGGCAGACAGCCCCGTCTTCATATGGTATTCACCGCGACTGACGGGGATGGATGGATGCAGCCAGACACTGCCGGACAGTGTCACTAAGCCCGACGTCAAGTAAAACCGGATTTTTGGAGATTTCCCGATGCTTTCCCTGAACCGTGGTCTGGTCGCCACCGCGTCCGCGTTGACTTTCCTCGCGGGCGCTCCCGCGTTCGCCCAGACCGCTCCCGCGCCTTCGACCGAAGCGCCCGCGGCCGCCCCCGCGACGGCTGCCCCGGCTGCTGAACCCGCTCCCGCTTCCTCCGACGCCGCGGCTCCGGAGCAGACGGGCAAGAAGAAGCATCACAAGCATCATCACGCGAAGCATCATGGCCGCAAGACCCCGAAGGCCGCGATGCAGGATGAGGCCGGTCACTGACAGACGTTCCGGGCGCATGTCCTTCGCGACGTGAGACCTTGACGGTATGAAAGAGGGACGGCTGATGCCGTCCCTTTTTTCGTCCGGCAGTCATGCTATGTCTCGCGGGATGAAGAAGCCCTCGGTTCCTCCCGCGAGACGACCCGGCCCCCGTGGAAACCCGCTTCCCCTGCTGCTGGCCGTCGCCGTGCTTCTGCTGGGCGGCGGGGCCGTCATCCGGATGCTGGTCGTGGATCGCGCCGTCCCCGCGGTGGGCGGCCCCTATGCGCTGAACGACACGGACGGGAAGGCCGTCACCGAAGCCAGCTTCCACGGACGGCTGACGCTGATCTATTTCGGCTATACTCATTGCGTGGATGTCTGCCCGCTGACCCTCGCCGTCATGACCCGGGCGCTCGATCTGCTCGGGCCGCGCGGTCGCGCCGTGGTGCCGATCTTCGTCACCGTGGACCCGGCGCACGACACGCCGGAAGTCATGCGCGAGTATATCCGTCGTTTCTCGCCCCGGATCGTCGGGCTGACGGCGAATGAGGCGGCGCTGCGCCCCGTGCTCGATCGTTTCCATATTGCCGTGCATCCCCAGCCGACGCAAGGGGACGCCACCGGCTCCCAACTGATCGACCATAGCTCCGTGCTGTATCTGATGGACGGCGACAACCATCTTCTCGCGGTGCTGCCGGTGGAGACGGAGCCGCGCGCATTGGCGCGTCAGATCGCGCGCTACCTGCCCGCGAGTTGACGCGGCGGCCTCGGCTTGCCTTTCCGCCGCAGATCGGCGAGCGCGCTTGCCAGACCCAGCATGAGCAGCGCCGCGCCGAGTTCGGGCAGGATCACGCCGAAGATGACCATCGAGACAACCGCGCCCCAGCCCACGCGCCGGTTCGACAGGCGTGGCGGCGCGCCCAGTCGTCCCGGCGGCCTGCGGCGTGTCCAGATCACCAGCGCCGCCGCGCTCATCACCAGCAATCCGAGGGCGACGATCAGGTTCAGCGCCTGATTCGCCCAGCCGAAAAGTTGCCCTTCATGCATGGCGACGCCATAGCCGACGAGCCGGTCCATCAACGGTTTGTCCGCGAAACGGCGGACTCCGCGCAACGCGCCGGAGGGCGTGATCTCGGCGCTGACGCGGCGCGGCCTGTCCTGCGCGTCCGACCGTACCGTCCAGTTTCCGCCGGATGATCGGGGCGGGGTGAGCAAGACCGGGGCGGGCCATCCCAGCCGGGAGGCCGCCGTCACCGCCCGGTCGAGCCCGGCGAGATCGTCGCCTGATTCCTGCGCGGGAGCGTCCATGTTCATGCCCGCCATCGGCTGTCCGGCGATCGACACCGCCGCCGGAACCGCCCCGATCTCCCATGCCTTGATCGTGGTCAGCCGTCCGACGGTCGCTTCGACCCGCGCCAGCGCATGACCCCAGAGGAAGGACCAGGGCAGGCCGGACAGCAGGAACAGCGCCAGCAGGAGCGAAACCCAGAGCCCGGTCACGGCATGAAGATCGCGCCAGGTCCTGCGGCCTTTTCCCAGGCGCGGCAGCAGGACGCCGCCCGCGTTGCGCCCTCCGCGCGGCCACCAGAGAAAAAGCCCGGTGCCGATCAGCACGAAGGTCCATGACGCGACCATCTCCATGACGACCGAGCCGGCATTGCCCAGCAGCAACTGGCCATGCAGCCTGAACACGATCCGCTCGAAGCGCGACTCCTCCGGCACGATCTTGAGGACGGCGGATGTGGCGGGATCGACCAGAACGCGGATCGCCTCGCCCCGCCGCACAAGGATCACGCGCGCGGCGGCGGCGGGACCGGGCGGCAGTTCATAGGCCAGCAGATGCGCGCCGGGCAGGGCGGCGAGGGCGGCGCGCACCTCCCGGGCGGGCGTCGCCGTGGGGTGTCCCGGCAGATGGTCGAAGCGCCGGTCGATCAACTGGTCGATCTGCGGCTTGAAGAGATAGATCGTGCCCGTCAGGCAGAGCAGGACCACGAAGGGCAGGCAGAACAGTCCGGCGAAGAAATGCCAGCGCCAGACCGTGCGTTCATCAGGCCAGAAGCGGGAGGACATGGTGCTCATCTCGCCCTCCCTCAGAACCTGATCCGGACGCCGCCGAAGAAGGCGCGCGGCGATCCGGCATAGATCGAACCCGTCTTGTTCGCCAGAACCGCCGCTCCGGCCTGCTGCCCGTTGGCGAGCAGGGAGTCGCTGATGACCGTGCCGCCCGCCGGATAGACCTGATCGGTGACGTTCATGATTTCGAAATAGCTGTGCAGACGATGCGCCCAGCCCAGTCGCGCGGGCGGATCGTAATGGAGTTCGAGATTGAGCAGTGTATAGCCCGGCAGCCTGAGCATATTGGCGTTGTCGATCCACATATCGCTGCGCCAGTTGATTTCCACGAAGCCGCCGACTCCCTCCAGCAGGCCGTCCGGCTGGTCGTACAGCACGCGCGCGTCAAGAAAATGCGGCGCCACGCCGGGAATGCGATTGCCCTTGAGGGAAAAGCCGCGCGACGCTGTCGCGTTGGAGAGAACCTGCGTGTATCTGGTGTAGATCTGGTTGTCGTACGTATAGGAGAGCTTCAGCCGCGCGCCGGGCAGCGTTTCCCGCAGGACTTGCCATGTCGCGCCCAGTTCGACGCCGCGATGTTCGGATTCGGGCGCGTTGAACGTATAAGGCCCGGCGGGCGCATTGACCCCGGCCGACTGGCTGACCAGCTCGTTGCGATAGAATTCGTAGAAGCCGGTCATCTGCACGCTCAGCCCTGCGCGCGGATGCCATTCCGCGCCGAGATCGAAGCCCAGGCTCGTCTCGCTCTTCAACCGCGCGTTATTGCCGTACGTCCCCTGCGGCGTGACGAAGAAGCTGGAATAGCCCGGCGTCGCATAGGCGGTGCCGACACGCGTATGCAGCGTCCACGCCGTGTCCGGCGCATAAACCAGCGACGCTTCGGGCGCGAGATTGAGGAAACTCCGGTCGGCCGTGACGAAGCGCGGGGCTTGCGGCTGAGTCCCGTAGCTGTACAGCGTTTCGACCGCGCCGATATTCGACCATGTGCCGCCCAGCCCGATCACCGCGTGCCAGAGCGGGTCGAACTGCCAGTCCTCCTGAAAGCGCAGGCCGATATTCTGCTGGTGCCCGTAGGAGGTCGAGTTCAGCGCCCCGCGCGTCGCGCCGCCTTGGGGGGTGAGGTCGTAGACCTGAGAGCCGTAATCGAGATAGTCGAAATTCGCACCGGCGAAGCTCGTCAGCGGCATTTTGCCGAGATGGGAGCGGGACGTCAGATCCGTCTGCACATTATAGGAGTTATAGGGACCGACATAGGCCGCGGTTGAGGTCGGCTGGTCGATATGACGCTGGTCATAGGTGAACTGGGTGCGCCAGAGGGTTCGGGGCGTGAAGTCGTGCTCCCAGCGCAGCCCGACGATGGTCCGGCGATCGAAGCGCCCGAGACCGGCCTGTTGCGGGCTCGTGGCCTGCGTCGCGCCGTCGCGCCCGTTGACGAAGAGCCTGACCGACGCGCAACCCGGCGCGGCGTCGGCTGCGTTCGCGCAGCCCCGCTGGAACGGATTCGTCCGGAACTGATCCAGCGAGAGACGGAGCGGCAGGTACGTATCCGTGACGTTGTTGATGACTTTCAGCACGAGCCGGTCCGATGAGGTCAGCGCGACACGCAGGCGCATGTTCTCGGTCGAGGTCTCGTAGCGACTATTGGGCTGGAAGCCGTCGGCGCGCACATCGCTGCCGAAGAGAGTGAAATCGTAGCGCCGGTTTCCCGTCCCCAGCGTCATGTAAGTGTTGACCATCCCGAAACTGCCGAAATCGGAGCCGAGTTCTAGCCCCTCGATGTCGGCGCCGTCGCGCGTGCGGAAATTGATCGCGCCGTTGATGGCGTAATTGCCGTAGAGTGTCGAGGCCGGGCCCTGGAACACGTCGACTCCCGCATAGGCATGAGGGTCGATGAGATCGGCGCGCGCCGTGCCGTCGGGCTGGGTCACCGGGAAGCCGTCCTCCGTGACCTGAAGGTTCTTCAACCCGTAGGATTGCCGCGCCCCCGAGCCGCGCACGGAGATGACCGTGTCACGGGGGCCGTTGCCCTGCATGAAGCTCACGCCGGGCACGGTGACGACCATGGCCGCAACACTCTGCGCGGCATGATTGGCGAAATCCTTGCGGTCGGAGGAATAGGTCGTCTCGCCGACGGGATAAAGGAGCGCGGGGCCGCGCGCCAGTCCTGTGACGGTGATGTTCTCCGGGAGCGTCGTCGGGATTTTCCTCGGACGCGGCGCGGCGGATTTCGTTCGTGCGGCGGATTCGGCGGTTTGGGCAAAGGCGGCGGGCTGAGCGGAAAGCGCGAAGAGCCCGGCCGTCAGCCCGAGGCGACGGACGCCGGATGCGAAGGGAGACATGATGTGTCCTCACCTGAAAGATGACGCGATCCGCCGCGAGCACGGCTCGGGCGGGTGGATAGGCGTTTTTCAGGTGAGGGACGGGGGGCCTTGTGCGTAAAGGCTGGCGGCGCGGCGCGCGGGCGGCCCGCGAATGGGCGGGAAGCACCAGATTCGGCCGGTCGGGACGCGGAGGCGCGCGGCATGGAAAGCCGGCGCGTCCGCCGGAACCGCGCCGGCCAGCGCCTGGTCGATCAGGAGGAAGCCGTCATCTCCATCGACGGGATGCGGATGATCGGGGTGGCCGTGTTCCGCCGCGTGACTGTCGCAGAGGATCGCGATGGCGGCGAGGCGGCGCAACGGGTCGTCCAGAGCGGCGTGCGGCAGCGGAACGCCGCCGAAGCCGAGCCGCGCCATGAGCGCCAGCAGAGCCAGCGGCCAGAATACGGTTCGAAAGGATGCCGCCCTGGAGGACATGGGAATGGCGTTAGCCCGTATAGCGGTCCAGCGAGAGATCCAGCGCCGGAATCTCCGTCCGCCGTCCGCCGATGCGGTCCGCCAGCAGCTTCGCCGAGCCGCACGCCATCGTCCAGCCCAGCGTGCCATGGCCGGTATTCAGCCACAGATTGCCGTAGCGCGGCGCGGGACCGACGATCGGCGTGCCGTCCGGCGTGCAGGGACGCAGCCCGGTCCAGTAGCTGGCCTTCGACAGGTCGGCGCCGCCGAACATGTCCCCGAAGGAGAGTTCGAGCGTCTCGCGCCGGTCCGGCGAGAGCGTCATCCGCCAGCCAGTCAGCTCCGCCGTGCCGCCGATGCGGATGCGGTCCTCGAAGCGCGTGATGGCCACCTTGTAGGTCTCGTCATTCACCGTCCCGACCGGCACGCGCGTCTCGTCGGTGATCGGCGCGGTGAGCGAATAGCCCTTCACCGGATAGACGGGCATGCGCAACTCGATCGGCTTCAGCATCCGCGGCGAATAGCTGCCCAGCGCCAGCACATAGGCGTCGCCCTGCACACGGCCCTCATTCGTGCGCACGCCCGTGATGCTGTCCGCCGCCGCCTCGATCGCCTCGATGCGCGTGCGGAAGCGGAAGGTGACGCCCTTTTCCTCCGCCAGGGCCGCCAGGCGCTTCGTGAACAGGTGGCAGTCGCCCGACTCGTCGCCCGGCAGGCGCAGGCCGCCGACGAGCAGGTGACGGGCCCCCGCGAGGCCGGGCTCGTGCCTGAGGATGCCGTCCACGTCCAGTAACTCGTGAGGGATATGGCTGTCATCGAGCAGCCTCATATCCTCGTGCGCGTGCTCGACTTGCTTTTCCGTCCGGAAGAGCTGGATCAACCCGTTCTGCCGCCCTTCGTACTGAAGGCCGGTCTGCTGCCGCAGCGCGCGGAGGCAGTCGCGGCTGTATTCGGCGATGCGCAGCATCCGCCCCTTGTTGATCTCATAGGCGTGGGAAGTGCAGTTCGCCAGCAGACCGGCCACGAAGCGGGCCATGGGCAGGCTTGCATAGGCGGGGCGGACGACCAGAGGGGAATGGCGGCTCACCAGCCAGCGCGCGGCCTTGAGCGGCAGGCCCGGCATGGCCCAGGGCGTGGAATAGCCCGGCGAAACCTGCCCCGCATTGGCGAAGGAGGTTTCCAGCGCAACGCCGGGCTGGCGGTCGATGACCTCCACCTCGTGGCCCTGCTCGGCCAGATACCAGGCCGTGGTCACGCCGACGACACCAGCGCCCAGAACGATGATCTTCATGCAATGCTCTCGATATAGTCGCGTTGATAACGATGGCCGAGCGACGTCAGCACCTCATAGCCGATCGTGTCGAGTCGCGCCGCCGCGTCGTCGAGCGGGAGGTGCGGGCCGATGAATTCGAAGACCGTGCCGGGCGGCAGGTCCGTCTCCCCGAGATCGGTGAGGTCGAGCGCCAGACAATCCATCGAGATGCGCCCGATGACCGGCAGCACGATCCCGGGCCGGTCCGGCAGCACGGCGACCGCCCGCCCGCCCGACGCGCGCAGGAGTCCGTCGGCGTAACCCGCCGCGACGGTGCCGATCCGGCTCGGCCGGGCGGCGACGAAATGCGCGCCGTAGCCCACGCTCGTTCCGGCCGCGATGCGGCGTTCCTGCACCAGGCGCAGATACAGCGAAACGACCGGGGTCATGGGGTTCGGCGCGTCCGGCGTGGGATTGCCGCCGTACAGCGCATAGCCGGGCCGCACGAGATCGAAATGATAGTCTGGACCGAGAAAAATCCCGCTCGACGCCGCCAGACTCGCCGGGGCGGGAGGCAGCATGGTCCGCAGGCGGCGGAAGGCGGCGAGTTGCGCGGCGTTCTGCGGATGGCCGGGCGTGTCGGCGCAGGCCAGATGGCTCATGACCAGCCGGATGTCGAACGCCCCGCATTCCGGCGCCAATGCGACGAGATCCGCCTCGTTCATGCCAAAGCGCGACATGCCCGAATCAATCTGGACGGCGCAAGGAAGGGCGCGGCCCCGCGCGGCCGCTTCTCGCGCCCAGTCCTTCGCCTGATCGAGACTGTTCAGAACCGGAATGACTCCGGCCTCGGCCACCTCGCGCGCCGCGCCGGGGAAAAGTCCGTTGAGCAGGAAAACCGTCGCATCGGGTGGAAGAAGCGCGCGCAGGGCCAGCGCCTCGTCCAGAGTGGCGACGAAGAAACTCCGGCATCCCGCCTTGTGCAGGACCGGCGCGATCCGCGCGACCCCGAGCCCGTAGGCATCCGCCTTGACCGCCGCCCCGACGCCGACACCGGGCGCGACCTCGGCGCGGAGCCGGGCATAGTTGCCCGCCAGCGCTCCGAGATCGACGCGCAGCCGGCCGCCGGCCCCGTTCCCGATATCGCGGACGGGGGAAATCAAGCCACCCCCGGCAGGCCGAGGCTGGTCGAATGCTCGAAATGCAGCGGCGTGTCGGGATGGACGACGCCATGAATCGCATGCACCGCCATGGCGGCCTCGCTGAAGCCTTGCAGGATCAGCTTCAGCTTGCCGGGATAGCTCGCCACGTCGCCGATGGCGAACACGCCGGGCAGGGAGGTCTCCAGCGTGGACGGGGTGACGGGAATCTGGCTGCGATGGGTGTCGAGCGGCCAGACCGCGATCGGCCCCAGATCGGTCGAAAGTCCGTAGAACGGCAGCAGCGTGTCGGCTTCGAGCAGACGCGCCGCGCCATCGAGCGTCGCAACCTCGACGGCCTGCAAACGGCCGTTTTCGCCCCGCAATCCGGAAAGCTGATACGGCACCACCTTCTCGATCTTCCCGGCGGCGACCTGCGCCTCGATCCGCGCCAGCGTCTCCGGCGCGCCGCGGAATCTGTCGCGCCGGTGCAGCAGATAGACATGTCTGGCGATGTCGGACAGCGACAGGGCCCAGTCCAGCGCCGAATCTCCGCCCCCCGCCACGACGATGCGCCTATCCGTGAAATCCTGCCGCCTGCGGACGTAATATTGCACCGCGCCTGTCTTTTCATACGCGTCCAGCCCGTCGAGCGGCGGGCGGTTCGGCCCGAACGCTCCGGCGCCTGCGGCGATGATGACGGCCTTGGCGCGGATCGTCTCTCCGGCGCTGGTCGTGAGCGTGAAGTCGCCGCGCTGGCCCTGAAGACCCTCCACGCGCTGGCCCAGCAGGCGCGGCACGTTGAATGGGGTAATCTGCGCTTCCAGCGCCTCGATCAGCGCGCCGCCCTCGATCGCCGGATGCGCCGGAATATCGTAGATCGGCTTTTCCGCATAAAGCGCCGCGCATTGGCCGCCGACGCAGTCGAGCGCGTCGATCAGCAGGGAGGACAGGCGCAGCATGCCGCATTCGAACGCCGCGAAGAGCGCCGTCGGCCCCGCGCCGATGATGGCGACGTCTGTCTGGCGGGGCGAAGCGGTCATGACGGCGATCCTCGATTGACGCGGTCCATGAACGGACCCGGTGATACCCCATGGTGCTAACAGAAACCGCCCGGTTTTCAAGCCGAAGTGAAAGGCCGGGCGGGCGTCTCTTGCGCGGCACGATGCAAATGTGACATTGAGCGCGGAAATCACATTTCCATCGTTGGGACGGCGGCAGCCATCGAAGCGATCATGCGAGCCCGGAGGCCGGTCCGTCTTGAATGAAATTCTCACCCTCCTGATCCCGATCTTCGGCCTGATCGCCTTCGGCTATGTCACGGCGCTGCGGAACTGGCTGGGGGCCAACGCGACGACCGTGCTCAACCGCTTCGTCCTCCGTCTCGCGCTGCCCGCCGAACTGTTCCAGATCACGGCGACCCTGCCGCTTTCCGATCTCCGGCACGCCGGCTTCACCTCCGCCTTCGCGCTGGGCATGATGGCGACCTTCGCGCTGGGCTGGATCTGGGACTGGGGCCGCCCGGCGACGACGGCGCATCGCCTGTCCGGCGCCGCGATCGAGGGGCTCGCGGCGGGATACGCCAACACCGCGTTCATGGGGATTCCGATCTGCCTCAGCGTCTTCGGCGCGCATGTGAACGCTGCCCTGACCATCTCCAACCTGCTGACGGTCTGCCTGCTGATGGCCGGGGTCATTCTTCTCATCGAAATCGAGGAGCAGGAGAAGACGGCCGGGGGATCGGCCTTCGGGCGGGTGATGAAGGGCCTCGCGCTGAATCCGCTGGTCTTCGCGCCGCTGGCCGGTCTGGCCTGGAACGCCGCCGCCCTGCCTTTGCCCGCCGGGATCTCGCGCTTCATGACGATGCTCGGCGATTCGGCCAGCCCCTGCGCGCTGGTGACGATCGGCCTCTTCCTGGCCGAGACGCGCGACCAGCCCGCGCCGTTCGGCGCGGTGCTGCGCGTGTCCTTGCTCAAGCTGTTCGTGCAGCCGCTGTTGACCGTGCTCGCGGCGATCTATCTCTTCGCCCTGCCGACGCTCTGGGTGGAGGAGGCGCTGGTGCTCAGCGCCCTGCCGACGGGAACCGGGCCGTTCATGCTCGCCCAGCTTTACGACCGCGAGGCCGCGATCGCCAGCCGCGCCACGCTGCTGACGACGATCGTCTCGATCGTGACGCTCGCCGGGATTCTCGCCTGGATCGGCCCGCACCCCGCCGCGCGGGCCGTTCCGTGACGGATCAGATGTAGTATTCGGTCAGCGGCGGGAAGCCGTTGAAGCCGGTGGAGCAATAGGTCGAGACATAGGCGCCCGTCGAGAGAATCTCGATCCTGTCGCCGGACTCCAGTGTAACCGGCAGGCCGACGCGGCGCTTCTCATACATGATGTCCACGCCATCGCAGCTCGGCCCCGCCATGATCGTCGGACCGCAGGCGTCGCCGTCGCGCGGCGTGCGGAAATCATAGCGGATCGCCTCGCCCTCGGTCTCGGCCAGACCGCTGAAACGGCCGATATCGAGATAGACCCAGCGCGGATCGCTCTGCTTGCCGCCGCGACGGCTGACGAGCACGACCTCCGTGGACACCACCCCCGCGTCGCCGACGAGGAAACGCCCCGGCTCGACCAGCATCAGCGGCAGGTCGTTGCCGAAATGACGCGTCATCGCCTGGCTGATCGCCATGCCGAACGCATCGATCTCCGGCACGTCGCTGGTGTAGCGGACCGGGAAGCCGCCGCCCAGATTGACCATGCGGATCTCGATGCCCGCGCGGGCGAGGTCCGTGTGCAGCATGGCCACACGGGCGATTGCCGCCTCATAGGCCGCCGTGTCGGTCTGCTGGGAGCCGACATGGAAGGACAGGCCGTACGGGTCCATGCCGAGTTCGCGCGCGCGCAGCATCAGCACGCGGCCATGCTCGATCGTCGTGCCGAACTTGCGCGACAGCGGCCAGTCGGCCCCCTGGTTCTCCACGGCGAGACGGCAATAGACGCGCGCGCCGGGCGCGTGGGCCGCGATCTTCTCCAGTTCTTCCATGCTGTCGAAAGCATAGAGATCGACGCCCAACTCGCGCGCCTCGCGGATGGCGGAAACCTTCTTGACCGTGTTGCCGAAGGAAATCCGGTCCGCCGACGCGCCCGCCGCGACGCACATGCGGATCTCGCCGATGGAGGCCGCGTCGAAGCAGGAGCCGAGCGTCACGAGACGCTCCAGGATCGCGCGCGCCGGATTGGCCTTCACGGCATAGTAGATGTGCGCGAGCGGAAGCGCGTCTTGCAGCGCGTGATAACGCTCCGCCACGCGATCGACATCCACCACGAGGCACGGGGTCGCCGGTTGTTGCTCGGCGAGGAATCGGTCGATTTTCGGGGTCATGGCTACTCCCTCCCCAATAGCCGCCCTTGCGGAGCGGCACGTGTTGCGAAACGGTCGAACGGACCGGCGATCAAACTTCGGCTGCTACGCTGCGCCCCGGATGGAAGGCCGAGACACACTGGGGCAACCCGATTGCCAGAACGCTTGACGTCGTTGCGTAACCTTCAGAGGGCCAGTGGCACGTGCGTTGCTGCGTGGGCGCGCATATGGGCCCAAACGCAGGGGAGTGCAACAATGATTTCGGGTCGAGGCGCAAATTTCATATTCTTCGCCGTCCGTCCCGGTTAACGTGCTGAAACATCGCAGGGAACCGGGGCGCGTCCCGCAGTGCAATCCGTGCCGATTGCCGGGCTCGCCGCCTTCGCATCTCCCACCGCAGCATCAGGAGCACCGCCCTTGCCGGACCCCATGATCCCGGACCCCACGATCGAGGCGTTCGATCCGGAAGACGATCGCCTGAGACGGAAAGTCGGGCGGGAGCGTCTGCGTCAGGATGAAATCGCGATTCGGCAGGCGCGGGAACGGGGGCTTCACGCGCCGGGCACCGGGGTCGCGTCGCCATGGCGGATGCCGCGGGCTGGCTGGAGCATCATTTTCAAGCAGACCTTCGCCGAACTCGGCACCAGCCAGATCTCCCTCGCCGCGGCGGGCTGCGCGTTCTACGCCACCTTGTCGCTGTTCCCCGCGCTCACCACGCTGATTTCGCTCTACGGCCTGGCCTTCAGCCTCGAGACGGTCGAACCGCAATTGCAGGTCATGCGGAATCTCCTGCCCCGCTCGGCCTATAACCTCATCGGCGGCCAGATCCATAACCTCGTGTCCCAGCCGCATAGTTCGCTGACCATCGGCCTGGTCTTCTCGCTTACCGTCGCATTGTGGTCCGCCTCGGCGGCGACGAAATCCATCCTCTCGGCGCTCAGCATCGCCTACGGCGTCGAGGAGAAACGAAGCTTCCTCGCCTTTCAGGCCTTCGCGCTCGCCACGACGCTCTGTGCCGTGCTCGGCGCGGTGTTGACCCTGGCGCTGATGGTGGGGCTTCCGGCGCTGGTCGATTTCATTCCCGTCCATTTCGGCCTGGGGAGTCTGCCATGGCCCGCGAGCCTGCTGATGGGCGTCGGGACACGCCTGGCGATCCGCATGGGCGGTCCGGTGCTGATGCTGCTCTTCGTGCTGATGGTGCTTTCGATTCTCTACCAGTACGGGACGGCCCGGAACCATGTGGCGTGGCGCTGGATATTGCCCGGCTCCCTGCTGGCGACGATCGTCTGGGTCGGCGCGTCGCTGGGCTTCTCATATTATGTCGGGCATTACGCCGCCTACAGCGCAACGTACGGCCCGCTGGGCGCGGTGGCCGCCATCATGATGTGGTTGTGGGTCAGCGCCTATGTCGTGCTGTTCGGGGCGGAAGTGAACGCGGCGCTCGAAGACCGCGTGAAGGGGCGTCAACCGAAATTGCCGGGGCTTCAACCCCTCGACGCCGCCGTGGCGAAGGCGCTGGACGAGGAGGCGTCAGGCGCAACCGAAGCGCTTCCCGCGGAAACTCCGCCCGGCGCTCGGCGCTCGGCGCCCGGCCACGTCTGAGGCGCCCGTTCGGTCCGTCGTTCAGTGGCAGCCGCCGTTTCTGTCGCAGGCGCTGCATCCGCCGCATTTCGAGACCGGCGCGGTCGCCGCGCGGCCTCGCGCGGGCAGGAGCCGTCGCGCCCAGTACCCCGCGCAGAGCGCCACGATCAGCCCGACACTCAGCAATTCCACCATGTCTCAGCCTCCCCCCAAAAACCGGGTTCCCTGATACGTAATGAGCGCCGCGCCATAAGCAAGGGCGAAGAGATAGCCCGCCGTCACCGCGACCCATTTCCACGTTCCGGTCTCGCGCCGGATCACGGCGAGCGTCGAGAGGCATTGCGGCGCGAAGACATACCAGACCAGGAGCGAAAGGGCGGTGCCGAGGCTCCATTGCGCGGAAAGCAGCGGCGTGAGCTTGTCTACCGCGGCATCCCCGGTTTCCCCCAGCGCATAGACCGTCGCGAGCGCCGACACCGCGACCTCGCGTGCCGCCATGCCGGGGATGAGCGACACGCAGATCTGCCAGTTGAAGCCGATCGGCGCGAAGACCGGCAGCATCCAGTGTCCGATCCGCCCGGCCAGACTCCAGTCGATCGCAGCGCCGGCCGCCCCCGCCGGCGGAGGCGGAAAGCTCGACAGTGCCCAGAGCAGGACATTCAGCGTCACGATGATGGTGCCGACGCGGGAAAGGAAGATCGTGGCGCGCTGCCATAACCCCAGCGCAAGATTGCGCGGGACAGGAAGGCGATAGGCCGGAAGTTCCAGGAGCAGCGGATGTTCCGCGGCCGCGACGCCGCGCGTCATCAGCCGCGCCACGATCAGGCCGCTGACAATGGCGAAGGCATAGAGGCCGAACAGGACCAGGCCCTGCAACCCGAAGACGCCCAGCACATGCCGCTTGGGAATGAAGGCGCTGATCAGCAGGGTGTAGACGGGCAGGCGCGCCGAACAGGTCATGAGCGGGGCGACGAGGATCGTCACCAGACGGTCGCGCGGATGCTGGATCGTCCGCGTCGCCATGATGCCGGGAATGGCGCAGGCGAAACTCGAAAGCAGCGGGATGAAGGAACGGCCAGACAGCCCCGCCGCCGCCATGATGCGATCCAGCAGAAACGCCGCACGGGGCAGGTATCCCGATTCCTCCAGCGCCAGAATCCAGAGGAAGAGAATGAGAATCTGCGGCAGGTAGACGATCACGGTTCCCGCGCCCGCGATGATTCCGTCCACCAGAAGGCTGCGCAGCAATCCGTCCGGCAGGGTCGCGCGCACGGCGGCGCCCAGCCCGTCAGCCAGCGCCTGCAACGCATCCATCAGCGGCTGCGCCCAGGAAAACACCGTCTGGAACATTGTGAACAGCACGGTCAGCAGGATCAGCGGACCGATGACCGGATGCAGGAACCAGTGATCCAGCCGGTCCGCCAGCACCACGCTCTCGCGCGAGCGGTCCGTGACATAGACGGCGAGAATCCGCCGCACCTCGGCATGCAGATCCGTGCCTTCGGGAAGCGGCGGCGGCGCGGAGGGCAGGGGGGCGTCCAGCGCGTCGAGCACGCCGTGAGCGCCGCCCTTGCGGACGCTCACCGCCGGGATCACCGTGACGCCGAGTTCGTAGGACAGTCCCTTCACATCGATGACGATGCCGCGCCGTTCCGCCTCGTCCATCATGTTCATGACGAGGATCATCGGCTGGCCGAGCTGCCGCACCTCCAGCACGAACCGCAGATGCAGGCGCAGATTGGTCGCATCCACGACACAGATCAGAAGCTCAGGACGGCCTTCCCGGGGGTGTTCGCCCAGACAGATGGCCCGCGTGACGGTCTCGTCCGGGCTCGTGGCGGTGAGGCTGTACGCGCCCGGCAGATCGAGCAGCCTGACGGGACGGCCTTGGGGCGTGACGAAGCGCCCTTCCTTCCGCTCCACCGTCACGCCGGCGTAATTCGCGACTTTCTGGCGGCTGCCGGTCAACTGATTGAACAGCGCGGTCTTGCCGCAATTGGGATTGCCGACCAGCGCAGCATAAAGAGTGGCGGTGCGCGGCTCGACGACGTTCATCAGGAGGCCGGATGTCGTCGCTCAGGCGGCGGAGCGAAGATGCGCCGGGGAAAGATGCAGCGGGCGAAGATGCACCCTGGCCGCCTCTTCCCGACGGAGCGCGAAACGCGCCGTGCCGACGCGCACCGCCACCGGATCAGCGCCCAGCGGACCACGCGCCACCATCTCCACCGCTTCGCCGGGAACGAAGCCGAGTTCCAGCAACCGCGTCATGATCGGATCGACACCGCCGCGGGCCTCGACACGGTCGATCACGGCATGGCCACCTTTCGGCAAAGCATTCAGATCCATATGTCCGGCGTCCCGCGAAAACAGTTAAGAACGCCTCTTAGTCGCTCGCTCCGCTCTTGTCCATCCTTATCGCTGGCCGGCCGCGACTCAGTTTGAAATTTGGGTTTCGCCTCTTCTCAGACATTCTGACGCTTGCTGATCCGTCTCAAGTGCGGACATTTCAAGGCAACCCCTACATATCGCCCCAGGGAACTCACTTTTGCTTGCATCGTCTCGTTAGTGGGAATATTTCCCATATATGGACAAAATGGATAAATCCCATCTGGCCTTGGCGAAACATCTGAAGCTGCTGCGGGTCGACAGCGGTCTCAGCTTGCAGACGCTTTCCGATAAGAGTGGCATAAGCCGTGCCACTCTCTCACGCATCGAGAACGCAGATGTCAGCCCTACGGCAGAGACACTTGGTCGTTTGGCATCCGCCTTCGCCATACCACTGTCCCGGCTCCTTGCTCCGCTTGAGCCCAACTTTCCGCCGTTGGTGCGGCGCGCAGAGCAAAACGTCTGGACGGATCCGCAGAAGGGCTTTGTGCGGCGCTCTGTTTCCCCGCCCAACCAGGAGCTGAAGCTTGAGATGATCGAGTGCTCGATCGAGCCTCACCAACGCATCTTTTACGATCTGCCTGCCTTCCCGGGCCACGAACATCATCTCGTCATGCTTGACGGGTTACTGACGATCGTGGTGGCCGGTGTCGCGCGCGATCTGCGGCCAGGTGATTGCCTGCGATATCAGCTGCACGGCCCTTCCTCGTTCGAGACCAGAGACCTGCCCGCCCGCTATGTCATCGCCATGGCCTAAGGAGTTCTTGATGAACACCAATGTCATTGAAGTCGACGCACTCGCCGTGGACGAGCACGTGAGTGCGTTGTCCGCTATTCTTGTGGCGAGCGTCAGCGGGGGAGCCGCCATAGGCTTCATGGCTCCCCTGCAACATAACGACGCAGCGCGCTACTGGTCCGACGATATCCGAACAGAGGTGACGGCGAAACGACGTACGCTGTTTGCCGGGGTGCATGACGGAAGGGTCGTCGGCACGGTACAGCTCATCATCGCAATGCCGCCCAACCAGCCGCATCGGTGCGAGATTGCAAAGATGATGGTTCATCCCAAGTTCCGACGGCTGGGGGTGGGGCGCCTTCTCATGGAGCACGCGATTAAGCGCGCCGGGGAACTCGGCAAGACCCTTGTCACGCTGGATACTCGAAGCGGGGATATTGCGGAGTCATTATACGCCTCGCTAGGTTTTGAGGTCGCCGGCGTCATTCCGGGTTATGCTTGGGACCCAGATGGAAGGACGCGGCATTCAACAATCTACATGTTCCGACGGATATAGAGTGCGATTGAAGCTCAATTCCCGTTTGCCTAACGACTGTTCACGCCTCATCTCGGACATGGGAAGACCAGTCAGGCTATCTCCGATAGCGGACCATCGCCGGTTTTTCTTGACGTGGGGGACGGCAGCGGCCAGCGGTGAAGGCATGGATACCATCAGCCTCCTCGCTCTGCTTCTGACCCTCTCGGCAGGATTCAGCATTGTCAATCACCACACGTTTCGCCTTCCTGTGACGATCGGCGTGCTGGTCTTCTCATTGCTGGCTTCCCTGCTGGTCATGATCCTGAATCCGCTGATACCGGCCTATGACCTTCAGGCTCTCCCGCGATCTGTGCTCGGAGCCATCAATCTTCCCACGGCCCTCCTGAGTGGCGCGCTGTCCCTGCTTCTGTTTGCCGGGGCCACGCAGGTGGATGTCGGACATCTGCGCGCAAAGCTTGCCTCCGTGGCCGCTCTCTCTGTTCTGGGAACCGTTCTGGCTGTTGCCTTTCTGGCGATCGCGGCATGGTACGTCTTCCCTGTGTTGGGTCATGCCATTCCTTTCACGTGGTGCATCGTCCTTGGGGCCATTCTCGCGCCAACTGATCCAGTTTCAGTTGTCGGCATGCTGAAACGTCTCGGACTGCCCGCCCCCCTTCAGGCCGTTTTCGCAGGGGAGAGCCTGTTCAATGACGGCGTGGGCGTGGTGATTTTCGGCGTCACGATCGGACTGGCGACCGGGGACAGTCAGGAAGTGACCGCCTCCGAGATTGCTCTGAGCTTTTGCCGCGAGGCGATCGGTGGCGGCCTATTGGGCGCACTGACCGGATGGATCGCGCTCCGTGTGCTTAAGGGACAGCGGGATCCGCATATCGATCTGCTGACGTCGCTGGCTCTGGCGACGGGAACCTTCAGCATTGCCAACCAGCTTGGCATGTCGGGTGCGATTGCCGTCGTGGCGGCGGGACTGTGCTTCGGAACGAGTTATAGCCATTCCGTTTTCGATAAGGCATCCCGAAAGGAACTCGACATCGCATGGACACTCATTGACGAGGTGCTGAACGTCCTGCTGTTTATGCTGATCGGCTTTGAAATCCTTGAGGTCACGCCACATCTGTTTACGGTGCTGGCGACCCTAGCCGTGATCCCACTGTCCGTTGCCGTGCGGGTATTGAGCGTATTGTTTTCAACGCTTCCGGTTCACTTCAGGCAATGGGAGCGGGGCCGTGTTCTTGGGATCCTGACCTGGGGCGGTCTGCGTGGCGGCATTTCGGTTTCGCTGGCGCTTGGGTTGCCGCCCGGAAACTTGCGTGACCTGCTGCTGCCTGTCTGTTACGGCGTCGTGGTGTTTACGATCATTGTGCAGGGGCTAACGATGGAGCGGGTTGCCCGCAGACTTTATCCGTCCTCTACGCCTGGACCTCAATAATACGGCTCTGATTATTTGAAGGACAGCTCCATAAAGAGAAAAATCATGGCAGCTTGATCATGATTTTTGACAAATAGCCGACCTTCCGCATCCCCCCAAAAACCGGATATTTCAACCTGAGACACTACCCGCTGGCCGTCGCGTTTCAGCCTGCGCGGCTGCGTCGAAATGCAAGCGGCCGCGTGGCCGCCATCAATATCCCTGGGCGGGATCGACCTTTAGCGGCGCTTCCCGGCCCGCGAGAAGATCGCGGATGATCTCCACCGCCCGTTGCGCCCGCGCGCGGTAGGAGGCGTCGGAGGCTGAGTGAGGCGAGATGATGATGCCGGGACAGTCCCAGAGCGGCGAGTCGGGCGGCAGCGGCTCCTCCGCGAACACGTCCAGAACCGCGCCGCTCAGCGCGCCGGACCGCAGGGCGGCGATCAGATCGGCCTCGTTCACCTGATTGCCGCGCCCAGCATTGATGACGCCGCCGCCGGGTCGCAACAGCGCCAGCATCCGTGCGTTCAGCAGGTCGTCGGTTTCGGGCGTGGCGGGAAGCAGCGACACCACGAAATCGAGCCCGCGCAGGAACGGAGCCAGACCGTCCGCGCCGTGGAAGGTCGCGACGCCGTCGATCACATGCGCGCTCCGCGCCCAGCCGGCCACGCGGAATCCCGCGCCCTTCAGCCGTTCCAGCGTGGCGAGGCCCAGTTGACCGAGCCCCATGACGCCGACCGTGACCTCGGAGGCCATGCGGCGGTCGAGGGCGTCCGTGTGCCATTCGTGCCGCTGCTGGAGGCGCGCCCAGCGCCATGTCTTGCGGAGCAGGGTGAAGGCGGCCCAGCAGACATAATCGCCCATTTGCCCGCTCACCTCCTCGCCGCCCATGCGATAGACCGGCAGGGAGCGGGGAAAATCGGGGTCGTCGAGAATATGATCGACGCCCGCCGCCTGGCTGATGACCGCGCGCAGATTCGGCATCGCCGCGAGGCGTTTCCCTTCCGGACGGTAAACGAAGGCGAAGTCCGGTTTCGCCGGATCGAGCGCGGGATCGTTCCAGTCCAGCACGTCCCAATCCGGGGCACAGGCCGCGAATTCCTTGCGCCAGGCTGCCAGTTCGGCGGCGTTCGCCCCGTTGATGACGATGCTCGTCATGGGCGTCCGCGCCGTGCCGTCAGATTTTCCGCCATCCGGAGACTGAGCGCCATGATGGCGAGCGCCGGATTGGCCGCCGTCGCACTGGGAAAGACGGAGTGGTCGCAAATCCACAGATTTTCGATGTCGTGACTGCGCCCGAACGGATCGACCACGCTCGACTCCGGATCGTTCCCCATGCGGCAGGTGCCGATCATATGCGCATCGCGCGGCATGGCCCAGATATCCTCCGCTCCCGCCGCCGCGAGGATCGCGCGCAGCGTGCGCTCCGCATGGGCGTGCATGGCGCGCTCATTCGCGCCATAGCTGAAGGAGATCAGCGGCTTGGGCACGGACGCCATGCCCGGCTCGTCGGAAAGCGTGACCCGGTTGCCGTCATGGGGCAGGCAGTCGCCATGCGCCCCCAGCCCGACGGCGTGGTTGTATCCCGCGAGCGCGCGTGTGAGGTCGGGCCCCCAGAGGCCGCGCCCGCGCGCGACATTCGTCGCCCAGGTGAGCGGCATCATGCCGAGGGACTGGATCAGATACCCGCCGACGAAATCCGCATCGGCGGGACGCATCATCTCCTCCGTGATGGCAAGCGAGGGGTAGCCCTTGTTCGGCCGCGTTTCCTCCGGCAGGCGCCCCCAGACCTGCGTGGAGACATGCGCCATGTAGTTGCGCCCGACCTGACCGCTCCGGTTGGCCAGCCCCGTATGCAGGAGCAGCCGCGCCGTTTCGACCGCACCGGCGGCGAGGATCAGCGTCCCGCAGGCCTGCCGGTAATCCACCCCCTCATGCCGATAGACCACGCCGGTCACGCGGCCCGCCGCGTTCGTCTCGATGCCATGCGCGAAGCAGCCGGGCCGGATCTCCGCCCCATCCTGCTCCGCGCGACGGAGAAAGCTGTTGTCCACGCCCGATTTCGCGCCGTTGCGGCAGCCCTGATGGCAGGCCCCGCAATTCACGCAGGCGCCGCGCCCGTTCCGCGCCCGGGTGATCAGCGCGGCGGGGCCGTCCGACGCGCGGATGCCCAGCGCCGCGCAGCCGCGCAGCATGGCCTCGGCGGCGGCGTTGCGCGGCGGCGGGGCATCGGTGAAGCGGCGCGTCGGCTCCCACGGATAAGGCATGGGGCCGGAGACGCCGATCTCCTCCTCGACGCGCTCCATATAGGGTAGCAGCGTGTCGCGCCCGAACGGCCAGTCCACGCCCTGTCCCGTTTCGGAGAAGAGGTGGAAATCCCGCGCGTCGATCCGCGGCATGAACGCGCCGTAATGCAGCATCGACCCGCCGACGCCGAAACCGCTGTTGTTGCCGCCGAAGGCCTGTGGCGTCTCCCCTGCGGAAAGACGCTCCTCGCGCCAGTAGAATGTGGCGGCGGTGATCTCGTCCGGCGTGTAGTCCCGCGCCGTGAAGCGCGGCCCGGCTTCGAGCGCCACGACCTTGAGGCCGGCGCGCGCCAGCTCCGCCAGAACAGGCGCGCCGCCCGCGCCGGTGCCGATGACGAGCACATCCACCGGATCGGTCAGCGCATGGCGCGCGCCCTTCACAGCCCGGCCTCCCACCGCTCGCGCCGATCCGCTCCGATCTCCTCGAAGCCCTGAATCTCCCGATCGCCCCCGGTCGCCACGGCGCTGATGCCGAACGCGCCTTGCACCGCCGGATGGGCCATGAACTCCTGCACCGCGTCGGCGCGCAGATCGCTGAACCAGCGTTGCATCTGCGCGCCGTCGAGCAGGCCGGAAATGGTCCCTTCCGCCAGACGGGCGATCAGCCGGTCGCGCGCCGCCGCGTCGAGCGCCGGCAGACCGGCGCCGAACGAGTCGCGTCCGGCGGCGTCCAGCGTGGCGAGCGCCTGCTCATAGGCGATCGCGTCGGGCGGCAGGATGGCGAAGCGCCAGCCGTCTCCCGGTCCGGCCAGCCGGGCGTCGATCCGTTCGGCCAGATCGATCCGTGCGTCGCCGAAGAGGTCGCCTTGCGGGAGCACGCCGTCCAGCAGGGCGCGGAGGCGCTCCAGCCCCTCCGCCGACAGCGCGCGGGGCGCGCCGGAGACGGGTTTAGCGCGCGCCGCCATCACTGCGCGTGTGCGCGCCGTGACATGATCGGACTCGAGCAGGGCGCGGAAGGTGGAGGGACTCTCAGGGATCACGGGCGAGGCTCCTGCGATGGGAGGACGAAGGCTCACGATGCGGCTCCGATCCCGGCAACGTAACCGCTCGACCACGCCCATTGGAAATTATATCCGCCCAGCCAGCCGGTCACGTCGACGGCTTCGCCGATGGCGTACAGCCCCGGCACGAGGCGCGATTCCATGGTCTGTGACGAGAGATCGCGCGTGTCGATCCCCCCGCGCATCACCTCCGCCTTCGCGTAGCCCTCGGTCCCGCTGATGTCCGGACTCCAGGCCGACACGCGCCGCGCCAGGGCGGCGATCCGCCTGTCCGGCAGATTCGCCAGATGATCGGTGAAGTCGGGCAGCATTTCCGCTGTAATCGCCCGTCCGAGACGCTGGGGTATCCCCTCCAGCAGCGCGGCCGCGCCCGCTCTCGGCCGCGCCTGTTTGATGCGGCGCATCTCCGCCTCCGCTGACATGCCGGGCAGCAGATCGAGTTCCAGCGGCGGTCCGTCCCCGGAACGGTAGGACGAAATCTGGAGAATGGCGGGGCCCGAGATCCCGCGATGGGTGAAGACCATGGCGTCGCTGAAAACCGTCTTGCCGATCCGCGCGGCGACGGGCAGCGCAACGCCGGCGAGATCCGGCGCGGGGCTGGTCAGGGTCAGGGGGACCAGCGCCGGGGCAGGGGGCACGAGCCGCATCCCGAAACGCTGCGCCATCCGGAGCGCGAAATCCGTCGCGCCCAGCTTGGGCACCGCAAGGCCGCCGGTCGCGAGGATCACGCGCCGCGCCAGAACGTCGCCATGATCCGTGACGAGGCGAAACGCCTCGCCTTTTTCGATGTCGTTGACGCGCACCCGGAGCCGGAGCGCCGCTCCCGCCGCCTGCGCCTCGTCCAGCAGCAACGTGACGATCCGCCGCGCGGACTCGTCGCAAAAAAGCTGCCCCGGCGTTTTTTCGTGCCAGGCGATGCGGTGTTTCTCCACGAGGGCAAGAAAATCGCGCGGCGTGTAGCGTGCGAGCGCCGAGCGCGCGAAATGCGGGTTCCGCGAGAGAAAACGCTCCGGCCCGGCATCGAGATGGGTGAAATTGCAGCGGCCGCCGCCGGAGATGAGGATTTTCCGCCCGGCTTCCGCGGCATGGTCCAGCACGAGGACCGATGCGCCGCGCCGGCCGGCCACCGCCGCCGCCATGAGACCCGCCGCGCCCGCGCCGAGCACGGCGACATCCCATGGTCTCTCCGTTCCGGCCACCTCAGAAATCGAGATCGGCGTAATGTTCGGGCGGGGTGAAGCCGACGATGCGGTCGTTCAGCAGGGATCGGAAACAGGGGCGGGATTTCACCCGCGCGTACCAGTCCTTCGCGGCGGGCGCGCGGCTCCAGTCGATATCGCCGATGAAATCGAGGCAGGAGAGATGGGCTGCCGCGGCGAAATCCGCGATCGAGAGCATGCCCCCCGCCAGCCATGCGCGCGTCTCCGCCAGCCAGCCGATATAGTCGAGATGGAAGCGGATATTGGCGTATCCCGCCCGCAACGCGTTGCCGTCGGGGTTGCCGCGCCCGGCGAGCCGCTTGTCCACCTTCTCGCCCAGAAGATTGCGTGTGACCTCGCTGGCGAATTTCTCGTTGAACCACGCGGCGAGGCGACGCACCTCGACCCGTTCGGCCAGGGTGCGCCCCATGAGCGGCGTGTCCGGATAGGCTTCCTCGAGATACTCGCAGATGACGCCGGCATTCGGGATGGAGAGTCCGTTTTCCTCCACGAGAACCGGCACGTCACCCGCGGGATTCAGCCGGATGAACTCCGGACGCTCCTCCCAGACGCGCTCGGTCATCGGCTCGTAGGGCAGGCGCTTCTCCCCGAGCATGAGTCTGACCTGACGGCTTTGCGGAGAGAGCGGCAAATGGTACAGAATACGCATGGCCCCATCCTACGGCATGTGACAGAGGCGCAACAAGATATGATGGCGTATTCCTGACACATGCCCGAGCCCGTTTCGGAACCTGTCCCGCCGATGTCCACCTCCGCCCCCGATTCCCCCGCGCCCATGCGTATCCGCGCGCGCGGACGGTCTTTCCTGGCCCTCGTCCTTTCGCCGGAGCGTCCCCTTGCCCGCTGGATCGAGGCGCTGGACGACCAGATCGCCCGTTCGGCCGGATTTTTCATGGGCAAGCCGGTGATCCTCGATCTCGGCCTGCTCGAACCCGATGACGAGGGACTGGCGGGGCTTCAGGCGGCGCTGCGCGAACGCGGCGTGCGGATCATCGGCGTCGAGGGCGGGAATCCGGACTGGCCCGCCCTGGCCGGCTGGGACTGGCCGGCCACGTTCGAGGGCGGCCGGGCCAGCGGGGAGGTCGATCTCCCTGAGGACGGCGGGGAGACGCGGGACGACGCCGTGCCGCCGAAGGCGGCCCGTTCCGGCGCCGTGGTGTATGAGGAGAGCGTCCGGTCCGGGCAGACCGTCGTCAACATGGAGGGCGATCTCGTCATTCTCGGCTCCGTCGCCTCGGGCGCGGAAATCGCCGCCGCCGGATCGATCCACGTCTATGGCAATCTGCGCGGCCGCGCCGTTGCGGGGATCGGCGGCGCGGCCACCGCACGGATTTTTGTCCGCCGTATGAATGCGGAACTGATCGCGATCGACGGCTATTACATGATGGCGGAGGAAATGGCTGCGGATATGATCGGCGCACCCGTTCAGGCGATGCTGGACGACGAGCGTATTGTGATCCGTAAACTGGCTTGAAGCTGCGAAGCTGGGGCGTCCCGCAGTTTGCTCATTGCGAAAATCGGCAAACTGCATGTAATATCGGCGAAATATTTCCGTTATAACGGAAACAGACTGATCATGAAACTGGAGAGCGCATGGCCAAGGTTCTGGTTGTCACGTCGGGCAAAGGGGGCGTAGGCAAGACGACCTCGACGGCGGCACTCGGGGCGGCTCTCGCCCAGACGGGCCAGAATGTCGCGGTGGTCGATTTCGATGTCGGGCTGCGCAATCTGGATCTCGTGATGGGGGCGGAGCGCCGCGTGGTATTCGATCTCATCAACGTCATCCAGGGCGACGCGAAGCTCGCCCAGGCGCTGATCCGCGACAAGCGGTGCGAGACTCTCTCGATTCTCCCCGCGTCCCAGACCCGGGACAAGGACGCGCTGACCGCCGAGGGGGTCGAGCGGGTGATGGGCGAGTTGCGCGAGAAGTTCGACTGGGTGCTGTGCGACAGCCCCGCCGGAATCGAGCGCGGCGCGCAGCTTGCGATGTACCACGCCGATCTGGCCGTCGTCGTCACCAATCCGGAAGTCAGCTCCGTGCGCGACAGCGACCGCATCATCGGGATGCTCGACAGCACGACGGAGCGCGCGAAACGTGGAGAGAAGATGGAAAAACATCTCCTCGTCACGCGTTATGATCCCGCTCGCGCCTCGAAGGGCGAGATGCTGAGCACGGAGGACGTGCTGGAGATTCTGTCCATTCCCCTGCTCGGCATCGTTCCGGAAAGCGAGGAAGTGCTGCGCTCCTCGAATGTCGGTTCGCCGGTGACGCTGGCCCATCCGGACTCCGCCCCCGCGCGCGCCTATTTCGATTCGGCCCGGCGTTTGATGGGGGAGAAGCTGGACATCTCCGTTCCCGTCGAGCGCAAGGGGCTGCTGGACTGGCTGTTCAAGAAGAGGGTCGCATGAGCTTTCTCGCCAACTTCTTCGCCAAGCGAAATACGAGCGCCGTCGCACGGGACCGGCTCCAGATCCTTCTTGCGCATGAGCGATCGTCCGGGAGCGGCGAGTCTGATCTGATCGCGAAGCTGCACCGCGAAATTCTCGAAGTCATCAAGCGCCATGTGGCTGTCGATCAGGACAAGGTTCAGATAAAGCTGGATGGGGGAACGGACGGCCGCTCGATGCTGGAAATCGACATCGAGGTGCCGCGTCTCGATTCCCATACTGAAGTCGGGCATTCCGCCTGACCGCTCTCGCGCGGGAGCAGAGCAGAAAAGGATCGTCATCGGTGAGCGGATTTTTTGGTAATCTCGTCAACAGCGCCGTCGGCGCGCTGGGCGCTCAGTTCGAACAGAAATTCGGTTCCAGCGTGAGCGAATTCATCCAGGGGCCGGGCCTCCAGACGCTGCTGGACCAGGCGCGCAAGTCCGGGCTGGAGGATAAGGTCCATTCCTGGATCGGGTCGGGCGAAAACCTGCCCATCTCGGCGGACGAACTGCGTAGCCTCCTGACGAGCGAGCAGGTCGAGACGCTGGTCTCCAAGACCGGGCTGCCCGCCGCTGCGATCCTGCCCGCCCTCGCCGAACTCCTGCCGAAAGCCGTGGACCAGCACACGCCGGACGGCACGGCTCCGAACGGCGCGGCCTGACGCTCTTCGCGTTTCCCCGGTCAGTCCGATACGCGCTCGATCGCCGCGCCGACGGCGGCGAGCTTGCGGTCCACGGCTTCGTAGCCGCGATCGAGGTGATAGATCCGGCTCAGCACCGTCTCTCCGCGCGCCGCCAGCCCGGCCAGGATCAGCGAGAAAGAGGCGCGCAGATCGGTCGCCATGACGGGCGCGCCGGAAAGCGCGTCCACGCCGCGAATGATGGCGGACGAGCCATGGACGTTGATGCGCGCGCCCATGCGGTTGAGTTCCGGCACATGCATGAAGCGGTTCTCGAAGATCGTCTCGGTGATCATCGACGCGCCTTCCGCGATGGACAGCATCGCCATGAACTGCGCCTGCATGTCGGTCGGGAATCCGGGATAGGGCTCGGTCATGATGTCCACGCCGCGTAGCGGGCCGTTGCGCCGCACGCGGATGGCGTTCTCTTCCGCGATGACCTCGACGCCCGCCTCCTCCAGAGCGCGGATCACCGCGCCCAGATCGCTCGCGCGGCCGCCGATCAGGCGGAGATCGCCGCCGGTGATGCCGGCGGCGCACGCATATGTGCCGCATTCGATGCGGTCCGCCATGATGGCGTGCTCCACGCCGTGCAGCGCCTCGACGCCGTCGATGACCAGCGTGCCCGTCCCTGAGCCGGAAATCCGCGCGCCCATGCGATTGAGGCAGGTCACGAGATCGCAGATTTCCGGCTCGCGCGCGGCATTGACGATCTCCGTCCGCCCCCTGGCGAGCGTGGCCGCCATGAGCAGATTTTCCGTCGCGCCCACGGAGGCGAAGGGTAGGATCACGCGCTCGCCCTTCAGGCCGCCCGGCGCGCGGGCGTGGATGTAGCCGCCGTCCAGGGCGATCTGCGCGCCGAGCGTTTCGAGCCCCTTCAGATGCATGTCCACCGGGCGCGTGCCGATCGCGCAGCCGCCGGGCAGCGAGACGCGCGCTTCATGCATCCGCGCCAGAAGCGGGCCGAGAACGAGGATCGAGGCGCGCATTTTCGAGACGATGTCGTACGGCGCCTCGACGGAGGTGATCGCGCCGCCGATCGACAGCGTGCGCCCGTCTCCGGTCACATCCTCCACCGCCACGCCATGCTGCATCAGCAGGTCGCGCATGGTGGCGATGTCGGCGATACGGGGCACGTTCGAAAGACGCAGGCGCTCGCTCGTCAGCAGTCCCGCCACCATGAGCTTGAGCCCCGCATTCTTTGCGCCGCCAATGGTGATTTCGCCTTCGAGCCGGTTGCCGCCGCGAATGATGAAACGATCCAATGCAAGACTCCCGATTTGCCGTTCCTGTCAGAAGAGCAGGGCCGATGATGGATAAAAGCGGCTTTTTGATGCCGGGGATTCGGAGTTCCCGGGAATTCGGATTCAGAGACGCGGCGGCGTGACGCCCGATTGCCGCATGTATTTGCCCGCCCGGTCCGCGTAGCTCACTTCGCAGGGTTCCGCGCCCTGGAAGAAGAGGAACTGGCAGATCCCCTCATTGGCGTAGATGCGGGCGGGCAGCTTCGTCGTATTGCTGATCTCGATCGTCACCTGCCCCTCCCATTCCGGCTCCAGCGGGGTGACGTTGACGATGATGCCGCAGCGCGCATAGGTCGATTTGCCAAGGCAGACGACGAGCACGTCGCGCGGAATGCGGAAATACTCGACCGTATGGGCCAGCGCGAAGGAATTGGGCGGGATGGTGATGTCGCCCGTGCGCGTGACGAAGCTGTTCTCGGCGAAATTCTTCGGATCGACCACCGCATTGTCCACATCGGTGAAAATCTTGAAATCCTCGCCGACCCGCGCGTCATAGCCATAGGAGGACAGGCCGTAGGAGATCACGCCCTGACGTTTCTGGCTTTCCACGAAGGGCTCGATCATCCCATGCTCCTGCGCCATCCGGCGGATCCAGCTATCGGGCATGATCGGCATCGGTACTCTCCTTGCTGCCCTCGCGGAACGGGCGGCCCCGTTCCCATCGTTCTTGTCCCCAGCCATAGCGTTTCGCCCGCAGAGGCGCAATTTGCGTCTGCGGGGAGGCGGCGGGTCAGCCCTCGCGATCCTCCGGCGCCTTCTCCGTCCGGTCGCGCACCTGCTGCTTGCGGCGGCGGAGATTCGCCCGCAAGGCCGCGGCCTCCCGAGCGCGCCGCGCGTCCAGCTCGGCCCGCGCCTTTTCCTTCATGGTCGGACGCGGCTTGTCCGGCCGCCTGTCATCCTCGCTCAAAACGTCTCCTCCGGGAGCGGAAAGCGCGCGGCGAGCGACGTGCCGAGCACCTCGTCATACACTGCCAGCGTCTCATGCTGCATCCGCCGCGTGGTGAAATGCGCCAGCACATGCGCGCGCGCCCGCTCCGCCAGCCATGCCAGCGCGTCCGGCGGGGCGGCGATGACATCAGCCAGCGCCCGGGCGAGCGCCTCCGCATCGCCTGGCGGGACCAGCAGGCCGGTTTCGCCCGGCAGGACCGTTTCCATCGCCCCGCCCTGCGAGGACGCGATGACCGGGCGGCCCATGGCCTGCGCCTCGACGGCGACCCTTCCGAACGGCTCGGGACGCAACGAGGGCGTGACGACCACATCCGCCAGCGCATAGGCGGCAGGCATGTCCTTGCACATTCCGGCGAAGCGGAGCCTGTCGGAAAGCCCCAGTGACCTGATTCGCTTATGAAGGGCGCGGACGAATTTGTCCTTCGGATCGACGGGGCCGACCAGCACGCAGATCCAGTTCTCATGGATCAGCCGCTCCAGCCGGAGCAGGGCATCGACCATCAGCATCTGCCCCTTCCAAGGCGTCAGCCGCCCCGGCAGCATGATGATCCGCGCGTCTTCGGGCAGATTCCACGCTTCGGCGAGCGCCTGCACGCGCTGCCCCGAAACCTGCGCCGGGTCGAAGCGGGTCACATCCGCGCCGCGTGGAATCAGTCGCAGACGATCCGGCCCGACATCATAATCCCGTGTCAGCCGCTCGGCGACGTAGGCGCTGATCGCGATGACCCGCGCGCCCTTGGCCAGCACCGCGTTATAGCGCTTTTTCCCCGGAAAATTCTCGTGATGGACGCCGTGCCACGTCGTCACCAGCGGTACGCCGCTGCGGCGGCAGGCGCCGATCGCCGCCCATGCGGGCGCGCGCGAACGGGCATGGACGAGATCGATTCCCTCGCGCTCGATCAGCCGCGCGAGAGCACTCCGGTTGCGCCAGATGGACGGAGGGGATTTCCGGTTCAGGCCGAGCGTGACGTGTGACGCGCCCATGCGCCGCAGCGTCTCGACGCCCGGGCCGCCCGCGCTGGCCACGATGGCGCGGCCGCCGGCGGCGATGACGGCCTGTGCGATTTCCAGCGCCCCGCGTTCGACTCCGCCGGTTCCCAGCGCGGGCAGAACCTGAAGGATGGTGGGGGACGGAGCGGAAGGGCGCATTGAAAGATGGACGGGTCCTGTACGCCCGAAGGCAGGCGGGGTGGGTTCCGGCGTCGGCGTCAGGGGGCCGAGCGTTCGAGATCGGCGGCGAGTTCCTGAAGGTCGAGCTGCTGTTCCAGATTGTGCATCAGCTCGTCCTCCACCCGTCCGGCGCGGTGCAGCGCCAGCAATTCCTGCCTTCCGGCCTCGATCGTTGCGAGAAGCGTCTCGTAATGGGCCTGACGCGCCCCGGCAAGAGCCTCCCTGTTGTCCACATAGTTCTGCGAGGCGCGCACGCGGTGGCTGAACTGTTCCAGCAGACGCGGATGCACGAGGGTGCCGCTCTCGTCATAGGCCAGCGTCTCGATGGCCGCATGCTGCGCGCGGATCACGCGCGCCAAAGCCTCGCGCCGCGAGAGAGTGCCCCCCTCCGTTTTCCGCAGGCGCAGCAGGCCGATAACCCGGCCCAGAGACGTGCCCTGCACGATCACCGTCACGAACACCACGGCGAAGGCGGTAATGATGATGAAGCCGCGTCCCGGCATCGCATCGGGCAGAGCGAGGGCGATGGCGATCGTCACCACGCCGCGCATGCCCGCCCAGCTGATCGCGAAGGCCGAACGCCAGGAGAAGGGAACGGCCCGGCGTTTCAGCAGACGCGCCAGGCCGCTATAGGCGAGCCCCGCGCCGTAGACCCAGACGAAGCGCGCGGCGATCACCGTCGCGATAACGACGAGAACCGGCTTGCCGTAAAGGGCCAGCGCCTCGGACGGGCTGCCGATATGGCGGGTGATTTCCCGCAATGTCAGGCCGATCAGGATGAAGACGAAGGCTTCCAGCAGGAACACCATGACCTGCCAAAAGGACGTTATCCGGACCCGCAGCGAGGCCGGAAAGGCCTCGTGCTGGCGCCAGCCCACCACCATGCCAGCCGCGACCACCGCCAGGACGCCGGAGACGCGGAGCCCCTCGCCCAGAATATAGGCCGCCCAACTCACGAGAAACGAGGAGAGGATGGTGAGCGAGCTGTCTTTCAGCAATGGCAGCGTCTTCAGCCACCCCCAGGCGATCGTCACGCCGACGATCCCGCCGCCCGCCGCCAGGATGAAGAATTTGCCCAGAGCCGCCCCGGCGCTGAAATGATGCGTCATGGCGGCGACGATCGCGAATTGCAGCAGCGTCAGCCCCGTCGCGTCGTTCAGCAAGCTCTCGCCTTGCAGTTCCACCAGCAGGCGGCGCGGCAGTTCGACGCGCTCGAGCACCGCGCGCGCCGCCACGGCGTCGGGCGGGGAAACGATGGCGCCGAGAGCGAAACAGGCCGCCCAGGGGAGGGACGGCATCGCCCAGTGTGCCGCCAGTCCGACGGCGAGGGTCGTGAACAGTACCGCTCCGACGGCCAGCGACAGGATGCCGCCGATATGCCGCCTGAAATCATGCCAGGAGGTGAAATACCCGCCTTCCATCAGCAGGGGCGGGAGGAACAGGACGAGCACCAGTTCCGGCTCGATCGCGAAATCCGGGACGCCGGGCAGGACGGCCATCACGACGCCGCCCGCGATCAGCGCGACGGCGGGCGGCAGGGCAAGGCGGCGCGCCACGACCTCGAGCGCCAGAATCGCCACGAGGATGTAGAGAAGAAATTCAAAGATGCTCGTGGATGTCATGGCGGACCGGATTTCTGGCCAGGGCTGACGCGCGGCCTGTGAGCGAGAACTATGGGCAGGGTCTATGGGATGAACTCGAGCGCGGGACCGCCATTCGCCATGGCCGTCACCAGCACCGCCGCGACGCCGAAACCGAACAGGGCGAGGAGGCCGATCACGCCCCAGCCGACGAAGCTCTCTTCCTTGCGCGCCATGATGATGCCTTCTCCTCTCAATTCGCCGGAATGGTGATGACCGCGCCGGGCGAATGGCTGGTCGCCGCCAGCGCGGCCAGAATCTGGATCATGGTGAAGCTCAGCTTGCTATGGAAATCCGAATCCTCGATCCAGAACCAGCGGTTGCGGTATTTTACGCCCGTATAGATGTCGTCGGGCAATTCTTTTCCACTATGCACCACCACATCCGGCCGTGTCTCGATTCCGACCGGACTGATGGTCGGCGGCGTGCGGCCGGAGGTGACGTCCTCGTCCGGGACGATGATTTCGTAGGCGATCTGCGAAAGGATGGCGAACATCGAGCGTGTGAGGATGGCGATCTGCCCCGGCACCTTGGGATAGGGGCCATAGACGATCTCCGCCTCCTCGGCATGGGGCGAGAGCATGAGGAGGCGGCGCACCTCGGCCTGAATGGAGGCCAGCGCAGGGTCCGAGGTCGCGGGGAGAACGAGGAAGGCGTGCTCGACGCCGTTCGCCCCGCCCGAACCGCTCCCCGTGCCGCCATGGGCGCTGTCGGACTTGTCGTGGTCGTCAGCCTGTCCGCCCTTGGGCGGATCGGTGGCGATGCGGATGGTCATGGCCCCCGCGACCTGAAGCTGCCGCAGATCATGAAGCAACAGGTAGAATTTCAGCGAGCCGCCCCCGCCCGGCCCGGCGCCCAGCGCGCGCACGTTGCTCAGCCCGTCGATGGACTGCGCCGTCAGACGCAACAGCGAATCGATCGGCAATCCGCCGAGGCTGAGCGGCATGACGACGACCGGCGAGATCGGGCGGACGACGTTCTCGGCATATTGCTGCCCGGTCTCGGGCTGGTAGGTGAAAGTCGGCGTCTCCTGCATCGTTGCACTTCCCGAGCCGAAGAGATAGCTCGTCACTGCGGCCGGATAGGCATAGAATCCGCCATTCAGCGTGCGGCTGAGCTGATATCCGGCGATCACCTGAGTCGTGTCGAGAAAGGTGGGCGGATCGGCGTAGCGGATGCGCACGATATTCAGCAGCATCTCGTGCTTCTGCGTCTCGCCCAGCGCGCGGGAATAGTCGAGCTGGTCGTGGGTCAGCCGTCCGGGTCCGATGGAAAAACACCCGCCCAGCGCCAGCGTGCCGACCAGACCGCACGCGCGGGGCAGGACGCGGGACATGATGCGGGCCGGGCGGGAAGGGAGAGGGCAGTCTGTCATGGGCTCCCGTGCTTACCCCACCCCGTCTTCGGCCGCCAGAATCGCCGCGAGCCCTTCGCGATAGGAGGGATAGAGCCAGCATCGGCCCAGACTCCGCTCCGTCATGTCGGACCGCACGACCCGGCGTTCCTTCCAGAAACTCTGACCCGTCTCGCTCATGCCGGTCAATGAATCGGCCAGCGAAACGGCCTGCGGCGGCGCGATACGCAGCAACTCCGCGCCGAAGCGCGTCACCTCGCTCTGGCTCGACGGACGGGAATCGACCAGGTTCAGCACCCGGCATCCCGCCGCCGTGTCGATCGCCGCCCATGTGGCGCCTGCGGCGTCGTCACGATGGATTCGGCTGAAGAGATGAGCCGGCGCGGCGATCAGCCGGGCCGTCCCCGCCCGCAACGCGTCCAGAACGGAGCGGCCCGGCCCATAGATCCCCCCGAGGCGCATGAGATCGCAGGCCACGCGCCGACGCGCCGCCAGAGCCTGCCAGCTGGTTTCGGCATCGAGTCGCATCCTCCCCCGGGCCTGCGTGGGACGAGGCGGCGTGGTCTCGTCGACGGTGCCGCCCGCCCGGTCGCCATACACGCCTGTCGTCGAGTAGTAGCCGATCCATCGCAGGCGGCACGCATCGGCGATGATGTCGGCGAAAAGCGCGAATGCCGGGTCGCGCCCATTCTCGGGCGGTGTCGAGATCAGGACATGCGTGGCGGTCCGCAAGGCGTCTCCGACCTGCGTGAAACACACCCGCCGCACGCCGTCCTCTTCTCCCTCGCGCAGGTGACGGTGCGTGCCCGTCACCCTCCAGCCCCGCGCCACGCCGGTCCGGGCGACGACCGTGCCGATATAGCCGAGGCCGAGGATGACGAGATGAGGCTGATCCGTTCCTGACCTCTCCATCGCGGTCACTTGACCTGCCCCTGCGTCAGAACGCCGCCTTGAAGTAGGATTGCAGCGGCGCCACGTCCAGCGCGCCCTCCTTCATGGCCGAGATCGCGTAGATCGCCGCCCGCGCGCCCGCGAGGGTGGTGAAGTGTGGGACGCCGGCAAGCAGGGAGGAGCGACGGATATCGTAGCTGTCCCGCACCGACTGCGCGCCCTGGGCGGTGTTGATGACCATCTGCACGTCGCCGGAGCGGATGGCATCCACGCAATGGGGGCGGCCTTCCAGCACCTTGTTGACATGCGTGACGGCGAGCCCCGCCTCCTCCAGCCGCGCCGCGGTGCCGCGCGTGGCCATGATGGAGAAGCCCATCTCGACCAGCTTGCGGCCCAGCGCCGTGATCTGCGCCTTCTGCCCCTCGCGGACGGAAAGCAGGACCGTTCCGGATTGCGGCAGCTTGACCCCGGCCGCGAGCTGGGACTTGGCGAAGGCGCGCTCGAAGCTGGAATCGAGGCCGATGACCTCGCCGGTGGAGCGCATCTCCGGGCCGAGGATCGTGTCCGTGTTGGGGAAGCGATGGAAGGGGAAGACCGCCTCCTTCACCGCCACATGGGGCGCGACCGCGTCGTCGTCCAGACGGAAATCCGCCAGCTTCGCCCCGGCCATGACCCGCGCGCCGATCTTGGCGACCGGAACTCCCGTGGCCTTGGCGACGAAGGGCACCGTCCGCGAGGCGCGCGGATTCACCTCGAGGACGAAGACCTCGTCATCCTTGATGGCGTATTGCACGTTCATCAGCCCGACGATGCCCAGCTCCCGCGCCATGGCCTCGGTCTGGGCCTTGAGTTCGGTCACGATGGCGGGGGGGAGGGTGTAGGGCGGCAGCGAGCAGGCGGAATCGCCGGAATGGATGCCCGCCTCCTCGATATGCTCCATGACGCCCGCGACATAGACCGTCTCGCCGTCGGAGATGCAGTCCACATCCGCCTCGATCGCGTCGTTCAGATAATGATCGAGCAGGATCGGGCCGGAGGAGACCTCCGTTCCGGCCTGGATCAGCGTCGAGCGCAGATAACGCTGGAGACCGGCGCGGTCGTACACGATCTCCATCGCGCGGCCGCCGAGCACGTAGGAGGGGCGGACGACGACGGGATACCCCACCTTTTCCGCCACGGCTTCCGCCTCGCCGGGCGTGCGGGCGATGCCGTTATGCGGCTGACGCAGCCCGAGCTTGCGGAGCATGGTCTGGAACCGCTCGCGATCCTCCGCGCGGTCGATCGCGTCGGCCGGGGTGCCGAGCAGGGGAATCCCGGCCTCCTCCAGCGCGCGGGAGAGCTTGAGCGGCGTCTGGCCGCCATATTGCACGATGCAGCCCAGCACGGTGCCGCCCGCCTGCTCCGTGCGGATCAGCGCGATCACGTCCTCGTCGGTCAGCGGCTCGAAATAGAGCCGGTCCGAGGTGTCGTAATCGGTGGAGACGGTCTCGGGGTTGCAGTTGACCATGATGGTCTCGAACCCCGCCTCGCGCAGCGCGTAGGCGGCATGGACGCAGCAGTAGTCGAACTCGATTCCCTGTCCGATGCGGTTCGGCCCGCCGCCGAGGATGACGATCTTGTCGCGGCCCGTCGGGCGGCTCTCGCATTCCGGCGTGCCGAACCCGCCCTCATAGGAGGAATAGAGATAGGGCGTGTCGGACGCGAATTCGGCGGCGCAGGTGTCGATCCGGCGATAGACCGGCGTGACGCCGAGCGTGTGTCGCCGCGCCGCGATCGCACCGGGAGTCTGGCCGGTCAGCCGGGCGAGTTGCCTGTCGGAGAAGCCCATGGCCTTGACGCGCCGCAGGTTCAGCGCGTCGTGCGGCAGACCGTTGGCGGCGATTTCGTTCTCGGTGACGACGATCTCGTGGAGTTGACGCAGGAACCAGGGCTCGAAGCGGCAGGCGGTGTGGATGTCGTCGAGGCTGAGGCCCGCGCGCATCGCCTGCGCGGCCATCAGGATGCGCTCAGGCCGCGGCTCGGAAAGTGCTGCGCGATAGGCGTCCAGCGAGCCGTCGCCCGGCGGTTCGACCGGATCGAGCCCCGTCAGCCCGGTCTCCATCGACCGCAGGCCCTTCTGCAACGCCTCGGCGAAGGAGCGGCCGACCGACATCGCCTCGCCGACCGATTTCATCGAGGTCGAAAGCAGTGCGGGCGCGCCGGGGAATTTCTCGAAGGTGAAGCGCGGGATCTTCACCACCACATAGTCGATGGTCGGCTCGAAGCTGGCGGGCGTCGTGCCGGTGATGTCGTTGGCGAGTTCGTCGAGCGTGTAGCCCACGGCGAGCTTGGCGGCGATCTTGGCGATGGGGAATCCCGTCGCCTTGGACGCCAGCGCCGAGGAGCGCGAGACGCGCGGGTTCATCTCGATGACGACCATGCGCCCGTCCGCCGGGTTGACGCCAAACTGGACGTTCGAGCCGCCCGTCTCCACCCCGATCCTGCGCAGGCACGCGATCGAGGCGTCGCGCATCCGCTGGTATTCCTTGTCGGTCAGCGTCAGCGCGGGGGCGACGGTGATGGAATCGCCGGTATGCACGCCCATCGGGTCGATATTCTCGATGGAACAGACGATGATGCAGTTATCCGCGCGGTCGCGGACCACCTCCATCTCGAACTCCTTCCAGCCGAGCACCGATTCCTCGATCAGCACCTCGGTCGTCGGCGAGGCGTCCAGCCCGCCGAGGACGATCTGGTCGAACTCCTCGCGGTTATAGGCGATGCCGCCGCCCGCGCCGCCCATGGTGAAGGACGGGCGGATGATGGCGGGCAGGCCCACCTCGTCCAGCGCGGCGCGCGCCTCCTCGATCGTGTGCGCGATGGCGGAGCGGGGGCTTTCGATGCCGATCTCGTCCATCGCCTCGCGGAATTTTAGCCGGTCCTCGGCGCGGTCGATGACATCGGCGTCCGCGCCGATCAGTTCGACGCCGTGTTTCTTCAGGAAGCCCGAGCGGTCCAGCGCCATGGCGGCGTTGAGCGCCGTCTGCCCGCCCATGGTGGGCAGGATCGCGTCCGGCCGTTCCTTGAGGATGATGCGCTCGATGAAATCCGGCGTGATCGGCTCGACATAGGTGGCGTCGGCCAGCCCCGGGTCGGTCATGATCGTGGCGGGATTCGAGTTGATGAGGATGACGCGATAGCCTTCCTCCCTGAGCGCCTTGCACGCCTGCGTTCCCGAATAATCGAACTCGCAGGCCTGGCCGATGACGATCGGCCCCGCGCCGACGATGAGGATCGAGGTGATGTCTGTACGTTTCGGCATGGCTCAGGCGGCTCTCTTGTCCATCAGCGCGACGAATCGCTCGAAGAGATGGAAGCTGTCGGTCGGTCCCGGACTCGCCTCCGGGTGGTACTGCACGGAGAAGGCGTCTCTCGTCGTCGAGCGGATGCCCTCGTTCGACCCGTCGAACAGGCTCTTGTGGGTGACGATCACATCGGCGGGGAGGGACGATTCGTCCACGGCGAAACCGTGATTCTGGCTGGTGATCTCCACCTTGCCGGTTTCCAGATCCTTCACCGGCTGGTTCGCCCCGCGATGGCCGCGCTCCAGCTTGTAGGTTCGCGCGCCCAGCGCCTGGGCAAGAAGCTGGTGGCCGAGGCAGATGCCGAAGACGGGCACACCCTTCTCCAGAATGCCGCGGATCGTGGGGACGGCGTAGCGGCCCGTCGCCGCCGGATCGCCCGGCCCGTTGGAGAGGAACACTCCTTCCGGATCGTGGCGGAGGATCTCCTCCGCCGTCGCGGTGGCCGGAACGACGGTCACGTCGCACCCCGCCGTCACGAGGCAGCGCAGGATGTTGCGCTTGGCGCCGTAATCCACCGCGACAACACGGCGGCGTACGGCGCGCTCCGGCACGGGCCGCTCCCAGACGCCGAGCGCCCAGGTATAGCTCTGCGCGCAGGTGACCTCTCCGGCGAGGTCCATGCCCTCCAGGCCGGGCCAGTCCCGCGCCTGTGCTTTCAGCGAGTCGAGATCGAATCGCCCATGTTCGGGAAAGGCCAGAACGGCGGTCTGTGGGCCGCCGTCGCGCAGGCGGCGGGTGACGAGGCGGGTGTCGACGCCCGCGATGCCCGTCAGGCCCCGCCGCGCCATCCAGTCGGCCAGCGGCGCGGTGGACCGCCAGTTGGCCGGGGCGGTCACGTCCTCCTTGACGACCACGCCACGCGCCGCGACGCGCGGGGCTTCGTCATCCTCGGCATTGGTGCCCACATTGCCGATATGCGGGAAAGTGAACGTCACGATCTGCCCGGCGAAGGACGGATCGGTCATCGTTTCCTGATATCCGGTCAATCCCGTGGAGAAGCAGAGTTCGCCGACGGCTGCGCCCCCCATGTCCGTGTATGCGCCGAAGCCGCGCCCCCAGAACGCCGTTCCGTCGGCGAGGACGAGAACGGCGGTGGCGCCCGGCGGGCCCGTCATCGGGGCCGTTGCCGGCACGGTTTTCTGGGCAGCGTCGGACACGGCGTGGGTCTCTTCTTCAGGGGTGGTTCCGGGCGCGAGATCGGCGAGGGTGATGCCCGTGCGCAGCAGGGCGGCCCAGTGTCTGGCGGGAATCGCCCGGGCCTGACGCCATTTGCGAATGGCCTCCGTGCCGACTCCGGTCAGCGCGGCCAGCGCCTCCGGTCCGCCGATGCGGGTGATGATGCCGTCGATGTCCATTCGTCTTTGCCCTCTCGGACGCTTGCGCCGATCATGCTAACTAGCCGACACGGCGGGGCGGTGGGAAGTTTTTTCCCACATGTTTTTTATGAGTGCGAAGTGGGACGAAACTTCCCGGCCCCTTCCGCCCCCGGGGCAGACGCGCAGGCGGATGCCCGTCAGAGAGTCACACAGACAACAAGGAGCCCGTCATGGGATTGCGCGAACAGATTGCCGAAGACCTCAAGACCGCGATGAAGGCCAAGGACGCCGAGCGCGTCTCGCAGCTTCGCGGCATCACGGCGAAGATCAAGGATCTGGACGTCGCGGCCCGCGTCTCGGGCAAGGAGATCGGCGACGGCGAAATCGTCCCCATGCTGCGCGGCATGATCAAGTCCCGCACGGAGTCGGCGACGCTTTACCGCGAGGGCGGCCGACCGGAACTCGCGGAGAAGGAGGAAGGCGAGATCGCGGCGATCCGCTCCTATCTTCCACCGGAGATGGACGACGCCGCCCTGGCGGCGGCGGTCGATGCCGCCATTGCCGAGACGGAGGCCGCGAGCGTCAAGGACATGGGCAAGGTCATGGCGGCGCTGAAGGCGAAGTTCGGCGGCGATCTCGACATGGGGCGCGTCAACGGGGTGGTGAAGGCCAGGTTGTCATAAGCTTTTGGGACGCGGGCCTCACGGATTTCACACCATTGGAGCAGGAGAGGGCGATGAGTGGGGATTACGTGGCGCGACACTACGGCGAGCGCGCCGGAGACTATGTGGCCAGCGCGGTCCATAGCCAGGGCGCCGATCTCGACGCGATCGAGCGGCTGGTCGCCGGCAAGGGAATGCGCCGGGTGCTCGACCTGGGGTGCGGCGGCGGTCATGTCAGCTACCGGCTCGCTCCGCATGTCGGGGAGGTGGTGGCGTGCGACGTGACCGCGCCGATGCTGGCGGCGGTCACGGAGGAGGCCCGCCGTCAGGGACTCTCCAACATCACGGCGATCCAGGCTCCGGCCGAATGCCTGCCCTTCGCGAACGGCCTGTTCGACGCGGTGTTCTGCCGGTTCACGACGCATCACTGGGCCGACGCCGCCACCGGCTTGCGCGAGGAGCGCCGCGTCCTCGCGTCATCGGGCTGTGCCCTGTTTATCGACGTCACCGCCCCGGCCTCGGCCTTGGCGGATAGCTGGCTCCAGACGCTGGAACTCCTGCGCGACATCACGCATGTGCGGGATTACGCCCTCGCCGAATGGGCGGAACTCCTGGCGCGCGCGGGCTTCACCGTCACCGAGATCGCGACTCACCGCCTGCGCATGGCGTTCGAAAGCTGGGTCGCGCGCGCCAGAACGCCCGCCGAGCGGATCGAGGCGATTCGGTCCCTGCAGCGCGCCGCGCCGCCGGAGGTCATCCGGCACTTCGCAGTCGAATCCGACGGCAGCTTCACGCTGGACGTTTCGACCTTCCTCGTCGCGCCATGAGAGACTGAGCGATGGCGTTCGACCCGGCCTTTCTTGACGAGCTTCGCACACGCCTGCCGCTTTCATCGGTGATCGGGCGGAAGACGAAGCTCGTGCGGTCGGGACGGAACTGGAAGGCGTGCTGCCCTTTTCACGGGGAGAAGACGCCGTCCTTCTATGTCTATGACGATCATTTCCACTGCTTCGGCTGCGGCGCGCATGGCGACGTGATCTCTTTCGTCATGCAGTCCGAGGGGAGGAGCTTTCCGGAAGCGGTGGAGCAGCTCGCGGGCGAGGCGGGACTCGACGTGCCCCGGCAGGACCCGCGCGCCGAGGCGCGGGCCCGCGAGGCGAAATCGCTGGGCGACGTGCTGGAGGCGGTGCAGGCGGTCTGGCGGCGGAAGTTGCGGGAGCCGGACGGCAAGGCGGGGCTGGACTATCTGCGCCGTCGCGGGCTGACGGAGGAGACGATCGAGACGTTCGGGCTCGGGTGGTCCGGCGACGGGCGTGGCGGTCTGGCGGACGAGATGCAGCGGCAGGAGATCACGCCGCAGATGCTCGCCCAGGCTGGGCTGATGCGCCTCGACGAAAGCGGCGCGCCACGGGGAGAACTGTTCTTCAACCGCGTCACCTTCCCGATTCGCGACCGGCGCGGCAGACTCGTTTCCTTCGGCGCCCGCACGCTGGGCGACGGGCAGCCGAAATATCTGAACGGGCCGGAAACCGCGCTCTTCTCCAAGCGGCGCACACTCTTCAATCTCGACCGCGCGCGTCAGGCCCTGCGCGACGACGGCCAGACCCTGCTCGTGGTCGAGGGCTACATGGATGTGATCGCGCTGCATCAGGCGGGATTTCGCGCCGCCGTCGCGCCGCTCGGCACGGCGCTGGGTGTGGAGCAGCTCGAACTGCTCTGGCAGGCCGCGCCCGCGCCGGTGATTTGTCTCGACGGCGATGCGGCGGGCGCGCGCGCCGCCTTGCGCGCGGCGGAAACCGCGCTGCCGCTGCTGAGTCCGGAACGCACCCTGCGTTTCTGCCGTCTGGACGCGAAGGACGATCCGGACAGTCTGATCCGTCGCGAGGGGCCAGAGGCGATGCGGCGTGTGCTGGGCGGCGCGACCTCGCTTGCGGATGAATTGTTCTCCGTCCTTTCGGCGGGCGTGTCCGGGGAGGGGCCGGAGCAGCGCGCCGCCCTGCGTGCCAAGCTGGAAGCCTCGGCCGCGCTGATCGGAGATCGCTCGCTTGCTTCCGAATATCGCCGCAGTTTGCTGGACCGCTATTTCGCGATGGCGCGTGGCGGGAAGCATCGCGCGGGGAGCCCGGTCTTCGCGCGATCGCTCCCGGCCCGGATGCCCGTCGCCGCCGCGCCGCCTTCCGGCGCGCGGGAACGGCTGAACGCCATGACGGCGATCCTGCTCGTCTATCCCGCCTGTTTGCCCGATGTGGAGCAGGCCTGGGCGGCGGTCGCGCTGCCGGAGCCGCTGGACACCCTGCGGGAAGCGATGTTCGACTGGCTGGGCGAGCAGGGCGGCAGACGCGATCTTGACGCGGAGTCCCTGCATGCGTGGCTGGTGGAGCGGGGGGTCGGCACGCAGCGGCAGGCCGTGCTGGAGAGCCGCCTGCCGCGCCTGCCGCGCAGCGGGGAGGGGGACGCGCTTCTGGAGGCCGGGCCGCTGGAGCGCTGGTGGGAATTCTACAGCCTTGCCAATCGCGAGGAGTTCCAGCGCCTCGTCGCGGAGGATCTTCGTCTGATGTTTGCCGATACAAGTCTCGAAAAAGCGCCGGAGGCGGTCATCGCCCGGCTGAAGGTGCATGCCCGGCTGCAACGCGGCGAGTCGATGGCCGAAGAGGAGTGAGGCTGCCGCGCCACATTGGAAGCGGCATTCGGCCGGGCGCGGGGAGCGCCTCTTGACTTCGCCCCTCCTTTCCCCCACCTGCACGCTACCGGAATTTCCGGCTGGCTTTGCCGGCTGGAGAGGCGGCGGGGAAGCGGGCTTTCCGTCATGGAAGCGCCGCTCTTTTCCGTTTCCGCAAGGCCCGTTTCTGTCAGGCCCGTTTCTGGCAGATGCGCGGCGGGATCAGTTGAGGAGAGGGCGCGGCGTCCGTCAGGGCGACACGCGGGCAGGGAGCAAGGCATGGCGACCAAGGCGGCAGCAAGTACGGATCGTGGCGCGCAGGAGCAGGATGTCGACACCAGCGTTCTCGATACCCAGTCAGCCGCCGTCAAGCGCCTGATCGCCAAGGGGCGCGAGCGCGGGCACATCACTTTCGACGAGTTGAACGCCGTCCTGCCGCAGGACCAGATGTCCTCCGAGCAGATCGAGGATGTGATGGCCATTTTCTCCGAAATGGGCATCCAGGTCGTCGAGAACGAGGATCACGACGAGGCCGAGCCGGTCGAGGAGAAGGACGAGGAGGTCGAGCCCGAGAGCGAGGACTCGCCGACGGGCAATATCAGCGCCGAAAGCGTCGGGCGCACGGACGATCCTGTTCGCATGTATCTGCGCGAGATGGGGGCGGTGGAGCTGCTGTCCCGCGAGGGCGAGATCGCCATCGCCAAGCGCATAGAGGCTGGGCGCGACGAGATGATCGGCGGCCTGTGCGAGAGCCCGCTCACCATCCGTGCCATCGTGTCCTGGCATGACCGCCTCAAGGAAGGCGAGATGCTGCTGCGCGACATCGTCGACCTCGAAGCCAGCCAGAATGGCGGCGAGGAGCCGGGCGAGAGCGAGGTGTCGGGCGAGGAGAGCGACGAGGCGTTCGACAGCGATTCCGGCGGCGACGAGGGCGGCGAGCAGGAAGGCGGCGGCCTGTCCCTCTCGGCGCTGGAAGAGAAGCTGAAGCCGGAGATTCTCGCGCGCTTCGAGATCATCGAGCCGCTTTACGACGAGTTGCGCCAGCTTCAGGTCAAACGCATCGAGGCCATGACCAGCGGCTCGGAAAGCGTCGGCGCCTCCGAGGAACGCTACCACGCCCTGCGGCATGAACTCGTCGCGATGGTCGAGCAGGTGCAACTGCATAATAACCGGATCGAGGAGCTGGTTCTTCAGCTCAAGATGAAGTTCCAGCGCCTCAACGGGCTGGAAGGCCAGATGCTGCGTCTCGCCGAGAGCTGCAAGGTGTCGCGGGACGATTTCCTATTGAAATATCGCGGCAACGAGCTTGATCCGAACTGGCTGGACACCGTCTCGGCCCTTCCCGCCAAATCGTGGAAGACCTTCACCACACGCTATTACGAGCGCATCGTCGATCTGCGCACGCAGGTGGCCGAGCTGTCCCACAGTGTCGGCCTGCCGGTGGGCGAGTTCCGTCGCGTGTATGCCACCGTCTCGCGCGGCGAGCGCGATACGACGCGCGCCAAGAAGGAGATGATCGAGGCCAATCTGCGCCTCGTGATCTCGATCGCCAAGAAATACACCAATCGCGGCCTGCAATTCCTTGACCTGATCCAGGAGGGGAATATCGGGCTGATGAAGGCCGTGGACAAATTCGAATACCGTCGCGGCTACAAGTTCTCGACCTATGCGACCTGGTGGATACGTCAGGCGATCACCCGTTCGATCGCCGATCAGGCGCGCACCATCCGCATCCCGGTGCATATGATCGAGACGATCAACAAACTCGTCCGCACCTCCCGGCAGATGCTGCACGAGATCGGCCGTGAGCCCGCGCCGGAGGAACTGGCCGAGAAGCTGGGCATGCCGCTGGAAAAGGTCCGCAAGGTGCTCAAGATCGCCAAGGAGCCGATCAGCCTGGAGACGCCGATCGGCGACGAGGAGGACAGTCACCTCGGCGATTTCATCGAGGACAAGACGGCCGTCATTCCGCTGGACGCCGCCATCCAGACCAATCTGCGCGAAGCGACCACGCGAGTCCTGGCCTCGCTCACCCCGCGCGAGGAGCGCGTGTTGCGGATGCGCTTCGGGATCGGCATGAACACCGATCACACGCTGGAAGAGGTCGGGCAGCAATTCAACGTCACGCGCGAGCGCATCCGCCAGATCGAGGCGAAGGCGCTCCGCAAGCTCAAGCATCCGAGCCGCAGCCGCAAGCTGCGGTCCTTCCTCGACGACAACTGAGCCGTGACGATGCCGGACGTCACCGCGCCGGAGGGGCGCGGCTCGCGGCGCGTCGCGCGGCTCGGCGTGGACGTGACCTTCCTCGAGATGCGCGTACGGCCGTCCACGCCGCCGCTTCCTCTGCCGGAGCCATGGCGGCTGGCCCACTGGCCCGCGCCCCATGTGGACGACTATCTTGCGCTGTATCGCCGTGTCGGCGCCCCATGGTGCTGGTGGATGCGCTTCGAAATGGAGCGTGGACAACTGGCCCGCGTGCTGGGCGATCCGGATGTCGAGGTGCATCTGCTCCTGGATGCCGAGGGGGGTGCCCGCGGCTTCTTCGAGCTCGATCTTCGCACGCCCGAGGCGCCCTATCTCTGCTATCTCGGTCTTGCGCCGGATGCGTTGGGCCTTGGGTTGGGCCGCGCCTTCCTGGATGCGGCGGTGCGGCAGGCATGGGGTCCGTCCTGCCGCGTTCTGCGCGTCAATACCTGCACCGCCGATCACGAGCGCGCATTGCCGGCCTATTACAGGGCGGGTTTCGAAAAGACCTCGACCGTTCGCGAAATCTGGGACGTGCCGGAGGATCTCGGCCTGACGATCCCGGAGCATCTGCGCCTCTCCTGAGACGGGGCCGCGTAAAATCCCTTGCCTTCGCCGGGTGGATATGCTTTACGCCGCGCTTCCCCTGCCGGGGGATGTGGCGTCTCCCGGCTATACCCGCCGTCTCACGAAATGGAGACATCACTCGGCCCGGTGGCCGGCGTGAGCGGGTTGAACCAACCCGAAGGGAGTGACAATGCCACTTTACGAGAGCGTGCTGATTGCACGTAACGACGTATCGCAGACGCAGGTCGAGACGATCGTCACCGATATCGAGACCCTGCTGGCCCAGGATGGCGGCGTGATCGAGAAGCGCGAGTTCTGGGGCCTGCGCTCGCTGGCCTATCGCATCAAGAAGAACCGCAAGGGCCATTACGTCCTGCTGGGGCTGAATGCGCGTCCCGACCAGATCCGCGAGATGGAGCGTCAGCTCGGCCTGAACGAGGACATCCTCCGCGTCCTGACCCTGCGCGTCGACGAGATCGACCCGAACCCCTCGGCCATTCTCTCCCGCAAGGGTGAGGACCGTGGCGATCGCGCCGCGCCGCGCGGCGTGGGCGGCAAGCCCGCCGGCCGTTTCGACAGCGGTCGCGGCGATGATCGCGAGGAATTCCGCGCGCGCGGCGAGCGCGAAGACGCTGACCTGGGAGTGGAGTGACCGCCATGTCCGAGACCAACACCACTGAAGTGAACCCCGCGGCCCGCCGTCTCGCGGTGGGCGCCCGCCGGCCGTTCTACCGCCGCCGCAAGTCCTGCCCCTTCTCCGGCCCGAACGCGCCGAAGATCGACTACAAGGACGTGCGTCTGCTGAGCCGCTTCCTGTCGGAGCGCGGCAAGATCGTGCCGAGCCGTATCACTGCGGTCTCCGCCAAGAAGCAGCGCGAACTGGCCCAGGCCATCAAGCGCGCCCGCTTCCTGGCGCTGCTGCCCTACGTCGTAAGCTGAGGAGGGCGGCATGTCCCAGACCGAACTGATCCTTTTGCAGCGCGTCGAACATCTCGGCCAGATGGGCGACGTCGTGCGCGTCAAGCCGGGTTACGCGCGCAATTTCCTGCTGCCCCAGGGCAAGGCGCTCCGCGCCAACGCCCAGAACCGCGCCCGTTTCGACACCGAGCGCGCGCAGCTCGAGGCGCAGAACATCAAGCGCCGCGAAGAGGCCGAGCGTCTCGCCGAGCGCATGCAGGGCCTGTCCGTCACCATCATCCGCCAGGCGGGCGAGTCGGGCGGCCTGTATGGCTCCGTGACGACGCGTGACATCGCCGTCGCCGCGACGGAGGCGGGGCTGACGATCACCCGCAATCAGGTCGTGCTCGAGCACCCGATCAAGAGCCTCGGCCTGATCGGCGCGCGGATCGCGCTGCACCCTGAGGTGTCGATTCCTGTTACCGTGAACGTGGCGCGTTCGGCCGAAGAGGCGGAGCGTCAGGCGCGGGGTGAGGCGACCGTTCCCGAGGAAGACAGTTTCGTCCTCGAGACTGAAGATACCGTCGAGGAGACGGAAGGCGACGCGCCCGAAGCCTGATCGCGTCCCGCTTCCGGCCGGATAAGCCAGAGGAAACCCGGCGGAGCCATGCTCCGCCGGGTTTTTTTGTCCGGGACGGTCCCTTGCGTTGACGGCGACGCCTTCCGCCTCGCAGAATCACGGGAGAGACACTCGCCCGGGAGCTGCCATATGTCGTTCGTTTTCGACCGCATCATGCGTCACTTCATTGCCGAGGGAACGCTCCGCGTCGTTTTTCCCGACGGAACGGAGAAGATCTATGCAGGGCGCAGGCCCGGTCCCGCCGCCGGCATGAGGATCACGACCGAGCGCGCGCAGAAGGCGCTGCTGTTCAATTCCGGTCTCGCTTTTGGCGAGGGGTATATGAATGGCGAGATTCTTCCGGTGGATTGTGTGCTGGAAGACCTGCTGACCGTCCTGATGGTCAACCTCAAGGGGTCGAATCACTTCTTCAACCGGCTGGAAGAATATGGGCGCTTCTTCCTCCGGCGCGTCCAGCAGTTCAATCCCCGCTGGCGCGCACGGCGCAATGTCGCGCATCATTACGACCTCAACGGCGAACTCTACCGGCTTTTTCTCGATGAGGACCGGCAATATTCCTGCGCTTATTTCGCGCGTGAGGACATGACTCTCGAAGAGGCGCAGGTCGCGAAGAAGCATCATATCGCCTCGAAACTGCTGCTCGACCGTCCGGGACTGACGGTGCTGGACATTGGCTGCGGCTGGGGCGGCATGGCGCTCACGCTGGCGCGCGACTACGGCGCGGAGGTGACGGGCATCACCCTGTCGCAGGAACAGTTGCTGGAAGCCCGGCGGCGCGCGGAGGCGGCCGGGCTGACGGATCGCGTGCGTTTCGCGCTTTGCGACTACCGCGCCGTCCGGAGCAGCTTCGACCGTATCGTTTCAGTCGGCATGTTCGAGCATGTCGGGTTGGATCACTATCAGAAGTTCTTCCAGGTGATCCACGATCGTCTGAAGCCGGACGGCGTGGCGCTGGTCCACTCCATCGGCCGCGAGGATGGTCCCGGATCGACCAATCCCTGGCTGAAGAAATATATTTTCCCCGGGGGTTATTCTCCGGCCGTGAGCGAGACGCTGGCGGCTGTCGAGCGCTCCGGCCTCTGGCTGACGGATTGCGAGATCCTGCGACTGCATTACGCCAAAACGATCGCGATCTGGCGGGAGCGTTTCGCGGCCCATCGCGAGCAGATCGTCGCCCTGTATGACGAGCGCTTCTATCGCATGTTCACTTTTTATCTGACCGGCGCGGAGCTTTCCTTCCGCGTGCAGGGCCACATGAATTTCCAGCTTCAGTTGACGCGCTCGATCGACGCGACGCCGCTCACGCGCGATTATATGGTCGATTCCGACCGGAAATGGATCAGGAGCACCGGGACGTCCGAAACAGTTTCCGGATGAGTCAGGGCTCCGTCAGGTGCGGAAATTCCCCGCCAACGCCCTCGAAGATGTAGGTCGCCGAGAAGGCAGCCATGAGAGCCGCGGCGTTTTCGGCTCCGGGATCGACTCCCGAGGCCAACACGGAAACGCTCCGAGACACGAGGGAATGAGGCTGATGGTGCCCAAGGGCGGAATCGAACCACCGACACTGCGATTTTCAGTCGCATGCTCTACCAACTGAGCTACTTGGGCACCGGACGTCCGGATCGGTCCGATCCGGGCGAGGCGGGATTTAGCTTATGCGGGGGGAGGGATCAAGCGGGGGCGACACGGTTTTTTCATCTTTCGTCTCCTCCTCTTCCTCCTCGCGGGTCGAAGGCACGCGGTAGCTGCCGTTGAACCAGCGCCCGAGATCGATATCGGCGCAGCGGCGGGAGCAGAAGGGGCGGAAAGCCGGGACCGAAGGGCGTTGGCAGATGGGGCATGAACTCATGGTTCATGGCTCCAGAAACTGAGCGGATAATCGGGCGCCAGTTCCAGCCGCAGCGGCGCGCCCCACGCCGTCGCGAACTCGTCCAGCGCGAGACGATCGGCTTCGAGCGCCGTGACGACCGCGATCGACGCCTTCAGGACGGGCGGTCTCTCCACGCGCGTCGGGCGACTGGCAAGGATGGAACGCAAGGCCGCTAGTCCGATCCCGTGCGGGCTCGACAGCAATTCGTGCAGGGGCGGCCGGGTGCGGGTCCGGACGATTTCGATCAGGCCGAGCGCGGTTGTTCCGAGCGTTTGGGGTGTCAGCGGATCGGCCGCGAAGGCCGTGCGGAAAGGTTCGAGAAGTGCGCGGCGTTTCCGGGGCGGAACCCCGGCGGGATCGACGAGGATCGCGCCGCTGAGATTGCGCAGCCGGATTTCCCGGCAAAGAGCGGGAATCGCGGCCATGTTCGCGCCGACGAGCATTGTGGACCGCAAGGTCCTAGCGGCGGCGGGATTGTCAAGATCGATGGCGACGAGGGCCGGCGTGGGAAAAATCGTGGCCACGACCCCGCCGGAGAGTTCCGCTCGGGGATCGGCAAGCGCGGCGACCCGGGATGCGAGCGCGGCGTCGAAGGCGGAGGGGACGCGCGTGACTCTCTCGCGGAGAGCGGGCGGAACGCGCGCCGTGAAGGCCGGCGCGTCGATGAGGATCGGCGCGTCCGGATGCAGCGCCGCCAGAGAGGCGAGCGGCGTTGCGCCACGGCTGAGCAGGCGCGGACCGTCGGATTGCGCCGCGTCGTCCAGTGGCGGCGGCAGCGGCTTCAGGCGCAGCCCCTTGCCGCCTTGCGGGCTGCGCGTAACGATGGCGGCGACCAGGTCGTCCTGCCGGTGCGAGCCGGTGAGAAAGCCCGTCGCGCCGTCTTCGAGCAGGACGAACGCGCCGCCCATGGCTTCGACAGGATGTGTGACGCGCACGACATGCCGGTCGCCGAAGCCGTCCGGCAGACCGGGACGCCAGAGCGCATGGTCCAGTACGGTGTCGCCGTCGCACGCCGCAATCCGCGCTTCGCCCGGAGAGCAGGCGACGCGGAGTTCGATCATGCCAGCCAGCCGCCCGGCTGGCCGCGCAGCAACTGCGCCGTTTCGAAGAGCGGCAGGCCCATGACGGCGGAATAGCTGCCGCCGATCTGGCGGATGAACGCGGCCGCCATGCCCTGGATCGCGTAGCCGCCCGCCTTGCCGCGCCAGTCTCCCTGTTCGATCAGGGCGTCGATCTGTTTGGCGGAGAGGCGCGAGAAGGCGACGCTCGTTTCCACCACACGCTCGCAGGCGCGCCCCTGTTCCCATCCGCCGCCGGGAGTCAGCGTGACGGCCGTCACCACCGTATGGCGGCGGCCCGAAAGCAGGGCGAGGCAGCGCCGCGCCTGCTCCTCCGTCTCCGCCTTGGGCAGGATACGGCGTCCCAGCGCCACGATCGTATCGGCGGCGAGCACGAGCGCAGGCGTCGTTTCCCCCGCGGCGATCGCGGCGCCTTTTTCCCGTGCGAGCCGCTGCGCGCATGGGCGAGGAAGCTCTCCCTGACGGGGCGATTCATCGAGTGCGGCGGGAAGGACGGCGTCAGGTTCGATCCCGATCTGCCGCAACAGCGCGAGGCGGCGCGGGGATTCGGACGCCAGGATCAGGCGGGGCCGCGCTACGGTGGCCGAGGGCGGCATGGCGCGTGTCTTACTTGAAGCGGAAGGTGATGCGGCCCTTGGTGAGGTCATATGGCGTCATCTCGACATTCACGCGGTCTCCGGCCAGCACGCGGATGCGGTTCTTGCGCATCTTGCCGCTGGTATGGGCGAGGATGGTGTGGTCATTGTCGAGCGTCACGCGGAACATCGCATTGGGCAGCAGTTCCGTCACGGTGCCGCTGAATTCGATCATATCTTCTTTTGACATGCTGTGTCTGGGTCTTTCTCGGTGTCTTGCGGATGGGGCGAATCAAAAAAACGGGGCAAATCCTGCCCCGGAAAATCGGTCTGGCGTTATGTGCTGATCGGCGCGGCCCGCGTCAAGCGGTGACTACATCCGGCCATGCCGCGCCTTCTGGAAACTCCTGGCGTCAAGGACATCACTGCGCCTCAGACGCTCCGCTCATTCAGCAGCGCGAGCCGAGCTGCAATGCTCATGGCGTGGGCGTTCAGACCCTCCGCCTCGGCGAGCGCCACCCCGGCGGGGCCGACGCGCCGCAGCCCGTCCGGCCCCGTGGCGATGGAGGTCGTGCGCTTGAGGAAATCGAACACGGAGAGGCCCGACGCGAAGCGCGCGGTGCGGCTGGTGGGGAGCACGTGATTGGGACCGCCGACATAGTCGCCCACGGCCTCCGGGCACCACCGGCCGATGAAGATCGCACCGGCATGACGGATTCGCGCGGCGAACGCCTCGGCATTGTCGAGCAGAACCTCCAGATGTTCCGATGCCAGGCGGTTGGCGAGCGTCGCGGCCTCGTCCAGATCGCGCACCAGAATGACCGCGCCGTGATCGGCCCAGGACCGTCCGGCGATAGCGGCGCGGGGGAGGGTTTCGAGTTCCCGCGCCACGGCCGCGACGACCTGCCCGGCAAAGCTCGCATCGGGCGTGATGAGGACGGCCTGAGCGAGTTCGTCATGCTCGGCCTGCGCCAGGAGGTCGAGCGCGACGAGGCGCGGCTCGTTCCGCCCGTCCGCCACGATCACAACCTCCGACGGCCCGGCGATCGAATCGATGCCGACATGGCCGAAGACCTGCCGTTTGGCCTCGGCCACATAGGCGTTGCCGGGGCCGACGATGCGGTCCACGGGCGGAATGGTCGTCGTGCCGTAAGCCAGCGCGGCCACGGCCTGCGCCCCGCCGACGCGATAGATCTCCGTCACGCCGGAAATCTTCGCGGCGGCGAGCACGAGGGGGTTCAGCACGCCGTCCGGGCACGGGACGCACATGGCGATGCGCCCGACTCCGGCGACGCGGGCCGGAAGGGCGTTCATCAGGACGGAGGACGGATAGGCCGCCTTGCCGCCCGGCACGTACAGCCCCACCGCGTCCAGCGCGGTCCAGCGCAGGCCGAGGGTCAGCCCGGCGTCGTCGGTGTAGTGCAGGTCCTGCGGCATCTGGGCACGATGAAAGCTTTCGATGCGCGTGGCGGCGAGGCGGAGCGCGTCGAGCAGTTCGGGCGGGACTTTCGCGGCTTCCGCCTCGATTTCCTCCGGCGCGATGCGGAGCGTTTCGGCCGTCAGGGCAAGACGGTCGAAGCGGGCGGTATAATCGATCAGCGCGGTGTCGCCTCGGGCGCGGATCTCCGCGATGATCGCGCGGACGGGCTCGGTCACGCTGGTCTCGATTCCGCCCCGCGCGGCGAGAAGGGCAGCGAAATCCGCCTCGAACGCCGCCTCGGCGGTGGAGAGGCGTTTCATGGCGCGGTCTCCCGAAGTGCGTCGCGGAAGCGCGCGATGAGCGCCGCGATGGCCTCGGGCCGCGTCTTGAGCGCCACGCGGTTGACGATCAGGCGGCTGGTGACATGGGCGATCACTTCGGTTTCTTCCAGGCCGTTGGCGCGAAGGGTCGAGCCGGTATCGACGAGATCGACGATCACGCTGGCGAGGTCGAGCGTCGGGGCCAGTTCCATCGCGCCGTTGAGATGCACGATTTCGGCATTGATGCCCCGCGCCGCGAAATGACGACGGGTGATGGCCGGATATTTCGTCGCGACCCGAATCTGCGAGCTGGCCGCGCCGTTTTCACGCGGAGAGGCGTTTTTCGGCCGCGCGACGGAGACGCGGCAGGCGCCGATGCCGAGATCCAGCGGCGCATAGATGTCGGGGTAATCGAACTCCATCAGCACGTCGGCGCCGCAGACGCCGATCTGCGCGCCGCCATAGGCGACGAAGGTCGCGACGTCGAAGGAGCGCACGCGCACGACATCCAGCCCCGGCTCCGTGGTGGGGAAACGGAGCTGGCGGCTCTCGCCTTCCAGGCAGTTCACGTCCGGCAGGAGCCCGGCGCGGGCCAGGACAGGCCTGAGCGCCTTGAGAATCCGGCCTTTGGGCAGGGCGAGCACGAGCGGCGTCGCCTGGCTGGCTGCCGGTATGGAGGGGGAAGCGATGGGCGCGGTGATGAGCACGAAATGACCTGGTCCTGTTCGACGGGCGTGCTTCCTTATCACAGGCAGGCCGTGGACTGAAATGTGCAACGGGAAGGGGTGGGTCGAGCGTCGCGCCCGGCTTGTGATGTCCGGGGCGACTTTATACGCTCGCGGGATGCAGGGCAGGGGAGTGATGCCGATATGATCCGGACGGAAGAGGCCGATCTACGCTACGCCGATCTCGATGTATGGCCGGTGGAGTCCGTGCTCGATGCGTTGGGCGAGGCGCAGATGACGGCGACCGCCGTGGCGCGCGCGGCGGCGCCGCAGATCGCGAGAGCGGTGGAGGCGGCGGCGCCGCGCATCGCGGCGGGCGGGCGGCTGGTCTATGTCGGCGCGGGCACGTCAGGGCGGATCGGGATGCAGGACGGGGTCGAATTGACGCCCACTTTCGGTTTTCCGGTCGAGCGCCTCGTCCTGCTGCTGGCTGGAGGCGCGGAGGCCGTCGCGCAGGCGGTGGAGGGCGCGGAGGATGACGAGGCGGCGGCGCGGCGGGATCTTCTCGCGCGGGGGCCGGGAGAAAACGACGTGGTGATCGGCGTCGCGGCGAGCGGGTCCACGCCCTATACCTGCGCGGCGATCGAGGCGGCGCGGGTTTGCGGCAGCCTGACGATCGGGGTCAGCAACACGCCGGACGGGCGTCTGCTGGAACTGGCCGCATGTCCCGTCTCCCTGCCCACCGGCCCGGAGGTCGTGGCGGGTTCGACGCGGCTGAAGGCCGGGACGGCGCAGAAGGCGGCGCTGAACATGTTCTCCACAGCCCTGATGATCCGGCTCGGCCATGTGCATCGCGGGATGATGGTCGATATGAAGGTCACCAACGCCAAGCTCGCGCGGCGCGCGGCGCGCATGGTGGCGACGCTGGCAGGCGGAACCGAGGCCGAGATCGCCGGGGCGCTCGACGCGGCGGGAGGGAACGTCAAGCGGGCCGTGCTGCTGCGGACCGGGTGCCCCGAAGGCGAGGTGGAGGCGCGTCTGGCGCGGCACGGGGGGAGCCTGCGGCGCGCGCTGGAGCAGCCATGAGACTCGTCGCACTGGGGCTGATGAGCGGGACATCGCTGGACGGGGTCGATGCGGCGCTGATCGAGACGGATGGCGAGGAGATTTCCCGCCGCTTCGAGGGACTGACGCTGCCTTACGCGCCGGAACTGCGCGCCGCCCTGCGGGCGCTTCTGGAGCGGGTGAGCATGGGCGGAGGCTGGGCGGACGATCCGGCGCTTGAAGCCCTGACCCTGCGTCATGTCGAGGCGGTGCAGACCCTGTGTGGGCGGTATCCCGAACTGGTGGTGGATGTGGTCGGATTTCACGGGCAGACCCTGCTTCATGCGCCGGATCGGCGGATCACGGTTCAGGCGGGAGACGCGCTGCTGCTCTCGCGGGCGACGGGCCTGCCGGTGGTGCATGATTTTCGGGCCGACGACGTGGCTGCGGGCGGGCAGGGCGCGCCGCTTGCGCCGCTCTATCATGCTGCCTTGTTGCGCGGTCATCCCGGTCCGGTCGGGGTGCTCAATCTCGGCGGGGTCGCGAATGTGACGCTGATCGGCTCCTCGGGTGCCGTCCATGCCTGCGATACCGGGCCGGGCAATGCGCTGCTGGACGACTGGGTGATGCGGCGAACGGGACGGCCCTATGACGAGAACGGGGCGCTTGCCGCGGCGGGCATCGTGCGGGACGATCTCGTCGAGAGGCTGCTGAGCGATCCGTTTTTCGCCCTGCCGCCGCCGAAATCGCTCGACCGCCTGACCTTCGCCCGGGCGCTGGACGCCGTCGCGGGACTGTCGGCGGCGGACGGCGCGGCGACGCTGGCGGCCTTCACCGTCGAGGCGGTGGCCCGCACGATTCTGCCGGAGAGGCCGCGTTGCTGGTTCGTGTGCGGCGGCGGACGGCGCAACGCGACGCTGATGGACGGATTGCGCGCGCGCCTCGGTGTGGCGGTCGAGCCCGTCGAGGCGATCGGCTGGGACGGAGACAGTCTGGAAGCGGAATGTTTCGGCTTTCTCGCCGTGCGAAGCCTGCGCGGATTGCCCCTGTCGCTGCCGGGGACGACGGGTGTGTCGTCTCCCTCGACGGGAGGGCGGCTGAGTTGCGCGGGACCCGTTCCGCCCCGTTGGATGCAGTGAGACTCCTATCGCCGGATGTCTGGCTTTCGGGCTCCGCCGGGAAAGGATAACGGTTTCCAAAAGGCGGCGGCCTGCCCGGGCCTGACGCCCCCGGATCGGCTGATGACGGAGATTGCGTCCGGCGGCGCGGCGCAATAAGAGCTACCGGCAATTCCCGCGTCTCTTTATACCGGAGTTGTCACGCCCATGACCGCCCTTTCCTCGACGAGTGACCGCCAGCCGATCCGCCGGGCCTTGCTGTCTGTTTCGGACAAGTCCGGCCTGATCGAACTCGGGCGCGCGCTGGCGGCGCATGGGGCGCAGTTGATATCCACTGGCGGGACGGCGCGGGCGCTGCGCGAGGCCGGGCTCGCGGTGACGGACGTATCCGAGCACACGGGCTTCCCGGAAATTCTGGACGGGCGCGTGAAGACGCTGGTGCCGCAGATTCATGGCGGCATCCTGGGCCGCCGCGATCTCGCGGACCACGCGGTGCAGATGGAGGAGCATGGCATCGCGCCGATCGACCTCGTCTGCGTCAATCTCTATCCCTTCGCCGCGACGGTAGCGTCCGGCGCGGGCTGGGACGACTGCATCGAGAATATCGACATCGGCGGTCCGGCGATGATCCGAGCCGCGGCGAAGAATCACGATCACGTCGCGATCCTGACCGCGCCGGATCAATATGCTGCGCTGACGGCGGCGCTCGCGGAAGGCGGCACGACTGCGGACCAGCGTCGGCACTGGGCGGCGGCGGCCTATGCCCATACGGCGGCCTATGATTCGATGATCGCGGGCTGGTTCGCCAGGCAGCTCGGCGAGACGTTTCCGCCCGTGCTGACAATCTCCGGCGCGCGGCGCGAAGTGCTGCGTTACGGCGAGAATCCGCATCAGGAGGCAGCGTTCTACGTGACCGGCGAGGCGCGCCCCGGTGTCGCGACGGCGCGTCAGATGCAGGGCAAGGCGCTGAGCTACAACAATCTCAATGACACGGACGCCGCGTTCGAGGCGGTGGCGGAGTTCGAGCGCCCGGCGGTGGTGATCGTCAAACACGCCAATCCCTGCGGCGCGGCCGTGGCGGACTCGCTGGAGGCGGCGTGGACGGCCGCGCTGCGCTGCGATCCCGTCTCGGCCTTCGGCGGCATCGTGGCGGTGAACCGGCCGCTGGACGCGGCGACGGCGGCGCTGATTTCCGAGATCTTCACCGAGGTGATCGTCGCGCCGGAGGCGGACGACGCGGCCCGCGAGGTGCTGGCGCGCAAGAAGAACCTGCGCCTGCTGCTGACGGGCGGCGTGCCGGACGCCACCGCGTCCGGGCTGACGTTCAAATCCTTGGCGGGCGGCTTTCTGAGCCAGACTCGCGATGGCGGGCGCGTCGGCGAGGCCGATTTGAAGGTGGTCACGCAGCGCAGGCCGACGGAGGCCGAACTGCGCGACCTGCTCTTCGCGTTCCGCGTCGCCAAGCATGTGAAATCCAACGCAGTGATCTATGCGAAGGACGGGGCGACGGTCGGAATCGGGGCCGGGCAGATGTCGCGCGTCGATTCGGCGCGGATCGCCGCCCGCAAGAGCGAGGACGCGGCGGGGATCGCCGGGGAAAGCCAGGCGCTGACCGTCGGTTCGGTCGCCGCCTCGGATGCGTTCTTCCCCTTTGCGGACGGGCTGGAAAGCGTCATCGCCGCCGGGGCCGTGGCCGTGATCCAGCCGGGCGGTTCCATTCGCGATCAGGAGGTGATCGACGCGGCCGATCGCGCCGGCATCGCCATGGTCTTTACGGGGATGCGTCATTTCCGGCACTGAGTGCAGTTCAATCCAGACAGGGAGAGACGGATGTCGTGCGGGAAAGTGGCGGGGGCATGGATCTTGGGCGTCACGCTTGCGGTTCCGGGAGCGCAGGCGGCGCCTTTCCTGAGCCGGCACGCGCGTCCCGCCACGCCGGCCGCGCCGATCGTCAGCGGTTCCGATTGTGTCTTCGACGTTTCCGTTCTGCCGGTGCTCGGCGGCACGGTGGCGCGGCTTTTGCCGGGAACGAACGGCGACGTGGTCGGCGCGCTGCTCGATAACGGCGCGGAGCTCGTCATGCCGCCGGGGCTGGCGGCTCTGGCACGGGGATTGAAGCCCGGCGCGAAGCTCTCCGTGCGGGGATTGTGGTCCGCATCCGAGCATCTCATCCGCGCTTTCGCCCTCGCGGGTACGCCGCCGCTCTGCGCCATTCCGGTGCCCGAGATGGTGACGGCGGCCCCGCCCGTGAGCGCGCAGGGCGTCATCGAGCGTCTGCTGCATGACGGCGACGGCGCGGTGAACGGTGCGCTGCTGAAGGACGGTACGGTGCTCCGCGTGCCGGCCGCCGGGGTGAAGTCATCCGATCTCACGCCGGGGCGGGCGGTCTATGCCAGTGGCGCGGGATACCGGACGAGCTGGGGCCTGCTGGTGCGCGTCGATATTCTCGGACCGAGCCGTGCCCAGGCGATGCGCGTCTCCGACGAGCCGCCCATCCCTCCCGGCGCGGCGGCGGGATCGCCCGCCTATGACGAACTCCACCCCTGAAAGAAACGGTCTCTACGGATGGAGAACGCGGGCGAACCAAGCCGCCCGCGCCTCGTCCACGCGGGCGCGCAGGACCGGGTCGGCCAGCATATGCGTGCCCGGCAGCAGCATCAGGTCGTAGGGCTTGCCCGCGCGGAGCAGCGCCTGGGTGAGCTTCATCGTGTTCTCGAAATAGACATTGTCGTCCGTCAACCCGTGCAGGAGCAGCAGGGGGCGGGACAGATGTTCGGCATAAGTGAGGACGTTGCTCCTGCGGTAGCCCTCCGGATCGGCCTGCGGCGTGCCGAGATAGCGTTCCGTATAGGCGGTGTCGTAATCGGCGAAATCGACCGGCGGCGCGCCCGCGACGCCCGTGGCGAACACGTCCGGGCGGCGGAGAACGGCCATGGCGGTGAAATACCCGCCGAAGGACCAGCCATAGACCCCGGCGCGGGAGAGGTCCATTTCCGGGATGCGCGCGCCGAGGCTCTTCAGCCCGTCGATCTGGTCCTGCAATGGCAGGTCGATGAGGTCGTTCTTGATCGCGCGCTCGAAATCATGGTCGCGCTCCGGCGTGCCGCGCCCGTCCATGCTGACGACGATATAGCCGTGATCCGCCAGGCATTGCTCCGGGGCGTAGGTGGCGGGCGTGTCGTTCACCAGCTTGACGCCGGGTCCGCCATAGACGGACAGGATCACGGGGTAACGGCGGCCCTGCGTGAAATTCCGCGGGCGGATGACGACCGCATCGAGAGCGAGCGGCCCCGCCCTGGTGAACGCCGCGTGGACCGGGAAGGAACGGTGCTCCGCCACGGAGGGCGCGGTTGCGATGACTGCGCCCGTCGCGGCGTCCCGGACGGTGACGGCGCGCGTGCCGTCCGCCAGATTGGCGTCATCGACGAAGCGGCCATGCAGGTCCTTGGTGAAACGGGCGAGGTGGCGGCCCGGACTCGTGACGAGCGGCGTGACGGCGCCGTCCTTCAGGGAAAGCCGGAGAATCCGCGTGTCGATGCGCGAGGGATCGGCGGCGATGACGGCCGCTCCCTTCGCCTCGTCCACGTCGAGAAGCGCGAGATAGGGGAGGCTCTGCGGCGTCAGGACGCGCTCGATGCCGCCATCGGCGCGATGCAGTTCGAGTTGCCAGTGCGCGCCGCGCTGCGCCGCCCAGAGGAAACGCCCGTCTTCGAGCGCGTAAGGCAGCGCCAGGCCGCCCGCATGTTCGACCGGGGTGAGGTTCAGCCAGGCGGGATCGGTGTCGGTCAGGACGACACGGGTGGCGCCCGTCGCGGGATCGACGGCGAGCACGCGCTCTTCCGTCTGCGCGCGATTCAGCACGACAAGGAAGAGTCCGCCCGTCTTTCGCCAGACCACGCGGCCCAGATAGGGGAAACCCGTCGAATCCCAGTCCACCCAACGCGTTTCGCCGCCCTTCGCCGCAACGAGGCCGAGGCGGAGCCGGGCATTGTTCGTGCCCGCGCGCGGGTAACGGAACATGATCGGCGGCGTCTGCGGCGTGGCGGGGTTAGCGATGTAGTGTTTTTCCACCGCGCGGCTGTCGGCTTCCTCGTACAGCAGCGTCGTGCCGTCGGGCGACCACCAGGCACCGTCGGGGCGTTCGAGTTCCTCGGCGGCGGCGAACTCTGCGAGACCGTGGGTGAAATCGGGGCTGCCGCCCTGCGTGAGGCGGGTCGTCGCGCCGCCGGCGAGATCGACGACATAGAGATCGTCATCGCGCACGGCGGCCATGCGCGTGCCGTCGGGGGAGAGGCGCGGGGCGGTCCAACTGCCGGGGAGCGGCGTGGCCGCGCCGTCGGCGACAGGGACGCGCAGGATCTGACCGCCGCGCGCGGCGATCAGCGTCGCGCCGTCCGGGGCGGCATGGAACTCGGTGATGCCGCTCAGCGAAAGCCGCGCGCGCTCGCGACGGGCCTTCTCCTCGACGGACAGATGCTCGGGCGTGTCGCCGCCCGCCGCCGCGAGTTCGTGCGTCGTTCCGTCCGTGAGATCGTAGCGGTAGAGATGCAGCACCGTGTCGCGCGGGAAGCTGCGCAGGAAGAGGACCGAGCGGCCGTCAGGCGTCAGCACGGCCGCGCGCGGCAGGCCGAGGCTGAAGTTGCGCGTGGTGGCGAGGGTCGAAAAGCAGCTTTCCGCCGCAGGGCTGGAGGACGAGTATGCCGGAGCGGCGAGGAGGAGGGTGCCGACGGCGAGGAGACGGCGTAGAGAGAGCGGCGGCATGGAATCCTGTGGCATGAGAGGCGGCCGGAGGAGTTTGGCACGGGATGGAGAGCGGGCGAAAGCCCCGAGAAACGGCAGGAGGGGGCGGCCGGAGATGTCGCGGGTCAAGAATTTGGCGCTCGTCATGGGCGCGGTGGCGGCGGTCCTCTGCGGCTGGAGCTACCTGCGGCTGGATTTCGCCGACCGGGACACGATGCTCTATGTGCTGATCGGGCGGGAACTGGTCGGGCAGGGGGTGCTGCCTTATGGCGGCGTGTTCGATCACAAGCCCGTCGGGCTCTACGTGGTCTATGGCGTCTGGGACGCGCTCTACCCGTTCCGCGCGGGGGAATTCACGGCCCTTGCGCTCGTGTCGATCGCGGGAATCGCCTGGATCGCCGCGCGGCAGGGGTACTCCGCGCTCGGCGTCGCTCTGGGGATGATCCTGCTCGGCGCGCCGTTCCAGGTGCTCGGCGGGAACTCGGAGCTTGTGCTGCTGCCGCTGATCTTCGCCGGGCTCACGCTGGTCCGATACGGAAGACCGTTCTGGGGCGGCGTGCTGGGCGGATTGGCGGCTGAGGTGAATTACCTTGCCATTCCCTGCCTCGCCCTGCCGCTGCTCTTTCTGGCGGCGCAGGATCGGCGGCGGATTCTTCCCCTGCTGGCGGGCGGAATGACGGGATTTGCCCTGCCGCTGCTGCCCTATCTCGCTCATCCCGCCACGGGAGCGGCGTATTTCGCGCTGCAATGGCGTTACCTGCATCATTACGGCGCGCATGACGCGGAGCGCCTGCATGCAACGGTCCTCGTTCTCGTCTGGGCCCTCTGCATCTTCCTGCCGGCGGGCGTGAAACGACCGGACCGGGTGCTGCGTCTGTGGGCTCTGGGCGGGCTGCTGGCCTGCCTCGCCTCCGGGCGGCCCTTCCCCCATTATGTCCTGCTCGTCCTGTTGCCCGGCCTGCTGGCGGGACTGCCCCGGCCCCATACCGCTGAAGGCTGGACGCGTGGGCGCGTGGCGGCCTTCCTGCCGCTGGGCGCGCTGGCGTTGGTCGGGCTGGTGCATGACGTGCGGCATAATCTGCGGGAGCGGGCACGGGAGGCGGAGCTGCATGTCGGGACGCTGCGGAAACTCGTGGGGAAAGCGCCGGTGCTCGGGATCGAGGTGACGCCGGTGCCGGTGGTGCTGGCGGGGCTGAGCCCCGCGGGGCATTTCCTGTTTCCCGGCCATGTGCGGCGGCTTTTCGGCGTCGGGGCGGAGGCATATTATCTCGACGCGTTGGCGCGCCGTCCCGCCTTTGTCCTGACCGGCCCGGATCTTTGTCAGGAAAGGAGTTGGCCGCGCGTCTGCGGCGCGCTGGCCACGTCCTGGCGTCCCGTCCTGCGGGCGGAAGGAGACTATGGCTACCGGCTGTATGAGGCGCGGAAACCCGCTTCCGGGAAACCGAACCCATGAGTGAGGCGATACTCTTGCGGAACGGATGAACATCCCCATTTCTCAGGGCGAAAGGCCGGACGCCGTTGCCATGAAAGGGACGTCGTCAGCCGCTTTGCCGCCGTAACGGGGCAGAAGGGAGACAGGACCAAGATGGATATCGAAAAATTCACCGAGCGCAGCAGGGGCTTTCTTCAGGCCGCCCAGACCATCGCGCTCCGGGACTACAACCAGCAACTGACGCCGGAGCATCTGCTCAAGGCGCTGCTGGACGACGAGGAGGGCGCGGCGTCCGGACTGATCCGCGCGGCGGGCGGCGATCCCGCCGTCGTGCGTCGGGCGAATGACGCGGCGCTGGCGAAGCTGCCGAAGGTCGAGGGCGCGGGAGCCGGACAGCCGCAGGCGACGCCCGACCTCGTGCGTCTGCTGGATTCCGCCGAATCCGCCGCCCAGCGCGCCGGAGACAGCCATGTGGCGCAGGATCGCCTTCTGGTGGCGATCGCCGGGAGCAAGACGGCGGCGGGGCAGGCGCTGATCGCCGGCAAGGCCACGGCCGATGCGCTGGAGCGCGCCGTCGCGCAGATCCGCAAGGGGCGCACGGTGACGGGCGCGAATGCCGAGGCCGGATTCGACGCGCTCAAGAAATACGCCCGCGACGTGACCGCCGTGGCGCAGGCGGGCAAGCTCGATCCGGTGATCGGGCGTGACGAGGAGATTCGCCGCGCGATCCAGGTCCTGGCGCGCCGCACCAAGAACAATCCGGTGCTGATCGGCGAGCCGGGCGTGGGCAAGACCGCCATCGTGGAAGGGCTCGCGCTGCGGATCGTCAATGGCGACGTGCCCGAGGCCCTGCGCAACAAGAAGCTGCTTTCGCTCGACATGGGAGCGCTGGTCGCGGGCGCCAAGTATCGCGGCGAGTTCGAGGAGCGGCTGAAGGCTGTGCTCAAGGAGATCGAGAGCGCGGAGGGCGAGGTCATCCTCTTCATCGACGAGATGCACACGCTGGTCGGCGCCGGGCGGTCCGACGGGGCAATGGATGCGTCCAACCTCATCAAGCCTGAACTGGCGCGCGGCGTGCTGCACTGCATCGGCGCGACGACGCTCGACGAATACCGGAAATACATCGAGAAGGACGCGGCGCTGGCCCGCCGCTTCCAGCCGGTCTTCGTCGGCGAGCCCTCCGTGTCGGACACGGTCTCGATCCTGCGCGGGATCAAGGAGAAATACGAGCTTCATCACGGCGTGCGGATCACCGACAACGCGCTCGTGGCGGCGGCGACCCTCTCCAACCGCTACATCACGGACCGCTTCCTGCCGGACAAGGCGATCGACCTGATCGACGAGGCGGGGAGCCGTCTGCGGATGCAGATCGACTCCAAGCCGGAGGCGCTGGACGAACTCGACCGGCGGATCATCCAGCTCAAGATCGAGCGGGAAGCGATCCGCAAGGAGAGCGATTCCGCCAGCAGGGAGCGGCTGGTCAAGCTCGAGGCGGAACTCGCCGATCTTCAGGAGCAGTCCGACGCGATGAGCGCCGCGTGGCATGCGGAGAAGGACCGTGTGAACGCGATCCAGAAGCTCAAGGAGCAGCTGGATCAGGCGCGGTCCGAGATGGATGTCGCGCAGCGCAAGGGCGATCTCGCCAAGCTGTCCGAGCTGACCTATTCGACGATTCCGGGCCTGGAGAAGCAGATCAACGAGGCGCAGGAAGCCGAGCAGGCGGAGGCCTCGAAATCGGGCCTGTTCGCCGATACCGTGACGGAGCAGGGGATCGCGGCGGTCGTGTCCCGCTGGACGGGGATTCCGGTCGATCGGATGCTGGAAGGCGAGCGCGCCAAGCTGCTGCGCATGGAGGACGAGTTGCGCAGGCGGGTCATCGGTCAGGAGGACGCGCTGAAGGCGGTCGCCAACGCGGTGCGTCGCGCCCGCGCCGGATTGCAGGACCCGAACCGTCCCATCGGCTCGTTCCTGTTCCTCGGCCCGACCGGCGTCGGCAAGACCGAACTGGCCAAGGCGCTGGCGGAGTTCCTGTTCGACGACGATCGCGCGATGGTGCGGATCGACATGAGCGAGTTCATGGAGAAGCACGCCGTCGCGCGGCTGATCGGCGCGCCGCCGGGCTATGTCGGGTATGAGGAAGGCGGTGTGCTGACCGAGGCGGTGCGGCGCCGGCCCTATCAGGTCATCCTGTTCGACGAAGTCGAGAAGGCGCATGAGGATGTGTTCAACATCCTGTTGCAGGTGCTCGATGACGGGCGTCTGACGGACGGGCAGGGGCGTGTGGTGGATTTCCGCAACACGATCATCATCCTGACGAGCAATCTCGGCTCCGACGTGCTGGCGACCCAGAAGGACGGCGAGCCGACGGAGCTGGTGCGGGCGCAGGTCATGGCGGTCGTCCGGGCGCATTTCCGGCCGGAATTCCTCAACCGTCTGGACGAGATCGTGCTGTTCTCGCGGCTCCAGCGCGAGGACATGGACAAGATCGTGGACATCCAGCTCGCGCGTCTGCGGCAGTTGCTGGAGGACCGGAAGGTGGCCATGGATCTGGACGCGGCGGCGATCCACTGGCTCGCGCAGGAAGGGTACGATCCCGTCTATGGCGCGCGTCCGCTCAAGCGGGTGATCCAGCGGAACCTCCAGAACCCGCTGGCCGGGCTCCTGCTGGACGGTTCGATCCATGACGGGCAGACGGTGAAGATCACGGCCGATGATGGCGGGCTGGTGATCGACGGCCATAAGGTCGAGCAGGCGTGAAAGACGGCGAGGGGGATTGCTCTCCCCCTCGCCTGCGCCTCAGGGAAGCGGATGAGCCGTGTCGAGCGTCGCGCGCTCGGCATGGACCAGTTCGGAGGAGCGCACCGGCGTCCGGCGCGCCGCGAAATCCTGTGCGGTGAAATGCGGCTGGGGTTCTGAAGAGGTCTGGGCCGCGACCCAGTTCAGAATGGCGGCCAGTTCCGCATCGCTCAGGCGGCGGAAATTCGGCATCGACCAGTCGAAGGGTTTGCCCGCGGCCATGATCTTGCCGCTCAGCCCGTTCAGCAGCACATCGGTTAGATAGATCCTGCCCTCGGGCGTGGCGGCGATGACGTTCAGCCGGTCGAAGATCGGCGGCGTCTCGGCGGCCTGCCCGCTTCCGCCGTGATGGCAGATGCTGCATTCCTCCTCATAGAGCCGCAGACCCACGTCGCGATTTTTCTCCAGCCGCCAGGTGAGAACGCCTCCCACCATGATCAGCGCAAGCAGCAGAGGCAGGCGCAGGGAACGGTCGAGGGAAGGCAGGCGCATCGCGCGAGGCTGGCACGGCGATGGGGCGTCGCGCAAGGCGGCCGCAGCGCGCCTTGCGGCGTCACTGCTCCTCGCCGCCGACTCCCAGAAGCTGAATCTTGAAGACGAGAGGGCTGTCGGGCGGGATGATGCCCATGGAGCGCTTGCCGTAACCGAGCTGGGGCGGCACGTAGAGCATCCATGTATCTCCCACGTGCATCATGGGCAGCGCCTCCATCCAGCCTTTCACGAGGCCGTCCAGCGGCATCTGCATGTAGGCGCCGTTGCCGTGCTGGTCGGAACTGTCGAAGATCGCGCCGTCCGGCAGGCGACCTTCGTAGATCAGCATCATCATCTGGCCCTTATGCGGCGAATCGCCGTCCTTGGGGCCCGATTTCAGCACCTTGTAGGCCAGACCGTCCGGCAGGGTGACGACGCCGGGTTCGGCGCGGACCTTGGCCATGAACTGGGCGGGAGTGAGTTCCGGCTCCGGCTTGGGACCGGAGGAGCATGCCACGAGGGCAGCCAGCGCGACGCCGGAAAGGAGTCGTCTGGCGAAGGTCGAAATATGCGACATGGTAAGAAATCATCCGTGCTGGTCTCGAATGAAAAACGTGATGGGAATTCAACGCTCCATCACGTGTTCCGCTTCCTCCGAATGTCGTTTTTCAGAGCGCGCCGCCACGACGCCCGATCTGCGCGCCGAGGCGCAGGCGCAGCGCGTTGAGCTTGATGAAGCCCTGCGCGTCCTGCTGGTTGTACGCGCCCTCGTCCTCCTCGAAGGTGACGACGCGGGTGTCGTAGAGGCTGTTGGGGCTCTCGCGGCCCTGAACGATGATGTTGCCCTTGTAGAGCTTCAGCCGCACGCGGCCCGTGACCGAGTGCTGGCTCGTGTCGATGAGCGCCTGCAACATCCGGCGTTCGGGCGAGAACCAGAACCCGTTATAGATCAGCTCCGCATAGCGCGGCATCAGGCTGTCCTTGAGATGTCCCGCCTCGCGGTCAAGCGTGATGGATTCCATGTTGCGGTGCGCGGCGAGAAGGATGGTGCCGCCCGGCGTCTCGTACACGCCGCGCGACTTCATGCCGACGAAGCGGTTCTCGACGAGATCGAGACGCCCGATGCCGTTGTCGCGGCCCAGCCTGTTGAGGCGGGTGAGCAGTTCCGCCGGGGAGAGCGTCTCGCCGTTCAGCGCCACCGGATCGCCATGCAGGAAGTCGATCGTGATTTCCGTCGGCGTGTCGGGCGCGGTCTCGGGCGAGATCGTGCGCTGGAAGACGATCTCGTCGGGCGGCAGGGCCGGGTCTTCCAGCAATTTGCCCTCGGAGGAGGAGTGCAGCAGGTTCGCGTCCACCGAGAAGGGCGCTTCGCCGCGCTTGTCCTTGGCGATGGGAATCTGGTGCTCCTCGGCGAAGGCGAGCAGCTTGGTGCGGGAGGTCAGATCCCATTCGCGCCAGGGGGCGATGACCTTCACATCCGGCTTCAGCGCATAATAGGCGAGTTCGAAACGGACCTGATCGTTCCCCTTGCCGGTCGCGCCATGGCAGACGGCGTCCGCGCCGACCGCTTCGGCGATTTCGATCTGGCGCTGGGCGATCAGCGGGCGGGCGATGGAGGTGCCGAGGAGATACTGGCCCTCATAGAGGGCATTGGCGCGGAACATCGGGAAGACGAAATCCTTCACGAAGGTCTCGCGCAGATCCTCGATGAAGATTTCCTTCACGCCGAACATCTCGGCCTTCCGGCGGGCGGGCTCCAGTTCCTCGCCCTGTCCGAGATCGGCGGTGAAGGTGACGACCTCGCAGCCGTAGCGGGTTTGCAGCCATTTGAGGATGACCGAGGTATCCAGACCGCCGGAATAGGCGAGAACGACTTTCCTGATGTCTTTCCTGGCGTCCGGAGCGCTCATTCTGACGAAATCCTCTTCGTTTCGGAATAGTAGATAAATCAACGTATTGGAGACTGTTTCTCTCCGGAATCCATTCGCGGACCGCGGCGGCGGGACACTAGCATTCCCGGGATCGGACGAACAGTGTTTCAGCCCCGTCGTCCGGGGATCGCCTTCAGGACTTCACTCCGGCGCTCAGGCGTTCGCTGGCGGTCTTGAGCTGGCCGCAGGCGGCGAGGATGTCCCGGCCGCGCGGCATCCGGATGGGGGAGGCGAAGCCGGCATCCATGACGATGGCGGCGAATTTCGCCAGTTGTTCCTTCGTCGAGGGCTTGAAGCTGGAGCCGGGCCACGGGTTGAAGGGGATGAGATTCACCTTGGCGGGGAGCCCGCGGATCAGGCGCACCAGCTCGCGCGCCTCGGCCTCGCTGTCGTTCACGCCGCGCAGCATGATGTATTCGAACGTGATGCGTCGCGCGTTGGAGGCCGACGGATAGCGGCGGCAGGCGTCGAGGACGGCCTCGATCGGGTATTTGCGGTTCAGCGGCACGATCTCGTCGCGCAGGTCGTTCCGCACGGCATGCAGCGAGACGGCGAGGTTGATCCCCAACTCCTCGCCGCAGCGGTCCATCATCGGCACGACGCCGGAGGTCGAGAGCGTGATGCGCCGCCGGGAGAGGGCGATGCCCTCGCCGTCCATGACGATCCTCATGGCCTTGGCGACGTTGTCGTAATTATAGAGCGGCTCGCCCATGCCCATCAGCACGATGGTCGAAAGCAGGCGCGGCGTCTCGCCCTTGGGGCTCGGCCATTCGCCGTAGGAGTCGCGCGCCGCCATGAACTGGCCGACGATCTCGGCCGCGCCGAGATTGCGGACCAGCCTCTGCGTGCCGGTGTGGCAAAAGGTGCAGGAGAGCGTGCAGCCGACCTGCGAGGAGATGCAGACCGCGCCGCGATCCTCCCGGCGGTCGGGGATATACACCGTTTCCGCCTCCTGCCCGTCGCGAAAGCGGAAGAGCCATTTCCGCGTGTCGTCGGAGGAGGTCTGGGCCGTCGCGGTCTCGGGGCGGCCGATGACGAAGCGCTCGGCCAGCTTCTCCTGAAGGGGTCGGGCGATGCTGCTCATGCGCGCGAAATCGGTGGCGCCCTGATGGTAGATCCAGTGCCAGAGCTGCTTGGCGCGGAATGGCTTCTCGCCGATCGCGTCCAGCTCAGCGACCAGTTCCTCCCGCGAAAGGCCGACGAGATCCCGCCGGCCGTCGGCCAACTGGGCGGGCGGCGGCGCGAAGAGCGCGGCCTTGGCGCGGATGCGCTCCCGCTCCGCCGCATTCATGTCGGCGGCGAGGTCGGAGGGGCTGCGGATCGCGGGGAGGATGTCGGCATGCATGGCGGCCGGACGCATAGCATGAGGCGGCCCGCAGGAAGCAAGGGAAATCGCGCGCTTCGGCAGGCCCGCCTCAGAAAGAGAGGCAGATCTTGCCGAAATGCGTATTGCTCTCCTGATGGCGGAAGGCGTCCACGAGTCCGTCCAGCGGGAAGATCCGGTCGATGACCGGGCGCATGCCGTGCGCGTCGATGGCCCGGATCATCTCCTGCTGCATCGCGCGGCTGCCGACCAGGACGCCCTGAATACGGATCTGCTTGGCGAGAACAGGCATCAGGTCGATCTGGCCGGCAATGCCGCTGAGAATGCCGATCAGCGAGATGTGACCCGCCACGCGCAGCGCGGTCATCGACTGGGGGAGCGTGCCCGCGCCGCCGACCTCCACCACGTGGTCCACGCCTTTGCCGTCGGTGAGGCGGCGCGCCGTGCGGCCCCATTCGGCGTCCTGACGGTAGTTGATGAGATGGTCCGCGCCGAGCGCCTTCAGCCGCGCCAGCTTCTCGTCGCTCGACGAGGTCGCGATCACCGTGGCGCCCGCCATCTTCGCGAATTGCAGCGCGAAGATGGAGACGCCGCCCGTGCCCTGGATCAGCACCGTGTCGCCCGGCTTCACATGGTCGTCGCGGAACAGCGCACGCCATGCGGTGACGGCGGCTGTCGGCAGGGTCGCGGCCTCGACGGCGGACCAGCCTTCCGGCGCATGGGTGAAGGACGTCGCCGCGGCCGTGACCTCCTCGCGCGCATAGCCGTCCACGCCGTCGCCCGGCACGGTGCCGAACGCGAAGACCTGGGCCGCGCCGTCCAGCCAGCCGGGGAAGAAGGTGCTGACCACGGTGTCGCCCACGGCGAATTCCGTCACGCCGTCGCCGACCGCCACGACCTCGCCCGCGCCATCCGCCATGGGAATGCGCGGTTCTTTCGGCCCCCATGCGCCGCTGACGACGACATAATCGTGATAATTCAGCGAGCACCCATGCAGACGCACCATGATCTCGCTCGGTCCCGGCGCGGGGGCGGCGCGCTCGCCCATGCTCACCTTGTCGAAGCCGCCTCCAGGAGCGACGATTACGGCTCTGGACATGACGTGACGTCCTCCTTGTCCGATTTGCGTCGAACAACATGACGCGCGGCGATCAGGAATTCAAGATTGCCTTCCGGCCCTGTGATGGGGCTCTTTTCCACGCCGAGCACCTGCCAATCCGGCAGGGCGCGCCACCAGCTTTCGATCTCCGCGCAGACACGCTCATGAACGGCGGGGTCGCGCACCACGCCTTTCGAGCCGATTTCCGCGCGTCCGGCCTCGAATTGCGGCTTGATCAACGCCACGGCCCAGGCGTCCGGCGCGCAGAGGCCGAGCGCGGCGGGCAGCACCGTGCGCAGCCCGATGAAACTCGCATCGCAAACCACGCACTGCACGGGTTCGGCGATCTGGTCAGCCGAAAGCGCGCGGGCGTTGGTTTTCTCCATGACCACGACGCGCGGGTCGGAACGCAGCTTCCACGCCAGCTGGCCGTGGCCGACATCGACGGCAAAGACCTTTGCCGCGCCATGCGTCAGCAGGACATCCGTGAAACCGCCGGTGGATGCGCCGACATCGATGCAGGTCCGGCCCGTCGCGTCGAGGCCGAAATGCCGGATCGCGTGATCCAGCTTCAGGCCGCCGCGCGAGACCCACGGATGATCCTGCCCCTTGAGCGCGAGCGGCGCGTCCTCGGCAAGCATGTCGCCCGCCTTGGCCACGCGCCTGTCCCCGCTCCAGGCGAGTCCGGCGAGGATCAGCGCCTGCCCCCGGGCGCGGCTCTCGACGAGGCCGCGATCCACGAGCAGCTGGTCCGCCCGGCGTCTGGTCAAGATGTCAGGCCGTCTGCTGGGCGGCGGAGCAGCCGGCGCCCAGCGCCGTCATGGCGGTGGCGACGATGTGGCGGGCGGTCAGCCCGGCCTGCTCGTGCTGCGCATCCGGCGTGTTGTGGTCGATATAGAGATCCGGCATCGCCATCGGACGGAACCTGACCTGATCAAGCAGGCCGGTATTCGCCAGATGCTGGACGACCTGCGCCCCGAACCCGCCCACGGCGCCTTCCTCGATGGTGATCAGCACATCATGCTGGCGGGCGAGCTGCTCGACCAGCGCCGTGTCGATCGGCTTGGCGAAGCGGGCGTCGGCGACGGTGACGACGAAGCCTTGCGCGGAAAGCTGCTCCGCCGCCTTGAGCGACTCGCCGAGCCGCGTGCCGAGGGAAAGGATGGCGATGCCGCCCTTGCCCCCGCCGTTGCGGTTGGGCTGGCGGACAATGCGTCCGCGCCCGATCTCCAGCACCTCGCCCTGTTCCGGCAGGGCGAGGCCCGTGCCGGCGCCGCGCGGATAGCGGAACGCGATCGGCCCGGAATCGTGGGCGGCGGCGGTGGCCGTCATATGCGTCAGCTCGGCCTCGTCTGACGGGGCCATGACGACCATGTTCGGCAGGCAGCAGAGATAGTTGAGATCGAACGATCCGGCATGGGTCGCCCCGTCCGCGCCCACGAGCCCGGCGCGGTCGATGGCGAAGCGCACCGGCAGGTTCTGCAATGCCACGTCATGCATGACCTGGTCATAGGCGCGTTGCAGGAAGGTCGAGTAGATCGCGCAGAAGGGGCGGAAGCCCTCGGTGGCCATGCCCGCCGCGAACGTGACGGCATGCTGCTCCGCGATGCCGACATCGAAGAAGCGGTCGGGATAGGTCTTCGCGAACTTGTCCAGCCCCGTGCCGGAGGGCATCGCGGCGGTGATCGCGACGATCTTCTCGTCCGTCGCCGCGCGGGCGACCAGTTCCCTGGCGAAGACGGCGGTATAGCTCGGCGGTCCGGCCGGAGCCTTGCTCTGCTCGCCCGTCACGACGTTGAACTTCGTCACGGCGTGATATTTGTCTCCCGCCGATTCGGCGGGTCTGTAGCCGCGACCCTTCTCCGTGATGACGTGCAGGAGGATCGGACCATGCGTCTCGGCGTCGCGCAGGTTGCGCAGAATGGGCACGAGCTGGTTCATGTCATGGCCGTCCACGGGGCCGATGTAGTAGAAGCCCAGCTCCTCGAAGAGCGTGCCGCCGGTGATGATGCCGCGCGTCAGCTCCTCGGCGCGCTTGGCGGTGCGCTCCAGCCGCGAGGGGAGATGCTTGACCATCTTGCCCGCGAGATCGCGCAGGCCGAGGAACTTGCGCGACGACATGAGCTTGGAAAGATAGTTCGACATCGCGCCGACGGGCGGGGCGATGGACATGTCATTGTCGTTGAGGATCACGATAAGGCGGGAGGCCGCGCCGTCGGCCGCGCCCGCGTTGTTCATCGCCTCATAGGCCATGCCGGCGGAGATCGACCCGTCCCCGATCACGGCGACAACGTTGCGCTCCCTGTAGGCGGGGTTCTTCTTCGCCAGCAGATGATGGGCGGTGGCCATGCCCAGCCCGGCGGAGATCGAGGTCGAGGAATGGGCGGCGCCGAAGGGATCGTAGGGGCTCTCGGACCGGCGGGTGAAGCCGGAGAGGCCGCCGGGCTGGCGCAGGGTGCGGATGCGGTCGCGGCGGCCGGTCAGGATCTTGTGCGGATAGGCCTGGTGGCCGACATCCCAGATCACGCGGTCGTCCGGCGTGTCGAACACGGCGTGCAGGGCGACGGTGAGTTCGATCACGCCCAGCGACGCGCCGAGATGGCCGCCGGTGGTGGAGACGGCGTCGATGGTCTCGGCCCGAAGCTCGTCGGCAAGCTGGTTGAGCTGCTCGGGAGAGAAATTGCGCAGGTCGGCCGGATAATTGACCCGGTCGAGAACCGGGAATCGTCCCATCGTCGGGATGCTCGTTTCAGTGGCGGACGAAGGCGACGAGGTGTCTTTGGTCATTCTATCAGTTCCTGCGTTCGACGACATAACGGGCGAGCGCGCGTAACGTCGCCGCGGGGGCGCCGAATAGTTTCAGCGAGTCGACGGCGTCGCCGGAGAGGCGGGCGGCTTCGGCCCGCGCGCCCTCGATGCCGAGCAGAGAGACATAGGTGGACTTGCCGGCCGCCTCGTCCTTGCCCGCGGTCTTGCCGAGTTCCTCCGCGCTGGCGGTCGCGTCCAGCACGTCGTCGGCGATCTGGAAGGCGGTGCCGAGATCCCGGCCATAGGCGGCGATCGCGGCACGTTCCTTCACGCCCGCGCGTCCGAGAATGGCCCCGGCCTCGGCGGCGTAGCGGATCAGCGCGCCGGTCTTCAGGGCGTGGAGGCGCCGGACCTGTTCGAGCGGCAGGGATTTGCCCTCGCCCTCGATGTCGATCACCTGCCCGCCGACCATGCCCGCAGCGCCGGAGGCGCGGGCGAGGGCGGCGACGAGGGCGACGCGGATGGCCGGATCGGCGTCGGTCGCCTCCTCCGCCAGCACCTCGAAGGCGCGGGTCTGAAGCGCGTCGCCCGCCAGGATGGCGATCGCCTCGTCGAACTGGCGATGGGTGGAAGGGCGGCCGCGACGCAAATCATCGTCGTCCATGGCCGGCAGATCGTCATGAACGAGGCTGTAGGCATGCAGCATCTCGACCGACGCGGCGACCCGCAGGGCGGCGTCGCGGGACGCGCCGAACAGGGACGCGATCTCGGTGACGAGGAAACCGCGCAGGCGCTTGCCTCCTCCGAGCGTCGCGTAACGCATCGCGTCGAGCAGGACGGCCTCGCCGCCCGTCACCGGCGGAAGCAGCGTGTCGATGGATGTCTCGATCTCGGCCGCCGCACGGGCGAGGGCCGTCTTCAGTTCCGCCGCGCCGGCGTCAGGGTCGAATATCTGCGTGTCGCTCATGGTCTCGTCTGTTCCGGAAGGCATCGTCAGGGAGCGTCCGCGCCGGGTGCCGTATCGTCGGCGAGGGGCTCGGTCGCAACCGATCCGTCCTCCCGCACCACGATCGCCCGCACGCGCATCTCCGCCTCGGCGAGCTTGCTTTCACAATGGCGGCGCAACGCCGCGCCGCGCTCATAGGCGCTGATCGCGTCCTCCAGCTTCATCTGGCCGCTCTCCAGCCCACGGACGATCTTCTCCAGCTCCGTGAGCGCGTCCTCGAAAGAAAGTCTTGCAATCGCGTCAGTCATCGAATCCTTGCCGGTTGTCTCTTGCCCCGCATCGTCATACGGTCACATCCGCGTGCAACGCCGCCGACCGCTGGTCGGGATAGCCCTATTGAGCGTGAACTCCAACCCTGACTCGTGTATCGGACGTCGTTGTGCTGTAAAAATCACACGGTTTCACACTGGGACGGTAGGAGTCTTGCGCCGGATGACGAAGGAAAACTGCCCGTTTTCCTCGCTGAAGGCGACCAGCGCATGCCCGGTTTCACGGCAATAGGACTGGAAATCGGCGACGCTGGCGCGATCCGTGGCGAGGACGCGGAGTCGTTGGCCCGGCGCGAGATCGCGCAGCAGGCGATTGGCCTTGAGTACGGGAAGCGGGCAACTCAGTCCGCGAACGTCGAGGAGCGTATCGCCGGTCTGTGTGGTTCCGGTCTGGGCGGCCCTTGTCGGGGCGTTGACGGGCGTCGGAATGGTCATGGGCGCACTATGCCCGAGCCGGGACGGACGGCCAAGTTCCGCCGCTCCGTGTCGCTTGGAGTTGATCCCGGACGGGGCCGGGCAGGAAATCAGGGAGCGAGAATGGCTGACTACCGGATGGGAATTGATTTCGGAGGCACGAAGATCGAGATCGCGGTGCTGGATCGCGGTGGCGGGATGCTGCTGCGCGAGCGCATCCCCAATCCCGGCGTGTATGAGGCGGCCGTGCTGGCCGTCCGTGATCTGGTGGCCGGACTCGACGGGCGCCTGGGCAGCAGGCCGCATGACTCGGCGGAAGCCGGATATCCGACCTCGTCGCTGGGCCTCGGCATTCCCGGTTCGATTTCTCCGGAGAGCGGTTTGGTGAAGAATGCCAACGCCACCTGGCTGAATGCGAAGCCGTTCGGCGTGGATCTCACCCGCGCGCTCGGGCGGGAGGTCAGGGTGGAGAACGACGCGAATTGCTTCGCGCTGTCCGAGGCGGCGGACGGTGCGGGAGCGGGGGCAAGCGTCGTGCTGGGCGTCATCATCGGTACCGGCATGGGAGCCGGGATCGTGCATGACGGCAGGCTGATGCCCGGACGGCATCATATCGCCGGGGAGTGGGGGCATGTGCCGCTTCCCTGGGTGCGGCAGGAGGAATTTCCGCTACCGCGCTGTTTTTGCGGCAATGAGGGATGTCTCGAGCGCTATCTTTGCGGTCCCGCCCTCGCCCGGGACTGGAAAGGCGCGGACGCGCACAGCGCCGATGGAATCGAGGCGGCGGCAGCGGAAGGGGATGCCGGGGCGGCGGCGGCGCTGGACCGCTACGTGGACAAGCTCGCCCGCGCCTGTGCGATGGCGATCAATTTTCTGGACCCGGATGTGATCGTGCTGGGAGGCGGCGTGTCGAATCTGGCAACGCTCTACACGCGGGTTCCTCCCCTGCTGGCGCGGCATGTCATCACGCCTGTCTGCACCACGCCCATCCTGCGCAATCGGCACGGTGACAGTTCCGGCGTGCGTGGCGCGGCGTGGCTCTGGCCCGTTGACTGACAGGGTCCGAACAAAGAGGGTGGGACGAAGCGGTCAGGAATGGCGGCCGCATGCGGACGGCGATGAGGAGGGATGGTGGCGCGGCGGGAAGTGGAGCAGGACGAGGCTGCGCTTTGGGCCGCCTTCACCCGCGATATCGCACCTTTGCATGGAAAGAGGGGGAAATTGCGCTCCGTCGACAGGCAGGGGCGGAAGGCGGCGCTGCCTGATATGTCGGGGGAGCAGCCCGCTCCGGCGATCCCGGCCCCTACGCCTTCTGTCGCCGTTTCGGCGCGCAGTCCGGTCGCGGCGAGCCGCGTGCCCCCCTCGCATGCGACGCGGATCGATATCGGCAAGCGCCTGCCGGGGCTGGATACGACAAGCTGGCGCGCGCTCGTCTCGGGAAAGATGCGCGTCCAGCGTCGGCTCGACCTGCATGGCCATATTGCGCAGGACGCCTTCGCCCGGCTGCATGGTTTTCTTCTGGCGTGCAGCGCGGAAGGCGTTCGCTGTGTCGAGGTGGTGACGGGGCTCGGCAGCGGCCGCGAGGGCGGCGTCATCCGGCGCGAATTGCCGCACTGGCTGGCGCGGGGCGATCTCCGCCCGCTGATCCTGGCCGTGGTCCACACCCATGCCCGCAATCAGGGGGCGGTGCGTATCCTGCTGCGGGGGAGGGCCGAGCGACGACCCACGCGCTGAAAGGCTACGAAAGCCTGCCTCTCAACCCGGTTTGGATTCCTGTCCGGCGCGCCAGCGCGGGGTATTCATGGCGACCCAGCGGCGGAGCGCCAGCAAGGCCGTCAGATCCGGGGTGAGGTCGCCGAGAAGGGGTGCTGAGGCCGCGCCCGCGACGAGGGAGAGATGTTCCGCGTCGCTCCAGCGCCGCACGTTCGCGTCCCCGGCGGCCAGGCCGGCGGCGTGACGCCAGCGCGCGACCTGCGCCGGTGAGGACAGCATCGGCAACACGAGCAGGAGCCCTGTCGCGGCGGCGGCGGACACGGCCTGCCAGGCGTCGTAAAGCGGACCTGTCGGCTTGCGGCGGCGCAGGGCGGCATAGCTTTGCTCGAAACTGGGCACGGAATCCGGCTGTAGCCCCGCGGGAAAAGGCCCCATGTGGAAAAGCGGGACGACGCCCGGTGGGACGTGACTGATCATCTCCGCGATCGAACCCTCCTTGCCGTCGGGAACGAGTTGAACGGCATCGACCGTTCCCTTCGCCAGCGCGTTCATGGCGTCCTCCATCGACGCGAGGCCCGGGACGGGGATGGGACGCAGGCCGAGCAGGGTCAGGCCGAGCAGGCTGGCCAGTTCGACGCCCGTCGGCTGCGAGACGGCGAGCCGGATGGCGCGGTCGCGGATCAGGGCGCTGAAACGCGTCTCGATGTTTTGATGCAGGTCGGCGCGGGCGAGGGTGAGGACCGGCTGGCGCGCAATGAGGAGAGGCACCCAGCGGCTGTAATCGAAATGCACGCGCGGATCGCCCGCCAGCGTGGCGATGATGGCGGCGCCCGGGACGAGCAGCGCCGTCCGCCCGCTCGCATCCATCGCGATGTCGAAATTATTGGCCGAGGTGACGCCGTCGCGTCCGACATCGCGGCGCAGGCGCGGCGGCGCGGAGAGGCCAAGACCGGCAGCCAGGTTTCCCGCCAGAAGCGGGGCGCTTTGCCCGATCAGTGTATCGGCCATGCCGCCGAGCAGGAGCGTGACCTCCGGCGCCGGCTCCGCCTCCGTCTCCTCCGAGAGCGCGGCATTGAGCGCTTCCAGCGCGTGAGCCGGCACCGTGGCGCCCAGCCATCCGGTCGCGGCCGCAGACAGGAACCCGCGTCGCTTCAGGACGAAGGAGGGCCGTTGCGGTGCTCCGGAGGACTGGTCACGATCAGTCACGGTCTCGTCTCATATCTGCGCGCCATCACTCGCCGCCGGAACGGGGAGCTGCGCCGGATTTGCGGCGAAATGGTGGCGTCCGGTCCATCCGGAGGTCCATCCGGATCAGGGCCATTTCACCTCGGGCGGCATGCTCATGAGGATTGCGTCCGTGTTGCCGCCCGTCTTCAGGCCGAACACCGTACCACGATCGCGCAGCAGATTGAACTCCACATAGCGTCCGCGCCGGATGAGCTGCGCGTCACGCTCGGCCTCCGTCCAAGGCTGCATCATGCGGGCGCGTACCGCAACGGGGTAGGCCTCCGCAAAGGCGTCGCCGACATCGCGGGTGAAGTGGAAATCCGCCTCGGCGTCGCCGGTCGTCAGGTGATCGTAGAAAATGCCGCCCAGCCCGCGCGCTTCGTTCCGATGCGGCAGGAAGAAATATTCGTCGCACCATTTCTTGAAGCGCGGATAATAATCCGGGTCGTGGCGCTTGCAGGCGCTCTCGAAGGCGGCATGGAACAGGCGGGCGTCTTCCCGCGCGGCCGCGCTGTCCGGGAACATCGGCGTGATGTCTCCGCCGCCACCGAACCAGCCATGGCCGGTGATGATGAGCCGCGTGTTGAAATGCGCGGCGCAGACATGCGGATTGCAGGGATGCGCGACTAGCGAGATGCCGGTGGCGAAAAAACGCGGATCGTCCTCGGTCCCGGGGATCGAACCGCGGAATTCCGGCGCGAAGCTGCCCCAGACGGTCGAGACGTTGACGCCGACCTTCTCGAAGACCCGGCCGCGCATGACGGACATCACGCCGCTGCCACGCAACTGGCTGTCCGACCCTTCCCGGGTCCAGGGGGTCCGCTCGAAGCGGCCCGGCGCGGTGCGGTCTTTCAGCACCGGAGAGCCGAGGGCAGCGGCGTCGTCCTCGATCGCCTCGTACGAGGCGCAAATTCTGTCGCGCAGGGACTCGAACCACGCCGTTGCGGCGCGTTTGAGCTTGTCGTGGGGTACGTCGGCCCGTATCAGGTCGGCGAAGGTGACGGGTTCTGCCGTCTCGCTCATTGTCAGGCTCCAAAGTTTCGCCCTTGCCCGGCCGAGCCGGCAGGGCCGCTTTTCGGATATCAGAAATGTGATTGCAGGGACATAGGGGGGCGGACGGACATGCCGGATTTGATGGGGGATAGATCTGAATGACGCAAGACGTAGGCCAAGAGGCGGGCATCGAGCCGCTCATCGGCGTGATCGGCGGTTCCGGACTCTACAATATCGACGGGCTGGAGGATCGGGTGTGGCGGCGAGTCGCCACGCCTTGGGGGGAGCCGTCGGACGAGCTTCTGTTCGGGCGGTTGCGCGGTGTGCGCTGCGTGTTTCTGCCCCGTCACGGGCGCGGCCATCCGATCCCGCCTTCGGAGCTGAACTTCCGCGCCAATATCGACGCGCTGAAGCGCTCCGGCGTGACGGACATCATCTCCCTTTCCGCCGTGGGCTCGCTGCGTGACGATCTGCCGCCAGGCAGCTTCGTGCTGGTGGATCAGTTCATTGACCGCTCCTTCGCGCGGCAGAAGAGTTTCTTCACGACGGGCTGCGTGGCGCATGTGCCGATGGCCGATCCCACCTGCCCGCGTCTGGGCGAAGTGATCCTGCGCCAGGCGGAACTGCTCGACATCACCATGCGCAAGGGAGGCACCTATCTGGTGATGGAAGGGCCGCAATTCTCGACCCGCGCGGAGAGCGAGCTTTATCGCGAGTGGGGGTGCTCGGTCATCGGCATGACCAACATGCCGGAAGCGAAGCTCGCCCGCGAGGCGGAGATGGATTATGCGAGCGTCGCCATGGTGACGGATTTCGACTGCTGGCACGAAGGGCATGACAGCGTGACCGTCGATGCGGTGGTGGAGGTCATGCAACGCAACAGCGAGCGTGCGCGGAATCTCATCCGGGCGGTGATCCCCGCGCTGGGCGGCGTCCGGCCGCCATGCCCGGCCGGATGCGACCGCGCGCTGGAGCATGCCATCATCACCGCGCCGGAGGCGCGCGACCCGGCCCTGCTGGAGAAGCTGGACGCCGTGGCCGGGCGCGTTCTCAAGCGCTGAGCTGTGGCGCTGAGTCTCTGGCGCTGAGCGGGGAGGGCGGGGTCGTCCCGCCGCTCCTGCCTCCGGAGAGGTCGGCCGTCAGAGATTCTCCTTGAAGAACGCAACTGTGCGTTCGTGGGCGAGGTCGCGGGCGGCGCGGTCGAAGCTGGGGCGGTCGTCGCAGCCGAAGCCGTGGCCCGCGCCGTCATAGACGAAGATTTCCACCGCCTCGCGATCATCCGCCGTGTTGTCGCGGATCGTCTGTATGTCGGTATGCGGAATATGGTCGTCTTCGCCGCCGAAATGGAGCTGGACGGGGCAATGCGGCTTTTCGTGGCTGATCGCCGCGATGCCGCCGCCATACCAGCTCACGGCGGCGGCGAAGTCGCGGGTGCGGGTGGCTCCCATCCAGGCGACGAGTCCGCCCCAGCAGAAGCCGAGAATGCCGACGCGGGCCTGACCATGGCGTGAAAGCGCATGGGCCGTGGCGGTGATGTCCGCCATCAGATCGTCCGGCGCGATTTTCGCGCGCAGGGCGAGCCCCTTGTCCAGACCATGCTGATCGTAAGGCAGGACGGCGTCCCGCTCGACGCGGTCGAACAGCGCGGGGGCGATGACGTGAAAGCCGTGATGGCCGGCGAGTTCGTCGCAGACGGATCTGATATGGTCGGTCAGGCCGAAAATCTCCTGCACGACCACGACGGCGCGCGGAGACTCGGGATTGCCGGCCTCATAGGCGGCGAAATGATGGGTGTCCGCGGCTGTCAGCGAAATCATCTTTCCCATTATGTTTCGGTCTCCTTGCTGAAGAATGGCTGAGGGAAGGGAAGGACTATTGGGCGAGATCGTCAACCTGCGCCATGAGCGGCAACGTGCGGGCCGCTGGCGGGATGCGTCCCGGGCCGGGAGCGGCCGCGCGTTCTTTCGGGCGGACGGGGAGTCTCCGAAAAATCATCAAAAAAATCACCGGATCGCGGTCTTGACGCCGGGGTGATGCGGGCCTACCTCGTTGGCACTCTCTAAGTGGGAGTGCTAACGCGCTGCGGCTTAGCGGGCGCGCAAACCGGCTGCGTCGCTTATCGACGAGGACGCGGCCTCAGATATGGAGCGATCCATCATGACGAAATTCCGGCCTCTGCACGATCGTGTCGTGGTTCGTCGCCTCACCGGCGAAGAGAAGACCAAGGGCGGCATCATCATTCCGGACACCGCCAAGGAAAAGCCGATGGAAGGCGAAGTGATTTCCGTCGGCCCCGGCGCGCGGAACGAGCAGGGCCAGATCGTGGCGCTGGACGTGAAGGCGGGAGACCGCGTTCTGTTCGGCAAATGGTCCGGCACCGAGGTGAAGATCGACGGCGAAGAGCTGCTGATCATGAAGGAAAGCGACATCATGGGCGTGATCGGCTGACTGCCAGCCTCCGCTTGACCTGATTTCGCAAAAGAACCTCTTTCGGAGTTATTGAAATGGCTGCCAAGGACGTAAAATTCGGCGGTGAAGCCCGCCAGAAAATGTTGCGCGGCGTGGATATTCTGGCTGACGCGGTCAAGGTGACGCTCGGCCCGAAGGGACGCAACGTCGTGCTCGACAAGAGCTTCGGCGCGCCGCGCATCACCAAGGACGGCGTTTCGGTCGCCAAGGAAATCGAGCTGGCCGACAAGTTCGAGAACATGGGCGCGCAGATGGTGCGCGAGGTCGCGAGCAAGACCAACGACGTGGCCGGTGACGGCACCACGACGGCCACCGTGCTTGCCCAGGCGATCATCCGCGAGGGCGCCAAGGCCGTCGCCGCCGGGATGAACCCGATGGACCTCAAGCGCGGCGTGGACAAGGCCGTCGTCGCCGTCGTCGAGGAACTCAAGAAGAACACCAAGAAGATCACCACCCCCGCCGAGACGGCGCAGGTCGGCACGATTTCCGCCAATGGCGAGCATGAGATCGGCGAGATGATCTCCGCTGCCATGCAGAAGGTCGGGTCCGAGGGCGTGATCACGGTCGAGGAGGCCAAGGGCCTGCACACCGAACTCGACGTCGTCGAGGGCATGCAGTTCGACCGTGGCTACATCTCGCCGTATTTCGTGACCAACGCGGAGAAGATGACGGCGGATCTCGAGAATCCGTACATCCTCATCCACGAGAAGAAGCTCTCCTCGCTCCAGCCGATGCTGCCGCTGCTCGAAGCGGTCGTGCAGTCCGGCCGTCCGCTGGTGATCATCGCCGAGGACGTGGACGGCGAGGCCCTGGCGACTCTGGTCGTCAACAAGCTGCGCGGCGGCCTGAAGATCGCTGCCGTCAAGGCGCCGGGCTTCGGCGATCGTCGCAAGGCGATGCTGGAAGACATCGCGATCCTGACCGGCGGCCAGGTGATCAGCGAGGATCTCGGGATCAAGCTGGAGACGGTCGGTCTCGAAATGCTGGGCCACGCCAAGAAGGTCCACATCGAGAAGGAAAACACCACGATCGTCGAGGGCGCGGGCAACTCCGAGGATATCAAGGGGCGCTGCAACCAGATCCGTGGCCAGATCGAGGAGACCACCTCGGATTACGATCGCGAGAAGCTCCAGGAGCGTCTGGCGAAGCTGGCGGGCGGCGTCGCGGTCATCCGCGTCGGCGGCAGCACCGAGGTCGAGGTGAAGGAGCGCAAGGACCGCGTGGACGACGCGCTGCACGCGACCCGCGCGGCGGTCGAGGAAGGCATCGTTCCGGGCGGCGGCACGGCGCTGGCGCGTGCGTCCAAGGCTCTGGAGCACCTGCACTTCCACAATGACGACCAGCGCGTCGGCGCGGAGATCATCCGCAAGGCCCTTCAGGCCCCGCTGCGTCAGATCGCCTTCAACGCGGGCGAGGACGGTGCGGTGATCGCGGGCAAGGTGCTGGAGAACGGCGACTATGCCTTCGGCTTCGATGCCCAGAACGGCGAGTACAAGGATCTCGTCGCGGCTGGCATCATCGACCCGACCAAGGTCGTCCGCACTGCGTTGCAGGATGCGGCTTCGGTGGCCGGGCTGCTGATCACCACCGAGGCGATGGTCGCCGAGAAGCCCGAGAAGAAGGCCGCTCCGGCCGGTGGCCCGGGTGGAATGGGCGGCATGGGCGATATGGATTTCTGATCCTCCGCCCACAGAGTGTCGCGAGAAAGGTCGCCCCGTCGCAGGACGGGGCGATTTTTTTTGCGCCGGTCGGACGGCGTCACCGGCGCATCCGGTCAGTATCCGGGCGGATGCGCCCAGGGTCCGCGCGCGGCTTCCCATCCCGCGCCGAGACTCAGCAGCAGGGCCTCGCTCCAGGCGGGACCGATGAACGAAAGTCCCACCGGCAGGCCGTGGACGAGCGCCATGGGCACGGAGAGATGCGGATAGCCGGCCACGGCGGCGAGCTGCCCGGCGTTCCATCCGCCGCCGGTCCGATCGCCATAGACAAGATCGATGCTCCAGGCCGGCCCATAGGTCGGGGCGATCAGCGCGTCGAGATGATTTTTGGCGAGCATCGCGTCGATGCCGTTGGTGGCCGCGATCTCATAGGCTGCCTGCCGGGTTTCGCGGGGGTCCGTCGTCGGGGAGGTGTCCGCGGCCTGCTCGAACACGTCCTGTCCGAAATACGGCATCTCGGTCCTGGCGTTGGCGCGGTCGAAGGCGATGACGGCTTCCAGATCGCGCGTCTTCACGGCCGGCGGCGTATGGGCGAGGTAGAGGTCGATCGCCATATGGAATTCCCCGAGCAGCGCCTGGAATTCCTTCTCATTCAGATCCTGGGCGTCGAATGTCGGGATATCCACCAAGGTGGCGCCCGCCGCCCGCAACGTGTCCAGACTCTTCTGGAAGGCAACTCGCACGGCGGGGTCCGTACCCTCGGCGAAGCGCATCACACCCAGGCGCACGCTCTGTAATGCGTGGGGATCGAGGTGCTTGAGGTAATCCGTCCAATGCTTGTCGGCGGTTTTCGTCGCGGGGTCGGTGGGGTCCGAGCCGGCCAGGACGGTGAGCAGCAACGCGGCGTCGCGCACGGTGCGGGTCAGCGTGCCGGCCGTGTCCTGCATGGGCGAGATCGGCACGATGCCGGTGCGGGAGATGAGGCCGAGCGTCGGTTTGAGCCCGACCACGCCGTTCACCGAAGCGGGACAGGTGATGGAGCCGTCCGTTTCCGTGCCGATGGCAGCTCCCGCGAAGCCGGCGGCGATGGCGGCGGCGCTTCCTGAACTCGACCCGCAGGCACTCCGGTTCGTGTCCCACGGGTTTCGGGTCAGCCCCCCGACGGCGCTCCAGCCGCTGGTTGCCCTGCTGGAGCGGAAATTGGCCCATTCCGAGAGGTTGGTCTTGCCGAGGATGACGGCCCCTCCTTGCCGCAGCCGGGTGACGAGCGGCGCGTCGCGATGGGTGAGGTTGGCGGCGAGCGCGGTGGACCCCGCGGTGGTGGCGATGAAATCCGCCGTCTCGATATTGTCCTTCACCAGAAGTGGCAGCCCGTAAAGCGGAGCGGCGAGGGATTCCGACGCGGCGGCGCTTTCCGCCTGCCGGTTGAGGGCGATGATGGTGTGCAGGGTGTGGTCATACTTCGTGATCTGCGCGGCATAGAGAGCGAGGAGCCCTTCGGGGCTGAGCGCGCCGCTTCGCATGCGGGCGATCTGATCCGTCGCGCTGTCATGGGGCGAGGGCGGGGTTTGGGGTGGAGGCCCGGCAGGCGTAGGGCCGGGCGCTGCGTTTGTCGCGTGCTCGGGATTTTTCTTGTGCGTGCGGGCTTCAGTCGACGGGACCATGAACAGGAGGAGCGCGAGGAGGACGGCTCGGATCATGGGAAATTCGCTTTCCTGCTGGGGGAGATCGTGTCGGGGGCGGCGCTGTCGAGGAAGTCCCGGATGTCGGCGATGGCTTCGGATATTCCCATGCGGCGCAGCGTCACGCCTTTTGGAAAGGCCGCGGCGAGGCGCGAAGGCATGCGCCGGTCGAGCATGACGAAGACACCGCGATCACTGGTCTTGCGGATGAGGCGCCCGAAGGCCTGTCGCAGTTTCATGCGGGCCAGCCGGTCGTCATAGGCGCCCGGCTGGCCGTGGGAGAGATGCAGCCGCCGCTCGCGGTGCAGGATGTCCGCGCGCGGCCAGGGCGTGCGCTCGAACACTACCATCCGCAGGGCCTCGCCCGGCACGTCCACCCCGTCGCGCATCGCGTCCGTGCCCAGCAGGCAGGAATCGATCTCAGTGCGAAAAATATCGATGAGCGTGGCGTTGTCCATCGCGTCCACATGCTGGGCGTAGAGCGGGAGTCCTGCCTCATCGAGCGGCCCCGCGATGCGGGCATGGACGGCGCGCAGTCGCGAGATGGCCGTGAACAGGCCGAGCGCGCCCCCGCCCGCCGCAAGGAAGAGATCGCGATAGGCTCCTGCGAGGGCGGGAAGATCGTCGCGGGGAAGATCGGCGATGACATAGGCGCGGGTCTGGCGGGCGTAGTCGAACGGGCTCATCAGCGCCGCGCGGATTGCCGGGGCGGGGAAATGCGTGGCGCCCAGCCGCGTCTCGGCGGCGGCCCAGGCGGCTTCCTCGCTTTCCGTACCGGTTTCGCCCGGCTGGTCGCGTCCCGGCTGGTCACGTAACGTCGCCGAGGTGATGAGCAGACCATGGGCGGGCGCGCGCATCACGGCGGCGAAGGGCAGGGTCGGGTCGAGCCAGTGGCGGTGCAGGCCGATATCGTGTTCGCCGCCGAACGGGCCTCGCCCGGGGAGGCGTTCGGCGCGGATGAAATCCACATGGACGGGCCGTTCTCCCGGCTCGGGCGGGACGGCGGTGGAGTCCAGCAGGGCTATCCAGCCTTGCACGCGGTTGAGCGCCCGGCGGCGCAGCGCGCGGATCGCTCCCTCGATTCGTGATCGGGCGGCGCTGTCGAGGTTTTCGGCATCGTCCTCAAGCTGGTCGTGAAGGCGTTGGATCAGCGTTTCAAGCGGTGTGGTGAGCCGGTTCAGCGCGCGGGAGAAGGCTTCGGCGGCATCGGCGAGAGAGGGATCGGCGGGGTGAAGGTCGCATTCTGAATCGGTCCCGCGATGGGGAGATGCGGCGCGGGTGGCCTCGCGGGCGTCGAGCTGATGCTTCAGCGCCGCGAGGAAAGCTTCCGCCGGGTTGGCGGGAAGCCCGTCCACATGGGCCTGTTCCGCGTCCGGCGCGCGGAGACGACTGGACCAGCCGGGGGCGGGCAGGGCGCGTGCGGCCTGAAGCACCGCGTTGAGCGGCGGGTCCAGCGCGGGGAAGGTCGCGACGAGATCCTCAAGGCGGCGGGCGATGCCCCGGGCGCGCGACCGGCTGCCCTCGGCGCCCAGCAGCCAGCGGCGGAGTTCGGCGGTCTGCAGCCCGGACAGGACGAGGGCGAAGGCACCGTCGGCGGCATCGGGCAAATGATGCCCTTCGTCGAAAACATAGCGCGTGGGAGGGGCGTCCTCCTCCGGCACGTCATCCGGCGACGAGGCGGTCCAGGCGGCCTGCGCCATGACGAGGGCGTGGTTGGCGATGACGAGGTCGGCGACGCGGGCGCGGCGGATCGTATGTTCGACGAAACAGCGCTGATAATGAGGGCAGGCGCCGTGGATGCATTCGCCGCGCCGATCGGCCACGGCAAAGACCGTCCCCGCGCCGAAGAGTTCGCCGAACCAGCCGGGCAGGTCGCCACCCAGCAGGTCGCCGTCGCTGGAGATTTCCGCCCAGCGCGCCAGCAGGGCGAGAGCGATCAGGGCGGGGCCGGATGAGTCGCCCCGCGAGGCGGCGGTGTTGACCGCGTCTTCCATGTTCAGCAGGCAGAGATAGTTCTCGCGTCCCTTGCGGACGACGACGGCGTTCCGCCGCGCGGCTGGATCGGGATGCAGGCGCGTCAGCTCCTGCTCGATCTGGCGCTGGAGATGCCGGGTATAGGTGCTGATCCACACCGTGCCGCCATTGCGCTCCGCCCAGAGGCTGGCGGGGGCGACGTAGCCGAGCGTCTTGCCGGTGCCGGTGCCCGCTTCGGCGAGCACGAGATGGGGCGATCCGACCGTCCGGCGCGGGTCGAATGCACCGGCGGCGACGGAAGCGAAATCCGCCTGGCCGGGACGGGTCTCCGCTTCCGGCCCCAGCAGCGCGGCGAGGCGGGCGCGCGCTTCGGCGGAGGTGACGGGAAAACTGGAGGGCGGCGGGCGCGGGGCCTCGTCCTCCCATTTGGGCAGTCTCCGCCAGATGCGGACGGCGTCCAGGGCGGGCTGGTTCGCGGGGCCGGGGCCGAGGGCCTCCTCCACCGTGGCGGTCCAGATCCACCCGGCGGCGGAGAGAACGGGAAGAAAGATCCGCATTGTCGCGCCGGCAGGCGTCTCGCGCGCGCTGCGGAGGCGCAGGAGCAGGGCGTTCAACAGCGTATGGAGGAAATCCGCCTCGATCGTCGCGGGGGGCGGCAGATCGAGCGCGAGGGCGAGACCGCGCGGGGTCGGGGTCGCGCTCTGGCCCGGAGAAACAAAAAGAAAGAGTTCCAGCAGATCGAAGCATTCATTGCGCGCCGGAGGCGTTTCGATGCCGAGAACACGCATCGTTGCGGGAGCGTGAACGAGGAGCGGTAGCGCGCCGACGAGGTGTTGCATGGCATTATCTGTTGCAACGTCAATGAGTTCGCCATCAGCGGTTAGAATCGAACTGTGTCGTCGGCCCGCGATCAGAGCCGGGCTGCCGAAAGGGGATGGGGATGAAGCGGCGGGCATGCGGGCAGCTTACAGGGGCGGACGCGCCGGGCCTAGAGTTGGCGATTGCTTGACCGCGACGGGTTGCATACCTAGTTTCCACACAATCATGTCAGTTCAGATGAATGCACCTCCTGCCGCCGAGACTTTGACGGTTCCCAAGGCGTGGCCCTTCGAGGAGGCGCGCAAGATCGTCGCGCGCGTCGAATCCCGCGCGGCGGCTGAGGGCGATGCCGATCGTCCCGCCCTGCTGGAGACGGGGTACGGGCCGTCCGGCCTGCCGCATATCGGCACGTTCGGCGAGGTGGCGCGCACGACCTGGGTCCGTCAGGCCTATGAGGCGCTGACGGGGCGAAAGGCCCGGCTCCTCGCCTTTTCCGACGACATGGACGCGCTTCGCAAGGTGCCGACCAATGTGCCGGAGCAGGAGATGCTGGCGCAGCATCTCGGTCTGCCATTGACGCGCATTCCCGATCCTTTCGGCCGCTACGAGAGCTTCGCGCATCACAACAACGCCATGCTCCGCGCGTTTCTCGACAGCTTCGGTTTCGAATACGAGTTCGCGTCCTCCACCAGCTATTACACCGCCGGTCGTTTCGACGCGGCCCTGCGGCGGATGCTGGAGGTGCATGACGAGGTGGTGGCGACCATCGCGCCGACCCTCGGCGCGGAGCGGCGGGCGACCTACTCGCCGGTTCTGCCGATCCATCCGAGGACCGGGCGTGTCATGCAGGTTCCGGTGACGAGGGTCGATCCGGCGGCGGCGACGGTCGTCTGGGCGGACCCGGAGACGGGCGAGATTTTCGAGACCTCCGTGCTCGGCGGTCACGCCAAGATGCAGTGGAAGGCCGACTGGGCCATGCGCTGGTACGCGCTGGGCGTGGATTACGAAATGTCGGGCAAGGATCTGATCGACAGCGTGAAGCTGTCCAGCAAAATTTGCCGCATTCTCGGCAAGGAGCCGCCTGCGGGGCTGACCTACGAGCTTTTCCTCGACCAGAACGCGCAGAAAATCAGCAAATCCAAGGGCAACGGACTGTCCATTGAGGAATGGCTTCGTCTTGCGCCGCCGGAAAGTCTCGCGCAATACATGTTTAACCAGCCGACCCGTGCCAAGCGTCTGTTTTTCGACGTTATTCCCCGGGCGATGGATGAATATCTGGCCAATGCGGAGAAAGCGGAAACGGAGAGCGATCCGGATGTTCTGAAGGCCAATCCCGCCTGGTTCATCCGGGGCGGAAATGTTGATGAGTCAACGTCCAGTCCGGTTTCTTTCACCCAGCTTCTCAATCTGGCCTCGGTCGCCAACGCGGAGACGGCGGAGACGTTGTGGAAGTTCCTGCGGCGCTACGACCCGGCGCTTTCGCCCGAGACGCATCCCTATGTGGACCGGCTGGTGCGCCACGCGCTGGTCTATTTCAAGGAGTTCGTGAAACCCGCGAAAACCTTCCGCGCGCCGACGGAGCAGGAACGCCTGGCGCTGGAGGATCTGGCGGCGGAATTGCGGCGCGCCGATCCGAAGCTGTTGCCCATCGAGGTGCAGGATATCGTGTTCGAGGTCGGCAAGCGGCATCAGTTCCAGCCCCTGCGCGGATGGTTCGGTTGTCTCTACGAAGTGTTGCTCGGGCAGAGCGAGGGGCCGCGCTTCGGTATTTTCGCGGCACTCTTCGGTTTGCCGGAAACCGTCGCGCTGATCGAGGGCGCCCTGGCCCGCGATCCGGCCCATGATCCGGCGCGCGCTCCGTCGATGCTGGCCGGGCAGGGCTGACACGATGCTCACCAACCCGCAGCGGGATCTGGTGACGGCGGAGATCGAGGACGGGGAGCCCGACGGATTTTGCGCACGCGGGGAGCGGCCAGTCTCGACCGGACGCCGCGTGTTGCATGCCGCTCCGGCGGCAGTGGGGCTGGTCCTGCTGGTGGGCGCGTTCTTCGTCATCCAGCGCGAGGTCCGTCATCTGTCGCTGGCGGATATCCGGATCGCGCTGCGGGGCATTCCGGACCGCGCCCTGCTGGCGGGCGCGGCCTGCACGGTTCTCTCCTATTTCGTGCTGTCCTTTTACGATTATCTGGGCTGCATCCATGTCGGCGCCCGGAAATCCTGGCGCCGCGCCGCCTTCGCGGCCTTCTGCTCCTATGTGCTGTCGCATAATCTCGGCTGCGCGGCGATTTCCGGCGCGGCGGTGCGCTTCCGGCTCTATCGCACATGGCGCGTTGCGCCCGGCGCGATCGCGCAGATCATCGCCTTCTGCTCCACGACCTATCTGTTCGGCGCGGCCGCGCTGATCGGCTGGGTGCTGCTCTTCCAGCCGGAGCATATCCCGCTGTTCGGCGCCTTGCCGCGATCGCTGCTGTGGCTGTGCGGCGCAGCGTGCTGGGCGGTCGTCGCGGCCTATGTGATACTCTCCTTCCGCCGCCGCGAATTCGCGTGGCGTCGATTGCGGATCGAGATTCCCCGCCCCCCCATCGCCATAGCGCAGGTCGTGGTCGCTTCCGCCGACATGTCGGCGACGGCGCTGATCGCCTATGTGCTACTCCCGGCCGGCACGCCGCTCTCCTTCGGCGCGTTTCTGGCGATCTATCTCGCTTCCTATACGGCCGGGCTTCTGGCGAGCGTGCCGGGCGGGCTGGGTGTTTTCGACAGCGCCATGCTGCTGGCGCTGGGCAGCTACATGACGACCCCCCAGGTCCTGGGCGTGGTGCTGGTCTTTCGGCTCTTCTATTATGTGATCCCCCTCTTGCTGGCCGGCCTCATGTTCGCGGGGCATGAGCTGTTCCTGCGTGGCGAGGCGGTTCTGGCGCGACGGCTCGGCACGGTTCCGCCGCCGGTCGTGGCGCGGCGGGAGCGGCAGCTCATCAGGGAATCCGAGGCCGATTTCTCGGTGGGCGTCGCGACGGGCGTCGTTTCGGCCACCGGATTGCTGCTCGTTTTCTACGCCATCGTCGTGCCGCCGCCGCTGGATCGCCGGCTTCTGGGAAGTTTCGTGCCGCAGGGGGCGAATCTGCTGCTCTGTTTTGCGGGCGTGACGCTGCTGGGGCTGGCGATCGGCCTGTCGCAGCGCGTGACCCTCGCCTGGAAGGCCAGCCTCGGCATGCTGGCCTTGTCGATCCTCCTGGTGGAGCTGAGGGCGGCGCCCCAGGGTGTCCCCCTTGCGCTGATGTTGGTGATGTTTCTCATCGCCCCCTTCCGGAGCTGTTATTACCGCCGCGCGCGCCTGCTGGTGGAGCCGCTCTGTCCGTCCATGATCGCGTCCCTGACGCTCTGGATTCTGAGCCTCGCCTCGCTGGGCCTCTTTGCGATGCGGCGTCACATGGGGGTGGCCTGGTGGCATGCCCTGATTTTCGACGCGCATACCTCGGTCGCGCGCTGGGCGCTCGGGATTTCCGCGCTTCTCGCCCTGGCCGCGGTCGTGCAGATGATGCGACGCGGGCGTATTCCGATCCGGGTCTGGGATTCGGAAAGCGAAAACTGGTATGGCCGTCTCGACCATGCGCTCGATGAGATTGGTCCCCGGCGTCCGAGCGGATTGCTTGTCGACGAGAGTGGCAAGTCGGGCATTCCCTTCCTTCGGACGGGGCGGTTCATCATCGGCCTGGGCGATCCCGCCGGGGCGCAGCACGCCTGCGTCGCGGCGATCTGGCGTCTGCGTGATCTGGCGCTTCAGGAAGGACGCCATCCGGCCTTCATACGCGTCGGCCAGGCCTTGCTGGACGTGTATTACGATATCGGCCTGACCGTCTTGCCGCATGTGGGACTGCTGGGCGGCACGCTGTGTTGCCTGCCGCAGGACATTCCGGCTGTCCAGGCGGCTCTGGCGAGCGAGTGGCGACGGAGCGGCCGACTTGGAAGGGGGCAATCCGGGCGTCAGGCGGAAGGGTGCGCCTCAAGTCTTTATCGATGATGCTGACAGCTCATGGGGTGATACAGCAGGTCGGGTTCCGCTACGTGGCCACGGCATGGCTGCTGGCCTATCCCGCATTGTTCTCCATCGTGAATCCCCTCGGCGCGGCGCTCATTTTCGCGCAGGTGACGATGGGGCGCCTGCGCTCCGAAATCACGCAGCTTTCCCGTCTGGTGGCGGTCCAGTCCTTCGTCGTGCTGATCGTCTCGATCTGGTTCGGGGAGAGTATTCTTGGGTTCTTCGGCATTTCCATCGACGCGCTCCGGGTGGCTGGCGGCCTCGTCGTCGCGACCCGGGCATGGACGATGCTCGCGGCGCCGGAGGAAAACGAGGCGCGCAAGGAACGGCAGGCGTTCCAGGGCGGCCGCACCGTGGCCGCTCCCGATTTGCGGGGGCTGGCGTTCTTTCCGTTGACGATGCCTTTCACCGTCGGGCCCGGCAGTATTTCCGTGGCGATCGCGCTGAGTTCGGAGCGTCCGGCGGGGGAGCCGATGGTCGGGTATTTCTGTGGGCTGACCCTTGCCGCGTTGAGCATGGCGCTGACGATCTGGGTCGTCTACGTCTATGCCGATCGGATCGTCAATGCACTCGGCGAGATGGGCGCGCGGATCGTCAGCCGGCTCGCCGCGCTGATTCTCCTCTGTATCGGGGTGCAGATCACCTTTTCCGGCGTCGAGGGATTCGTGCTTCTGCTCGCGCGGAAGGTCGGGTTTTCCATTACCGGCTGAACGCGTCGGCGACATGCTCGCGCAACGCGGGCAGAACGTCTTCCGCGAACCATGGGGAGCGTCTTTCCCATGCGCCCGTGCGCCATGACGGGTGGGGCAGGGGAAAATAGCGGGGCAGGAAGCTGCGGAACGCCCGCACACGATCCGTTACCCGCCCCGGGCCGAGCACGTGGTTCTGGGCGTAACTCCCGACCAGCAGGGTCAGGCGGATGTCCGGCAGGAGCGTCAGAAGCCGCTCGCGCCAGAGCGGGGCGCATTCCGGCCGGGGCGGGTTGTCGCCGCCGAGCGGGTTGCGGCCGGGATAACAGAGGCCCATCGGCATGATGGCGAAACGGCTGGTGTCGTAGAATTCCTCCGCGGTCACGCCCAGCCAGGCGCGCAGGCGGTCGCCGGAGGCATCGGCGAACGAACGTCCGGCGAGATGGGCCTTCGTGCCCGGCGCCTGGCTGGCGATCAGAATCCGGGAGCGGAGCGAGACGTGCAGGAGCGGGCGCGGGCCGAGTGGAAGCACCGCCGTGCAGACGGCGCAGTTACGAATCTCCGTGACCAGCCGGTCGAGATCCGATGTGTCGGACGTCGAAGCCTCAGACGGAGGTGACGAGCGGGTGCGCAAGGGGGTAGTCGGCGCAATTTTCATAATGAGGCGCATCCGTGCCGAGAAAGGAACGGAACAGGGTGAAGCTGTGGACGAGCATGGGCTCCGGCCGGCTCAGATTGTTGAGTTGCACCCAGCGTGCCGCGGCCGGACTCCACGGAAGATACGCGACCGTCACGCGCGGGGTGAAGCGGCGCGTGTCGGGCGAGAGGCCGATGCGGCGCAGGGCGGTTTCGATGCGTGACTGAAGCCGTACGAGGGGTTCGCTGGGTTCCACGCCGAACCAGAGGTGCTCGCCGCGCGGCGTCGCCGTGACGCCGATGCCGGAGATCTGAAGGGTAAACGTGGTTGCCTCGACGCGGGAGAGAGCGAAATCGACCTCCTCAGCCATATGACGACTCTTGATTTCTCCCAGGAACCGCAGGGTAAGATGATAGTTCTCCGGTGGGGTCCAGATCGCGCCAGGGAGGTTGGCGCGTCGTTCGGCGAGGAAGAGCCTCTGCTCGCTGGCGATCTCGAGTGCCGTGAAAAGACGCATGTTCGCCTCCAGCCAAGGATGGGCCGCCCGTCTCATCATGCCATGTTGACCGGCGCTGGCTACAGGGAATCGACTTGTGCGTGATATTAGCTCACGCGAGACTTGACCTCCCGGCTCCCGGGGCCACATTTGATGGATTGAGACGCCGGGCTCTTCCCCGGCACAGGAAAGGGTGTCATGGCTTTCGTTCCAAATTTTCGTTCTGGAGATCAAACCCGTCCCGGTGCGACCGCCAGGTTCGATGCGGTCGATGCCGGGTTGCGCGCCTATATGGTCGGGGTGTTCGGCTGGATGGCGGCCGGGCTCGCCGTGACGGGCGCCGTGGCTTGGGCCGTGGCCGAAACCTCGCTCCGGAGTGTCTTCTATCACGTCGTGCCCATGATGTCGGGCGGTCTCGCCCTGCGTCCCACGGGACTCGGCTATCTGGCGATCTTCGCCCCGCTGGTGTTCGTGATGGTGTTGTCCTTCGGGATCAACCGCCTCTCCCGTCAGGCCGTGCAGACCCTGTTCTGGGTGTTCTGCGCCGTGATGGGCGCGAGCATGGCGAATATCCTTCTCATCTATACCGGCGTGTCGATCGCGCGGACGTTCTTTGTGACGGCCGGCACTTTCGCGGCGATGGCGTTGTGGGGCTATACCACGCGCGCAGATCTGTCGCGGATGGGATCGTTTCTGCTGATGGGGCTTTTCGGACTCATCATCGCCGGAGTCGTCAACATATTCCTGCACTCGCCTGAGGTGCAGTTCATCTACAGCATCGTAGGGGTGGGCATCTTCACCCTCCTGACGGGTTACGATACGCAGCGTATCCGTGTGTCCTATATGCAATATCTTTCTTATGTGGGTCCGGAGGAACTGGCGAAGCGCAGTGTTTACGACGCGCTGGGTCTTTACCTCAACTTCATCAATCTCTTCCAGTTCCTGATGCAGTTCATGGGTGTGCGTTCGAATAACAATAACTGATTTTACTTCCCGGAAGTCGGGAAGGACATGAGGCGGGGAGCGGAAGCTCCCCGCTTTTTTATTTTTGGGCCACAAAAACGACGGAAATATTTAAGGACTGCTCCGGTCTCCTTGATAGTATGTGTTGCCGCGCTGCACGGGCAATCAGCTAAAAAATCAGCAAGATTTGATGGCCGCAGGACAGTAAATTTTTCGAACATATTGAAATCGCAAGAAACTCATTGGTTTCCTCGATCAGGTTTTCGTGAAAATTGGAACGAAGAGTACTTGCGTTGCGCGACGATCGGGAGGAAGACAGCAGGCATGTCCGGGCATTGGAGCCCGGCAATTGGGTGGTTTGCGAGGTTTTCCGCCACATGATTGGTGGAAAATGATGGAGGCCATTAGGAGAAGCGAGTTGCGAAGCGATGAAGCCCGTCACCGTCGGGTCTGGCAAAGCGGAGTCGGCCCTTGTGTCGGTCAGCCAGTCTCTCCGGTCGTCAGGCCGTCCTTCGCTGCGGGAGGAGAGAAGGCGTGATATTCTCTGACAAAGCTGTCGGCACGCGAGGCAGGGTGCGATCCTGCCGCACTGGCGGCCCATCGCGATATGGTCTGATGAACGGATCAATGAGCGGGGTTTCAATATGAAAAGCAAGATTTTGCCGAAATTGGGGCGGTTCGCGCTGGGGCTTCCCGCACTGCTGCTCTCCGGATGCACGCTCGATCTTTTGGAGCCCCGTGGGCCGATCGGCGTGGCGAACCGGAACGTTATCCTCCTGGAACTGGGCGTGATGCTTCTCATCGTCATCCCGGTGATCATCGCCACGCTGATTTACGCGCGTAAATATCGCGCATCGAACACCTCGGCGGAATATCTGCCGACATGGTCGCATTCGACGAAGATCGAAGTGTTCGTCTGGGGCGCGCCGGCTATCATCGTTCTGGCTCTCGGCGCCATCAGCGCGTGGTCGTCCTTCGCGTTCGATCCCTATCGCCCGCTGAAAGTGAGCGATGCGTCCGGGGCGCCGGTCAAGCCCGTCAATGTCCAGGTTGTATCGCTCGACTGGAAGTGGCTGTTCATCTATCCGGATCTCGGGATCGCGACGATTAATCAGTTGGCCGTTCCGGTGAATACGCCGATCGATTTTCGTCTGACTTCCGATGCTGTGATGACGTCGTTCTTCATTCCGCGTCTTGGATCGCAGATTTACGCGATGGCGGGCATGCAGACCCAGCTTCATCTGCTGGCGTCCGAACCGGGTGATTATCGCGGCGAGGCGGCCCAGTACACCGGGCGCGGTTTTTCGGACATGAAGTTCCGCACGCTCGCGATGACGAAGAGCGATTTCGACGCCTGGGTGGACAAGGTCAAGCAGTCTTCCGATACGCTCGATAGCGCCAGTTATCCGAAGGTAGCCGCGCCGCAGGAAGCGGCCCCGGTCGAATATTTCGCACATGTCCAGCCTGGTCTCTTCGATGCGGTCGTGGCCAAGTACAATAACGGCACGGTGATCGACAAGAGTACGGGCAAGGTCATACATATGCAGTCCGCCATGTCCGACATGCAGATGAAGGAATGAGGCAATGCTCGGTAAATTAACTCTCTCAGCCATACCGTTCGACGTGCCGATTCTCGTCGGTACCTTCGTCGGCGTGGCGGTGGTCGGCGTGGCCGTTCTCGGCCTGATCACCTATTTCGGCAAATGGGGATATCTCTGGCGCGAATGGTTGACCACGGTCGATCACAAGCGTCTGGGTGTCATGTATATCGTGCTGGCTCTCGTCATGCTGTTCCGCGGTTTCGCGGACGCACTGATGATGCGCACGCAACTCGCGATCGCCTATAACGGCAATCCCGGCTATCTGCCGCCGCATCACTACGATCAGATCTTCTCCGCCCATGGCACGATCATGATTTTCTTCATGGCCATGGCGTTCATGACGGGTCTGTTCAACGTCGTCGTGCCGCTTCAGATCGGCGCGCGCGACGTGGCGTTCCCCTTCCTGAACTCGGTCAGTTTCTGGCTGACGACGATCAGCGCCGTTCTCATCAACGTGTCACTCTTCGTCGGTGAATTCGCGCAGGTCGGCTGGCTGGCCTATCCGCCGATTTCCGAGATGCAGTTCAGTCCCGGCGTCGGGATCGACTATTACATCTGGGCGGTGCAGCTTTCCGGTGTGGGGACGTTGCTCACTGGCGTGAATTTCTTCACGACTATTCTCAAGATGCGCGCTCCCGGAATGGGGCTGATGCAGATGCCCATCTTCACCTGGACGGCTTTCTGCGCCTCGATCCTCATCCTCGCCGCTTTCCCGGTACTGACCGTCACGCTGGGCTGCCTGTCGCTTGACCGCTATCTCGGGATGCATTTTTTCACCAATGACGGTGGCGGCAACGTCATGTTGTATCTCAACATGATCTGGGCGTGGGGCCATCCTGAAGTCTATATCCTCATCCTGCCTGCTTTCGGCGTGTTCTCGGAGGTGGTTCCGACCTTCTCGCGCAAGCCGCTCTTCGGGTATGCGACGATGGTCTGGGCGACGATTGCCATTACCTTCCTGTCATTTATCGTCTGGGTGCATCATTTCTTCACCATGGGCGCCGGCCCGAGTGTAAACGCCTTCTTCGGCATCATGACGATGATCATCGCCGTGCCGACGGGTGTGAAGATCTTCAACTGGCTGTTCACCATGTATAAGGGTCGCATCGAGTTCAACTCGATGATGTACTGGGTGCTCGGCTTCATGGTCACGTTCAGCATCGGCGGCATGACGGGCGTCATGCTTGCAATGCCGGCGGCCGACTGGGTGCTTCACAACTCCCTGTTCGTCATTGCGCATTTCCACAACGTCATCATCGGCGGCGTGTATTTCGGCTATGTGACGGGTTTGAACTACTGGTGGCCCAAGATCATGGGCTACAAGATGAACGAGACGTGGGGCAAGCGCGCCTTCTTCTTCTGGTTCATCGGCTTCTACTTCGCTTTCGTTCCGCTCTACATCGCGGGATTCGAAGGCATGACCCGTCGCCTGAACCACTACGACAATCCCGATTGGCACCTTCAGATGCAGATCGCCGAAATCGGCGTGCTGTTGATCGCCTGCGGCGTGGTCTGCCAGCTCACGCAGATCTATGTCAGCATCCGCGACGGCAAACTGCCCGCGAACCGGGACTTCACGGGCGATATCTGGAACGGCCGCACGCTGGAATGGTCGATCCCGTCTCCTCCGCCGGCGTATAACTTCGCCGTCATCCCCACCATCAACGGTCTGGACACGTTCCATAACGAGAAGGAGCAGGGGCTGGGCGGGACCGACAAGCCGCTGGAAGACATTCACATGCCGAAGAACACCTCCGCCGGAGTGTTCATCGGAGTGTTCGCCTTCCTGATCGGCTTCGGCGCGATCTGGTATATCTGGTGGCTGGCGGCCCTCGGCCTGCTCGGCGTCATGGCGACGATCATTCTGCGGAGTGCGAATCTCGACATCGACTATTACGTGCCGGCGAGCGAGGTCCAGCGCGATCTGGATGAACATTCCCGTAAGCTGATGGCGCAGGCGGCGGAGTAATCATGGCACATCAAGCAATCACGCCGGCCGGTTCGGCGCATGACGAGCACGAGCATCACGAAACTCCCGTGGTGTTCGGGTTCTGGATCTACCTGATGACGGACTGCGTGCTGTTCGGCACCCTGTTCGCTGTCTTCGCGGTGATGCGCAACCAGTTTGCCGGTGGTCCCACCGGCAAGGAGCTGTTCGATTTGCAGGGGGTCGGTCTTGAGACCCTTATCCTGCTGCTCAGCTCGATCACCTTCGGGTTCGGGGCGCTCAGCGCCCAGGCGAAGAAGCATGGCCTGTTCATCTTCTGGCTCGCCGTGACGTTCCTGCTCGGCCTCTCCTTCGTCGGCATGGAAATTCGCGAGTTCTCGCATATGGTCGCCGAAGGTAACGGGCCGGACCGCAGCGCGTTCCTCTCAGCCTTCTTCACGCTCGTCTCTACGCACGGTCTGCACGTGACCTGCGGCCTGATCTGGATCGCCGTCGTGGCGCTTCAGAGCTTCGGCTCGCAGGCATGGACGCCGCGCTTCATGAGCAAGCTGACCTGCCTGAGCCTCTTCTGGCACTTTCTGGACATCGTCTGGATCTGTGTCTTCACCTTCGTCTACCTGATGAGTGTGATCTGATGAGCAACGCCCACCATTCGGCCATGGGCCATGATGAACCCGGGGAAGGCCACGCCTCCTACGGGTCATATATGATCGGTTTCTTCCTTTCGCTTATCCTGACGGCCGGCGCCTTCGCTGCTGTCATGGTGCATGCGATGTCACCCAGCACCACCATCGCCGTCATTTCGGTGCTGGCGATCGTGCAGGTCTTCGTTCATGTGGTCTACTTCCTGCATATGAATACCGACCCCGAAACGACCTGGAACCGCCTTGCGTTCGCATTCGCGATCCTCGTGGTTCTGATCGTCGTGTTCGGCTTCCTGTTCGTGATGCACGATACTGCCATGCACATGATGTCCCGCTGACATCTTTTGTTGGCGCACGCCGCGGTCCCGGGGCTTACCGGGGTCGCGCGCGGTGTCCTGGACATGGAGACAAAAGAAAAGGGCCGGTGGTTTGATCCACCGGCCCTTTTCTCGTTCGGGGCAGAGACGTCAGTCCTTGTGCGGCTCGGGAGAGAGAAGAGCGGCCTTGTCCGGCTTGTCCTTCCATTCCTCGGCATCCGCCGGAGGGGTGCCTTTGCGGGTGATGTTGGGCCAGGACATGGCATATTTGGCGTTGGTCTCGAGCCATGACGTGGCGCGGCCGTCACTGTCCGGCAGAATCGCTTCGGCCGGGCATTCCGGCTCGCACACGCCGCAATCGATGCATTCATCGGGATTGATGACGAGGAAATTCTCGCCCGCGTAGAAGCAATCGACCGGGCAGACTTCCACGCAATCCATGAATTTGCAGCGAATGCAGTTCTCAGTGACCACATAGGTCATTGTCGTCTCCGATTGTCTTTGGCGCGGACCGTCCAGCGATCCGGTTCTTGACCGCGCCGCCTCCGGAACAGGGATCCGGAGGGCGCACGGCCGGGCTATGAGAGAATGGCGAGGTATGCGGCGCTTTGCCGGCGGAGGCAAGCGTCTGCTGCGTGGATTTCAGGGGTTTTTCGAGAAGGAGGTCTCGGCGATCTCCTCATAGAGCAGGCGCGCCGCCTCGGCGCTTCCGCGTCTATCGCCCAGACCCGTCACGCAGAGCACGCGTATGCTCCGGCTCCCGATCGCGGGAAGGGTGAGCACGTCCCCGATCCGCAGCCGCGCATGGGGTTTGCTGACCGGCTGGCTGTTGATGCGAATGCGCCCCTCTTCGATCAGCCTGACGCAGGCGGAGCGTTGCCGTGCGACGCGCGCATACCAGAGCCAGAGGTCGAGACGCAGCGCGGCGTCGGTCATGCTTTCACCTGAAGCGTGCGCAGGACGGCGAAGGGGGAGTGGGCGTCGTCCCGCGCTTCGCGAGGGCGCGGCGGGCGCGGCGTGGCAGCCCTTTGCGCAAGCAGCATGAGCGGGCTGGCGGGGCCGAATGTCGCCGCATTCAGCGCATGCGGGGCGTGGACCCGGAGTCCGAGATCGCGCAGCGCGGCAGTCAGGTCGTGTGCCGGAATGCCCGCAAGGGAAAGGAGATGCGGATCGGCCTGACGATTCCCGCCGCGTGTCAGATGGCGGATCTCGCGAGTCAGGCGCTCGGCGATATCAAGCCGGAGCAGATAGTCGCCCGCCCTGATCCAGCCGAGTTCCGCCCAGAGTTGAAGCATTGCACTCGACGGCAGCGCGGCGGGGGCGAGTTTCGCGAGCGGGAAGGAGACGCGATGCGCGTCTGGCAGCGGGGGCGGGGCGCAACCGTGACGCAGGGCCAGGAGCAGGGCGCGCATGGTCATCGGCGCGGGACGCAGCAGGGCGGGGATGAACGCGCGATGGCTGCCGATGACGACACCGAGGCGGCGGAGTTGCGCCAGGGCGGCGCGGTCGAGACCATGATCGGCGGTGGTCAGCGCCGCGAGGCCGCCCGCTTCGGACAGCCGGTGCAGGACGCCGCGCGCTTCAGGCAGGGTGACGGAGTCGCGCGCCGCGAAGAGCGGTGCGAGATCCCGGGCGATGCATGTGCGGAAAAAGGCGTGCAGACGATCGCGCACACGGTCCCGCTGGCGGGCATCCTCGATCTCGCCCGAAAGAAGCCGGAGATCGGGCTCCAGCAGCGTCGCGCCGGCGCGCAGCCGGGCGACGGGCGTGTCCTGCCATGACACTGTGGCCGTGACCCTGTCCAGCGAGAACGCCTCGTCCGGCGACTCGGCCAGCGCCCGTACGCGGCGGGGAATTTCCTGGATCAGGGCGCGGCGGCCCGCGCGGAGCATGAGCCGCTGCTCCGGCCCGCTCGCGCCGAGGCTGCTGGTCAGGGTGAAACCGTCCATCCGGCCCACCGCATGTCCTTCGACGATCACTTCGCCGTCATGGGTGACGGCGGAGAGGAGGGGACGGTCGCTCTGCGGATCGAGGCGGCGAAGAATGGAGGTCGCGCGGCGATCCACGAACCGGGCGGTCAGGCGTTCATGCAGCGCGTCGGAGAGCTGGTCCTCGGCGATGCGGGCGTGTTCCTGCCAGCGCCCGGCTTCCTCCGTCCAGTCGGCGCGGGCGGCGACATAGGCCGCGACGCGCACGCCCGCCAGACGCTGCATCAGCGTGTCGATATCGCCGTCGGTCCGGGAGAAGGAGTCGATGTGATTGGCGAGCCACGCGGCGGGAATGCGGCCGTCCTCGAGGAGGTGGAAGAAGAGCTTCCGGCAGAGATGGGTATGGGAATCGTCGCCGAGCTTGCGGAAATCCGGGATCTGGCAAACCTCCCAGAGGAGTTTCGTGCGCTTCGACCCCGTGACGGCGTCCCGGATGGCATTGTCTTCGGCGAGCGCCTCCAGGGTGAGAAGATCGGCGGCTTCCCGCCCCGCCGTCAGTCCTGGACGTGTCGGCGGGCGGTGAAGGCTGGCGGCGAGCGCCATGGGGCTGGAGAAATCCAGATCGCTGTTGCGCCAATAGAGGCGTTGCAGCGGGTCGAAACGGTGAGTCTCGATCGCCTCGGTCGTGGACTCGCTCATCAGGCGCGCCTCGCCCGTCGTCCCGAACGTGCCGTCGCGGGTGCCGCGCCCGGCGCGCCCGGCAATCTGGGCGATTTCCTGCGGCTGGAGGGGGCGCAGGGCCGACCCGTCGAATTTCGTCAGGGCGGCGAGGGCGACATGGTTGACATCCATGTTCAGCCCCATGCCGATGGCGTCCGTCGCGACGAGGTAGTCCACCTCCTTGTTCTGGTAGAGCTGCACCTGGGCGTTGCGGGTGCGGGGGGAAAGACGGCCCATCACGATGGCGCAGCCGCCGCGGCGCTGGCGGATCGCCTCGGCGATGGCGTACACGTCGGCGGCGGAAAAGGCGACGATGGCGCTGCGCGGCGGCAGGCGGGAGAGCTTGGTGTGGCCGGTGCCGATGAGGGCGGACAGGCGCGGCCGCGTGTCGATCTCGATGCCGGGCACGAGGCGCTGGAGCAGGGGACGGATGGTCTCGGCCCCGAGAAAGAGCGTCTCCACCGCGCCGCGCGCGTTCAGGAGGCGGTCCGTGAAGACATGGCCACGATCCGGATCGGCGCAGAGCTGGATTTCGTCGATGGCGATGAATTCGGCGTGACGATCGAGCGGCATGGCCTCGGTGGTGCAGGCGATCCAGCGCGCGTCGGGCGGGATGATCTTTTCTTCCCCGGTGATGAGGGCGACGGCGCGCGCGCCCTTGAGCGCCGCCATGCGCTCGTAATTCTCCCGCGCGAGCAGGCGCAGGGGAAAGGCGATGATGCCCGAGGCATGGGCCAGCATGCGGTCCAGCGCGTAATGCGTCTTGCCGGTATTGGTCGGGCCCAGGATGGCGCGCACGCGGGCGGGCATGGCGTGGTGCCGGGTGAAGGAAAAGGAGCCGGATTGCTTGCCCGTCATGGCGTGATGGTTTCCCATGGGGCCCGGGAATGCAAGCACCGTGTTCCCGAAGTGAGACTGATGGGAGTTGGACCGATGCGTGACCCTTTGGAATTCTGTCTGGCGCAGGATGTCGTCCCGGAAGCGGCGCGGGTGGTCCGGGTGCTTCCGGACACGGCGGACTGGGCGGCGGCGATCGGGCCGATGGCGGGATATCTGCGGGAGACGGGATTCGCAGGACGTTCGGGAGAATGCGCGCTCCTGCCGGGCGGCGACGGAGTCGCGTCCGCCGTGCTGGTGATCGACGCGGCGGAGAGGCGGCGCGATCCGTATCGTTTCGCGTGTCTGCCCGGCATCCTGCCCAAAGGCTTCTGGCGTCTGGATTTCTCGGCGATGGAGGCGGAAGGGGCCGCCCTCGCGGAAGACGCGGTGCTGGGAGTCTGTCTCGGCGCCTATCGCTTCGGGCCGGGTGCGGCGAAGGAGGGCGCGCGCGTGGTGACGCCACAGGGTGTCGAGGACGCCCTGATGCTCGCGCGTGCCTGCTGGCTCGGGCGCGATCTGGTCAATCTTCCCGCCAATCAGTTGGGGCCGGTGGAACTGGCGGAGCAGGCGCGGGCGGAGTTGATCGCCGCCGGCGCTTCTGTGGAGGTGATCGGCGGGGCGATGCTGGAGGGCGCCTATCCCTGTCTGGCCGCGGTCGGCGCGGGGTCGGACCGTCATCCGCGCGTCGTCGTCGCCCGCTGGTCCGGGTCGCGGGCCGGGCCGGATGCGCCGCTCGTGTCGCTGGTCGGCAAGGGCGTGTGCTTCGACACGGGCGGATATGACATCAAGCCCTCTTCGGCGATGCTGCGGATGAAGAAGGACATGGGCGGCGCGGCGCTGATGCTGGCCGTGGCGCTGGTGGCGATCTGGCGCGATCTGCCGATCCGCCTCGAACTGCGTCTGGGCTGCGTCGAAAACAGCGTTTCCGGCCATGCCATGCGCCCGGGCGATATTCTGCGCACGCGGGCCGGGCTGACGGTCGAGGTGGGGAATACCGACGCGGAAGGGCGGCTGGTATTGTGCGACCTGCTGACCGAGGCATGCGAGGCCGAGCCCGATTTGCTGCTGGATGCGGCGACTCTCACCGGCGCGGCGCGTGTCGCGCTCGGCCCCGATCTTCCGGCGGTGTTCGGGACGGATGATGCGTTTTGCGAAACCCTGCTGCGCGCAGGATATGACACGCGCGACGATCTGTGGCGGTTGCCGCTCTGGGATGCTTACGACGCATGGCTCGATCGCAAGACAGCCGATCTGGGTAATGTGAGCGACAAGCCGATGGCCGGAGCGATCACCGCGGCGCTCTTTCTGAGGCGATTCGTGAAATCCTCAGTAAAATGGGCACATTTAGATACTTATGCCTGGAACGATACGGCGGCGCCGGGGCGTCCTGCAGGGGGTGAGACGCTTGGCCTGAGGGCGATTTCGGAGGCGATACGGCGCATTACTATGAATTGAGATGCCGAGTTCGCGAAGAATCTCAAAAAATATTTATGCCGGTGGAATGAACCAATTGCCACATCGAACCTATATGAACGTGGATCGTTTCAAAGAGCCTGACTCTCCGGTCAGGTTCGGAAGCGGAAATACTTGCGCTGACGATACGTTTGGTGGCAGAGGCGCACGCAATTGACAAACCCCGGGGGCGCCTGATCGCAGGCGGGAGCTTCGGGCAAGGTTCGGAACTCTTGGCGCATGATACGGCGCCGCATGAAAAAGGAATTCAGTCATGGCACAGGCTCATAACGACCAGATGCTGACCCTCCTCCGGGATACCATCGTCTCGATGGTCCGCAAGGATGGTCCCGATCTTTCCGCCCGCCAGCTCGGCGTGTTTCTCACCTGCTACCTCCAGGAGGGCGCGCACACCGTCCGTGGTCTGGCGGCCGAGCTGAACGTCTCCAAGCCGGCGATCACCCGCGCGCTCGACCGTCTCGGCGAACTCGACCTCGCCCGCCGCAAGGTCGATCCGCTGGATCGGCGCTCGGTGCTCGTGCAGCGCACGCTGAAGGGCTCGGCCTATCTGCGCGAGGTGCGCTCGGTCATGAACGAGGCCGGCGGCGTCAAGACCGCGAAGGCGACGAAGACGGCGCCCGCGGTCAAGGCCGCCCCGGCGCCGGTTGCCCGTCTCTCCGCGCGTCGCGCGGCGGGCTGAGCATTCCGCTATCCGGCCGTCATCCGGCACGACAGGAACGCCGCCTTTCAGGGCGGCGTTTTTGTTGCGCGGAAATCGTCACCAGGGCGTGGGGACGAGCCGCCGGGCGCGGCGGATGACCACGACGCTCCATGCGATCAGCGGCGGCAGAACGCAAAGCACCTCGGTCGTCCAGCTCGCGGCGAGGGCGGCGACAATGCCGCCCCAGACGGCGAGCCCCCAATAGAGGAGCGTGACGCTCCAGGCGGGCCAGCCCGAACGGATGGCGAGTTGGTAGAGATGCCCGCGATGCGCCTCGGTCAGCTTCTGCCCCGCGAGCCCGCGCCGGCCGAGGGTAAAGGCCACGTCGAACAGCACGGCGGAGAGCATCAGCGGCGCCAGCAACGGCACGGGCAGGCGCGCGAAGGAATCCAGGCTGAACCAGGCGAGGGCGAGGCCCGCCGCCTGACTGCCGACATCCCCCATGAAAATGCTCGCGCGCGGATAATTGAACGGGATAAAGCCGAGCAGGCTGGCGGCGAGCACCATGGGGGCGAGCCCGGCGGCCGCGCTGTCCGAAGCCGTCAGCGCCATGTTCAGGGCGAGCGCTGTGAGCGCCATGGTACCTGACGAAAGGCCGTTGATCCCGTCGATGAAATTCAGGGCGTTGGTGACGAAGATCATCCAGCCCAGCCCCAGACCCAGGCTCAGCCCGAGGCCCAGCAGCGCGGTGATCCCTTGCGTGGAACGCGTGTCGATCCACCCGGCCCCGGCCAATATGATGACGGCGGCGACGATCTGGATGACCAGCTTCGTGCTGGGCGGAAAAGGATGGATGTCGTCGGCCCAGGAGAAAGCCGCCAGCAACAGCATGCCGAGCATCAGACACAGCGTCTGCATGGTGGGAAAAGGCAGCCCGACGGCGAGGGTGAGGGCGGGAACGCCGAAGAGGAACCCGCCGACGATGCCGACACCGCCGCCTTTGGGGACGGGCCGGGTATGCGAGCTGCGATGACCGGGCACGTCCATGACGCGCATCTGCATCATCACCCGCACGAGAAAAGCGCTGATCAGCGTCGTCGCCACAAGCGAGAAGATCGGCCAGAGCATGCGGCGGGTCTCCAGAGTCAAGCGTTACGAAGGGCGCCCCGTGGGATGAAGCATGGAGCGGGCCGAGTGGCGGGCCAAGGGCAGGATTGTGTGAGAGGGCGCTTTCGCGGCTATAAGATGCGCGTGAACGCTTCGCAACAGCCCCCGCCTGCTTCCCCTCCCGTCGCGGTCTCCCATCGGCGCGCGGGCCGCCGGATCGTACTCAACATCGTGCTGGACGGTCTCATTTCCGGCGCGGCGGCCCCGTTGGCGCGGTTTCTGGCCGATCCCTATGGCGGTCTGCTGCATCCGCTCTGGTTCGTGGCAGGCGGGGCGATCACCCTGCTCATCAGCGGTCTGCCGTTCCGGATGCCGCAGCAATACTGGCGCTTCTCCGGCGTGGCGGACCTCATCGGCATCGGCTGCGCCTCGGTGGCCAGCGCGATTCTCTTCTCGCTGGGATTGCTGGTGACGGGATATCCGATGCCGTCCCCGACCTTCCCCGCCATCCTCGCGCTCGTCCTGCTGGTCGGGCTGGGCGGAGTCCGGATGGCGACCCGTCTCGGCGCGCGCCTGCGGCAGCAGGCGGCGGGCGAGCGACGGCGGGTGCTGCTCATCGGGTCCGACCAGACGGCCGATCTCTTCATGCGCGCGGTCGAGGCGGATGGCGGCGGACGGTACCAGCCGCTCGGCCTGCTGACGGGCGCGGCCGGGCAGGTGGGGCGGCGTATCCAGAACGTGCCGATCCTCGGCACGCCCGAAGAGTGCGACGCGGTGCTGGCGCGGCTCGACGCGCAGGGTCAGGCGGTTCACGAGATCGTCTTCACCGATCCGCACATGCGGGGCACGATCGTGTCGCGCGTTCTGGAGCGGGCGCATGCTCACGGTGTCGCGGTCAAGCGCGCGCCGTCGCTCACCAGCCTGCAACCCGCGGCGCGGGTGGAACTGCGTCCCATGGCGCTGGAGGATCTGCTCAATCGCCCCCAATGGCCGCTCGATCTTGACGGCATGGCCAGAATGATCGGCGGGCGCGTGGTGCTCGTGACCGGAGCCGGGGGGACGATCGGCTCCGAACTGGTGCGGCAGATCGCCTCGCTGGGCCCCTCGCTGATCCTGCTGCTCGACCATAGCGAATATGCGCTCTGGCAGATCGATCTCGAACTCTCCGAGCGCGCGCCCGAGGTGCCGCGCCGCGCGCTGGTGGCCGATGTGCGCGAGGCGGCGCGGGTGGATGCGATCTGCGCGATGTATCGTCCGGAGCTGGTCTTCCATGCCGCGGCCCTCAAGCATGTGCCGATCGTCGAGGCCAATCCCTGCGAGGGGGTGCTGACCAACGCCGTCGGCACGCGTGTCATGGCCGACGCGTCGGCGCGGCACGGCGCGCGGGCCATGGTCCTGATCTCGACCGACAAGGCGGTGAATCCGTCCAGCCTGATGGGCGCGAGCAAGCGCTGCGCGGAGATATGGTGTCAGGCGCTGGACAAGGAGAGCCGCCGCGAGGGGCGCGGCATGCGTTGCGTGACGGTCCGGTTCGGCAATGTGCTGGGGTCGACGGGGTCGGTGGTGCCGCTCTTCCAGCGGCAGCTCGCGCAGGGCGGTCCGCTGACCGTCACCCATCCGGAGATGACGCGCTATTTCATGACCGTTCCGGAAGCGGTGGGGCTGGTGCTTCAGGCCAGCGTCCGCGGCATGGCGAATGACGGCGCGGGAGAGACCGATCTGCGCCTGCGCGAAGGCGGCATCTTCGTGCTCGACATGGGGGAGCCGGTACGCATTCTCGATCTCGCGCGGCAGATGATCCGGCTCGCGGGATTGCGGCTCGACGAGGATGTCGCCATTCGTTTCACCGGTCTGCGTCCGGGCGAGAAGCTGTTCGAGGAGTTGTTCCACGGACGGGAGGCGCCGGTGCCGACCGACGCGCCGGGGTTGAAGATCGCGACGCCGCGCAGCGTCGATCCGGTGATCGTCGCCGCTGCGCTGGACGCCATGGAGCGGGCGGCGCTGGCGGGGGATGCGTCGCGCGTGCTGGAGATCGTGCGCGATCTGGTGCCGGAATTCGCACATAACCCGACGGGCGAGCCGGATCGCGCCGAGCCTGCGCGGCCGTCTTCGTGGCCGGCCTCTTCGCCCGGCCCCCTTGTCCGGCAGGGCGGGCAGGGTATTGATGAGCCCGGAACAGAAAAGGATTCCGCGTCATGACGGATAACGCCCCTATCGCCTTTCTCGATCTCGCCCGCCAGCAGGAGCGGCTGGGACCGGCGATTCGCGCGCGGCTGGACACGGTGTTGCGTCATTGCCGCTTCGTGATGGGGCCGGAGGTCGAGGAGCTGGAGCAGCGCCTGGCCGCCTATTGCGGCGCGGCGGAGGCGGTCGGCGTCTCGTCGGGCACGGATGCGCTGCTCATGGTGCTGATGGGCGAGGAAATCGGGCCGGGAGATGCGGTGTTTCTTCCCGCCTTCACCTATACGGCGACGGCCGAGGTGGTGCTCCTCCTGGGCGCGACGCCGGTTTTCGTCGATGTCGATCCGGCGACCTTCCAGATCGCGCCTGACAGCCTGCGCGCGCGGATTGCCGCCGTTCGCTCCGCCGGCGAGCTGGAACCACGCGCCGTGATCGGGGTCGATCTTTTCGGCCAGCCCGCGCCGTGGGATGTCCTGCGGGAGATTTCCGAGAACGAGGGGCTGGTCCTGATCGATGACTGCGCCCAGTCCTTCGGCGGGGCGTATCATGGACGCAAGCTGGGGCGGGAAGCCGTCGCCACCACGCTGTCCTTCTTTCCGTCGAAGCCGCTGGGAGGGTATGGCGACGGCGGCGCGATCCTGACGGATGACCCGGAACGCGCGGCGCTCTACCGCTCCCTGCGGACCCATGGCGAGGGGAAGATGCGCTACGAGGTGCTGCGCATCGGCTTGAACGGGCGTCTGGACACGCTTCAGGCCGCCGTGCTGCTGGCGAAGCTCGGCGGGTTCGGGGACGAACTGCGACGGCGGGAGGAAATCGCCCGCGCCTATGATGCGGATCTGGGCAATCTTCTCGGCGTTCCGGCGCGCGTCGCGGATTCGGAAAGCGCCTGGGCCGTGTATGCGGTCCTGCTGAAGGACGCGGCGGAACGGGACTCGCTTCAGGCGGCGTTGCGGGAAAGCGGCGTGCCGACGGCGATCTATTACCCCAAGCCGCTGCACTGGCAGCCGGCCTATCGGGAGCATCACGATGACTCCGTGTCGTTGCCGGTCGCCGAAGCGCTCGGCGAGCGGATTCTCGCCTTGCCGATCCATCCGGAACTGACCGATGCCGAGGTGGCGCGCGTGATCGCGGCGGTACGAAGCTGGCGCGAGCAGCGTGAAGTGGAAGGAGCCGTCGCGTGAGAAAGGAGACGCTGCTCGTCATCTGTTTCCTGACGCTGGTGCTCGGCACGGTGGCGGTGATCTGGTCCTATGCCCTGCCTGCCTTCAAGCCGCTAAACCTCGGGCATGCGAAGAGCGCCGTCGTCTCGGTGGGCGCGGCCCGGCAGGAGCGCGCACTGAACCCGGGGGAACTGGCCAGTCTCAATCAGTGGATCGAGACCCACCGGCGCGGCTGGGGGCCCTTGGCGAAGACGGCGCCGTCCAGCGGCGACGCGGTCGTTTCCGTCGTGACCGATCAGGGCGCGAGCTACCGCCTGATCCTGTTTACGGGGCTGAGCGGGGCGGACTGGGACAATACGGTGATCGTCCAGGCCGGACCCGACGCCCCCTTCCGCGTCCATGATTTCAAAAGCAGCGTGTTCGCGCCGCTCCGGCAGATCGCGGAGCAGGGAACCTATCAGCGTTCCGCGCCCCCCTGACCGTCCCGTCCCGCCCGCGCGGCCGCCGCGATGAAGTCGCGCACGGCCGGGCTGAACGGTGCGCGGCGTTCCGGGGTCTGCCAGTGCTCCATCTCGGCATACATGCGGCCGGTCTTGGCCACCGTCTCGCTTCCCATGATTTTTTCCAGAACCTCCAGCAGTTGGAGCCATTCGCGGCAAAGATTCTGTCCTTCCGCCTCGTCCGGGGAGACGCCACGGGCGAGGGCGGCTTCGACGCGAGCGATCAGATCACGCCACCGGGCGGCGTAATCCGTTTGCGCGTCGGGCGGAAAAAGCATGTCGCCCGCCTCTTTCCATCGCTGCTGGTCTTCGGGCGTGAAATACCGGTCGAGCACCGGCTGCATGACCTTCCGTTCCATGAAACTCTGTCCTTCCCTGATCAGATGACACAGGCTGTCGAGGTCCAGATCGTGCCCTTTCCCGGCCAGGCGGCGCGCTGACCTGACTTCGCCAAGAGTCGTGGCAAGGCGCGCCTGCTGTGCTTCGAGAAGGGCGATCTGCGCATCGAGCAGCGCCAGCGGGTCCGGCGGAAGGGAGGCGGTCATGGCCGCGATCTGGCGGAGCGTGAAGCCCGCGCGGCGAAGCAGGAGGATGCGGCCGAGACGTGTGACGTCCTTATGGCCGTAGTAGCGGCGCCCTGCTTCGCTGCGGGACGGCGTGATCAGCCCGCAGGCCTCGATATGGCGCAGGCTGCGGACGGAAATTCCGTAGGCGCGCGCCATTTCGCCGATGGCCATCAGCCGGTTCATCCCACCGTTTCCTCCTTCCGTTGGACCCGGCTCCTTTATGCGGTCCTGACACTATGGCAGGAGCAAGCGGAAAATTGTCCCGGAGCGGAGTCTGTTCAGGCGGGACCGTTCGAACGGCCCTGGCGGGCGGAGTCTTCTCCGGCAGGGTTGTTGACGCGCATTTCGTCCTCCAAGGGCGGGGTCGCCCTGTCGCCGATGGCGAGAAGCGCGGCGGTGAGGGGGGAGGCGAGGATCAGCCCCGGCATGCCCAGAATGGAGCCGAAGACGGTCTGGGACAGGATGGCCAGGGCGGGCGGCATATGGACGGCATGGCGCTGGATGAAGGGCGCCAGCACATTGCCTTCGAGGAACTGGATCACGCAATAGAGCGCCGTCACCGTTAGGGCCGCCTTGCCGCCGAGGGAGAAGGCGATCAGGATGGCGGGAACGGCGCCCATGATCGCGCCGATATAGGGGATGAAGTTGCACAGCCCCGCGACCACGCCGAGCGCGAGCGAGAGCGGCACGCCGATCAGCGCCAACCCGATGCCGGAGGCCGTGCCCACGACGAGCATGTCGAGCGCCTGTCCCATGGTCCAGGACCACAGCGTATCGCCGGCGACCAGCACGAGTTCCCGGATCTTCGGGCGATGCGCGGGCGGAATGAGGCGCACTGTGCCGTCGACATACAGGGCCGGCGTCAGGGCGAAATACAGCCCCGCGATCAGGATGACCACGATGGTGCCCAGCACGCCGAGCGCCGAACTCAGAATGCCCGTCACCGAATTGGCGAAGCCGACGCCGATCCCCAGGCCGTTCGTTCCGGATTCGTGACCGCCGAGACTCTGCGGCAGGTAATTGAGCGCCATGTCCCCCCATGTGGAGGCGGAGAGCCGGGTCTTGAGGTCGCCGAACTGGGCGATCATGGCTTCTTTCAGCTTCACGAATTGGTCCGTGATCTGCGGGCCGCTGAAATAGAACAGCAGAATCACGCCCAGAAGGACCGCCAGCGCGACGAGCGTGACCGCCGCCTGATAAGGCAGGAAAGGGAGACGGCGACGCACGATACGCGCGAAACCGTGGAGCACCACGGCCATGAGGGTGGCGGCGAAGACGACCGTCAGCACGTCGCCGATCAGCCAGATCGCGATCATGACGAGTGTCGCGATCAGCGCGAAGCGGAGCAGACGGAAGATATTCGAGAGTTCGACGCGGGCGGGATCGAGGGAGTCTGGGGCGGAGAGGTCGTTCTTCATTTCTGTCTGAGAGCCTTGTCGGAAGGAGCGGCGATACGACGCACGGCAGGAATGCCCGGACGGCACGGGGTTATGTCGATCAACTCGTGTTCAACTCGCTTCGGCGTCTTCCAGTTCGGCCTGAATCTCCAGCCAGCGGTCCTCGGCCTTTCGCTCCTGCGCCGACAGGGCTGCGAGCCGGGAGTTGAGGCGTGCGATCTCGGCGGAATCGCCCGTGCTGTAAAGGACGGGGTCCGCCAGCCTGGTTTCGATCTTCCGCCTTTCGGCAAGGATCTGCTCAAGCAGCGCCTCGGCGGCCTTTGCCTCCTTGCGGAGGGGCGCCTGCGCGCGGCGGAGTTCGGCCCGGTCGCGTCGGGAAGCGCGACGTTCCGTGTCGGCGGGGCGCAACGTGGTCTCGCGTTGGTCCGCTGCCGCCTTGCGCGCGCGGTCGAGCAGCCAGCCGCGATAGGCGTCCATGTCGCCGTCGAAGGGTTGGATGGCGCCGTCCTCGATCAGCCAGAGCCGGTCGGCCACGGCCTCCACCAGATGCGGATCATGGCTGATGAGCACGACGGCCCCCTCGAATGCCGAGAGCGCGCGGATCAGCGCGTCGCGTGCGTCGAGATCGAGATGGTTGGTCGGCTCGTCGAGCAGCAGGAGATGCGGGGCGTCGCGCGTCGCGAGGGCGAGCAGGAGACGCGCCTTCTCGCCGCCGGACAGGTCGCTGACTTTCGTTTCCGCCCGCGCCGCGTCGAGGCCGAACCGCGCGAGCTGCGACCTGACGGCGGCGGGGGCGGCCTGCGGCATGAGGCGGGCCATATGGTCGATCGGCGTGTCGCTCAATACCAGCTCGTCCGTCTGATGCTGGGCGAAATAGCCGATGCGCAGCCGGGGCGAATGGGAGAGCGTGCCGGTCATCGGCGCGAGACGCCCGGCGAGCAGCTTGGCGAAGGTCGATTTGCCGCGTCCGTTCTGGCCCAGCAGCGCGATGCGGTCGTCCAGATCCAGCCGGAGTGAGAGATTGCGCAGCACCGGCCGGCCGTCATAGCCTACCGTCACGCGTTCCATGCTCAGCATGGGCGGCGGCAGGGGGGAAGGTTCGGGGAAGGCGAAGCGCATCGGCGTATCCTCGATCACCGAGTCGATCTGCGGCAGGCGTTCGAGCGCCTTGATCCGCGCCTGCGCCTGCCGGGCCTTGGTGGCCTGGGCGCGGAAGCGGTCCACGAAGGATTGCATATGCGCCCGCTGCGCCGCGATTCGCTCGGCGGCGCGGGTCTGTTGCAGCGCCTGCTCGGTGCGGATGCGGACGAATTCGTCGTAGCCGCCGGGCGTCAGGGAAAGCTTGCCGCGATCGAGATGGGCGATGGCGTGGACGGTGTTGTCCAGCAGCGAGCGGTCGTGACTGACGATGATGGCCGCGCCGGGAAAGGATTTGAGCCAGGTTTCCAGCCAGATCGTCGCTTCGAGATCGAGATGGTTGGTCGGTTCGTCGAGCAGCAGCAGGTCCGGGTTGAGGAACAGGGCGGTCGCCAGCGCGACGCGCATCCGCCAGCCGCCGGAAAAATCCGAGACCGGGCGCGCCTGCGCCTCATGGTCGAAGCCCAGCCCCGCGAGGATGGTCGCGGCGCGGGCCGGGGCGCCGTGGGCGTCGATGGCCAGGAGGCGGTCATGGATATCGGCCAGTCGGGTCGGGTCGTCGGCGTTTTCCGCCTCGTGCAACAGGGCGGCGCGTTCGACATGGCCGGAAAGGACGGTGTCGAGCAGAGACTGGTCGCCTTCGGGCGTCTCCTGTTTCACGCGTCCCATGGTGGCGCGGGCCGAGAGGGCGATGCTGCCGCCATCCGGTGCGATATCGCCGGCGATCGCGCCGAGCAGGGTGGATTTGCCGGCTCCGTTGCGTCCCACCAGCCCGATGCGGCGTCCGGCCTCGATGCTGAGACTGGCTTGATCGAGCAAGGTGCGGCCTGCGATGCGCAAGGTGAGATCGGTGATGGTCAGCAGGCTCACGGGACGGTCTTTCTCCGCTATGGGGGATCGGGCTTGGCAGAGTAATGCAATCGGCCGCGCGCCGGTATGGGCGAGGCGGGGAATTTATATCGCGCTTATGCTTTCGGGGGGCGGAAATCTGCGGTAAAGGGCAGCCGGTTTCCCGGTCGGCGGCAACAGGCGGCCGGCCCTCAACGCAAGTGACAGGAGCCAGATCATGGCCATCGAGCGCACGCTCTCCATTCTCAAGCCCGACGCGACCCGCCGCAACCTGACCGGCAAGATCAATGCCGTGTTCGAAGCGGCCGGCCTGCGGATCGTCGCGCAGAAGCGCATCAAGCTGACGGAAGACCAGGCCAAGGCGTTCTATGCCGTCCATGCCGAGCGCCCGTTCTATGGCAGCCTCGTCGGGTCGATGATCACGGAGCCGGTGGTGGTGCAGGTTCTCCAGGGCGAGAATGCGATCCTGAAGAACCGTGAGGTCATGGGCGCGACCAATCCGGCGCAGGCGGCGGAAGGGACGATCCGCAAGCTCTTCGCCGAGAGCATCGAGGCGAACTCGGTTCACGGGTCCGACAGCGCGGAGAACGCCCGGTCGGAGATCGCGTTCTTCTTCGCCGAGACCGAAATCCTGCCGTAACGGCCGGGAGTCGAGGCGATGGGGCGGCGTTCGGGGCACGCGACGGCGCGCGGCCTTATCGCCGACCCGCTCGCCCGGCTTTTTCTGTGCTTTTCCATCGTGTTCGGGGCGTCGCTGCTGTTCACGCTGCCGCCGATGCAGATGCCCGACGAGATGACCCATTTCTTCAAAGCGGATGCCATCGCCGAGGGGAGTCTCGTCGCGCACCGGTTCGATGCGGGGAATGCGGGTTCAGACCTGCCGGAACCCGTGTCGAATTTCGGCTGGCATTATGAATTCTGGGACTCCTCGCCGCCGCGATCTTATGGTTTCCACGCCCTGACGGACGGCGTGACCTTTCCGTTGACCGGAAAAATGGTGCCGACAGGGTATCCCAACACGGCCATCTACCCGCCGTTCTTCTATCTTCCCGAGGCTGCGTGCCTTGTGCTGGCGCGCTGGGGCGGACTCGACGCCCTGGCTGGATATTACCTCGCGCGGCTGGCCAATCTGCTGACCGCAAGCATCCTCGCCGCGCTGGCCATCGCGCTGACGCCGCGAGGCCGGCTGTTCATGGCGATGCTGCTCGGCCTGCCCATGGCGCTCGCCCTGAGCGTCTCCTGTTCGCAGGACGCCATCCAGACCGCCTGTGCCGCGCTCGCGGCGGCCGCGCTGGCCCGGGCGGAAGCGTCGAACGACAGGCGCGCGATGGTGGCGAGCGGCCTCCTGCTGGGAGTCGTCGTCGCGGCGAAACCGGCTTATGTCCCGCTCGCCTTTCTGCCGCTCTTTCTCCGTGGCGGGATGTCGGTCAGGCTGTCGGCGACAGGGCTGGCCCTGGCGATCGTCGCGATCTGCGGCCTGATTTTCAGCCGCCCGGCCAAGGTGGGTTTCCTGATCTCCCATCATGTCGACGCCCATGCCCAGGCGATGCTGGTCCTGCATCATCCACTTCGTTTCGCGCATGCGCTGCTGTTGACCCTGCGCGTGGCCGGCGGTCTCTATGCCCGCCAGTTTCTCGGCGTGCTGGGGCGGCTGAATATCGGCCTGCCTCCGGGCAGCTATCGCGTGCTGGCGATCTTTCTGTGCCTCGGCGCGGCGCTTTCCCTGCGTCCAGGACGAAGGGTGAGGAACTGGCGAAGCGTCTGCCTCAGGGAGGGCGGTCTCCTGGCCTGTCTCGTCGCGACGGGGGTGCTGGTCTTCGTCGCGCTCTATCTCATCTGGACGCCGGTCGGCGCGGCGGGAATTGACGGAATACAGGGGCGGTATTTCCTGCCCGTCGCGATCATGGGCGCGTTGCTCCTGCCCCATGCGCCGCGAGAGGATGGACGTCGCCGCGGGCCGGATAGCGCAGTGCTGGCGGTCTTCCTGCTGTTTTCCGGAGTCGTCACGCAATGGGCGATCATTCGCCATTTCTGGCAGGTGTGACGTCCGGAACGTGGGGGAAACGCTGGAGGTCCGGGCGGGAATCGAACCCACATACGCGGATTTGCAGTCCGCTACATCACCATTCTGCCACCGGACCTCGGAGCGCCCCGCGTATATCCACTGCGTGACGCGACAGGTCAAGAGGATCGGCGCGGCAATTTCCCTCCGCCGCCGAACGGGTTATGCTGTGCTATGACAGCGCATCGAGGCGCGCGCGAGACAAGAGGCGGAACATGATTTTCAAACGCTGCATACCGACGGGGCTCGGTCTTGTTTCCCTGCTCTACAGCAGCACGTCGCTGGCCCAGCAATATGACGGGAAGGGCGCTCCGGCGTTCATTCCCCATACGCTGCGCGAGGCGCTCGCCGCCGCCTATCTGACCAATCCGACCTTGCAGCAGGAGCGGGCGACACTGCGGGCGACGGACGAGAACGTGCCGGCGGCTCTCGCGGGATGGCGCCCGACGATTCAGGGCCAGGCCGCGCTCACCTATTATCAGGGGCGTACCTCCTACGGCGCGCAGGGCCCGGCGCCGGGCTCCCAGTTCGGCTCGCCCGCCTATAACAGGGTCTACAATACGCCCGGCTATCAGGGCGGCGTCACGATCACCCAGCCGCTCTATAATGGCGGCAAGACCTCCGCCGCGACTCATCAGGCGGTGAACACGGTCATGGCCGAGCGCGCCAACCTGATCTCCACCGAACAGCAGGTCTTCGCCTCCGTCGTCACGGCCTATGTGAACGTCATCCGCGATGAACAACTGCTCCAGATCAGCATCAACAACGAGCACGTGCTTCAGGAGCAGGTGAAGGCCACCCAGCAGCGCAAGGCGCTGGGCGAACTGACGCGCACCGACGTCGCCCAGGCGCAGGTCGCCTTTGCGAACGCGACTGCCGTAAGGCAGCAGGCCGAGGGGACGCTGCGTAGCGATCAGGCGACGTATCTGCAGGTCGTCGGTCTCCCCGCCGCGCCCAATCTCGAGGCGCCCCAGCCCCTGGCACTGCCGGTCCATTCGGCGACGGAGGCGGTGAAGCTTGCCGTCGAGAACAATCCGACCGTCGTCAATGCCCTCTTCACCGAGGCGCAGAAGAAGGACGCGATCGGGGTGGCGCTGGCGGCCATCATGCCGAAGGTCTCGGCCACGGCCGCCTATCAGCGTATGACGAACCAGGGCTATGGTCATATGTTGAGCGACAATAAATATGCGATGCTGAACTTCCAGATCCCGATCTATCAGGGAGGCAGTGAATACGCCGCCGTCCGGCAGGCGCGTCAGGCGTTCGAGGCGGCGCACCGGAATGTGGACATTCAGCGTCGCACCGCTCTGCAACTGGCGGAGGCGAACTGGCAGCAGTTGCAATCCTATCAGGAGGCAATCGGCAGCGAGCGCCAGGCCATCGCCGCGGGAATCGTGGCGCTGGACGGTGTCGAGCGTCAGGCCATCGTCGGAACGAGTTCGACGCTCGAAGTGCTCCAGCAGCAGGCGACTCTGCTCTCCGCGCAGCAGACGCTGATCCAGAGTCTCAGCAATCTCGTCGTCGCGTCCTATGGCGTGGCGGCGGCGATCGGGCGGCTGACGGCCGCGGATCTCAAGCTCGACGTGCCGCTTTATGACGAGAAAGCCTACTACAACGCCGTTAAGGATCGTTTGTGGGGCATTAACGATTATGCGGTAAACCAGCCGGGCCGCTGACCGAGCGGCCTGGACGGAAATGTGGAGCTCATGGACAGTCTCATGCCCCAAGATCAGGTCGATATGATGGATTCGGGTACGGCTGATCTCCTCAGGACCATCCGGCGAATTGTCGGAGAGAAACCCATGGATTTCGATACCCTACCCACGCCGGACGCCGGCGTGGCCGCATCACATGACGATGACATTCTGACGCTGGAGCCGACGATGCGCGTCAGCGATCCCGCTCCCGTCCAGGGAGGGTTGCTGAACGGAAAAGCGTTCGAGGCCGCGACGCGATCGCTCTCTTCCCTGCAAACCACGCTTGATGCGCGGCCCGTGCCCGGCCATACCATCGGCGGCAAGACGTCCGTGATGACCGGCGCGTCTCTGACCGTCGAGGATCTGGTCCGGCAGGAGGTGCGTGAACTCGTCCGCAACTGGCTGGATACCAATCTTCCGCCGATGGTCGAGACGATGGTCCGCGCGGAAATTACACGGATCACCAGCCGCCGGTAGGGATCTCCCGGCGGTCTGGCGTTAGCAGACTGACAGGACGCCCATGCTCGACAAGGCTTATATCCCCGCCGACCACGAAGCCCGTCTTTATGCCGCGTGGGAGGCGGCGGGTCTTTTCGACGCCAGGCCGGAGGAAGATGGCGAGGCGTTCGCCATCATGTTCCCGCCGCCGAATGTCACGGGCACGCTGCATTTCGGCCATGCGTTGAATTTCGTGCTCCAGGATATTCTCATCCGCTGGCAGCGTCTGCACGGGCGCAACGTGCTGTGGCAGCCCGGCACGGATCACGCCGGGATCGCGACGCAGATGGTGGTCGAGCGTGAACTGGATCGGCAGGGCGTGGCGCGCAAGGCGATCGGGCGCGACGCCTTCATCGAACGTGTCTGGGACTGGAAAGCGCAGTCGGGCGGCGAGATCGTACGCCAGCTTCGCGTGCTGGGAGCGTCCGCCGACTGGTCGCGCGAGCGTTTCACCATGGATGATGGCCTCTCGCGCGCCGTACGGGAAGTCTTCGTCACGCTCTTCGAGCAGGGGCTGATCTACCGAGACAAGAGGCTGGTGAATTGGGACCCGGTGTTCCACTCGGCGCTGTCGGATCTGGAGGTGGAGAACCGCGAGACGAAAGGATCGATGTGGTTCATTCGCTACCCGCTGGCCGATGGCGGCAGCCTTACCGTGGCGACGACGCGACCGGAGACGATGCTGGGCGACGCCGCGGTGGCTGTGCATCCGGAAGATGAGCGTTACGCGGCATTGATCGGCAAGGAGGTCATTCTTCCACTGACCGGGCGGCGCATTCCCGTCGTCGCGGACAGCTATTCCAACCCGGAGAAGGGCACGGGCGCGGTGAAGATCACGCCTGCCCATGACTTCAACGATTTCGAGGTCGGGCGGCGGCATAATCTTCCCGCTCTGACCGTTCTCGACGAATCGGCGGCGATCTGGCTGAACGAGATTGAGGGCGATCTGACCGACGTGCCGGAAGTGGCGTCGAAATCGTTCGTTCTGTCGCTGCGCGGGATGCCGCGGGACGCGGCGCGGAAGGCGATCGTGGCGGAGCTTGAACGCCTCGGCCTGCTGGAGAAGATCGAGCCGCACACGCTGAGCGTGCCCTACGCCGAACGCGGCGGGGCGGTGGTCGAACCGCGCCTGACGACGCAGTGGTATTGCGACGCCGCGACGCTCGCCAAACCTGCCATGGCCGCCGTCGAGGACGGGCGGACGGTGTTCGAGCCGCGCCAGTGGGAAAACACGTTCTTCGCATGGATGCGCGCGATTCAGCCCTGGTGCATCAGTCGGCAGCTCTGGTGGGGGCATCGCATCCCGGCCTGGTATGCGCCGGATGGGCAGGTTTTCGTTGCCCGCACCACGGAGGAGGCGCAGGCGAAGGCGCGCGAGGCGCTCGGCGCGGAGGTGGCGCTGACGCAGGACGAGGATGTGCTGGATACGTGGTTCAGTTCCGCCCTCTGGCCGTTCACGACCCTGGGCTGGCCGGACAGGACGCCCGAACTGGCGCGCTATTATCCGACCAGCGTGCTGGTGACGGGGTTCGACATCATTTTCTTCTGGGTGGCCAGGATGATGATGATGGGGCTGCATTTCATGGGCGAGGTGCCGTTCCGCACGGTTCTGATCCATGGGCTCGTGCGCGACGAACGCGGGCAGAAGATGTCCAAGAGCAAGGGCAATGGGCTCGATCCGCTCGAACTCGTCGCCGAATTCGGCGCGGATGCGACGCGGCTGACGATCTGCGCGCTGACGGGCCCGGGACGGGACATCAAGTTCGGACGCGGCAGGGTGGAGGAGTACCGCACCTTCATCACCAAATTGTGGAATGCCGCGCGTTTTTGCGAGATGAACGGTGTGGCGCCGGTGGCCGATTTCGATCCGGCGGCGGTGCGCAGCCCGCTGGCGCGTTGGCTGCTGGCCGAGGCAAGTGCTGCGGCGAACGAGGCGGACGCGGCCTTGTCCGCCTATCGTTTCGATGACTATGCGGCGGCCTGCTACCGTTTCGTCTGGAGCCGTTTCTGCGACTGGTTCCTCGAACTCGCCAAACCGGTCTTCACCTCGGGCGACAGGGATGAGCAGGAGGAGATTCGTGCCGTCGCGGCGCATGTGCTGGGCATGATCCTGCGGATGATGCACCCGGCCGTGCCCTTCGTGACCGAGGTGTTGTGGCAGTCTTTCGGCTTCGGCGAGAGCATCGCCACGGCGGGCTGGCCACGGGGAAACGAGGTGCCCGAAGCCGGGGCGGCACGCGCCGAGTTGGACTGGGTGATTCATCTCATCTCGGAGTTGCGGGCTGTCCGCTCGGAAATGAACGTGCCGCCGGCCCAGCTTGCGCCGCTGCTCCTGCGGGATGCGACGCAGGAAACGCTGGAGCGGGCGATGCGCTGGAGCGAGGCGATCCGCCGCATGGGGCGTGTCAGCGAGATCGCGCCGCTGGACGGAGCCGCCCCGCGCTATGCGGCGCAGAGCGTTCTGGACGAGGCGACGCTGATTCTGCCGCTCGAAGGGCTGATCGATCTCGACGCGGAGCGCGAGCGGCTGGCGAAGGAGATCGCCCGCCTGGACGGCGAGATCGAGAAAGCCCGGCGCAAGCTCGATAATCCCGATTTCGTCGCCCGCGCGAAGCCGGAGGTGGTGGAGGAGAATCGCGAGCGGCTGGCCAGCTTCCTGCGGGACAGAGAGCGTCTGGCCGCCGCGCTGGAGCGGATCAGGGCCTGAGAGACCGACCCCGGCACGTCAAACGGGGACGCTACCGCCGGGTCAGTTGCCTGAGATCGCGCACGGCGCCGTTCGCGGCGCTTGTGGTCATCAGCCCGTAGGCCTGAAGGGCCGGGGAGACGATGCGCTGGCGGTCGGGCGTCCACGCGGTCTCGCCCTTTTCGATCATCTTGTCGCGTCGGGCGGCGAGTTCGGCATCGCTCACGGTGACGGCAAGGAGACGGTTGGGGATGTCGATGACGATCTCGTCGCCTTCCTCAACCAGTGCCAGCGTGCCGCCCTCGGCGGCCTCCGGGGAAATATGCCCGACGGAAAGGCCGGAACTGCCGCCCGAGAAGCGTCCATCAGTAATAAGGGCGCAGGTTTCGCCCAGTCCCTTGGATTTCAGATAGCTGGTCGGATACAGCATTTCCTGCATGCCGGGGCCGCCCTTCGGCCCTTCATAGCGGATCACGACGACGTCGCCCGGCACGATGCGACCGGCCAGAATGGCGGAAACCGCGTCGTCCTGGCTCTCGAAGACGCGCGCCTTCCCCTTGAAACTGAGGATTTTGTCCGAAACGCCTGCCGTCTTCACGATCGCTCCCGCCTCGGCGAGATTGCCGTAGAGCACGGCCAGCCCGCCATCCTGCGAGAAGGCATGGGCGCGATCGCGCAGCACGCCGGTGCTCCGGTCGAGATCCAGCGCGTGATACCGGCTGGATTGCGAAAAGGCCTGGGTCGTGCGCACGCCGCCGGGAGCGGCGCGGAAGCGTGTGACGGCGTCCGGCGCGCCGTTGACGATATCCCAGCGATCGAGCGCGTCCCGCAGAGAGGTCGCATGCACGCAGGCGACGGCGGTGTCGATCAGCCCGGCGCGGTCCAGTTCGCCGAGAATGGCGGGAATGCCGCCGGCGCGATGCACGTCCTCCATATGCACGTCGGCCTTCGCGGGCGCGACCTTGCAGAGATTGGGCACCTTGCGCGAGAGGCGGTCGATATCCGCCATGTGAAACTCCACCTCCGCTTCGCGCGCGGCGGCGAGAAGATGCAGAACCGTGTTGGTCGAGCCGCCCATCGCGATATCGAGCGTCATGGCGTTCTCGAAGGCGGCGCGGGTGGCGATGCCGCGGGGCAGGGCGGTCGGATCTTCCTGTTCGTACCAACGGCGCGCCAGTTCGACGGCGAGCTTTCCGGCCTGAAGGAAGAGGTCGCGCCGGTCCGCGTGGGTGGCGAGCAGGCTGCCGTTCCCCGGCAGGGCGAGACCCAGGGCCTCGGTGAGGCAGTTCATCGAATTGGCGGTGAACATGCCGGAGCAGGAGCCGCAGGTCGGGCAGGCGGAGCGTTCGATCCGCTCGGATTCGGCGTCCGACACATTCGGGTTGGCGGCGGCGATCATGGAATCCACCAGATCGAGCTTGCGTTCCACGCCCGGACCGTCGAGCTTGCCGGCTTCCATCGGGCCGCCCGACACGAAGATGGCGGGGATGTTCAGCCGCAGGGCCGCCATCAGCATGCCCGGCGTGATCTTGTCGCAATTGCTGATGCAGACGATGGCGTCCGCGCAATGGGCGTTGACCATGTATTCGATGGAATCCGCGATCAACTCGCGAGAGGGCAGGCTGTAGAGCATGCCCCCGTGACCCATGGCGATGCCGTCATCCACGGCGATGGTGTTGAATTCCCTGGCGACGCCGCCCGCCTCCTCGATCGCGCCGGCCACCAGCGCGCCGAGATCCTTCAGATGCACATGGCCGGGAACGAACTGGGTGAAGGAATTGGCGACCGCGATGATCGGCTTGCCGAAATCGCCCTCGGTCATGCCCGTGGCGCGCCAGAGTGCGCGCGCGCCCGCCATGTTGCGGCCGTGGGTCGTGGTGCGGGAGCGATAGGCGGGCATGGCGGGATGATCCGGCGGTTGTCGAGGGCGCGCACTATACGTCAAACGCGGCGCAGGCCAAGCGCCGCAATGGAGAAACTTGCGTCACTTGTGCGATGGACGAACGAAAATTACCGGGCGAGATCCGGACCCCGGAGGATCGCTTGCAGAGAGGCGCGGCGCGGGTGATCATGCGGAGTTGATGTCGTCGTTTCCTTTTCATCGTCCTTTCGCCGGAGGAATTGTCACCGTGTCGTCTCGCCTGGCCTCTTGCCTGCTTCTTGCCACCTGCGCCCTTTCGTCGCCCGTTTTCGCCGCGCCGTTCCAGTCCGATTCCGAGGCGTCTGCCGTCGATGCGCCGGCGTCCGCGGTGACGCCGGACATGATCCAGCGCGGCAATGACATTCCGGCTCATGTGACGGAGATGACGGAAAGGCAGGATTATATCCGGCGCGAGGTCATGATTCCGATGCGTGACGGGGTAAAGCTTCACACGGTCATCATCATTCCGAAAAATGCGTCGAAAAGCGTGTCGAAAAAAGCGCCGAAAAACACGCAGGGGGCCCCGATCCTTCTGACGCGCACACCGTATAACGCCTCCAAACGCGCGTCCCGCGTGCCGAATGCGCTGACCATGAAGGCGTTGCTGCCACAGGGAGACGGGGTGTTCGTGGATGCGGGCTATATCCGGGTGTTCCAGGATATTCGCGGCAAATACGGCTCCGAGGGCGATTACGTCATGACGCGCCCGCCCATCGGCCCGCTGAACGACAGCAAGACGGACGACACGACCGACGCCTGGGACACGATCGACTGGCTGGTGAAGAACGTGCCGGAAAGCAACGGGCGCGTGGGGATGACCGGCTCATCCTATGAGGGCTGGACGGTGGTGATGGCGCTGCTGAACCCGCATCCGGCGCTCAAGGTCGCCTCGCCCGAAAGCCCGATGGTCGACGGCTGGATGGGTGACGACTGGTTCCACTACGGGGCATTCCGGCAGGGCAGCTTCGACTACTTCACCGGGCAGATGAGCGTGCGGGGCGAGGGCGACGGGATTCCGCGCGTGGATGCGGACGACTACACGAATTTCCTGAAGGCGGGCTCGGCCGAGGATTTCGCGCGAGAGGCGGGGCTGGATCAGTTCCCGTGGTGGAAGCGGATGCTGGCCCATCCGGCCTATGACGCGTTCTGGCAGGATCAGGCGCTCGACCGGCTGATCACCCGCAATCCCGCGAAAGTGCCGATGATATGGGAGCAGGGATTGTGGGATCAGGAGGATATGTGGGGGGCGATCCATAGCTGGCTGGCTCTTCGCGCGCGTCATCCCGACGTGCCGAACATTCTCGTCATGGGGCCGTGGCGGCATAGCGGCGTGAATTATGACGGATCGACGCTCGGCCCGCTGCATTTCGACGGCGATACGGCGCTGTGGTACCGCGCCAACGTGATGCTGCCGTTCTTCAACCAGTATCTCAAGCCGGGCAGCCCGCAGACGCATTTCGACGACGCGATCATCTACAATACGGGCGAGAATCACTGGGACCATTTCCGGAACTGGCTGCCGGCATGCCTGGAGAATTGTCTTGGTCAGGGAACGCGGCTGTATCTCCAGCGGAGTCAGGGGCTCGCCTTTTCCCGCGCCCTGCCGGGAACAACGTCCTACCTGTCCGATCCGGCCCATCCGGTGCCGTTCATCTCGCGCCCCTATGCGTTCGCGGACAGCGCGCGGTGGAAGCCCTGGCTCACCAGCGATCAGCGCTTCGCCGAGGCGCGGCCGGACGTGCTGACCTTCGAGACGGACGTCCTGACCGATCCGGTGCGCGTCTCCGGCATCCCCACGGCCGATCTCTTCGCGGCGACGACGGGGACGGATGCCGATTGGGTGGTGAAGGTGATCGACGTCTATCCCGGCATCGATGGCGACCGGCCGGAGATGGGCGGGTACGAGTTGCCCCTCTCCATGGATATTTTCCGCGGGCGCTATGCGCGCAGTTTCAGCACGCCGCAGCCCATTCCCGCGAACAAGGTGCAGGAGTATAAATTCACCCTGCCGGCGATCAATCACGTGTTCCAGCCTGGCCATCGCATCATGGTGCAGATCCAGTCGAGCTGGTTTCCCCTGTACGATCGCAACCCGCAAACCTATGTGCCGAATATTTTCAAGGCCAAACCCGGCGACTACCACAGTGCGACCCAGACGATATATCTTGGCGGCGACACGGCGAGCAGCATTTACCTCCCCGTCGTGAAATGACGCCGGAAAGGGCGGAGATGACATGAGCGATGCGACCGAAACGCCTGCCGCGCAGGAGGAAGCGCTGGAAACCGCGCTGCTGGGCGCCGGATGCTTCTGGTGTGTCGAGGCGGTGTTCGATTCACTGCGTGGCGTCGCGAGCGTGACCCCCGGATATGCGGGCGGTCATGTGGATAATCCGACCTATGAGCAGGTCTGCGCCAATACGACCGGGCATGTGGAAGTGGTGCAGATCCGCTTCGATCCGCGCGTGATCGGATATGCCGATCTGCTGCGCGTCTTCTATACGACGCATGACCCCACCACACTGAACCGTCAGGGCAACGATGTGGGCGAGCAATATCGCTCGGTGATCTTCGCCCTGACGCCGGAGCAGGCGGAGATCGCGCATGACGTGACGGCTGAAATCACCGCCGAGGGGATCTGGTCCGACCCGATCATGACCAGCATCGAAGGCCCTGCGCGCTTCTGGCCGGCGGAAGCGAAACATCACGATTATTTCGCGCGCAACCCGAACACGGCCTATTGCGCCGCCGTGGTGGCGCCGAAAGTCGCCAAGGCGCGCAAGCTCTTTCGGGACAGGTTGAAATCTCCATGAGGCTGCATTTCAGGCCGCAACTGCCTCGTGCCGAGCGCTACGCCGCGGGGCGGGCCCTGCGCCACCTGTCGCCGCGCCGGGCCAATGCGGAATGGAGTTCGCCGAAGGACCGGATCGATCCGCTGGCTATTCTGATCCGGCAAGGGGCGACGCGCCTGCCCAAGCTTCTGCCGGTCCGCTACGCGCGGATGCGTCCCACGCCGCTGACGTTTCTGCGCGGCGCGGCGGCGGTGATGGCGTCCGACCTCGCGCGCACGGCCAATGCGGGGATTTTCGTCCAGTCCTGCGGCGACTGCCACCTGAACAATTTCGGCACCTATGCGACGCCGGAAGGCGTGCCGGTCTTCGATATCAACGATTTCGACGAAACCGCGCCCGCGCCGTTCGAGTGGGATCTCAAGCGCCTCTCCACCAGCCTCGTGCTCGCGGGCGGAGAGAACGGCTATTCGGAGAAGAAATCCGTGGCACTCGCCGCGAGCATGGCGGCGAATTATGTCATGGAGATCGCCAAGCTTGCCGAATTGCCGCCCCTGCAAGCCTGGAACGCGCGCATCAATCTGCTCGGCGTGATCGACGCGGTCAACGACCGCAAGGTGCGCGAACAGTTGCGCGCCCGATTGAAGCCGCAACTCGCCAGCTTCACCGACCAGTTCGGGATGGTCAAGCCGGGGCCAATTCCCACCTTCCGGGACCGTCCGCCGCTCGTGGTGCGCCTGCCGGAGCGTGACGAATCGGTGCGCGACGCGTTCGCGCGCTATCTCGCGGCACTCCCGCAGGAGCGTCGTATCCTGCTGGAGCGCTATACCCTGACGGATATCGTGTTCAAGGTCGTCGGCGTGGGGAGCGTCGGGACATTCTGCGCCATCGGGTTGTTCAGCTCATCGGACGGCGACGCGTTGCTGTTGCAGATCAAGGAAGCGGGGGAATCGGTTCTGGAAGAGCATCTGGGCAGCGCGGGCTTTGCCAATCATGGCGAGCGCGTCGTCGTCGGCCAGCGCATCATGCAGGCGGCGTCGGACGCCTTTCTCGGCTGGACGCGCGACACCGCCGATGCGCCGGATGACGACGCGGCGGGGCGGCATTTTTACGTGCGGCAGGTGAAGGACGCGCGGCTGGCCGCGATCGGAGAGCATCTGGGGACGGATCTCCTGCCGTTCTATGCGCGGCTTTGCGGGCAGGCTCTGGCGCGCGCCCATGCGCGTTCCGCCGATCTGCCGACGCTTGCCGGGTATCTCGGGCGGGGACGCGGCTTCTCCGAGGCGATCGCGGGGTTCGGCAAGCTCTATGCCGAGCAGACGCGAGAAGATTGGAAGATTTTCGTCAAGGCGATCGCGGACGGGTCGATCCACGCGGCCTGATCGCGCGGATCACAGGAGCGCGTCGGCCTTGAGCAGGCTGCGCAGGAGCACGTTGGCCCCGGCGGCCACATCGTCCGGCGTGGCGCTTTCCTCCTCGTTATGGCTGAGCCCTCCGGCGCAGGGGACGAAGATCATGGTCGTGGGGACGATGCGCGCGACATAGGCCGCATCATGCCCGGCCCCGGAGACGATCTCGCGCGCGGGCAGCCCGAGTTCGCGGGCCGACTCGCTGACGGCGTCGATCAGGCGGCGGTCGAACGGGACGGCGGGACTGTCCCATATGTCCCTGATCTCGACGGTGACGCCATGTTCCTCGGCGACGGCCCTCGCTTTCGCCCGGAAGGCGTTCTCCATCGCCATGACCGTTTCATCGCGCGGATCGCGGAAATCGACGGTGAAGAGGACTTCGCCGGGCACGACGTTGCGGCTGTTCGGCAGGACCTCGACGCTGCCGACCGTGCCGACGGCCTCCGGCGCGTGGGCGAGGGCGATTTCCCGCACGGCGGTCATCAACAGGGCTGCTGCCTGAAGCGCGTCGGCGCGCAGGGGCATCGGCGTGGTGCCGGAATGGCTGTCGCGCCCCGTCACCGTCACATCGTACCAGCGCATGCCCTGCACGCCGGTCACCGTGCCGATGACGCAGCCTTCAGCCTCGAGAATCGGACCTTGCTCGATATGAAGTTCGAGATAGGCCGCCAGACCGTGGGCGCCGCAGGACTCCTCGCCGATGGCGCCGATCGCTTCGAGCGCGGCGCCGAAGCTCACCCCCTCGCGGTCCTGCCGGTTCCTTGCGTAATCCTCGGTAAAGACGCCGGCGAACACGCCGGAGGCGAGCATGGCGGGGGCGAAGCGCGAGCCTTCCTCGTTCGTCCAGTTGACGATTTCGACGGGGTGGCGCGTCCTGTGCTTCGTCTCACGCAAGGCGCGCAGGACGGCGATGCCGCCCAGCACGCCGATGATGCCGTCAAATCTGCCGCCCGTGGGCTGCGTGTCGAGATGACTGCCGAGGGCGATCGGAGGCAGGGATGCGTCCGTTCCCGACACGCGGGCGAACTGGTTGCCCAGCGTGTCGGTCCAGACGGTCGCGCCCAGCGCCGTGCAGGTGCGCGTGAACCAGGCGCGGACCTGACGGTCCTCTTCCGTCAGGGCGAGACGCCGGAGGCCGCCCTTCGGCGTGGCGCCGAACCGCGCCGTCGTCAGGATGTCGTCCCAGAGCGCGCCCGGGTCGATCGTCATGTTGCCGAAGCTGCCGTCCGTCTTCTTCATCCCGCCCTCTCGCTTTCCCGCCGCCGGGGGTTGGCGGGATGGTCCGGCCAGGTCAGCACGCCGTCGACCGGCTGCGGACGCATCTCGATGCAGTCCGGGACCGGGCAGACATGGGCGCAGAGATTGCAGCCGACGCACTCCGCCTCGATCACCTCATATCGTCGCGCTCCGTCGATGCGCAGGGCGGCGATGGCCTGATGCGAGGTATCCTCGCAGGCGATGTAGCAAAGGCCGCAGCCGATGCAGCGCTCCTGGTCGATATGGGCGAGCGTGTGGAAGTTCATGTTGAGCCGGTTCCACGGCACGAAATTCGGCACGGCGCGGCCCGTGACATCGGCGATCCGCGCGTAGCCCTTCCCGTCCATCCAGTTGGAAAGGCCGGAAATCATGTCTTCCACGATGCGGAAGCCGTGATGCATCGCCGCGGTGCAGACCTGGAGCGACGTCGCGCCCATGGCGAGGAATTCCGCCGCGTCGCGCCAGGTGGAGATTCCGCCGATACCGGAAACGGGCAGGCCGGAGAGTTCCGGATCACGGGCGATCTCGCCGACCATCCGCAGCGCGACGGGTTTGACGGCGGGACCGCAATAGCCGCCATGCGTGCCCATTCCGTCCACCACGGGCTCGGGCGCCATGCGGTCGAGATCGACGCCGATGACGGACTGGATGGTGTTGATGAGCGAGACCGCATCCGCGCCGCCCGCGAGCGCCGCGTGGGCGGGCGGCAGGATGCTGGTGACGTTGGGCGTCAGCTTGACGATGACGGGCATCCGCGTGCCGGCCTTGACCCAGCGCGTGACCATTTCGACATATTCGGGAACCTGCCCGACCGCCGCGCCCATGTTGCGCTCGGACATGCCGTGCGGACAGCCGAAATTGAGTTCCACCCCGTCCGCGCCGGTTTCCTCCACCAGCGGGAGGATCGCTTTCCAGCTTTCCTCGACGCAGGGCACCATGAGGCTGACGACCAGCGCCCGGTCGGGGAAGTCGCGCTTCACCTCCTTGATTTCCGCCAGATTGGTGGCGAGCGGCCGGTCGGAGATCAGCTCGATATTGTTCAGCCCGGCCATGCGCCTGCCCTCAAAGCCGATCGCGCCGTAGCGGCTGCTGAGATTGACCACGGGCGGGTCTTCGCCGAGCGTCTTCCACACCACTCCGCCCCAGCCGGCGGCGAAGGCGCGGCGGACGTTATAGGCCTTGTCCGTCGGTGGGGCGGAGGCGAGCCAGAACGGGTTCGGGGACCGGATGCCCGCAAGGTCGCAGCGCAGGTCAGCCATGGCGCGGCTCCTCCAGATCACGGTGAATGGTCATGGCGGCGTCACGCCCCATGGCGACGGCGGCGACGGTCAGCTCCTGCCCGCCCACGCAATCGCCTCCCGCATAGACGCGCGGCAGGGAGGTACGGCCGAACCCGTCGGTCCAGATGCGTCCGGACCCCGTTTCGAGGGCGGGCGGGCCATCCTCGTAGAGTTGGCCGACCGCCTTCAGCACCAGATCGGCGGGGAGGGTGAGAGTCTCGCCGTCCGCACGGAGGAACACCGCCGCCGTGACGCCGCCCGGTCCGCCCTCGAAGTGCTGGGGGCGGGCGTTATGGCGGATGACGACGCCGTTCCGGAGGGCGAAATCCTGCTCGTCCCGCGTGGCGGACATCGATTCGGGACCGCGGCGATAGACGAGCGTCACCTCCTCGGCCCCGAGCTTGCGGCATTGCACCGCCGCGTCGATCGCCGTGTTGCCGCCGCCGATCACGACCACGCGCCGGCCCACGGCGATCTCGCCCAGATCCGTTGCCTGACGCAGCTCGGCGATGAAGGCGACGGCGTCGCGGACATGGGGAAGCGTTTCTCCCGGAAGGCCCAGCGCGCGCACGCCGGACAGGCCGAGGCCGAGGAACACCGCATCGAACGCCTCGCGCAGATCCTCCAGACTCATGTCCTTGCCGAGTGCCATGCCGGTGTGGAGCGTGATGCCGCCGATGGCGAGCACGAAGTCGATCTCTCGCCGGGCGAAATCGTCCACCAGCTTGTAGGCGGCGATCCCATATTCGTTCAGCCCGCCGGGCCGCGCGGCTTTCTCGAACAGTGTCACCTCATGGCCGAGCAGGGCCAGACGGTGGGCGCAGGCGAGACCGGCGGGTCCGGTGCCGATCACGGCAACTCGCTTTCCGGTCGCGGCGGCGCGGGTGAAGGCCGGGCCATGCGCCATCTGCCAGTCCGTGGCGTGACGTTGCAGCGCGGCGATCTCGACGGCCGGTTCGCCGAGCGTCACGCGAACGCAGACGCCCTCGCAGAGGATTTCGGTCGGGCAGACGCGGGCGCAGGAGCCGCCGAGGATATTGGAGGAAAGGATGGCGGAGGCCGCCCCTTTCACGTCGCCGGTCGCGATACGGTTGATGAAGGCGGGGATGTCGATCCCCGTCGGGCAGGCCTCGATGCAGGGGGCGTCATGGCAGCGCAGACACCGTTCCGCTTCGATCACGGCTTGCGGGGCGGACAGGGGAGGATGGATGTCGCTGAAATTGTGCCGCAGCGTTTCGGACTCGAGGCGTGCACAGGCGATACGCTCGGTCACGACAACCCCTCCCTTGCAGTCGATGACCGGAGAATTGCGGGTTTCGTTGCGGGATGCAATTAAAAAGCTGACTCATGAGTCAATTTTTCTCCCGAAGCTCCATCCACGTTCCTGCGCCCGTCTCCCCGGCGGCCATCCCGAGAGACGGTTCGTTCAGCAGCAGGCCGAGAATCGTGGCCGCGCCGCGCTCGAAATCCTCCGGAAGGAGTGCGGGACGGTCCAGCACCGCCGCCATCTGGGCGCTCATATCGGCATAGGCCTGTGTCATGGCCCAGAGAGCGAACATGAAATGCGGCGTGTCCACCTTGTGCATCTGTCCGCGCTGGGCCCAGAGGGCGAAGGTGCGCCCGATCAGCGCGACATGGGCGCGCAGGGTGGTGGAGAGGTAGAAGCGGATATGATGCGCGCCCTGGAGCATTTCATGGGCGAAGAGGCGCGAGGCATGCGGGCGGTCGCGCGAGAAGACGAGCTTCGCCAGCACATAGCCGCGCAGCCCCTCGCGCGCGGCGCGGGCGGGGGTGAGCCAGAGTTCGGCGTCAGCCAGCCAGTCCGTCAGCGTGTTTTCCAGCACGGCGCGGTAGAGCGCCTCTTTCGTTCCGAAATAATAATGCAGATTGGCCTTCGGCAATCCGGCGGCGCGGGCGATTCCGGCCATGCTCGCCCCGTCGAAGCCCGAGCGTCCGAATTCCAGCTCCGCCGCCTCGAGAATCTGCGCTTCCGCCATCTCACGTGGCATGCCCAAAACGAACCTCCTTCTTCCGGCGCTGTTTCCAACACTTGACCTGACGCTTATCGTTGCACAAAATGAATGTCCGTGACCATGACGGGAGGGAGGAAGGCGATGCTGTTGATCCGGGGAGGGCTCCTTACCGATTCCGAGCGGCAATATCGCGCCGACATCCTGTGCGGCGGCGGGCGGATCGTGGCCGTCGGCCCGGATCTGGACGCGCCTTTGGCGTGCGAGGTGGTCGAGGCCGGGGGACTCCTGGTCATTCCGGGCGGGATCGACCCGCACACCCATATGGAAATGCCGTTCATGGGAGAGGTCGCTTCCGAGGATTTCGAGTCCGGAACGGTTGCCGGGCTGGCGGGCGGGACGACGACGATCCTCGATTTCGTCATTCCCGCGCCCGGCGGCTCGCTGCTCGACGCGTATCGCGACTGGCGCGGCAAGGCGGAGAAGGCCGTCGCGGATTACGGGTTCCATGTCGCCGTCACCCATTGGGACGAGCGCGTGAAGGAGGAGATGGCCGTGCTCACGCGGGAGCATGGCGTGAACTCCTTCAAGCATTTCATGGCCTATAAGGGCGCGTTGATGGTGGATGACGACGTGTTGCTGCACTCGATCCGTCATGCGCTCGACCTCGGCGCGCTGTGCAACGTCCATGCGGAGAACGGCGACGCCGTCGCATGGCTGCAACAGGAGTTGCTCGCGGAGGGGCTGACCGGGCCGGAGTCGCATCCGCGCTCGCGTCCCGCCGCCGTGGAGGGCGAGGCGGCCCAGCGCGCCATCGCCATCGCCGGGCTGCTGGGCGCGCCGATCTATATCGTCCATGTCTCGACGCGCGACGCCGCCGAGGCCATCGCCCGCGCCCGCGCCGCCGGGCAGCGGGTCTATGGCGAGGTGCTGGCCCAGCATCTGGTGATCGACGACAGCGTCTATGAGACGGGCGACTGGCTGGCGCGGGCGCGGCATGTGATGAGCCCGCCCTTCCGCCCCCGCGCGCATCAGGAGGCGCTCTGGGCAGGGCTCGTCTCCGGCCAACTGCATACGACGGCGACCGATCATTGCTGTTTCTGCGCGCCGCAGAAGGAGAAGGGGCGAAATGATTTCACGAAGATTCCCAACGGCACGCCGGGGATCGAGGATCGCATGAGCGTTCTCTGGCATCATGGGGTGCGGAGCGGACGGCTCACACCGATGGAGTTCGTCGCCGTCACCTCCGCGAACAGCGCCAAGATTTTCAACATGTTCCCGCGCAAGGGCAGTCTTGCTGTCGGCGCGGATGCCGATCTCGTGCTTTGGGACGGCGAGGCGACGCGCACCATTTCCGCCGCGGCCTCGCGCCAGCGCGTGGATTACAATGTCTTCGAGGGAATGACGGTCGCGGGCGTGGCGCGGACCGTGATTTCCGGCGGCCGGATCGCAGTGCATGACGGGGATCTGCGGGCGAGGCGGGGAGATGGGCGCTATGTCGCGCGGCCCTGCTTCGGCCCGGATTTCCGGGCCCGGAGTGCGCAGGTCCGGAATGCGCAGGTCGGGAGTGCGCTGGCATGAGGCGGCTCCTTCTCGTCCTGCTTGCCTGCGCGGGCAGTCCCGCGATGGCCCAGACCGTCGGGCGCGAACCCGCGAATGTCGGCGACGCGGCGATGGCCGCGAGCGCCTATCATGACAGCGGGCATTATGAGGAAGATCTCGCTGCCGTCCTGAATGAGGCGGATGCGTGGATCGCGTCCGAGGCGTCCAGACATCCGAAGCCTGCCGTCGTGATGGATATCGACGAGACCTCTCTCTCCAACTGGCCCGTCATCCGCGCCGACCGTTTCGCTTATTTCCCGAACGGGCCGTGCGATGCGCTGCCGAAGGGCCCCTGCGGCTGGGCGGCATGGGAAAAGAGCGGGAAGGCCGCGGCGATTCCCGGCGCGCTGGCGCTGTTCCGCCATGCGCGTGCGCTGCATGTCGCGGTGTTCTTCATCACCGGGCGGCGCGAGGCCGAACGCGCGGCGACGGACGCCAATCTGCGCGCGGCGGGCTATGCCGGATGGAGCGGGCTCGTGCTTCGGCCGGACGCCGCGCGGACTCTGTCCGCCGCGGCGTACAAGGCCCCGGCCCGCGCCGCCATCGAGGCTCAGGGCTACAGCATCATCGCGAATATCGGCGACCAGCCCTCCGATCTCGCGGGTGGCCATGCCGTGCGGGGCTTCCTTCTTCCGAATCCATTCTATCGGGTGCCATGACAGACCAGCTCGATTCCCTCGCCCGACAGGTTCGTCGTGATCTCGACCGGATCGCCTATGCGACGAAGCCGTGGTCGCTGCCGTGCCATCGGGACGGCGAGCGTGTGCTGGACGTCGCCGTCATCGGCGGCGGGCAGAGCGGTCTCGCCACGACCTTCGCGTTGTGGCGGCTGGGGCTGTCGAACGTGCGCATCTTCGAACGCGAATCTCCGGGCGGCGCGGGGCCGTGGGTCACGTATGCGCGCATGATCACGCTGCGGACGCCGAAACACGTGACCGGACCGGATCTCGGGATTCCGTCGCTGACACCGCAAAGCTGGTTCGAGGCACGCTATGGCGCGGAAAAATGGCGGGCGCTGGACAAGATCGGCAAGGAGGACTGGCAGGCCTATCTCGACTGGTTTCGCGATACGCTCGACCTGCCCGTGACGCATGAGCATGCGCTGGACTCCGTCGCATGGGAGGACGGGCTGCTGCGCCTGGGCTTCGCGACGGCGGATGGCAAGCGGACGAGCGTGCTGGCGCGGCGGATGGTGCTGGCCACGGGAATCAATGGCGGCGGACGCTGGTTCGTGCCGCCCTTCATCGAGGCGGCCATTCCGAAGGCGCGCTACGCCCATACGCATGAGGCCATCGATTTCGAGGCGCTGAAGGGCAGGCGGATCGGCGTGCTCGGCGGGGGCGCGTCGGCGTTCGACAACGCCGCGACCGCGCTGGAGGCGGGAGTCGCGTCCGTCGCGCTCTGCATCCGGCGCGAGACCCTGCCGCGCATCAATCCCTATCGCTGGATGGAGAATGCCGGTTTTCTCGGATCTTTCCATGCCTTGCCGGATCTGACGCGCTGGCGCTTCATGCGGCGGATCTTCGATCTCAACCAGCCGCCGCCGCAGGATACGTTCTGGCGGTGCAGCGTTCATCCGACTTTCTCCTTCCATGGCGGTACGCCGTGGCTGGATGCGCGGATGGACGGGGAGGAGATCGTCATCGTTACGCCGCAGGGGGAGATGCGCTTCGATTTCCTCATCATCGGCACGGGGTTCGTGATCGACCTCGCCGCGCGGCCCGAGACCGCGAGTTTCGCCTCCGCCGTGGCGCTCTGGACGCATCGCTTCGCCCCGCCCGGCGGGGAGGAGAGCGCGGTGCTGTCGTCCTATCCCTATCTCGGGGCGCACAGCCAGTTCCTGCCGCGCAGCGCCCTGGCGCCGGAAGCGCCGCTGCTGGCGGCGATCCATAATTTTACCTTTTCCGCCACGATGAGCATGGGATTGTCCGGCGCGTCGATCAGCGGGATGCGTTTCGGGGTCGAGCGTCTGGCGCGCGGCATCGCCAACGACCTGTTCGTCGAGGACGGGGAGGCGCATCTGGAGAACCTGCTCGCCTATGACACCGAGGAACTGACCAGCCTCGACGCGCCGCCGGGGACGGTCGCATGAGCGGGTTCGCGCGGACGGATGCGGAGATCGCGCTGCTCGCCCGTCATTGCGGGGTGACGGTCGATGGGGCCTGCCTGCCCGGCATGCGGGAGAATTTGGCGCTGCTGGAGCGCTACGCGGCGTTGGTCGAGGGTCTGGAACTGGACGACCGGGAGGAAGCCGCCTTCACCTACGATCCCGGAGCGGAGGCGTGAGCCGGGGCGCGCTTGAGATTGCGGCGGCGGTCCGCGCGGGGGTGTTGTCGGCGCGCGCGGCGGTCGAGACGTCCTTCGCGCGGATCGCGGACGGGAACCGACGCTGGAACGCCGTGACAAGGGTGCTGGAAACGCGCGCGCTCGATCTGGCGCGGGCGGTTGACGCGGCCGTCGCGCGGGGGCGCGATCCGGGCCCGCTGGCGGGCGTGCCCTTCGGGGTGAAGGATCTTTTCGATCTCGAAGGGGAGGTGACAACGGCGGGGTCGATGGTCCTTGCCGCCGATCCACCCGCGCGGCGGGACGCGGCGCTGGTGGCGCGGCTCGTGGCGGCGGGGGCGATCCCGGTGGCGACGACGAACATGGACGAGTTCGCCTACGGGTTCGCCACCGACAACGCGCATTACGGCGTCACCCGCAATCCGCACGATCCCGCGCGGCTGGCTGGAGGATCGTCCGGCGGATCGGCGGCGGGTGTGGCGGCGGGGTTCTTTCCGCTCGGCCTCGGCTCGGACACGAACGGGTCGATCCGCGTTCCGGCCTCGCTGTGCGGCGTATGGGGATTGCGCGCGACGCAGGGGCGTCTGCCGGTGGCGGGGAGCTATCCTTTCGTTACGAGTTTCGATGTGGTCGGACCGTTCGGCGCGACGCTGGGGGATCTGCGGGCGGCGTTCGAGGCGCTGGACGGCGCGGCGCTGGCGCCGGTCGCGGCGTCCGGCCTGCGCGTCGCGCGGCTCGGCGGGTGGTTCATGGACTCGATGTCGCGCGACATGGCGGACGCCATGGAGGCGCTGGCGGCGCATCTCGGCGTGTCCGCGATCGTCGAACTGCCCGAGGTGGCGCGGGCGCGCGCCGCCGCTTTCGTCATCAGCGCGTCGGAGGGCGGGGCGCTTCATCGGGACCGCCTCAACGATCGGGCCATGGCCTACGATCCCGCGGTGAGGGACCGGCTGCTGGCGGGCGCGTTATTGCCTGCGAGTCTGATTTTCCGCGCGCATCGCCTGCGCGGCTGGTTCAGGCGGCAGATGCATGCGGCCTTCGCCGGAGTCGATATTCTGCTGGCGCCTGCCGTGCCCTGCGCGGCGCCGCGCATCGACGCGCCGCTGATCGAGATCGGCGGCGAGCAGGTTTCGGCGCGCGCCAATCTCGGGCTGTTCACCCAGCCCCTGACGCTTGCGGGCTTCCCGGTGCTTTCCCTGCCGATGCGTGTGCCGGGACTGCCCCTCGGCGCGCAACTCGTTGCCCGTCCGGGGCGGGAGGACCAGCTTTTCGCTCTTGCCGCGCGTCTCGAGGCGGACGGTATGACGGCGCTGCCGAGGGAGAATGCCGATGTTGCATAGCGCCCGCTCCCTGCGGGGGATGGTCACGGCGCCGCATCATCTTGCCGCGCAGGCGGGGCTCGACGTGCTCAAGGCGGGCGGCAACGCGGTCGAGGCGGCGGTGACGGTCGCCGCGACGCTGACGGCGGTCTATCCGCATATGACGGGGATCGGCGGGGACGGATTCTGGCTGATCCGTGCGCCGGAGGGCGGGACGATCGCCATCGATGCCTGCGGGCGCGCGGCGGGGCTCGCCACGCCGGAGCTTTATGCGGGGCGGGAGACGATTCCCTGGCGCGGGCCGCTGGCGGCCAATACGGTGGCGGGGACGATTTCCGGCTGGGCGCTGGCCCTCCGTCACGCGGGAGGCGAAGTGCCGCTCTCGACGCTGCTGGCTCCGGCGGCTGCCTATGCCGAGGAAGGCGTGCTCGCCACGGAGAGCATGGCGACGCTGATGCGCCGTCATTTCGCGGTGTTGAAGGACGTGCCGGGTTTCGCCGCCTGTCTCCTCACGGAGGGCGCGCCGATCGAAATGGGCCAGCGGCATCGCAATCCCGCTCTGGCGCGGACCTTCCGGCGGCTGGCGGCGGACGGGCTGGAGGATTTCTATCGGGGCGCGCTGGCGGAGGACATCGCCGCCGATCTGGAAGCGGCGGGATCGCCGGTGCGGCTGGCGGACCTCCGGACGCATGAGGCGTCCGTCGTCGCGCCGCTTTCCGTCGATCTCGAACATGGGCGCTTCCTCAACATGCCGCCGCCGACCCAGGGCATCGCGTCGCTGCTCATTCTTGCCCTGTCCGAGCGTCTGGGCGCGGGGGGCGCGGATACGGTCGAGGATATTCATGCCTGGATCGAGGCGACCAAGCGCGCCTTCATCTGGCGCGATTCCCACGTCACCGATCCGGCGCTGATGGAAGCCGATCCGCAGGAACTGCTCGACGATTCCGCCGCGCTGGACCGGATGATCGCGGGAGTCGACCCGCAGCGCGCCGCGCCCTGGCCGCACGTGCCGCAGCAGGGCGACACGACGTGGTTCGGCGTGGCGGACGCGAAAGGCTGGGTCGTCAGCATGATCCAGAGCGTCTATTTCGAGTTCGGCTCGGGCGTCGTGCTGCCCCGGACCGGCATCAACTGGCAGAATCGCGGCGCGAGCTTCGATCTGTGTCCCGGGCGTCTGCGCAGCCTCGCGCCGGGGCGGAAACCGTTCCACACGCTCAATCCGGCGATGGCGGAACTGCGCGACGGCAGCGTGCTGACCTACGGGACGATGGGGGGCGAGGGGCAGCCGCAAACGCAGAGCGCGGTGATCGCGCGCGCCATTCGCGCGGGCATGGCGCTTCAGCCCGCCATCACCGCGCCGCGCTGGCTGCTGGGGCGCACCTGGGGCGAGACGACGACGACGCTCAAGCTGGAATCGCGCTATCCGGCGGCGGTGGTCGAGGGGCTGCGCGCGCGGGGGCACGATGTGGAGGTGCTGTCCGATTTCTCCGACGCCATGGGCCATGCCGGGGCGATCCGCCGCTTTCCGGACGGGCGTTTCGAGGGCGCGACCGATCCGCGCAGCGATGGCGGCGTGGCGGCATGGTGACGCCCGATTATCCGCGCGACATGATCGGCTATGGCCGCACGCCGCCGCGGGCCGCATGGCCGGGCGGGGCGCGTGTGGCCGTGCAGTTCGTGCTGAATTACGAGGAAGGGGCCGAGAACACGGTCCTGCACGGCGATGCGGGGTCCGAGGCGTTCCTGTCCGAGATGATCGGTGCGCGGCCGGTCATGGGCGCGCGCTGCATGCAGATGGAGAGCCTTTACGAATACGGCTCGCGCGTCGGATTCTGGCGGCTGCACCGGATCTTCACCGAGGCCGGGATGCCGCTGACGGTGTTCGGCGTGGCGCTGGCGCTGGCGCGCCATCCGGAAGCGGTCGCGGCCATGAAGGAAGAGGAATGGGAGATCGCCAGCCACGGGCTGCGCTGGGTCGACTATCAGGACGTTCCCGAGGCGGTCGAGCGCGCCCATATCGCGGAGGCCGTCGCCCTGCATGAGCGGGTGACGGGGGAGCGGCCGCTGGGCTGGTATCAGGGGCGAACGAGCCCGAACACGGCGCGTCTGGTGGCTGAGGAAGGGGGGTTCGTCTATGACGCCGATTCCTATGCGGACGAAGTGCCATATTACGACCGCCGCCATGGGCGCGCGCAGTTGATCGTGCCGTACACGCTCGATGCCAACGACATGAAATTCGCCGCGTTGAACGGCTTCACGGAAGGCGAACAGTTCTTCCGTTATCTGCGCGACACGTTCGACATGCTCTATGAAGAGGGCGCGCGGACGCCGCGGATGATGTCCGTCGGGCTGCATTGCCGGTTGGCGGGGAAACCGGCGCGGGCGCTGGCCGTGCGGCGGTTTCTCGATCACGTCGCGGCGCATGAGAGGGTCTGGGTCGCGCGGCGGATCGAGATCGCCCGTCACTGGCTGGAGACATATCCCGCATGATCGACGCGCCTGACGAGGAGAGCTTCGTCGCCCGGTTCGGCGATCTGTACGAGAATTCGTCCTGGATCGTTCGCGCGGCGTGGGCGGGGCGGCCCTACGCCGATGCGGCGGCCTTCATCGCCGCGACGGCGCGCATCGTGCGCGAGGCGGGGGAGGCGGCACAACTCTCCCTCATCCGCGCCCATCCGGAACTCGCGCGCAGATTCGGCGTGGACCCGCAACTCGGCGCGCTTTCCGCGGCAGAGCAGGCCGGGGCGGGGCTGGACCGGCTGACGGAGCGGGAATTCGCGGAATTCCGGGCGTTGAACGAGGCGTATCGCGCCCGGTTCGACATGCCGTTCGTCATCTGCGTGGGCGAGGCGGGCGGCAAGGCGGCGATCCGTGCGGCGCTGGAGCGGCGGCTGACGCATACGGCGCGGGAGGAATGCGACGAGGCGCTGCGGCAGATCGACAGGATCGCGGCGCTGAGGCTGAAAGGCAGGCTGGCATCATGACGACACTTTCGACCCATGTGCTCGACACCGTTTCGGGCCGTCCCGCCACGGGCATGGCGGTCTCGCTCTGGAGCGGGGAGACGCTGCTGTTTCAGGGCGCGGCCGATGCCGACGGGCGGTGTCCCGCCTTGCGGGAGATGGTCTTGCCCGCCGGGACCTACCGGCTGGATTTCGGTGTCGCCGCCTATTTCCGCGCGATCGGCACGGAGATCGCCGGGCTGCCATTTCTCGATGTCGTGCCGATCGTTTTCGGTCTGGGAGCGGAGGGGCATTATCATGTGCCCCTGCTCGTCGCTCCCTATGGTTATTCGACCTATCGGGGGAGTTGAGGCTCCAGCCCGAAGGCCGGGCGTCAGTAGGATTTCAGCAGTCGGTCGAGATAATCCAGTTCGCTTTGCGGCCGGGTGCGGTCGGAATCGCGGCGGCGCAGTTCGCGTTCGATCTCCCTCGCGCGGTCACGCTGGCTGGCTTCCGGGATGTGACCGTCGGAATCGGTCGCGGTGTCGCCCTCGCCCAGCTTGCGGCCCAGCGGATCGAGATTCTTCGTCTGCGCGTCACTGCCCTGGGCCGCCTCGCCTTCGCCCTGGCCCTTGCCGGGCTTGCCGCCATGGCTTTTGCTGCCTCGTCCCATGCTTGGCAACAGGGCAAGCGGACCGCCGCCATGGGACTTGCCCTGCTGCGCCTTGCGCATCTGCTTGCCGGCTTCGGCCAGATCCTTGAGCACTTGGATTTCGGCCGTCTGGGCGTCGATGTCCTTGGCGGCGGCGAGAGCCTTGCGGGCCTTGGCCATGTCCTTGCCGGCCTTCGTCAGCCCCTCGATCTTCTTCCCGACGAGATCCTTCACGTCGTCGTTGAGAACGCCGGAAGCGTGTTGCAGGCTGCGCTGGAGAGCGTGATCGGCGCGCCGCTGCTCCGACTGTTTCGCCTGCAATTCGGCCGGCAGCGGGCCGGCGGGGGCTTGCGGCTCGGCCTGAGGCTGCTCCATGTCGGCGGGAGGGCGAATGCCGAGGCGGCGCAGCAATTCGGCGGTGGACATGGTCGCCAGATCGCGCTCCCCCCGGTCAGGCATCGCGTCCTCTTCCTGATCGGTCGCGGTGGCGCGGCGCGCGGCGGACAGTCGGGACTGCGCGTGGTCGAGCAGGCCGGTCTCATGCCGGACGAGGTCATGCAGGGCCTGACGCTGAAGCGCGGCCCGCTGCTGCGCGCGAAGCTGGTGTGCGAGCGCCATGAGATCCTGCGGTGTCGCCTTCCGCATCGCCTGGGTCATGGATTGAAGCTGCTGGAGGCGTTTGAGCGCGTCGTCCTCGTGACCGTTCGCCGCGTCCGACTGGAGGCGTTGCATGAGGCGGGAAAATGCGTCGTCGGCGTCTTCCTGCGCGTCGCCCATGTCGGGCATGATCAGGCCGGAACTCAGGGCGTCCCGCATCAGCAACTGCATGCGGCGATCGAGCGCGTCGCGCAGGGTCTTCATGCGGCGGGACAGTTCTTCCTGTTCCGCTTCCTTCTGACCGGCCGCGCCCAGTTGCCGCATATGCTCGATCTGCGCCTGAACGGCGGCCTGTGCTGCGCGGATATCGAGATTGGCGAGGGCGGTGTCGCGGCCCGACTCGCGGATATCCTCCAGATAGAGGGCGGCAGCCCAGGTGAGGCCGATCACCTCTTCCGGCGCGTCGGGTTCGTCGCTGTCGGTCAGGGCCGAGGCGGAAAGCAGCATGGCGAGAAGCACGCCGGTCTCATGAACGGGCGTGACGTCCGTGAGGGCGCGCAATTCGTTCGCGGCCGTGATGCGGTTCTCCTGCCCGAGCGCGAGACGCCGCCGCAAAGCGACGAGCGCACGCGCGATGGGGTCATGGAACGTGCGCGCAGGGAGGCGGAAGGTGACCGCGCGGCTGCGCCCGTCAAGGCCGCTCACGCTGGTGGCGCGCAGCACGGCGGACACCTCTTCGCCCGCCCAGGGGTTGGCGGAAAGATCCACGGCCTCATCGCCCGTGGCGTCTTTCGGTGTGCCGTCCAACTTCAGGGGGACGCGAAGGACTTTTTTTGAATTGATTGATTTCAGACGAATTTCAGCTTCAAGCGCGCGGACGCCATGAGCCTGGGACGCTTTCCAGCGGAATTCAGTCGCCCAGCCTTCCTCCGCCTTGCCCGGTGTGCCGTTCCAGGTGACGGCGGGCGGGAGGTCGGGTTGGACCGTGAGGCGCCAGTCTGCGACGTCGCGCCCACGCACGCGGAGAGCCAGCGTTCCCGAGCCTTCGAGCGCGGCTTTCAGAGACCAGCTTCGGGAATCGAGTCGATCTGTCTCAGGCGCGGCGATGGGGGCGCCTGAGAGATAAGGCCTGCCGTTCGCGTCGGTGACGGTCGCCGTGAGCCTTGCGCCTTGGGGAACCTCGGCATGGCTGTCGCGGTCGTTCAGGAAAACGGGCGCGCCGGGTGCGTAGTCAGGCATGTCGATCCAGGCCTGAATCTGCGGCAGCGGTACGTCGGCATCATCCTGTCCGGGCACGAAACCGGCATAGATGCGGGATGGCGCGTGCGATCCCGCGACAAGGGCCGACAAGGCGAGCGCGGCGAGCAGCGTGGCGGCCGTCCAGCGTTCGGGGCGGGTCAGGGCGGGACGGGGCCAACCGGCACGCAGCGGTCCGAGCGTCCGGGCGACGCGCCGGGCATGGACGGACCAGAGCGCGTCGCCCGATCCAGATGCATGGTCGGTCAGGGTCAGAAGCGGCTGGAACGGCAGGCGGGAGGCGTGCTCGACGCGGCGATCCGTCTCGCCTTCCCCGGGCACGGCGATCCGGCGCAGGGCGCGCAGGGCAAGCGTGCCGCCAAGGGCCGCGAGCCCGGCTTCCAGAACGGCATGGAGCCAGTCGGGCAGGGATTGCGGGATGCGCCAGAGGCTGGCGAGCAGGTAAAGGCCGAGGATCAGCAGCGGCAGGCGCAGGGCGGGCCAGCACCGTTCCAGCAGCAGGACGCGCCGCGCCTGCCGCCGGGCGCGTGCGATCCGCGCGGCGAGTGCATCGGGCGAGGGAAGGGTGGTGGCGCTCATGGGCATGTCCCGCATGTGGTGCGGGTATCGCGTTCATGCTCAGGGGCGTCTTCGTTCTTTTTTGTAAAAATGAACCGAGGAACTTTGTCGATCTGGCTCCGGCGTTCAGCGGAACGGCCGCCTTGCGCTTTCATGATACCCGCCGGAGCCAGTCGGGGAGGGTCTCGTCCGCCCAGAGGGCCTCGACGGGCTGGCGGGCGCGGATCGGCTGCCAGACGCCGTTTTCTACCATCGCCTGGGCGGCGAAGGGGCGGGAATTATAGGTCGAACTCATGACCGAACCATAGGCGCCCGTGTCGAGGATCGCCACCAGATCACCTTCGCGCAGCGGCGGAAGCGGACGCGCTTCGGCGAAGACGTCGCTGCTTTCGCAGACCGGGCCGACCACGGTCTGGGGCGTGGGGTCGACGTGCAGGCGCTCCGGAGAGAGGGGAAGAATCCCGTGCCAGGACTCATAGAGCGCCGGTCGGGCCAGATCGTTCATCGCGGCGTCGAGAATGAGGAAGTCCGGCGCGCCATCCGGCGTGCGCTTCACGTCGATGACCGAACTCAGCAGCACCCCGGCGGGTGCAGCGATCCAGCGTCCGGGTTCGACGGCGAGGGCGACGTCCAGCGTGCCCAGCGTTTCCTTGATGGCGCCCGCGAGCGCGGCGGGAGGCGGTGCGATCTCGTCGCGATAGCGGATGCCGAGCCCGCCGCCGCAATCCACGGTGCGCACCGTCATTCCTTCGGCGCGCAGCTGGCGGACGAGCGCCGCCACGCGGGCGAAGGCCGCGCGGAACGGGGCCGGAGAAAGAATCTGGCTGCCGATATGAACGGCCAGTCCGACCGGCTCGAGTCCCGGCAGGGCCGCCGCCTCGGCATAGAGAGTGGCGGCCTGATCCCAGGCGATGCCGAACTTGTCGCCGGCGCGTCCAGTGCTGATCTTGTCATGCGTTCCGGCGTCGATGTCCGGATTGACACGCAAGGCGACGCGCGCCGACCGGTCGGCGCCGGTCGCGACCCGCGACAGGCGGTGGAGTTCCTCGGCGCTTTCTACATTGATCTGGCCGACTCCGAGACGCAGGGCGAGCGCCATTTCCTCGCGCGTCTTGCCGACGCCGGAAAAGACGATGTCTTCGGGCGCGAGTCCGGCATGGATGGCGCGGTGGAGTTCACCGCCGCTGACCACGTCGGCGCCGCATCCCTCCTCGCGCAGGACGGTCAGGGTCGCCAGATGATCGTTGGCCTTGAGCGCATAATGGATCGCCACATCGAGCCCGGCCTCGACGAAGGCGGTTTTCAGATTGCGCGTGCGCCGGCGCAGCGTGCCGGCTCCCGTCACCCAGCAGGGCGTGCCGAGCGTGCGGGCGACGAGGTGCAGCGGGACGTCCTCGAACGACAGTCCGGCCTGCGCGTCCATCCGGAGGGAGGGGCGCGAGGCGAGGAGGTTGAGAGGATCGGGGTCGGGTCGGGTCATCCGGCCAGATTATCGGGGCTTCGCCGCGCTTCCAAGCGTGCTCCTGCGGGAAGAAGGCGATATAAGCGGGAACCATGACAGAATATGCCGATGATCTCGTGGCTGCGGCCGTCGCCGTTCGCCTGTGCGCCTATGCCCCTTATTCGGGCTTTTTCGTCGGAGCGGCGATCCGCAGCGAGGTGGGGATTCATGCCGGCTGCAATGTCGAGAACGCCGCCTATCCGCAGGGGAATTGCGCGGAGGCGGGGGCGATCTCGGCCATGGTGGCGGCGGGAGGGCGCCAGATTCGCGAGGTGGTGATCGCGGGGGACGGCGCCACGCCGGTGACGCCGTGCGGCGGGTGTCGGCAGCGCCTGCGGGAGTTCGGCGCGCCGGAACTTGTGATCCGCATGGTCGGGGTGGATGGCGGCGCGCGGCTGGTGCGGACGCTGGGCGAGTTGCTGCCCGATTCGTTCGGGCCGGATCATCTGGCTCCGGATTCTTCGGTTCGGGGGTGAGGCGCGCTGCCCTCCTTCTCGTGGCGTGCTGCCTGACCGCAGGGCCGGCTCGGGCGGAATTGCCAGGGCTGGGCGACGGGACACGGACTCCCGTGGACGTGAATGCCGCGCCATGGCGCATTCTGGGGCGCGTCCAGACGCCGCTCGGCACGCGATGCACCGGGTTTCTGATCGCGCCAGCGGTGATCGAGACCGCCGCCCATTGCCTGTTCATCGCGCGGACCGGGCGCTTCATTCCCGCGCAGGACATTCATTTTCTGCTTGGCTATCGGGACGGCGCGTTTCGCGCCCATACCGTGGCACGGCGCTATGTGATTGCGGCGGGATATGATCCGCGTGATCCACAGGCCACGCCGTTCGCCGATCGTGCCGTGGTCGTGCTTGCCGAAGCCGTTGGCCGTGAGCAGGATCTCGTGCCGGCCGGTCGGGTCCAGGCCGGCGCGGCAGCGATGCTGGCGGGGTATGAGCAGGATCGGCCCGAGCAGGCGGCGGGCGATCTTGCCTGTCATGTGACGGCGGTGCTGCCGGGTCCGCTCCTGGCGCATGATTGCGCCGGGACGCGCGGGGTCAGCGGCGCGCCGCTGCTGGCGCGGGACGGTGCGGGACGCTGGCGGATCGCCGGGTTGGCCGTGCTGGCGCGCGCGGGGCGTGGCGGATTTGCAACGCTTACGGGAATAATGACGCACATCGATGCGCCATCCGAGGCACTGTCTGGAAAAGCTCTTCGTCAGATGCATGAAAGATAGTGGTTTATGGGCAACCGGACGGTGTGGCCCGCGATATCATCGGTATGATGACGCATGTCGGCCCTTGTGAAAGACCCGCTCCGCTAGGCGCCCCGCCTGTGGTGTTGATCGTCGAGGATCAGGCTCTGGTTCGTCTGGTGGCGGTCGAGATGGTCGAGGAGGCGGGCTTCCGGACCATTGAGGCCGCGCATGCGCAGGAGGCGCTCAGGCTTCTCGACCAGCGTCAGGATATCGCGCTCATCTTTTCCGACATCGATATGCCCGGGGCGATGAACGGATACGATCTCGCGCACGAGGTCACGCGTCGCTGGCCGCCGATCGGCATCGTATTGACGTCCGGCGTGACGCCTCGGGATTCGAGCCGGGTGCCTCCGAATGGCGTTTTCCTGAACAAGCCCTATCTGGCGGACGATGTCGAGGCTGCGCTGAAGCGTCTCATGCACTGAACGGTTTTACCGTCTCCAGCGAAGGATCGGGCCTCGTCGGTCGTAGCGGGTGGCGACGTGGCGCCCATCTTTCAAGCGCGCGGGCATAATCCCGATATGGTTGTGTCGTCTGTACCGGCGGTTGCTCATGCTCATTCTGATCAGGGAGACTGGACCTGATCGTGTCTTCCGGTCCTCGATTGCCGCTGCGCGGAAGGTATAAACAAGAATTTATAATATAAAATCTGACGGAAAAAATAATTCCGAGCGAAAAGCGTGCGTGCACATGATGAGAGGGAGTGTTCTCTTCGGTCCTTTCAGGCGCGCAAATTGAAGGGCTGCATTCCGTCGAGAGAAAAAATGATCCCTTATGTGAGGCTTGTCATTTGCGTCTGTCTTGGAAACGATGTATTCATGCGCAATATTTCCCGAATTCCTAAATAGCGAGGCGAAGAATGTCGGAAAACCAGCCCAACGATGCGCTCCTGGAACTCACGGCACAAATCGTTTCGGCCCATACCACGAAAAATTCGGTGCCTGTCGAAGGGCTCGTGACGCTCATCCGGCAGGTTTACGACGCGCTGAAGGGCGTGGCGCGTCCGGCGCCGGAACCGGAGCGGCCTCAGCCGGCCGTTCCCATCAAGCGTTCCGTCTTCCCCGATTATATCGTCTGTCTGGAGGACGGGAAGAAACTGAAAATGCTCAAGCGCCATTTGCAGAGCGCTTATGGCATGACGCCGGAACAATATCGCGAGCGCTGGGGTTTGTCCGCCGATTATCCGCTGGTGGCGCCGAATTATGCCGAGCGCCGTTCCCATCTCGCACGAGAGATCGGCCTGGGGCGCAAGATCAGCGCCAAGGGCGAGACGGCGGTCGCCAAAGCGGCGGAACCCGCTCCGGCACGGCGTAATCCTTCGAGTCGATCCGCCTCTTGACGTGTCCGTTGCAGCATTGCAACTTCATCGCGTTTGGCGTGGCATGGCGGAGGGGCTGATGATCGGCAGCGGGATTGCGTGCGGGGCGCGCGCTCCGGTATCGTCAGATGTGCTGCCGTCGTGACCAAGTCGGAGCTGATCGCTGATCTTGCCGCGGCCAACCCGCATCTTCTCGGCCGCGATATCGAGTTGATCGTTCAAACGATATTTGATGAGATCACTGCGGCGCTTGCGCGCGGCGAACGTATCGAGTTGCGAGGCTTCGGCGCGTTCGTGGTCAAGACGCGCGAAGCGCGGACCGGTCGCAATCCGCGCACGGGAGAGACCGTCGACGTGCTTGAAAAGACCGTCCCGTTCTTCAAGGCAGGCAAGGAGTTGCGCGAGCGCGTGAACCGCAATGGCGGGCGGCGGCGACGCGGCGAGAAAGCCCCGACGACCTGAGTCGGGCGGCTTGGGACCGATCTCGCAGCGGTCGGGCTGAATACATGTGAGCCGGCAAGCGGCCCGTGCGATTATGCCGAGACGCTGCCGGCCTGCTCACATTTCCCTGGCTTGACCCGCGACAGTTTCGGCATAAGCGGCGGACGAGCCGTGCTGCCCCTGATAGCTGGCGATTTCGGCCAGCAGGAAGTCGCGGAAGACGGCGATGCGCTTGGACGTGCGCAGTTCTTCCGGATAGACGAAATAGGCTTCCACGACCGGCAGGGACTGGTCATGCATGATCTGAACCAGCCCCGGATAGTAATTTGCAATATAGACGGGGAGCGACCCCACTCCCATGCCTGAAGAGATCGCGTGTGCGATCGCGGGCAGGCTGTTGATCTCGACCCGGTTGTGCAGAAGGCTGTGACATTTCTTGTGGCTGAGTTCGATCAGCCAGTTGGCGTTCGGCAATGGAGGATGCCAGCCTGAAAAGCCGATCAGTTGGTGACGTTCGAGCGAGGCGAGGTCGGTCGGTACGCCGTGCTTGTCCAGATAGCTGCGACTCGCATAGATGGGCATGGGAAAATTGGTGAGATGCCTCTGGATGAGGTCCGGCTGCTTGGGCGGGTGCATCCGGATGGCGACATCCGCTTCCCTCATGCCGAGATCGAGTTCGTCATCCTCCAGCAGCAGGGTGACGTCGATCTCCGGATGCGCCTCGATGAAACGATTCAGGCGCGGCGTCAGCCAGCAGAGGCCGAAACCCGTCGTCGTGGTGATTTTGATCTGCCCGGCCGCCTTCAGCTTGCTCTCGCTCAGGAAGGCCTGGGTGAGGGAAAGCTTGGCGAACATCTCGCGCACGGTACGATTCAGCGTCTCGCCCTGCTCGGTCAGGATCAGACCGCGCGCATGGCGATGGAAGAGCGGGACGCGCAGGGACTCTTCCAGAGCCGATATCTGCCGTGATACGGCGGATTGGCTCAGATTCAGACGTTCACCCGCGTGGGTGAACGACCCTGCTTCCGCGACCGCGTGAAAGATGCGCAGCTTGTCCCAATCCATTCCCGTTTCCCTGAGTCAGGCTGAAGCGCCTCACTCGAATCATTCTTGGTATTTAACGAACGAATTTGGGCTGTGCGTCAATCCCTCGTCAAGGTTTCGCGAAACGTCAGGAGGCGGCAAGATAGCGTTCGGCTTCCAGGGCGGCCATGCAACCCGTTCCGGCGGCGGTCACCGCCTGGCGGAAGACCTTGTCCTGGATATCTCCCGCGGCGAACACACCGGCCCGTGAGGTGCGGGTGCTGCCTGGGACGGTGCGGATATAGCCCTCTTCATCGCACGCCACCCAGTCGCGGAACGGTCCGGCATTGGGGGAGTGGCCGATGGCGATGAACACGCCGTCCAGCGCGACGGTCTCGATATGGCCGTCCCGCGTATCGCGCAGCCTGACGCCGGATACGACGGGCGGCGTGCCCTCCGCCAGAATCTCCTCGATTTCGCGATTCCAGAAAACCGAGATCTTCGGGTGGGCCAGAAGGCGATCCTGGAGAATCTTCTCGGCGCGCAAACTGTCCCGCCGATGGATCAGCATCACGTGTTCGGCGTGATGGGTGAGATAGAGCGCTTCCTCGACCGCGGTGTTGCCGCCTCCGACGACGGCGACCTTCTTGCCGCGATAGAAGAAGCCGTCGCAGGTCGCGCAGGCTGAAACGCCGGCGCCCTGGAGCCGCTGCTCCGATTCGATTCCCAGCCAGCGGGCCTGCGCCCCCGTCGCGATGACGACGCTGCGCGCGTGGTAGCGATCGCCGGAATCGCCGGTGAGGACAAATGGATACGCCGCGCCGTCTTCTTCAGCGCAGGCGGTGACGAGATCGTAGACGATGCGCGTGCCGACATTCTCGGCCTGGGCGCGCATCTGGTCCATCAGCCAGGGTCCCTGGATCGGCTCGGCGAAACCGGGGAAGTTCTCGACCTCCGTCGTAATGGTCAACTGGCCGCCCGGTTGAAGGCCGGCGACGAGAATCGGGCGCAGATTGGCGCGCGCCGCATAGATCGCCGCCGTATAGCCAGCCGGTCCGGCTCCGACGACGAGAAGGTCGGTGTGGAAGGTATCGCTCATCGGTATGTCCGGTCCCTGGGCCGCTGGAAGGAGGAGAGAGAGGCGGATGATGGCCCTCGCTGTCAGATGCCGATATAGGATAGGCCGTGGCTCATGCCATAGGCCCTGCGCATTTGTTTGACGGACTACGAATGATTGACCGCGACTCCGAAGATCGTCCTGCCCTTCAGCGCGGTGCCCCGGGCGGCGGTGCAGTCATCGAACTGGATGTCATCGACCGGCAGATCGTCGACGAACTCCAGCGCGACGGGCGGATGACCAATGTCGAACTGGCGCGGCGCACGGGCATTTCCGCGCCGCCCTGTCTGCGGCGTGTCAGGCGGCTGGAGGAAGCCGGGATCATCCGCGGCTTCCACGCCGAAGTGGATGCGTCTCTCCTCGGTTGGTCATTGATGCTCTTCGCGCTGATCGGGCTGGAGAGCCAGAAGGGCAGCGTGCTGGAGGCGTTCGAGGCCGAGGTGGCGGAATGGCCTGAAGTGCGGGAGTGTCATATGATCCGGGGCGGCGGGGATTTCCTCGTGCGTCTCGTGGCGCGCGACGCCGCCCATCAGAATCTCCTGACCCGGCGTCTGACGGAAGTGCCGCATGTCGTGCGTGTGCAGACCTTGCAGACCATCCGCACGAGTCTGGATCGCGCCGGTGTGCCGCTTTGAAGGGTGAGCAGGTTTTCGCGGACGTCATGATGGTCTCGTTTCCCGATTTCGCTCCCGCCGATCTTACCGTCGTGGTGCCGTGCTATGACGAAGCGCCGAATGTCGGGCCGATGGTGGAGGCGCTGACGCGCGCGCTCGCCGGATGGCGCTGGGAGGTGGTTTTCGTCGACGACAACTCTCCCGACGGCACGGCCGCCGTTGCGCGCGAGATCGCCCGTCGCGATCCGCGCGTGCGCGTCATCAAGCGGGTCGGGCGGCGCGGTCTGTCTTCGGCCGTCATCGAGGGGGCGATGTCCTCTTCCGCGCGCGTGGTCGCCGTCATGGACGGTGATTTGCAGCATGACGAATCCGTGCTGCCGGAGATGGCGCGTCGCATTCTGGCGGGCGAGGCGGACATCGTCGTGGCCAGCCGTCATCTCGCAGGCGGCAGCGCGGCGGGCCTGAACGGAAAATGGCGTCACGCGCTCTCCCGGAACGGCATCCGGCTGGCGCAGACGGTGCTGCCCGCCCGGCTGACCGACCCCATGAGCGGATTCTTCGCGGTGCGGCGGGATGTCTTCGAGGCGGCGGCGCCGAAGCTGGTGGGAACCGGCTTCAAGATCCTGCTCGAACTCGTGTTGTCCGTGCCGGAAACGGTGCGCGTGACGGAAATCCCCGCCGTGTTCCGTCCGCGTCTGGCGGGTGAAAGCAAACTGAGTCCGGTCATCATGCTGCAATTCGCCGGCATGCTGGCGGAGCGCCTGTGCGGCGGCTGGTTGCCGACGCGCTTCGTGGTGTTCGCCCTGGTCGGGCTCATCGGCGTGATCGTGAATATCGTCGCGATGGAAATCGGGCGCGGCATGGGGCTCGGCTTCAAGAATGCCCAGATTCTCGGCACGGCATGCGCCATTCTCGCGAATTTTCAATTGAATAACCGGCTGACCTATCACGACCGTCGTTTGCGGGGCTCACGTTGGCTGCCGGGTCTGGCGGTGTTCGTCACGGGTTGCGCGCTGGGCAATATCGCCAATATCGGGGTGGCGCAGGTCATTTTCGCCGCGGACGGGCATCACTGGACGCGCTCTTCGGCCATTGGCGCGCTGATCGGCGTGGTCTGGAATTATGCGATCGCTTCCACGCTGGTCTGGCGCTGAGGCGGGATGGCCGCACCCTGGCTGATAATCCTGTTCGTCGCCCTGACGGCTCTGCGCCTCGTCATGGCGGCGGTGCTGCCCCTGACGCCGGACGAGGCCTATTACTGGACGTGGTCGCACCATCTTCAGGGCGGGTATCTGGACCATCCCGGAATGGTGGCGCTGTGGATTCGGATCGGCACCGCCCTGGCCGGAGACTCGCCTTTCGGCGTGCGCTGGATGGGGCCGGTCTCCGCGCTTCTCGGCACGGCGCTGGTCTGGGACGCCGCGCGTGTCTTCGCGCCGGGACGACGGGGCGGCATGCGCGCGGCGCTGTTGCTGAACGGGACGCTGATGATCGGCCTCGGCGCGATCACCATGACGCCGGACACGCCGCTGGTGTTCTTCACGGCCTGCGCGCTCTGGGCCGCCGCTCGCCTCATTGCCGGCGCCGACTGGCGTTGGCTCGTGCCGGTCGCGGCGGCGCTCGGTCTGGCGTTTTCAAGCAAATATACGGCGGCGTTGACGAGTCTCGCCACGATTCTCTGGGTGGTGACGGCGCGCGGCGGCGGGCGGAAATGGGCTTGGACGCTCGTCGCGGGCGGCGTGGGCACGCTGTTCGTTCTGCCGGTGGTCTGTTGGAACGTTGAACATGGCTGGATCAGTTTCCTCAAGCAGGGCGGGCGTGCGGGCATGTGGCGTCCGGCGCGCGCGATGCAGTTTCTCGGCGAGTTGCTGGGGGGACAATTCGCGCTCGCGACGCCGCTGATCTTTCTGCTCTTCGTGATCGGGGCGTGGCACGTGGCGCGCGAGGCGCGCCGGAACGAGGCCGCGCGGTTTCTTGCGTTCTGGACGATCATTCCCGCCGCCGTGTTTCTTGAGCATGCGTTGGGGGATCGCGTGCAGGCGAACTGGCCTGTCGTGCTCTATCCCGCTCTGGCGTTGGCGGCGGCGCGACTGGCGCGTCCCGTCGGCGCGGCGGCGGGTCTTGGAATCGGTCTGGGTTTGCTGGTGTGTGTGCAGGCGCTCACGCATCTGCTTCCTCTGCCGCCCCGGCTGGATGTGATCGCGCGCCAGACCGGGGGATGGGAGCAACTCGCGGCGACACTGCGCGCGACGGCCTCGCCCGGTGACGCGATCTACGCCGAGGATTACGGCGTGGCCTCCGAACTGGCCTATTACGGCGGGGTGTTGCAGGTGCGCGGGGTCGAGACCCGCTGGAGCGCGACGGGCTTGCCGCAGACTCGCGCGACACCGGGCGTCTTTCTCCTGCGCGCCGATCGCCGGCCGCCGGAAGATGTGGCGGGGCTCAGGGTTGGGCAACGTATCGGGACGGCATGCCGTTTTCGCGGCGCCTGCTACGACGTCTATCGTCTCGGCGGCGGGGCGGCGCCGCAGATCGTCACGATTTTGCCTTGGCGCCATTAACGAGAGCTTAAGCTCTTTCCCCCAGACTGCCCGCAGAACAGGGGGGCAGGATGGCACGAGGCGCAACGCGGCGTGGCGACAACTCAGGACGCACGATCATCGTCCGGCGTGGCGGCGACGGAGCGGCGGCGCATCATGGCGGTGCGTGGAAGATCGCTTACGGGGATTTTGTGACCGCCATGATGGCGTTCTTCCTCGTGATGTGGCTGATCAATGCCACGACCGAGGAGCAACGGCGCGGAATCGCGAATTTCTTCGATCCGCTGGCGACGAACATGTCCCAGCCGCTCGATGCGATGACGCCGCCCGATCCCAGTGTGCTGGCCCGGTCCATGAGGAAATCTCCGGTCGAGTCGCCGCCCGGACGGTCTCCGGGAGCTGCGGGAGGCGTCGTCACACGCGGCGCACGGCGTGGAGACGGCAGGGTCGCACTGGGGGAACAGCCCTACGATTCCATCGGTCAATGGAAACCGCAAGGCGTGAGTCCGACTGCGCCTCCGCAGGAGATGCCGCCCGGCGCGACTGCGTCGTCCGGCGGCAGGCAGGCAGCCGCGACCAAGGTCGCCGCCGTTCGGGAGCGGTTGCGACGGGCGCTTTCGGCGTTGCCGGACGGGAAGGCCGCCCTGGCGCGGGTGCGTGTCGGGGGTACGTCGGATGACATCAGGATTTCCATAGAGGACAGCGATCACGAGCCGATGTTCGCACGTGGGCAGACCATGCCGGACGCGCATGTCGTTGCGATGCTCGAGGCCATTGTGCCGGTGGTCGAGCAGTTGCCGGGCACGCTCACGATCAGCGGCTATACGGATTCCAGCGGTTATGGTCCGGGTCCGGTCAATAACTGGTCCTTGTCCGCGTTGCGGGCCGATGCGGCGCGCGGCGTGCTGGAAAAGAGCGGATTTCCTTCGGATCGCTTCGGCGGCGTGATGGGCATGGCCGATCGCAGTCTGGCGGACCCGGAGCATCCGCTCTCGCCGGTGAATCGGCGCATCGTGCTGACGATGACGCGCAAGGCAATCCCGCCTTCCGGTTCTCCAAATGAAAACGCAGGTGCTCAGCCATGATGTTGCTGATCGGATTTGGCGTGGTTCTGGCCTGCGTCTTTGGTTCCTTCGTTGCGTCAGGCGGGGCGATCGGCCCGCTCGTCGCGTCCATGCCGTTCGAATTGCTGACCATCCTGGGGGCGGCGGCCGGGACCTTCCTGATGGCGAACTCGGCCAAGGCGATCAGGCATCTCATCGAGGCTGTCGGCCGCGCTTTCAAAGGGCCGCGCTATGGGAAGCAGGATTATCTCGACCTGCTCGACCTTCTCTACCAGTTGCTGCGGCTCGTTCAGGGGAAGGGGATCATGGCGATCGAAAGCCATATCGAGGAGCCGATGAGCAGTTCCGTCTTCGCGGCCTTTCCGAGGATACGCGACGACGAGACGACGCGTCTGCTGATTTGCGATTATCTGCGAATGATCGGGATGAACGTCGAAGATCCCTTCCAACTTGACGAGATCATGACCCGGGAGCTGAAAAAGAACCTGTCGGAGGATTTACATATTTCGCACGCCTTGCAGTCGATCGCCGATGCGTTGCCGGCGCTGGGAATCGTCGCCGCGGTTCTCGGCGTCATCAAGACCATGGCGTCGATCAGCAAGCCGCCCATCGTCCTCGGAGAGATGATTGCGGGTGCGCTCGTCGGGACATTTCTGGGCGTTCTTCTGGCCTATGGAATCGTCGGGCCGCTCGCCGCGCGCATCGGCTCAGTCGTGGGGGAAGACGCGGGATATCACAACCTCATCCGCTCCGTTCTCGTCGCGCATCTGCAAGGCAATCCGCCGCAGGTCGCGATCGAGATCGGCCGCAAGGAAGTTCCTGGCGATTTCATGCCCAGTTTTCAGCAGACGGAAGAGGCGCTTGCCGGGCGAGCCGCCTGATGGCCTGTTTCGCGAGGTACGCCGCGGGCAGTCCCTCGGGGTGTGACACGATGTTTGTTGTCCGCCTGTTCCCGCCCGGCATCGGGATATCTGGAGCAGCCATCCGAGATGGATTCTTTTCGCTGGCGCTATGATTGGGTAGAGTGGCTTCTTAATGATCGATCAGACGAGCGGGTGGAAAGTGAAGCGTTATTGGGGTCTTTTTCTTGTCGTCTGCAGCGCGTTCGGGCTGGCGCGGGCTGCGGATATTCCATCGCGTGTTCAACTTGAAGACGTGGAAGGCAACGCGGCGCTGGGCTGGGTTCGTGCCCAGAATGCCAGAACGACGGCCGATCTGCAGTCCGACATGCGATACAAGCACTTCTATAATGAGGTGCTCAAGGTGGAGCAGTCGCCGCAACGTCTTGCGTTGCCGGAGCAGATTGACGGCAGCATCTACAATTTCTGGCAGGACGCCGAGCATCCGCGTGGTATCTGGCGGGTGAGCAAACCCGCCGCTTTCAATAGCGGCGCGCCGGAATGGACCACCATATTCGACGTCGATCGCCTCGCCCTGATCGATCACGCGGACTGGGTGTTCCAGGGTGCGGAGTGTCTCGAACCCCATGCGGAACGCTGTCTGATCGCTCTTTCGATTTCCGGGGAGGATGCGAATACGCTACGGGAGTTCGACCTGCGTCGTCATCGTTTCGTGCCCGGCGGATTCCTGCTGCCACATTCGAAGCAGACGGCGGTCTGGGTCGACCGTGAGTCCCTGCTGGTGGCGCGCGCCTGGGATGACCTGCCGGACAGCCTGACGAAATCCGGGTATCCTTATATCGTCCGTCTGGTCCGGCGCGGCGCGCCCTTGAATCAGGCCATTGAAGTCGCCCGCGGCAGTGTGGACGACATGTCGGTCGCTCCGGTCACCTTGAGAGACGAAAGCGGCCGGCGCTTGTTGCTGATCGAGCGTTCGAAGGATTTCTTCACGGTCACATATAGCCGCTTTGATCCTGTGAGCGCGGCGGTGACGCCGCTCGCCTTGCCGTCGCGGATCGGTTTTCTGGGCTATTTCGGCGGCAGACTTGTCCTCCGGCTGGATCAGGACTGGCAAGCCGGGAGCGCGCATTTTCAGCGGGGCAGCATCGTTGCCGTCGATCCGTCGCAGCCCGAGCAGGCGGTCCAGACGATATTTGTCCCGAATTCTCGTGAGAGCACCGGCGATATCGACATCGGGAAAGGCGGCGTTCTGGCGGTCGTGTATGAAAACGTTCAGCCGCGCCTCTCCGTCTTCACCCCGCATGACGGTAAATGGAGCGAACATAAGGTCAAGCTGCCGGCGAACACGTCAGCGACCATTGTCTCCGCCAGCGTGGATGACCGGACGGCCTATGTCGAGAGTCAAGGTTACATCCGTGCGCCGGCCCTCATGAGCGTGGATACGAAGTCGTTCAAGACTCGTCCTGTGAGTCACACGCCGGATCTGTTTAGGGCCGCCGATCTCGTCACCGAGCAATATTGGACCCATTCGACGGACGGCACGGCCATTCCCTATTTCGTCGTGCATCGCCGGAACTGGCATCTGGATGGGCGGAATCCGGTTCTTTTCACGGCATATGGCGGGTTCGATCTGTCCTATCTGCCGACTTATTATCCCGATCTCGGCAAAACTTGGTTCGAGCACGGCGGGGTTTATGTCGTCGGCAATATCAGGGGAGGCGGCGAATTCGGCCCGGCCTGGCATGAGGCCGGAATGAAGTCCGGGCGACAGCGCGCCTATGACGATTTCGCCTCGATCGGCCGCGATCTTTTCGCTCGGAAGATCACGGACGCGGCGCATCTCGCCATACGTGGCCGGTCGAATGGCGGTCTGCTGATGGGGGTCGAATTCACCCAGCATCCGGAGATGTGGAAGGCGGTCGTCATCGGTGTGCCGCTGCTCGACATGCTGAATTTCGAGCATATGGCGGCGGGTGCGTCCTGGGCCGCGGAATACGGGCGCACGAGTGTTCCGGAGGAGCGCAGCTTTCTCGAGCGGATCTCTCCGTTGCAGGCCCTGAAGCCCGATACGCGATATCCGATGCCTTTCATTTTCACGTCGACCAAGGATGATCGTGTCGGGCCCGTTCATGCCCGGCTCTTCGCGGCGAAGCTCGAAGCCTATGGCAAGCCGTTTTACTATTACGAGGATACGGAAGGGGGACATGCGGGCACGGTCAATGCGCGGGAAATCGCTCATGAACGGGCGCTCGAAGCTGTCTATTTGACCCGCGCGGTCATGGACAAGCCGGCGCATTGAGCGTCGGCCCCGCCGAAAGGGCATAAAAAAACCGCCGGGAACGGCGGTTTTTTTCGGAAGCTGAAGGGACGCTTCGGGAAGGGTTCAGAACCCTTCGCGCTCCAGACGCTTGCGCTCCATCTTGCGCGCGCGGCGGACGGCCTCGGCGGCTTCGCGGGCGCGGCGCTCGGAGGGCTTCTCGAAATGGCGCCGCAGCTTCATCTCGCGGAACACGCCTTCACGCTGCATCTTCTTCTTAAGCGCCTTCAGCGCCTGATCGACATTGTTGTCACGAACCAGAACCTGCACGGGTCTGTTATCTCCTGTCTGGCCCAACGGGCCGTGCTGTATGATTTCGCATCCCGACAAGGCATACTCGCGCAACCCTGCCGTCAAGGCGGACGCCCATAGCACGCTCAACGCCGGAGCACAATTTTTTTGCATCGGGGACGACGAAAAACATGGGAGTTTTGACGAGCCCGCATGGTTCGCCGGGGCAAGCCGGAGGAAGGAGGACATCTTGGCACTGCTGAAAATCGCGCGGATGGGTCATCCGGTGCTGCTACGCCCGGCTCTTCCCGTGGAGAGTCCGGGCGCGCCCGAGATCGCCTCGCTCGTGCAGGACATGATCGAAACCATGCTGGATGCGTCCGGTGCCGGGCTGGCCGCGCCGCAGGTGCATCATTCGCTGCGGCTCTTCGTTTATCACGTTCCCGCGGCGCGGCGTGACGACGGGGAGGAGGCGCTTGCGCCGCGCGCGCTCATCAACCCGGTCATCTCCCCGGTCGGCGAGGAGCGGATGGACTGCGTGGAAGGGTGCCTCTCGCTTCCCGGCTTGCGTGGAGTCGTGCGTCGGCATGCCTGCGTGCGGTATGAAGGGTGGAACGAGCGGGGCGAAGCGGTGAGTGGCGAGGCCCGCGGCTTTCATGCCAACGTGCTGCAGCATGAGAACGATCACCTCGACGGTATTCTCTATACGATGAGAATCGATGATTTCCGCAGCTTCGGATACACGGACGAACTCACGCGGGAGAATGCGACGTGAGAGACGGTTTTTCCGCGCGTGGACAGGATGCGCCGGGGCAAGCGCATCTCTATTTGCGCGAGGAGCAACTGCGGCAGGGGTATGAAGCCCTGCTGCGCGCGGGCCGGGCGCTGGCGCGGCTATGCGACGAAACGCTGGGAGAGCAGAATCTGGGAGCCGCGCATCATCGCTGCCTGTTCCTGATCGCGAGCCATCCGGCGATCACTATGAGCGGCCTCCTGCGCGCCCTGCATATCAGCAAGCAGAGCCTGAATCGGGTCTTGCAGGATTTGACGGAGCGGGGCCTGATCGAACGACGGTCGAAGCCCTCCGACCGGAGGTTGAAGCTGCTCTATCTGACCGAGGCGGGGCAGGCGCTGGAGGGGAAGCTCTTCGCCCTGCAACGCGAGCGGCTGACGCAGGCCTATCTCGCTTCAGGCGGTCCGGCGGTGGAAGGATTCCGGCGCGTGCTGGCGCAACTCGACGGGGAGGCGAAAGGCGGATGAGCGGCGAACATGTGCTCGTCGTGGATGACGACCGGCGGCTCCTGCGTCTGTTGCAGCGCTATCTCGGCGAACAGGGATATCGTGTGACCACCGCCGAAGGGGCGGAGCAGGCGCGGCAGATCCTTTCCGTGATGGCGCCCGACGCGCTGGTGCTGGATGTGACGATGCCGGGGGAAACCGGCCTCGAACTCACGCGCTTCCTGCGCGAGGCGGGCCATGTTCTGCCCGTGCTGCTGCTGACCGCCCGAGGAGAGCCGGCCGACCGGATCGAGGGGCTGGAGGCGGGAGCGGATGATTATCTGGGCAAGCCCTTCGAACCACGCGAACTGGCGTTGCGTCTGCGGGCGCATTTGCGGCGGCGCGCGCCTGTCTCCGTCGGGGCGCCGCGTCTGGTGCGGCTCGGCAGGCTGGAGTTCGATACGGAACGGGGACTGCTGACGGGACCGGACGGGTCGGTGCATCTCACCGGGGGCGAGGCGGCTCTTCTCGGTGCGATGACGCGCCGGCTGGGCGAGGTGATGACGCGCGAAGAGATCGCCGAAACGCTGGAACTCGACGAGATCGGCGAGCGCGCCGTGGATGTGCAGGTGACGCGGCTTCGTCGCCGGATCGAGCCGGATTCGCGGGAGCCGCGCTTTCTTCAGACCGTGCGCGGCAAGGGTTATGTGCTGAAGCCTGGAGCGTGACCCCGATGGCGGAGAGGCGGAACGGATGGCTGCGGCGCGGGGAGCGGCTGGTGCGGCGCGTCTTGCCGCGTTCCTTCATGGGGCGTTCCCTGCTGATCGTGCTCATTCCCCTGCTGGTGACGCAGGGTGTGGCGCTCGGCCTGTTCTATGGCACTCATCTTCACACGGTGTCGCGCCGCCTGTCGGATTCGGTGGCGGCGGAAATGGCGCTCGCCATGGACGCGGTGCGGCGCAATCCGCAGGATCAGGCGCGGATCTTCGCGGACTTGCGGGAGCACACGCAGGTCAGCCTGTCGATCGCGCCGCATGCTCCTTTTCCCGCCGGGCCGTCGAGTCATGTCCTGGGGCCGGTGGATGACGATCTGCGGCGCGCTGTGTCGGCGGCGTTCGGGGAGCCGTGTCGGCTGGAATGGGATGATGCGGCGCAATTGATTCGCGTGGAGGTGCCGCTCGTGGAAGGTGGCGTGCTGACCGCGACCATTCCGCGCAAGAGGCTGGACACCGAGCCGATCTGGCTGTTCGTCGCCTGGGCGTCGGGGAGTGCGCTGGCGCTGTTTCTGCTGGCGACATGGTTTACGGGCAAGCAGGTGCGGGCGGTGCGGCGGCTGGCGGAGGCCGCGGAATCCTTCGGGCAGGGGCGCGATCCCGGACCGATCGAGCCGCAGGGGGCTCTGGAAATCCGCAAGGCGGCGGTCGCCTTCAACCGCATGCAGGCGCGCGTCAACCGCTTCGTGGCACAGCGCACGGCGGTTCTGGCGGGCGTGTCGCATGATCTGCGGACGCCGCTGACCCGCCTGCGGCTGACGCTTGCGATGCTGCCGACTCAAGGGCAGGTGCCGGCCGAAATCCTTCGCGAGGATGTCGAGGACATGGTCAGCGACATTGCGGAGATGGAACGCCTGATCGGGAGCTATCTGTCCTTCGCGCGGGGTGAGGGGGCGGAGACGCCTGTGCCGACCGATCTGCGTGCTCTGGTGGAGGAGGTGGCGCAGGCGGCGCAGCGCGCCGGGGGGCAGGTGATCGCCATTCATGCGGAAGATGCCGTGGTGGCGTGCGTGCGGCCCGATGCGATGCGCCGGGTTCTGACGAATCTGGCTGAGAATGCGCGGCGTCACGGCGGCCGGATGGCGTTTTCCGTCCGTCGGACCGGGCGAGAGGCGGAAATCATATTGGATGATGACGGGCCGGGCATTGCGCCCGCGCGGCGGCGTCAGGTCTTTCGCGCCTATGACGCGGCCGGGCCGAGCGGAGGCAACGGGCTGGGGCTGACGATCGCGCGCGATATCGTTCACGCCCATGGGGGAGCGATCAGCCTGACTGACAGCCCGTTGGGCGGACTGCGTGTGGTTCTGACGATTCCGGTGTGACGAGAACGGGTCGTCAGGCCGAACGGATCAGGGCAGCGAGTTGCCCTGGCCGCCATTGCCGGTGCCGATGCTTCCGCCGAGCGGTCCCTGGCTGCCGGCGAAGGTGCTGCCCATATTCGCCATCGGGTTGTACCGGCCCACATTGCCCAGCAGTTGCTGGAGCAGATTGTTGTGGCTGCCGGGCGTCGGCGTGGTCTGGCTCACCATGCCGACATCGATGGCGTCTTTCTTGTGCAGCGTCTCGAGATGACGCAGGACGCCGCCATTATCGAAGGCGAGAACGACCACCTGCTGCTTTTCGATATGCGGGAAGCCGAGAGGCGTCGGCGCCGTGACCAGTGAAATATAGATCCAGGTATTGTCGTTGAACGTGCTCTTGGCGGTGGGCGAGCCCAGCAGGTCGAGCACGTCGGAGCGTGTGCTCGTGCCGGGCTTGAGCTGGACGTAGTCGGATTTCTCGATCAGCGAACCGCGCGAGATCGGAATCGGGCGGAAGATGGCGCAGCCGCCGAGGAGAGCCGGCAAGAGGGCCAGCGCCGCCAGCCGCCGGAGGGGCTTGTGGCGCGCGACGGCGGAGAAGCGCATGGCACGGGCCCTGTCGCGGTTCACGTCACGGAGCGAACTCGTGCTGCTCTGCATCCTGCGTCTGTCTTTCCGGTCCTTGGTTGCCTTTGGGGCGGTCGATCGGCCATCATGGCGGTGCTTTTGATCGCCTGCCCCAGTGAGAGGGTGCTGTCAACCACGCTGTGGCAGCATAGAGGGGCGGCACCAGGATTTCCAGGGAGAGACGCATGGCGTTGACCGAGGCAGGGCACGCGGAGTTTTCCCGTCGCATGCCGCTCAGCCGCCTGACACGGGACGGCACGACGGAAACAGTGGAGGCGCGGCCGGCGGAATGCGCGGCCCTGGCGCGTCGCTTCGGCCTGCCGGAGATAGCGAGTCTCGTCTGCCGCTATCGTCTGACGGCGGGCGAAGAGGGAGCGGTGCTGGCCGAAGGGTGGCTGACGGCGCGCGTGACGCTGGACTGCGTGGTGACGGCCGAGCCCTTCGAGGACGTTGTTTCGGAGGCGTTCACCTTGCGCTTCGTGCCCATGCGCCGCTTCCGCGAGGAGGCGGCGCTGGAGATCGAGGCGGTGGACGAAGTACCTTATGAAGGGAGGGAGATCGATCTCGGCGAGGCGACGGCGGAGCAGTTCGCTCTTGCCCTGCCGCCCTTTCCCCGGGCGCCGGGCGCGTTTCTCGACGAGGCCGTTGACGAGGCGCCGCGCGATGAATCGGGCGAGCCGGAGGATTCCCGCCCGAATCCTTTCGCCGCTCTGGCGCATCTGCGCGGGAAGGAGAACTGACTCCCGCGCCAGATAAGGGCGCCGGGCGCGATCGGGCGGGGGAAAGCGGGTTGCGGATTTTTTACGATGGCGTGAAATCACGTCATGCTTGCGAGCGGGCGCGGTGTCTGCTAGAGCCCCCCGCCTGATCCTGATGATGGAACGCGGTCGGTGTGTCCGGGGGCTTCCCGGAACTGAACGTGGCATGTAACCGATAAAGAGGCTCCTGAAATGGCCGTTCCGAAGAGAAAAACGTCCCCGTCCCGCCGTGGAATGCGTCGCAGCCACCATGCCGTCACCGTCGAGGCCCATGCCGAATGCGGGAATTGCGGCGAGCTGAAGCGCCCGCACCATGTCTGCGCCCATTGCGGCCATTATGACGGACGCGAGGTGGTGGCCGCCGGCAAGACGCTGAAGACAGCCGTCCGAGTCTGAAACGGAGTCTGGCCGGGCTCCTGGTCCGGCGCGTCCGAAATCGGTTTGAGGCGGCGTATGAGCGAAGACAACGCGGCGGCTGATCCGGCGGTTCCGTTCAGCCTGGCGATCGATGCGATGGGCGGGGACAACGCCCCGGAGATTGTTCTGGGCGGGCTTGAACGGGCTGCGGACCGGCATCCCGGCTGCCGCTTTCTGCTGGTCGGGGACGAAGAGGTCCTGCGCGTCGCGTTGATGCGTTTTCCCAAGGCCGCGAAGATTTGCACGGTGCGCCATGCGCCCGGACTCGTCTCGATGGAGATGAAGCCGACAGCCGCTCTCCGCCTGCGTGATTCGTCCCTGCGCGTGGCGATCGACGCCGTGGCGCGCGGGGAAGCGGGAGGTGTCGTTTCCGCGGGAAACAGCGGCGCGATGCTGGCCCTGGCGAAGATCGTCCTGAAAACGCTGCCGGGAATTTCCCGTCCCGCTCTGGCCGCCGTGAATCCCTCGGCGCGCGGGGATGTGGTGATGCTCGATCTGGGCGCCAATATTTCCTGCGACACCCGCAATCTCGTCGAATTCGCCGTCATGGGCGAGGCTTTCGCCAAGGCGGTGCTCGGATTGCCCGCGCCGCGGATTGGGCTGCTCAATGTGGGCGTCGAGGAACTCAAGGGCGACGAGCGTCTGCGTCTCGCGGCCGACGCGCTGCGGGATTCGCCGCTGGCGGCGCAGTTTCATGGCTTCGTCGAAGGGCATGACATCACCGCGGGCACGACCGACGTGGTGGTGACGGACGGATTCACCGGCAATGTCGCGTTGAAGACCGGGGAGGGCGCGCTCAAGCTGGCCTCCCTGCTTCTGCGGCGTGTCTTCCGCACCAACCTGCTGACGAGGCTGGGTTATCTTCTGGTTCGGCCCGGATTGGAGCGCATGCGCGAATGGATCGATCCGCGCCGCTACAACGGCGCGGTGCTGGTGGGGCTCAACGGAATCGTGGTGAAATCCCATGGCGGGGCCGACGCCGAAGGATTCGCGGCGGCGATCGACGTCGCCATGGATGCGGTCACGCATGGAATTAACGAGAAGATCCGCGCTCGTCTCGGTCAGATCGCGACGCTGACGCTCAGCTCTGACGAAACGCAAGGCGCTGCGGTCCCCGCCGACGTCTGAAGGCTCGCTGTGAGCGGGCATGTTGAGAGGAATGGAATGACTCTTCGCGCATGTCTGACGGGTGTGGGGGGCTATCTGCCTTCGCGAATCCTCACCAATGCCGAGCTCGCCGAACGGATCGATACGTCGGACGAATGGATTCGCGAGCGGACGGGAATCGCGCAACGGCATATCGCCGACGCGGGGGAAACGGCCGCCTCCATGGGGGCCGCTGCGGCGCGCGCCGCGCTCGACTGGGCGAAGGTCGCGGCCTCGGAGGTGGACGCCGTGATCGTGGCGACGGCGACGCCGGACAATCCCTTTCCGTCCGTCGCGGTGCGGATCATGGGGGAGCTGGGCATCACGCACGGCTTCGGCTTCGATGTCAGCGCCGCATGTTCCGGCTTCGTCTTCGCTCTCGCCACGGCGGAGTCGTTCATTCGCAGCCGTCATGCCCGGCGTGTGCTGGTGATCGGGACCGAGGTCTATTCCCGTATTCTCGACTGGAACGACCGCACGACCTGCGTCCTCTTCGGCGACGGCGCGGGCGCGGTGCTGCTGGAGGCCGAGGACGGAGAGGCGCGCGGGATTCTGTCCACCCATCTGCATTCGGATGGGCGCTTCGGCGATATTCTCTATGTCTCGCCGCACGGGGAAGAGCAGCCGGCCGTGCTGCGGATGCAGGGGCGCGAGGTGTTCCGCCATGCCGTGGTCAAGCTGGCCGAGGCGGTGGACGAGGCGCTCGCGGCGAACGGGCTCAAGGCCGAGGATGTACGCTGGCTGGTGCCGCATCAGGCCAATCTGCGCATCATCGACGGCATGGCGCGCAAGCTCGGGCTACCCCAGGAGCGCGTGGTGGTGACGGTCGATCGTCATGCCAATACCTCGGCGGCCTCCATTCCGCTCGCCCTCAACGAGGCGGTGCGGGACGGGCGGATTCGGACGGGGGATCTGGTGCTGATGGAGGCGCTGGGCGGCGGTCTCACCTGGGGATCTGCGCTGCTGCGGATGTGATTCCTCTCCATTTGGAGGAGAAGGCGCAGCTTGATGCTTGATTCATTTGACGCTTCTGCATGCCATGATACGATGACGTCATGACCACAGTCACGCGCGCGACCCTCGCGGAACACATCTATAGCCAGGTGGGCCTCTCCCGGCACGAATCGGCGGAGTTGCTGGAAAGCGTACTCGAGCAGATCATGCGGGTTCTGGAGCAGGGCGATTCCGTCAAGCTCAGTGGATTCGGAACATTTTCCGTCCGTCAGAAGGGGCGACGAATCGGGCGCAATCCCAAGACCGGCGTGGAAGTGCCCATTCTGCCGCGATCGGTCCTGATTTTTCGTCCCAGCCAGATTCTCAAGGCGAAAGTGAACGGGGATACGACGGAAGGGATGGATGAGGGCGATCTCTGATGGAGGACGACAATGAGGCGTTCGACGAGGATGTCCCGACTGCGGATCGCCTGAAGAAGGCGCCCCACGCCTATCGGACCATCAGCGAGGTGGCGGACGAACTCCACGTGCCGCAGCATGTGCTGCGTTTCTGGGAGACGCGCTTTCCGCAGGTGCGCCCGCTCAAGCGGGGCGGCGGCCGGCGCTATTACCGGCCCGAAGATATCGCGATTCTGAAGCGGATTTCCGATCTGCTCTATGTGCGCGGCTATACGATCAAGGGCGTGCAGCGTGTCTTGCGCGACGGCGAAACCGAGGACGGGGACGCAGTCGCGCCGTCCGAGGATGTCGGGGCGGAGCCATCTGGGGAGGAAGAGGGCGATCCCGCGCCCGTCGTCCGGACGGAAGTGGTTCCAACGGCGGATTCTCCCGTGGCGCAAACGGCGGCCTCTGATGAGCAGGCGGCTTTCGCCTTGCGGACGGCGATCGAGGAGCAAGGGCGGCTGCGTGCCGAATTGCGGGCCGTGCTGGAAGAGCTCGACGCCATTCGCCGGCTTCTGCCCTTCTGAATTTCGCGGGCCGGAATCCGGAGATGGAAAAACCTTTCCGAAATACCTGTCCCGGGCTTGCCGGACGGGGGCCGCACTGCTAAACGGCCACCACCGCAGGACGGACGGGCAGTAGCGCAGCCTGGTAGCGCATCAGTCTGGGGGACTGGGGGTCGTGGGTTCGAATCCCGCCTGCCCGATATGTCCTGTCCTGCGGTCGTTCCCTTCCCCGTCAGTCGCTGATCGGCTGCTCCGAACTCCATATGCGCCAGAGCATGTGCAGCGCCGCCATGATGGCCGGGCCGAGGAAGAGGCCCAGCAGGCCCCAGGTTTCCGCCCCCCCGATGATGCCCAGCAGAACCCAGAGGAAAGGCATCCGCGTGCTGCCGCCGATCAGGAAGGGGCGGACGAAATGGTCCGCCACGAAGATGACGACGGACCCGATCGCTACCAGCGCTATGGCGCTGATCATGCTGCCCTGAAGCATCACCAGAATCGCGGCGAAGATGATGGTCGGCAGGGCGAGAAAAGGCACCATGGCCGCGACCGCCGTCACCATGGCGAAGAGGAGCGGCTGCGGCGCGTGGAAGATGGCGTAGGCCACGCCCATGATCACGCCTTCCCCCAGCCCCACGAAGATCAGCCCCGCGACGGTGCCATGAACCGAGGAGATGATCTGGCGGCCCAGCGTCTCGCCCCGCGCGCCGAAGGTGCGGTGCGAGGCGATGAGTGAGCGCCGGGTGATTTCGTGCCCGTCGCGCAGCAGGAAGAAGAGGGTGAGGAGGGAGAAAAGGAAAAGCGTGGTCCGGCGGACCATCTGCGAGCCCACCTGGCGCGTCATGGCCATGCCCCGGGCGGAATCGAAGGAGTGGACGAGTTCCGAGAGCCGGTCGGGCTGGACCAGATTCTCCTGCCACCATGCCGTAAGCCAGCCATGGCGGAAGGGGAGGCGGTTCAGGGCCTCAGGCATGGGGATGCCGGTATGCCGCACCTGGTCGATCCAGATGATCAGCCCCCGCATTTCCTCCGCGGCCTTCACGCCGACGATGGCCAGCGGAATCAGGAAGATGAGCGCGATGATGAGGGTGAAGATCAGCGGGAGCCAGTCGCTGCGCCCGAAGCGCCGTTCGGCCCGGTCATAGAGCGGCCATGCGGCGATCGCGAACACGCCGCCCCAGAGCAGGGCGGGGACGAAATTCCACTGCGTATAGAGCGCGATTCCCACCACGAAGACCGCCAGGAGGGTGCGCGCCAGACGCTGGCTGTTGCGCGCCGGACTTCCCGTCGGCGGGTCGGGTTCGTCAAGCACGAGGGGGAATGCATCGTCTTCCATATAGGCTTCGCCCCTCGTCATGCGCCCTTTTTCGTCCTTCATCGAGATCCTCTTCGGCGCGGCGTGTGCCAGCCGCGATATGTCCTCATAGCATGCCGTGCGGCGCGGGTCTCCCGGTAGCGCCGCGATCAGAAATCCGCGCAGCCGCGTTCGATCACGAGTCCGACTGATTGCTGGGCGAATTGCGCCTTGTAGGCCGCGCGGATGGCCTCGATCTTTCCGGCGAGAGCGGCGTCCGGCGGGGTGACGATCCGGACGAGACGCGACGCCTCACGCCCGATGACGTCGCTCCGCCGGTCGCGCCATTGCCCTTCCGCCGTCAGAACGCTCAGCCCGTCGGGAAAGGCGGGAGTGATCGTGGCGGCGAGGAAGCGGTCCCACTCCGCCTCGCTGACCCGGGAATGATCCGGGCGGGTGAGACCGAACATCAGGTGAATATCGAGCATGGACCGCATACCGGGAAGCGGGCAGGCGGCGGGCGGCGTGGCCGCGCAACCGGCGAGCAGGAGAATGGCGGGAAAGGAAAGGCGCTTCATGACACGGCGTCCAGCGCCTGCCGCAGCGCCGATGCGTCTTCGTCCGGGACCATGCCGAGCCTCAGAAAGAGATCGATCAGGACCAGATTGACGTTGAATTTCAGCCGCTCCGTATCGCGCACCAGGGCGAAGGCGGTCGCGATGGGGACCAGTTCGAAGCGTTCGACCTCGCCATCGACCGGAACGGGGGTGAACGCCTCGGGCAGATACAGGTCGAAGCAGTGCAGCAGGTCGCGGCGCAATCCTTCGGGGCGCTCCATCGTATAGCGCAAATGGCTGACCGGTCTGGCCTGGGCGATGAGAGCGGGGGGAATGGCGGCCTCTTCCGCGGCTTCCTTCGCCAGGGCATCGCGCGGGGTAAGGCCGGCGCAGACGCCGCCCGCCACGAGATGGTCCAGCTTGCCGGGATCGAGGCGTTTGTTCCGGGCGCGATGACCCATCCAGAGATGGAGCCCGTCCGGCTTTCGCACCAGCCCGTTCATATGGACGCCCTGCGCCGCGAGACCGAGAATCGGCAGCGCTCCACGGTCGATCCGGCCGATGACGGCGCCCTCCGGGGTGATGACGTCGAAGAGTTCGGCATGGGAGCGATACAGCCCCGCTTCGGCCATTTTCTCGCCGAGCAGGTGGATGTCCGCGCCGCGATCGACGCCGAATCCGGTGTCGCGCGCGCAGCCGAACGCCGTCAGGGACTCGAAATGTCCAGGGTGTACCCAGCCGATGCCGGTCATCCCGCAGAAGAACGGACGATAGGCGCCGGGAAGCGTGATGTTGTGGCAGCGCGCGATATGGGCGAGGAAAGGAGCGGCGGATGGCGAATGCGGCAAGAGAAACTCCGGGAACGAGGCGCCCCGCGGTTTGCGGGCCGCCCGACGGGTGGGGCACCGGCTGGATGCGAGGCCGGAGCGGGATGGGGGTAAAAGATAAGGTATGACGCTCCGATCCCAAAGCGACTCGCCGCCGCGCCTGACTCTTCTGGCGGCGCTGCTGCGCCTGCGTCCGGCCTTCGAAGGACGGGAAAGACGGATCTGCGCGCTGGCGGCGCTGACGCTCCTGCTGTTGCTGGGAGAGAATGGTGCGCAGGTCGTGCTGCCCTGGCTGTTCAGCCGCATGGTGGCGCGGATGACGCCGGATGTGGCGGTCATGGCGCTGCCGGTCGGGCTGGTGGGGCTTTATGCGCTGCTGATGCTGGTGCGGGCGAGCTGTTCCAGCCTGCAGGAGGTGGCGTATCAGCCGATCAGCCTGCGGCTGCAAAGCGCAGTGGCGGAAGAGGGGCTGCGGCAGGTGCATGCGCTTTCGCTGCGCTTCCATCTGGAGCGTCAGACGGGCGCGCTGACCCGGGTGCTCGACCGCGCGACGGACGCGGTCGACACGCTGTTGCGGTTGTGTCTGTTCAATATCGGTCCCGCCCTGCTGAATTGCGGCCTGACGCTGGGTGTCATCTGGCGGGTCTTCGGCGGACTCTATGCGCTGGTGATTCTGGCGGGCCTGCTGGGTTACGCGGCCGTGGCGCGCTGGTCCACGCTGCGACGGGTGGCCGCGCGCCGGGTGCGGAACGAGGCGAGCGGGGCCGTGCAGCACCGTCTGGTGGATTCCCTGCTGAATTTCGAGGCCGTGCGGCATTTCGGCGCCGCGGGGCACGAGGTGTCGCTGTATCGCGCGGCGCGGCGGCGGCTGGAAACGGCCAGTCTGAAGCTGACGCGGATCGTGGCGCTGGCCGGTATTTTGCGGAATGCGATCATTGCGAGCATGACCGGCATCGTGTTGTGGCTGGCGATGAGGGACATCGGCGCGCATCGGCAGAGCGTGGCGGATTTCGTGCTGATCGGCACCTATATGCGATCGCTCTACATGGCGGTATTCGGGCTGAACACGGTGCATGCGGGGTGGCGGACGGCGCGGGTCGATCTGGAGAACTGGCTGGAACTGCTGGCGCAACCCTCCGATGTCGCGCCGCCGGAGCGGCCGGTGCATCTGCCGACGACGCTGGCGGCGGCCGGCGCGGCGGATCTGGTCTTCGACGATGTGCGTTTCCATTACCTGCCGGAACGGCCTGTGCTGAGGGGCATCAGTTTCGCCGCCCGGCCCGGTGCGCGGATCGGGATCGTCGGGGCGACGGGCTCGGGCAAGACGACGATCGGCAAGCTGATGATGCGCGCCTACGATCCGGACCGGGGCGAGATCAGGCTGGACGGCGTGCCGCTTCCGGCGCTCGATCCGGAGGATCTGGCGGCGCTGATCGGGGTGGTGCCGCAGGAGACCATGCTGTTCAACGACACGCTCGCCTATAATATCGGCTATGGGCGTCTCGGCGCGACGCTCGGCGAGATCGAGGCGGCGGCGCGGGCGGCGGAGCTGCATGATTTCATCGCCGCTCTGCCTCAGGGGTATGAAACGGTCGTGGGCGAACGGGGACTCAAGCTCTCCGGCGGCGAGAAGCAGCGCGTGGCGATCGCGCGCATCGTGCTGCGCAATCCCCGGCTGTTGCTGCTGGACGAGGCGACGAGCGCGCTCGACACGCGCACGGAGCGGCGCATTCAGGCGGCGCTGGATCGCCTAGCGCGGGAACGCACGACCGTCATGATCGCCCATCGTCTCTCCACTGTCGTGGGATGCGACGAGATCCTGCTGCTGGAAAAAGGGCGGATCGTCGAGCGCGGCGGGCATGCCGCGCTGATGGCGCTGGGGGGAGAATATGCCCGCATGTGGCTCGCGCAGGCGCGCGAAGCCGCGGAGGCGGCGTGAAAATCCGCAAGGGGCTGGCGCGCGAAGGGGGCTGGACAGGGCGGCGTTTGCGGCCCAAGTACCTTCGCAAAGACTGAACAGGGAATGAGCGTCGGCATGACGGAGACGGAAAAGGCTTTCGAGCCGGATCGCGCGATGGAAGACGCGGTGCGCGAGGATGTGGCGGCGAGTTTCGATCCCTCCGTTTTGCAGATTCCGGAAGAATTGCGGAAATGCGGAGCGGTGGTGGACAACGCCATAGAGTATCTGGTGGGCAAGGAACTGCCGCCGGAGATGATCGCCTCCGCCCTGCTCGCGGGGAGCCTGGGGATTCTTGCCCGCACGGCGGATGCGTCGACCATGGTGCGGATGCTGGAGACGGCGATCGCCAGCATCAAGGCCGGCGAACTCTCCGTTTCCGGGCCGGACGGCGCGTCGCGTCCCGGCTGAGTCGCTTTCGGCTTGACGCGGGAGGGGCTCTCGGTCATAAGCCGCGCCTTAACGGATAGTCCTGCGTTGGGCTCCTGCGCCCGGCCGAATAAACCAGTTCCGAGGATCGATACGATGTCACGCCGCTGCCAGGTTACAGGCAAGGCCGTGCTGACGGGCAACAATGTCAGCCACGCCAACAACAAGTCTCGTCGCCGTTTCCTGCCCAATCTGCAGGAGACGACGCTGCTGTCCGACGTGCTGGGCGCGGGCGTCCGCCTGCGTCTGACCACGCACGGCCTGCGTACCATCGAGCATAATGGCGGTCTCGACGCCTTCCTGCTCGGTACGCCGGACCGCAAATTGCCGGAAGAGGCGAAGGTCATCAAGCGCCGCATCCTGCGTGTGCAGGAACACAAGGCCGCGCAGCCGGCCTGAGGGTCGGCCCGTCCGGAGGCGGCGACTCGCTTCCGGCACGTGTGGTCATAGAAGATTGGTTTTGAGCCGTGCGGCCGCACTGTTATGGAGGCGGTTTCGTGAGTTCAGCCCGTACCGTTCGTCCAGCGCAGCCTGATTCCCCGTCTGTGTGCGCTTCATGCGGCGGGCCTGGTGAGTGAAGGCTGCGGCGCGACGGTCCGTTTCGCTCTGATAGCGCCTTTTTGTCATTCCGCCCTCATTCTGGAGGTAATTCCGTGTCCGAGAGCAGCACCGCCGAGACGTCGGCCCAAGAAACCGCCCTGTCGAAGATCCGCAACATCGGCATCACCGCGCATATCGATGCCGGCAAGACCACGACGACCGAGCGGATTCTGTATTACACGGGCGTGTCGCACAAGATCGGCGAGGTGCATGACGGCAACACGACGACCGACTACATGGCGCAGGAGCGCGAGCGCGGCATCACCATCACCTCCGCCGCCGTGACCTGCGAGTGGAACGGCCACCGCATCAACATCATCGACACGCCGGGCCATATCGACTTCAACATCGAGGTCAACCGCTCGCTCCGCGTGCTCGACGGGGCGATCTTCGTCATCGAGGGCGTGGCCGGCGTGCAGCCGCAATCCGAGACCAACTGGCGTCTGGCCGACCGCTACAACGTCCCGCGCGTCATCTTCATCAACAAGCTGGACCGCACGGGCGCGAATTTCGACTACGCCTTCAGCACGCTGAAGGAGAAGCTCGATATCGTCGCGATCCCGCTGCAACTCCCGATCGGCGCCGAGGAGAACTTCATCGGCGTGGTCGATCTGGTCGAGATGCGCGCGATCATCTGGGAAGGTGGCGAGTTGGGCGCGAAGTTCCACTATGCCGAGATTCCGGACGATCTGAAGGAAAAGGCCGCCGAGGCGCGCCAGAACCTGCTCGATACCGTGCTCTCGCAGGACGACGCGGCGCTGGAGCAGTATTTCGAGACGGGCGACGTCGATGTCGCGTCGTTGAAGAAATGCATCAAGAAGGGCGCGATCAGCGGCGAGTTCCGTCCCGTCCTGTGCGGCACGGCGTTCAAGAACAAGGGCGTGCAGCCCCTGCTCGACGCGGTCATCGACTACCTGCCCGCGCCGGACGAGGTCGAGGGCATCCGCGTCGCGCCGCCGGAGGGTGAGGAGGTCGACGAGTCGTTCCTGCGGGTCATCCCGGTCGATCCGGAAGGCAAGTTCGCGGGTCTCGCCTTCAAGATCATCTCCGACAAATACGGCACGCTGACCTTCGTGCGCGTCTATCGCGGCGTGCTGAAGGCGGGCGACACCGTCCTGAACACCACCAAGGGCCATAAGGAACGCGTGGGGCGCATGTATCAGATGCATGCGGACAAGCGTCAGGAGGTCGATCACGTCGGCGCGGGCGACATCGCCGCCTTCGTGGGCCTCAAGGACACGGGCACGGGCGACACCCTGGCCGATTCCGCCGATCCGGTGGTGCTGGAGCGCATGCAGTTCCCGGTGCCGGTCATCGACATCTCCGTCGAGCCGAAGACCAAGGACGGCGTCGAGAAGATGACGCTGGCGTTGCAGAAGCTCGCGGCGGAAGACCCCTCGCTTCAGCTCAAGACCGATCAGGAAACCGGCCAGACCATCCTGTCCGGCATGGGCGAACTGCATCTGGACATCATCGTGGACCGTCTGCGCCGGGAATACGGCGTGGAGGCCAATGTCGGCGCGCCGCAGGTGGCGTATCGCGAGACGATCTCCAAGGCGCATACCGAGACCTACACCCACAAGAAGCAGTCGGGCGGCTCGGGCCAGTTCGCCGAGGTGAAGATCACCTTCGAGCCGGTCGAGCGCAACGGGGGCATCTCTTTCGAGAACCAGGTCGTCGGCGGCTCGGTGCCGAAGGAATACATCCCGGCTGTCGAGAAGGGCATTCGCGTGCAGTCCTCGACGGGCGTGCTCGCCGGCTTCCCGACGGTGGACTTCAAATACACGCTGCTCGACGGCAAGTATCATGACGTCGATTCGTCGGCCCTGGCCTTCGAGATCGCCGCCAAGGCCTGCTTCCGCGAAGGCATGAAGAAGGCCGGTCCGGTCATTCTCGAGCCGATCATGGATGTCGAGGTCACGACGCCGAACGATCACGTCGGCGACGTGGTGGGCGACCTGAACCGTCGTCGCGGCATCATCCAGAACCAGGAGACGGCGGGTTCGACGGTCGTCATTCGCGCGCAGGTGCCGCTGAAGGAGATGTTCGGCTACATCTCGCATCTGCGGTCGGCGACGAAGGGGCGCGCCTCCTTCACCATGCAGTTCCACCATTACGACCCGGTGCCGCGTAACGTGGCCGACGAGATCATGGCGAAATCCGCCTGATCCTCCGTCCCCGCGGTTCAAAAAAAGGCCGGTCTCCCAAGTGGAGACCGGCCTTTTTGTTTGGCTGAGGTGCTGTCGGCATTCGCCTCAGGCGTTAGTGTTCGGGCGGAAAATGACCCGGTAGAGGATCAGCAGGAGAATCGCGCCGAGGATGGAGGCGATGAAGCCCGCAGGCTGGCCCGGCGCATAGAAATGCAGATGTTGCCCGATCCAGCCCGCGACCAGCGAGCCGGCGATGCCGAGCAGGACGGTGATGATGAAGCCGCCCGGATCGCGTCCCGGCATGAGGAACTTGGCGATCAGTCCGACAACAAAACCGACGATGATGGTCCAGATCAGATGCATGGAATGACGCTCCGTGCGGAAAGTGGGGAAGGTTGCGGAGGTATTCCGCAACCGGAAGATACGTTGGAGAGGCTCACAGGTTGTCCGTGCGCCGGATGAAGTCGGCCACATTGTCGTGCAGGCGTTGCAGCGCATCCGGCTTCACATAGACCATATGGCCGGACGCATATTGCTTGAATTCAATGTTGCCGTATAGCGAGGCGGGGATCGGCAGGTGCTTCATCTCATACACCCCTTCGAAATAGGGGGTCGCGAGGTCATAATACCCGCTGTTGAGCATGATCTTGAGCTTCGGGTCTTCCTTCATGACGCGGGCGAGGTCCGGCATGACATTGGTGCCGGGATTGTCCGAGTCCGGGCCCGGCCGGTGGTGTTTGAAGTCCCAGTTCACCTCGATCCCCTCCTTGTAGGTCACGCCCTCGCCGTAATGGAGGGTCTGGCGGACATAGACGTTGAAGGCGGAGACATAGGCGGAGGACAGGGCGGTGGATTGCGGATCGTAACCGGCCTCGCGGCTGACCGGATCAAGGGTCGGGCCGGAGAAGCGGGTGTCGAGGCGGCCCGTCGTCATGCCGGCATCGGCGAGCAGTTCCTTGGTGAACTGGCCGCCATTGACGCGCAGGCCGCTGCGCAGGATGTAGGGCGCGGGCAGGCCGGTATAGGCGGCGAGTTTCGCTGCGATCGCCTTGCGTTGATCGGCGGGCAGATCCGCTCCCTGACGCAACGCCGCACTGTAGTCCGTGAGGGCGAAATGCTCGACCTCGCGCAGGAAGGCGGGCAGATCGGCGGGCATGGGCGAGAGGCGCTTGTGATACCAGGCCGTCGCCGCATAGGTCGGCAGGGCGAGGATGTAGGGATCGTCGATTCCGGGATTGGCCTCGGGTTCGTCGACGCTGTTGTCGTAATTCAGGATCTGCGAAAGCAGGATCACGCCGTTGAGGTCGATGGAGCGGTCCTCCAGATCGTTTGCCACGACGGCCGAACGGGTCGTGCCGTAGCTTTCGCCGAACAGATATCTCGGCGAATTGAAGCGATCATATTTGGCGAGGAACTGGACGATGAAATCGGTGAAGGCGTGCCCGTCCGCGTCCACGCCATAGAAGGCCTTGTCGGCATCATGGCCCGCAATGCGGGAAAATCCCGTGCCGGGCGCGTCGATGAAGACGAGATCGGTGACGTCCAGCAGGGATTGCGGGTTGACGATGAGCGTGTAAGGGGGCGCGGGAAGATGGGTGTCGCCCGGCGTGTCGAGCCGCAGCGGGCCGACGGAGCCCATATGCAGCCAGACCGTCGCCGATCCGGGACCGCCATTATAGAGGAAGGTGACAGGGCGCTTCCCGGCGGGTACGCCCTGCTTGAAATAGGCGACGTAGAACATCGAGGCGACGGCGTCGTCCTTGTCTTCCCCTTCATGTTTGTCGCTCGCGGGCGGCTGCTCCGTCCGGGAGGCGATCACGCTGCTGGAATCGTCATAGTGCCGGGCATGGACGAGAATCGTTCCGGCGATGGCCTTGTAGGCGACCGTGCCGCCGGGCAGGGCGACGCTGCCTGTGGTGATGCTGTCCGGGATGGGGCTGTGTGCGGCGGGTGCGTGTGAGGCGGATTCGGCATGGAGCGGGGTCAGCGGCGAAACCAGGCAGGCCACCGTCGCGCAGAGGAGAAGACGGGTCACGAAAGATACTCCGGCACATTATGTTGTTGCCGGAATATTAGGGATGCGCGACGGGTCTGCCTATCCCTCGACCTCCGGATGCAGCAGGTAGAGCGTGGTGGTGCGCGAGGTGCGGTCCTCGAGTTCCAGCGTCGTCGGGATCTCGGCGCGCGTCACGAGGGTCAGGCCGTCGCGCGGGGCGTAGGCGCGGCCGGGATCGGCCAGCAGGACCGGATGATGCGCGGCGCGGGCGCGGAGCCAGGGGAGAAGGGACTCCGCCATGCTTCGGCTGTAACAGACATCGCCGGAGACGATGAGATCGCAGGATGGCGCGGTGCCGACGAGATCGCCCGGCAGCGATGTCAGGGTGACGCCGTTCAGCCCGGCGTTGAGGATCGCCGCCGTCAATGCCATGGGGTCGATGTCGTTGACCAGAACCTCCGACGCGCCGGCGTATGCGGCGGCGATGGCGGCCAGACCGCTGCCGCAGGCGAAATCCAGCACGCGTTTGCCACGCACCAGTTCCGGATGATCGAGAATATGCCGCGCGAGCAGTTGGCTGCCGGGCCAGGCGAAGGCCCAGAAAGGCGGCTCCATGCCGTGCTCCGCCAGCAGGGCTTCGGTCGCCTGCCAGATGGGCGTGATTTCGCCGGCGAGATGGAGGGTGATTTCCGGGACGAGCGGGGCGCGACCCGGCGCGGTCTGGGCCGTGATGAACGCTTCCGCCGCGTTCATCCGCGCACCAGTTGTCCCGCCAGCAGGGCGAGGGCGAGCACCATGCCGAAGGGGACGTTCTGCCGGAACAGAGTGAGGCAGAGTCGCGGCTGGCCCGGATCGAGCAGGACGATCTGCCGCGCGAGCATGAGGGCGGCGAAGGTCCCGCCGAGCCAGAAACCCGGTCCCTCTTCGCTTTTCCATCCCGCGAGCGCGAAGAGCGTCACGGCGCCCGCATAGCAGAGCGCGATGAAGAGCTTCGCATGGTCGCGCATCAGCCGGGAGGTTGAGCGCACGCCGATGCGCGCGTCGTCCTCCATGTCCTGAAAACCGTAGATCGTGTCGAAGCCCAGTTGCCAGAGAATCGTGCCGCCATAGAGCAGCAGCAGGACGGAGTCGATCCGGTCGGCCGCGGCGGCGTAGCCCATGGGCGCGCCGAAGCCGAAGGTGAAGCCCATGACGAGTTGCGGCCACCATGTCACCCGCTTGGCCAGCGGATAGAGGATCACCAGCGCCATCGCCAGCGGTGCGAGCGCCCAGCAGAGCGGCGGCAGGCAGAGCAGCACGGCGAGCCCGGCGAGCAGGAGCAGGGCAAGTGCCGCGAGCGCCTGACGCACGGTCAGCGCCCCGCTGGCGAGAGGCCGTCCGGCGGTGCGGGCGACCTGCGCGTCGATATCGCGATCCCAGATATCGTTGATGACGCAGCCCGCCGAACGCATGACCAGCGAGCCGACGGCGAAGAGAATGGAAAGACCGATCTGCCGCCGGAGATCGCCCGGAGCGCCGAGAATGATCCCCCAGATGCCCGGCAGCAGCAGCAGCCATGTGCCGACGGGACGGTCCAGCCGCGCGAGCAGGGCATAGGGGCGGAAACCGGGCGGCAGACGGCTGATCCAGCCTTCGGCGTGAATATCGGAATGGGGCAGGGCGACTGGCGTCATCTGGCATCGTCCTCCTTGAGCCGTGCTGATCCCTGATGTCCCGCCCCCGACGGCGCGTCAATCGCCTTCATGCGCCCGTCATGCTAGAGCGGCGGCATGCAGGACGCGCCACGCCTCTATATCGACCCCGGTCACGCTTCTCTCTTCCGCCCGGACGCGGAACTGGCGCTGTCGCCCGATCATGCGCGCTATCTCGGCACGGTGCTGCGTCTCGGTCCGGGCGACGCGGTGAGCGTCTTCAACGCGCGGGACGGGGAATGGGACGCCGTCCTGACCGGAGTGCGGAAGGACCGGGGGACGCTGCGGCTCGCGGAGCGGCGGCGCATGCCGGACATCCGCGTGGGGGCGACGCTGTTCTTCGCGCCGCTCAAGCGGGACGCGACCGATCTGGTGATCCGGATGGGCACCGAACTCGGGGTGTCGTGTTTCGCGCCGGTGATGACGGCGCGGACCAATACGCATCGGCTGAATGCGGAGCGTCTGCGGGCGATCGCGATAGAGGCGGCGGAACAATGCGAACGGCTGGACGTGCCGCGGATCGACGATCCCGTGCCTCTTGTTCAGGCCATGGAGGCGTGGCCGGCTGAGCTGCCTCTTTTCGCGGCCATGGAGCGGTTCGACGGCGCGGCGGCCCTCCCGCGCGAATGGGCGGCCGGATATGGCGTGCTGATCGGGCCGGAAGGCGGTTTCGCGCCCGAAGAACGGCGCTGGATCGAAGGGCGGAGCGGGGTGACGCCCCTTTCTCTCGGTGCGCTCGTGCTGCGCGCGGATACGGCGGCCTGCGCGGCCCTGGCGCTTCTCGGCGCGCAAGGCGTATTGTTCGACTCTCATCGACTCTTGAAGTAAGAGGGCGAATCCGGAGCATAAGGGAAATCTGGCGGGTGGGTGGTCCCGCGCATATCCTCGTAAGTATTCTTGGGGGCTCATCGTTTGTCGCCGTGGCGGCGAACGTGCGAAATTTACGGGCTGCGAACATTCGCGGCGATTTTGAAGGACTCTGCCGCGTTCATGTCCAATCCCGGCGAAACGAACGATCACCCCATTGAAAACATGGAGCAGCTTGTCGAGGTGCTGTCGCGCGGCTGCAAGCCGGAGAGCGCGTGGCGAATCGGCACGGAGCACGAGAAATTCGGTTTCGTCCGCCCCGAGGCGGCGCGGGGTCGCACCCCGTTCTCGCCGCCGCCCTACAGTCCGGACGGGATCGAGGCGATCCTGCGGGCGCTGCTGGACGACGGATCGGCCTGGCAGGCGATCGAGGATCGCGGCGCGCTGATCGGGCTGAAGGGGCGCGGGGCCGAGGCGGGGCGCTCCATCTCGCTCGAACCGGCCGGGCAATTCGAACTTTCCGGCGCGCCGCTTGCCACGCTCCATGAGACGGCCGCCGAGATGGCGGCGCATTTCGCCGCCCTGCGCGCGCCGTCCGAGGCGCTCGGGCTGGGTTTCGCGCCGCTCGGTTTCCAGCCGCTCTGGCCGCGCGACGCCATGCCGATGATGCCCAAGAGCCGCTATGCGATCATGCGCCGCTACATGCCGGAAGTCGGCGCGCTCGGCCTCGACATGATGAAGCGGACCTGCACGGTTCAGGTGAATCTGGATTTCGCCGATGAGGCGGACATGGCGCGCAAGATGTGCGTTTCGCTCGCGCTTCAACCGCTGGCGACCGCGCTTTTCGCCAATTCGCCGTTCTGCGACGGCCGTCCGAACGGCTATCTGTCCAACCGCGCGCGAATCTGGACGGATACGGACAATGCCCGCAGCGGGATGCCGGAATGCGTGTTCGAGGACGGATTCGGCTTCGCCCGCTATGTGGAGTGGGTGCTCGACGTGCCCATGTATTTCGTCGTGCGGGACGGGACGCTGATCGACGTGGCGGGCCGGTCCTTCCGCGCCTGGCTCGACGGGCGGGAGACGGGCGTTCTGGCAGAGCTGACGCCGACGGTCGGCGATTTCGAGGATCATCTGACGACCGTCTTCCCGGATGTCCGGCTCAAGCAGTTTCTCGAAATGCGGGGGGCCGACGCGGGCACGCCGGACATGATGGTGGCGCAATCCGCGCTTTGGGTCGGGCTGCTCTATGACGCGCCGACGCTCATGGCCGCGGAGGCGCTCGTGCGCGAGCAGCCCTGGGACGTCTATCGGACGCTGCGCGGCGAGGTGCCCGCGCGGGCGATGGAGGCAGGTTTTCCGGGCGGATTGCGGGCGTTGGCGCGGCGCGTGGTGACGCTGGCGGCGCAGGGACTGGCGGCGCGAGGGCTGGGCGAGGACCGTTATCTCGACCCGCTTTTCGCGATCGCCGAAGGGGGGCCGACCCAGGCCGAGCACTGGCTCTCCCTCTATCATGGCGCGTGGCAGGGCGACGTGACGCCGATCTTCGCGGCCGCCGCGATCTGAATGCCGCGTCTCTCCGATCTCGGCGAGCGGGAAATCCTCGCGCTCGCCATCGCGAATGAGGAAGAGGACGGCCGCATCTACGCCGATTTCGCGCAGATGCTGGCGGAGAACTATCCCGACAGCGCGGCGGTCTTCCGGGCCATGGCGGCGGAGGAGGAAAGTCATCGCCGCAATCTGATCGACCTCTTCTCCCGGCGTTTCGGCGCCCATATCCCGCTGGTGAGGCGGCAGGATATCCGGGGGTTCCCGATGCGCCTGCCCGCCTGGCGGATGAAGACGCTGCGGCTCGACGCGATCCGTGACCAGACTGAGGAGATGGAGCGTGACGCCGCGCGCTTCTATCGCGTGGCGGCCTCGCGCAGCACCGACGCGGAGACGCGCAGGCTGCTGGGCGATCTCGCGGTGGTGGAGGACGGTCATCTGCATCATGCGCAGATCCTGCGCGCGGATCTGCTGGGCGGCGGGCGTGGCGAGCGCGAGGACGAAAGCGCGCGGCGGCGCTTCGTGCTTCAGGTCGTCCAGCCGGGGCTGGTCGGGCTCATGGACGGGTCCGTCTCCACGCTCGCGCCGGTCTTCGCGGCGGCGTACGCGACCCATGATTCCTGGAACGCCTTTCTCGTCGGGCTGGCCGCCTCGGTGGGCGCGGGGATTTCGATGGGCTTCGCGGAGGCGCTGGCCGATGACGGCAAGCTGTCCGGACGCGGGCGGCCGCTGTTGCGCGGGCTGATCTGCGGGTTGATGACCATGGGGGGCGGCATCGGCCATACCTTGCCCTTCCTGATTCCGGCGTTCCATCTTGCCGTTCTGGCGGCGACGGCCGTGGTGGTGTTCGAATTGCTGGCGATCTCCTGGATTCGCTGGAGATATCAGGATACGCCCTTCGTCAGCGCGATCCTGCAAATCATGCTGGGCGGGGGGCTGGTCTTCGCCGCGGGCGTGCTGATCGGGCAAGGATGACGATGAGGAACAGGGTGAGACGGACGATTCGACAGGCGATTCCGGCGGTGCTGGCGATCGCGGGCATAAGCTTGGGGAGCGCGACGGTCGGTTCGGCCCAGGATCTGCCTCAGGCCCGTTTGACGCCCGCCGATCAGGGCTGGATCGCCCGCATTCAGGATGCGCTGACGGCGACGACGCTCTTCAAGGCGCGGTTCCAGCAGATCGCGCCGGACGGCAAACGGAGTACGGGGACGGCATGGCTGGATCGTCCCGGCCGGATGCGCTTCGATTACGACAAGCCAAGCCCGCTGCTGCTCGTCGCCAATGATGGACAGATCGTCTATGTGGATCGTGACCTCGGTCAGGTGACGACGCTCCCGGTCGATCGCACGCCGGTCGGTCTCCTGCTGCGGCCCGATCTCAAGCTTTCCGGCGATGTGACGGTGACGGCGCTGCGCCATGTCGGCGGCCGGGTCAACCTGACCATGGTGCGGAGTGCCGCGCCCGCCGAGGGCAGTCTGACGCTGATGTTCGACGAGCAGCCGCTGACCCTGCGCGGCTGGGTGGTGCGGGACGCGCAGGGGCGGGACACGCAGGTCGATCTCTTCGACATCACCACGCCCGAATCGCTGCCTGACTCGCTCTTCGTGTTGCCGAAGGATGCCGGGTGATCACGCATCGTCCCGCGACAGTTCGAGCGCGCGGGCGTAGATGGTGCGGCGGGGCAGGTTGACGAACCCCGCCACCAGCGTCGCGGCGTCCTTCACGGAATGGGTTTTCAGTGCGGCGCGCAGGTGGTTGTCGAGAGTCTCAGCGCCGTCATCCCCGTCGGGCGGCGGACCGAGCAGCAGCGTGATTTCTCCCCGCGGCTCGATGGCGGCGAAATGCGCGGCCAGATCGGCGAGACTGCCCCGCACCATCTCCTCGAATCGCTTGGTGAGTTCGCGCCCGACGGCCGCCGGGCGCGCCTCGCCGAAGACGGCCGTCAGATCGGCGAGGGTCTCGACCAGCCGATGCGGCGCCTCATACCAGATCAGCGTGGCGCTCAGCCCGGCCTGTTCGGCGGCGCGCAGCGTGGCGAAGGCGGTGCGGCGCGCCTGGGATCGGGGCGGTGGAAAACCGAGAAAGAGCGAGGGGATGGGCGGCAGGCCGGAGAGGGCGAGGGCGAGCGAGGCGGCGTTCGGCCCCGGTATGCCTGTCACCTGCACGCCAGCCGCGATGGCGGCGCGGGCGAGGCGATAACCGGGATCGGAAAGGAGCGGCATGCCCGCGTCGGACACCACCGCGATCCGCGCGCCCTCGCGAAGACGGCCGAGAAGAAACGGGATGCGTTCTTCTTCGTTATGTTCGTGCAAGGTCTGGGTCGCGGCCGCGATGCCGAAATGACGGAGCAATTTGGCGGTGACGCGCGTATCTTCGCATAGGATAAGGTCCGCATGGGACAGCGTGTCCAGCGCGCGCTGCGAGATGTCGCCCAGATTGCCGATCGGCGTGGCGACGAGACTCAGCAGCCCTGCTTTTCCGGCAGGAGTCGCGGGTGGGGCGGATTTGACGTATGGAGGCGGCGCGTCCGGTGCGGATGACGATGACGACGGAGCATGAGCAGACGATGACGGGTCGGACATTTAATTCTCGGGGTGGTTCTCTGGGTGGGTCTTTGGGCGCTTCTCAGGATGGTTCCTCGGAGACCGGCTCTGGCGCGGCGCTCCGGATTTCCTCCTGCTTGCGCGGCGCGGCGGCGCGGCGCAAGGGGCTGCTCCTGTCCATGGGGGCGGCGCTGGCGCTGGCGGCCTGCTCCGAGGGCACCTCGCCGTCCGCCACGGGGACAAGCGGGTCGGCGGAGTCCGCTCCAACAGGGCCGGTGCGGATCGGGCTGCTCCTGCCTCTCAGCGGACGCAATGCGGGTCTCGGGCGGCAGATGGCCAATGCCGCGATTCTGGCTGTCCCGGCCACCCAGAAGACGGCGCAGATCGATCTGAAGGACAGTGACGGCGCGGGCGGCGCGGCGGCGGCGGCGCGGGCGGCGATCGGCGCGGGCGACCAGATTCTCCTTGGCCCGCTGACGGCCGGGCAGACGGCGGAAGTCTCGGGCCTCGCCGTGGCGGCAGGTATTCCGGAACTGGCCTATACGAGCGATCCTTCCCGCGCGCGGGAGGGCGTGTGGGTCATGGGGCTGACGCCGGACCAGCAGGTGTCGCGTCTGGTCGCCGCCGCTCATGCGGAGGGACGCAAGACCTTCGCGGCCTTCCTGCCGGACACGGCGTTCGGCCATGCGCTGGGAGCGGGTCTGGTCGCTGCCTGCGCGGCGAACGGGGTTGTGGCGCCGAATGTTGTCTACCATGCGTCCGATGCCGCGAGCATTCAGGACGGGTTGAAGACCCTGTCGGCGATCGAGGCGCGTCAGGCCCAGGGTCAGAGCCCGGCCCAGACCGCGACGTCTCCCGCTGCGGGGGAGCCCAACGCGGTCAATCCGGTGCCTGATGCGACGCCCGACACGTCCGGGCCGTCGGCGTCCGCTGCTTCCGCGCCTGTGCCGCCGCCCCCCTTTGACGCCCTGCTGCTCGGGGACACGGGCCTGCAACTGGCGACGGTCATCAATGCGTTGCGGGATGACAAGATCGATCCCGCGACGGTGCGGATCATGGGCCCCGCCCTATGGGGCGCTTTCGCCAGCAAGCTGGGGGCGCTCCATGGGGCCTGGTTCGCGGCGCCGGACCCCGCGAGTCGCGCGAGCTATGTGCAGGCCTATCGTCGTCGCTATGGTCTGGCGCCGACGCCGATGGCGGATGTCGCCTATGACACGGCGGCCGTGGCCGGGGCGCTCGCGGCGCAACCGGAGAGGTTCTCGCCTGCCTCGCTCATGCGGGAGGATGGTTTCGCGGGTGTGGACGGGGTGTTTATCCTGAAGCCCGGCGGGCATGTGGCGCGGGCTTTGGCGATCTTCACCATCCAGCCGGACGGCGGAGCTTCGATCGCCCAGCCTGCGCCGAGGACATTGACGGATACGCCGAGCTGACGGCGCGGAAACGGCTTCTCAGGCGGCGGCCGTCTCGTTCAGGGGAAGGACGGGGCGGATCGTGTGCAGGGCGAGCTCGAAGCTTCTGTAGCTGCCGAGCGCGTTGCCGCGAATCTGGTCGATCAACACCCAATGCGTGCCTTGAGGACGAATCATATAGGCCGGGTCGGCGTTCTCGCGCACCCAGATCAGCACGTGATCCAGCACCTCGGACGTATCACGCAGGCGCGTAATGGCGATGTCCGCGTCGAAAATGCCCATGCACTGCCCGGCATCCAGCCAGCGCGAAAGATATTCCCGGTGACGCGGTAGAATCCCCAAGCGGAACGGAACGACATTCCGCGACCGACATGCGGCGTTGTAACTGCTGGACAGGGGAAGCAACTGCGGCATCAGTCGGATCCTCGTTCTGGGGGCTGCGATGTCGCTCACGCTATCCAACAGAAGTTCCGGCTCACAACGCTGAAATTCACGAAACTGCCTTTTTTGGTCACAAAGCTTTGTCCCTGTTGCAAAAAAGCAATGGTTCATTACCACATTTCTTCCATGCACGAAATGCATACCAGAACGGTAAAGCGATCCGCCTTGCATGACTCGCAAGGTAACGGGATTGTAAATTTCTTCTGAAATCAGGGTGTAAGATGTTTTGGCCAACGTCGGTGCAGCCAGAGCCATGCGCCGGGTTCGGCACGGATGGCGGCTTCGAGACGGTCGTTGATCGCCTGTGTGAGACGCGCGACATCGGCGGCGCGGTCCCCGCTCGCATCCGGGAAGAGCGGCTGATCGACGATGACCTCGAATCGGGCGGGGCCGACGCGACGCACGCGCCCTGTGACGATCGGGCAATCATGACGCAGGGCGAAGATCGCGGCGGCGGAGGGGGTCATCGCCGGCAGGCCGAAGAAACGCGCCTCGATCCCGTCATTCATCTTCTGGTCGGCGAGAATGCCCAGATGGCCGCCCTGCGCGACATGACGCAGCGCCTGCCGCGCGCCCAGCGCGCCTTTCGGGAAATTCGGCACGTCCTGCTTCATGGCGTCGCGCCGCATGTCGGCGATCAGCCTGTCCACCAGGGGATTCGCGGCGGCGCGATAGAAGGAGGCGAAGGGCATCCCGTAGCGCGCCACGGCCGGTGGAAGCACCTCCCAGTTGCCGATATGGCCCGAGATGAAGAGGGCGGGGCGATCGAGCGCCGCGACGTCGCGCAGATGATGGGCGTTGATGACGCGCCAGCCCGGCCCGTTGTCCTCGCATTCGTCGCCTTCGCATTCGTTCAGCCGGGCGAGATGGGGGAATTCGGCGGCGGTGCGGCCGAGATTGTCCCAGACCTGCCGGACGATCCGGCGGCGGGCGGTGGCGTCCAGCTCCGGCAGGGCGAGGCGCAGATTGCGCTCCGCGACGCGGGAAACGGGAAGGAGCGGGCCGATGATGCGTGTCACCGCGCCGCCGAGATTGGAGGCGGTCGCGGGCGGCAGGCGTCGCAATAACCCAAGGGCCGCGCGCGCGGCCGCGGCTTCCAGATAATGGATGAACCGGGGGCGGGCGGGGTCGCGATCGGGCATCAGGCGGAGCGCAGCAGATCGAGCAGCCGGTACGGGGCGTCAGGCTCCGACCAGAGCAGCTCGACGGAAATCACCGTCACCTGCTCGTGCAGCCAGAAGGGCAGGCGCACGGCGTCCTTGGCCGTGGTGACGAGCGTGACGCCCTCTTCCCGGCGCAAGCGTGCCAGACGCTCGCAATCCGCGCGCGTGTAGCGATGGTGATCGGGGAAAGAGAGGCAGCGCAGGGGAACCACGCCCGACTCGATCAGGGTGGTGAAGAATTTGGACGGGCGGGCGAGTCCGGCAAAGGCGATGATGCGCCGACCTTGCAGGCGGCGGATTTCCGGCCCGGGAATCAGCCTGGCGTGAAAGAGCGGCAGGCCGCCGGGAATCCGGGCCGTGACGCCCGTGCGGTCGGGTCCGATCACGACCGCGGCCCCCGCGGCGGCGAGCCCCTGGCGCGGAAGCTGCCGCAACGGGCCGGCGGGAAAGAGCTTGCCGTTGCCGAAGCCTGTCGCGCCGTCGATGGTCACGATCCGCAGATCCTGATGCAAGGTGAGGTTTTGCAGCCCGTCATCCATCACCAGGCAATCGGCCCCCATTGCCACGGCGAGCCGCGCGGTTTCGCCCCGGTCCCGCCCGATCCAGGTGGGAGCGACGCGGGCGAGAAGCAGCGGCTCGTCGCCCACCGTCGCGGCGCTGTGATACCCCGGCTCGACCCGCAACGGGCCACGCGCGCTGCCGCGATAGCCGCGGCTGAGGACATGGGGGCGATAGCCTTGCGCGGTCAGCAGGCGGACGAGATCGAGCGCAAGGGTCGTTTTCCCCGCGCCGCCCATCGTGAGATTGCCGCAGCAGATGACGGGCACATCGACATGCGCGGTCGTCATGCGTGAGGCGCGCCAGGCGCTTACGCCCGCCGTCACGTTGGACAGGGGAGACAGCAGGCGCGAGGGAAGCCCGACCTGCGGCGTCGTCCAGAAAGATGGAGGCCGGAGCCTGGGGAAGCCGATCTTCATGCGGGCAACATGAGGGCGATCCGTGTTAGGAGTGGGGCAGGAACCTCCTCCTGCGCGCCGATTGCGTTCAGCGCGCCGTCCGCGATCTCCCGGCGGCGGGCGGCGTCGCCGAGGAGCGGTCCGGCCCAGTCGGCCAGCGCGCCCGCATCATGGGTGACGGCGACATGCCCTGCCAGCCGGGCGAAGGCGGGACGGAAATTGTCGATATGCGGTCCCGTGGCGAGCGGCACGCCCAGGCGGACGGGCTCGTAGGGGTTGTGGCCGCCGCCGGGCGGCCGATGCGCGTTGCCCAGCCATGCGACGGTGGCGAGTCGGTAGAGCAGCCCGAGTTCGCCCAGCGTATCGGCGAGGTAGAGTGAATCGCTTCGACCGGGAAGCCTCCCTTGTGAGCGGCGGGGCGGATGGCCGAGACCGGCGGCGATCTCCCCGGCGCGAACGGGATGGCGCGGCGCGATGATGCAGAGCAGGTCGGGCCGTGTCTCGCGCAACAGCCGGGCGGCTTCGGCGATCATCTCCTCCTCGCCGGGGTGGGTGGAGGCCGCCAGCAGCACCGGGCGGGCGCCGATGGCGGCGCGCAATTCCGCCATGGCGTCCTGCGGAACGGGCGGCGGCGGGGCCGCCTGTTTGAGATCGCCATATTCCGTGCATTCGCGCACGCCGAGCGTCCGGAAGCGCGCGGCATCCTCCGCGCCGCGCGCCGCGACGAAGGACAGTCTCCCGTAGAGCCGCGTGGCGAGGCGCTTCAGCCGCGCCCAGCGCCGGGCCGAGCGATCGGAAAGGCGGCCGTTCACGATCGCGACCGGGATGCCGCGCCGGTCGCAGGCGGCGATCAGCCCCGGCCAGATCTCGCTTTCGACGAAAAGCGCCGCATCGGGCCGCCAGCGGTTCAGGAAGCGGCGGCTCCAGCGCGGCACGTCATAGGGAATGAACTGATGCCGCAGCCGCGCCGCGCGCTCCGGCGGGGACGCTGCGAAATGGGCGGCGGCGATTCCCGCGCCCGTCACCGTTGCGGTGGTCATGAGGACGGACAGGCCGGGGCGCAGTTCCAGCAGCGCGTCGATCAGCGGCAGGGCGGACCGGCATTCGCCCACGCTCGCGGCATGGACCCAGAGCAGCGCGCCGCGCGGACGCCGGACGCGCGTCAGCCCGAGGCGTTCGCGCAGCCTGTCTTCCAGCTCCCGTCCGCGTGCGAGGCGGATGCGCAGCATCACGATCAGCGCCGGAGCCAGAAGCGTGCCCAGGAGCGCCCAGAGCCGTTCCGGAGCACTCCAGCCGGAGGTGGCGTGGCGGCGCTCGGCCTCGGCCTGCGCGGCGTTCAGGGCGGCGGCGAGATCTTCGGTGCTGGCGGGAGGGTCGAGCGGGGGAGCCAGGACGATCTCGCCGCGCCCGAAGGGGAGGGGGATGGCCAGACGATCCCAGCTCGGCAGGCGAAGGGCATGGCAGGCCGCGCCGACCGGCACGACAGGACGGTGCGCCAGGCGGGAAAGCGCGACGACGCCGGGCTGCACGACACGGGCGGGACCGCGCGGGCCGTCGGGCGTGATGGCGAGCATGCAGCCGTCTTTCAGCACCGTGAGCGCCTGACGGAAGGCGCGCGATCCGCCCTTCTCCTTGCCTTTGCGGGCGCTCGATCCGGCGATGCCGACGATCCCCCATGGGGCGATGGCGTCCGCGAGGAGGCGTCCGTCGCGATTGCGGCTGACGACGACATGCAGATGCAGATGGGAGTGGCGGTCCCGCACCCAGTGCCAGAGGGCCGCGAGTTGCAGCAGGGAATGGTGCCAGAATGCGACGATGGCGCCGTGCCGCGCGCTCTCCTGTCGCAGGATCGGCACGGCGGCGGGCGCGCCGGTGACGGTCCAGCGCGTGGTGCGGAGGGCAAGGCCCAGCCAGGCGCGTGCGGCGCGGCTGGGCAGACCGTCGATGAAGCGTCTCGCGGGGAAACGGCTCACGGGAACGCGCTCACGGGGAAGCGGCGCATGGCGCGGACAAGACAGCGGCAGGTGACGGCGCGTGCGGCATCGCGCCGCCGGTAGCACGCCGGACCCGGCTTGGAAAGCTTCGGTTCAGCGCGTCATCATGACGGTGAGCGGGGCGTGTTCGAGGACATGGCGCGTCACCCCGCCGAGAATCATTTGACGCAGGCGGGAATGGGAATAGGCGCCCATGGCGAGCATGTCCGCTCCGAAATCGGCGCAGGCGCCCAGCAGCGCCACGCCGACGCTGCAATCCTGCGGCGTGAAGCGGAGCAGCGTCGCGTTGACGCCATGCCGGGCGAGATACTCGACGGCCTTTTCCCCCTCGGGGCCGCGACGCTGGTAGTCGGGGCTGCACAGCACGGAGACGGCCTCCGCCTGCCGCGCGCAAGGGAGAATGGCGCGCAGGGCGACGGCCGCTTCCGCAGTGCCGTTCCAGGCGATGCAGATGCGCCGTCCCAGTGTCTCCGGTATCGCGGGAGGCGCGATGATCACCGGGCGGCCGCTGTCGAACAGCGCCGCATGGAGGGTTTCCGAGGCGCGGGGGTCGTCCCCGCTATCCAGATGGGGAATCAGCGTGAGGTCGGAGAGCCGCGCGAGCCAGGTGATCTGCTCCAGCCGGGAGTCGGACAGCACGTCGAGACTCGTCGTCACCCGCGCGTCCTCGGCGGTTGCGGGAGAGGGGTCCTGCCCCGTCCAGGCGATATCGTGGGTTGCCAGGAACTGGTTGAAGGCGAGGCGGGTCTGGAGCAGCCTGCGCTGGGCTTCATGCTCGGCATTGACGATCATGTCGTTGATCATCGCGCCGGAAAGCCCTTCTCCGGCGAGGGTTGCCGTCTCGGTCGGGTCGTCGCCGATCAGCACGGCCGCGAGATGCGCATGAAAGGCGCGGGCAAGACGCAGGCCGACATCCAGAGCGGGCTCGATGATCTGACCGCAATTGAGCGGCAAAAGAATCCTGCGGATTTCGTTCGGCATGGGGCGAGGTCCTGCTGGTGCCGGAAGCGACATGTGGGAGGATCAGGGATAAAGACGCGTCACGCGCCACGTATCTCCGCCGGTCACGGCGTCGTTACGGGTCCATGTGGCGCGATCATGCATCCGGTGGGGGCGGTCCTGCCAGAATTCCATCATTTCAGGGCGGCAGCGGAAGCCGGACCAGTGCGCGGGGCGCGGAATCGGCCCGTCGCCGACCTGTTCCCGCACTTCGGCGACGCGGCGTTCGAACAGCGCGCGGTCGGGAAGCGGGCGGGACTGATCCGAGGCGACGGCCCCGATGCGCGACTCCCGGCTGCGGCTGGCGAAATACACGTCCGCTTCCTCGGGCGTGACGGGCGAGACCGGGCCTTCGATGCGAATCTGCCGCCGGAGGCTCTTCCAGTGAAAGAGCAGGGCGACATGCGGATTGACGAGCAGTTCGTGGCCCTTCCGGCTTTCGAGATTCGTATAGAACACGAATCCGCGACGGTCCGCGCCCTTGAGCAGGATCATGCGGACGGAGGGACGGCCGTCCGGCGTCGCCGTGGCGAGCGCCATGGCGTTGGGGTCGATGGATTCCGTCGCCTCCGCCTCCCGCATCCAGGCGGCGAAAAGGTCGAACGGATCGGCCGCAAGGTCGATGAGGGGAGAAGCTGCTCTATCCGTCATCCGCGCGAACCTCCTTGGCATATCTTCCGGGGCATGCGCTCCGGGCGGCCGGAGCGGTCCCGAGCGCATGCGCGATCATATGCCGTTCTCCGCCCGCGCAAAACTCTCCGGCGCGCTCTTGTTTGCCGCGCGCGCTTGTGCGAGGGACGGGAAGTTTTATTCTCGTCGAACCCTGCCGGCCGCCTTGATCCGGCACATCTGACGTCATCGGGGGAATTTCTCATGTCCGGCTCGCTGTCCGATCCGCCCAAAGGCTCGCTCATGGCAGGAAAGCGCGGGCTTATCATGGGTGTCGCCAATGACCGCTCCATCGCCTGGGCCATCGCGGCCGCCTGCGCGGCGCAGGGAGCGGAACTCGCCTTCACCTATCAGGGCGAGGCGCTGGGCAAGCGCGTGCTTCCCCTGGCGGCGAGTGTCGGCTCGACGCTGGTGCTGCCGTGCGACGTCGGGGACGACGCGGCGATCGAGGCGACTTTCGCCGAAATCAGGAAGGAATGGGGGAAGATAGACTTCCTCGTCCACGCGATCGGCTGGGCGGACAAGCAGTATCTGCGCGGGCGGTATCTGGATACGCCGCGGGACGCCTTCCTCAAGGCGATGGAGATTTCCTGCTTCTCTTTCACGGTGGTCGGGAAGCATGCGGCCGCCCTCATGCCGGATGGCGGGTCGCTGCTGACCCTCTCCTATCTCGGGGCGGAGCGCGTGATGCCGCATTATAACGTCATGGGTGTGGCCAAGGCGGCGCTCGAGGCGTCGGTGCGCTACATGGCCGCCGATCTGGGAAGCGATAATATTCGTGTGAACGCCATCTCCGCCGGCCCGATCATGACGCTGGCGGCCAATGGTATCGGCGATTTCCGCTACATCCTGCGCTGGAACCAGCTGAACGCGCCGCTGGAGCGGAACGTGTCGCTCGCCGATGTCGGCGGGGCCGGGCTCTATTTCCTGTCCGGTCTCTCCTCGGGCGTCACGGGCGAGGTGCATCACGTCGATTGCGGCTACCATCTCGTCGGCATGAAGAACCCGGCCGCGCCGGATATCAGCGTCGTGTCACCTGGCGAATGAGCGCGGCGCGCCGTCATGTCGCATAACAGCTTCGGCCATCTCTTCCGTGTGACGACGTGGGGAGAGAGCCACGGCCCGGCCATCGGCTGCGTGATCGACGGCTGTACGCCGGGGCTCGCCCTGTCCGAGGCTGACATCCAGCCCTGGCTGGATCTGCGCAGGCCCGGCCAGTCGAAATTCACGACCCAGCGTCGCGAGGCGGACGAGGTGCGGATTCTGTCCGGCGTCTTCGAAGGCAGGACGACCGGCACGCCGATCGCGCTCGAAATCCGGAATACGGATCAGCGGTCCAAGGACTATGCCGAGATCGCCACGCGCTATCGCCCCGGTCATGCGGATGTGACCTATGATCTGAAATACGGGCATCGGGATTATCGCGGCGGCGGCCGGTCCTCGGCGCGCGAGACCGCGATGCGGGTCGCGGCGGGAGCGGTGGCGCGGAAACTGCTGGCGGTGCTGCTGGGCGAGAGCGTGACGATCCGGGCGGCGCTCGTGCGGATGGGCGACATCGCCGTGGACCGCGCGCGCTGGGACTGGAGCGAGGTGGCGCGCAACCCGTTCTTCTGCCCCGATCCGGGCATGGTCGATGCCTGGGAGACGTTGCTCACCGTTATCCGCAAGGAGGGTTCGTCCATCGGCGGGGTCGTGGAGGTGGTGGCCGAAGGCGTGCCGCCCGGGCTTGGCGCGCCGATCTATGCCAAGCTGGATTCCGATCTGGCGGCGGCTCTGATGGGCATCAACGGCGTGAAGGGCGTGGAGATCGGCGACGGGTTCGCGGTCGCCGGTCTGCGCGGGGAGCAGAATGCCGATCCGATGCGGATGAGCGGCGGGACGGTTCGTTTCGAGAGCAATCACGCGGGCGGGATTCTCGGCGGGATTTCCACCGGCCAGCCCGTCGTGGCGCGTTTTGCGATCAAGCCCACAAGCTCGATCCTCGTTCCGGTTCCCTCGGTCAATCGCGAGGGGCAGGAGATCGAGGTGACGACGAAAGGGCGGCATGATCCCTGCATCGGCATCCGCGCCGTTCCCGTGGCCGAAGCCATGATGGCCTGCGTGCTGGCCGATCACCTCCTGCGCCATCACGCGCAATGCGGCTGGCCGGCGCTTCGTCCGGCGCTTTGACTTCGCGCAGGGCGAAGACTCGCGTGAAGATTTCTTGCTGTCGCCACGGTGATGTAGTTATGTAAGACACCATATCGCCTGGAGCGAGGCGTCTTACGGAAGAACGAGCATGGCCGAGATGCGTGAGAGTGAGCGGGGTGCGGGATGGAGCGGTCGTGGAACGACACGCAGCCGATCTACCGGCAGTTGCGGGACCGGGTGGTCGCGATGATGCTCGAAGGACGGCTGGGCGAGGGGGAGGCGCTTCCCTCGGTGCGGCAGGTGGCGGCGGAATGTCAGGTCAATCCGCTGACCGTCATGAAGGCGTATCAGGAACTGGCGGAAGAAGGGCTGGTCGAGAAGCGGCGCGGGCTCGGCCTGTTCGTGGCGGCCGGGGCCGTCGGGCGGTTGCGCCGGCGTGAGCGGGAGCAGTTCCTGAGCGGGCGCTGGCCGGAGATCCGCGCCACGATCCGCCGGCTCGGGCTCGATGTCGAGACCTTGTTGCGGGACGGGGAGGAGAGGTCATGACCTGCATCGAGGCGCGGGGGCTGCGGAAGCGCTATCGCGGCAAGGTCGCCGTGGACGGGATCGACCTGACGATTCCGCCGGGCCGCATCGTCGGGCTGATCGGCCCCAACGGCGCGGGCAAGACGACCACGCTGGAGGCCATTCTCGGGCTGGTCTCCTTCGAGGGTGAGCTGAAAGTGCTGGGGCGCGATCCGTGGCGGGAGCGGACGGCGCTGATGCGGGATGTGTGCTTCATCGCGGATGTGGCCGTCCTGCCGCGCTGGATGCGGGTGTGGCAGGCGCTGGATTATGTCGAGGGCGTTCACCCGCGTTTCGACCGGGCGAAGGCGGAGGGCTTTCTCGCCCGCACCGATATCGGCAGAACGTCCCGCGTGCGGGAATTGTCGAAAGGCATGGTCACGCAATTGCATCTCGCGCTCATCATGGCGGTCGATGCGAAGCTGCTGGTGCTCGACGAGCCGACTCTGGGGCTGGATATCCTCTATCGGCGGGACTTCTACATCTCCCTGCTCAACGACTATTTCGACCATGACCGGACGATTCTCGTCACCACCCATCAGGTCGAGGAAATTCAGGACATCCTGACGGATGCGATCTTCATCGACCGGGGGCGCATCGTGCTGGACGGGTCGATCGAGGAGATCGAGCGGCGTTTCGTCGAATTGCGTCCGCGCCTCGACGCCGTGGAAGCGGCCCGGGCGCTGGGGCCGGTGCATGAGCATCTGCTGATGGGGCTGAGCGTGATGGTGTTCGACGGGGTTGCGCGGGAGCGGCTGGAGCCGTTGGGCGAAATACGGCGTCCGGGACTTGCGGATCTCTTTCTGGTGCTGCTCGGCAAGGAGCGCACGCAGCGACAGGAGACGGAGCGATGAGCGCGACAGTGACGCGGGCGTCCCGCTCCCGGGGGCAGGTGCTGTTCTGGTCGATGCGGCGGGAATTATGGGAGAATCGGTTCCTGCTGGTCGTGCCCGCCTTGGCGGCCGCGCTCCTTCCGTTGGCCTTTCTGGTGATCGCCGTCATGGTCTTGCGGGGCCGGGCGGACGTGACGGGCGGTTTTCATGTCGATTCCGGCACATTGCTCACCTCCTGCACCCGTCCGGCGATCGCCGCGGCGATTCTGGCGGGAATCGTTTATGGTCTCGGCGCCTTGCACAACGAAGCGCGTGACCGATCGTTGCTGTTCTGGAAATCCATGCCCGTCTCGGACGCGATGGCGGTCGCGGCGAAGATGCTGGTCATCATTCTCGTGCTGCCCCTGTTCGCGATGATCTGCGCGGCGGTCGCCTGCCTGCTGCTGATCATGTTCTCCATGCTGCTGGGAGGGCGTCCGGGTCTCGCTCTGGCGCATCTGCCGGGCGAGGCGGTGTTTCAGACAGGCGCGACCCTGCTGCTGTTCCTCTGGATGTTTCCGCTTTGGGGATGGCTGCTGCTGGTGTCCGCGGCGGCCAGACGCTCGCCGTTTCTCTGGGCGTTCGGCCTGCCCTTGGCCGTGATCGTCCTGGAGTACATGACCTTCGGCACCGGCCATGCGGCCCGGCTCGTTCTCGGCCATTTCCGCCCGATTCTGCCTTTCATGGCCGGCAATCTCGAGATCGTGACGCACGGGACGTCGGTGGGTCTGTCCGGCATGCCGCTTCGGGTCAACGCGGCCGCGCTTGCCTCCGGCGCATACGGCATCAGCGCGCCCGGCCTCTGGATAGGACTCGGAGCCGGGCTGCTGATGACCGGCGGCGCCGTGGAAATACGCCGCCGTCAGACGCTGTTATAGCCGCCGTTTTCAGACCAGTCTGGCGCTCAGCGTGATCTCGGCCCTGAACAGCTTGGAGACGGGACAGCCGGCCTTGGCCTTCCCCGCCAGCTCCTCGAACTTCGCCTGATCCGCGCCCGGGACGGTGCCGGTCAGGTCGAGATGGATTTTGGTGATCGCGAAGCCGTCATCCTGCCTGTCGAGCGAGACGGTGGCCTTGGTGTCGAGGGCGGTGGCGGTGAATCCCGCCTCGCCAAGGATGAGCGAGAGCGCCATGGTGAAGCAGCCCGCATGGGCCGCGCCGATCAGTTCTTCCGGATTCGTGCCATGCGTTTCCTCGAAGCGGGTGTTGAACCCGTAGGGCTGGTCCTTCAGCGCGCCGCTCTGGGTCGAGATCGTGCCCTTGCCGTCCTTGAGACCCCCGCTCCAATGCGCCGAGGCGGTTTTCTTGATGGTCATGCGAGACTCCTGCCGGTCCTGAGGAGCGAGATTCTTCGCTCCCTTCGCCGGAGCGAACGCGGGAGGGAGGGGATTGTTCATCGTCTGTTTACGATTTGCATCGCATGTTGCCATTTGAGCGCGACTCGCGCCTGGCCATGCGGAGGAATTTTTCTGGACGGAACAGTCATTTTTAACGTGCGGAAGCGACGCCGATAGCGTTAGAGAAAACAGACGCGCTGACGCTTCCATCACAATATGTAGGGGTGCAGGGGCGGCGTAATCACTAAATGTCGCATGATACAAGCCTTGTGCTGCAAGAAAATGCCTTCCATGAAGAGGGCGGATCGGGGATCGGGCGAGGCTCTTTCGAGGGGCGGCCTGTTGGCGAAAACCGTTGAAAAAGTTCTGGGAGACGATGCGTGAGCCTCTATGAAGGATCGGTGACTGAGCGTGCTCCGGAACAGGACGTGTCCGTAAGCTCTTCTCCGTCAGGAGAAACGCTGCGCTCCGAGGTCACGGACGCGCCGGTGCCGGAGGCTGTTCCCGAACTGGGCGTCGCCGGGCCGGACGTCGCCGAGCCCGAGCTGTTCGACAGCGTCGTGCAGCTTGAAGGCCATCATCCGGTCCGTGTCGATCATGCGCGCGATTCGCTGCTGACGGATTTCGGCAAGGCGACACTGGACAACCGCTATCTCCTGCCCGGCGAGCGCTATCAGGACCTGTTCGGCCGCGTCGCCTCCTATTACGGGGCGGATGCGGCGCATGCCCAGCGGCTTTACGATTATATCTCGAAGCTCTGGTTCATGCCCGCCACCCCGGTTCTGTCGAATGGCGGCACGACGCGCGGGCTGCCGATTTCCTGCTTCCTGAACGAGGCGGACGACTCGCTGCGCGGCATCGTCGATCTGTGGAACGAGAATGTCTGGCTCGCTTCCAAGGGCGGCGGCATCGGCTCGTACTGGGGCAATCTGCGCTCCATCGGGGAGAATGTCGGCAAGAACGGCAAGACTTCGGGCGTCATCCCTTTCATCCGTGTGATGGACAGCCTGACCCTCGCCATCTCGCAGGGTTCGTTGCGGCGCGGCTCGGCGGCGGTCTATCTGCCGATCTGGCATCCGGAGGTGGAGGAATTCATCGAGATGCGCCGCCCGACCGGCGGCGACCCGAACCGCAAGGCGCTGAACCTGCATCACGGCGTGCTGGTCACGGACGATTTCATGCGCGCGGTCGAGCGGGACGAGGAATGGGGGCTGCGCTCGCCCAAGGACATGTCGGTGATCCGCTCGGTCTCCGCGCGGGGGTTGTGGATTCGCCTGCTGACGGCGCGGATGGAACAGGGCGAGCCCTATATCATCTATTCCGACCATGTGAACCGCGCCCGCCCCGAGCACCACAAGCTGGCGGGGCTCGAGGTCAAGACCTCCAATCTCTGCGCCGAGATCACCCTGCCGACCGGGCTCGACCATCTCGGGCAGAACCGCACGGCGGTGTGCTGCCTGTCCTCGCTCAACCTCGAGACCTGGGACGAATGGAAGGACGAGCCGCGCTTCATCGAGGATGTGCTGCTGTTCCTCGACAACGTGCTTCAGGATTTCATCGACCGCGCGCCGGACGACATGGCCCGCGCCAAATACGCCGCGGCGCGCGAACGCTCGGTCGGCCTCGGCGTGATGGGCTTCCATTCCTTCCTTCAGGCGCGCGGGATTCCGTTCGAATCCGTGATGGCGAAGGTCTGGAACAGGAAGATTTTCCAGCAGATCCGCGCGCAGGCGGATGCCGCGTCCCGGCATCTGGCGGAATTGCGCGGCCCGTGCCCGGACGCCGAGGAATACGGCATCATGGAGCGGTTCTCCCACAAGCTGGCGATCGCGCCGACGGCCTCGATCTCCATCATTGCGGGCAATGCGAGCCCGGGAATCGAGCCGATCGCCGCGAATGTCTTCCTCCAGAAGACGCTCTCAGGCTCCTTTACCGTGCGCAACCGTCATCTGCTGAAGCTGCTGGAGGAAAAGGGCCGGAACACCGACGCGGTATGGTCCTCGATCACGCTCAGCAAGGGGTCGGTCCAGCATCTGGATTTCCTCACTCAGGAGGAAAAGGACGTGTTCAAGACGGCGTTCGAACTGGATCAGCGCTGGATCGTGGAACATGCGGCCGATCGCGCGCCCTTCATCTGCCAGGCGCAGTCGATCAACCTCTTCCTGCCCGCCGACGTGCATAAGCGCGACCTGCACCAGATTCACATGCTGGCCTGGAAGCGCGGGGTGAAATCTCTCTATTACTGCCGCTCCCTTTCCGTGCAGCGCGCGGACACCGTCAGCGACAAGGCGGTCAAACACGACATCATGGCTGAGGACGAAGCCATGCCGGCGGCGGCAGAGAAGAAGCCCGGTGGCGGCCCAGATTACGAGGAATGCCTCGCTTGCCAGTGACAGAAGCCTGTTTGTTTGGATTTGGACCGGAGACGCGCCGATGAGTGACGATATCGCCAAGGATCTCGAACATCTCGACCTGATGACCGCCAATCCGGTCTACAAGCCGTTCCGCTACCCGTGGGCCTATGACGCGTGGCTGACCCAGCAGCGTGTCCACTGGTTGCCGGAGGAGGTGCCGCTCGCCGATGACGTGAAGGACTGGCACCGCACGCTGACCGAGGGTGAGCGGCATCTCGTGACGCAGATCTTCCGCTTCTTCACCCAGTCGGATGTCGAGGTGAACTCGGCCTATATGAAGTATTACAGCCAGGTTTTCAAACCGACCGAAGTGCTGATGATGCTTTCCGCCTTCTCGAATATCGAGACGGTGCATATCGCCGCCTATTCGCATCTCCTCGATACGATCGGCATGCCGGAAACGGAGTATTCTGCCTTCCTGAAATACAAGGAGATGAAGGACAAATACGATTTCATGCAGTCCTTCAGCATCGCCAACAAGCGGGAGATCGCCAAGACCATGGCGGCCTTCGGCGCGTTCATGGAGGGGCTGCAACTCTTCGCGTCTTTCGCGATCCTGCTGAATTTTCCGCGCTTCAACAAGATGAAGGGCATGGGGCAGATCGTGACCTGGTCGGTGCGGGACGAGACGCTGCATTGCCTTTCCATGATCCGTCTCTTCCGCACCTTCGTGCGGGAAAATCCGGAAATCTGGACGCAGGATTTCCGTGACGAGATCGCCTGGATCTGCCGCACGACCATCGAGCATGAGGACGCGTTTATCGACCTCGCCTTCGAGATGGGCCCGGTGGACGGTCTGACGGCCGCGGAGGTCAAGCAGTATATCCGCTTCATCGCCGATCGCCGGATGACGCAGCTCGGGCTCGATCCGATCTACGAGATCGAGGAAAATCCACTGCCCTGGCTGGATAATCTCCTCAATGCCGTCGAGCACGCCAATTTCTTCGAGAACCGCGCCACGGAATATTCGCGCGCCTCGACGAGCGGGACATGGGAGGAAGCCTTCGAGGCGAGCGTTTTCGAGTAAATCTGCATTTGCGACTCGACTACGGAGTCTCTCAATGAGACTCCGTAGTCAAAGTATCAAAAGTATTTTGCTTCTTTTCTTCAGAAAAAGAAGAACCTCGGGCAATCCACGTCACAACATGATGCTTCTGCCGTCCCGTAGGATCGCCTGGGCTTCCGCGGTAAAGCTACCGTCGGTTTCATGAAGCACCAGACCGGAGGCCAGCCGGAACGCGCCGCGCCCGCCGATCGTCGCGCGGAGAAGGACGAGCCGGGCAGGGACTCCCTGTTTCGGCCAGAGGGGAAAGAGAACGATGCTGCCGCACCCGGCGGCGCCCAGCGCGGGAAGCGCATCTTCCGTCGCGGCGGCGGGCAGGGCGAGGCTGAGCGTCCCGCCCGGAGCAGTCCATCGGGCGAGCGTGGCGATCCAACTCGTCCAGCCCTCCGTCGGTGCGCTGAGGGCGAGGCGACGACGGGACTCGGGAGAGGGAGTGAAGTCGGCGCGGTGCCAGGGCGGATTGGCGAAGCTGTGATGAAAGCGCCCGTTCGGCATGGGGGCGTGGGTGCGCAGCCCATCGGGCAAAGCCGGCAGCCGCGCCGGCAACGCGTCCAGCAGCCCGGCCACGTCGTTGAGGGCGAAATTGACGCGGGCGAGAGTGACGGTCGCAGGGTCGGCTTCGAGGCCGATGCCGCGAAGGCCGCCGACTCTGGCATTCAGGCAGAGCAACCCGGCACCCGCGCCGCATCCGCCTTCCAGCACATAATCGCCTTCGCGGGCGGGAATGAGAGCGGCGAGCAGAACCGGCTCGATCCCTGTGCGATATCCCTGACGGAACTGACGATAGACCACGCGCCCGCCCAGAAGCGTGCCCTGGGTGGTTTCGGGAAGGGTGTTGGAAGAAGGCATCGGGTTGACCGTCTCGCCGGCGCCGCTCATATGGTCATCACCTGTTCCGCATGGCTGGATCGTCGCGCTTGCCTAAGGGCGGCGGTTGCGCAGCGCAATATATCACGCCGACGCATTGTGGTGCGTCGGTGAGAAGTGGAGAGTCGTTTTGGGTGCTGCTGACAGCATGACCGACGCCGATCAAGCAAGAGGGCACGGCGCTCCGTCCCCTGCGAATGTTCTGGCGGCGCTGAATGCCTATCTGAAGGCGGATATGGAGGCATGCAATCGCGAGATCGTGGCGCGCATGCACAGTCCTGTCCCGCTGATCCCGCAACTCGGGGCGCATCTGGTCGCGGCGGGCGGCAAGCGCATCCGCCCGCTGCTGACGCTCGCGGCGGCGCATCTCTGCGGCTACGAGGCGGGGCCGGACCGGCAGCGCCATATCGCGCTCGCGGCCTGCGTGGAATTCATTCATACCGCGACGTTGCTGCATGACGACGTGGTGGACGAGAGCGTGATGCGGCGGGGACTTGCCTCGGCCAACGCCGTCTTCGGCAACAAGGCGTCCGTGCTGGTCGGGGATTTTCTCTTCGCACGCTCTTTCCAGTTGATGACGGCGGACGGCTCGCTGAAAGTCATGGCGATTCTGTCCGCCGCCTCGGCCACGATCGCCGAAGGCGAGGTGTTGCAGATGGCCACCCAGAACGATCTCTCGACCCCGATCGAGACCTATCTGGAGGTCATCCACGGCAAGACGGCGGCACTCTTCGCCGCGGCCTGCCGTGTGGGGGCGGTGGTGGCGGACCGCCCAGAGGCGGAAGAACTGGCGCTCGACGCGTACGGCACCAATCTCGGCATGGCGTTCCAGCTTGTCGATGACGCGCTGGATTACGCCGCGGACCAGCAGGTGCTGGGCAAGACGGTGGGCGACGATTTCCGCGAAGGCAAGATCACTCTGCCCGTGCTCGCGGCCTATCGGGCGGCGGATGGGGAGGAACGGGCCTTCTGGCAGCGCGTGATCGAGACGGGCGAGCAGACGGATGACGATCTGCCCCATGCGCTCGCGCTCATCGAGAAGGCCGATGCGATTCGCGTCACGCTGGATCGCGCCGCGCGTTATGCCGATGCGGCGGTAAAGGCGCTGGAGATCTTCCCGGATAGCGAGATCAGGCGTCTGTTGATCGACACGGCGGCCTATACCGTCAATCGCGCCAACTGAGGCGCTTCCCCGGTTTCGACCGGGGTCAGCACGCGGAAACCGCGATAGCCGATCCGGCGCACGGCGCGATCCAGCGCCTCGGCATCCGGGGCCGGGCCGGTGAGCAGCATTTCCTCCGCCAGGAACGGAGGTGGCGTATCTCCTGCGGTCAAGTCCCCGGCAATCGAGCTCCGCGTGGCGAGAACCGTCGCAACCCGATGGGCTACGGCCTCCGCCGGGTCCAGCCAGTGCACGCCCGGCGGCGAGAGGCGCGCGAAGGCGTCGGCGAGAAAGGTGTAATGGGTGCAGCCGAGCCCGACGGCGTCGATCCGCGCGCCATCGGGCTGGGAGAACAGACTGTCCAGCTCGCGCGCCACCAGTTCGTCCGGCACCGCAGTGCCGAGAAAGGAACGCTCGGCCAGATCGGCCAGGCCGCGCGCGCCATGGGTGATGAGGGTGCAGTCCGGCGCGAATTCGTCCCGCAGCGCGCGCAGATAGGGGCGGCGGGCGGTGGCGGCCGTGGCCAGGATGCCGATGACGCGACTCGTGCTGACGCGCGCGGCCCAGCGGACAGGCGGCACACAGCCGACGAAAGGCAGGTCGTAACGCGTCCGGAGAGAGGCGAGGGCGAGCGTGCTGGCGGTGTTGCAGGCGATCAGCACCACATCGGGCCGTCGACCCGCGATCGCCGCCCCGATCAGCGCAACGATGCGGGCGACGAGACGGTCGTCCGGCTGTTCACCGTAAGGAAAGAGCGCGTTATCGGCGAGGTAGTCGATCACCGTTGCGGCGGGAAGAGCGGCGCGCAGCGCGCGCACCACACCCAATCCGCCGATCCCGGAATCGAAGGCCAGGACGCGCCCCGGCCTCTCTTCCGGCACGGCGTCAGCCCTCGGCCTGCGCCTTGAGCGCCAGAGCCTCTTCCGCGCTGCCGACGCCGCCATGGCGCTTCGACCAGCCGCAGGGGTCTTCGAGGAAGCGCCGAACCTCGGCGCTGTCGCTTTCGGAGAAATAATCACCGCCCGCGCAGGCTTCGAGCACATCCCACCAGGTGCAGAGCGCGTGAAGCGAAATGTTCATTTCCGCCAGCGTGCGATGCGCGCCGGGGAAGACACCGTAGAAGAAGATGACGAAGGTATGGTCGACGATCGCACCGGCATCGCGCAACGCCTTGGCGAAGCGGATCTTCGAGGCGCCGTCCGTGGTCAGATCCTCCACCAGAAGCGTGCGCATGTTCTCGGGCACGTCGCCCTCGATCTGCGCATTGCGGCCGAAACCCTTCGGCTTCTTGCGCACATAGGCCATGGGGGTCATCATCCGGTCGGCGATCCAGGCGGCGAAGGGAATACCCGCCGTCTCGCCGCCCACCACGGCGTCGATGCTTTCATATCCGATATGGCGGCCGATCTTCTCGACGCCGAGTTCGACGATCTTGGCGCGCGCGCGGGGGAAGAAGATGATCTTGCGGCAATCGATATAGACCGGCGATTTCCAGCCCGACGTCAGGGTGTACGGCTCCTCGGGGCGGAAATTCACAGCCTTGATCTCAAGGAGGATACGCGCGGTGGTGAGCGCCGCGTCGCGGTCCCACTGGGTCTGCCGTCCCGCGAAGATGCTGCCCTGGTCGCCGCTGGTTCCCCGATTGCCGTTGGTCCCCCGATTGCCATTGGTCATCGTGTCGTCTGCTCCCGAAATTGACCTCGCGCGGCCTGCGGCCGCTGACAAATTCTTCATACAGGAGGTAGTGCTTGCGTCATAGGCGGAGCCGGTCTTATTATAGGCAGGACTTGCAAATCACTCTCAATTGGAATTGCCATCCGTGACTGTTGACCCGCGCCGCATCGGTCGTAATTGTGAACGTGCCGTCGTCACCGCCTATCAGGAGTTGCGCGAGGTCGGCCAGCCTGACTATCAGGCCTTCGCCGCATGCACGACGCTCTATCGGATTCATCATCCCGAGGCGTCGCTCAATGAGGCACGGCGGCTGGTTTCCGAATGGATCGACCATCACATCGTGCGTGGCGATCAGGGGGCGACGCGCGGGTGTGATTGCGACTGACGCCGCCCTGACTGACGTTGCCCCGGGGAAGATTTGATCGCGCGCCGCTTTTACGGAATCGTGTGGAAGATCAGCTTCGACGTCGCCGGTGAGAGGCCGGCCCAATCCGAGTTCACACGGAAAACGGCGGCGGAGCCGGTGGGGAAGCCCGAAAGCAGGATCGTTACGTCCGGATGGTCCGTCGAGGCGCTGAGCAGTTCATGCGCCGTCTCGGCAATGGTCGGATTGTGGCCGACGATCATCAGCGCCTCGACGCCCTCGGGCGTTTCGCGCAGCATCTCGGACAGCAAGGCCGTATCCGCCTCGTAGAGTGATTCGACGATCAGCGTCTTCGTATCCGCGGGCAGGGAGGGCTGGAGCCCTTCGAGGGTCTCCCGCGTCCGGGCGGACGGGCTGCACCAGACATGAAGTCCCTCCGGCAACAGGCCGGATTCGGCCAGCGCCTCGCCGGTACTGCGTGCCTGCTCGCGGCCCTGCCCGTCCAGCGGGCGATCGCGATCGGCGCAATAATCATGCGGCATCGCCTTGGCGTGGCGGACGAGAATGAGAAGATGCGGCGTCATGAGCGGCCCTCGGCAGGCGCGTCGGGCGCGACGCGTCCGGCGATGGTGTCGTGATGGCGGATCACCTCGCGGATGATGAAGGCGAGAAATTTCTCCGCGAAATCTGGGTCCAGCCGCGCATTGGCCGCCAGTTCCCGCAGCCGGGCGATCTGCCGGGCCTCGCGGGACGGGTCGGCGGCGGGCAGACCCGCCTTCGCCTTCAACTCCCCGACGCTCTGGGTGTGGCGGAAGCGCTCGGCCAGCATATGGATCAGGGCGGCGTCGATGTTGTCGATGCTCTGCCGATGCATCTCCAGCCGCGCGCGCGCCTCCTCAGGCGGGATCGATATCGACCCAGGCGAGGTGGCCGCCTTTGCCGGCGCCGAGATCGGTGAAGACCGCGCGTCCGCCGTTGCGGCCGGCGCGAATCCAGGGGCGTCCATCTGTCGAGCGTCTGTCATGGCCACAATAAACCACATGTCCGGCCGGAATGTGATCTATCCATCTCAGTTTTCGTTCCGGATAGCCGTCCGACTGCATTTTTCCCGTTGTCTCGCCGAACAGCGCGCGCGCCAGCAGCGGGGTGATGGGGCCGAGACCAGGGGGCGGCTCCTCGATCAGCATGCCGGTATGGAAACCGCCATGGACGAAGACGAGGGAGCCGAGCGTCAGCCAGGCCGGGGCGGAGATCAGCGCGTCGAGCGCGCGTTCGCGCAATCCCGCCTGGAGCGGGCTGGAAAGCTGGCGCAACGTCGCTTCCAGCGGCGGGTCGCGGCGGAGGCGGTGCCCGGCGAGCGCGCGCCCGAGCTTGCGGTCGTGATTGCCGAGGATGAAGAGGCCGCGTCCGTCATCCATCAGGTCGATCATCAGCCGTAGCGCGCCCGCGCTGTCCGGCCCATGATCGACCAGATCGCCGAGCTGGATGATGAAGCGCTCGGTCGCCACGGCATGTTCGAACGCGGCCAGATCGCCATGCACGTCGCCGACCACGCGCAGCCCGCGCGCGGCCGCGACGACCGGCAAATCTGGCGCTGCCACCGTAGGGCGACGCGCGACGAGGGGAAGAATCTGATCCAGCGCCCGAATCCTGTTCAATGGCTTCCGCTGCGTTGTGAAACAACATGCAAACGAGCCTCTCACGCATTCATTATATGACAAAGTGGTGATGGGGGAATGAGATTACGAGAGGTGAGGAGCGATGCTGGTCTCGGCGAATTGCGTTGCGCTGGAAAGATCGACGGAAAGCACGCGGCTGACCCCGCGCTCCTGCATCGTGACGCCGAAGAGCCGGTTCATATGCGCCATGGTCAACTGGTGATGCGTGACCACGAGGAAACGCGTGCCGGATTCCTCCGCCATGTCGCGCGTCAGGGCGCAGAGACGCTCCACATTGGCGTCGTCGAGCGGCGCGTCCACCTCGTCCAGCACGCAGATCGGCGCGGGCTGGCATTTGAAGGCGGCGAAGACGAGAGAAAGCGCGGTCAGGGCCTGCTCGCCGCCTGAGAGAAGGGAGAGGGTGGAGAGTTTCTTCCCCGGCGGTTGGGCGAAGATTTCCAGCCCCGCCTCCAGCGGGTCGTCGCTGCCGACGAGGCCGAGATGGGCGCGTCCACCGCCGAACATGCGGGAAAAGAGCGCCTGGAAATGCTGGTCCACCTGGGCGAACACGGCCTGAAGCCGCTCGCGCCCCTCGCGGTTCAGATGGCCGATCGAACCGCGCAGGCGGTTGACGGCCTCGTGCAACTCGCCCTGCTCCGCCGCCAGCGTGTCAGCCTGGGCGCGGGCCTCGGCATGGTCCTGCTCGGCGCGAAGATTGACCGGGCCGAGCGCGTCACGTTCGCGAATCAGCCGCGCGACCCGGCGGCGGAGCGCGGTCTCGGCGGAGTCCGAGAGATCGGCGGGCGGCGGGCCGTCCGGCGCGTCTCCGGCGGCGCGCAGCGTCTCCAGCGCCGCAACGACCTGCTCGCGCCGTTCCGTCAGCCGGATTTCATCCTCGCGGGCCGCGCGGGCGCGGGCGGCTTCGTTGTCCCGCTGCACGGCCACATCCCGCAGGGCGGCTTCGATCTCCTGAAGGGCGTGATCGGCCGCGTCGGCCTCCTGCCCGGCGAGGGTCAGCGCTTCGGCCTGACGCGCGGCGCGCTCGTGCAGACGATCGGGAAGCGCCTCGGCCTCGCGCAGGGCGGCATGCAGGAGTCCTAGGCGGCGGGCGGCTTCCTCGCGATCCCGGCGCAGCGTGTCGAGGCGGCTCGTTCCGGAGTCGATCCGCGCGCGCAGGGCGGGCAGTGTCTCGGCGATGCGTTGCTGTTCGGCGTGAAGCAAAGCGAGCCGGGTACGCGCACCGTCCAGCGTCGCGCTCGCCTCGTCCAGCACGCCGCGCGCAGCGTGGGCGGCGGCCTCCACGGTATCGAGCGCGGGAGGCTCGCCAAGGGCGGCGAGCGCGGCGCGCTGCTCGTCGAGCGCCAGACGGCGCGCGGCATGTTCGGGCAGAAGGGCGGCTTCCCGCGCCAGCGCCTCGGCGCGCCGCCGGCTCAGCGCCGTGTGGCGGGTCGCGCAGGAGGCGCGATCCGCCTCGTTTTTCGCCAGACCGGCGCGGAGATCCTGAAGCCGCCTGAGAGCCGCATCGCGCGCGGCGCCATGGCGTGCGGCGTCGGCCTCCAGCACGGCGAGAGACTGTGCCCGCGCCTCGACCTCCAGCGCCGCGAGGGCCGTTTCGGCGGCGGTGCGGTCATCCGTCAGCCGGGCGAGGGCGGGGATGAGCGTTTCGAGCTTGCCCGCCGCGCTGTCATGGCGAAGGCGGGCCTGGCGGACGGTGTCGCCGGCCAGTTCGGCGGCGCGGGCCGCCTCGGCGCGCCGACGGGCAGCCATCTCCATCGCGACGCGGGCCGTTTCGGAGCGGTCCGACAGATCATGCGCCTGAAGTTCGATTTCGGCGAGGGCGGGAAGGGCGGCGAGGGCGTTCCGGGCGTCCTCCGCGCGGGTGGCGGCCTCGGCAAGGGCGGCGGCGGCGATCTCCAGCCCGCGTTCGGCGGCGTCGGCGGCAAGACGGGCCGAGGCGGCACGGTTGGCGCAGGACGCGGCGTCGGAGCGGGCGCGGGCGAGGGTTTGTTCCGTTGTCGCCCGCTCGCGCCGCTGCGAGGACAGCGCGTCCTCCGTTGATTTCAGCGCCGTCATCCTGGCGTCAGCCTCGGCGCGAAGAGCGGGAAGAGTCGATTCGACCTCGGCGATCTGGCGTTGCAGGGCGAGATAGGCCTGATGACGTTCGAGCTGGCGCGCGGCGTGATTGGGGCGGTTGGCGGCGATCCGATACCCGTCCCAGCGCCAGAGCGCGCCTTCCGCCGTGACCAGCGCCTGACCCGGCTGAAGCTGCGGCTGGAACCGGAACCCGTCTTGCGGGTCCGTCACCACGCCGATCGATGCAAGCAGACGGTCCAGCGCGGAAGGGGCCTCGACCCGCTCGTTCAGCGGCGTGACGCCCGGCGGAAGCGGGGCGGGCGTCATGGGCGGGAGCGGCCTCCAGGCGAGCGGAAGCGATTCGTCGGCGCCGACGGGGGCGTCCAGCCCGTCCGCAAGGGCGACGGCAAGGCCGCGCGCGAGTTCGGGCGGAAAGGTGATCTGCCGGATCAGCGGGAGGACCGTATCAGAAGCGGCTTCCGGCGTCTCCGGCGCCAGCCCCTCGCAGTGCGCGCGCAGACGCACGACAGTCGTTTCCGCTTCGGCGAGGGCGGCGGCGTGCGTTTCGACGTCCGTCTTCCGTATGGCGGCATCGGTTTCGAGACGGGCGATGGCGGCGAGCAGGGCCGCGAGCGCATCCTCCGCCCTCTTCACCGCTTCGGCCTGAGCCTCGATCTCCGTGGACGGCACGAGCTTTTCCTGTGCCGACTCCAGGGCGTGGCGCGCCTCGTCAGCCTGTGTCCGGGCACGCTGAAGAGCGGTTTCGGTCGCCGTGCAGTCGCGTTGGGCAAGGGAGACGCGCTCGCGCAGCGTGTGCGCGCGGGATTCGGCTTCCAGACGCGCGGTCGCGGCTTCGGATGCCGCCGCGCGGGCCTGCTCTTCCGCGTGGCGGGCCTCGTCCAGCGCGGCGGCGGAGCGGGCCTCCGCGGTCTCCATCTCGGCCAGCGCCGCCTCCGCGCGCAGGGCCTGCGTAGCGGCGTCACGCGCCGACAGGAGGGATTTCTCCTGCTCCAGCATCTGGCCGAGACGCGCGCTCAGGCGTTGCCGCTCCGCCTCGCGTTCCCGGTCGAGCCGCCTGCCTTCGGCCAGGGCGCGTTCCGCCAGTTCGGCGGCGAGGCGGGTCTCCTGAGCGTCCGATTCGGCTTCGGCGAGCGCCTGACGCCGGGCGGCGATTTCGCCGTCCAGCGCGTCGCACTGCGTGGCGAGGGCGGCGAGGTCATCTTCCATGGGCAGATCGGCGCGCAGGGCATCGAGTGTCGATGTGAGTTTCGCCAGTTCGGCCGTGATGCGGGCGAGATGGGCGGTCGTTTCCTCGCGGCGGCGACTATGCGTGTCGCGCGCCATGCGGGCCTGCACCAGCGCCTCGTTGGCCTGCTCGCTCTGGCCTCGCGCGGTCTCGAAGCGGGTCTCGGCCGCGTCGCGATCCGCTTCCGCCATGGCGAGACGGTCCGGAAGGAGCCGCGCCGCAGCTTCCAACCGGTCGCCCGTTTCGATGTCCTCGCGAAGCAGCGCGGCGGCCTCGGCGAATCGGGCCGCTGCGGCCGCCTCGTCCTTCGCGCCCTCGTCGACACGGCGCGTCGCCTCGTCCAGCGCGCGCCTGGCCTCCTGTTCTTCCTGAGCCGCGCTCTCGGCCAGCACGCGATGCCGTTCGAGGGCGGCGCGGGCGGTATCGCGTTTTTGCCGCGTGGGGGAGAGCGCGTCGCGATGGCGCGTCTCTTCCGCCGCGGCGGCTTCGGCCAGAGCACCGGCTTCGGCCAGCATTGCCTGAGCCTGGGCGAGAGCGGAGGCGGTCCGGGTGACGGCCAGTTCGGCGCGGGCGTGGAGCAGGGCATGCAGATGGGCTTCGTCGGCGCGCAGGGCGGCGGCGAGTTCGCGATAACGGCGCGCCTGCGCGGTCTGCTCGCCGAGGCTCTCCAGCCTCGCCTCGATCTGGACGCGCAGATCCTCGGCGCGCGCGAGATTGGCCTCGGTCTGGCGCAGCTTGAGTTCGGCGTCATGACGGCGGGCATGCAGACCGCTGATCCCGGCGGCCTCTTCGAGCAGGGCGCGGCGCTCTTCCGGTTTCGCGGCGATGAGCGTGCTGACGCGGTTCTGGCTGATGATCGAGGAGGAGCGCGCGCCGCTGGAGAGATCGGCGAACAGCGTCGTCACGTCCCGCGCGCGCACGGATTTGCCGTTGAGGCGGAAATCGCTGCCCGCGCCGCGCTCCGCCCGGCGGGTGATTTCGAGCTCGGCGGATTCGGCGAAGGGGGCGGGGGCGAGTCCCGTCGCGTCTTCCAGCCAGACCGTGACTTCGGCCAGGGAGCGGGCGGGGCGCACGCCGGTCCCGGCGAAGATCAGGTCGTCGAGTTCGCCGCCGCGCAGGGCGCGGGCCGAACTTTCGCCCATCGACCAGCGCAGGGCCTCGACGACGTTGGATTTGCCGCACCCGTTCGGCCCCACGATGCCGGTCAGGCCGGGGAGGATGTCGATGGTCGCGGCGTCGGCGAAACTCTTGAAACCGGTGATGCGCAGGCGGGTGATCTTGGCCGTCATGGGCCGGACTTACTCTATTCGGGCCTGCTCTTGAACTGGATCGTTCCGCCCGGCGGTTTTTTGCCGGATGTCAGCCCCCGGCCTGCTGCACCTGCTTGACGAAATCGTCGTAGGTCAAGAGTTCCTGGGTATAGGGATGGTCGTTGAAGCGGAAATAGGGGGTGCCGCGAATCATGTATTTCGACTGGTCCTGATCCTGCTGGGCGATGATGGCCTGACGGAGGGTGTCGTCCTTTTCCACCGCGTCGAACTGCGCGTTGGAGAGCCCGGCGAGGGCCGCCATCTGCTGGAGTTCCTTGCGCGGGTCGGTGTCCTGGCCGAAGGCCCAGCGATCCTGGCTGAAGAGCAGGGCGTTGATGAAGGGCTCGTAACGGTCCACCGGCAGGGAGCGGGCCAGCATGGCGGCCAGAAGCGCGAGCTGGTCCAGCGGGAAGTCGTGATAGTAATAGGCGATCTTGCCGGTGTCGATCAGCTTGGCTTTCACCTCCGGAAAGACCGTCTGCTGGAAATGGGCGCAATGGGTGCAGGTCAGCGAGAACCATTCGCCGACATGAACCTTCGCCTGCGGGTTGCCGAGCATGCGCGGGGTGAGGCGGATGTCCTCGGCCCGGGCGCGGCGCGGCGCGGCGATCGTGAGCGCGGTGACGGGCAGGGCGGCGAGGGGCAGGGCAGTCAGAAACGAGCGGCGGTTCAGCGACATGAAAGCTCTCCAGGAAAACGATCTGTCCTCAAGAGAGCCCGCGCCTCATTTCGCCGTCAAGAGACGGACCGGCGCCGCCCGATCAATATGTGCCCCGGATCGATCAATGCTTTTCATGATCTTCCGCCGCCGGACGGCGCTCCCGCATGGTCCATCCTTCCGGCACGCGCATCCGCAGGGAGCGGATATGCCGCGCATCGGCGTCGGTGACGCGGAAGACCAACCCGCTTTCATGGGTCAGGATCTCGCCGCGTGCCGGAACGTGGCCGGCCAGACGGAAGACGAGGCCGCCCACCGTCTCGATCTCGGTTTCCTGCTCGGCCTCCGTCAGCACGGCGCCCATGCGGCGCTCGAACTCCTCGACGGGCATCCGCGCGTCTATATCGTAGGTGCCGTCGGGGCGCTCGACCATCATGGCTGTGACGGGCTCGTCATGTTCGTCCGAAATATCGCCGACGATGGTCTCGACGAGATCCTCGATCGTGACGAGCCCGTCGATGCCGCCATATTCGTCGATCACCAGCGCCATATGGGTGCGGCGCTGGCGCATCTGGAGCAGCAGGTCGAGGACGGGAATCTGCGGGGCGATCATCAGCGGCTGCCGCAGCAGATTTTCGAGATCGAATGCCTCCGACGTGCCGACATAGGCGATGAGATCCTTGACGTGGATCATGCCCGCGACGTCGTCGAGCTGCTCGCGATAGACCGGCACGCGGGAATGGTTCTCCCGCCGCATGAAATCCAGCGCCTCATCCAGCGTGATCGAGAGGGGCATGGCGACGATGTCGGCGCGCGGCACCATCACGTCATCGGCGGTGATCTCCCGCAGGTGGAGCACGTTGGTGATGAGCGCCCGTTCCTGCCGGTCGAGCTCGGGCCGCTCGCCATTTTCCGAATCGGGCGTCGCCGCCTCCTCGACGAGCGCCGCGATGGAATGGCGCAGGCCCTGGTCCTTCGACCGGCGGCCGAGAAAGGCGAACAATCCGCGTGCGCCGCGCGCCCGGGGGGCGTCTCCGGTCTCGCTCATGGCGTGATCCCCCCGTTGCGCCAGGGATTCGGCACGCCGATGCGATGCAGGATGCGCGCCTCGGCCGCTTCCATCGCGCCCGCCTCGGCAGGGTGGTGATGATCGTGCCCGGCCAGATGCAACACGCCATGCACGACGAGATGGGACAGATGGTCCGCCATGCTGCGGCCGGCCGCCTGCGCCTCGCGCCGCACCGTCTCGAAGGCGAGGACGATGTCGCCGTCCCCGCCGCCGGGCATCGCCTCGAAGGTCAGCACGTTGGTCGGCTTGTTGCGGCCGCGGAAATCGTGGTTCAGGCGGCGCACCGCATGGTCGGTGTCCAGCAGAACGGTCGGGCCGAGCGCCATGCCGAGCCATTGCCCGGCGGCGGAGACGGCGCGGGCGACGCGGCGCTCGACACCGGGCACCGCGCCGCGCCAGCGGTGATCGGCGACGATGACCTTCGTCCCCCGGCGTTCGGGCGCCGGAAATCTGGAGGGGTCTTCCCCTGCGTCGGAGGACGGGGGAAGGAGAGGGGAGTGACTACTTCGAGGTTCCATCATTTTCCCGGCGCGACCGTCCTCGGGAAAAATCCCGTGCCGCCACCGCACGCTGATCATAGGCATCCACGATTCGCGCCACCAGCGGATGGCGGACCACGTCCTGTGAATGGAAGCGCGTTATACCGATTCCGGGCAAACCTTCCAGTGTTTCCACCGCGTCGCGCAATCCCGAACTGACGCCGCCGGGCAGGTCGATCTGGCTGAGGTCGCCGGTGACCGCCATGCGGGTGCCCTGTCCCATGCGGGTCAGGAACATCTTCATCTGCGCCGGGGTGGTGTTCTGCGCCTCGTCGAGAATGACGAAGGCATGGCTCAGCGTGCGGCCCCGCATGAAGGCCAGCGGCGCGACCTCGATCTCCCCCGTCGCCATGCGGCGGGCGAGCTGGTCGCCGGGCAGCATGTCGTTGAGCGCGTCATAGAGCGGGCGCAGATAGGGGTCGATCTTCTCCCGCATGTCGCCGGGCAGAAAGCCGAGACGTTCCCCCGCCTCGACGGCGGGACGGGACAGGATGATCCGGTCCACCTGCCCGGCCTGGAGCATTGCCACGGCCTGCGCCACGGCGAGATAGGTCTTGCCCGTTCCCGCGGGGCCTACACCGAAGACGAGTTCCGTGCGGGCCAGCATGTCCATATAGGCCGCCTGACCACGGGAGCGGGGCGTGATCGCGCCCCGCTTCGTGCGGATGGCGGGCAGGTCGAGCAGGGGGAGGCGCGGAGGGTCTTCGCCCGCGCTTTCCCCGGGAGGCGAGGCGGGCGGAAACGCCGCGCGATTCGGGGCAGGGCGGGCCGACGGCAGGGCGGTCAGGCGGATGACGCTGTCCACTTCCGCGCTGTCGATCCGCCCGCCGTGCTCGATCTGGTTGTAGAGCGCCACGAGCGCGGCCTGCGCGCGGGAGACGGCGGCGGCTTCGCCCGTGATGGCGATCTTGTTGCCCCGGCAGGAAAGCCGTACGTCGAATCCCTGTTCGAGCCTGACGAGATGGCGGTCGTGATCGCCGAGGAGCTGCTGGAGAAGGATGTTGTCGCTGAATCGCAACGCCGCCGTTCGCTGACCGCCCGTTTCAGGCGGGTCGGCCGGAGTCTTCCGGCCCCGTCCGGCGTGAGGGGCATGATCCCGTCCCGTTGCGGGCGGGGAAGACGGAGTGAACGCGGTGGTCTGGCTCAAGCGCAGGCTCTCTCCCGTTTGAGGACTCCGCCCAGCGAATTGCTGTTCCGCTGGGTGATCAGCACCGGCGCGGTCTGCCCGATCAGCGTCTCGGGACCATCGACATGCACCGCTTGCAGATAGGGTGAACGCCCGGCGATCTGGCCGGGCTTGCGGCCGCGCGCGGTGAAAAGCACCGGCAGCGTGCGGCCGATCATATCGGCGTTGAAGGCGTCCTGCTGCTCGCGCAGGAGCGCCTGCAACGCCTGAAGCCTGCGATCCTTCACCGCCTCGTCCACCTGCAGGGGCGCGCCCGCGGCGGGCGTGCCCGGACGGGGCGAGTATTTGAAGGAGAAGGCCTGGGCGAAGCTGATCTCGCGGATGAGCCGCATCGTCGCCTCGAAATCCTCTTCCGTCTCGCCGGGATGGCCGACGATGAAGTCGGAGGACAGGGCGAGATCGGGCCGCGCGTCGCGCAGGCGGCGGATGACGTCGCGATACTCCTCCGCCGTGTGGCCGCGATTCATCGCCTTGAGAATCCGGTCCGACCCCGACTGCACGGGAAGGTGCAGGAAGGGCATCAGCGCGGGGTTGTCGCGATGGGCGTCGATCAGCGACTGGTCCACGTCGCGGGGGTGCGAGGTGGTGTAGCGGATGCGGCCGATCCCCGGGATCGCCGCGATTTCCGCCGCGAGGCTGGCGAGAGTCGCGACGCCGCCGGCCCCGTCCTCGCCGTGATAGGCGTTGACGTTCTGGCCGAGCAGCGTGATCTCGCGCACGCCGCCTGCGGCCATGCGCCGGGCTTCGGCCAGCACGGAGGCGACGGGGCGGCTCGTCTCCGCGCCGCGCGTATAGGGCACGACGCAGAAGGAGCAGAACTTGTCGCAGCCTTCCTGAATGGTGAGGAAGGCGGTGAGGTTGCCGTCCGTCTGCGGCGCGGCCTCGGCGGGAAGGAAATCGAACTTGGTTTCCGCCGGAAAATCCGTGTCGATGACCGCGCCCCCCGCGCGCGCGGCGCGGGCGACCATCTCCGGCAGGCGATGATAGGTCTGCGGGCCGAGAACGATATCCACGAAGGGCGCGCGGGCGAGGATTTCCTCGCCTTCCGCCTGGGCGACACAGCCGGCGACGGCGATGACCGTCCTGCCGTGTCCCGCGGCCCGGCGCTCCTCGCCGAGTTTCCGCAGGCGGCCGAGCTCGGAAAAGACCTTCTCCGCCGCGCGCTCGCGGATGTGGCAGGTGTTGAGGATGACCATGTCGGCCTCCTCCGCGGCCTCGACCGGCCGATAGCCGAGCGGACGCAGCACGTCGGTCATCCGCGCGCTGTCATAGACGTTCATCTGGCAACCCCAGGTGATGACGTGCAGCGTCTTGCCCGTCCCGGCCTCGCGCGCCTCTTCCTGCCTGATGATGTCTGATGTCACGCCTGCTTCTCCTCTCGACCGGCCTCGCCCGCAGGCAAGTCCTCGCGCGCACACATCGTGCGGAATGGAGAGGCGATCAAGCCCGAATATGCAGGTTGGCGCTCCCGAAGGGGGCGCGGCGGACGGAAACAGGCGGGTCGCGGCGTGTTTCGATCGGAGTCGTCTCCCGGAAGCGGATCTCGGTACGGGCTACTTTCCGTTACCTTGGCGGCGCGGCCTGCCGACGTCAAGTATCCGTTACGCGATCCTGTCGAAGGGCGGCGGTTCCCTCGTTGACGATCCGGTGAACGGCGTTGGCGAGTTCCTTGCGTGTGCGGAATTCATCCGGGTCGATCGGGGGATGGAGCAGGACCGTCGCATGGGCGCTGCGCCACTGGCCGAACTGCCAGACATGCGGCGCGAGGTCCATGTCGCCGTACCATGCGAAGATGCTGCGCCGTGTCCGTCCGATCGGCAGGCCCTCCAGCGCGTCATAGACGAGCGAGACGGGCTGGATGATGACGGGCGGCGGCGCGACGGTGTCCGCCGGACGCTCGGCCTTGCCCGGCTTGGCGATCGCGAAGAAGGAGGACAGGAACGGCAGGACGCGCGTGCCGTCCGTCGAGGTGCCCTCGGGGAACAGCAGCAGGTTGTCACCGTCGGCGAGGCGATCCGTCATTTCCCGGAGTTCGCGCCCGGTGTTGTTGCGCTGGCGGGTGACGAAGATGGTCCGCCCCAGCCGCGCGAGGGTCTTGATGAGCGGCCAGTCGGCGATCTCGCTCTTGGCGACGAAGACGGTCGGCAATACGCCGCCGAGCACGGCGATGTCCAGCCAGGAGGAATGATTGGCGACGAAGATCACCGGACGCGCGCCCCGCTCCACCGCCTTGCGGTCGCGATAGGTGCCGGCGAGCGTGCCGCGAACGGTCAGCTTCAGGCCGAGAATGCGACACACCCCTGCCCAGAAGAGGCGGGCGAAGCGAATCTTCAACGTGCCGGAGGAGCGGATGAAAATGGATTGGATGGCGATGCAGGGAAGCGCCCAGAGCGCGACGGTCAGAATGCGCCGGGCCGAGCGTATCTGGCGGAGCACGCGGCGTTTCTGCCCCGGCACGAGGGGTCTGAACCAGGGTTCCAGACCGTCCTCTTCCGATAGCGACCGTCGCTGCGCATGTGTTTGGTGCATTGCCGGGACATAACCCGGAACTCGCTGCCCCGGCAATCTTGGACCGAGCTTCGCCTTGACAGGCCGCGCCGCGATGCGCCTTCTGGGGGTCGGCGGTCGCGGAAACGGGAGGGGCGGTGAAGCGAAAGCGGAAGAATTTCCAGCAGGTTCTGGCGCTTCTGTTGTGCTGCGCCGGGCTGTGTGTCGCGGGGTCGGGTTTCCCGGAGAGCGGCCGGGCGGCGGTGGACAAGGCCGCCGCTCACGAGGCGCCCGCTCACAAGACCCCGCGCGCGGAGGCCTATACCGTGACCATCGCGCCGACGGGCAATGCCACTCTGGACGGGATGATCACCTCGTCCTCCATGCTGGTCTCCTTGCAGCATGCCGGGACACCCGGCGCCTTCGCGCTGGCCGGGCGCATCCGGGGGGATTACGACCGCGTCGCCGCCGCGCTCGAAAGCAACGGGTATTACGCCGGAACGGTGACGATCAGCGTTTCCGCACGAGGTAAAGCCGCCGTGGACGGCCGCGATCCCTCCCTGCCGCAATGGTTGCAGACGCTTCCGGCCGGTGTCGTTCCGGCGATCACGGAAAAAATCGGCACAGGACCGCTTTTTCACGTGGGCACGATCCGGCTGGTGAGCGGGCCCCTCGCGGACGAGGGGAAGGCGCCGCCGATCACGCCCAATACGCCGCGCGGCGCCGCCGCTCCGGCCGTTCGGTCGCCCGCCGGCGAGACGCCGGTGACGCTGAACGCGGAGCAGCGGAAGGCCTTCGCGCTGCATGACGGCCAGCCCGCCGTCGCCGCCGATATTCTCGCGGCGCAATCGCGCCTCCAGACCGCCCTGACGGAGGAAGGGCACGCGCTGGCGAACGTTCAGCCGCCCGTCGCCTATCTGCGTCCCGCGACGAAGACGCTGGATCTCGTCTTTTCCGTCGGGGTGGGGCCGGTGGTGGATGTCGGGCCGCTCAGCTTCTCCGGCCTCGGCCATGTGCGCGAGAGCTTCGTCCGGCGGCGGCTGCAACTGCATGAGGGGCAGCTATACCAGCCGTCGGCGATCGAGGCCGCGCGCCAGGATCTCGCCTCGGTCGGCGTTTTCGCGTCAGTGGGGGTGCGGAACGCGCCGCCGCTCGTGCGCCTGGCCCGGGGCGAGGGCACGCCGGGCGTGACGCAGGCCATGCCGCTGCTCTTCACCTTCCAGGAGGCGAAACGCCATACCGTCTCGGCGCAAGCCGGGTTCTCGACCGATCTCGGCGGGCGGGCGGGCGTGAGCTGGACGCATCACAATCTGCTCGGCGCGGCGGAGCAGCTCAAGCTGACGATGCTCGTGACCGGGCTGGGCGGAACGGCGCAGCAGGGGCTGGGATACGACGTCTATGCCGATCTTCTCAAGCCCGACTTCCTGCGTCGCGGGCAGAATCTCAGCCTGCGCGTCGAGGCCATCCGCCAGCTTCTCTATTCCTACCGCCAGACGGCGTTCCTGGTGCGGGGCGGCATCATCCGGCACATGGGCCGTTACTGGAATCTGGCGGGGAGCCTGTCCGTCGAACAGGAGCGGATCCGGCAATTCGGCGATACGCGCAACTATATGATCGCCTCCATTCCGCTCCAGGTCAGCTTCGACGATACCAACGTCTCCAACCCCATCGAACCCGCGACGCATGGCGTGCGCGCGACCGTCGGGGCGACGCCCTCGGTGTCGCTGGAGAACCAGACGTCGTTCTTCACCATTCTGTCCGCCCAGTTCTCGACCTATTTCGATCTCAACCGCATCGGCCTGTCCCGGCCGGGCCGCAGCGTGATCGCCGTGAGGGGGATCGCGGGCTCCGTGCAGGGCGCCTCGACCTGGGAGATCCCGCCGGACCAGCGGCTCTATGCCGGCGGTCCAGCGACGGTGCGCGGGTTCCGCTATCAGGGAGTCGGCCCGCAATATGGAAAATACGCCATCGGCGGGACCTCCATGGATGCCGGAAGCGTTGAATTCCGGCAGCGGTTTTTCAAGAGTTTCGGCGCCGCCATGTTCGCCGATGCCGGGCAGGTCGCGTCGGGGAGTCGTCCGTTCCAGGGCACGCTGCGGGTCGGCTATGGTGCGGGCGTGCGATATTTCACGCCGATCGGTCCGGTGCGGGTGGATGTGGCGCTGCCCGTCAACCGGCCGCCGCAGGGCGATAAATGGGAACTCTATGTCGGGCTGGGGGAGACGTTCTGATGCCCGGAATGATCCACGGGCCGACTGGCGGCCCGATTGGCGGGACAGATGACGGGAAGCGCCCGCGCCGCTGGCGGCGGCGGCTGATCTGGCTGGCGGCGCTGCTGATCGGCGTGCCGGTGACGCTGCTGGCCATCGCCGTCGCCGTCCTGCTGATCGGCGCGAATACCGGCGCCGGACGCCGCCTGATCGAGCGGGAGACCGCGAGCGTCACCGGCGGGATGGTGGCGCTGGAGGGGCTGCGCGGGCGGTTCCCGCATAATTTCCGCCTCGACCGGATCGCCGTGCGGGACGCGAAGGGCGTGTGGCTGGAGCTGGACGGGCTGCATCTCATGTGGTCGCCGCTCGCCCTGTTCGGACGTAACGTGTCCGTCCATTCGCTCTCGGCGGACCGGCTGGCGGTCATGCGCCTTCCGGTCTCGTCTTCCGCTCCGGCGGCGTCCTCGCCCTCCGGCGGTTCGTCCCCGCTTCACCTGCGGATCATCGTCGATTCCCTGCATGTGGGACGGATCGAAGTCGCCGCGCCGGTCGCGGGCATTCCGGCCGTATTCGGGCTGGACGGGTATCTGCTGTTGCGGGATCTGGCGACGCTGCTTGACGGCCCGTCCCTCGCCGCGCTGCCGGTGGCGGAAATCGGGGTCGTTCTGCAACGGCTTGATGCGCCGGGTTCGCTCAAACTGTATACCGCCACGCCGAAGGGTGCCATCGACCTGCATCTGGCCGTCACCGACGGCGCGGGCGGATTCATCTCCTCCCTGACGCATCTCGACGCGCTGCAACCGGCGACGCTCCGTCTGGTGCTGCATGGTCCCTTGCGCGCGACGGCGCTCGATTTCGGCGCGGATGCCGGCCCGGTTCAGGCGAGCGTCGCGGGCCGGGTCGATCTCCTCGGGCAAAGCGGCGCGCTGGCCGTCCACGCGCATGCGCCGGCCATGACGCCGGTGACGGGCGTGACGTGGGACGGGCTCGATTTCGACGCCGATCTGCGCGGGTCGATGAAAGCGCCCGTCGGCACCGGCAATCTGGTGATCCGCTCGCTCTCCGCCGACGGAGCCGGGGTGGGCGAAGTGCGTGCCCGTTTCGACGGAACGGAGGGGGCGAGCGCCCAGGATGCGCTGGTTCATCTCCATGCGATCGCAGAGGGCATACGGCTGCCCGGGAGCGCGCCGACGGTTCTCGCCGCCGCGCCGCTGGAGCTCGATCTCCGGCTGCGCCCCGGCCTGCCGACCCTGCCCGTCACACTGGATGTGACGCACAAGCTGCTGCATCTCGCCGGGCAGGCGGCGCTGAAGCCCGCGCCCTCCGGAACTATGACGCTCGACCTGCCGGATCTCGCGCCGCTCGCGGCTGTCGGCGGGGTGGCGCTGAAGGGCCATGCGGGGCTCCGGGCGGCGTTCGCCGTGCCGGACCAGCAGGCGGGCGCGGCGTCGCTGAAGCTCACCGGCACGCTTGGGGTGACGGGCGGCATGCCGGCGATCATGGGGCTGATCGGTCCGTCCGGCACGCTCGCTCTGGACGTCGCGAGCCGGGTGCTGCGTCCGGGCGCGAAGGACTCTGCGCGGGAGATCGAACTGCGCTCCGTGAGCGTCAACGGGCAAAGCCTGACTCTGACGGGGCAGGGCATGGTGGAACTCGGGACAAAAACCGCGCTTCGCACCGATCTCGCCCTGGCTCTGTCCGATCTCTCGAAGTTGTCGCCCAGCCTGCGCGGCGACGCGGCGCTGAACCTCCATGCCGAGGGGCCGCTCGACGATCTGGCGGCCACCGCGCATCTCCAGTCCGATTTCGGCGCGCATGACGTGCCGAAAGGGCCGCTCACCCTCGATGCGGCCTTCACGCATCTTCCGGGTCATGCGGAAGGAACGGTGAAGGCGAGCGGAATGCTGGACCGCGCGCCGCTGGCGCTCGACGCCGCCGTGTCGCGGGGCGCGGACGGCGTGTTGCATCTGGGGCTGAACAACCTGTCCTGGAACAGCGCCGCCGGTCATGGAACGCTCATCCTGCCGCCGGGCGCGAAGGTGCCGCTGGGGACGCTGGACCTCGAGGTGAAGCGGCTGGCGGATTTCAACGCGCTGCTGGGTCAGCGCATCAGCGGCCATCTCAAACTGGCGGAGACGACAACCGCCGCATCCGCCTCCACGCCGCCAGTCGTGCATCTGACGCTGGACGGGGCGTTCGATTCGGCGCAGGCGCGGGTCGGCGGGCTGGCGCTGTCGGGGAGTGTGGCCGATCCCTCCGGCACGCCGTCGCTCGATCTGAAGATCGCGCTGGCGCAGCTTGCCGCGAAGGGGGTTTCCGCCCGCGCGGAGGCGCGCCTCAAGGGCCCGCTCTCGGCGCTGGACATCGCGGTTCAGGCGCGCGCGGCGACTCTCATGGGCGGTCCGGCTGCGTTCGACACCGCTTTGCGGCTCGATCTGCCGGGCAGGAAACTGGCGCTGTCCCGCCTGAACGCGGATGTGAAGGGCGAGAAACTGCGTCTGCTGGCCGGTGCTGCCGTCAGTTTCGGCGATCGCATGGGGGTGGACCGTCTGCGCCTGACGCTGACTCCGCCGCGTGGCGCGGCCGCGTCCCTCGATCTGGGCGGGACGGTGAAGCCCGCTCTGGATGTGACGGCCCGGTTCCAGAACGTCACACCTGCGCTGGCGCGGCCTTTCGCCCCGTCGCTGAACGCGGCGGGCACGCTGGAGGGGCAGGCCCGGTTGACGGGCAGCACGACGCGGCCGGAAGGGTCGATCACGCTCAGGGGGCGCGGGCTGCGGATGACGCAGGGGGTGGCGTCGTCGCTGCCTGCCGCCTCGATCGACGCGCAGGCGCAGTTGCATGGCGGGAGCGCGCGGCTGGACACGACCGTCAAGGCGGGTGACGAGATCGCGCTGGCCCTGCGCGGCACGGCTCCCGTCTCCGCGCAGGGAGCGCTCGACCTGCGGGCGACCGGGCATGTCGACCTCTCCATCGCCGATGCGGTGCTCGGCGCGCAGGGGATTTCCACCTCCGGGCAGGTGGCGCTCGATCTCGGGATCGGCGGCACGGCGTCCGCGCCGCGCGCGACCGGCTCCGTCAGCCTGCGTCATGCGACGATCAACGATTATGCCCAGGGCGCGCGGCTCTACGACATCAACGGGACGATCCGGGCGCAGGGCGACAGCTTCGCGTTCGAAGACTTCGTGGCCCATGCGGGGCAGGGGACGATCGGTGTCGGCGGCACGGTCGGCGCGTTCCGGCCCGGCCTGCCGGTCGATCTGCGCGTCACGGCGCAGAACGCCCAGCCGGTCGCCAGCGACCTGCTGACCGCGAGGCTGAACGCGGCGATTCGCATTCACGGTCAGGCCATGACGCGGATCGACGTGGACGGGAAGGTGACGATCCCGACCGCGACCATAAACATTCCCAATTCCCTGCCCGCCTCCGTGCCGCAACTCGACGTCATCCGCCCCGGACAGAAAGCGCCGACACCGGAGGAGACGGCCTCGCAACGGGTCATCGGGCTCGATCTGACCGTGATTTCGCCGGGCGAGTTCTTCGTGCGCGGGCACGGGCTGGACGCGGTGATGTCCGGCAAGCTCCATATCGGCGGCACGGCGTCGGAACCGGCGATCGACGGCGGGTTCGATCTTCGGCGCGGCAATTTCAATCTCGCGGGCGTCAACCTCAACTTCACCCAGGGACGGGTGGCGTTCAACGGCAGCGGGGTAAGCCACAAGCTCGATCCGACGTTGAATTTCCGCGCCGACCGCAATGTCGAGGGCACGCTCGCCAGCCTGCTGGTGACGGGCTATGCGAGCGCGCCGAAGATCGACTTCCACTCGAATCCGGAAGAGCCGCGCGATCAGGTGCTCGCCATGCTGCTCTTCGGCACAACCACGGCGAAACTTTCGACGACCCAGTTGGCGGAGCTGGCGGCGGCCGTGGCCCAGCTTTCGGGGGGTTCGTCCTTCGACCCCATGGGCAAGCTCCGCAGCGCGCTGGGGCTCGACCGGCTGGCCGTGGGCGGAGGCAGCGGCGTGAATAATGGCGGGGCCAGTGTCGAAGCCGGAAAATACGTGATGAAGGGCGTGTATGTCGGGGCGAAACAGGCGACGTCCGGCTCCGGCACGCAGGCGCAGGTTCAGGTCGATCTGACGCGCCACCTCAAGCTGAACACGACGGTCGGCACGGGCGGGCAGGTGACCGGATTCACCACGCCCGAAAATGATCCCGGCTCCAGCGTCGGGCTGGGTTGGGGCCTCAATTACTGAGGGGCGACCGGATCTCTTCTTTTTTCTGGAGAAAGAGAGCGGGGAATCGCGTCGACGGCGTTCACGATTCTCCAGTCGGCGCGCGACGCGGTCTCCCGCACCAGCGCGGCGTTCGGGCCGTCCACATGGGTCGCCCAGTCGCGCGCCTCCGCGGCGGTGCGGCCGAAGCGCATGTGGCGCGCCGTGAGCCAGGCGAGGCGTGTGTCCTCCGGCGTATCCACGAACCAGCATGAATCGAGCAGCGTGCGGACCGGCGCCCATGGGCCGTCGCAGAGGAGGTAATTCCCTTCGATGATGATCAGGCGCACGGAGGGCGGGACCGGAATCGCGCCGGCGATGGGCTCCTCGATCTCGCGGCGGAAGAGCGGGGCATAGATCGTGGCCGAGGGCTCCTCCCGGAGGCGGCGCAGCAGGGCGACGAAACCGGCGATGTCGAACGTGTCCGGCGCGCCCTTCCGACCGGCGCGGCCCAGACGGGCGAGTTCGCAATTCGCGAGATGGAACCCGTCCATCGGCACGTTCGCCACGATCGACGTTGCATCCGGCCCCAGAGCGTCGGCAAGGGTCGTGGCCAGGGTGGATTTCCCGCTTCCCGGCGCACCGGCAATGCCCAGCAGGACGCGCGCCGGAGACTCCATAAGATGGCGCGCGCGGGCGAGAGCCTCGGCAAAAGCAGTCACCGCCCGCTTTCCCGCCTGAGCGCGCCCGCGACGCCCTGCACGACAGGGGCCCAGTCATAGGGTTTCGTCTGCCGGAACAGGGTCAGGCCGGGATACCATGGGCTGTCCGTCCGGCCCGACATCCAGCGCCAGCAGGGGTTGAAGCGGTCCATCATCAGCACGCGCATGCCCATGCCTCCGGCGAGATGGACGATGGACGTATCGACCGAGACCACCACGTCCAGATTGGCGATCAGGGCGGCGGTGTCGTCCATATCCGTCAATTCCTCCGTGTGATCGACGATGTCGAACGGCGCTTCCTCCAGTTGAGCGGCGGCGGGGCCTTTCTGAAGGCTGTAGAAGGTCATGTTCTCCAGCTCGCGCAACGGTGCGAGGGCGGCGAGCGGCATGGAGCGCCGCTGGTCCACCATATGGGCCTCGGTGTTTTCCGGCCGCGGCGCGCCGCTCCAGACCAGCCCGACGCGATAATGGCGGTCGGCCGAAAGGCGTCGCGACCAGTACGCGCGTTTGGCGGGATCGGCGGGCAGATAGGGCACCGGCGCGCCGAAGGGCGTCGGGCTGGCGGCGAAGGCGCGGGGCAGGCTGATGAAGGGGCAGTGATAATCGTACTCGGGCGTCTCGCCGCCGATCTTGCATTCCGCCACGCCGTCCACCCGGGCGGCCAGCCGTGCGAGCACTTCCGGCCCCCAAATGGTGATCCGCGCGCCCAGCCTCGCGAGAGGCGGGATGAAACGGAGATACATCAGCGTATCTCCAAGCCCCTCCTCCTGAGTGACGAGGACGTGTTTGTTCCTCAGGTCCAGGCCCGGGACGATGTTGGGGAGGATGCGGTCGCGGGGCAGGCTGCTGTGGCCCGGAAGATCGAGGCGCCATTCATGTTCGGCCCAGCCCTGGGCGAACTGCGCGGCCTTGAGCAGGGTGATGGAGTGGTTGAGCCGGATCTGCGCCCGCGAGGGCGCGGCGAGGATCGCGCGACGGTAGCAGGGGAGTGCCTCGTCCATACGGTCCTGACCCGTGAGGATCACCGCGAGGTTGGTGTTGAGCGTGGCGTCGTCGGGCTCGCGTTCGAGCTGTTCGCGCAGCAGGGCTTCCGCGTCGGACAGACGGCCCTGCTGCATCAGAACGCCGACCAGAAGATTGATGCCCGCCTTGTGATGCGGGCGGCGGTCGAGGCTGCGCCGTGCCGCCTCTTCGGCCGCCGTCAGACGGCCGGTCTGGAGCAGGAGATGGCCGCGCAATTCGAGCAGCCGGGGGTCGTCCGGATCGCCCGAATCCAGCAGCATGTCCACCGTGGCCAGCAGGTCGTCGCGCCGGTTCGCGCAGGCGGCGTGATCCAGCAGCGCGGCGAGGGGATGCGGGCCGACGGGGTCGTTTTCCGCCTCCGCGGCGCTGAGCCGGGCCAGTTCGGCGAGATCGCGACGCATGAAGGAGTCGGCGAGCGTTTCGTCGGCGGCCGACGATGCGGGGGCGGACATGCTCATGATCGGCTAGGTTTCACCCCGCGATCTTCGCGCGGCCCTCACTGGTTTTCAATAGGCGTCTCGTGGCGAAGGAGGATGTCATGCGGCGGTCTGCGTGACCTCATGGAGCAGCCGCAGGACCGTGGCGAGCGGATAGGGCTTCGAGATCACGCGGTCGCGGGAGCGCAGTTCCCCGGCGAGGCCGTCGGCACCGGCGCTATAGCCGGTGGTGAAAATCACCGGCAGGTCCGGACGATCCGTCCTGGCGGCGCGGCTGAGAGATTTGCCGTTGCCGTCGGGCAGGGAAATGTCGGTGATCATGACGTCGATCACGGCTTCGGAGCGGAGGTAGGAAAAGGCTTCCGCGCAGCTTTCGGCTTCGAGAACGGTCACGCCGTCATCGTGCAGGAACTCGGTGAGGCAGGCCCGGATGAGGAAATCATCCTCGACGATCAGCACGCAGAGAGGACTGCTCATGTTTGCCCCGATTCATGCGGCTCGCGCGATAGGGTGTCTTCTGAACGCCTGTCGATGACGACCGGTTCGTTTCGAAATCCATGGGGGAGATCGCATGAGACGGAATGCGCGCCCGTCGAGGGCTGCGACAATCCCGTCCCTGCCACGCGGCGACGAAAAAGGGCCGTCCCCGGATCAGGCGGCTTTCATGGTCTCGGTGAGCGACTGGAGCACGGTCGACGGGTCCTTGTTCTCCAGCACGGCGACCTCGGAGACGAAACGCTCCTGCGCCGCCTCGAAGAGCTTGCGCTCGCTGAAGCTGCCGTCGAGACTGTCCACGTTGCGGCGCAGGTCGCGCAGGACTTCCGCGATCTGGATGAGATCGCCGGAATTGATCTTGTCCTGATAGGCGACGGCGCGGCGCGCCCACATGCCCTTGCTGACATGCGGCTTGCCCTTGATGATCGCCATCGCCTTGTCCACGATGTCGCGCGTGACGATCTTGCGCAGCCCCGCCTTCCGCGCCTTGGCGAGGGGGATGCGCAGCGTCATCTGGTTGCCGGGAAAGGAGATCTGGATCATCTCCAGCTTCGTGCCGGCGATCTCCTCCATGCCGATCCGGTCCACCCGGCCCACGCCATGCGCGGCGTAGACGATGGAATCGCCCTCGCGGAAAGGATCGTCGTCAGTGCCATGAGATTCCGCCTGGCTTGCGGTCAACGCGGCGGCGCTCCGCGCCATCGCGTCGGTCATCCCGCCCTTGGGATGTGTCTTGAATGTGCTCATGGCCACATCCTAGCACATTCGCGTCAGATTGTCTCGGAGACTCGTGCCGCTGTCGTTTCCCGGCGGCTTGAGGCGCCGGAACTCAAAGAATGTGTTCGCCCGCGAAACCGCGAACGATGAAGGAGACTGCGCGCCTGGTGGCATCGTCCAGCGCCGTCAGGGCGTTGAACAAAAGACCGTCGTGAACGTCGTTCTCGTCGCAGGCGCGCTTGAAGGCTTCGGCGCTGTCCACACGCGACAGGTAATCGCCGGCATCCCTCAACCAGGATTCGCACTTCTCGTGGTTGACGATGAGGGGCGTGAAGTATTCCCAGGCGAAGGCGCGCATCTTGTCCACGCCCATGGACCCTTCAGGGCTGAAGAACATATAGCGCCCCGTGCGGGGATGAGAGAAGGAGAGGGTGCCGTTACTATTGGCCCATACCTTGTAGGTTTTCACCGGCAGCGCACGTGGGTCTCCATTGATGGTGAGCCCTTCTCTTCCGGCTGAAAAAAGATGAACGTAATGACTTCCTCGGACATAGAGGGCGGATACCGGACAGGAATCCGCTTCAGTTGCGGTCAATTCCCCTGATCGGGTCGATAAATATTTCCCAAAGGAGTTTTTGATATGAAACACGATGAATTTATCGTCAGTTCCGTTGAATTGGTCATGAAATATGTTGCCGGCGGTCTTGTGAAAAGAAATCCAGCCGTGATCGAGTTCATGCAGTGCCGGGAGGTATGACGGATCGAATATCGCGACGGGAGCCGCGTCGCAGATCGTCTTCGCCTGCTCAAGAAAAGAAGAGGACACCGATCTGACGGTTCTCGCCATGTAATACGCTTGAATCCGAACGATGACGCCCATCCAATGGCGGAATTTTTCGATGTACAGAGGGTTTAATCCGGTCTCGACAGCATTGTATTCCGGGTTGTTGAGCACGGCATTGAGGGGATCTTCCGTGTTGCGGCGGATTTCCTCCAGATTGCGATCCCGTTTGACATAGTGTTCCAGTGATCTGGACTGATAGTGAAGCAAACGACCGCCTGCCCATGTGGGAGAGTCCGCAATAAATCCGCCATGTTCGTTGGTCCATGTGACCTCAGACCCTTCGCTATCTACGGAAATGCCCGTCACCGGGACGTTATGGACATAGTAGATGGGGCCCGAGAGGTGGCCAGGACGGAACACGACTTTCGTATGGCGGTTCCATCTCAGGTCGTTCCGCCCATGGCGGGTGTAATTGAGGAAGGGAGGTCCGGCGGGACGGCTGATGAATCCGTTCGTGCCGGCGCAGCACCAGTTGAACGAGACGAGTGAGATGTCGTCTCCACGTTCCGCGAGATGTGTCTTGATGTCCTTCCCGTACAGATCCAGATATTCGTCCGCGTCAAAAAGCGCGATCCAGTCGAATTCCGATCCATATCGTGCAACGGCGTCGTTATATGCCCGCACCTGACGGATATCGTGCTTGTCGCGATTGACGGCGTTTCTGTGGTAACGGATGTCCAGCCCGTCCTGCAGGGAAAGAATGACCGCTTCCGTCGCATCTTCGGAAAAGTCGTTATAGATGATGAAGCTGTCGAACCCTACCGCCTTATGCCATGCGATCCAGTAGGGCAGTTCGGCCTCCTCGTCCTTGACGACCAGACAGACGGCAACCTTCATCCTGCACACCCCATAGGACACTTGCACGCTCGCTCAAGGCAGGCAGGTCGTCCCGCCGAGAAGAGAAAGTTTCTTCCCGTGGGTATAGCGGCTTGAACGCCGCTTGCCGAGACGGAGGGGAGAAGGGTGTGTGCGTCTTCGCCACGTCTTCGCCACGTCTTCGCCACGTCTTCTCCCGGCCGTGCCTCTTACAGGAGAACGCCCCTCATCGGTTTTTCCGGCGGAGCGGGGTGCTGGCCGATCGGTTCGAGGAGGTCGATCTCGATGGTCCGGGCCATGGAGAGCATGGGCAGGGCATGAATCCCGGGGGCGAAAGGCGTTTGCAGATCGCGTCCGCTCTTGTCGAGCGCCTGAAAGAGGAAGCCGACGAGGCTGGAGCCGAGCGGCGTGATCCAGCCCAGAGTCTGCACGGCGGAAAGTGGCAGCACGGCGCAGAACAGATGTGTCACCATCAGCGGCAGGACGGAATATTGCACCGGCAGCGGCGTGTTGCGGATGCGTTCCAGCCCGCCCTGTGCGTTGGCGAGATCGACGAGGATGCGGTCGATGAAGCCGTGGGCGACCCCGTCGAGCCCGTCCTGTTTGATCTGACGCGCGACTTCGACGCCGATTTCGTAGAGCAGCGCGTTGGCCTTGTTCGTCCGCGCCATGACGCGCCGATAGAGGCCGGGGTCGAGCAGGCGTTTGGCGTCGGGACTGTCGGCGAGCCCCGCCAGCCCCATGCGGAGAAGATAGGGATAGGCCGCCATGGCGCGGGCGAGATCGGGCCGCGCCGCGATCAGGGTCGCGGCCTGACGCCCGAAGGAGCGCGTGTTGTTGACGACCGCGCCCCAGAGCGTGCGCCCCTCCCACCAGCGCGCATAGGCGGCGTTGTTCCGCACGCCGAGAAACAGAGCCAGAGCCGAGCCCATCAGGGAGATCGGCAGGGCAGGCTGCTCCATCCACTGCTGGTGATAGATCTGAAAGCCGATGACGACCACGACGTCCCAGATGGCAAGGATAAAGAGCGGCCGGAATGTCTCCCGGAGGAGAATCCACAAGCCGCGACTTTTATCGATGATCACGAGGCATATTCTCCCAAATCAGGTGCGGGCGCGCATGCAGACCGGCCCGCGTCAGAACGCGCGAGTCGGTCTCACGTTTTGCGCGCCGCCGCAACCGTTTGTGATGACAGCTCTTCGCAAGCCGGGGCGGGATGGAGTAACGTCCCGGCGCATATCCGGCTCGGATGGACTCGTTCGAGCGCGTGAGGATACGTTCGAAACAACGGCATGAGAGTCTGGGAGCAGGGTCAGGAGCGGCAGGAAAACCACGATGGAGACGATTTCAGAAACGGCGTGTTGTCGTGGGCGCGTCGGCTTCTACAGACACGCCTCGGAGGTTTTGAGGCTGGATGCGAAATTTGCCGTGTTTCTGCCCGAGGCGGCGCTGGGTGGCCGGCGCGTGCCTGTCATTCATGTTCTGGCCGGGCTGACCGGCACGGAAAAGACCTTCTTCACCAAGGCCAATGCGCTGAGATATGCGGCGAAGCACGGCGTCGCTCTCGTTGCGACCGATACGTCCCCGCGCGGCGCCGGTGTCGAGGGCGAGGACGGGTCTTATGATCTTGGCACCGGCGCGGGTTTCTACCTGGACGCCACGCACTCTTCCTGGTCGGCGCATTACCGCATGGGAAGCTATGTCGCCTCCGAGCTTCCGGCGTTCACCGAGGCGGCGTTCCCGCTCGACGGAACGCGGCGCGGCATCATGGGTCACTCCATGGGCGGTCATGGCGCGCTCGTCCATGCGCTCAGAAACCCGTCCTCCTGGCGCTCCGTCTCCGCCTTCGCGCCGATCGCCCATCCGGTCGTCGTGCCCTGGGGCGAGAAGAGTTTCGCCGCCTATCTCGGGCCGGACCGGGAAAGCTGGAAGAGCTGGGACGCGACGGAGCTGCTGCGGAGCGGCCATTCCCACCCGGCGACGATTCTGGTCGATCAGGGTCTGGATGACGAATTCCTTGAGCGGGAACTCAGGCCGCAGGATTTCGAAACCGCCGCCGCCGAGGCCGGACAGCCGCTCCGTCTGCGCCGCCATGCGGGGTACGCCCATGGCTACTGGTTCATCCAGAGCTTCGTGGAGGACCATCTCGCCCATCATGCAGCGATCCTGAAAGCATGAGGGTGCAGGCCTGCTTCTGGAGCGCGCTGGTTCTGCTTGCCGGCTGCGCCACCGTCGCCCCGCGGCCGGAGACGGCCCCGTTCGCTCCGGCGCGGCATGGCGATTTCGATCATGACACGCTGGCGCTCACCTGGCAGCCGGGATTCTGTTCCACGTCCGAAGGGTGCGAGGCCGACCAGCCTCATGCGCCCCTGATCGGGCTGCATGGACTCTGGGCCTCGGAGCCGCATGCGCTGGAGGGGCAGGGTGTTCCGGTTCAGGAGTGGTGGCGCAAGGGATGCCCGCTGCTTGAAGATGCGCCGGACGCGGCGCCGGTCCTGGAACCGCCGGTCGCGGAGAAGCTCTCGGCCGTCGTGCCGCATACCGCCCAGCCGCTCGTGCCGCATGAATGGAACAAGCACGCGGCCTGTTTCGGTTATGCCGCGACGCCCTTCTTCGCCAAGGCGCTGGCGTTGCGCGACCGTTTCGCACAATCCGCGCCGGGGCTCTGGCTTGTCGCGCATCAGGGCCGGGTGGTTTCGCATGAAGCGATGATCGCCAGCTTCGAGGCCAGCACTTTCGGGAGCGTCGGCGCGCGCCCCGTGGAGCGGGCGTTGCAGACCCAGTGTCGTTATGATCGCAAGGGACGGGTCGTTCTGACCCAGATCTGGTTCACGCTTTCGCCGAAGCATCTGGACGATTTCCCTGCCGCGGCGTCCTATGTGTCCTCGCCTGAAGCGCAGGACAACTGCCCGGCGCAATTCCTTATACCGCACTGGTAAGGGGCGCGCCGTCAGGCTAATCCCCCAGTACATGCAGCACCACCGTCCGCCTGTGCGGCTGGCGGCGGTGTTCGAAGAGGTAAATCCCCTGCCAGACGCCGAGGGTCGGCGCGCCGTGAGCCACGGGAATGGAAAGATTCACCCCGGTCAGCATGGTCCGCAGATGGGCGGGCATGTCGTCGGGCCCTTCATCGTCATGGATGTACTGTCTGTGTTCCGGCACCAGATCCTCGAAGAATGCCGCGATATCGCGGCGCACCGTGGGATCGGCATTCTCCTGGACGGTCAGCGACGCGGAGGTATGGGTGCACCAGAGTGTCAGCAGGCCGGTCGTGATCCCGGTCTCTTGCAGCCAGAGCCGGACGGGACGGGTGATCTCCGTCAGGCCCTTGCCGCGCGTCTCGATGGTGAGGTGGTGAAGCGCCTGCCGCATGACGGTCTCCCTCCGATGATCAGGTGACGGCGCGGCGGGCGCGATCTCAGCGCAGATAGCCGACGATGCGTTCCGCTTCCGCCACGATCGGCTCGGCGACGGCGCTTGCACGCGCCGCGCCGTCCCGCAGGACGGAAAGCAGATGGCCCGGATCGCCGAGAAGACGGCGCGTCTCCGCCGCCACCGGGCCGAGTTCCGCGACCAGACGCTCCGTCAGCGCCGCCTTGAAGGGGCCGAATCCTTCGCCGCCGAAACGCGCCAGCACCTCCGGCACGGTCTCGCCCGTCAACGCCGCGTAGATCGTCACGAGGTTGCGCGCCTCAGGACGGTTTTCAAGCCCGGCTTCCTCGGAGGGAAGGGGCTCCGGATCGGTCTTGGCGCGGCGGATCTTGAGCGCGATCTCGTCCGGCGTGTCGGTCAGTTCGATGCGGGACTGGGCGGACGGGTCGGATTTCGACATTTTCTTCGTGCCGTCACGCAGGCTCATGATCCGCGCGCTGCCGGGCGGGATCAGCCCCTCGACCATCGGGAAGAACGCCACGCCGTAATCATGGTTGAATTTCTGCCCGATATCGTTGGCCAGTTCGAGATGCTGGCGCTGGTCGTCGCCCACCGGGACGCGGGTCGCATGGAAGGCGTGAATGTCGGCGGCCATCAGGCTTGGATAGACATAGAGTCCGGCGGAATGGTTCTCGCGGTCCTTCCCCGCCTTGTCCTTGAACTGCGTCATGCGGTTCAGCCAGCCGAGGCGGACGACGCAGTTGAAGATCCAGCCCAGACGCGCATGAGCACTCACGGCGGACTGATTGTAGAGGATATGCCGCGCGGGATCGATTCCGGCGGCCAGCAGGCAGGCCGTCTGGCCCAGGGTCTGCTGGCGCAGGGAGTCGGGGTCTTGCCAGACCGTCAGGGCATGCATGTCCACGAGGCAGAAAATGCACTCATGGTCCTGCTGGAGCACGACCCAGTTACGGATCGCGCCGAGATAGTTGCCGAGCTGCGGGACACCTGTCGGCTGGATGCCGGAAAACACACGTTGCATGGCCGGTGTTTTCCGTCCTTCGCCGCCCGTGGTCAATGGGTTTCGGTTCCCCGCGCGGCGGCGTAGAAGCCCTGCACGTCATGCCACAATGCCGCGCGGCTGGCCGGGCGGGCATAGAGCATGTGGCCGCCCGGATAGAGATGTATGCCGATCCGGTCCGCGCCCACCGGGATGTGATCCCGCGTCCAGCGCGTCGTGCCGAAGGGGCAGGCCATGTCGAAATAGCCGTTGGCGACGAAAACATGCAGGGCCGGGTCAAGCGCCAGCAGCTTGCGCAGCACCGGAATCTGGCGGGTGGGGAAGGGGCCTTCGTCGGCGTATTTCCACGCGCCGTTCACCTTCATGCTCAGCAGGTCATAGGTGAGCGCGGTGCGGAAGCCGAGATCGTTGCCGACATAGCCGGTGAAGGCGTTGCCATAGGCGCGACCGAAGCCGGACAGCGTCATTTCCGGGCTGTTGGAATTGTCGATGCCGTCCGGATAGGGGTCGGCGATGGTCTGGGTGAAGTCGTACAGCCCATGCAGCCGCCCGTCGCGCGAGCGCACGTCATGCGCCATCGGGTCGAGCATCGCGCCTTCCTTGGCGACGACGTTTTCGGGGATTCCGGTCTTTTCGGCGACTTCGGCATAGAATCGCTTCGCCGCATCGCCCTGCGGGCGCGCATTGGCGATCGTCGTCAGATAGGGGCCGAGCGCGTAGCTGTAGGCGGCGTCGATGGCGGCGGGGGTCAACTGATGGGTCTCGTCGAGATGCGCCGCGATGAAGCTCGGCAGTGTCAGCGCCGCGCCGAGCGGATTGTCGGTGCTGTCGAGGAAGCCCATCTCGATGGCGGGCGAGATCATGACGATGCCGTTGACGATCAGGTTCTGTTGCTCCTGAAGCGCGTCGGCGACCTGGATCGAGCGGATGCCGCCGTAGCTCTCGCCGACGAGATAATGCGGCGAGGCTTCGCGCCCGTTGGCGCCGATCCACATCTGGATGACCTTGGCGAAGGCGGCGGCGTCCTTCTTCACGCTGTAATAGGCCTTGGCGGCGTTCTCCTCATCGACCGGGCGGGAATAGCCGGTGCCGACGGCGTCGATGAACACCATATCCGTCGCGGGGAGCCAGGAATCGGGGTTGTCCACGAGCTTCGCATTGGCGCCGTCCGTCGGGTCGTCGGCCGGGAAGCGCAATGTCTTCGGACCCGCCGCGCCGAGATTCAGATAGGCCGAGCCCGCGCCCGGGCCGCCATTGAAGAAGAAGGAGACGGGGCGCGTCCCCGGCTTCGCCCCATCCATCGTATAGGCGATGTAGAAGACTTTCGCGCCCGGCTTGCCTTGGTCGTCGCGCAGCAGAAGCGTGCCGGCATGGGCGGTATAGGCGATCTCCCTGCCATCGGCGGTCAGACGATGATGTGTGACGGAATCGGCGGGGAGCAGGCTCGCGGGACCCTCCTTGATCACGCCGTCCTTGACCGGGGAGGCTTCGGCGGTCCTGGCGTCCGGGGTCTTGGCGTCGGAAGGGGATTTGTCCGCGGCGAAGACCGGAAAGGTCAATGAGACGGAGGCGAGCAGAAGGGCGGGCAGGGCAAGGCGCACGTCGTTATCCTGAAAAAATGAACTGCGCCCAGTTCAGCCCAAGAGATGGAAGAATACAATATATCACATCAGACGATCATCAGGGGCCGTTTCCGAAGTTCCGCTTGAAGCATGGTCCGGAAACACCCATCTTCCGGGGATGTCCAGTCCCGCCCGCTCGACCCTGCCAGATCGCGCCGCCCAGACTCTTTCCGGGTTCCGGCCGGAGAGGTTGCCGCCCAAACCCAAGACGCGGCGGCTCGTCGTCAAGTCCGAATACGAGCCCGCGGGGGATCAGCCGACGGCGATCGCCGAACTCGTCGGCGGGATCGAGGCCGGAGAGCGCGATCAGGTGCTGCTCGGCGTCACCGGTTCGGGCAAGACCTTCACCATGGCCAAGGTGATCGAGGCGACGCAGAAGCCGACTCTGATCCTCGCCCCGAACAAGACGCTCGCGGCCCAGCTCTACGGGGAGATGAAGCAGTTCTTCCCCGACAACGCTGTCGAGTATTTCGTCTCCTATTACGACTATTATCAGCCCGAGGCGTATGTTCCGCGGTCGGACACCTATATCGAAAAAGACAGCCAGATCAACGAGCAGATCGACCGGATGCGCCATGCCGCGACGCAGGCCCTGCTCGAACGCAACGACGTGGTGATCGTGGCCTCCGTCTCCTGCATCTACGGCATCGGTTCGGTCGAGACCTACTCGCGCATGGTCGTCCGGCTGGAGACGGGAGGCGAGATCGACCGGGAGAAGCTCATCAAGGGGTTGGTTGAGCTGCAATATCGCCGCAACGACGCGAGTTTCGAGCGGGGCACGTTCCGGGTGCGGGGCGAACAGATCGATATTTTCCCCGTGCAGAACGAGGATCGCGCGTGGCGGGTCTCGCTGTTCGGCGACGAGATCGACGAGATCATCGAGTTCGATCCGCTGACCGGCAACAAGACGGCCGATCTCGCGGAAATCAGCATCTATGCGAACTCGCACTACGTCACGCCCCGCCCGACGCTCAACCAGGCGATGATCGGCATCAAGCAGGAGCTGCGCGAGCGTCTGGCGCAGTTCACGGCGGAAGGGAAACTGCTGGAGGCCGAGCGCCTGCAACAGCGCACGACCTTCGATCTGGAGATGATCGAGACGACCGGCGTGTGCAAGGGGATCGAGAACTACTCGCGCTACCTCTCCGGGCGAGGGCCGGGCGATCCGCCGCCCACGCTGTTCGAATATCTGCCGGAGGACGCGCTGCTCATCGTCGATGAAAGCCATGTCACCGTGCCGCAGATCGGCGGGATGGAGCGGGGGGATTTCGCCCGCAAGTCGATCCTCTCGGAGTTCGGCTTCCGTCTCCCCTCCTGCATCGACAATCGCCCGCTGAAATTCGAGGAGTGGGAGTCGTTCCGGCCCCAGTCCGTGTTTGTCAGCGCCACGCCGGGGCGGTGGGAGCTGGAGCGCGTGGGCGGCGTCTTCGCCGAGCAGGTGATCCGGCCGACCGGGCTGATCGACCCCGTGACCATCGTGCGTCCGGTCGAGGGGCAGGTGGACGATCTCCTCGCGGAGTGCCGCGTGACCATCGCGCAGGGCGGGCGCGTGCTGGTCACGACGCTGACAAAGCGCATGGCGGAGGATCTGACGGAATATCTCAACGAGGCGGGGATTCGCGTGCGCTATCTCCATTCGGACGTGGATACGCTGGAGCGGATCGAGATCATCCGCGATCTGCGTCTCGGCGCGTTCGACGTGCTGGTCGGCATCAACCTGCTGCGCGAGGGGCTGGATATCCCGGAATGTTCGCTGGTGGCGATTCTGGACGCGGACAAGGAAGGGTTCCTGCGCAGCCGCACTTCGCTGATCCAGACCATCGGCCGGGCGGCGCGCAATATCGAGGGGCGGGTGCTGCTGTATGCCGACAAGATGACGGACAGCCTGGATTACGCCATCGCCGAGACGGCGCGGCGGCGGGCGCGGCAGAACGAATGGAACGAGGCGCACGGCATCACCCCGCAAAGCGTGCGGACGAAGATCGGCGACGCGCTTGCCTCGGTGTTCGAGCAGGATTACGTCACGGTCGCGCCCGATTCGGGCGGAGACACGAAGGAATTCGTCGGCAAATCGCTGGCCGCCTCGATCACCGATCTGGAAAAACGGATGCGCGAGGCGGCCAGCAATCTCGATTTCGAGCAGGCCGCGCGCCTGCGTGACGAGATCCGGCGGCTGGAGGCGATCGAACTCGGGATCGAGCCGCCGCCCGTCGCATCGCCGCAACGGACGAGGCAGGATCGCACGCCGCGTCCGCTCGGGCCGGGCGGCGGCGGATATGACCCGGCGAAGCGCAAACGCGGCGGCGCGCGGGGAGGGGGAAGAGCGGGACGATGACTGAAACGGTTGGAGCTGAAGCACTCGGGACAGAAGCGGATGGACCGGAACGTGGCAGAGTGATCGAGCTTGCGCGAGGCGAGAGCCGGCTGGGCCTGTTGCCGGAACTGGGCGGCAGCGTGGCCTATTGGCGCGTGGCGGAGCGCGATCTCCTTGCCCCGCAGGCCGACCCCAACCTGCCGGCGCAGAAGGGCGCGGCTGTCGGCGCCTATCCGCTGGTGCCCTATTCCAACCGGATCGGCGGCGCGGCCTTTTCCTTCGAAGGGCAGGCGTTCAGTCTGGCCGGGAATTTCGTCGGCGAGGCGAACAGCATTCACGGCAACGGCTGGGAACATGTCTGGACGGTCGTCCAGTCCGACGCGGACCGCGCCATTCTCCTGTTCGATCACAAGCCCGAGGACGAGGCGCGCGCGAAGGAATGGCCCTTCGCCTATCGCTGCGTGCAGTCCTTCGTGCTGCATGACAACGGCTTCGATCTCGAAATCCTGGTGGTGAACCAGGATGCGCGTCCGCAGCCGGTCGGGTTCGGGGTCCATCCTTTTCTTGCCTGCTCCGCTTCGGCGACGCTGAGCTTCAAGGCGGGGACCGTATGGGAGAATGATGGCCGGAACCTGCCGGAACGGGCCGTTCCGGCGGAGGGCGCATGGTCCTTCGCCGCGCCGCGCGTGGTCGCGGGGGGAAAGATCGACAATTGCTTCGCGGGCTGGGCGGGGCGCGCGGAACTGGCGGAGCCCGAGCAGGGCTACGCGGTGACGATCGACGCGGACCCGATCTTCCGGCATCTCGTCGTCTACGCCGTGCCGGGGAAATCCTTCGTCGCGGTCGAGCCGGCCACGAACATGAACGATGCGATTCATCATCCGGACGTCCTGGAACGCGGGCTGCATGTGCTGGCGCCGGGCGAGCGGATTTCCGGCGTGATCCGCTTCCGGCTGGAGGACCGCCGTGGCTGAAGCCGGGACGGTGGCGTTGTCGCGCTATCTGAGCCCGGACGGCGCGGCGCGGATGCGGGCGGAACTGACGGATCTGCGGTTGGTCGAGCGGCCGAAGATCGTCGAGATCGTCTCCTGGGCGGCGGGGAACGGCGATCGGTCGGAGAATGGCGACTATATTTACGGCAAGCGCCGGTTGCGCGAGATCGACCGGCGCATCCGCTTCCTGTCGAAGCGGCTGGACCAGGCGGTGATCGTCGATCCGGCGGCGCAGTCCCTGCGGGACCGCGTGTTTTTCGGCGCGACGGTCGCCTACGTGGATGAGGACGACGCGGAACATCGCGTCACGATTCTCGGATGCGACGAGGTGGACACGGCGAGCGGGCAAATCAGCCTCGTATCGCCGCTCGCGCGAGCCCTGTTGCGAACCCGGGTCGGGGACGAGGTGACGGTGAACACGCCCGGCGGCGCGCGCGTGCTGGAAATCCTCTCGATCGGCTATCCGTAGGTCCGGCTTGCCAAGAGCGGGATACTTTCGGATAGAAGACGGGGCCGGAGAGACGATGCCGGAGAGAAGGGCAGGGCTTCGCCCTAGGGAAATCGCCGCATGACATTTCGTATCGCCGTCCAGATGGACCCGCTTGAGTCAGTCAATATCGACGGAGATTCCACCTTCGCGCTCATGCTCGAAGCGCAGCGCCGGGGGTATGAACTTTTCGTGTATGACGTGCGCGGCCTCCGGCTGAACGAGGGCGCGGTCACGGCAGGCGGGCTGGTGACGGACCGTTTGCAGGCGACGGCGCGTCCGGCGCGGGTGCAGCGCGTCCAGGGCGATCACGCGCGATTCGGCCCGGAGGAACTCATCGATCTCGGCGGAATGGATGTGATCCTGATGCGGCAGGACCCGCCATTCGACATGGGTTACATCACCGCCACCCATATGCTGGAGCATGTGCATGGGGTGGGCCCTGGGCGCGCGCTGGTGGTGAACGATCCCCGCTCGGTGCGGGATGCGCCGGAGAAGCTGCTGGTGATGCATTTCCCGGAGCTGATGCCGCCGACTCTGGTGACGTGGGACGTGCAGGCGATCGCGGCGTTCCGCGCCCGGCATGGGGACATCATCCTCAAGCCGCTCTACGGCAATGGCGGCGCGGGGATCTTCCGCATCCGCGAGGATGACGAGAATTTCGCCTCCCTGCTGGAGATGCATTTCAGCCGCTCGCGCGAGCCTCTCATGGCGCAGCGCTACGAGCCGCAGGTGCGGTTCGGGGACAAGCGGATCATCCTCGTGGACGGCGAGCCGATCGGAGCGATCAACCGCGTGCCGGCGCAGGGCGAGGCGCGGTCCAACATGCATGTGGGAGGACGGGCCGAGCGGGCGGTGCTGACGGAGCGGGACCGGGAAATCTGCGCGACGATCGGCCCGCATCTGCGTGAGAACGGGCTGATCTTCGTCGGCATCGACGTGATCGGCGCGTCTCTGACCGAGATCAATGTGACCTCGCCGACGGGCCTTCAGGAACTGGACCGTTTCGAGGGCATCAACAGCGCCGGGTTGATATGGGACGCGATCGAGAGACGGCTGGCGCGGGAATGAGGCCGGCCCACGCAATGCGCTCAGTTCTGGCGGCCGGTCGGCGCGCGTTCGAAGATGGGCGCGTCCTGCGGGGGGGCGCCGGGGAGTTTTCCGGTCATAGTGGCGGGAGCGGCGGGAGGCTTGTCCCGTTTGAAGCGGTTGGCCAGGGCCGAGACGATTTCCGCATGGAAATAGACGCAAATGATCGAGACCCACGCCAGAACCGAGAGAATGACGAGAAGTGTGATCAGCATGGTCTCGCGTGATCCGCTCAGGCTAAGGGAATGGAAATTATAGCCGCCCGAGCCGCCCGGGTGCAAACCGCCTCTCGCCAGCCGCCTCTTTATCGGGTAGTCGCTGTGCATCCGGCGGGGACGCGCGGGCCGGAGGAACATGACGGCACGAGCAGGAAAAGGAAGCCCGATGAAACGACCTGAGTTGTCTGCTGTCGGTCCGGATCAGGACCGCGAACTGGGCATGCACAGGCCGCACACTGCGTTGGACGCCGAGTCCGTCAAGGCGGCCTATCGCCGCTGGGCGCGGGTCTATGACAATGTGTTCGGAGGGGTTTCCGCCTTCGGCCGCCGCCGTGCCGTGGCGGCGGTGAACGCCCTGCCGGGCGCCCGGGTGCTGGAAGTCGGCGTCGGCACCGGCCTCGCCCTGCCGTTTTACAGTGGCGCGAAATCCATCACCGGCATCGATCTCTCGGACGCCATGCTGGACCGCGCCCGTGAGCGCGTGGTGCGGGAGCGGTTGAGCAATATCGACGACCTGCTCGAAATGGACGCGGAGCAGACGAGCTTTCCCGAGGCGAGTTTCGACATCGCCGTGGCCATGTTCGTGGCCTCGGTCGTCCCCCACCCCCGCCGCCTGCTGACGGAACTCAAGCGCGTGGTGAAGCCGGGCGGCCATATTCTCTTCGTCAATCACTTCCTCGCGCGCGGCGGCATGCGACTCGCCGTGGAGCGCGGCATGGCGCGGGCCTCGCGCTCGCTGGGCTGGCATCCTGATTTCGCGATGGAATCGCTCCTGCCGCCGGATGATCTCGCCCGCGCCGAGATCGTTCCCGTTCCGCCGGCCGGGCTTTTCACCTTGGTGACATTGCGGCACGAGGGGACTAAAGAAGGTCAAGCCGCCCTCGTGGCCTGAAGGCGGCGGAAGAGGAGATGGCCCCTCGCGACCGGACGAACGGGCGCGCGGCAGATCACGAGGACTGGGTTTTGACGCAGGCGAACTCGCTCGGGGACGCATCACGGCCGGCAAGCTGGGCCGACGGAGCGCTCTTTTTTGGACTTTCCGCACTGGCAGGCATGGCCGGCGGCATGCTGGCACTGGGCGGCGCGGACGAGTCGCTGCTGCTGCGCCATGGTTTCCTGCTCGATTTCTATGCCGTGCCGCTGGCGTTGCTGGGAGGATGCGGCCGCTGGCTACTGCCCGCCCGGCTCGGGATAGGCGGGCCGGTCTTTCCGGGATGTGACCGGGTGTGCTGGGTGATGCTGGCGCTGTCCGTCATGCTGATGTCGCCTGTCGGATCGTTCATTTCGTCCCATGACGCGCTCTACATGGGCGTGGCGCTACTGCTCTGGGCCGCCGGTCTTTTCGGACTGGCGCTCGGCACGGTGGTCACGGTGCTGGAAGAACGGCCGGGCCGCTTCGGCGATCTGTCGTTGTTCGTGTGGTCGCAGTTGCTCGGAGCGATGGCGCTCGTGATCGTCTGCCCGCTGATCGCGGCGGAGGTGACGCACGACCTGGCGCGGGCAACGCCGTCATCGGCCATATGGCAGCATCTTCTGACGCAGTGCAGGGCGCCGATGACGGCGCTAGCCCTGGTGCTCTCCTTCGGAACAGCGTGCGAGGCGCTGCCGCCTCTGCGCGCGGGGCGTGCGCTGCCTCTGCTTCTTGCCGTCATGGCGTTGCCGGGGCCGGTGCTCTGGGCGCATGATTATCTCGAAGGGGCCGCCTATCCGTTCTGGAGTGAGATCGTGTTCGGCGCGTTGCCAGCTCTGACATTCGTGGCGGTTCTGTGCCGGGACATGTGGGGCAAGCGGGTCGAGCTGGAACCCTTCGCCCTCTGGGCGATTGGCGCGCTCCTGTTGGGTTCGGCAGGCTGGGCCTTCCGCCTCTTTCAATCCGGGCTGGAGGATTTCCATTCCGCCGTGCTGTTCGGCGCGGTGTTCGCCGGGCTGGGGGGGTGCTACATGTGGATGCGCCGGGTGATGGGGCTCGACGCGCCACGCTGGTTCGAAGTGGGGCATGTGCTGTTGGCGGCGCTGGGAACGGTCTGCACCTTGTGGGGGTCGCCCGTGCTCGGCCAGTTCGGAGCGGAACTGACCAGCCTCGCGGTTCTGATCGTCATGCCTCTGGTGGCATGGGTGGCGTTCAGCCATGTGAGGGAACGCGCATGAGTGCCGCGCTGGAGATTGCTGCCCCGTCACGCGCTGGCGGACCGGGCGCGGCGGGGTCAGCGTTGCGGGACTGGCTGGCGCTCCTCAAGCCGCGCGTGATTTCCCTCGTCGTATTCACCGGCGTCGCGGGGATGGCCGTCGCGCCGCATTGGCCGCCCGTTGCGGCGGGGCTGATCTATATGGCCTGCATCTGCGCCGGCGCCGGCGCGGCCGGGGCGATCAACATGTGGTATGACCGCGATATCGACGCGGTGATGAAGCGGACCGCCGTGCGCCCGATACCGGGCGGTCGCATGGATGCCGATTCCGCGCTGGTCTATGGCGTCGTGTTGGCGGTGATTTCGGTCGTCGTGCTCTGGCTGGCGAGCAATGCGCTGGCGGCGGGCATCCTTGCCTTCTCCATCTTCTTCTATGCCGTGATCTATACGATGTGGCTCAAGCGCAGCACGCCGCAGAACATCGTGATCGGTGGGGCGGCGGGGGCTTTCCCGCCGATGATCGGCTGGGCGGCGGTGACGGGCGGCATGGCCGTGCTGCCGGTCGTGATGTTCGCGATCGTCTTTCTCTGGACGCCGCCGCATTTCTGGTCGCTGTCGCTCTACGCTTGCAAGGATTACTCGCGCGCCGGGATTCCCATGCTGCCCGTCGTGAAAGGGCCGCGTCACACGCGCTGGAACATCCTCGTCTATACTTTCATCCTCGGCGCCGTGACGCTGGTGCCGAGCGTGATGCGACTTTGCGGGCCGGTTTATACGGTCACGGCGGTCATGCTCGATCTCGGCTTCATCGCCTGCGCCTTCCGGGTGCTGTTCGACCGGCAGAACGAGCGCGGCGAGAGCCTGACCGGCGATCGTCCGGCAAAGTTCGCCTTCCGCTATTCGCTGGCCTATCTGTTCCTTCTCTTTCTGGGCCTGCTCGTCGATCGGGTGTTTTTCGCATGAACGACGCCAACCGGCGCGGCCGCATCTACGGGCTGGCGGCGGGGATCGCCCTGCTGGGCGCAATCCTCTTCACCATCGGCCTGCTGCGGCTTTGAGCGACAGGCGGGGGATTATCCCGCCTGCTGGATTGCCGAGAGAATCCAGTTGCCGCGCCCGTCCGCGCGAACGAACGTCCAGAGTTCCGTCACCATCATGGGCTCGGTCGCGCTGCCGTCGATGACATGGCCCAACATGTCCGTCGTGACGTCGGTCAGGCTGTACTGCATCGCGACGGTGGCGTAGGTCAAATTGCCCTCGCGCCAGGCTTCCGACAGGTCGCCGCGCTGGAAACGGACGTTCGACGTGACGTTGCGCGCGCCACGGCTCGCGTAATCGGCCAGTTGCTCGCTGAAATGGGACACCATCTCGGGCGTCGCCATCGTATTGAGCGCCCGGAGATTCTGCGCGCTCCACGCGGCCTGAATATCGAGCAACAGGCGCTCGAAGGCGCGATAATCATCCGGCGTGATGGTGACGCCGCCCGAGGGGGCGCGGTTCATTCCGGCGCCCGGGGACGAGGCGCTCCGGCCGCCCCCGAAGCGGCGCAGCAGCCAGACGACGATCGCGCCGATGATTGCGATCTGGATCAGAAAGCCGATGAACGAGAACAACCCGTGGACGCCGCCGAACAGCCCGTGGCCGGACAACAGGCCGAAGAGACCGGCTCCGAGAAGACCCCCGGCGAAGCCGGTCATGAACGGATGGCGGTTGACCATGCCATAGGGTCGGTTCATCGGATACGGCGTCGCGGGTGCGGCGGAGGGCATGGCCGAACGGGCGGTGAGACTGCGATCCATGGGGCGCACGAAATTCGGCGCCGTCGCGGTCGGTGGCGGCAGGCTGTAGGTGCGGCTGCCGCGACTGCCGAGAGAGGTGCCGCGACCGGGGCGGGCATCGGCCGGGTGCAGCCCCGCGCCGGCGAGGAGCGCCAATGCGGCGAGAGCGTGGATCAAGCGCATCCTGGATAACTCCTTCTTTCCGTCCGTCACGAGCCGGCGACCCGCATGCCGTCGATCCGCAACGTCGGCGCGTCGATGCCGCGCCGGAAGACGAGATCATCGGCGGCGCGCAGCGACTGGAACATCTCCAGAAGGTTTCCGGCGATGGTGAGTTCCGCGACCGGCTCGGCCAGTTGGCCGTTGCGGATCATGAAGCCGGACGCGCCCCGGCTGTAATCGCCGGTCAGCCCGTTGATGGAGGACCCCATCAGCTCATCCACCCACACACCTTCGACGATATCCGCGATCAACTCCGCGACCGGAGTCGCGCCGCCCGCCAGATAGAGATTGCTCGTTCCCGGACCCGGCGGCGCGCCCACGCCGCGCACGGCGCGTCCATTCGGCTTCAGCCCCAACTGACGGGCCGCGCGCGTATCCAGCACCCATTCGCGCAAGATGCCGTTCTCGACCAGGGCCAGGACCGAGGCGCGATGGCCTTCCCCGTCGAACGGCCGGGAGCGCAAGCCTCGGGGGCGAAGGGGGTCGTCAATAAGGCTGAGGCCCTGCGGCAGGATCGCCTCGCCCATTTTCGTGGCGAGGAATGAAGTGCCGCGTGCAATGGCCGCGCCGTTGATCGCCGAGACGAGATGCCCCGGCAGGCTTCCCGAGACGCGCGGGTCGAAGACCACGGGGAGTCTGCCGGTGCGCGGCTTGCCGGGATCGAGGCGGCGCACGGCTCGTTCGCCCGCCTCGCGCCCCAGTCTTTCGGGGGCGTCGAGATCGGCGAGATGGACGGTTCCGTGGCTGGCGTAGTCGCGTTGCATGGATTCGCCGACGCCCGCGAGGACGCTGACGCCCGCGCCGTGGCTGGTGCGGCTGTAGCTGCCGGTAAAGCCGTTGGTGTCGGCGAGGGTGACGCGACTCCGTCCATAGGACGCCGAGGCGCCGCTGGAATTCGTCACGCCCGTCACGGCCAGAGCGGCGTCCTCGACGGCGCGCGCCCGTTCGAGCAGGGCGGCGAGATCGGGCGCGGGACCGGGATCGGCCAGATCGAGCGCCGCTGCGTCCACACTGCCCTGATCTTCCGGATCGGCCAGACCGAGATAGAAATCCTCCGGCAGCACGCGCGCCATGGCGACGGCCTGCTCCGCCAAAGCGGCGAAGCGTGCGGGGTCGAGTTCGGTCGCCGAGACGGTGGCGGCGCGCTGGCCGATGAAGACGCGAAGTCCGATCGAGCTCGTTTCCGAATGCTCCAGCCCTTCCGGCACGCCCTTGCGACACATGGCGGAGACGGTGAGGGAGGAGATCGCGACGGCGTCCGCCTTGTCCGCCCCGGCCTTGCGTGCCGCCTCCAGCAGATCCCGGAGTTGCTGGGCCGTGTCGTCGCTCATGCGGCGAGTCTCGCGCGGATGGAGTCGAGGTCGGGCATTCCGGAGACGGGGCCGATGGCGGTCAGCGTCGGCGCGCCCGAGAAAATGCGTCGGGCCGCGGCGATGATGTCGGCCTCCGTCACCGCGTCGATCTTCGCCACCGTTTCGGCGGTGGGGATGACGCGGCCGTGAACCTGCAACTGCCGGGCGATCTGCTCGCAGCGGCTTCCCGTGCTTTCGAGCGACATGAGTAGCGAGGATTTGAGCTGGGCGCGCGCCCGGGACAGTTCCTCCGGCGCGATGCCCTGCGGCAGACGGTGCAGTTCGTCGAGCGCGACGGGAATGAGCTCGCGCGTCTGCTCCTCTCCCGTGCCCGCGTAGATCGCGAACAGCCCGCCGTCCAGAAAGGGTTGCGCGAAGGAATAGACGGAATAGACCAGCCCGCGTTTCTCGCGGATTTCCTGAAAGAGGCGCGAGGACATGCCGCCGCCGAGAATGGTCGAGAGCAGCATGACGGCGTGATAATCCGGGTCGCGATAGGCGGCGGAAGGAAAGCCGAGCAGGATATGGGCCTGATCGAGATCGCGCGCCACGCGCCGCTCGCCGCCCGTATAGCGGGCCTCCGCCGCAGGCGCGGTCTCATGGTCCGGCAGGTCGCGGAAATGAGTCTGGACGAGATCGAGCACCTGGTCGTGATGCAGGTTGCCGGCGGCGGCGATCACCATGTTCCGCGAGGTGTAATGCTCGCGCATATAGCCGGTGAGCGTCTCGCGGCTCATCCCGGCCACGAGGTCCTCGGTGCCGAGGATGGCGCGGCCCATGGGCTGGCCGGGATAGGCTGTTTCCTGGAAATGGTCGAACACGATGTCGTCCGGCGTGTCGTTGGCCTGGCCGATCTCCTGAAGGATGACGCCGCGCTCGCGCTCCACCTCCTCGGCGAGGAAGGTGCTGTGGGTCAGGATGTCGCCGATGATATCGACGCCGAGCGGCAGGTCCTCCTTCAGCAGCTTGACGTAATAGGCCGTTTGCTCGCGGGCGGTGTAGGCGTTGATATGGCCGCCGACATTCTCGATTTCCTCGGCGATGCGCGCGGCGCTGCGGGTCGTCGTGCCCTTGAAGGCCATGTGTTCGAGAAAATGGGAGACGCCATTCTCGGTCGCCTTCTCGTGCCGGGCGCCCGTCGAGACATAGGCTCCGAAGGAGACCGTCTCCACCCGTGTCATGCGCTCGGTGACGATGGTGAGGCCGTTGGGCAGGCGGGTGACGGAGATCGGATCGGTGCTCAAGCAAATATCCTGCGAAAAAAGGGGCAGAGGCGAATATGGGGCGGCGAGGCCGTGATCGCCAGCCTCCCCGTGTCTTTTGACCCTCAGCGCTATCCTAGCGCGCCGCAAGAAAAGCGCGAATATCCGACTGCACCGCGTGGAGATCGTTCGGCAGCGTGACGTAACGCTCCTCGCGCGTGAAGAGGTCGGACAGGCGGGGCGGGAGCGCGGGCGACATGCCGGTCGCCTCGCGCACGGCGTCAGGGAATTTCGCGGGATGCGCCGTCGCGGCGGCGGCCATCGGCACGCCGGTCTCGCGCCCCGCGCGCCCGGCGGCGAGGCCGATCGCGGAATGCGGGTCGGCGAGGTAGCGGCTTTCACGGAAGAGACGCTGCATTTCCGCCAGCGTCTCGTCATCGTCCAGCCGGAGCCCGGCGAAAGTTTCGCACGCCTTTTCCCACGCCGCCGGCGGAATCGCCATGTGGCCCGTCTTGCGGAATGCCGTCATGGTCGCGGCGCAGGCGGCGGAGTCGCGTCCGAGAAGTTCGAAGAGGAGGCGCTCGAAATTCGACGACACCTGGATATCCATGGAGGGAGAGAGACTCGGCTCCACGCCTCGGATGCTCATGTCGTTGCTGGACAGGAAGCGCGTCAGGATGTCGTTGCGGTTGGAGCCGATGCACAGACGGCGGACCGGCAAACCCATCCGTGACGCGGCCCAGGCCGCGAGCACGTTGCCGAAATTTCCAGTGGGTACGGCGAAGGAGACCGGATTTTCCGGCGCGCCGAAGGCGAGCGCCGCGCGGACGTAATAGGGAATCTGCGCGGCGATGCGCGCCCAGTTGATGGAATTGACCGCCGAAAGCCTCACCTCGTCCCGGAAGGGGAGATCGGCGAACATGGCCTTCACCATGTCCTGGCAATCGTCGAACGTGCCGTCGAGCGCGATATTGTGGATATTGGCGTCCCGGACGGTGGTCATCTGGCGACGCTGCACCTCGGACGTGCGGCCTTGCGGATGCAGGATGACGACGGAGACGCGGGCGCTGCCGCGGAAGGCCTCGATGGCGGCCGAGCCGGTGTCTCCGGAAGTCGCGCCGACGATGGTGACGGTCTCGTCGCGTTCGGTCAGGACATGGTCGAAAAGCCGCCCCAGCAACTGCATCGCCATGTCCTTGAAGGCGAGGGTCGGACCGTGGAAGAGTTCGAGCGCGAACAGCCCGTTCTCGATCTCCACCAGAGGCGCGATCGCGGCATGGTCGAACCCGGCATAAGCCTCGTGACAGAGCCGTTCCAGCGTCGGAAGGTCGAGCGATCCGGCCGCGAACGGCGCGATGACGCGTGCCGCCAGTTCGGGATAGGGCAGGCCCCGCAACGCGCGCCATTCCGTTGCCGGGAAATGGGGCCAGGATTCCGGCATGTAAAGGCCGCCATCCTCCGCGAGACCGGCCAGAAGACAATCGGAAAACGAGCGAGGGCGGGCGTCCCCGCGTGTCGAAATGTACCGCATATGAGGCTCATAACATGGCTGGGCGGATGCGTGGAGCGTTGCGTCAGGTACCGGGGCAGGAAATCTTCAGCACGGCGGGGCCCGCCGCAATCGGGACCAGCACTGTGCCGTCGGTGTCGAGTGAGGGCGCGCCGGCCCCGGCGAGGCGAGGATCGGCAAGCAGCCAGAGGGGATCGCGCGCGGCGGAGAAACTCAGAAGACGGCCCTCGGCGACGTCCATCATCAGCAACGTGCCGCGCGGCGTCATGACCAGGCCGCTCAATGTCGGCGTGTCGCGCCATTCGGCGGAGCCGTCCAGTTGCTCGACGGGCCCGATGGAGGGGTCCGTCAGCAGCTCCGTCGCAATGCGATAGAGCGGGCCGCACGGCGGCTGGTAGAACAGCCATGTTCCGTCGGGGGACAGGGCGAGCATCGCGACGTCGCGTTCCAGCACATGCCCGTCGCGCATCTGCGTCACGCCGCCGATGACGGTCGCCCGGCGACCGCGAAGGCTGGGATTGTTTTCCAGAAGTCGCCGTCCGGCATTGTTTCGCCGGTCGAAGACGATGAGGGCGGGGACACCGTCATCCGCCAGATAGATCAGCGGCCCATGAACGGCCATCGCACTGAGGTGAGAGGCGGGTCTGAGCAGCGCGGCAGGCAACGGCCAGCTATCCCGCACGCGTGAAGTCGCGCGGTCGAGGAGGTGAAGACTGGTGCCGTTCCCGGTCTTTCCCTGGCTGACGCACCAGAGTCCCCCATCCCCGCCGACCGTCAGAATGTCAGGCGCGACGATGCCGGGATCGAATGAGGTGACATGTCCTTGCTGATCCAGGCTTTGGAGGCCTGTCGTGTCGCCTTTCGCCGCGAGCCCGATCAGCCGTCCATCCTCGCCGGCGGCGACGGCGCGCCATGGATCGGACCCTGGCGGCAGGGTCCGGGTGTCGATGATCGAGGCGCGCTGTCCGGCCTCTGCCCAGGGACGATCCGCTCGGGCGGGGCGGGGTCTGGCAAGCAGGCCTGCTCCCAGAGTCACGCCCACTCCGTGCAAGGCCGCACGGCGGGACAAAGGACGAGAAGGCGAGGCGGGCATGGCGTGTTCTCGCGCCGTTCGGGATCGAACGCAAGGCTCTCCCTCTTGTGTCTGGTTATGGCGCCGCGTCTCATGGATGTCAGGAAGCGAGATTCTTCGTTTTTGTCGCGGAGAGTGTGTTTTTCGTGATCGGGCATTTCTGCGCATTCGCGAGCCATGGCGCCGATTCGATCTCTATGGGAAAGATCAGCGCGGCGTGCATCAGAATGGCGTTCTCCGCGGTCATGCATTCGATACTCCATTTGCCGGACGGAAGTTTGGCCACGAAGCGGCCGGTCTCCGTGCGCGCAACAGAGACGGTGATCGTTCTGGCTGTTGACCCATGCCGGACCGTGGCGAACACTATCCCCGGGATTGAGCCCGTTCTTTGCTCGACATGCATCGATCGGTTCCCCTCGTCTTCTGCTGAGAGCCAGCAGGCGTTGAGTGTCCGACATAAATCTGAATCAATCGTAAACGGGCCCGAAGAAATCATGAGGAGTCCGGACGCGTCGAACCGTGAGGAGCGGCATGGCTGACAGTGATGCGATCGCGGCCGGGTTTTCCCATATCGCCAACGCGAATCTGGCGGAAGCGGAAGCCTGTTTCACTATGGCTCTCCGGGAAAGGCCCGGCCATGCGGAGGCGATACACGGCCTCGCCTGCGTGGCGCTGGCGCGCGGTTTGCCCGGCCTCGCGATCGGTCACGCCGGGCAGGCGATCGCCGTTCCGGTGCTCACTCATGAACAGACATCGCGTTTCCATCGTACGCTCGGGGAGGCGTTAAGCGGCGCGGGGCATGACGAAGCCGCGCGGGCTGCCCTCGCGGTCGCCGTCATGTTTCGCCCGGGCGATCCGTATGCTCACGCCCGTCTCGGGCAGAGCCTTGTGCGGCTGAATCGCCGGGAGGAGGCCGAGGCGGCGTTCACTCGGGCGGTGGACCTCGCTCCGGCGGATGTCGGCGTGCGACAGGCTCTGGCGGTCCATTATTTTGAAAATCGGTCGTTTTCCCTTGCCCTGCCGCATTTTCGGGTCATTTGCCGCCTTCTCCCGAACGATCCGGCGGCCTGGGCCAATCTCGGAGCGACGCTCATCGAGGTTGCGGCGTTCAGCGAAGCCCGAACGGTGCTTGAACACGCGGTGAATTTGGGACGCCCCAGCGTCGAGACGGTCCATAATCTCGGGATCGCCCTGACAGCGCTCGGATTTTATCAGCAGGCCGTCGCGGCGTTCGACGAAGCTCTGACCGATGCGCCGCAGGATGCGCGCGTTCTGAACAGCAAGGGGGCCTGCTTGGCGGAATATGGCGAATATGACGCCGCCGAGCGCCTGTTGCATCAGGTCGTGGAAATGGAAAATCCTGTCGAAACGGCCCGTGCGCTCTTCACATTGGGTACGATCGATCTCGGGCGCGGGACTATGGCGCGCGGCTGGAAACGCTTCGAAGAACGGCATGCGCTTCCGGGCGCACGACCTGCTGACGGCGGGACATGGGACGGCCAGCCGACGAACCAGGTCGTGACGGTGCATGCCGAGCAGGGCTTGGGCGATACGATCCAGTTCTTGCGCTTCATTCCGATGGCGGCCGAAAGGGCGCCCCTGATGCTGGATCTTCCGGAGCAGGTCGTGCCGTTGCTTGAACGGATGCCGGCCATGCGCGACGTGCCGGATGGCCGCGTGCGTGTGGGGCGCGGAACGGGCGCGCGCGCCGGCTTGCTGAGTCTCCCCGTTCTGCTCGGGCTGAACGGCCCTCCCGCCGATGCGCCGTATCTGGATGTCCCGTTCTCACCATCAGCACGGCGCAGGCGGGTGGGTCTGTCTTGGGCAGGCAATCCCACCTATCGCTTCGATGCACGGCGCTCGCTCGATTTCGATCAACTCGCGCCGATTCTCGCCGTGCCGGGGATAGAGTTCGTCTGTCTGCAAAAGGACGCGTCGCCGGAGAGCCGAGGAGGCATGATCTGTCCGCCGCTGGATGATCTCGGCGATCTGGCGGACGCGATCGCCGGGTGTGATCTGGTGATCGGTGTCGACAGCCTGGTGATTCATCTCGCGGGGGCCATGGGACATCCTGCGTGGCTGCTCAATCGCCTCGGGGGCGACTGGCGGTGGCGCGGGCCGCGCTGGTATCGCTCCGTTCGGATTTTCAACGTCGATACGCTCGAGCCCCCGCCGACATGCTGGAACGGGTTGATCCGGCGCATCGGGCAGGAACTCGCGGCGTTTTCAGGCGGCGGAAACCGTGAGTGAATCGCGCTCCCGCAGGACATCGAGAATCGCGGCGCGCACGGCCGCGATGCGCTTGTCATCCGTCAGCTTGAGCCCGAACAGATCCCGCACATAGAAGACATCCACCGCGCGAATGCCGTAGGTGGTGACATGGGCCGAGGCGATTTGCAGTGACTGCTCGCTGATCGCCTGGGTCACGTCGTGCAGAAGGCCCGCGCGGTCCCGACCGTTCACTTCGATGACGGTATGGCGGTCCGAGGCATTGTTGTCGATCACCACGCGCGGCGGGACATGGATGGCGCGCACGCGTCGTCCCGGATGACGATGAATGTTCGCGCGCTCGATCTCGCGGTCCACATTCAGCTTGCCCGCCAGGGACTGTTCCACCAGCGTATGCAGCCGCGTCAATTGCTGCGGCGTTTCGAAGGCGCTGCCGAACGGGTCCTGCACCCAGAACGTATCCAGCGCCATGCCGTCGGACAATGTATGGATGCGCGCATCGACGATGGAGGCTCCTGCCACCGCCAATGCGCCGGCGATACGGCTGAACAATCCGGGATGATCGGCGCTCAGGATCGTGATTTCCGTCACGTCCCGCGAGGGGATGGGCAGGGCTTCGATAGTCAGCGGGGCGTCGTCGATATCGGACTCGATGACGAGCCGGGCATGGCGCATATGAGTGTCGGCATCGAAGCCGAGCCAGTATCCCGCATAGCCGAGATTCAGGAAATGCTCGATCTTTTCCTTGGACAGGCCTTGCTTGACCAGGCCGTCCCGCGCCAGTTCCTTGGCCCGTTCCACACGCACGTCGCGCTCTTCCGCGGCCATTCCGCCTTCGAGCACTTCCGCGACGCGGGTGTGGATTTCGCGCAGCAATGTGGCCTTCCACGCGTTCCAGACCGTCGGATTGACGGCGCGCATATCGGCGATCGTCAGCAGGAACAGGAGGCGGAGGCGTTCGGGCGACTGGATGGTGTCAGCGAGATCGAGGATGGTGCGCGGATCGTCGATATCGCGCCGGAAGGCCGTCTGACTGAGCAGCAGATGATGCAGGACCAGCCAGGAGACGGTTTCGGTCTCCTCCATGTCGAGGCCGAGGGCGGGACAGAGATGGAGCGCGACTTCGGACCCGAGTTCGGAATGATCGCCCCCGCGCCCCTTCGCGATATCGTGGATCAGCGTCGCGATATACAGCGCGCGGCGTGACTGGATGTCATGCGCCAGCGTATAGGCGAGCGGAATTTCATCCGCCATCTTTCCCTGTTCGATAAGCCCGAGGACTCTCAGCGCCTCGATACTGTGAATATCGACCGTATAGATATGGTAGGTGTCGAACTGCATTTGTCCGACGATGCGGGACCAGTCGGGCAGAAGCGCGCCGAGCAGCCCCGTTTCGCTCAATAACGCCGCCCAGTCGGCGCCGCTGGACATGATCCCGCGATCCTCCGCCTCCTCCGCGCCTGTAGGCTGACAGAGCAGGCTCGCGACGATGCGCGTCGCCGCAGGATCGGCGCGCAGGGCGATTCCCTGGCGTTCATGCCGGATGAGCTGCTGCCGGACCAGAGGGTGGAGTCGCAGCCCGTGTCGGCGCGCGCAATCGAGCAGCGCGATCATGCGGCCCGGCTCGGTCTCGAAACGGTTATCCGGCTTCGGGGCGAGTTGTCCCTCCAGCATTTGCCCGTCGCAGGCGTCCAGTTCCGCCGCGAGCCTCTCGCCGACGGGGTCCGGCGCCGGAAGGCCGAGGAGATGTCCCATGATGGCCGGTTCGAGCACCTGCGTCAGGCGGCTGACCTCGCGGGCGGTCAGGAAATAATGCCGCATGAACCGTTCGACGCCGACCTGGCGTCCGTGACCCGTATATCCCATACGACCGCCGACGACGGGCTGCATGTCGAACAGGAGGCGCTCATCGGCGCGGCCCGCGATGTAATGAAGATGGATGCGGACCGTCCAGAGGAAGTTCCAGGCGCGACGGGCGCGATTGGCCTCCTGCGCCGTCAGAAGGCCGCAGGAGGTGAAGACCGGATCATCCTGCGTTGCCGCCGGGTTGAGGCCGGACGGCCCGAGTGCCGCGCGGCACATCCAGTTCAGCGTCTGGAGATCGCGCAGGCCGCCGGGCCCTTCCTTCACATTGGGCTCGACCATATGCGGATTGGCCGAAAACCTCAGATGGCGCATCTCGCGCTCGTTCATCTTCTCGCGGATGAACGTTGCGGCGGCCGCCCGGTCGGGATTGAAATGCTGGCCGAATTCCTCGTAGAGCGCGCGAGATCCCCAAAGCCGTCTCGCGTCGAGCAATGTCGTGCGAATGGTCAGATCATCGGCCGCCGCTTGCAAGCAGCCTTCGACGGATCGCGTGGCATGCCCGACGCGCAGGCCAAGATCCCACAGAAAATAAAGGATATATTCGATCTGCGCCGTGACGTCCGGCGTCAGCGGATCGACCGTGAGGAACAGCAGGTCGATATCGCTGAACGGGGCCAGCAGCCCGGCGCCGTAGCCGCCGGTGGCGCAGATGCAGAAAGAGGGCGCGTCCGCCGCGCCGTGCTTCGTGCTGACGAACTGCGCGAGCGTCGCGATGACGCCGTCGGTCAGGGCCGCCAGCGTTCCGGCCGCAGCGATTCCCTTCATTTTCCGCGTCTCGAACAGACGGCGGATCTCGCCATAATGACGGCCGAGATGGCGACGGAAAATGCCGATCGCCTCCTCTCTCGCGATTTCCCCCACGCCGCCCGCCGCGGTCATCGCCGTGGCAAGATGGTGCCGCATGTCGTTTGCATTCGTCGAGATCGGGTCGCGCATCAAATTCCGTCAGTCATGCCGGGCAAGGGGATCAGGGGACAGGGCAGAGCGTCGGCCATCCTCACGCCAAAGGCCCATTCTGTTCAAGCAGGAGTTTCTTGAGATCGTAAAGCGTCTGGAGCGCCTCGCGAGGTGACATCGCATCGGGGTCCATGCGCTCCACCACTTCCCGCAGCCGATCCGGCGGGGGTGCCCTGTCGCGCTCCTGGCCCGTCTCGTCTTCTTCCGCTCTCGCCGTGTCGTCGAAGAGCGGCAGGGACGGGCGCATCTGCGCGTGATCGCGTTCGAGCGCGCTCAGCAATCGCGCCGCCCGGCGCACGACTGGCGGTGGCACGCCCGCGAGTTGCGCCACATGCACGCCCCAGCTCTTGCGGGCCGCGCCGGGCCGTACCTCGTGCTGGAAGATCACCTTCCCCTGCCATTCCCGCACCGCCATCGTGTAGGGCGTGAGACGGGGCATGGAATCCGTGAGCGCGCCGAGTTCATGGAAATGCGTGGCGAAAATCGTGCGGGCGCCGAGTTGGGAATGGAGGCTTTCCAGCGTCGCCCAGGCGATGGCGAGCCCGTCCAGCGTCGCGGTGCCGCGCCCGATCTCATCCACGACGACAAGCGAGCGCGGCCCCGCCTGACGCAGGATCGCCGCCGTCTCGGTCATCTCCACCATGAAGGTCGAGCGTCCGCGCGCCAGATCGTCGGCGGCGCCGACACGGGAAAAGAGACGATCCACCAGCCCGATCCGCGCCTTTTCGGCGGGGACGGGGAGGCCCGCCTGGGCCAGGATCACGGCCAGCGCCGTCTGGCGCAGGAAGGTGGATTTGCCCGCCATGTTCGGGCCGGTCAGCAGCATGACGCGGCGATCGGGCGGCAAAGCGCAGTCATTCGGCACAAAGCGCGCGCCGGAGTCGAGAGCGGCCTCCACCACCGGATGGCGGCAGGCGCGCAACTCGAAACTCTGGTCCTCAGTGATGTCCGGGCAGCACCAGTCGCCGCCCTGCGCGATTGCTGCGGCGGATTGCAGCGCGTCGGCCAGAGCGAACAGCCGCGCGATTTCCGGCAGCGCCGCGATGCCGATCGTCTGCGCCACCAGACCGTTGAAGATCTGCCGCTCCAGCGTCGCCGCGCGTTCGCCCGCCTCGAGGATCGCGCGGTCCAGCTCCGCCAGCTCGCCGGTGGAAAACCGGGCGAGACTCGCCGTTCCCTGCCGGAGGGTCACCTCCGGCCTGTCGCGCAGACGGGCGGCGGCGGCGGCGGGAACCTCTATGACGAAGCCGAGTTGCGCGTGATGGCGTATCTTGAGGTTGGAAAGGCCAAAGGCCGCGGCGTAGCGGGATTGCAGCGCCGCGACGTGTTTGCGGCTGTCGTCGCGCAGGGCGCGATAGCGATCCAGGTCGGCGTCGAAACCCGGCGCGATGACGCCGCCGTCGTCGAGCCGGGCGGGAAGTGCTTCGGCCAGCGCGGCTTCAAGCTGGGCCAGAAGAGCGTCGGCCCGGCCGAACAGACCGCCGAGAATGGCGCGGATCAGCTTCGGCGTGTGGTCGTCGCATTGCGGCCGCAGCATGTCCACGCAGGCATTCGCCGCGAGCAGCGCATCGCGGATCGCGGCCAGATCGCGCGGCTGGCCGCGTCCTGCGGAGAGGCGGCCGAGCGCGCGTTCCATATCGGGAACCCGGCGCAGCAATCCGGCGAGCGCGGCGCGTAACGGCGGTGCTGCGGCGAGCCAGCGCCAGGCCTCCTGCCGGTCGAGGATCAGTGTCCGTTCCGTGCTGGGTCCCGCGATCCAGCTCGCCAGAAGCCGTGCGCCGGCTGCCGTGACCGTTCGATCAACGGCGGCGAAAAGCGTGTGCTCCGTCGTTCCGTCACGCGCCTGCAACAAATCCAGACTGGCCCGCGTGGCGGGATCGAGGCCCAGCGTGCCGCGCTCCCCCAACGGCGTCGGACGGGCGAGGCGTGGAATCGTCCCTGCCTGACTGCGCCGCACATAGGTCAGGATGGCGGCGCAGGCGAGGATTTCCTCGGTTGCATACTCGCCCAACACGCCGATCTGCGGGACGCCGAACGTCTCCGCGACGACACGTTCTGCCGCGTCGGCGCGCAGCGGGGCGGCAGGGGGAGCGAGGCGCGGCAGGAACTCAGGCGGCACCAGAGCGTCGTCGGCCAGGATTTCGGCCGGGTCGAGCCGGGCGAGGAGTTCCGGCAGGGCTTCGGTTTCGAGGCTTTGCGTCTCGAAAAGACCTGTGGAGATGTCGATCCAGGCCGCGCCGACATGCGCGGCGGCGCTATCGCCCCGTCCGGGCCGCGATGCGAGCGCCAGGAGCAGGTTGGGCCGCTGGGCGTCGAGAAGTTCGTCCTCGGTCAGCGTGCCGGGAGAAATGACGCGAATGACCGCCCGGGACAGGGGGCCTTTCAGAGGTTTTCCACCCGCTTTGGGGGAAGACTGTGTCTGTTCGGCCACAGCCACGCGATAACCGTGCCGAATCAGCCGGGCGAGATAGGCCTGGGCCGCCGCCACGGGCACGCCGCACATGGGAATCGGCTGGCCGGCGTGCTGGCCGCGCGTGGTGAGGGCGATGTCGAGCGCCGTGGCGGCGGCTTCGGCGTCGCCGAAGAAGAGTTCGTAGAAATCGCCCATGCGAAAGAACAGCAGGGATTCGGGCTCCTGAGCCTTGAGGGCGAACCATTGCGCCATGGCCGGAGTCGCGCCCTCAGGAGAGGGAGAGGGTGGAATGGGCGCGGTCATTCTTTTCGCGTGTTCGTCATGACTGAATTTCTACCCACCCCGGCCGCCTATTGGAACAGCAATGATAGGTGCGAAGTATTAATCGGGACTTAATCGCGCCGGAAACTTCCGCTCGTCCCTCTTTCAGGCGCGGGTCTTCGAAGGGCGCGGGACGATGGTGGGGTGCAGGAAAGCGTTGAGCAGGGTGAGCGTCAGGAGCACCACCGCCGCCGCACCGACCACGGCGATCAGCGCGGGCGCCAGATTCCCGCCGAACATCTCGGAAATCCTGTTCTGAAGGAGTGCGTTGCTGGCCGCGATCAGGTTGCCGCACTGATAGGCGAGGCCGGGGAAGGTGGCGCGGACGGAAGCGGGCGACAATTCGCTGAGATAGGCGGGCACGACTCCCCATGCGCCCTGCACGCAGAACTGCACGCCGATCGCGCCCAGAGCCAGCCAGAAGGGAGAATGCGGCAATGTCCAGAGAGGCAGCAGCGGCAGGACGGCGAAGGCGCCGATGGCGATGGCGAACTGCCGTCCGATCCGTTGCGAGAGCGCGCCGAACACCAGGCCGCCGAGAATCGCGGAGACATTGTAGAGCACGACGATGAGGGTGACGGTCGACGGCGTCAGCCCGCGTTGCAGGCGGAGGAAGAGCTTGGGATAGAGATCCTGCGAGCCATGGCTGAAGAAGGTGAAGGCCGTCATCAGCGCGACGGCGAACAGCCACAGGGACATGTTCCCGCGGATCACCGCCAGCAGGCCCGGACCGTCGGCATGGGTCGCGCCCCGTGCGAGGCGGCCGCGCCACTCGGGACTTTCCGGAATGCGAATCCAGATATAGATCGCCACGAAAATCGCAGCGCTGCCCATGATGTAGAGCCCGCGCCAGCCGACGACCGGCAGAAGCAGGTACATCAGGGACGCCAGCAGGTAGCCTGCCGGATAACCGGCTTGCAGCAGGCCGGACGACCATCCGCGCCAGGCGGCCGGCACGCTTTCCATGATGAGCGAGGTGCCGACCCCCCATTGGCCGCCCAGCGCGATGCCGAACAGGGCGCGCAGAAGGAGAAAGACCGTCAGGCTGGGAGCGAAGGACGAGGCGACCTCGATCAGTGAATAGATGGTGATCGTCGCGATCATGACGGGTTTGCGCCCGTAACGATCTGCGCCGCGCCCGCAGAGAAACGCGCCGATGGGGCGTGTGAGCAGGGTGAGGGTGGGCGCCCAGAGGATCGCGCCGATGCTCGCGTGATAACTGTTCGCCACATTGTCCAGCGTGAAGAGCACGATGAAGAAATCGCAGGCGTCGAGCATCCATCCCAGGAACGATGCGGCGACGACATGACACGCCGTCGCGCGGTCGATCGTGGGGAAAATGCGGTCGCTCATCATGCAGTCCCGGGCCGGTGAAGGAAGTTCCTCTGCCTTTGGCCCATCTCGCAACGGGGGACAACCCTGCTCAGCTCCGGCGAAGCCGCCGGAGCATGCCGCGCGGGGCCGCGATCCCCATAAGCGCGAGCAGGAGGAGATAGAGCGCGCCGGACATGCCGATCAGCGCGGCGAGGGCGGACATCCGCGCCAGGCCGGGCCAGGCGACGAGGCCCGGCGTGAGGTGACGGGCGGCGGCCCAGGCCACGCCGCCCATGACGACCGAGGCCGCGCTCATCTTGCCCAGCCGCGCGAGCAGGGTCGGCGACGGGCGGAAGACGTTCCGCCGATGGAGGATGACGGCGAAGATCCCGGCCTGGACGGTCGCGGCGAGGGCGCTGGCGAGCGGTGGCCCGACATGGGCCAGCGGACGGAAGAACAGGAGGTTCAGAACGAGATTCAACCCGATGGACAGGAAACCGATCATGACCGGAGTGCGGGTGTCGCCATGGGCGTAGAAGCCTGGCGTCAGCAGCTTGAGCAGCACGAAGGCGGGCAGGCCGATGGCGTAGGCGGTCAGGGATTGCGACGAGGCGATGACGTCATGCGTGGTGAAATGCCCGTAGCCGAACAATCCCGCCATGATTCCGGGGGCGAGCGCGATCAGGCCGATGCAGGCGGGCAGGGTGAGCAGGGCGGTATAGTCGATGGCGTTGTTCAGCGCCGTGTGGCCCTCCGGCGTTTCGTTCCGTGCGGCGTGGCGGGCGAGGGCGGGCAGCAGCGTCGTGCCCGCCGCGGCGCCCAGCACGCCGAGGGGCAGTTGGGTGAGGCGATCGGCGAAATATATCCAGCCGATCGATCCCGCCGGAAGATAGGAAGCAATATTCGTGTTGATGACGAGGTTGATCTGCGTGCTGCTGGAGCCGATCAGCCCGAAGCCGAGGCGCTTCAGCATGTCGCGCATGGTCGCGGTCAGGCGGGGGAGGCCGGGAACGAGCGTGATGCCCGCGCGCCGGGCGGACCAGAGAAGCAGGCCGAGCTGCACCACGCCGGAAATCGTGAGACCCCAGGCGCTGCACAGCGCCGTGTCGCCCAGCCAGTAGGCGCCGATCAGGATCGACACGATCCCGACCACGTTGAAGCTGGCATAGGCCGCCGCCGCCATGGTGAAGCGGTTCAGCGCATTCAGCACGCCGGCGGCGAGGGCTGCGATGCAGATCAGCACGAGATAGGGGAAGGTGATGCGCGAAAGCGTGACGACGAGATCGAAGCGTTCGCCGCCGACCGTAAAGCCGGAGGCGAGAAGCCGCACCACCCAGGGCATGAAGATTTCGCCCAGAATCGCCAGGAACAGCAGCCATCCCGTCAGCGCGCCCATGACGGAGGCGGCGAAGCGCCGGGCCTCGTCATGCCCGTCGCGTTCCAGCTTCGCGGTGAAGATCGGCACGAAGGCCGCGTTGAACGCGCCCTCGCCGAACAAGCTGCGGAACATGTTGGGCAGGCGGAACGCCACCAGCAGCGCGTCCTGTGTCGGGCCCGCCCCGAGATACCGTGCGAGCATCTGGTCGCGCAGAAGGCCGAGCACGCGCGAGACCATCGTCCAGCCGCCGACGGTGAGGAGAGTCCTGAGCATGGGCGACGTTATTAAAGGGGTTTCGCCGCTTCGCCCAGCCGCTCCCGGCGGAATATAAGCGGCGGAATATGCGTGTCAGCGCATCCCGACGCAGACGGAAAAGACGACGAAGCAGAGGATCGCGGCACCGAAGGAGAGATAGCTGGTATGGAAATTATTGTCGTCATCCATCCAGGTGTAGTGCAGCGCCAGAGCGACGAAGGCGTGGGCGAGGATGATGCTGACGACCATCGCGATGATGCGCAGACGGACTTTCCCGTGCTCGCGCACGGCCTTGTCGCCGACGGCATCGGCATTGGCGGCGGGGGAGGCGGAGTTGAGAGCGACAACGCCATCGGCTGCGGTCATGATCGTCGTTCCTTAAGAGCGGTGCCCGATCCCTGTCAGGCGTGTCCCTGATCGGAGCCGGTATAGATCGGCGGCGCGACGGTTAACAGTTTTTCTTCATGAAAGATATGCAACTTACATAAATTTGTTAATTGATATCGGCCTAGCTGAGCCCGGTGAAAAGAGTCGTGGAGAGATAGCGCTCGGCGAAGGACGGCGCGATGGCGACGATCGTGCGGCCTTCATGCTCCGATTGCGCCGCCAGTTGCAGGGCGGCGTAAAGCGCGGCTCCGGAAGATATGCCGATCGGAATCCCCTCGACGCGCGCGCAACGCCGCGCCGTGGCGAGTGCGTCGCGTTCGGAAATATCGAGCACGCCGTCGAGCGCCTTGAGATCGAGCGTGTGAGGACAGAAGCCGGGGCCGATTCCCTGGATTCCGTGCGGGCCCGGCTCGTCGCCGTTGAGCACCGCGCTTTCGGCGGGCTCGACGCCATAGACTTTCAGGCCGGGCTTGCGCGGTTTCAGCGCATGGGCGATGCCCGAGGCCGTGCCGCCGGTGCCGAGCCCGGCGACCACGCAATCGACCTCGCCCGAAGTGTCCGTCCAGATTTCCTCGGCCGTCGTCATTGCGTGGACCGCGGGATTGGCGTCGTTCTGGAACTGGCTCGGCATCCAGGCGTCGGGCAGGGCTTTCACCAGATCCTCGGCGCGGCGGATGGCCCCGCCCATGCCGAGATTGGCGGGCGTAAGCTCAAGCTGCACGTCCATGAGGCGCAGCATCTTGCGGCGTTCGATGGACGCGCTTTCCGGCATGGCGACGATCAGGCGGTAGCCCATGGCGGCGGCCGCGAAGGCGAGGGAAATGCCGGTATTGCCGGAGGTAGGTTCGACGAGGACGGTCTTGCCGGGTGTGATGTCCCCTCTCGCCTCCGCATCGCGCAGCATCGCGACGCCGATGCGGTCCTTTACCGAGCCGAGAGGATTGAAGAATTCCAGCTTCAGAAGAACGCGCGCCTTGAGCCCGTCCTGCGCCGTCAGGCGAGGGAGCGCGACCAGCGGCGTGCCGCCGACGGTTTCGGTGATGGAGTCGTAGACACGGCCGCGCGGGGCGGCGAAATCGGCGGCAAGGCGGCCGGGGGGGGGCGCTTTTTTCACGAGGCTCTCTCGGTCGGTCAAGGAATATATCACGAATTCCTGTGATATATTCCTTCGGCGCCGGAAAGGAAACCATGCATGGCGGACACGCATTTTTTGGAAAGCGCCGTCATTCGTAATACAGGGAAGGTCTCATTGCAGGGGGCGCTTATGACCGTCGACACGCACAGCTTTGGCGATTCTTCTCTCTCGGCCACGGTAGCTGCGAAAGGGGCGGAGTTGGAGCGCCTCCACGTGGAGGGGCCCGATGGCCGTCCCTTGCTCTGGAATGCGGGGCCGGCCTGGCCGCGCCACGCGCCGGTGCTGTTTCCGATCGTCGGGCGTTTGCCGGAGGATCGGGCGGAGCTGGACGGCGCGCCGGTTCATCTGACCCAGCACGGCTTTGCGCGCGATCGTGTGTTTCGCTGGCTGGAACGGACCGAAACCGGCTGCATGCTGGAACTGGCGGACGACGCCGAGACCCGCGCTCTCTTTCCCCGCGCGTTCTCCTTGCGGATTCGCTACACGATCGAGAACGGCGCGCTGTCCGTGCGCTACATCGTCCGGAATCCGGATGCCGAACGGACGTTGCCCGCGAGTCTGGGTGCGCATCCTGCCTTCTGCTGGCCGCAGCAGCCGGGCGCGAGCCGGGAGGGGCATCGTCTCGTCTTCTCGCGCGAGGAAACCGGACCGCTGCGCCGCGTGACGGGTGGGCTGCTGGACCCGGCGCTCTTTCCCAACCCGGTCGAGGGGCGCACGCTCGTGCTCGCCGATGCGTTGTTCGAGGCGGATGCGCTGATCTTCGCGCCCGTCGCGAGCGGCGGCGTGCGCTTTCTCGATCAGTCAGGCCGGGGCATCGAGGTGAGTTGGGACGGGTTTCCCGATCTCGGCGTCTGGACGAAGCCTGGCGCGGGATTCCTCTGCATCGAGCCCTGGCACGGCACGGCCGCGCCGGAGGGGTTCGACGGGAATTTCGCAACGAAGTCGGGGCTGTTCCACTTGCCGCCGGGCGGGAGTTTCCATGCGGGCTGGACGGTACGGCCCGTCTGACGCGCCGCCCTGACGCGCCGATATCGCGTCGGGGGCCGTTCGGGTTCCGGCGAGGGCGGAACCTGTGCTAGTCTGCCTCTCCTGTCGTATGCCGTCTGAAAACGGTATGTTTCGTTGTAAAAACTGGACCCGCCTTTGACCGATTTGAACGATCCGAAAGACCCGCTCGACCACCTGCCGGTGACGATCGAGGAGGAGATGCGCTCCTCCTATCTCGCCTATGCGATGTCGGTCATCGTCTCCCGCGCCCTGCCGGATGTAAGGGACGGTCTCAAACCCGTTCACCGCCGCATTCTTTACGCGATGCGCGAGAGCGGCTTCACCGCGGACAAGCCCTATCGCAAATCGGCCCGCGCGGTCGGTGACGTCATGGGTAAATACCACCCTCATGGCGACTCATCGATCTATGACGCAATGGTCCGCATGGCGCAGCCGTGGTCCATGCGGGTGCCACTCATCGACGGGCAGGGCAATTTCGGCTCGGTGGACGGGGACAGCCCGGCGGCCATGCGCTACACCGAGGCGCGGCTGGCGAAATCGGCCTCCTTCCTGCTCGACGACATCGACCGCGGCACCGTCGATTTCCAGCCGAATTACGACGAGAGCGAGGATGAGCCCCGCGTCCTGCCCGCCGCCTTTCCGAATCTGCTGGTCAACGGCGCGTCCGGCATCGCCGTCGGCATGGCGACGAACATTCCCACGCATAATCCCGGCGAGATCATCGACGCGACGCTGGCGATGATCGCCGATCCCGAGATCACGCTGGACGAACTGATGAAGATCGTCCCCGGGCCGGATTTCCCGACGGGCGGCATCATCATGGGGCGGCGCGGCATCCGTCTGGCCTTCGAGACGGGGCGCGGCTCCATTCCCGTCCGCGCGCGCGCCGAGATCGAGGATATCCGCAAGGACCGCAAGGCGATCGTCGTCACGGAAATTCCCTATCAGGTGAACAAGGCGACGTTGCAGGAGAAGATCGCCGATCTCGTCCGCGCCAAGGAGATCGAGGGGATTTCCGACATCCGCGACGAGTCCGACCGCTCCGGGATGCGGATCGTCATCGAACTCAAGCGCGACGCCACGCCGGATGTGGTGCTCAACCAGCTTTATCGCTTCACGCAATTGCAGACCTCCTTCGCCGTCAACTGCCTTGCGCTGGATGACGGGCGACCGCGCACCATGGGGCTGCGCGACGTGCTGGAGGCGTTCATCCGCTTCCGCGAGGAGGTGATCCTCCGCCGGGCGCGCTTCGATCTCAACAAGGCGCGCGATCGCGGGCACCTGCTGGTCGGGCTCGTGCTGGCCGTCGCGAATATCGACGAGGTGATCGCGCTGATCCGCGCGGCGCCGGACGCCGCCGCCGCGCGCGAGGCGCTGATGACGCGCCAGTGGAACGCCGCCGACGTCGTTCCGCTGCTGGCGCTGATCCATGACGAGGGCAATGTCGTCGAGGACGGGAAGGTCCGTCTCACCGAGGCGCAGGCGCGCGGCATTCTGGAACTCCGCCTCCAGCGTCTTACCGGGCTGGAGCGCGAGAAAATCCAGGCCGAACTCGACGAGGTGGCGGCGAAGATCAACGACTTGCTGGAGATCATCGGCAGCCATGTCCGCCGCATGGAGGTGATGCGCGAGGAACTGACCGCCGTTCGCGCCGCGTTGACCTCGCCGCGCATGACGGAGATTTCCGACGCGCTCGGCGACCAGTCGGACGAAAGTCTGGTCGAGCCGGGGCAGATGGTCGTCACCATCACGCGCGACGGTTTCATCAAGCGGACGCCGCTCGATATCTTCCGCGCGCAGAATCGCGGCGGGCGCGGCCGGACGGCCGCCGGGCGGCGGGGGGACGATGTGGTCGTCCGCAGTTTCAACGCCCATACCCATCAATGGGTGTTGTTCTTCTCCTCCGGCGGCAAGGCCTATCGCGAGAAGGTCTGGCGTCTCCCGGAGGCGAGCCCGACCGCCAAGGGGCGCGCGCTGGTCAATCTCCTGCCGGAGCTGGGCGCCGATTCGATCACCGCCGTGCTGCCCCTGCCGCAGGACGAGACGTTGTGGGAGCCGCTGCACCTCGTCTTCGCCACCGCCAGCGGCAATGTCCGCCGCAATCGGCTGAGCGATTTCCGCAATATCCGCGCATCCGGCCTCATCGCCATGAAGCTGGACGAGGGGGACCGGCTGATCGGCGTCGCGACCTGTCGCGAGGGGCAGGACGTGTTCCTCGCCACGAGAAAGGCGCGCTGCGTCCGATTCCAGATCACCGACGACACGTTGCGTGTCTTCGCCGGGCGGGACAGTTCCGGCGTGCGCGGCATCAGGTTGCAGCCGGGGGATGAGGTGAACTCGCTCTGCGTGCTCAACCATGTGGATGCGACGGTCGAGGAGCGGGCCGCCTATCTCAAGGCGGCGAACGCCAAGCGTCGCGCGCTGCAACAGGACGAGGAGACGGAGGAGCCCGAAGAGGAACTCGCCGAGGATTCCGAGGCCGTAGCGACGGTCGGCGATCTCGCGCCGGAGCGATTCGAGGAGATGGAGCGGCAGGAGGAAATCCTGCTGACCGTCACGGATGCGGGGTTCGGCCGGCGGTCCTCGGCGTATGATTATCGCGTGAGCGGGCGCGGGGGCCTCGGCATCGCCAACATGACCCTGGCCAATCCCCGCCGGGGGAAAGAGGTCGTCGCGACACTTCCGGTGCTGGAGGGAGAGGATATCATGATGGTCACGGATGTCGGCAGGCTGGTCCGCACGCCTGTCGGGCAGATTCGCGTCATGGCGCGTCAGGCCAGCGGCGTGACTCTTTGCCGCGTGGGAGATGAGGAGCGCGTCGCCGCCGTCTTCCCGGTCATGGAATCGGAAGGCGAGGAGGGGGATGACGATGTCGCCGCGCCGGACGATCCGACTCCCGCCGACAGCGCCGGGGAGTGATCCGATGTGCGTCGGCTTCTATCCGGGGACGTTCGATCCGGTCACTCTGGGCCATCTCGACGTCATCAGCCGGGCGACCGGGATTTTCACGCGGCTGATCGTCGGGGTCGCCGACAATGAAGCCAAGAACCCGCTCCTCAGTCTCGACGAGCGTGTCGCCTGTTTGCGCCGGGAGGTCGCGGATCTGCCCGGCGCCGACCGGATCGAGGTCGTCGGCTTCACGACGCTGCTGATCGACACGGTGCGGCATTACGGCGCGTCATGCGTGGTGCGTGGATTGCGCTCGGCGGGGGATTTCGAATTCGAGGCCCAGCTTTCCGGCGCCAATCGCCGGCTGGCGCCGGAGATCGAGACCGTCTTTCTGCTCGCCAGCGAGGCGCATCGCTGCACTGCGTCGCGTCTGGTGAAGGAAATCGCCCGTCTCGGCGGCGATATCAGTGGCTTCGTTCCCGAATACACCGCGCGACTCGTCTTGTCGAAACTGCATAATCGGACGACATAGGGAACCGGAAGGGCACGGCCTCCCGCCGCGCCTGACAGATAAGGTTCTTTCCGATGACCGAGACCTCCGACCGTCTGGTGATGAAGCTCAAGACGGGCGACGTTGTGATCCAGCTTCGCCCGGATATCGCCCCGTTGGCCGCAGAGCGCCTGCGCAGCCTGTCTGAACAGGGGTTCTATGACGGGGTGAAATTCCATCGCGTCATCGAGGGCTTCATGGCTCAGGGTGGTGATCCCACCGGCACCGGCACGGGCGGCAGCGACCTGCCGGATCTGAAGGCCGAATTCACACGCGAGGCGAAGTTCGAGCGCGGGACGATCGGCATGGCGCGCACCATGAATCCGAACTCGGCCAACAGCCAGTTCTTCATCATGTTCCAGCCCTCTCCGCATCTCGACGGCCAGTACACGATCGTAGGTCAGGTTGTCGAAGGCATGGAGCATGTCGATCAGATCAAGCGCGGCGCCGGCTCCTCCGGCACGGTGAAGGAGCCCGACACCATCATCTCCATGCGTCCCGCGGCCTGAGCGGCGCTTTTTGGTCTGCGTCTGCCGGAGGGCGGTTGACGTTCCCCGGCAGACACGGTAGCGGAGCGCCTGCGCTGAACCGGTAGCTCAGTCGGTAGAGCATTCGACTTTTAATCGAATGGTCGAGGGTTCGAGTCCCTCCCGGTTCACCAGATGCATGATTCTCCGTAAGAGCTTCAGTCTTTGGGGGAAAATCCGTTCCCCTTGCCCGCGCGAACGTCCCGTCCGGGCAGATCGGGGTGGCCTGAAAGTCCTCCCACGCGCCATCCGTCGGAGTGATGGGCGTCACCGGCCAAATTTGAGGGTGACGACCCAAGATTTCCCATACATAATTCAGCGCGTCGTTCCTCTGAAGGTTGCTCGATATCATGTCTCGTAACGCCCCTGTCTCAGGGACTTCCGGCTTGCAGACTATCATACCCGTCATTCTGTCCGGCGGGTCCGGGAGTCGTCTCTGGCCGATCTCGCGGAGCAGTTTCCCCAAGCAGTTCTGGCCGTTGCTCTCCGAGCAGACGCTGCTTCAGGACACGGCCTTGCGCGGCGTGGCGGCCGGGCTGGATGCGCCGATCGTCATCTGCAATGAGGCGCATCGCTTCATTATCGCGGAGCAGTTGCGAGAAATCGGCGTCACCGGCGCGCGGATCGTGCTTGAGCCCTGCGCGCGCAATTCCGCGCCCGCCATCGCGGCGGCGGCCTTTCTCGTCGCCGAACAGAATCCGGACGCGATTTTATGGGTCATGGCCGCGGATGCCGCGATTCAGGAGCAGAAGCTTCTGATGGACGCGCTGGCCTCGGCCACGCAAGCCGCCGCCAAAGGGTATATCGCGACCTTCGGCATCAAACCCACCAAGCCGGAAACGGGGTACGGCTACATCGAACGCGGCGCTGAAGTGGCGGATGTGCCGGACGTCTTCCATGTGTCGCAGTTCCTCGAAAAACCCGATGCACTCCGCGCGGCCGAACTCGTGCGGGATGAACGCTTTTCATGGAATTCCGGGATGTTCGTCGCCCGCGCGGACGTCCTGCTCAGCGAGATCGAGACCTTCGAGCGGGAGGTTTATGGCTGCGTTCAGGACGCGGTCAAAAATCGCGTCACGGATCATGATTTCGAGCGTCTGTCATCGGACGCCTTCAGCAAGTCCCCCAATATTTCCATCGACTATGCCGTGGCCGAGCGCACGAAACTCGCGGTCGTCGTTCCCGCCTCTTTCGGCTGGTCCGATATCGGGAGCTGGGATGCGCTCTGGGAACTGACGCCCAAGGATGCGGACGGCAACGCCATATTCGGCGATGTCTTCCTCGATTGCGCGAAGAATTGTTACGTGCGCTCGGACGGGATCGTCGCAACCGTTGCCGGCGTCGAAGATCTGATCGTGATCGTGACCGGCGACGCCGTCATGGTGTCCCATCGGGATCGGGCGCAGGACGTCAAGAAAATGGTCGCCCGTCTCACGGCGGCGGGACGGCCGGAAGCCATCAATCACAACCGCATGTATCGTCCGTGGGGCTTTTACGAAGGTCTCACGCAGGGGGATCGCTTTCAGGTGAAGCGTATCCATGTGGACCCGGGACAGAAATTGTCGCTCCAGAAGCACTTCCACCGGGCCGAACATTGGGTCGTGGTCGCCGGCACGGCTATCGTCACGCGGGATACGGAAAACATTCTGGTGCGTGAGAACGAGAGCATCTATCTGCCGCTCGGGATCATCCATCGTCTTGAAAATCCGGGGAAAATCCCTCTGACCATCATCGAGGTCCAGTCAGGGCCTTATCTGGGCGAAGACGATATCGTTCGCCTCGAGGATGTCTACGCGAGGTAGCAGGTGGGAGATTGATCTCCAGATGTCCGGCATGGCCGGGGTATGACAGGAGGCGGTCAGATCGAGCGATCTGACTGATCGCTCTCGAAAAGGATGCAGTAGAACACCGGTCGGCGCGTCAATCCTCCGCCGCGCGCCGCGTCAGCACCTCGCGCTTGCCGACATGGTTGGCGGCGCTGACGATGCCTTGCTTTTCCATTTCCTCGATGATCTTCGCGGCACGGTTATAGCCGATGGAAAGATGCCGCTGGATGAAGGAGGTCGAGGCCTTGCCCTCGCGGGTGACGAGATCCACGGCCTGATCGAACAGGCTGGTCTCGGCGTCGTAGCCACCGTTCATGCCGTTGCCGGAGGCGGAGCCGCGGGAGCCGTCGTCCTCCTCCTCCATGCCGGAGACAACATCGTCATTATAGACCGGCTCGCCCTTCGAGCGCAGATCGCGCACCACGTCCTCGACTTCCGCATCGGCGACGAAGGGGCCGTGGACGCGGGTGATGCGGCCGCCGCCTTGCATGAAGAGCATGTCGCCCTGGCCGAGAAGTTGCTCGGCGCCCTGCTCGCCGAGAATGGTGCGGCTGTCGAACTTGCTGATGACCTGGAAGGAAATGCGCGTCGGGAAATTGGCCTTGATGGTGCCGGTGATGACATCGACCGAGGGCCGCTGCGTGGCCATGATGACATGGATGCCGGCGGCGCGGGCCTTCTGGGCGAGGCGCTGGACGGCGGCCTCGATTTCCTTGCCCGCCACCATCATGAGATCCGCCATCTCGTCGATGACCACGACGATGAAGGGCATGGACTCGAGGTTGATCTGCTGTTCCTCGAAGACGGGACGGCCCGTCTCGGGGTCGAAGCCGGTCTGGACGCGGCGGGTCAGCAATTCGCCCGCGCCGCGGGCCTCGCGCACGCGGTCGTTATATCCGGCGATGTTGCGGACCTGGAGATGGGCCATGACGCGGTAGCGGCGGTCCATCTCGCGCACGGTCCATTTCAGCGCGGCGACGGCCTTGTTCGGTTCGGTGACGACCGGGGTGAGCAGATGCGGGATGCCGTCATAGATCGAGAGTTCGAGGATCTTCGGGTCGATCATGATCAGGCGGCACTCTTCCGGCGAGAGGCGGAAGAGCAGCGAAAGGATCATGGCGTTGACGCCGACCGACTTGCCCGAACCTGTCGTCCCCGCGATCAGCAGATGCGGCATCCGCGCGAGATCGGCGTAGATCGGCGCGCCGGCGATGTCCTTGCCCAGCGCGAGCGGGAGCGCGCCGGGCGTCTGTGTCCAGAGCGGGGCGGCGAGGAGGTCCGAGAAATAGACCGTCTCGCGCCGGGCGTTCGGCACTTCAATGCCGATCACGTTGCGGCCGGGCACGGTGGCGATGCGCACGCTGAGAACGGAGAGCGAGCGGGCGATGTCGTCGGCGAGGCCGATGACACGGGCGGAGCGGATGCCGGGAGCAGGTTCGAATTCATAGAGCGTGACGACCGGACCGGCATGGATGTCGCCGATCTGGCCCTGCACGCTGTAATCTCCCAGAACCTGTTCGAGCAGCCGGGCATTGGCTTGCAGCACCTCGTTGGACGGTCCGGTATAGGCGGCGGCGGGCGGTTGTTTCAGCAGGCCCAGCGCGGGGAATGTCCAAGGGGAGGCGTCCCAGCCTGGGCGCCGGGCGTGTCCGGAAGAGGTGGAGCGCGGTTCCGAGGTTTTTTCGGCGGTCGATTCGCCACGGAAGATGCCGAACAGGCCGCGCTTGAACATGCCGACCGGCTCGGCCGGGGCCGGATTCTCCGCTGCGTCCGGCACGGTCAGGGCCGTGGACCCGACGGAAGATTGGTGCGGTGCGTCGTGCTCCGGCGCGCGGTCGCGAGCGATGCGTGCGAGTTGATCCGCGTACGGATTGGCCGGAGCGGGTTCGGCCGGGCGCAGGGCAGGCGGCGTGTAGGCCTGTTCCTCGTCCTGTCCGGGAGGTTGGAGCCAGCCGGTATTGGGAGGGGTGAAGGGACGGTTGCGCGCCGCGGAGGGGCGATCGACGATGGGGGCGACCTGCGCCTCGTAAGCGCGCCAGTCCGGCTCGGCGGCGGGTTTGCCGCGTGCGCGAGCGACGAGCCGATGCGGCTGACGGAGAAGGATCGCGGCGATGCGGCCGAGGAAACGCCATTCGCGCCGCGATAGGCCCATGGCCAGAGGGATGAGCAGGAGGGTGAGGAAGAGGACCAGAAGCGGACCGATGACGCTGCCGCCCTTGCCGAGGGCGGCGTGTCCGGCGGCGACGGCGCGCTGGGCGAGGGACAGGCCGATCTGCCCGCCGAATCCGGCCCGCGAAGGCCAGGTGGTGGCGAAGCTCGGGACGAGCACCTGGATCGCGGAGAAGGTGGCGGCGCAGGCCGGGAGCAATCCGCCGAAGGCGACGATGCGCAGGAACGGCGCCGAGAGCGTATGGGTGCGGACGATCTGCCAGGCCCAGGCGACGAGCACGACGACCGGCACCGCCGAGGCGAGGCCGAGCCACTGGACGAGGAAATCCGAGAGGGACGCGCCGACCTGCCCGAGCAGATTCGACGGGGGTGTCTCGGAGGAGGTGTTGAAGGACGGGTCGAGCGGATTGTAGCTCCACAACGCCACACAGATGACGAAGGCGAGAGCGAGCAGGACCAGCCCCCCAAGTTCGGCGAAGCGCGCGCGCAGGGCGCTGCGCAGGGCCGGGGAAGCTGTCCCCGCAGTGGTCAGGCGGCTGAACGAGGCCAAGCGATACGATCCTGTTATGTGATCCGCCCTGTCATGCGACCCGCCGGCGGCGACGGGGGCGGTGTTGGATTCCTTCCTGAACTATAATGACGAAGTGATTAACAAAAAAGGAAAGTTTCCGGAGAAAAGGAGTCGCGCCGCCGTCCGGGCCTGCGGTTGGCGGTGTAACGAATGATTTCGACGCTAGCGGGAGGAATATGGTGATTTGATGGTCAGGCGGCGCGCCAGAGGGTGACGAGCGCCGCACCGAATCGCCGCGTGGCGAGCGGGTCCGGCGCGGGAGACGGCGCATCCGCGGCGGTTTCGGCGATGAGGAGCGTGCCTTGCGCGATCCAGCCTTCGCGCGTCAGCCCGTCGAGCGCGGCGGGGATCAGGCCGTCCGCGTAAGGCGGGTCGAGGAAGACGATGCCGCAGGGGGCGACGGCGCGGGGCGGATGGGCGGCATCGGCCTTGAGCAGGCGGGTGCGGGTTTCGTAGCGGGCGGCGCCGATATTCGCGGCGATGGCGGCGCGGGCGGCGGCGTTGGTGTCGAAGAACGTGGCGAAGGCCGCGCCGCGCGAGAGCGCTTCGAGCCCCAGCGCGCCGGTCCCGGCGAAGGCGTCGAGCACATGCGCGCCGTCGAGCAGGGCGCGACCGCCCCAGGGCGCGTGCAGCAGCATGTCGAACAGCGCCTGACGGGCGCGGTCGGCGGTGGGACGGGTCGCGTTTCCGGCCGGAGCGCGAAGGGTGAGGCCGCGCCGCTCGCCGCCGACGATCCGCATGGACTCAGCTTCGGCGCGGGCGGGGCGGCGTGGTGCCGGACAGGCCGGGAATCTGGTCGCGGAGGATCTTGGGCGCGACTTCCTCCAGTTCCCGCTTCTTCAGCGTGCCGAGGGAAAAGGGGCCGTAGGCGAGGCGGATCAGGCGGCTGACATGCAGGTTCAGCCCGGCCATGACGCGGCGGATCTCGCGGTTCTTGCCTTCGCGCAGCGAGACGGTGAGCCATGCATTGTCACCCTTGCGGGAGTCGAGCCCGGCCTCGATGGGGCCGTAGGTCACGCCGTCGAAGGTCGAGCCGCGCGCGAGATCGGCCAGGCGCTTCTCGTCCACCACACCGAAGACGCGGACGCGGTAGCGGCGCAGCCACGCATTGGAAGGGAGTTCGAGGCGGCGGGCGAGTTCGCCGTCATTGGTCAGCAGCAGGAGCCCTTCGGAATTCACGTCCAGCCGCCCGACGCTGACCACGCGGGGCATGCCCTCCGGCAGGGAATCGAACACGGTGGGACGGCCCTGCGGATCGCGATGGGTGGTCATGAGGCCGTCGGGCTTGTGATAGCGCCAGAGCCGGGTGCGCTCCGGCGCGTTCACCGGCTTGCCGTCCACCAACACGATGTCGCCGGGGGTGACGAAGCTGGCGGGGTGGGTGACGGGCGCGCCGTTCAGGCGGATGCGCCCCTCCTCGATCATGCGTTCGACATCGCGGCGGCTGGCCGTTCCGGCGCGGGCGAGCCATTTGGCGATGCGTTCGCCCCGCGCCATGTCGGGCGTGTCGTTTTCGGCGGCGGGTTCGGTCTCGGCGGGGTCGTGCTCTTCACTCATGGGCGGGAGGTAGCATTTTTGCGGGGAGATGAGAAACTGGAAGGGGCCGGACGGTCTCCGTCCCGCGCTTCCGCCTGCGTTCATCTTCGGCGGGGGGATACCCCGTGCTGCGTGGCTCGGCTTCAGATCGTCGCGAGGTTTCCGCGATATGGTCCTTGTGAGGATGGATTATCCTTCACATTTTCACAATTGATATAATTGTGAAAATGTGAGATGACAGTTCAACGAGATCGTGAAGGCGTGTTGCTGCCTTGTCTCTCATTGAATGGAGTCCTGCCGGCTCATGACCCGCGCGGTGCGTTTCAGCCGTTTTGCTCTCCGCCTGCTTTCCATTGGAGGCGGGGCGGTCAGTCGGGCGTCGCTCGTGGCGTCGCTCGTGGCGTCGGTGAAGGGCGGGCGCTTCTTCTTTCTGCCGATCATATTAAATAGTTTATGTAAATATGACTGTCTCGGCGCGGCTTCCCTCTGGCTTTGCGCGCGCCGCGCGCCGTTGCGGGCGTGACGTCATGCGCACTGATGCCCGCCCCCGGGAGATCGGAAAAAAACTCGCGGCCCGCATTTCGAAGGAGCGTGCGGCGCTCGCCCTCGCCGTCATCTTGCGAACTCTTGGGGAATTGCTGTTTTGCGGGGCGCTCGCCGTGCTCGGGCATGTGACCGCCGATCTCGCGTTTCGTCCGGGCGCCAACGTCTGGGCGGAGAGACGGGCGCTGGGCATATTCGCGGGGCTGGTGGGGCTGTATTGGACCTGCGTCACGGGGGGAGAAGCGTTCAGCCGCCGCGCCGCCGCCGCCGCCGTGCTCGCGCTCCGGCGGGAAATGGCGGAGAAGCTGGTGCGGCTCGGCCCCTCGGGAGCGGATCGCTCGGCGCGGGGAGAGATCGCGGCGTTATTCACGAGCGCGGCGGAGGCGCTGGGGCCGTATTTCCGGACATGGATTCCGAATGCGGCGGCGATGGCCCTTGTGCCGGTCTGTCTGATCGTGGCGATGGCGCCCATCGACTGGGTGACGGCGACGGTCCTGCTGTTCTGCGGCCCGCTCGTGCCGCTTTTCATGGTGATCGTCGGGTATCGCGCCCAGGCGGTGATGGACCGTCAATGGCGGGAGATGTTCACGCTTTCGGCGGCGCTGCTCGACCGGCTTCAGGGGCTGGGCATGCTCGAACTGTTCGGGCGCGTGCGGGAGGAGATGCGCGCGCTCCGCATACTGAGCGCGCGGCATCGCGTCCTGAGCCTCGCGGTCATGCGGATCGGCTTCCTGACTTCCGCGGTGCTGGAGTTCTTCTCCAGCCTGTCCATCGCGATGGTGGCGGTGTTCCTTGCCGCCCGTCTGCTGCATGGCGGGATCGGCTTCGAGCGGGCCTTCATCGCACTGCTCATCGTGCCGCGCTTCTTCGCGCCGCTGCGGGAATTTTCCGCGAGTTACCATACGCGGATGAACGCGCTTTCGGCTTATGAGCGCATCGGACAGTTCCTCGACCTGCCGGAAACCATGCCCTGCGCGCAGGCGGCCACGCGGCTGCCGGACACGCCGGTGACGCGGCTGGACTGCGCGGGATTCGCCGTGCGGCGGGGCGCGGGGGAGGCGTTCGCGCCCGTCAATGCCGCCTTTCCGCGTGGGACGCTGACAGTGGTGACGGGCCGGAGCGGGGCGGGGAAGACCACGTTGCTGAGGGGGCTGCTCGGTTTCGTTCCGGTCAGCCGCGGCGTCCTCGTGATCAACGGGACGCAGCTCGTGGAGGGCGGCCTGGTTCAGGCGATCCCGCGCCGTCTCGCCTGGCTGCCGCAGCGTCCGCATCTCATGCCGGGCTCCGTTCTCGACGCCCTTCGTCAGGCCGTGCCGGATGCGAGTGTCCAGGCGATGCGGGAGGCCTTGCGGGCGGCCCGGGTGCTGGAAGAGATCGAGGCCATGCCGGACGGGCTCGACACGCAGGTCGGCGACCGGGGGGAGGCGCTCTCGGGCGGGCAGGCGCAGCGCGTGGCGCTGGCGCGCGCGCTTCTGCGTCGACCTGACGTGCTGCTTCTCGACGAGCCGACGGCGCATGTGGACGCGCAGAGCGCCGCGCTGATCGCGGACATGCTCTTGGCTTTTCGCACGGACCGGATCATCATCGTGGCGACTCATGACGAGGCCCTGATCGCGCGGGCGGATCATCGGGTCGATCTCGATGCGGCGCCCGAATCGCGAGAAGGCGTGTCGCAAGCGGCGGCGGCCCGGGAGGCGACGGGCGCATGACCACGCGCGATTTTCTCGGGCGTCTCGGCCGTCCTTTCGCCGGTCTGATCGGGGCGGGGCTGGGGCTGGCCGTTCTCGCGGCGTTGAGCAACTGGCTGTTGCTCGCGGTGGCGGGGTGGTTCCTGGCGGCGACGGCGGTGGCGGGGCTAGGTTCCGCCGCAGTGCAGGCGAGCTTCAACATCGTCCTGCCTGCGGCGTGTGTCCGGTTGCTGGCGATGACGCGCATCCTCGCCCGCTATGGCGAGCGTCTGGTCACCCATGATCTGGCGCTGCGTCAGAGCGGGCTGGTCCAGAGCTGGCTGTTCGGGCGGATCGCGCGGATCGGGTCGGTCCGGATGGCGGCCTATCGGGGGGGCGATCTCCTGCATCGCTGCGTCAGCGACAGCGACGCGATCGGGCGTGGCTGGCTCGATGTCGTGATGCCGCTGGCGGTCGCTTGCGTCATGGCAATCGCGGGACTTGCCGCGGCGTCGGCCTTCGACGCGAGGTGCGCGCTGCTTCTCGCAGTCGCGCTGCTCGGCATGGGGGTTGTCTGGCCCGTTTGCCTGCTGCGCCGCCAGTCCGGCGACACTGAGCGGCTGGAAGCCCTGCGGATCGAGGATCAGGCGGCGCTGGTCGCGCTGCTGGACGGGTTCGAGACGCTGCTGATCGAACGCGGCGGGGAGGCGCTTGCGGCGGAGATCACGGGGCGCGCCGCGCAGGCGCAGGGTTGCGCCGACCGTATCGCCGGGCGTCAGACCCTGCATGGAACGATGGTCGTTTGCGTGGCGGCATTGACGGCAATGGGCGTGGCGCTGCTGGGCAGCGCGACATTCCATGCTGGGGCGGGAACAGGGGCAGCGTTCCTGCCGATGCTCGCGCTCGGCGCGCTGGCGGTGTTTGATCCGCTCATTCCCGTCGGTGCGTCATGCGCGGCGCTGGTTCGCCTGCGGCTGGCGGTCGCGCGGCTCTCGGGGATGGAAACTCCCGCCGCGACGCCGGAAACGGATCGTGCGATCGCCGTGCCGGAGACGATCGCGCTGGACCATGTCACGGTGCGTCATGCGGAGCAGGGCGACGCGGTGCTGTCCGGCGCGTCGTTCGTGCTGCGTCGGGAGGAGCCCACCGTGCTCACCGGCCCGAGCGGGAGCGGCAAGAGCACGGTGCTGGCGACGCTCATGGGGCAGATCGTGCCGGATCAGGGCGCGGTTCTCCTCGACGGGCATGACGCGGCCGGGTGCGACACGCGGGCGCGGGCGTCCGTCGTCGCCGCCGTGCCGCAGCGCACGCACCTCTTTCACGACACGCTGCGCGCGAACATGCGGCTGGCGGTTCCCGAGGCGGAGGACGACGCCATATGGGAGGCGCTCCACGCCGCTCAACTCGGGCCGCTCGTCCGATCCTGGCCCGAGGGGCTGGACACGTTATTGGGCGCGGCGGGGCCGGGCGAGGCGGGAGTCCGTCTCTCGGGCGGCGAGTCGCGCCGTCTGGCCGTCGCGCAGGCATTGCTGCGGCGCAAACCCTGGCTCGTTCTCGACGAGGCGACGGTCGGGCTCGATGCGGACACGGAACGGCGCGTGCTGGACGCGCTGGACACGTTGCCGTGGCATCCCGGCATTTTTCATCTCGCGCATCGGAGCGCCGTGCAGGCTCGCGCGTTTCACGTGCTGAGACTGGAGAATGGATCGATCGCTCCCGTCAGGCCGCCCTAGGCAGGAAGGCTTTCACATGGTTTCCCGAACGTATTTTCCCCTCCCCGGATTACCTACCCTATCCGTCATCAACAGGATCTCAATCTGATGGAACCGATCAGTTCGGAGGTCGTGGATCTCTCCCGGCTCCAGTTCGCCGTCACGGCGCTCTATCACTTCATGTTCGTGCCCCTCACCCTGGGGCTGACCTTCATGCTTGCCGCGATGGAGACGGTCTATGTCGTCACCGGGCGGAAGATCTACAAGGACATGGCCCAGTTCTGGGGCAAGCTGTTCGGCATCAACTTCGCCCTGGGCGTCGCGACCGGCATCACCATGGAATTCGAGTTCGGCACGAACTGGTCGATGTATTCCCGTTTCTTCGGGGACATGTTCGGCACGCCGCTCGCCATCGAGGGGCTCATGGCCTTCTTCATGGAATCGACCTTCGTCGGGCTGATGTTCTTCGGATGGGACCGGCTCAGCAAGCCCGCCCATCTGGCGGTCACGTATCTCGTGGCGCTGGGCTCCAATCTTTCGGCGCTGTGGATTCTCGTCGCCAATGCCAGCATGAACGTGCCGCAGGGCACGCATTTCGACCCCGAGACGATGCGGATGCAGTTCGACAGCATCGTGCAGGTGATCTTCAATCCCGACGCGCAGGCGAAATTCGTCCATACCTCCGTCGCTGGGTATGTGTGCGCCTCCATGCTGGTCATGGGCATAAGCGCCTTCTACATCCTGCGCGGACGGCACAAGGCCTTCGCCGCGCGCTCCTTCCGCATGGCGGCGCTGTTCGGCATCATCTCGACGGTCGCGGTCATCACGCTGGGCGACGTGCTCGGGCGGCTGGTCTACGAGCATCAGCCGACGAAGCTCGCGGCGATGGAAGGGGTGTGGCGGACGACGAAACCGCCTTATGAGCCCTGGCTGGCCTTCGCCATCCCCGATGACGCAAAGCAGGAAAACGATCTCGAAATCGGCATTCCTTTTGTTCTCACGCCGCTGGTGACGCACAGCTTCACGGCGCCGATCACGGGCATGAAGGAGCTGGAGGATCAGGCCGGACCGCGCATCAGCTCGGGCATCGCGGCGCTGACCGCCCTCAAGGCGTGGCGCGCCAGCGGTTCGGCGAGCGATCTGGCGGCGTTCAACGCGCACAAGGCCGATATGGGGTATGGTTTCCTCGCCGCGCGCCACGCGCCGGGCCAGGATGTGACCGCCATTCCCGCCGGCCAGCTCGACACGGTCGTGAACGAGACCAAGCCGGACATCCTGCCCAATGTGTTCGTCACCTTCTGGGCGTTCCGGATCATGGTCTTTCTGTCGCTGTGGTTCTTCGCAGTGTTCGCGTTCGGCTCCTATGTCAGCCTGAAGAACCGGCTGGAACGCAATCCGCTGCTGCTGAAACTCTGCCTCTGGTCGATCCCGCTGCCGATCCTGGCGACGGAGTTCGGCTGGATCACCGCGGAGGCCGGTCGTCAGCCCTGGACGGTGTTCGACCTGCTGCCGACCTATCTTTCCGCCTCGACGCACAGTGTCGGCTACATGCTGTTCTCGCTGGCGGGATTTGCGTTGATCTACTCGATCTTCATCGCCGCCGAACTGTATCTGATGTTCAAGTTCGCGCGTCTCGGCCCCGAGGAGCATGGCGCTCATGCGCGTCATGACGATCCCGGCCATGAGGACGGCCTCGTCGTCGCCCTCGGCGAATGACGTTCCCGCCCCGCCACCCATCCGGACGAAATGGTACCGATCATGGATAGCTATACGATACTCAAATTCTTCTGGGCCGCGATCCTCGGCATCCTGTTCATGGGGCTCGGGATCATGGTCGGCATGGACATGGGCGTCGGCACGCTGCTGCGCTTCGTGGGCCGCAATGACGGCGAGCGCCGGACGGCGCTGAACATCATCGGGCCGCACTGGGACGGCAATCAGGTGTGGTTCATCCTCGGGGGCGGCGCGATCTTCGCGGCCTTCCCGACATTGTACGCCACCTCCTTTTCCGTCTTCTACGTCGTGATGATCCTGCTGTTGTTCAGCATGATTCTCCGCCCGGTGGCGTTCGAATACCGCTCCAAGGTGGAGAGTTCGCGCTGGCGGGCGAGTTGGGACTGGGCTTTCCTGATCTCGGGCGCGTTTCCGATGTTCGTCTATGGCGCGGCGTTCGGCAACGTGATGGAAGGCGTCGGCTATCACTTCAGCTGGACCGGCCAGTATTATCAGGATGAATCCTTCCTCTCCTATCTCCTCAATCCCTTCGCCATTCTCTGCGGGCTGATGTCGGTCGCGCTCAGCGTCTATCAGGGCGGCGCGATGCTGATGCTGCGCGCCGAGGAGCCGATCTATGGCCGTGCGCAACGTTATGCGGTCTGGGGCGGCTGGACGGCGGCCGTGCTCTTCGCGCTGGGCGGTGTGTGGATCAGCCGGATGAGCGGATACGTGCTCGTCAGCGGCGGGGCGTCCGGCATGGCGCCCGATCCGATCCGCGGACAGCATGTCGCGCGGGTGGCGGGCGGATGGCTGGCCCATTTCTCCGCGCATCCGGCGCTCTGGATCGTCCCGCTGGGCGGTCTGGCCTGCATGATCGTCGGTCCGCTGGTGCTGCGCGCCAACCGGCCCGCCCTCGGCTGGTGGATCGGCGCGGGATCGTGGATCGCGACGATCAAGACCGTCGGCATCGCGATGTTCCCCTTCCTGATGCCGTCCTCGACCACGCCGGACCAGAGCCTGACGATCTGGAATTCCTGCGCCAGCGCCTATGGCCTGACCTGCATGCTCGTGCTGGCCGCCATCTTCGTGCCGATCATCCTGAGCTACACCTCGTGGTGCTATTACGTCATGCGCGGCAAGGTGCGCACGGCGGATATCGTCAACGACACCCACAGCTATTGAGGATATGCGCCATGCGCCTTCCCACCCTTCTGGGCCTTGCGCTCACCCTCGTCGTGGCTCTTCTGTTCGCCGTCTTCGTCGGCGATCAGGGGCCGTGGTATTTCGCCTGGGTCATCGGCACCGTCATGATCGTCCTCATTTCCGGGGCGGGCGCCGTGCTCATGGATGCCCAGAACGAACAGAATCCGAGTGAGGAGGTCTGACCATGCTCGGCGATCTCGAACGCTATATCTTCTTTATTCCGTTTCTTTATCTGACGTTCTACGTCACGGCTTTTCTTTTGGCCCGCCGCCTTTTCCCCTGAGATGATCAATCGGCGGATCGTTTCTCCGCCGCTTGCGTCGCATCCAGCCAGCCTTGCAGCATGTAGGCGGCGGCGACCTTGTCCACGACTTCGGCGCGGCGCTTGCGGGTCAGGTCCATCTCGGTGATCAGGAAGCGGTTCACGGCGCTCGAGGAGAGTCGCTCGTCCCAGAGGCAGGCGGGAAGGGCGAGGCGCTCGGCCAGGTCGCCCGCCCAGTCCTGCGCCGCGCGTGCGGCGGGGCCGAAGCTGCCGTCCAACCCGAGGGGCAGGCCGCAGACCAGCGCGCCGATTTCCTCCGCCCTGACGATGGTGGCGAATTCCTCCAGCATCGCGCCCATCTTGCGCCGCGCCAGCCCGCGATAGGGCGAGGCGAGGGTGAGCGAGGCGTCGCTGAGGGCGAGGCCGACGATCTTCGATCCCGGATCGAGACCGAGAACGCGCCTGCCGGGCGGGAGGGCGGCGCGCAGGGCGTGTGGATTGAACAGAACCATAGGAAAGGCTTATGATCCCGCCTCGTCCTGCGAGCCAGGAGTTTCTTCGTCCCGCCGTGTCCGCGTCGCGGAGCGCTGCGGGGAAAACAATGACGACACGGTGGCGGAGCGCGGCTTCGCCCTCGTCCAACAATCAGGAAAGCTGCCAGTTTCATGTCTCTGGACACGCGCACGGTCAGGCGTATCGCCAAGCTGGCCCGGATCGGCATCGACGATGCCGAAGCCGAAGGGCTGGCCCGGGAACTCGGGGGAATTCTGGGTTGGGTGGAACAACTCGACGAGGTGGAAATCGCCGGTGTGCCGCCGATGATCGGCACCGGCCTCGCGGCGCCCCGGGCGCGCGAGGACGTGGTGACGGATGGTACGGTCACGGGCGGGGCGTGCCGCGAGGCGGTGCTGTCCAACGCGCCGGATCGCGTCGAGGCGTTCTTCACCGTTCCCAAGGTGGTTGAATAATGGCCGGGATGACACTGGCGTCGGCGCGCAAGGCGCTGGAAGCGCGCAAGATTTCCGCCGTCGAGTTGGTTGAGGCGCATATCGGGGCCGTCGACTCGCTGGACGGGCAGCTCAACGCCTTCATCACCACCAGCTTCGACCGGGCCCGCGCCGCGGCGCGGGCTGCGGATGAGCGCATCGCGAAAGGGGAGGCGGGGCTGCTGGAAGGGCTTCCGCTCGGGATCAAGGATCTCTTTTGCACGGAGGGCGTGCGGACGACGGCGGCGAGCAACATCCTGCGCGATTTCGTCCCGCCCTATGAAAGTACGGTGACGGCGAACCTGCTGAAGCAGGGCGCGGTCTTTCTCGGCAAGCTCAATCTCGACGAATTCGCGATGGGCTCGACGAATCTCACCTCCGCTTTCGGTGGGGTGACGAATCCCTGGCGACGCGAGGGCTCCGACGCGAAGCTGGTGCCGGGCGGTTCCTCCGGCGGGTCCGCGGCGGCGGTGGCCGCGGGGCTGGTGCTGGGCGCGACGGGCACGGATACGGGCGGTTCGATCCGCCAGCCCGCCGCCTATTGCGGCGTCGCGGGGGTGAAGCCGACCTACGGGCGGTGCTCGCGCTTCGGCGTGATCGCCTTCGCCTCCTCGCTCGATCAGGCCGGGCCGATGGCGCGGACGCTGGAAGATTGCGCGCTGATGCTGGAGGCGATGGCCGGATTCGATCCCAAGGACAGCACCTCCGTCGATCGTCCGGTTCCGCGCTATACGGAGGCGCTTGAGCGAGGTGTGCGGGGGCTGAAGGTCGGTATTCCGAAGGAGTACCGCGTCGACGGCATGCCGCCCGAGATCGACGCGCTCTGGGAGCAGGGCATTGCCTGGTTGCGGGAGGCGGGGGCCGAGCCGGTGGAGGTGTCGCTGCCGCATACGAAATACGGCTTGCCGACCTATTACATCGCGGCACTGGCGGAGGCATCGTCCAATCTCGCGCGGTATGACGGCGTCCGGTTCGGCGCGCGCGTGCCGGGGGCGTCGCTCGACGCACTCTATGAGGCGACGCGGCGGGAGGGGTTCGGCGAGGAGGTGCGGCGGCGTATCCTGATGGGCACCTATGTGCTGTCCTCGGGCTATTACGACGCCTATTACCTCCGCGCGCAGAAGGTGCGGACGAGGATTCAGCATGATTTCCTCGCGGCGTTCGAGAAAGTGGACGTGCTGCTGACGCCGACGGCGCCGTCCGCCGCCTTTGCGTGGGACGAAAAGCCGGACGATCCGGTGCAGGTCTATCTCAACGATGTGTTCACCGTTCCGGCCAGTCTGGCGGGCGCGCCCGCTCTGTCGCTGCCGGCGGGGCTGGACCGGCAGGGACTGCCGCTGGGACTGCAACTGATCGGCCGGTATTTCGACGAGGAGACGCTGTTCGCTGCCGGGCGCGTCATGGAAAAGGCGGCGGGCTTCACCCATCGTCCCGCCATTGTCGCGGAGGGGCTGGCATGAGCTACGTCATCGAGGGACGCACCGGCGCGTGGGAGATCGTTGTCGGGCTTGAGGTTCATGCGCAGGTGATCAGCAATGCCAAGCTGTTTTCCGGCGCGTCGGCGGCTTATGGCGGGGAGCCGAACACGCATGTCAGCCTGATCGATGCCGGGTTTCCGGGAATGCTGCCGGTTCTCAACCATGAATGCGTGGCGCAGGCCGTCCGCACCGGGCTGGGGCTGAATGCCACGATCCATCTGGAAAGCCGGTTCGACCGCAAGAATTATTTCTATGCCGATCTGCCGCAGGGCTATCAGATCAGCCAGTTCGCGCATCCCATCGTGGGCGAGGGGAAGGTGTTGATCGACCTCGCCGACGGCGGCCAGCGCGAGATCGGCATTACCCGCCTGCATCTGGAGCAGGATGCGGGCAAATCGATGCATGATCAGGACCCGACGCGCTCCTTCATCGACCTCAACCGCGCGGGCGTGGCGTTGATGGAGATCGTCAGCGAGCCGGATATCCGCTCGCCGGAAGAGGCGGGGGCGTATCTGCGCAAGCTGCGTCAGATTCTGCGTTATATCGGCACGTGCGACGGCAATATGGAGGAAGGCTCCATGCGGGCGGATGTGAACGTCTCCGTCCGCAAGGCAGGGGAGGCGTACCGCACGCGCTGCGAGATCAAGAACGTCAACTCCATTCGCTTCGTCATGCAGGCGATCGAGGTCGAGGCGGCGCGGCAGGTGGAGATCTGGGAGTCCGGCGGCGTCGTCGATCAGGAGACACGGCTCTTCGATTCCGCGCGGGGGGAGACTCGCTCCCTGCGAACGAAGGAGGACGCGCATGATTATCGCTATTTCCCTGACCCGGATCTGCTGCCGCTGGTGATCTCGCGTGACTGGGTGGAGGCGCTCAAGGCCGCGCTGCCGGAGTTGCCGGAGGCCAAGCGGCTGAGGCTGGAGGCTGAATATGGCGTGTCCCGCTATGAATCGGGCGTGCTGACGGCTGAGCAGGCGGTGGCCGATTTCTATGAGGAGGTTGCAAAGGCGTCGGACCCGAAGCTGGCCGTCAACTGGATGCTCGGCGACTTCTTCGCCGCGCTCAACCGGACGGGCAAGTCGATCGATGAGAGTCCGGTCAGCGCCGCGGGGCTCAGCGAACTGCTCGCCCTGATCAAGGATGCGACCATCAACGGCAAGATCGCCAAGGACGTGCTTGAGGCGATGGTCGAGACGGGCGAGAGCGCGGCGGAAATCGTCGAACGCAAGGGATTGCGTCAGGTCACGGATACCGGCGCGATCGAAGGCGCCATCCGCGACATTCTCGCGGCGAACGCCGACAAGGTGGCGGAATACAAATCCGGGAAGGAGAAGCTTTTCGGCTTTTTCGTCGGGCAGACGATGAAGGCGATGAAGGGTAAGGGCAATCCCGCGATGGTCAACGATCTGTTGGCCAGACTTCTCGCCGAATAAGAAAAAATCGCAATGTAGGGGGTTTGACGGCGCTGCCGTTCCCCCCTACAAGCAGGCCTGCAAACGCCGTGTAACAACAGCGTCCCTCAAGGCGGAGGGGTGGCCGAGTGGCTGAAGGCGGCGGTTTGCTAAACCGTTGTACACTGTCAAGGTGTACCGTGGGTTCGAATCCCATCCCCTCCGCCAATTTCTCCATATAAACCAACAAGTTAAGAAGTCGGATTCCCGGCTGTTCCGGCTCTGTTCGGGGGCTTTTACGGACTTTCGTCGGCCTTTTTTGCGACAATTTGCGACAATCGCTAAAATTATCCCCAGAGACGAACGGGGTTCGTTCGTGTGGGGATGCAGAGATGGCAAAGCACGAGAAGACGAAAGAGCCTGGGATTTACCGTCGTGGCCCAGGCCAATACGAGGTCAAAATCCGACGCAAGGGGGTCGCCGCCAGCCGAACCTTCGACAGTTTTGCCGAGGCCGTCCAATTCAAGAACGAGACGGTCAGCAAGATCGACGGGAACACCTATGTTGACCAGACCAGGGAGCGGGAAACCTCGCTCTCGGATGTCATCGACCTGTATCTCAAGCAGGTAACTCCGACCAAGCGAGGCGCCGTTCAGGAGGCGAATCGCCTTCAGGCGTGGAAGAAAGAGGTCATCGCGGCCTATCCCATCATCTCTGTGGAGATCAGTGACATCGTCGCGTGGCGTGACCGCCGGGTCAGCGATGGCAAGGCCCCCTCGACCATCTATAATTCCCTGAATCTCCTGTCCTCCGTGTTCAAATGGGCGCGGCAGCATGGATACAAGGTCGATAACCCATGCGAAGGCGTCTCCCGGCCAAAGCCGAACGAAGGGCGATGTGTCGATCTGACTGACGAAAATGAAGCGAAGCTACTGACCGCCTGTGAGAAGGGGCCGGGCTGGCTCGTCTGGTTCGTGAAGATCGCCATGTTCACCGCTATGCGCCAGGGCGAGATTCGGGCCTTGAAGTGGAAGGATGTCCACGACACCCATATCCACATTCCCCGATCCAAGAATGGCTCTGCCCGCGATGTGCCGCTTACGCTTGCCGCGTCGGTCTGCGTTCAGGAGATGCGGAAGGCTCTGCCCCGCCGGTTGGATGGATGGGTCTTTGGCGACCCGGATGCCTCACCCGAAGACGGCGGATGCACAACGACTATGGTTCAGAACAATTACCGCGCCGCGACACGCCGGGCCGGGCTTGCTGGCGAACTGACCTTCCACGACCTGCGCCATGTGGGATGCACCCGTTTGGCTCCACTCCATCGTGACTGCTTCGAACTGGCCAAGACCACCGGGCATAAAGACCCGCGCATGCTGATGCGGTATTACAATCCAAGCATCGTCGATCGCGTCGCCCAGATCAGGGCCAGAGAAAGGGCGCTGGCGATGGGGTGATGTCATGGCTATTTTGGCAGGTTATGAAGAGTAACGAAGAGCGTTTCGGGAGTTGCGGCCCTTGGCATCCAGATCGAAGAAAAAGAATAATCACTTCGTCCCTCGGAGCTATCTGCGACGGTTTCGCTCAGGGAGTGATCGGGAGATTTCGCTCTTTAATATAAAGTCTGAAAAAACGATAACGTCAGCACCAATGAAGTCGCAATGTTCGCGTGATTATTTCTATACAAAAAACCCGATATTTGAGGACGAGTTTGCCAAAATTGAGGGTAGGCAGAAAATTCTTCTCGATGAGATACTTTCTTCTCGGAGTGTCCCTCAGCAGGGGTCTCGTCGTCGAAGCGAGTTGTCGAGTGGAATAATGTTTCAAGCGGGGCGGACCGCTTCTGCCGTCGTGCGGGCCGACCACCTGACCAATCAATTCGGAAAATCCTTACTCCGCCATCATTTTGAGCGAGAGGGAAAGGTGGACCTACTGGAATATCTGCCAAAGGTTGAAATTTCGACGGTAGATGCTGTGATGGACTCCATTGGCCAGCATTTATTGATGGGGCCACTAATTGATGATTTGGATTGCACGCTACTCCTTAACGAGACTTCTGAAGATTTCCTGACGAGCGATCATCCAATTGTTCTATGCAATAGCTTGCCTGGTATCAGAGCATCTGATCGCAATCTTGGTTTCGCATCTCCGGGATTGATAATCCTGTATCCAATATCCCCGAGGGCAATCTTATTTCTAAGCGATCCCAAAGCCTACATGGTTGACAAGCAGGCTGGAAGAACATCGCTGCGCCGGGAACAGGATGTTGTTAACCTGAATTTGGCGCAGTTTGGTAACGCATACGAGAACGTCTATTTTTCGAATGCAGCGAACGTTCAACGAACCCTGGATCAGTTCCGAGAGCAATCTGATGTCGTCAGAATTGCGCGCCCAGAGGTATTGGAAACCGAATTCAATTTATCTGACGGTCGCCGTCGTATCCTTTTGCATATGCCCGTAGAGACGCGGAGGCAGCGTTTGCCGCGTGCTGTTCAGATCAGATATTCGTTCAGGAGGCGAAGTCACAAGGAAGAAGATATTCTAGCGCGGGATGCTTGGCGGGTTTCGATGGTAAATGAAACGCTAGTCCATTTTAACAAACGTCGCGAGAAGGCGACAAGAGAAGCGAAGAGCAAGGCGAAGGAAAATCTCGGAGAATGATGAGCTTGGCTAGGGTTCTCGTGTGCCAACAGGGACTTCATGACTGCCTATAATGTCGGATGAGTCGCAACACACTGTACGGCGCCGATCGTCAAGGCTCTCCTGTCCTCATTTTTACGAGCCAATGTCTTCAGAAATATACGGGCTATTCACGCCTGGCTCCGTGAAGTAATGTCGCGAATGCAAACTTGGCGAGAATAAAGTATATCAACATGTGTAAGCATATTTTTGCAACGAAATCCAAAGGTCCGGTGACAATTGATGTTTTGTCCGAAAATCAGGTGGATATATACGATGCATCTGGTGCATCAATTGGACAATTTTCATTTAAATTGGTTAGAGAGCCCAGTTCGCGTGGCGACGATGACGATGAGTATTTGTATCTGACTCACATGAATATCGTTTCTGACTATAAAAGGCAGGGAATTGGCGAAGAGTGTTTAAGGAAGGCGCAGTTTGAGCATGGCGGCAACGGAATCCTTGCTGCCGATGACGACGGCACGACCCGAGAAAACGGAAGTCATTTAGTTGAGGATGGCCCAGGTTTTATCGCCGCAATGCGAAAGAAGGGTGTTATCCTTCGATAAAGAATTTGCGCCGCAAGATCCTTTTTAGATTCACTACCGTAGCAGGCGAGACCCCGACCATCTCCGCCACTTGACGCAATGTCATGCCGCGCCCTTCCTCTGACACCAGAATAGCCTCGACCTCGACCCGGCGTCCGGTAGCCGTCCTGGTCTTGCGCCGGCGGGGTTTGGGTGCTGCATCATGGTGAGCTTTGGCTCCAGCATTACCCCGATTCCTGATTTGAGGGGCATTCATGGGGCCAAGGTTGGAGACGTGGCGCCTACGACGGCGATCAAGCGCGGTCCAGTCCGGCCACGTAAAGGGCGCACGAGCGTTGCGGCGGTAATAGCCGTGAGCGTCCTGGCTGTGGCGACTGTGGCCGCTTGGCTAATCATCGCCACGTTTGCGCGCTGATGGCTGGATCACGCATGGGGCGCAGCCAAGGCTTTACCACTTGGATAGAAAGATGATCGCGCCTCTACCGGCACTGTCAAATTCGTGTTCACAAAGAGCATGCTGCTGATACAATGAAAAAAAAGGAGCCGACGATGAACATTCAGGACGTTAATCGGATACTCGCTACATCATCTCAAGATGACTGGATCGTGGACGACGAATCGGGGACATTCACTTATAGACATGACTTGAATCTACATATTCAACGTGCAGATTATGATTCTTTCAGAGAGTTTAATGAGGACTGGGCCACGCGCCATCCCAATCCTAACGCAGTCTCGGTAGAGTATGTGGTTAAATACGGCGCAGCGCCTGTCAAAAGAGACACTCTAGTATCAGTTGACGGACATAGAGCTACTTTACCGATGCCAAAGTCAGCCACTGATTTGAGCGTTGGTCGCGATGATGTAAATTTTGCAAGAATAGTTGATGTCGGCGGCCGAGTTGATGAGTACTTGGCGAGATCGCATATTGTGGTTGTGTAAGATGAAGGAAAATAAAAGTCCTGTTATCTCTTATATTAAGAGTTCAAAGCCAAGCAGTTCGTCACATAGAATACTAAGCCAAGATGGATACCTTGATGGTTCTGTAGCGCAAGTTCAGTTTAAAGATAGAGATTCGAAGTCCGGAAATTGGCAAGATTATATGTTGTGGGTTGTCATAACCAAAAAACATGAAGGGTCAGCGGACACTGAGAGTCAACTTATTCAACAAATGCAGATTGCGGCGAGTCGCAAAACGATATTCAATAATTTAAATTTTACATCAATAGTCTGCGCTTTTATTTCTTTCGTTATAATTTCATCTTTTATTTATCTTGTTTTATTCCGACCGGCTGATAATATACCAGAATACATGAAAAATTTAATGTTTACGGTGATAGCTTTCTATTTTGGACGTATTGTGCAAGATAAAGCCTCCCCCAGAGAGGAAAGTTAGATTTAATCTATATCTTCGAAATATTATTTTTTAGTCCGATGTATAGATATCATACCTTCTGGTTGTATCTATCACCAATTTATCCGTGTTGATTAAGCAACTCTCACCAACAGCCGCCGAAGCCGCGTTGCCTCATCCGCCGGTGCCGTCATCCACAAATCCATCTCCTCCTGCCGCGTCAGGATAACAGGCATGGCCTTGGGATGAACGGCACCGACCTTCCGGTTGGCTTCAGTGGTCAGGATTGCATATAGGTCGTCCATCGTCTGACCATTGGCCGTTCTCGCGGCGGGCTACTGGCCATCGCCTACATCATAGGTTGCGATCGGCGACGATGGCGTTCGGAATCATTATTTGTGTCCTCCGAACTTCCAGGCCGTCATCTGAAAGGCATGGAACGAGGCAGGGGGCATGCGATGGACACCCGCCTCCCATTTTTTCCAGGTTGCCTGGCTGACCGAGACGACCTCAGCAGCCTCGGCCTGGGTGAGACGAACCGCCTTCCTTGCAGCCCGGATTTCGGTGGGTGTCGGAGGGATAGGTGAAATTTTCAGCATTTTACTTGCTCCAGCTTTATCGGGCGCGTAAGGCGGGAGGGCGTGGTGCCCGCTTACGCGAGTGCTGACACGGAGTCGTCGGGCGGGAACCCGGCGACTCCTTTTTGTGGGGTCAGGCGGCCTGCGTCTTTCGTGCCGCATTGCGCGTCTCTGCGTTTTGCGCGGCTGCGGCGTGTTGTGCGTCTGACATGAGGGCCGCAACTACACGGCTCCTTACGCTGGCGTCGCCGCCGGCGATTCGCTGGCCGCTGATCTCGGTATGCTCGTCAAGTATCTCATTGATATTTTTCAATTTATCAACGAGGGCATCAGCAACGTGCCTGTCCAGGTTTCCGTCGTCGGATAGGTGGGCGAGCAGACTGATGATGTGATAGCCTTTCGCCTTCTGGCCGGCCCGGTGGCCCCGGTCCTCAGCTTGCAGCATGGCCGCCGGCACCCAATCGAGTTCCACGAAAATGCAGGTGTCCGCACGGTGCAGGGTCAGGGCCTCGCCGGCGGCGCCAGTCGAGGCAAGGAAGACATCGACCTTGCCTGCCTGGAATTCTGCCTCGGCCTTTGCCCGATCCGTGGCAGGCGTCTCCCCGGTCACGACCACCACGGATCGGCCTTGAGCGCGAATCTGCTTGGCGAGCAGATCGATCACGTCACGATGATGGGCAAAGACCAGGCACGCCCCTTTGGCCTCGACCACATCGTCGATCAGGTCCACGACCGCCGGATTGGTTGCCTTGGCCAACCCCAGAAGGCGCCGCGCTATCGACAACAGGCCCATGACCTCCCTGGCGGCTTCCCCCTTCGTGGCACCGTTGTCGATCGCTTCGCCAACACATCGGGCCGCTTCGGCCATAACCTCATGGTAGGCGACCAGATCGTCACCCTGAGGATCGATGTCCACCCATTGCCTGATCTTCTCTGGCAGGTCGAGCGTATCTTCCTTTAGTCGCCTGATCATCACGGTCTTGAGGATTTCGGCTACAGCCTTATCCCGCGCCTCCTTCCGGGCCTCCTGCCAGTGACCTGTGGCCAGATTCTGGGCCAGGTGGTCCCTGGCGCCCGGCAGGAGCGCATCAATGAGGCTCGCACCCTCGCCGCCGTGATTCCTGAGCGGTGTCCCGGTCATCAGGATCGCGCCACGCGAGCGAGCCTCGATCAGAGAACGGACCGCCTGAGTGCGCCCGGCGCTGCTGTTCTTGATCCTATGAGCCTCGTCGATGAAAGCCAGGTCCGGCTCCCATTCCTGAATCCTGTTGAGCAATTCGGCCGACATGCGGAGTCCGATCCGGTTCAGCCGCTTGACCGCCTTGGCGCAGATTCCCTTGTCGGCCGGCACCGTCAGCGATTTCAGCAAGGCCCCAATTTGCGGATTGACCTGATGGTCGAAACGAAACGGAGTGAATTTTCCCCTTTCATCTCGGCGTCCTTCCTCCGCAGCGTGGCGTTTTGCACGGCGGTTATCGGCGGCGCAATCGTCGTCATCGTCATCGTCATTTTTACTGCCGATCCTTCTGGCCTTTGCTCTGGCCAAGACATCGTAATGCCCGGCGGCCAGCAGTGTCTCCCGCAGCCAGTCCGACGTGGGCTGGTCCGGTGGAAGGAACTGCTCCTGTCGCGTCGTCAACAAGTCATAGGTCGTGATTGCCCAACCGGCATCAGGCAGGCCAGACATATCCTGCAACGATTCCGTGATGTGGAATATCCGGCTGTCGTGGCCAGCCCATCCGCGAATTTCACGATCCCAGACCCAACGGGCGTTGGAGGGCACCACGATAAGGATACGCCGAGCGCCGCCGGCGACAGCAGTCCCGATAGCAGTGCCTGTCTTTCCAAGGCCCATCTCGTCGCCGAGAAGGCCGCGCATGCCCCGTCTTGCCAGGAATTGGATACCCTCGCGCTGGTGAGCGAAGAATCTGTAACCATTTGGCGCAGGCCGCGCCCAGCCTGGGACGCTAGTGAGGTCGATGCTTTCAGGGTTAAAGCAGAAAGACCTTGCGATTTTTTCTTCGATAGGGATGCCTATTGCCGCCAGGGTTTGCGCGGCCTCCGCCCATTTCTCGGCCGTCAGCATAAACTCGCATCCCATGGAGCGGCCCGGCTTCAGCGCTCGCGCCATCGACACCCACGGAATCAGGTGGAGGGGGTTGGCGAGGTCGATTTTGACCCTGACCAACCCGCTATCGCTCACGACAATGACTGGTTGTGAGCGCCAGGCACTCCGTTCGTCCGGGCTGGCGGCGAGGCTCACCATCTCGACATGATCGAGGGCGACTTCGGCTGTCTCTGCTGGCATCGGGAAGCTGATGAGAGAATTCTGGGAGGCTGGGTCAATGAACCATGGCGCCTTCCTGTTTAATGCCCATACCAGATCACGCATTTCGTGGGGCAGGGTTCCGGCGACTTCAACGAGCGCCGAACGATCCACGCGCATCATTACCCAGCCAGCCGCGATGTCCGATACCTCGATGCGAACGGTGCCGTGGGACCGGAGGCGGCTCGCGGACTCAATGGCCCACGCCGGGCGGCTCCTGGACGCTCGCGCCTTCACAGCATCAAGGGTGTCGGGATCAGTGATCCGCCAGCCAGTGCCGCTATCCCAGTTTCCACCTCGGCTCTTGATGATCTCGACGATGGCCTGGCCGGCCGAACGGGAGTATTCGTTAGCGTGGAACCGCACAAAGTCACCACGATCCGAGACGTAGAGAGTCCTCGGCGCTTCGCGGTTGACGTAACAAGGAAACCTGTCGGCGATGTCCTTCCAGCGGATCGTCTGGAGTTGATGTGTTTTTTCTATCGCGGCTGAGGCCATGACGTTTCGTCCTGTATGCCCGGCAGACCGTATTGCGTGGTGCCCGCCAGTGAAGATGTCGTTGATTGTGAAGCAAGCCGGGAAACCTGCCTCACACTACTTATTTAGGTAGAAACGACCCATTGTCAAGAAAATACGGAAATAAATCTGAGTTATGTTCGATATTATATTGTTGTCATTTCGTGATATATTGAATTCGATATAATCTTCCTGGTATTTGTGAGATGGCGCCATTTCGTTATTGTCATGAGGCGTATTGTTACCCGATTTCGCTTCCATGCTGGTGCCGGGATTATCGTCATCGGCGTGCCGGATGGCGGGCAGTGAGGCCGCTCCGTTGGTTACCCGATAGAGGGGCGCTGGGGATGGGGGTATGGCGGTTCAAGAATATGAGAAGTCCGAGATTGATGATGGTGGTTCGAAACACTTCAGCCGGCGAAACCGCCAGCGAGGCGGAGCCGAGCCTGCCTCCCACTCCTTCGGATGCCCCTTCAGCCATCCTCATAAACGCATATGCGACCTCGAATCCGACTCAAAAAGGGTGGTTTACGAACCGCCGTCAAGCACTCATCCTTTTGTCGCAACAATAAGTGTTCAAAAAGCGGCTTTATGGTGAGGATTTGAGGCTGTAATGCGCTGGATCGTGGAGATCGAGACCCCCAGGACACCGGCGATTTGCCCGTTCGTGCTGCCCGTCGCTGCCATCTCCAGAGCATGATCCTTCTGTCGGACCGTCAGCTTTGGCCGGCGGCCCAATCTCTTCCCTGCGGCCCGAGCGGCCTCAAGTCCAGCCAGGGTCCGCTCCTTGATGATCTCGCGCTCGAACTCGGCGAAGGCGGCCAGAATGGTCAGGAAGAGCCTTCCGTTTGGCGTGTTTGTCTCGACCCCGATATTCAGAATCCTCAAGTTAATAGAGCGATCATTCAGAATCCTGATGAGGCCGATCACGTCCACGGTGTCCCGGCCCAATCTATCCAGTTTGGCGGCGACCAGGCTGTCTCCGGCCTCCAGCATTTTCAATAGCGAGGACATTCCTGGCCGTGACAGGGCCGGCACCCCGCCCGACACAACGTCCTGGACGATCATGTCATCAGACAGACCTTCGCGCCTCAGAGCGATGATCTGAGGATCGTTTGTCTGCTCTCCAGTTGAAACCCGTGCATAACCATAGCGTCGCATCGTCATAAACCCCGTTTCTGATCCGTAGTTTTCGGGGCACGTCAATACGACGCCCGGATGTTCATAAACCACGGATTCTGCTCATTACTTATTGTAATGTGCCGGGCTGGAGATTTCATATTTCCAGTCGCCGCTTCGACAGAAAGGGGCAGGATCATGGGGCCAGAAGAACTAGCGATTATCACCAATCCGCAATTCATCAACGCGACGTTCAGCGCGGGTGAAAACTGGTATCATAATCTTGTGGCCCAGGTTCAGCGGACGGAAGCGCTCGCGCGGCGTCGTAATGAATTCGAGGTCGCCAATACCGAACTGGTCAGGGTGAACCGTCAGCTTGTGAGCGGCGTTCAGGAGCAGAACCTTCGCTGGAAGCGGCACGCCGAAACCATCGTGCATCAGTTCAATGAGCGCGTTGCACAGGATGAGCGGCTTTATACGGAACTGCTCGCTGATTATCAGAACACGCTTGCTGCTCGCCAAAAGAATGGCCGGGAACTGCGTGAAATGACGGCGCTTTGCTCCGAGAAGGACGCCTCCATATCCCAGCTTCAGGCCGATCTGGCCGGGGTTCGCGGATCACTGGGAGCGACCCAGGATGCGCTTGCCCATGAACGGCAGTCGCTCGCTTCCGTGCGGGATGAGTCCTCCCGAACCCAGTCTGCTCTTCAGGCTGTGCAGGGTGATCGTGACCGTCTTCAGGACGGGCTGAAGCAGGCGGAGGGTGCCGTGTCGGCTCTTGAGGCAAGTCAGCGTGAAGCGGCGCTTGTGACCCAGGCGGTCGAAGCGGCCGGCATGACCGTGATGTATGTGACGGCTCAGGCGATGGAAGCGTGGGCGGGCCAGGGAAAGCCCTCCATGCTCGACAACCTGATGACCTCGCACTTCAAGGCCGGCGGGCAGCCGATGACCATGCGTGAGTATTTGTGGTTCGCAACGCTGATCAAGGAGATGAAGTCTCGCAGTATCCCCGATCGCCTGATCGTCGAGCGCTGCCCCGTGGACGGAATTGCGGCGAGCAATGGCATTGCGGCGAGCAATGGGATCGAGGACTTCCTCGCTCGTGATGTCGCCATCTCGGAGAAGAAGAAGGACGCGGCCGACGGCAGGGACATCTATGTCGGGTGGTTCGTTGTCGATGGTGTCTGCCATCCGTTCGGCGCGGAATCGAAGCGGAATTGCATGCGGATGATGGCCGGGTTCGTTGGGGAAATGGCTGCAAAACATGCCGCGCATGAAAAGCAATATCCGGAACTGGCTGAACTGTCGCCTTACTGGTTTTCGGGGATATATACTACACCTGACATTGAACTCCTGATGTCGAATAAAGACATTGATCCAGACAGGATCGACGTGTTCTTCGAGCGGGCGATTCAGGCGTATATGCGAGACCCGAATGTCAAAATCTCGGCGTTTACCGTGCCTGGTCAGACACTTGTCGTCGGCGGGTATTCACAGACGCTGTTCGCCGCGATCTCCGATGACGGCAATGCGTTTTCCGCCATCGTCTCGACCGATGAAGATGGCGCTCAGGCATGGCTTGCGGATCACATCGCGAACGAGGTCGGGCCTTCGCTGGGGAAGCCGGGGCTGTCGATCGAGGAGGCTCGGACGCTGATGAAGACTGATGCCTGCCCGACACCGGTCGTCGATGTCCTGCTGCTGACTGTGTCGGACGGGATAGAGATGCGACTGAAGGTGGCGAATATCGGGGCTGCCGCATAAGCATCTGATTCCGACGGTGGTGATGGGCGGAACATAGCTGCACCCCGCAGAAAACTACCAATTTCGAAGGTAATGGCTTTGCCTGTCGCGCCCGGCTTGTGATCACAGGCCGGGCGTTTCCGTGTCCGTAGATAGACTCTCCTGGAGGCAACGAACGCCCAGGAGACAATCATGACAAGCGAAGAGAACGACACCCCGGCAGCCGATGCGGTCGCGGTGAGGATAGCTGAGGAGTATTTCGTTAGTGAGATGATCCTTCGTGCTTTGATGGGGCCTTTTCTGAGTCCGCGCGTTGGCGGCGGTCGGGTTATGGAACCCATCCTTGCCGCGCTTGTTCCGGAGGCCCCCCGGATCATCCATTACATGTGCGGTCAGGCCGAGGATGCGACAGTTCGCTGCGACGAGCGCGATGTCCAGTATCTCGACGGCAGGCAGATTCTGACGCGCCAGGAGGTGAAGATTCTGAGGTGGGCGGAGAAGAATCTTACCCAGAACGGCCGGGATATTTACGTTTCGATGGTTGCTTTGCGGATCATGATCGGGGCCGTCTCGCCGGACATCCGGACGTATTGTTGTATCAAGAATGGTGACCTCGTCCTGCCGGCATTGCCCGTCCGGATGCGGCTTCTGCCCGACCTGGGAGTTGCCCCGCCGGACGTTCCAACATGGAGTGTCATCGTGAGGTCGCTTGTGGCGGCAACCGGACGCGGGAACGCAGGGCGCGAAATGGAACGGCTGCTGATAACCGCCATCGTCGATCTGGGAGATGCTATCGGGCCGGCTATGTTCAACACGAATAGGCAGTGTGCGGGCGGGCTGGATCGAGACAATGAAGTCGGCGAACGAATCCACGGGATTATGGGGACAATTTCATCACGAGATTGGGAACTGTTCGACGGACGGCCGGGCGGCGGTGGACGGATTGCCGGGGGTGGAACGAGCCGGGTCGGGATTGGCAAGAAAAGCAGTCCGGCTCCCAGGGCGCCCAGGCCGAGAGGGAGAGTGTTGCGTCCGCGCTGGGGGTGATGCGAAGCAAGGCTGAAGGGGGCTGCGTAGGCGCAGGGGGGATGCCTCGGCTCCGCCGAGGTTTGCGGAAACGATGGGAGGCGGAGCCGACCCTGCACCTCTCGCTCTCAGCGCCCCCTTCAGCCTTTCTTGATCCCGCGTTTTGTCCCGCAAAGAAAAAAAGGCGGCTCGGTGGCCGCCTTTGAGGATGACATAGTCGTAATCGGAAAGCGAAGGATCACATCTTGCGGGACTGCTCCTCAGCCGGCTTCGGTTGCTCCGCCTGCTTCCGGTCGAAATAAGCGGCAGCGCGACCCAGCACAGACAGCGGCTTCTTCGTCTCGGCCTTCTGCTCCCCCTTCTCCCCCTTCTGGTCTGCCTGCCTCTGTTCGGATGGCTTGGCGGCTTCGTCGCGCTTCCTGTCGAAGTAAGCGGCCGCTTTGCCCAGAGCCGAAACCGGCGCCTTCGTTTCTGCCTTCTGCTCGGCCTGTGCCGGGGCCTTCTCCCGTTCCTCCCCCTTCGCCCGCGCCGCCTGCGGCTCACTAGACGCGCCACCCAAGGACATCTCCGGCTTCAGTTCATGCTCCAGCCCACGTTTCTCCTCCGGGTTCTGAAACCGGGCCGCGTCACGCTGCCGATCACGCTCGCCCTGGGGCAGAACATGCGCGGCCTCTCGACCCAGGAATTCGGCGTCGTTGCGTTTCTGCCCACGATCCGGGTCTGACTGGGTCAGGTTCGGGCGGCGATCGTCGGTGTGGTTGTGAGACGCTGAGATGTCGGGCTGACGATCCTGCGTCCGTTCCTGTTCTCTCTCGAACTGCTGCTCGCGCAAGAATTCAGCCCGATCTTCACGGGATTCAGACACATCCCTGAATTTTTCGAGAGAGTCGCTGATTGTCCGTTTCGGGTCTTCCCATCGCTGAACGCCCTGATCCCGGAAGGTCTCAAACTTCTCCCGCGTTTCGCCGGCCTCGATCTTCAAATCGTCGCGCTTCTTCATCTCCTCGACGACATCATGAATCCGATCGTGGTCATGGTCGATCTGCTTGTCGAGTTCAGCAACGATGCCGGCCCGTTGCTCGACGCGCTGCCACTCCTCATTCCCGCTCTCTCCCCTGTCAGCGCCACTCCGCAGGTCGGCCTTGCGATCATCGAGGTCATTCGACAGCCCGTAAGCAGCCTTTTCGGTTTGGTATTCGCGCTCGTCTGCGACTGCCGTGCGCGTCTCGAATTCCTGGATGAGTTCGGGGCCGCTCATCCGGGCGAGGTCTTTTCGGTATTCTTCGTTCCGCTCTTCAGCCTCTTTCCAGGACACGGCCTTGTGTTCGCGCAGTTCTGAAACTGACTTGAATTTTTCGAGCGAACCATCGATCTCCCGTTTCGGGTCTTCCCAGCGATGAACACCCTGATCCCGGAAGGTCTCAAACTTCTCCCGTGTCTCACGATCTTCGATTTGCAGATCATCGCGCTTCTTCATCTCGTCAACGACATCACGAATCTGGTCGTGATCCTGGTCGATCTGCCGGTTGAGTCCAGCGACGACGCCAGCACGTTCTTCGACGCGCTGCCATTCCTCATTCCCGGCTTGGCCTTTATCGTCCCCGCTCCGCAGATCAGCTTCGCGGTCATACAGATCGTTGGATAGCGCGTAAGCGGCCTTTTCCGCGAAGAATTCGCGTTCAGCAACAATGTCTGTCTGTTTTCGGAATTCAGCGACAAGCTCTGCATCGCTCATTTTGCCCAAAGCATCTTTCTTGTCGCCAGTGATCGTTTTTTGCTCTTCGTCGTGACCGTAATCGCGATCGTCATCCTCGTAGTCCTCGCCGTCGTCGAGGCCGGGCTCCCATCCATCTGCTTGCCGCCGCACGTCTTCAACCCCCGCCTCAATGATCGCTTCTGCTTCTCTGCGGGCTTCGTTCGGGTTGCTCTTCCCTGTCCCCTGCATGTAAGACCATGTCTCATTGTCGATTTCAGGTTCTTCTTCGTCGATCGTTTCGTCCGCCGCGAGCAGTTTCCTGCGCTCGTCTTCTGTCCTTTCGTCATGATACTCTTCGGTCTCGGCGGCCATCTGGTCGTCGAGGTGAGCTTCCGCCTCTTCGATCTGGCGCTTGCGGTATTCTTCCTGCGTTTCGGTCATCTTATCCATCCTTCATGGTCAAACTGACTGCCCGTCGCTGCCAGTTTCGACGCAGCCCCGACTGGGACTGCCTCGAAACCGGCAGGAATCATCGGCCGCCCTACCTTGATACGGCTCGTGATTGCTGTGGAATCACAGGCGCATCTGCGTCCTGATAACGGGTCATCATCTGCCTGAGCGGCGACACGAAACGCGGCGGGATTAAGGGCTTCGGTTTCGGCAGGGGAGCGGTGCGGCTCGCGGAATCCGCCTTGGGATCGCCCATCTTTGAATCTGCCCGCTTTGCATCTTCCATTTTGACGACCTGAGCCTGCTCCGGAGCGCGATCCTGCCGCCAGATGTCCGTCACCCCGCGAGCGTCGCCCACGGCCAGCGCTCGCAGGTGAGCGCGGCTGGGGAATGGTTCTCCGGGTTTCGACGAGAACATCCGGTCATCCGCCTCTTTCTGGAGATCGGAATCGGACATCGCCATGAGGGCTTCATAATCCCTGCGAACCTCGCTGTCGGGATCGCGAATCTTCGTAATGACGTGCAGCGCATACCGCTCGTCTGAGCGCTCTTTCTCGGCCTGTTTATTTGAGATCAGACCAGCAGGAGCGGCCTGGACGAAACCGACATTCCCGTCGCTGACGGTCTGGAAATGGCGGCGGTGGACACGTTTCAGAAGGTCATCTTCGTGGAGTGACATGATTACTCTCCATTCGTTTGCCGTGACTTGCTCCGGCATCCAGGCCGTCTGAGGTTTGACTTGTCAGGCGGTCTGGATGACTGAGCGTTCTTCTTATTATGCTTATATTATAGCGCAGTTTTCAAATTTGCCGGGTGCGTTGCGGGGAGCAACGGGGCGTTGCGGCGAGCAATGGGCGCTCGCCGCAACCGTTTCTCACCGCAACTCACATCACTCCGCCAGGTCAACGATGTCGATCGAGTGGCCCCCGGCACGCTGGACATAAGCCAGAGCGTAGCTTCCGCCCTGTTTGATGTCAGTCGCGGTGAACAGGGGCTTGTTCTCGACGCCGTTGCCGCGCATTTCGCGCTCCTTGTCCTCCTGGCGCCAAAAGGCGTCTTTTTGACTGCCGATGACCGCATCCTGATTGCCGCCATGCGGGCTTTTACGAAACTGGAGGATGAATCGGGGATCGAACCGCTTCAGGGGGCGCATCGGATACGTGTTGAACACGGGCGACGCCGGCATCAGGCTGACCTGTTCAGCGCCGGTCAGTGCGGGAACCGGCACATCAGGACGCTCGATTTCACGGACACCTTGAGTCTCGTAATAGTCGTCATCGATGACCAGGCCGCGCAGGGTTTCGCCCGTCAGCTTCTGGAAGAATTCGAGCGTTTCCTGTTCTTCGATACGCAGGCACAACTTCGTGCGAAGGTTGTTCAACAGGTCTTGCGTGTGTTTGTCACCCAGGCGCTTCTGCAAAGACGGCAGACCCTGAGTCGCGGCGACCATAAACACGCCTGTTGAGCGGGCGATGTTGAAGAATTCCGCGTCAGATTCCGAGCCGCCCTTGGTAGCCAACATCTGGAATTCATCGACCAGGAGGGCCACGGACTGCCGCTTCGCCGCCTCCGGATCGGCGATCTGGCGCTTGCGTGCGGCGATATACAGCCGGGTCTTGAGCCAGACAGCGACGACCTGGCCGACCGTTCCCCATTCGCTCTCACCTACGGCCACGGCGAGAATCCCGCCGTTCAGGGCGAAATCGACATCCGTGGTCTGATCTGCGGGCAGCAGACCTGATGCGAAGCGAGCGGCGACCGGCGGAGCACCCGCGAATTTGCCGGTGATTGTGCTCACGTTCGCAATCACACCAGAGCGCGTATCAGGGGCCATCTTCTCCCATTCGCTGCGGACATAGCCGTGCGAAATAATGACCTCGCGAGACTCAAGCATTACTTTGAGTTCCGCCTCATCGACTGTCAGGGCGCGTTCCTTCTCTATCGCCGCAAGGGCTTCGCTCTCCTTCGAGACCTGAGCGGCAGCATCCAGGATCGCATCGGGATTGGTTGCGAGGTAAGCAATGCCCTGAAGCGACCACGGCCTGAAATTCTGCCATGCTCCCGCCGGCGCGTCCTCGTCGGTCTGATCCTGGGCTGCCTCTGCCGCGCCGGACGTAGCCAGGTCGTCGATGTCCACGCCGGAGGCGAGCAGGTCTTCCCACGAATCTGAGGTGACTTCAGGGTGCGCGTCGGCTTCGGTAACATCGTCAGCAGCGGGTTCCTGAACGCCGCTTTTCGAGAGAGGATGCGGGACAATGCGCTCCAGCACGCTGCACAGCACTGCCGCATGGTAAACAATGATCGACGCCTGTTCGCTCCAGAAGACATCCTCTTTTTCGCCCACGACCTGGGTCGTGACTGTCTTCAGCATCGTTGCGACTTCGAGAGGAGTCATGCCGGCGACGAGGTTGACGCCGAAATGCCCGTCGTCGGTTCCCAGGACGCGGACATCGCCACGCGAAGCAATCTCGGGCAGACCGACGAGGTCTTTATAGAGAACGCCCTTGCCGTCGGTGATGTATCCGCCGATCTTGCTGCCGTCCCCCCATTTCGCGGCGAAGATGCGCCGGGCCATGGGCTGAAGGAAAGCGCGTGTCTTGCCCTCGCCCGTGCCACCAAACGCGATGACATGCTGACGAATACTTTCCGCATCGAGTGCAACCGTCTGACCGACACCCGGCGAGCGCATGGAGCCACGGGCGCGGGCAATGCCGGTTGCTCGGCCAACGGTGATCGTCGGCGCGTCGGGGTTCATGAGCGCGAGATCGATCTGGCGGGCGTATGCCTCCTGCTCGGTCTGCCGGATGTCCGACCGGTTGCCCCAAGCCACGATGGAATCGCGCGTCGGGGTCGCCAGAGCCGCCGATGCTCGGCCGAAATACGACTGAAGGCCGCGCACGACATTGAAGAAAGCCAGGCCCGGAGCCATGATCGCCGCCGCAAGCAGGGCCAGCCCGACCGTGCCGACAGCGGAAACAGCGGTCGTAACGATCGCGTCCGCATACCAGGCGGCCTGAGGCGTGATCACATGCAGACCACGCGCCCAATCCGGGAAAGGGATAGCGCTATGCAAGCCCTGAAGGCAGACACTGACGACAGCGGCCGCAGCAAACACAATAGCCATGCCGGCGGAATAGCGGACGCTCTTGTGAATCTGGGCGCGAGAGATTTCGCTGATCGCATTGATCGTCATGTGCCGCCAGGCCAGCCAGGTGACAGGCACGCCGCCGGGCAGGCGGCCATCCCAGGTCGGCGGACGCACCAGATCGGCCGGGATGTCCTTGTAAAGCCAGCGGTATTTCGTTTCGGGCCATGTGGTATTGGCAGCCGCGCGGATGTCGCCGGCCAGGAGGGGGTTGTTCGAGCCGGACGTGCGGGCTTCGAGCCATTTGTCCAGGCGTTCGGGCGCACAGAACAGGTCGATCCGCTCCTGAACGCCATGCGGAATCAGGCGGTCGATCATCTTGCCCCAGAGGCGGGAAGCGATGCGGCGCGGGGCGCGGGCGGTGCGGACGCTCATGCGCCAGGCGAGAGGCACGAAGGCGATGACGGCGGCGGCGATCGACAGGCCGACAACGACCTCGCCGGTCTGGTGGAGGGACGGGAGATTGAACAGCGTTGACACAAGCGCGGTCGTTGTATCGAGAGCGCCGGAGTCAGCGAGGTTTCCTGAGTTTTGACCGAAGAAATCCATTGTCGTTACTCACTTCTGTTTGCGTCGGAGCCGCATCGGGCGGCTCCGTGATGGTGGGGAGGTGCTGGATCAGCCGTGCAGGAAGGTGGCGACCCGCGTATGGGTCGAGGTCACGTCGTAAGACGCTGAGACCTTGCCGTAGGCGACGGCTCCACCTGAGAAGACGGCTCCACCGGCGATGATGGCGGCAGCGATGATTGCGACGATGTGCATTGTTTCAATCCTTCGAGTTTGCGTTTATGTGCGTTCGTGTAAGCAGGTTTCAGGTTGTGGCGCCTGGGGTCGGTCAGGTGCGCTTCGGCTTCAGTTCAATTGCCATGGACTTCGCGCAGGACTCATGATCGAGCGCCGCTTTGATGCGCCGAGTGTTCGTCATCTGGCTCGCATGCAGGGCCGTTTCTTCTCGGCCGATGCAGACGGACAGGCCGGAGCGGATGAACGCGCCCCGGCTCGGCTCCATCTCGGCAAACTGCATCAGCGCGGCATCGACAGCATCGGCCTGCTGACGGGCCTGTGCATATGTCGATGCTTTGTCCGGCACGGACAGGATGCGGTCGTTGATGAACTGCCCCATCAGATGCGGCTGCTCCGATGCCGACACGTCGTCGCTCAGGGAGACATGGGGCAGACCATCGACATGGAGCGGGCCGCAAGCTGTGAGTGCGACGGACAGACCCAGAAGGGCGGTCAGGCCGGTCGCGGCTCCGATCAGGCGGCGGGTGGACGGGGTAATCTTCAGGAGTTTCACGGGGTTATTCCTTCTCGGTCAGGCTGTTGAGCAAGGCGCCGACGCAAGTGCGGCGGAAGTCCAGTTGCCTCAGTTGCGCTTCGGGGCTGGCCCTGTGATCGGGCGATTCAGCCACGGCCCTCTCGCCAATCGCGTCGGCCTGTTTGCTGCACGAGCCATAGCCGGCCACGACGCGGTCACTGACGGCCTTGTCGCCGTTGACGATGTTCGTGATCAGCGCATCGATCTCGATATTCGCCTGGATGCCTTCAGCCGGCGTCTTCGGCGGGTGCATCGCTGCGATCTCTGACGCGGCTTTGAGCAGAACAGGCGACGGCGTGTAAGCCGAAGCAACCGGTGCGACGGGGGCGGCCGGAACCGGCATCGTGGCCGGGGCGGATGCCGAGGCAATGGCGGGGGCTGACGCAGTCGCGGCCGTCTGGGCCTGAGCCTTCGCTTCAGCGGCTTTGCGTTCCGCCTCCGCCCGGTCTTCCGCCGCCTTCATGGCAGCCTGCGCCTTGGCTTCGGCTGCACGCTGATAGACAGCCTCGTCCGCTGTGAAGGCACGGTCGAACCATGCCGGCATTGCCAGGGTGCTGCCGCCCACGCCCGAGATCGCACAAACGGCAAGGACGATACCGGCGCCGTAAGCGACGCATGCCGGGGCATAGAACGGCATCAGCGCCGCCCTGGCCCGGTGCCCGGCGACATGGCCGGGTGTGATCAACTTTTGGAACTCCTGCATAGGATGTCTCCGGATTTGGCGAAGCAGGGATCGCATCGCCGTCACTGTTAGATTACCATATTTTCGTGCATCGCGCAGCAATGTGGGGCAGCAATGGGCGAGGACGTTGCGGAAAAGAGATGACTGAGACAGGAAATATCTGAACAGCAAGATAACACATTGAAAAATAAGAGTATTCTTCACGGATGCCTTGACGCGAAATAATTTGAGGGACATCGCGCAGCTAGGAATCGGATTGGTCAGGAATGGCGACGCTCGCCGCGCCTCTGGCGGTTTTCTGCGGTTTTCTGGCTGTCGGGGAGATACGATTCCTGTTGATTCCCGGATGGTTCCGGGGAGGATTCTCGATGATTCCCGTGTTCCGAAAAAATATGCCTTCAACGGGGAAATTTAGGAATCGGATGCTTCTGATTCCCGTCGGATTCCCGTTGTCCCTTCCGGGGTATTCCGTATATGTGTTTGATATATAACGACATTGCCCAGCAATGCTCTGAATGAAGGCTGGGCGAGCCTGGGGCAGACCGGATCATTGCGACCGGGCGAATTAAAATTCTCTGAAAAGCCCATATTGGAACTGCGGTTGTCGCGGTTCGGCTTCGGAGAACACGCAAATGATTGTCCGCCATCTGATGATGACTGTGTCTGCTGTCGCATTGATTGCTGGCATTTCGTCAAATGCCCACGCTCAGGCATATAACCGTGTCGCGCCACACGAGATGGATGAGGGCCGTCCGGCGCTGACGAACGCGCCGGTTGAGACGCGGAATCTGTTGCCTGACAGCGACAAGGTCGGGGCGAAGCGGCTCATGGGGATTGCGATCCTGCCGCCGGGTTCAGGAGGTGGCGTGCCTGACGGCGTATTCATTGGCCGGGGCGTCGATGACACACTGAGGAATCGGGCGTTTACGAGGGGCATGAATGACCGGATAGGCAAGCCGCTGACGATGGCGGACATCAACGCCGTGGTGGACACCATATATAAAGAGTATCGCCACGCTGGCCGGCCTTACGTTTTCGTCTCTATCCCGGCCCAGAAGATCAGCAGCGGGTATCTCAAGATCATCGTTGACGAGTATTCCTTGAACCATGTGAGCGTGACGGGGAACAGGTGGTTCTCGACGCCTGATCTGATCCAGATCGCGGGCTTGCGTGCCGGGCAGAGAATGACGCTCGGCAGGCAGCAGGAGGCGCTTGACCGGCTCAACGACAACCCGTTTCGGTCAGCCGTGGCCGTTGCATCGCCGGGAGGAGAGCGCGGACAGAGCGATGTGACGCTCAAGGTCACGGATCATCTGCCTGTGCGGGGTTATGCTGGCTTCGACACGGGCGGGACGCCGATACTGGGCCGCCAGGAATGGTTTGTTGGTGGGGCGGTCGGGAACCTGCCACTTGACGGGGTGCTGTCATATCAGTTCACCCACGCTGTCTCTGAGCGATACTCGGCTCATGCAATCAATTACTCGATGACGCTCCCGTGGCGAGACAAAATTCAGATTTTCGGAGATTATGCGTGGGAGCGTCCCGAGATCACGATGGGCAGCGCGGTCGGTATGATCCACATGACGGAGAAAGGCCATTCCGGGCAGGCGTCATTTCGTTATCTGCACGATTTCCGGCCGTTCTTCGTGGGGGATGTCCTGATCCGCCAGCAGATTTCGGGCGGGTTTGACTACAAGACGACGAACAACTCGATCGAGTTTGGCGGGGTCAATGTTTACGCGGGAAATGCGGATGTCGCGCAGTTTCCGATCTCGTATCTGCTGACAGAGACGGACAAGTGGGGCCAGACGACATTCAGGAACACACTGACGTTTTCGCCGGGCGGATTGACCAGGGGGAATAGCCGGAAAGCCATGGATGTCATCGTGCCGGGGGCTTCGGCGTGGTATGTCTATGACACCATGTCGCTTTCGAGGCTGACGTATTTGCCGTGGGGAATGTCCTGGTCGATGGACGCGGTCGGACAGGTTTCGTCGTCGAATTTGATGTATTCGAACCAGATCGGCCTGGGCGGGCTTTACACGACGCGGGGGTATTTCACGAGTTCGGCGTATGGCTCGCAGGGGGTGACGGTTCAGAATGAACTGCACTCGCCGGCTTGGAGTGTTTTCAATGGGTGGGATACCGAACAGGTCGGGGTGTTCGTCGATTATGGGCATGTTTCGCAGGTGAAGAAGATTCCGCAGGGGGTGAATGGTCTCGACCTGGCGAGTGTCGGGGTCGATGCGAAGCTGAAGATCAGGGATTACCTGAGCGTGTCGTTCAATGTGGGATGGCGGTTGAGGGGGATGCCGGAGGAGCGACGGGATGAGGGGTATGGGAATAAAGGCGGCTTCGGGAATGTTGCGTTGACTGTGGGGTTCTGAGGGGAGGACTGCCGCCTTCTATTTGATCTGAATGGCCTCTGCCCTGATATTGGGCAGGGGTTTTTCTTTGCTCTGAGCCGGGGCGGCACCCCGAGGGCGGTGATCTTTACGTGGCAAGCTGAAGGGGGGCGCGAAGGGCGCTGGGTGAAGTGCCGCGCTCCGCCCGGCCTGGGGGTGGTTCGACGGTAAGAGAAGTCCGAGACGGATGATGGTGGATCGAAACACTCATGTCGTCGCAACCGCCCGCGAGGCGGAGCCTCGCCATGCCCATCACTCCTTCGGAGACCCCCCTTCAGACTGTCAGAACCCCTTCGAAGTGTTTCGATCTCCCCCTTCTGCCGGGGCTAACCACCCTCCACTTCAACTAACCACCCTTGACGATATAGGGTGGTTAGCAAAAAACGGCTGATTTCCGCCACTTTTCCGGCCACTAACCAACCTAACCACCCTAACCAACCAATTTTCATATATTATTATCACGCGCGACACTTTTCCCATTCCTCCCGCGCCCGCCCGCCTTCCATCCGCCCCGGTCAGAGCCGATCCGCGCATATTTACGTCTCACCACAAACATCCTCGTAAAACAGGTTGGTTAGGTTGGTTAGGGTGGTTAGATGCCGTTATCTCATTGATATTGCTGTATAATGTGATAGCCACCCCGTCTCATCCAGGGTGGTTACTAACCACCTCGGCCAGTCCAAAGGGTGGTTAGCTGCATGTCTCTGCACCAACACCACCGTTCTCCTCCCCGCCCTGGCCGTGCTATACACTCCCTATTACCCCCAACCGGCACGGGAGGACGGCATGACAATCGCAGCATCGAACCGCCTGGCCGACCCGGACGGCCGCGCCTGGCTCCGGGCCGCGCTGAAGACCGTCAACGCGCCGCTTCCCGTCGAGACGCCGCTCGAAGACATGGTTGATTATGTCCTCAGCGCACATCCCGACCTCCATGCCGCTGTCCGTATCGCCGCGTTGATTGATGAAGTCCCTGGGCCGACCATCTCAAATCTCGTCTCTCGCCGGGTGTTCAGTTACAATGAATTGAAAGCCGCTATGGAACGCATCCGCCCCTTCGGCCTCGACGTGACGGAGACTGAAAATGGAAGATGGATCACAGAGATGGCAGGGTTCGAGATGGTATGATCTGCTCCCTGAAGCGATCAGTATCCTTGACGCCGCCGGACACAACGACTGGACATTCGGTGGCGGAACAGCCCTGGCGATCTGGCTGGATCACAGGATCAGCTACGACATTGACATCTTTACACGCGGATCGCTCATCCATCTGACTTCCCAGTTCTGTGCCGAGACGAAACGTGTCCTGGGGGCGTCCGGGAAGAGCCAGTTTCCCGGCTATTACCTGAAGCTGGAATTGGCCGATGGCGAAATCGATTTCCTGACGCCGCCGCCCCTGACCCGCGATCCGACACGGGGGATGACGCTTGACGACATCTTCACCCAGTCCGGCCTTGCATACAGCGGAACGGATGGTGATCGGATCATTAACGTCGAATTACCGACCGAGATTCTTGCACGAAAAATCCTGTATCGCCGGCATGCGTTCAAGCCGCGCGATGTGTTCGATCTGGCCGCCGCCCTGGAATGGTCGCCCGATGTCCTGAACCCGGCGGTCGAGGTCTTCAAGGCCCAGCCGGACATCATCGAACAGCTTGAAGCCCGCCTTCATGCGATGCGCCCGGCATACGAAGCTCAGGCACATGCGGTCATCAGCCCGCGTCCCGGTCATGAGCATCGTCTCTCAGCCGCTGCAATCGATCTGTGCCTGAATGAAGTGAGCAGGCTCAAGCCACTGGTGATTGAGCCTGAACCGTCATCTGGTCAGAAGCCATCTCCCGGCCCGACGCCGTCCATCTGACAGCGCCGGAGCCTCCGCTCATCATGATGACCCTAAGCCCGGCTGAGGGTCATCGGCTCATACCCCGCCCGGCCTCGCGCCTTCTGGCCTCTTCCTCAGCCCGCCGCCGCGCCTCTGCCGCCATCCGCTCAGCCGCTTCCTTCTCGGCCTTTGCCGCCTTATCGTCGGGCTTCACCTCCAGCACGTCACCCTTATCGACCTTCGCCTTCTTCTCGGCTGTCTCAGACCATGCGTCTTTCATATCCTCCGCCCGCTGCGCTTCAGACGGCCCTTCTTCGCGAATTCTCTCCTGCATCACACGACGGCGGTCGATGTCGCCCTGGACGGCGTCATGGGCAGTCCGTGAAAACGCCCATGCCATCCGATCCACACTGAAGTCTGCCGCGTTCCCTTTTGAGCGCGACTGCTGTCCCTCATAGATGATTTGGCGGATGACGGTTTCCCGGTTCACCCTGTCTCCAGCATCGTCCCGATCCTGAGCATCGGGGGCCTCCAGCTTGCCCTGATTGCTGATTTGGGCCTTCACGCCGTCGCGCCTGATCCGATTGTCCCTGACGTTGATTCCGATGCGCGTCACGTCAGTATAAAGGTAGCAATCTTCCTTGTGGCGCGTCATGCCTACATAAAGACTTTCGCGATCCATCCCGGCGGCGTTCAGCACATAAGACCTATTCACACTGGCACCCTGGGCTGAATGGATGGTGACCGCATAACTATGCTGGACGCGGATCGGGCGTGTATCCGGCTCGTTCCCCGAAGACCTCGAAAGCCGTTCCATCTCAGACCAGCGCGTTGTCACCTCAAAGCCGCGATCGAAGGCCAGGGTGACAACCGGTTCGCCGTCGGTATTGTCTCGACAGACGGCCTTCACTGTCGCCGTGTCATTGTTCCTGACCGTGTTCCCGCCGGCCCGGATGTTCTCGCCGAAGATCAACCGGTCGCCTACTGCGAGGGACAACGATCCTGCCTTGGGCTTCTGTCCCCGGCTCAGTGCGTCAACATCAATATCAGACCCCGCAATCTGTCCCTCCTGCCGCAGAAGATTCCGCAGGTCGGTGTTCAGCGCTTTGACTTCATTATGTGTCCGGGCCAGCACCAGCCTTGTCCCGGTCGGGTTCCTTCGAACGTCCTTGAGGTAGTCCTCAATCAACATGTTTCTCAGTCCCTGACCTTCACCGATGATGATGCGATCATGACTGGCATAAGCATTGACCGCCTGTTCCACATCGCCTGAAGCGAAGTGCTGACTGGCCCGTCTCTGCCATTCCACTTTCTGTCGCCTGATCTGGTTTATGCGTTCCGTGCCGATTGTTTCCGAAATCAGCCGGAGAGGTGACCCTGGTGCCACAGGTTTGAGTTGCCGGGTGTCGCCGGAAAGAATTACCTTTGCTCCCGCTTTCGCTGTCTCCCGGAGCAGTTCATTCAGTTCCTGTGTGCCGGTCATGCCGGCCTCATCGACGATTACCACATCACCGCGCGTCAGCCTGATTCGCTGTTTGTGTTCGGGATCAGAAATGCGGTTCAGGAATGACCTAAGGACAGCGGATTGAGTCTGATCCGTGTCCGTGTCCTTGGCGATGACCGATACCGCCTGGTGGCTGGGTGCGGTTACCCATACACGAAGGCCGGCGTCCCGAGCGGCCTCGGCAGCCGTTCCCAGGGAGAATGACTTTCCTGTTCCCGCCGAGCCTTCGACTACGGAGATGCCGTCCCTGTTCAGGGCGTGCCTGACCAGTTCCGCCTGTTCGTCGGAGATAGTTCCTTTTCGTGCAATCGCCGCTTCGATCAGGTTGTCAGGAACCCATTGCCCTTCACCCTTGCGTTTGATTGCGACACGCACGATCTGGCGTTCCATGTCGATCATCTCGGGCGTCGCGTAGGAGAGTTCCCGTGTCGCCGTCTTGTCGTTCCCGGTCAGTTCGATCAGGCGTTCCGAATTGCGTGAAGCGACTGCCATAGCAATCGCTGCATCGACCGTGATCGAACGTCCCTGACAGTGTTCAAGGATTGTCCCGATGAGATGCCGGTCGTCAATGACGGTCTCGGTAGATGTCAGTTGCTCAAGGGCGCGTTCAAATGCTGTCTTGCTGTCGGATGGACGAGCAGCTTTGTCCGCCGTCGCAGCCAGAGCCGATTCCCATATCGATTCCCTTGTCCATCCCTCTTCGCGGATTTCCCTGTCCCAACGCTCGTTCAGTTCCGCCCGTGTCGGCAGGTCATCCTTTGACCCCCGCGTGTTCCGCGAGATGTTCTCCGCCGCATCCCTGTGAGACGCGGTATCGATTCCCATTTCTTTGGCTTCAGCGACAATATCATCGCGGCGCTTTGAGAATTTCTGTTCCAGTGATTCCGAAACGCCAAGGATACGGAAGTTCCGATTGTCCTTGACCGCTGTTACGCCAAGTCTGCGTTCCAGTCCCTCAATCAAGGCCAGACGATAGATGGCGCCGATCTCCTGCTGGTGTTTCAGCAGTTCCATATTGTCGATGGTTCCTGTCGTGCCGTCTGCTCTTCGGCACACGTTCAGCAATACCGCATGAGTGTGAAGCTGGGGGTCACCGGAGCGACTGGTTGTGTGCAGGAATGTTCCCGCCATCAGTTCCGCCGGTGTCTGCCGATCCTTCCCGTTTTTCCCGCATCGCGTTACGATCAGGCCGTTCTGCTGTATGTATTCCAACGCCTTGAAGACGGCTTCCTGTTGCACGTCTTCCATAATATCGCGTTGATCCCTGTTCCCAGCGGCATAGAGAACCGATACCGTTTTCGGCGCTGCAAATTGCAGATCATAGCCGACCCGGTGTTCCTTTCCCTTCTGGGTAAGGATGTCCTGGGTGAGCGGATCACGACCGGCAGCGAGGTTCCTGAAATCTTTTGAATCGACCTGAGAGCCGTCGATCACAAATGGGTATGCCTGTCCCACCTCGACGCGAGCGTTTGTCCACCAGACGCCGGGTTTCTCGCCGGTTCCATTGTCCAGATAATAGCTGGCTCTGTCGCGGTCAGACCAGTCTCCGCGTTTCCGATTGGCGGGAAGAATTATCCCGTGCTGGTGCGGGTGAGACTCCGATCCATCCAGACCAGGCTGGTTTACCAGTTCCTGGTTGACCGACTCGATGTAATACTCGACGGATGACAGCGGTGTGCAGGTGAACATGATTCCCGTTCCTCGAATGGGTGTTTCTGTTCACTGATCGTAGTTCCGATTCCCGCATGGAGCGGGTTCCGGAAAGGCGTTGATTCCTGTTCCAGCAATGGTTGGCAGGATGCCGCCGTTTATGCCGTGTCATTGTCGGAATCGGATTGCGGAACCGGGGTGGAGGATGTCGTGGTGATCCGTGGATGAGGTTGCTTTTCGCGTTGGATACGAAGACGCGACCGAGGCGGAGCCGAGGGCTGCCGACACACGCTCCGCTCCCCGCCGGAGGCAAAAAGGAGTCTCGCTGATTGTCTCTGTCAGGCCAGAATCCTGTTCCCGGAACCGCTACGGGTTTGCCTCGTAAACGCGCTCGTTTTCTGTCCTGAGCCGGTCGGGGTCAGGGCAGAAATCAGTCGGGTGATCGGCACGATTGTTCCCGACGCTTTTAACGAAGAAATGGCTGTTTACAGCCAGTTCGAGTGCTTACGGGCGTCAGAGATGCGTGGTGTGTTGAAAAATATAATCTAGTAGATTTGGGTGTTTCGGTTTCGTAGCTGAATTTACGGATTCATATCTATTTTAGGGAATTGGAGAATGAAATTGAGGATTAAATGATGATGTGAGGGATAGGGATATGAATGGGGAATAAGAGGAATGAAATGGTGGAATGAGGATGGGAATTGCGTAAGGGAAATTATATGGGTTGGTATCGTGAGGTTATGGGCGGAATGGAGATGCTATATCGATTCTGCGTATGGGATGTTGTCTGTCTGAACGGATAGCATGGTAAGCGAGACAGGGCGTATATGAGGTGAGCAAAGCGAGGGCGTGATACGTCATGGTCTGCTGAGATGCGTGATTGGGTTATACTCTACGTCAAGGCATGTGCCTGTTAGATCGAAAGGGAGAATACGACATGGCAAGGACAACGAAGCGTTCGGCTGTCAATCTGACGATGACTGTCGAGGAACTGACGGCGGAACTGGCGCAGGAGCATGAGGAATGGCTGTCTCGTAAACCGCAGACGGTTTACGATCTGGTCAAACAGATTTACGAACCTCTCCTGAAGATGAAACAGGACGGCCGGACTGATTCGGAAATCTGCGACATGCTGACGAAACGGGGCATTGACATCAGCGCCGGCACGTTTGCGACATATATGAAGCGCATTGCCAAGGAAACGCGCGGCAGCAGTCGTCCACGCCAGGCACGGAAACCGAAGCCGGATGCTATTGCGGCGAGCAATTCCGACATGGCTGGCAACCCAAATGATTCCCGCGTCCGGCCCAAGCCCTCGTCTGATTCCGGTGATGATTCCCGCGCTTCAAAGTCTGCGCGTCCGACATCCGATTCCGCGCCGGCAAAAGCAGCGTCACCTTCGATGGATGGCTTTTCGTCAAGGCCGCCGCCTGCTTTCGACGCATAATAGCAGCCGACAGCGGCGACTTGATTCCGACAGAGGCGGAACTGGGGCAACCTAGTTCCGCCTTTTTCATGCCTGCCTGACCGCGTTACGTCGCGCAGCGATCCGGAGGTTTCGCCGAAGCACACTATACTGATCTTAGGAAACGCAGATCGCGTTCCAAGGAACAGGAGTGCTTCAAATGGGAGAAAAAACGAAACGCCTTGTGCTCGCCGTCTCGGGCAAAGGCGGTGTCGGTAAAACAACGTTCAGTCGCCTGATGACTGATGTGTATCGTGAGCGCGGCACGAAGGCGGCGATCTTCGATGCGGACGGCCAGATCGGCGGACTGGTGCGCGTCTATAGCGATGCGGGCGTGAAGTTCTATGATCTTCGGACAGACACTGATCGTCACACGCTTCTCGATTCAACTGCCGAGGACGCGGATGTGATCCTCCACGATCTCCCTGGTGGTTCGCGCTTCGAGATCAGCAAGATTCTCGATGGCGGCGACGGGGAACAGGTGGAGGGATTCCTCGAAGCCCTGCGCGACAACGGTGTCCGCCTGACCCTCTGCCACGTCATCGATAACGAGATCGAAAGCGCCCAGTCGGTCGGCCAGTATCTCAATGCCTTCGGAACGGACGGGGTCGATCATGTGGCCGTTCTGAACATGCGTGAGAGCCGCGATCTGAAGACGGACTTCCCTTATTGGTTCGGCTTCATCGTGAACGGTGAGCGGCGCTTCGGCAAAGGACGCGACCGTCTGCTTGCGGCCGGCGGGATTGAGGTTGCAATGCCGGGTATGCAGGTCGGCGTGAGGGCGAAGATCAACGCGCTCAATCTGCGGTTCTCGGACTGCGCCCGGCATCCCGATCTGACCGTGACAGAGCGTTCCAGCGCGAACCGGTTTCTGCGTGAGTTCCGCAAGGCCATCGAACCGGCCGCCGGCTTCCTCGGCCTGTAACGGGAGAACGTGCCATGACGATCTTCAACGATACGGCCGTTGCGCTGGGCGTCTCTCAGGATACCCGTGACCGCGCATGGTCTGCCGTCGGCGCCGCCGGGATCAGTCCGGACGATCCGGAGGTGGTGCGGCTGCTGATCAATGAACATATCCGCGCGACCCTGACATCGCTGACCGGCGACCTGGAAAGCGCCGCGAGCAAGGCCATTCGGGAATTTGGCGACGCTGCCGCGCACGGTGAAGCGGCGGCTCAGGCACGGCTTGAGACCCGCACGACGGAACTGGCGCAGACGGTGTCGGATCGGCTGGCAACGGCGATCGAGCAGACGCTGGATAAGCGGGCCGAGGCGAAACTGGATATTGCGACGACCACGCAATGGGCCTGTGGGGCAATCCTGTTCGCGGTCGGTCTGTATGTCGGGACGATGAGTATGGATTACGTCACCGTGCCCGACGATCAACTCGACAGGTGGCTTCAGGCCCAGGCGCCCTGGTTCCTGCTCTTCGCCGGGACTGTTGGTTTTCTCGCTGTCCGGCTCGTTGTCGCCTGGGTCGCCGTAAGCCCCCTGATCCGCTTCATTCTCGCCCTGCCGCCTCGCGACGTGACCCGCCGCTGGGTAAGCCGGCGCGACTACTAAGGAAGGAGAGTCATCATGGTCAAGATCATCAAGGCCGGACTGAACATCGCGGCCGGAACACTGTTCCTGTCAGCGGTCAACCCGGCGGTCAACGTCATGAACCAGATGGGCATGGGCGGCGCGGTTCCGTCGTCAGTCCGGACGATCGGTGAGGTCGGCGACACGATCCGTCAATTTGCTGAGAGTGCGATCTCCGCGTCCGGATTCCCGACCGCGCCGGCGGGGATGGCAATCGGGCCGAACCTCGAAGCGCCGGGCCGTCTGGAGTTCTCGCAGTGAGCCGGCGCGGGAAACAGACCGCATCGAGCATCGCGTCGGCACGGCACCGGGCGAAGAAAAAGGCTCAGGGATGGGTCGATTTCAGTTGTTTCGTGCCTCTCGCCATCCGTCCGCAGATCAACAGGACGATCAAGCGAGCGATCATGATCTGGCGGGCAAAACAAGCCGCCTCTGACAACAATATCTCAAAGAAGGTCTGATGACATGTCACGCTCACGCAATCGCATTTTTGCTGCGTTCCTCTTCTCGACCGCGCTTTGCTCAGTCCGCGCGTCACTCGCCGCCACCTTGCCGACGGATGGCGCCTTCGTTGCCGGCCAGGGCCAGATCACCGCCCATGGGGGATCGATGACCATCAACCAGTCCTCGGCCCGTGGGGTCATCGACTGGCGCGGATTCTCGATCGGCTCAGGTAACTCGGTGCAGTTTAACAACGGCTCCGGGGCAACCATGAACCGGGTCACCGGCGGTCAGATGTCGCAGATCGACGGGCGTCTCGGGGCAACCGGTTCCGTTTTCCTGATCAATCCCAACGGTATCGTCGTCGGGCCGGGCGGCCAGGTTGTCACGAACGGGTCTTTCGTTGCATCGACCCGCGACATCGACAACGCTCAGTTTATGCGCGGCGGGTCGATGACGGCTTCGGGTCGGTCATCCGGCGCTGTCGTCAACAAAGGCACGATCCAGTCGAAGGACGGGAATGTCGTTCTCATCGGGCGGAGCGTCGAGAATGACGGCGTTATCGTAACCGGCCATCGGACAGCGGCTATGATCGCTGCCGATTCCGTTGTCCTGAGCGAAGGCGGCGGGCCGTCCGGTATCTATGTCGCCGCAGGTTCGACCGGCAAGGGCGATGTCACGAACGCGGGCCGTATCCAGGCGGCGGCGGTTGAACTGGCATCGGCGCATGGTAACGTCTATGCGCTGGGCGGAAATCATACCGGCGCGATCCAGTCGACAGGCACGAAAGAGGTCAACGGCGAGGTTTTCTTGACCGCCGCTGATGGCACGGTCGATGTTGGCGGCCAGGCGTCGGCTCATAACGCTGACGGCTCTGGTGGGACGATCGTCGCAAACGGTCATGATGTCGCGGTCATGGCGGATGCTGTCATGGACGCGGGTTCGACCGCTTCGGGCCGCAATGGTGGCACCATCCTGATCGGCACGTCGGGGAACGGCCGCGATCTGGCTCAGACCGTTAAACTGGCAAGCGGTGCGAGGCTGACGGCAGGGGGCAAGGGCGCGGGCCAGATCGAGACATCAGGTCACCACGTCACGACCGGCAAGTTGACGATCGATGCGGGCCAGGGCGGAACCTGGCTGACTGACCCTGATGATCTGACGATTGATTCCGATGCGGCCGGCACGATCCAGGCATCGCTGAACGCCGGCACGAATGTCACGGAACAGACGACAGCAACCGGAACGTCGGGGGCCGGGACTGTTACCGCAGGCAATGGAGACATCAACGTCAATTCCGGCATCGCCTGGAGCGGCAATGCGACGCTCACGCTTGATGCGTATCGCAATCTGAATGTGAACGCTCCGATCACCGTGAATGATGCCGGGTCGGTCGTGATCAAGACCGGCGGGGATGACATTTTCAATACCGGCGGTTCGCTGACCTATTCCACCCAGAACGCTGGTTCTCTGTCGATCAACGGCGCGGCCTATACCCTGCTTTGGGGTCTCAGTGGGCTGAACAGCATCGGCGATGGTTACATCACGAGCAATTATGCCCTTGCTGGAGATGTTGACAACGGGGGCGCGGCGTTTACCCCGATCGCGCATACCGGCCGATTTGCCGGGATTTTCGACGGTCTGGGCCATTCCGTGAGCAATCTGAACGTCAATGATCCCACCCATGCCGCCAGCGGTCTGTTCGGCATTTCGTCAGGGACGATTGCGAACGTCACCGTGTCCGGTATCATCGACGGGCGCGGCGGGCCGACATCGTCTTATGTTGGTGGCATCGTCGGCCAGAATAACGGCTTGGTGCGCGATTCCCATTCGTCCGCGACCGTCTATGGCTATTATGTCGGCGGCCTGAGCGGCGGGTCGGCGACGGGAACGGCGACGATCGAGCGTTCGACCGCGTCGGGCAATGTCTATGCTCTCGACGGATCACCCTATGCCGGCGGGCTGGCAGGGACTGCGTCTTCCATCATTGATTCCTCAGCTTCGGGCGACGTGATCTCCGCCGTTGCCGGCTCCTGGGTCGGCGGGCTGGTCGGCTATATGACGGGCGATGTCTCCGGGTCATCCTCGTCCGGCAACGTCACCGCCTCGGGGAGTGGCGTCAAAGCCGGTGGCCTGGTGGGCTTCACGACTGGGGGAATTTCCACGTCGATCGCAACGGGCACGGTGACGGCCGGCGCGAGCGGGGTTGCTGGTGGACTGGTCGGTCAGGCATCCGGTGCGCTTTCGAGTGTCCGCGCGTCAGGCAATGTGACCGGCGGTGACGGCGCGATGGTCGGCGGACTGGCCGGGCGCAATTATGGCAAGGTCACGCAAGCAATCGCGATCGGGGACGCGACCACAGGTGTCGGCGGCTCGGCCGGCGGCCTGGTCGGGCAGAACTCGGGCGGCATCAGCGTTTCCTATGCGACGGGCAATGCCACGGCATCTGGTTCTGCTGGTTCCCTCGGGTATGCCGGCGGGCTTGTGGGCGACAACGAGGCGGCGATCTCGCAGGCATACTCAACAGGTTCTGCGACGGGGCTTGTCAACGCTTACACCGGCGGGCTGATCGGGAAGTGGGGTGCTGGCACAGTTTCTGACGCTTATTCTACCGGCCTTGTCACGGGCCAGACCAGCCAGATCGGCGGGTTTGCCGGGGTGCGTGTGGGGAATCCCGGCGCATCTGACGGTTACTGGGACACTGTGACGACCGGAACGAAGACGGCGATCGGAAAGGTCGATCAATACACGTTCGTCATCAATATCAACGGCCTGACGACTGGGCAGTTCGCTCAGGGCCAGGCGTATCTGTCCGGATCATGGGTGACCGGGGCGCCCTATAAGGTGTTGTCGGCCCTGCCTTACATCGTCGTGACGGGCACGGGAAATGCCCATGAAACATATGGCTCCGCAACCGTGACGGCGCCGAAGACGGTGACGGCGACGGCCTCGGACGGGATCGATACGGCATCCGCCCTTGCCGGGATCGGCCCGTGGCACGGCTATACCCAGAGCAAAGCGGGTAACGCTTATGCGACATGGGCCGAGGGGGTGACCGCGCCATGGCATCAGGTCGTTTATCGCGCGAATGTTTCGATCGACCATGCGGCGCTGACGATCAAGGCTGGCAATGCGGAATCAACTTATGGTCAGGTGCCGGATGTGTCGGGGGCCGGATACACGGTTTCGGGGCTGCTCAACAATGATTCCGTTTCGGGCGTGAACCTTGCAACCATTGCGACGAAGAGCAGCGATGTCGGCACGTATGACATCACCGCGTCCGGCGCAACCGGCACGGGGATCAGCAACTATATTGTCGTGTATCATCCGGGCACGCTGACGATCGATCCGGCGGCGCTGACGGTTATTGCCAATGACCAGAGCGGCACTTATGGCCAGACGCCTTCGCTCGGCACGACAGGCTTCACGGCGAATGGTCTGCTGAACGGCGACACGATCTCCGGGGTCAATCTTTCGACCTCAGCAACCGGCGCGAGCGGGGTCGGGACATATGGGATCACGGCCTCGGGCGCGGTCGGGTATGGCCTCGGCAATTACACGATCGCCTATCAGCCCGGCATGCTGACCATCGATCCGGCGACGCTGACTGTGACCGCCGGAAGCGGAACCAGTGTTTACGGGGAAGCTGTGTCCACCCCCGGTTACAAGGTCAGCGGCCTGGTCAACGGCGATACCGTTTCGGCTGTGAGCGTTGACAACACTGCTTCCTCCACATCCGCCGTCGGTGATTATGCTGTCAATGCTTCGGGGGCGACCGGCACGGGCCTGGGCAATTACAATGTGCAGTATGTCGCTGGGGATTGGTCAATCACGCCGCAGACGCTGACCGTCAAGGCCAATAGCGGTTCGGTCGAGTATGGTCAGACGGCGGGCGGATATGGCTTCACCGCAACCGGGCTGGCGAACGGAGACACTGTCGATAGTGTCACGTTGTCAACCCCGGCGACCGCGCAGTCGAATGTCGGGCAGTATGCGCTCAATGCCAGCGATGCGGTCGGGACAGGCCTGGGAAATTACACGATTGCGTATCAGCCGGGAACGCTGACGATCACGCCCGCGCCTTTGACGGTGACCGCTGGCAGTGGTTCGAGCGTTTATGGAACGATGCCGGCTGCTGCTGGGTATAGCGTCGCCGGGCTGGTGAATGGCGATACCGTCTCCGGGGTCTCTGTCAATCAGCCGGTGACGGGGGCATCGGGGGTCGGGTCGTATGCGACGACGGCTTCGAACGCTGTCGGCACGGGCCTCGGCAACTATGTGATCGACTATGAAGCCGGGTCGTGGAACGTCACGCCCGCGACGCTGACGATCGCTGCGAATGATGCTTCGTCGGTCTATGGTCAGACCCCGAAAACTGCCGGATTCACGGCCAGCGGTCTGGTCAACGGAGACGCGGTTTCCGGTGTTGATCTGACCACGGGGGCAACTGCGGCTTCCTCGATCGGCGATTATGCGATCCGTGCGGGTGGAGCGACGGGAACGGGTCTGGGCAATTATGACATCACGTATCAGTCCGGCACGCTGACCATCGACCCGGCTGCGCTGACCGTCACGGCCCTGAACCAGAACAGCACCTATGGCCAGAACCCGGCTCTCGGCACGGCGGCCTTCACGGCTGATGGTCTGGTTAATGGCGATACGATTTCGGGTGTGCGACTGACAACGGCGGCGACGGGCGCGTCTGGGGTTGGTCAGTATGGGATCGTCGCAAGCAATGCCAGCGGGAGCGGGCTGGGGAACTACGCGATCACTTACCAGAGCGGCACTCTGACTGTTGATCCTGCGGTGCTGACGATTGTGGCCGGGAACGGGACGAGCGTTTACGGGCAACAGGCCGAACTGCCGGGCTGGACGGCTGAGGGGCTTGTGAATGGTGATCGGGTGACATCTGTGAGCGTCGATGTCGGCCATACCGTTGCAAGCGGCGTTGGGGTTTATGCGACGACGGCTTCCGGGGCGGTCGGAACGGGCCTGGGGAACTACACGATCAATTACCAGAACGGATCGTGGGTGGTGACGCCGGCGACGGTTGTCGTGAAGCCCGACGATCAGACCAGCGTTTACGGGCAGACGCCGCTGAGCCAGAATCCTGGGGTTATCGCTGTTGCGGCCGTTACGCCGGCAGCTTCGGCTAACACGACCACGACGGAGAATGACAAAGTCACGGCTGAGGCGACTGTGTCGTGCAGTTCGGGCGGGAACCTTGTTGGTGAAACGGAGATGACCTGCCAGACGCGGGGGAAGTGATCCAAGGCAGGCGCGGCTTCGAGGATTGCGGCTGATGAGAAAGGGGCGCTCCGGTTCGGGGCGTCCCTTTCGTGTTTCGAGAAGCTGAAGGGGGATCGCGTTGCGACGGTCGGGGATCGGCCGGGCTGCCGCCGGCCTGGGCGGTTACGTCCTTTAATGCTTCTCAACACCGCCTCGGCGGAGCCGGGCCTGCCCCCATCGCTGTCCGCGCCCCCCTTGGGACTGCTTCAGCAACAAAAAATATGGGGAAGCGTTCGCCCGGCATTAGAGCATTTTCCTTTCAATCTGGCTCATACCCTGCTGCGGTGAAGAAATTCACGCACTCTGCTGGCGAGACCTGATCGATCAGGATGCCGATCCTGTCCCACAAGGCGTCGCGGGTGCGTTCGGCTGCGTGGCGCAGATGGGCCTTGAGCTTGGAGAACGCCATCTCGATTGGATTGAAGTCCGGACTATATGGGGGAAGATATCTCAGGGTGGCACCTGCCGCTTCGATCGCGGCCTGGACGCCGGGCCCTTTGTGTGAACCGAGGTTGTCCATGATGACAATGTCGCCGGGTCGCAGGTCGGGCACAAGGATACGATCGACATAGGCTTGGAAGCTGCGGCTATTGATCGGACCATCCAGCACCATGGGCGCCACGATACCGGTCAGTCGCAACCCGGCGATGAACGTCGTGGTTTTCCAATGGCCGTGCGGCACGGCGGAGCG
>NZ_SLZN01000001.1 GCF_004346035.1 Acidomonas methanolica | reverse complement strand
ACGTTCCCGGACCTCAGGCGAAAATCTCTGGCTCATCATGTTCATCATGGCTCCTTCTCACAGATAGGAGCCTCCGGGAAACCCGGGACGCTTCAACCCAGCACGTCCTGGGTATCCTGCTGCACGTCTTGATCTACTTCCGATAATTTGATGGCGGCCCATGCGCCGGATGCGGTCTGATAAGTGGCCAGTCCATTTCCGGAACTGTCCATCAGGTACAAGACGCCGTTTATGTCAGCGGTATTAACGCTGCTCCCATTAACCACAATCGTTTCCGGGGTGTCGCTCCCGTCCACACCACCGGCAGGATCGCCATCGCCATCGCCATCGCCATCGCCATCGCCATCATCCTCTGCCTCGAGTTTGACTGCCAACATTGTAGTATGGTCGGTTTGTGCGGGGAGTGGTGAGGAAGTATCCTCTTTCTTGCTGTCCGCCAGTCCTGCCGTGAGTGCCGCGTGCTTGTCGTTCGCGTTTGAGATCGACGCCGCATCGCTACCTTTGACAAAAATGGCATCCTGTGGAGAGAGAAATTTTAGACCTGAATTACTTGCGGAAGGAATCGAAATCGATGTCTCGTGGGGATTTATACCCCCGTCCCCTGAAATGGGTGTTATTGTTTTTGCGGGCAATATGTCGGAAAAATCTTGCTTTTCAAATACTGTATTTAGATAATAGTCATGTGCGGAGCCATATGACGAATTCGTGACATATGAGGTGGATTGAGAAAAAACATTAAATTCATCCATTGAAGAAGTCGCATGCACATAGCTTGAGGTGTCTTGTCTATCCGATTGCAGCGCGCCGCCGCTGGATGACATCCCGGTGTGCGTGGGCGCACTCATCTGATGTTGATTATCGGATGGAAACAGAATCCCAGAACCCGACATTGGCAAGCTACCTGTGACGATTCATATCTATTTGCGACAGAATGTGACTTCCGGCGTTTACAGGCAGGTTTTTTCGTTGATTTCTGAGCGGGCAATTTAGGGTATTGTTCTGAGGGCGTCTTCACCGGCTCGGATGGGTCCGTTCGGGTCGGAACATGGTCCGGGGCGCGCCGGGAAAGCGGGAGTGATGGCGAGCGCGGACATACTGGGCGTGACGATCATGGCGCTGGGCGGTCTCTGGGGGCTGTTCGGCGGATTCTGGTCGATCGTATTGGGCTTCGCCGCCTGGGTCGGAGCGGGATGGGTCGCGGCCTGCTGGGGCGAGGTGCCGGCCGCGCTGCTGCGCTCCCACGGGGTGCAGGCGACCCTTGCCATGGTGCTGGGGATCGCCATCTGTTTCGTCGTGGCGATGCTGGCGTTCTCGCTGGTCGCGCGCATGGTGGTGGGGGTCGTGCGCGGGCTCGGGCTGGGCGGCGTGGATCGGCTGCTGGGGGCCGCGCTGGGGGCGGTGCTGGGATTCAGCGTGCTGGTGGCGATTTTCATGCTGGCGCGGATGGTGTTCGGGTCTGCTGCCATGCTGGAATTGCATGGCAGCAGGCTCGGCCCTTATATCGTGGCGGCGGCGACCCATCTGGAGAGTATTCTGCCCGATCCGGCGTGGTCAGGGCTTGCGCCGCTGCGTGCGGCAGGCCATGACGCGGCTTTCTGATCGCCCGCATCTTTTCGTCCGGTTCCGGCAGGCCGGCTTTGCCCGTGGAGTGACCCGTCCATGATTCCTTCCTCCGCTCCTGTTGCCGCCCCGGATTCGTCCGCGCCGTTCCGGGATGGGCGTCCTCATGAGGAATGCGGCGTCGTGGGAATCTGGGGCGCGGACGAGGCGGCGGCCCTGGCGGCGCTCGGGCTGCATGCGCTCCAGCATCGCGGGCAGGAGGCGGCGGGAATCGTCAGCCATTCCGTGGAAGGGTTCCGCCAGCACAAGGGGCTGGGGCTGGTGGGGGACGTGTTCAACGATCCGCGCGTGATCGCCTCGTTGCCGGGGCGTTCGGCGATCGGGCACAACCGCTACGCCACGACGGGTGCTACGCTGTTGCGGAATGTGCAGCCGCTTTTCGCGGAATTCGAGTTCGGTGGCCTCGCAGTCGCGCATAACGGCAACCTGACCAATGCCGAGACGCTGCGGAAGGTGCTGGTGCGGCGCGGCTGCATCTTCCAGTCCACCACGGATTCGGAGGTGTTCGTCCATCTCATCGCCATTTCCCTCTACGAGACGGTGATGGACCGGCTGATCGACGCGGTGAAGCAGGTGAAGGGCGCCTATTCGCTGGTGGCGTTGACCTCGGACATGATGATCGGCCTGCGCGATCCGCTGGGCGTGCGTCCGCTGATCCTCGGGCGGCTGCCCCATTCCGGCGCGTGGGTGCTGGCGAGCGAGACCTGCGCGCTGGACATCATGGGCGCGGAGTTCGTGCGTGATGTGGAGCCGGGCGAGATCGTGGTGATCGACGATGCGGGCGTGCGGTCCATCAAGCCGTTCAGCCCCGTGTCGCCGCGTTTCTGCGTGTTCGAGTATATCTATTTCGCCCGGCCGGATTCCGTGCTGGAGGGCCATCCCGTCTATACGGCGCGACAGAAGATCGGGGTCGAACTGGCGCGGGAAAGCGCGGTCGATGCCGATGTGATCGTGCCCGTCCCCGATTCCGGCGTTCCCGCGGCGATGGGTTTCGCCATGGAGAGCGGCATTCCCTTCGAGATGGGGATCATCCGCAACCACTATGTCGGTCGCACCTTCATCGAGCCTACGGATCATATCCGTCACCTCGGCGTGCGGATGAAGCACTCCGCCAATCGCGTCGTGCTGGAGGGCAAGCGCGTGGTGCTGGTGGATGATTCGATCGTGCGCGGGACCACGTCGCGCAAGATCGTGGACATGGTGCGGGCGGCGGGCGCAACAGAGGTGCATATGCGCATTTCCAGCCCGCCGACGCGGCACCCTTGTTTTTACGGAATCGACACGCCGGAGGAGAGCAAGCTCCTCGCGGCGACGCATGATCTTGCCTCGATGGCCGAGGTGATCGGGGTGGATAGTCTGGCGTTCATTTCCTTTGACGGGCTTTATCGCGCGCTGGGCCATGAAGGGCGTGATGCGATGGCTGCCGGTTATTGCGACGCCTGCTTCACCGGGGATTACCCGATCGAACTGGTGGACAAGGAAGGACGGCTCGTCGCCTGACCGGACGCCGCCTGTCGCGGGCGGGGCCGTCCGCTCCTGATAGAGTGATCAGTTTCAGGAGGCGGCTGGCAGATCCGGCGTGTCTTCCATGAGCGAGGAGGCGGCGGCGCTCGGCCGCCCCACCGGCGGCGGCAGCGTGGTCCCCACCTTCCGCTCGCGGAGCAGCGTGATGAGCCCGGAGGCCACGATCAGCACCATGCCGATGATGGTCGGCGTGTCGACGACGTCGCCGAACACGACATAGCCGATCAGGATTGCCCAGATCATCTGGCTGTATTGCGTCGGGCCGATCTGCGCGGCCGGGGCGTCACGCGCGGCGCGCATCAGCAGCATGTTCGCCGCCGCCGCCAGCAGCCCGTAGCTCGAAAGATAGAGAAGCTCCTTGCCGGTCGGCAGGCGGAACACGGGGATGCTTGCCAGCCCGCACAGCAGGAGCGCCCCGAGAATGCCCGCCCCGAAGAGCGGGAGTCTTTTCTCCGTCGGTCCCGAGGCGCGGAAACTCACCACCTGGATCGCTCCGCCCAATCCCGCGAGGGCGGCGCCGAAATGCCCTATGGACAAAGGCCGGAGTCCCGGCCGCAGCACCACCAGCACGCCGATGAACCCCAGCAGGACCGCGAGCTTGCGGGGCCAGAAGATCCGCTCCCCAAGAAACGCGACCGACATGAGCGTAACAAAAATCGGCTGGAGGAAGATCAGCGTGAAGGCTTCCGCCATCGTCAGATGCGTGAAGGCGATCACGCTGCCCGCGACACCCATCGGGTAGCCGAGAAACCGCACCGTCCAGAGCAGACGATTATTTGTGGCGAGGATATCGTGCCATGGCTCGCCCGGCTTGCGCAGGAGCGGCAACACCAGCAGCGCGAACACCGCGCCGAAGAACGCCGATTCATAGGGCGGCAATGCGCCGTGAACCAGCTTGACGCTTGCATCGCTGAAGGAAAACGCGGCGAAAGCGGCAAAGGCGAACAGAACGCCGCGCACGGCATGTTCGTGCCCCGCCGCCGATCCTCCTGGCAGGTCTGTACTCACTTCTGCTCCGATGTCGATTGAAAGGCAGCTTTCCGCCTGCCGTCTCGGCCCTGCGGCGTCAAGTTAACTGCTTGTACGGTCGTGTCCTGGGCGGGAGCACGCCCGCGGGATGACGGGAGCGGCTCTCGAAGAGTTTTGGCGGATCGTCACGTATCTGCATCATATTCCACTGGACAGAAACGGGTCAAAACTGCGATCGCTGGGTCATCCGTCGAGGGAAGTCGGCGATTTTCTCTTTTTCTTTGACGAGCAAGGATGCGGCCATGACTGTTGCCCGGTACTCCTCCGTCGCCCGATGGCTGCACTGGCTCATGGCGGCGATCATCATTCCCGTCTGGTGCATCGGCTTTACGGGCGGGGAACTCATTCCCGACACGGAACGTGACGTCAGGAAGTGGGTTATCGGCCTTCACAAGGAACTGGCCACGACGATCATCATCCTGGTCGTGCTGCGCCTTGCCTGGCGCGCCGGTCATGTTCCGCCGCAATTGCCCGGCTTCATCCCCGCATTCCAGCGCAAGGCCGCGCGGGTGACGCAGGCCGTTATGTATCTGCTCCTGCTGGTGACGCCCGTTTCCGGCTGGGCCATGTCGAACGCTTATGACAGCAGCGCCCCCATGCTGTGGCTCGTGACGTTGCCGCGCCTCGTCGCGGCGAACCGCGCGCTGGGGGGTACGTTGATGACCGTTCATCAGATCTGTGCATGGACGCTCGGCCTTCTGCTCGCCGGTCACATCGCCATCGGGCTGCATCATGCCTTGCGGCGCGACGCCGTCTGGCGGTCGATTGTCTGAGCAAAGGGCGCCTGAAAAAACGGACATCTGAAAAAACGGGCGAGGCGTCTGCCGACCGGGCCGTTCACCCTGACGACACGTCGCTTTCGCGGCGATCGAGCCGGATGAGATTGCAGGCGCCGGCGAGCCCCAGGGCCGCCGCAATCGTGCCGACGAGGAAGACGCTGCCATAGCCGTAACGATCGGCGAGCAGCCCGGTCAGCGGGCCGGTCGCGCCATAGGCGAGATCCTGGAAGGCGGAAAAGACGCCCATGGCGGTGCCGCGCAAATGGGCCGGAATGCGGCGGATGACTTCCACGCCCATGGCGGGGAACATCATCGAACATCCCGCCCCGGTGAGAAAGGCGCCGATCAGCGCAAAGCCCGGGGTCGCGGCGAAGAGAATCAGCGCCTGGCCTGTGGTTTCGACCGCGAGGGAGACGGCCGCAACCCTCGCGCCGCCGATCCTGTCGGGCAGGTGGCCGCAAAAGACGCGGACGAGAACGAAGGCCGCGCCGAAGGCGGTCAGGCCGAGGGCGACATGCGGCCAGTGACGCACCAGGAAAAGCAGCGGCATGAACGCGCCGATCACCGCGAAGCCGATTCCTTGCAGGAAGACGACCATGCCCAGATCCCAGATCCGGCCGAGCAGCCGGTGCATCGGCTCCCGTAGGCCGTGATGGGGCACGGCCGCTGCGACAGGCAAGGCCAGCGCCAGGCCGATCAGCGGCAGAATCGCGCAGGCGGCGCTCATTCCCGCGTAACCGGCGCGGTGCATGACATCCAGCCCCAGCAGGCTGCCGACCGCCAGGGCGCCATACATCGCCATGCCGACGACGGTGAGGACCCGTCCGGCCCGATGGCCCCCCATGAGTCCGAAGCCCCAGGAGAGCACGCCGACCACCGTGAAGCTTTCGCCCAGTCCCAGAACGATGCGGCCGGAGAGGAGCAGGGCGAAGGAGATGAAATGCGTGACAGGCAGGAAAGCGGCCGTCGCGCAGATGCCAGCGGCGACGACGTAGAGCAGCATGCCGATGATCACCGCGCGTTTGCCGCCGAACCGGTCCGCGAGTTTTCCGGCCGGCGTCCGGCTGAAAATGGTGGAGAGGAACGCGATGCCGACGGCCAGCCCCGCGAACCCGTTGCTCATATGCAGCTGCTCCCTGACGAAAAGCGAGGTCGTTGGCAGCGACATCCCGACGGCGAGGTAGCTCAGGAACAGCAGCACGCCGATGCGGCGCAGCATCGACGGTCCGGCATCATGTGTGGGGGACTCTGTGGGAGACGGTGTGGCGGGAGGCATCGGGGTTTTTATGGCCAGGCCATCGCGTCCTGATCAAGCAGGGAAATGCGCCCGGCGGGTGAAACCGTGACGGAACGGCGTCGTTCGGTTCTGATGGCGTGACGTTCAACGGGAAAACAGGGGAAGTGGCATGAAGACTCGCGTTCTTGGACAGACGGGGCTGGAGATCGCGCCGATCGTCTTCGGTGGGAACGTCTTCGGCTGGACCATCGATGAGGCGGCCAGTTTCGATGTCCTCGATGCGTTCGTCGATCATGGTTTCGACGCCATCGATACGGCGGATGTCTATTCCGCCTGGGCGCCGGGCAACACGGGCGGGGAATCGGAAACGATCATCGGCCGCTGGCTGCGCGCCCGGCCGGGGATGCGGGGGAAGGTGAAGATCTTCACCAAGGTCGGGTCCGATCTCGGCGCGCCCGGTAAAAAAGGCCTGTCCCGCCGATGGGTCATCGAGGCGGTCGAAGACTCGCTGACCCGTCTCGGGATCGAGCGGATCGACCTCTATTTCTCCCACTGGCCCGATCCGGCCACGCCTTATGAGGAAACGCTGGGCGCTTACGCGACGCTGCTCGAACAGGGAAAAATCCGGTCTGTCGGCGCGTCGAATCTCGATGCGGCACAACTCGGCGAGGCCCTGCATGTGGCGGAAAGAACGGGTTTGCCGCGCTATCAGGTTCTTCAGCCGGAATATAATCTCTATGACCGAGCCGGTTTCGAGGGGGCTTTGCGCGACCTCTGCCTGCGCGAGGGGCTGGGGGTCGTCACCTATTACAGCCTCGCCTCGGGATTCCTGACCGGCAAGTATCGTACGGAGAACGATTTCGGCCAGAGCCGCCGCGGCCAGGGGATCGGAAAATACCTCACGCCCCGAGGCATGCGGTGTCTCGCCGCGCTCGATGAGGTCGCGGGGCGTCATCAGGCGACGGACGCGGAAGTCGCGCTCGCCTGGCTGATCGCGAAGGAGGGCGTGACGGCGCCGATCGCCAGCGCCACGAAGCGCGCGCATGTCGAGAGCTTCGCGCGGGCGGCGACTCTCGGGCTCGCCGCGGAGGATCTCGCGCTTCTCGACGAGGCAAGCCGCCCCTGAGTTCAGCGGCGCTGAGCCGCCCGGACGCGCGATCCGTTGCGGCGGTCAGCCCGCATCGCACACGGTCTGGGCGTTCATGAAGGCGCGTATGCCGTGCGCGCCGAGTTCCCGCCCGTATCCGCTCCGCTTGATCCCGCCGATGGGCAGGCGCGGGTCGGAGGCCGGGATGGCGTTGATGAAGACCCCGCCCGCCTCGATCCGCGCGGCGAGGCGGCGCCCCGTCTCGGGATCGCTCGTCCAGATGCTGGCGTTCAGACCGTATTTCGCTGCGATTGGCGAGGGTGACGGCGTCGTCCCTGTCCGCCGCGACGACGAGCGAGGCGACGGGGCCGAACAACTCCTCGTCGAAGGCTGCCATGCCGGGACGGACATCGGCGAGAATCGTCGGGGCATAGAAGGCGCCGGGACCGTCCAGCCGTTTGCCGCCGGTCAGCAGCCGCGCTCCGGCCGCGATGCTGCGGCGGACCTGATCGTCGAGTCCGCGCAGCAGGTCCTCGCGCGCCATCGGGCCGATGAACGTCTCTTCTTCCATGGGATCGCCGATTTTGAGCGCCGCGACCGCGTCCTCGAAGCGTCGGGTGAACGCGGCGGCGATCGGCGCTTCGAGGATCAGCCGCTTGGCGGCGATGCAGATCTGGCCGGAATTCTGGAACCGCGCCGTAACGGCCGCCGGCACGACCTCGTCGAGATCGGCGTCGGCCAGCACGATGAACGGGTCCGCGCCGCCGAGTTCGAGCACGGTCTTCTTCACTGCGCGTCCGGCCTGCGCGGCGATGGCGCTGCCAGCCGCCACGCTGCCCGTCACCGTGACGCCCGCGATCCGCCGGTCGGCAATGATCGTGGAGGCCTGCTCGTTGGTCACATGGGCGACGGCGAACACGTCCGGCGGCCCGTCCGTCTCCTGCCACAGCCGTTCCAGCATGCGCGCCGATCGATGGTGTGTGTTGATCGCGGGTTTGACGAGAAAGCCGTTCCCGCCCGCGATGATCGGCATGGCGGCGCGCAGGATCTGCCAATGGGGGAAGTTCCAGGGCATGACCGCGAAGATCACGCCCAGCGGACGATAGGCCAGCCATGCCGTGCGCTCCCCCGCGTCGAGGGGATCATCGGCCAGGAGGCGCGGGAGATGGTCCGCATACCAGTCGCAGAGCGCGGCGCATTTTTCGACCTCCGCCCGCGCCTGAGCGATCGGCTTGCCCATTTCGCGTGGCCTCCTCCGCCAGCCCGTCGCGCGCCGTGCGCAGCGCCGCGCCGAAACGTCGCAGGAGGGACTGTCGCTCTACGTGGGAACTGTCCTTCCAGCGCCCGGCGGCCTGCGCCGTGCGGGCGAGCACCCTTTCGAGGTCGGCGTCGCTGAGCGGGTCATGCCGCGCGAAACGCTCTCCCGTCGCGGGGTTGAGCGAGAAACTTGCCGTCCCGGGGTGCAATTCCGTCGATGACATGGGTGCCGCTCCTGCGCCGTGCTGATCTGTTCCGCCCAGTATGGGGCGGGATCGCCGTCAGGCGCAAAGGCGAGGTGAGGGGCGTGATCAGGCGGCTTTCGGCTGGCCCTTTCGGTTATGGCCCGGTCAGTTGATGCGGGCGCCGCCTCCCGCCGCATTGAGGCGCCAATAGCCTGCGGCGCGGATCTGGGCGCGGGGAATGGCTTCGTCGGTGACGAGGTAGTCGCGCAGGCGGCGGGCGGTGTCGATTTCTCCGGCGATCCAGGCATAGGTGTCGGTCGAGGGCAGTGCGACACGGCGCAGGAGGCGGTCGAGTTCATGGGATTCACCGGCCGCCCGGTCGCGGCAGCAACGATGGATGATGGCCTGGGCGCAGGTGTGCAATGGGTAGTCCTCGTTCGCCCGCGCAGTTTCGACGATGACGGTCGTCGGCGTGCCGGGCGCCATTTCCGCGAGGCGGCGGGCGAGGGCGGGCAGGGCGCTGTCGTCGCCGATCAGGAGGTAATGGGCGTAATCGTCCGGCACGATATGGGAGCCTTTGGGGCCGCCCATGCCCAGCGTCTGGCCGGGTCTGGCCCTGGCGGCCCAGCATGTGGCGGGCCCGGTCTCGTGCAGGACGAAATCGATGGTGAGTTCGCGGGTGTCGGGGTCGAAGCGGCGCGGGGTGTAATCGCGGGCGATTACGTCGGGCGCGGGGCGGTCGGCGTTGAGGTCCGGCAGAGTGAGCGTCGTCGTGCCGGGTTGCGGGAAGAACAGCTTGACGTGATCGTCCGCGGCGGCGGTGGCGAAATCGCGCAGGTCTTCGCCGGTGAAGACGATGCGCTGCATGCCATGCGAGAGGGGAATCACGTCCGCGACATGGATGCGGCGCAGGCGGAGCGGGTGTCGGACGCGCAGCGGCGTGCGGGAATGGTAGTTCATCAGTCGGGCTTTCCCAGGATTTCGGCGGTGGCGCGCTTGAGGATGTCGGCGATGCGGCGGGCCTCGGCGGGCGTGCAGCCGCGCAGGCGGTACAGAGCGCTCTTGAGGGCGTGGCGGGCGTCGTGAAGGCTGTCCGCGGCCCGGGGGTCGGCGTCGTGCAGGCCGGCGAAGGCGTCGCGCACGTCGGCCATGCGACTGCCGATCCGGGCGAGAATGTCGAGGATGGTCTCGGCCTGGGCCTCGTTGGCGTGAAGATAGGCGCGGCCTTCGTCCGTCAGGGCGTAGAGCTTGCGGGTGCCTTCCTGGGTGAAGGAGGTCTGGCCGATTTCCTCCAGATAGGTGAGTGCTGGATACACCATGCCGGGGCTGGGCTTGTAGAAGCCGTTCGAGCGCTCCTCGAGGCGGCGGATGATCTCGTAGCCATGGGCGGGGCTCTCGTTCAGAAGGGCGAGGATGACGAGCTGGAGTTCCTCGGCGTTGAGCTTGCGGCCGCCCGGGAAATCGTCGCCGTGGCGTCTGCTGAAGCGGCCGCCGTGACGCCCGAACCCGCCGCCGAATCCGCCATGGCGTCCGATTGCGTGGTGGAAGTGATGATGAAAAGACATGCTTGATCTCCTTCGATATATCTTATGAGTGTACTATCTTACGATATAGCGCAAGATATTTCGGTTGTGTCTCATGAGATGCAAAGGCTCTTTCCCGTATCCGCCGCTGGGTAGGTGTGGAGAACAGCCCCGAAGCCCTCCAGACGATGTTGCGCCGCTTCGCACACGGAGTCGGGCCGATGGATGATTGCGGCGGCAGGCGGACGCCAAAGCGTAAATCCGTCGATTTTTGAAAAATGTCACAAGCCGCTATGCAATCCGTTTCGTCGCGCGCAGTTTCGGGCCTATGGGGCCGTTCCGAACGCCAATGTGGGCTTGTTCAAGGCGGTGAAGGAAACGCCGGACCCTCGTCAGGTCGAGCGGAGAACTCCGCCAGGAGCGTGCGGAAACGCAAGCCCGCGTTCTGAGAGCGACGGCTGGCGCCCGGCGCATGGAACCTCAGGCCGACACGGCGTAGGGGGGAGATGGTCGTGCCCGTTATCGAGCGATCTCGGAGAAATACGGCGATTATGCCGAGCGGGCCAACGCGCGGGCGCGAAAAGTGGCGCGGAACCCGCACAGGGCGATCAGGAGACTGATCTTTCCCGCGGTCAGCCTCATGCTTGGGCCGCTCGGGTTTGTGGCATCAATCATCAGTCTCATACTGCATCCCGCGAATGCGGGTGCGAGCTTCCATGGAGGCGCAATTCCCGCGCTGTCATGCGGCGTTTGCGGAGGGCTTTCAGCGCTCCTGGCCCTCAGGGCGCGTCGCATCCCGTGGCTGGTCAACCCGATCTGAACCGGGGCGTCCATTTCTGATTCTGGCGGCGACCGCCGCTCCATAAAAACGAGTACGGTCCCCGCCTGTCTTACAGGGCGTTGCGGTGGCGCGTGTAGCGGGACAGCGAATTTTGCAGAGCGGGACATGATGCATTGCACCCTTTATGCAACGCATGACGCCTTCTGGGCGGGGTTTAATTCGCGTCTAATTGCTGATTAAAACCTCCCCAAACGTCCCCCTCCCGGAACGCTGTTTCGAGACGGAATACCCCACCTCGATCCCCTCGATGTCGAACGCGGCGAACGTCTGACGCACCTCCGGGCAGTCATTGAGCGACAGCACGAAACGTCCCTGCAGCCGCGCCAGGCGCTCCGCCATCTCTCCGAACATCTCTTGGCCAAACGGCGCGTTATAGTCCCTCTCGCATCCCCAATAGGGCGGATCGAGATAGAACAGCGTCTCCGGCCGGTCGTATCGCTTGATCACCTGCTGCCATGGCAGACACTCGATCGTCACCCGGCTGAGGCGCTGATGCACCTCGGCCAGTGCCGCGCCCAGCTCCTGGACATCGAAACGCGCGCGCCGGAGGCTGACTCCGAAAGTGCGCCCGTTGACCTTGCCGCCGAACGCCGTCCGCTGGAGATAGAGGAACCGCGCGGCACGCTCGAGGTCCGTGAGGCTGTCCGCATTGGACGCCAGCAGGCGCTCAAATTCATCGCGCGAGGTGATCTGCCAGCGGAGCATATCCATGAGGGGCACGTAATGCCGCTGGAGGATGCGAAACAGGTTCGCCACGTCGCGGTTGAGATCGTTGACCACCTCGCATTCGACGAAAAACGGCCTGCGCAGGAACACGCCGCCCATGCCCACGAAGGGCTCGACGTAATGACGGTGCGGGATCTCCGTCAGCCGCTCGATGATACGCGCGGCGAGACGCCGCTTGCCGCCGAGATAGGGGGCGACGGGTTTGACGGCCGGAACCGGCCTGAGAGTCGACTCCATATAGAGAATGTGTCCATCATGACCCCGCCGCTGCAGCGGTGGGCGGGGCGGGTTTACCCGTGGGTGTCTCACCACCCGGCTGAGCGGTGGGAGCCGCATCAGCCCCCCGTCGCGGACGACGCGTGCGCCTCCTGTGACGGGGGTATCTCTCGAAACGGGAAATCGGGGAACAGCGGGAAATCCGTGAGCGGCAGTCCCTGCCGCATCTCCAGATCGTGACAGCGCAACCGGGCCGAGATCGCCTCGACATGCACGACCTGAAGCACGTCGGCCGCGATCCGCGCCCTCGCGCGGGCATCCATCTCGTACGCGAGGGAGCGTTCGCGTTCGGCGATCAGCTGCGCCTCGCGCCGCTGATAGCTGGCCACGAGCTGGAGCGCCTGCGCACCGGCATCGAGATGGTCGCGGCGCATCTGGGCGCGTGCACGCAAGAGCGCGCCACCATATCCGGCCACTACGCCGATCGGACCTGACCAGGCCGCCCAGAGGGTGAGGAGCCCCATGATCAGAACGAACTCAGCGCGACGCGCTTCCACGTGTTCGTAGCCACACAGACGTAGTGATAATTGGCGTCGTCCGTGAACTGCCCGGCGGTGCAGGCTGCGGAGGATGACGAGGGGGTGGTGAGCGTTTCTTGAAAATATCCGCCCGTAGCAATATTACCGGTGGTAGACAAGTTGTATCCCGCATCCAATAAAGCAAGCGGCTGCCAGCCATTTTCAAAAATGTACGGATGACTGTCCGTATTATTCTGAACTATATACCCTGCATCCACGATGCTCGGCAGGGACGTGACATTCATCAGTTTCAACGGCACGTCCAGAGACACATGGCCGTTATTGACAACCATCTGAGCCCGAAACGGCAACGCGCCACTCGTCGGGTCTGGGGCTACGAAATTTAACCCGTATTGATTCGATATAATGTCGCTCTCATTTCCTCCGAACCTGTCATACCCAATGTGAGTCGCAGACCCAGAAACAGAGGACATAGTTTCTAACGACGCCTGGCTGCCTACCCCAATAGTGGTTATTCCCAATACATTCATATTGCCTGAGTCATCGACCGAAAACGCTTTTTGATGATCGGCTCCGACGAAGTATTCCAATGCCCGACTGGCTGACGAGTACCCGAGTAAATGGGTGTTCTGGCCGCTTTGCGTTCCGTCCGCACTGAGATCGAAATACACATCCGGCTGGATGCGTGCGAAAACCTTGACCGGAACCGACGAGTCGAAAACGGCCTTGGACATGTCAATGATCGCGTTATAAATACTATCTGTCTGCTCCGCAAGAACAGACCCTATCCGCTCATTATACCCGGCGCTGGGGTCATTGTCCCCACCGATCAGTAGAACTGCTCCCAGATCGTATGTCCACGGCCCGATATTGGTCCACAGAATAGAGCCATCCGATACTGTATTGCCTTTCGTAAAACTCCAAGTCGGTTCAGACGCCCCAGTTATTCCATAAAATGTGCTGGAGTCGTTTGTATTGTAATTAATTGGCAAGCCTTGAAACATCCACTCGTGACCATTTCCATCTTTTGCGGTAATGATCTGATAGCGAAAGTACGATGTATTCGCCTGCCAGCGAAGGTTTGGGTCAGAAGCATAGTTTACGTTATGGTTCGTAGTGAGCCAGAACATCTTGCGGATGACGTTGGTAGGGTCATAAGAGGACTCAGCCTTTTCCGGACCGATCCCATACATATCCTCCTCGTTCATATATCTCGCAAAACACTGGTTTTCCTCACTTGGCGGGCAGGCGAACGGCACCCAGTCGTAAAGCTCCTGAATGTTGTCCCACAGCCAGTTCGTGCCGTAACTGACTGTGTGACTCCATTTATTGGTATCTTGTCCAGCCCAGCCATTTTTGCCCATAGAATTGAGAGTGAAAACGGCATTGTCCGTGTATCCGGAACTGCCCGTTGTAGAGGTTGACGTAAACGCGAAAGGCGCATCCTGCCGGGTAGCGTTATTCCCATCACTAACGTAATTGAAGCTTGCAACGCTATAACTCGACCTGTCCTGTCCTTTATCCACCCGCGAAAGCATCCAATCCGCCGTGTCATAATCCTCGCCGTGATTGAGCGAAGTTACACCATACCCGAAATTGGGCACCCCTATGTTTAAGCCGTAGTCAGTAATGTTGCGAGCAGGTCGGTTGTGTAAATAGCCATCAATGTTGACAAAGCGTGTATTAGCGGTATTTGTAGGTTGCCAACTAACGTCAGGCCAATATCCGCCCTGAATTTTTACCATCTCGCCGGACGAATTGACGGCAAAAGCTGCACTAATTGCAGCCTGATCGTTAGTCGCAGTGTTCGCCCGCAACAACGCACCGAAATCTGCTACATCGATGACTTCACTCCAGCGGGATGAGATCGTCCGGGGGACTGAGCCGCTATAGGACGCGCGCGCATTGGCCGCGCTCACCACCCCCGTGACGGGAGCCGTCACATTCCCATTCGCGTCCAGCCCCGCAACGCCGGAAACCGCTCCTACCCACGTTTTCGGGACGGCGGACGATGCCTGCGCGGCGAGCGTGTCCGCGCGCACTCCGCTGATCATGGTGGCGCTGTCCAGATTGGCGAAATGCGCGACCCCGTCCTGGCCTATCGCCCATTGCGCCGCCACGGGCGCCTGCCGGATGCCGCCTCCGGATGACATGACTGGCCCGCGCTGCGCATGGGCGCATGTGGCCGTCAGCGCCGCACAGAGGAGGATATTCCGGATGATCATGCGACCTCCATGGGGCCTGAGCCGTTGAGATAGACCTCGCCGCTGCCCGAGACCGGAACATACCCGGTCGTGGTATCCGGGAGCGGCGTGGGCATCGTCAGATTGCCGTCCGCCGACACGCCGAGCCGCGGCTTGCCCCCGAGCATCAGAGCGCCTGCGTCGTCGAGCACGGCGAGCGACGCGCCTCCCAGATATTGCGCCAGCGCAGCGGGCAGCCCCTCGGCCGAGACCTGGGAGCCGTCCGAAAAGGTGAACACGAGCGCGCCTGTCGCTTGATCGAGCACGATAGAGGTGACCGTGGGCGCGCCGGCGCCCGCTTGTCCAGGCGAGATCGTCACGCTGATGGGCGAATTGCCGTTAATCATGTGGTGCTCCCCCATTGTGTGACAGACGGATTGACGATCACCCCGAAAGTTTGCGTCGCTTGCGTGACACCGTCCGCCGTCAGCATGACCACGTCGCAGAAATAGCGCCCCACGGGCCATGCCGCCGTTGAGCCGCTATACGAGATGTTGACGACACCCGGACGATTGGGCGCCGCCGAGGCCGTGAGGATGGCGAGCAGATTACCCAGGCTGTCCCGGATCTGGCTCTGCAATGTGGCGCCCGCGAGCTCAACGGGCGCGCCCTCCGCGTCCTGAAATGTGACGATGACGGCGAATGTGGTGCCTTGTTTGAGGTCGAGGCTCATGGCAGAAACCGATACAGGACGATCCCATCCGCGCCGTTACCGCCCAGCGCGGTGCCCCCCGATGAGGAATCGCTATACGCACCCCCTCCGCCTGCGCCTGGCGCGGTCCCACTCAGGCCGCCCGCATTGTCTGCACGGCCCCCGCCGCCCCAAGGACCATCGGCCCCATAGCCGGAGAATATATAACTATTTGATTGGCCGTCGCCGCCCCAGCCCCCCGTTAAATTCCATTTCGTGCCGCCCGTGGCGGCACCGCCATTCCCTCCGGCCGACCCTTCGGCGGCATAGAACGCGCCTCCCTGGCCGCCGTCCGCCGTCACCAACGTAGCGGAATTATAGCTGACAGAGCTTGCGCCACCATTGCCCTGCAGCGTGCCGCCGGCTCCTACGATCACGACCAGCTCGGATGCGGTGGCCGCGCTGACCGCATATGTCCCCCACGCGTACGCTCCCCCACCGCCTCCCGAGCCGGCAAAAGAGCCAGAGGAGGGTGCGGCGACATTCGAATCACTCCCTGCGCCCCCGCCGCCGATGGCGCGGATTTCGACTCGCGTGGCCCAACTCGGGATCGCAATCGAGGTGGGGCCGACGGCCGTCACGGCCTGCCATTCGAGGGCCGTGCTTAAAAGCCGCACATCGGTGGCGATAAGGCTCGTAATCGCCTGCCCGAGCTGTGTGAGATTGGCGGCCGAACCCGTCAGTCCGGCAAGCCCTTCGATGACGTTCATGGCCTCGCAGACGAGGGCATCGATATCGACGCCCGTAGCACTTGTCCCTGGCACATTATTCGCGAGATCCCGCGCCACGATCCGGCGGCGTCCCTCGGCATCGAGCACATAGCCGGGCGCTGTCGTGTAATCCATGTCGATCTCCTTACCCGTTGTCGTGGAGGTCGTTGTTGTTGGACGATCCGGTCAGGCTGGACTTGTCGGAGACGCCGCCCGCCGTGCAGGCCGAGACCTCGTTGTCATGCACCTTGACGTGGTTGACGTTGGCATCGAGCCAGACGCCGGACTGGTAGAGCCCCACGGGCTGCTCCCCCGAGGCGACGCACATCAGGTTATTGGCAATGATGCCCTGGACGGGCGTAGTCGCGCTGCCGGTGCCCGTGACCTCGATGTTCGGGGCGCCGACCGATCTCTCCGTGTCCGAGAGATTGCCGCTGAAGAACTGCGCGCCCTCGATGACGAACTGCGAGACGCCCATGTTCATGATCGAGCCGCCGGCATTGCCGAAGCGTCCGCCATGGAAGCGGATCGCCTGAGCATAGGAGCCCGCCGCGCCCGATGCCGGATTGCCACCGTAGTTCGTGCTGAAGACGTTGACGACGTGGGTGCTGTTGACGCCGCGCCCGAGGAAGTAGCCGCCGAAGAACTCGGCGTCCTGCGTGTCGGACAGGTTGACGCACGTCGTACAGTCCTCGGCCTCGACGTCGTAGAACCGCGCGAAAGCCGGGCACGCCTCGCCATTGTTGCCGGCGGTCGTGTCGCACCAGGCGTTGATCCCGAAAGCGGCGCTCTCGCAGGTCGAGGTGGTGACGTCCAAAGACTGCGCCAGGCCGTGATAGGCGTAACAGGTGGAGGTGTAGCCCGGCAGGCTGTTCATGTTCACGCGGGTGACGCGGAGGAGGTCGCCGCGCGTATTGCAGGAGGCAAGGTTGCCCGTGCAGGGGCCGCCGCCGAACTCGATCCCCGTCCCGGAGAAGCCGAACAGCTCCACGTCCTCGATGAGGTTCTGCGCGCCCCCGATTTCGCGGAAGAAATTGGTGACGTGATAGGCGACGATGTCGCTGAGTGTCGAATGCTGGAGCCACGAGAAATCGAACACCGTCGCGCTGGCGGCCATGTCGGTCCCATCCACGCCGAGATGCGCGATGCGGATGCCGCCGCCGTAATCCGCCGCGACCATGGAGGGCGCAAAGGCGGCCGTGTTGGCGGGTGTGGTCAGATGGATGACCGTCCCGCGATAGTCGAGCGAGCCCGAATTGACGTTGCCATTGTTGGCGCCCTCGAGCACGACGCCGTTGCACGGGAAGGTCACGGCCGAGATCCGGAACACCCCTGGCGGCATCGTGATTTTGCCCCCCGAGCCGTAAGGCGGCGCGCCGCCTGATCCGGAGCAGATGGCGTTGATCGCCGCTTGAATGGCCTGCGTATCATCGGCGACGCCGTCTCCGGCCGCCCCGAAATCGCGCACGCTGACGATTTCGCGAAATTTATCGGATAACAGCCGCAGCGTTGTCGCGTTGGTCGGCAACGCCATGGCCGCGCTGGCAACCAAGCCCGACGCCGTGCCGCCCTGAATCGTTGGCGCCTCGAGGATGCCGCCCGTCGCGTCTGCCTTGCTCTGGAACGCGGCCCCCCACATCGCCGGCGTCCATTTGACCCCGCTGGCGATGGGCACTGGAGCGCCTTGCGGCCCGATCGGGGCCGGCGACGATTGTCCAAACGCATTTACGCTCGAGGCGGCCACGAGCATCATAAGCAGAAGAAGGTTTCTAATCATCATACTTAGCTTCCGAAGGCGATGCTGGAGAAGTCGTAAGAGCCGAAGCCTGTGCCGCCGACGTAAACAAAAACAACCTGCGTGTCGGGCTGCCGATTTGCGGTGATCATGGGCTCGAGGTCCGTCCCTGGACTCGGCAGCGTCACGACCCACGTGAAGAGATCGATGCGCGGATCGCTGTAGACAGAGCCATCCCCGTAGACGAAATCGCCATAGACCGCCGGATCGGGCTCGTAGATGCTCAGCGTGACGCCCATCGCCGCACCCAGCGCTACGTAATAGGAGATCGACTGACCTCCCCGCGCGATCCAGCGGCTGAAGAGCAGGGCCTGCAGTTGCGCGGTTGTAAGAGCGCCGATATCGCGGCCATAGGCATCCGGTCCCAGCACAGCCTCGTAGTCCGACAGCAGCAAGGTGGAGGTCTGCGGGCTGATCTCGAGTTCGAGCGCCTCGATATCCGCCTCCATTTGCGCGCGCGCGATCGCTCCGGCCATCAGCAACGCCGCCAGATTGCTCTGCATCTGGCGCGGCCACGCTGATCCGTGGGGCAGTAAACTGAGCCATTCGGCGAGGATTTGTCCTGGCGTCCGGCTCATGAGGGCACCTCGAAGGTGATGGTTCCGAGGACCGCCATCTGGTTGGCGGCCAGTGTCTGATCCGCGGTCGGGCTGACGAGCGTGTTCGTGGCACCGGCCGCTTGCGTGATCTGACTGTCGATCGCGGCAACGTAGAGGGTCGGGTTGATCCCTTGAGCCAGATACCAGGCCGTCAACGCCGAGGTCACGGCCGCCTGCGCTGCCTGCGTGTTGGGATTGAGGACAATCGTCAGATCCTGCGGCACGATGATGGCCGAGGCCACGATGACGTTGCCCCGCACGGGACGCCGCGCGTCGATATACGCCTGGATCACGGCGATCTGCGCGGCCGTAGCGGCCACGCCTCCCGACATGGCCACGATGACGCCGACAGTGCCGATCCCCATCCAGGACGGGATAACCCGGACATAGGCCGCTCCCGCGTCGGAAGCCCATCTCTCGTAATCAGAGGCCGATCCTCCCTGCGGAGGGTTGCGGATCGCGGCGATGATCCGCGCGCGCCAGCTTTCGACGGCTTCGATCGCGTTTCCACCCGCCAGGCCATCCTGATCGACCGTCGCGGACAGGACGCCCGCCACGGGCGAGAGGAACGTCAGCGCCGTATTGGCGGCGAGATTGCCGGCTGGACCGGCCACGGTCGCGGTGACAGCGACCTCCGCCGTTGCGCCGGCGGCGATTTCCGTCGCCACATTGACGCTCCATTGCGCCGACCCGTCGACGGTCAGCAGAGCGCCCTGAGGGAGAGGCACGGCGCCGGATGCCGCGATCACCACATTCCCGACAGCAGCGGTCGCCCCCAGACGCGGCACGCCCCAGATCACCGCGTGCTGAGGCAGCAACCCGTTTTCCGTCGCCGTCGTGACCATCAACTCGAGGCCGATATCGCGCAGATAGAGATAGACCTCCTTGTCGGCCATCGCCGACAGGATCGAGAGCGCCTGTTCGAGCGTGGAGGGCGCCGTGGCGTCGAGCGTCACTGTCGTGCCGTCCGACGCCGTGAATGTCTGCTGCGCCAGCCCCGCGGCGAAACGCTGAGCGAGGGCCTGCACGGTGGGGATTGCGGCCGTCACAGCGCCGTCACCCTTTGCGCCACCCGGACAGCGGCGGCCGAGACCGTGATCTGAAGAATGCCCCGCGCGCGGTCATACCAGGACGCGGATGTATCGATCTCCACGCCATGATACTCGGCGATCGGCGAGACGGCCTGGGCGGCATAATCCGCCGCCGCGACGCGCGTCGCCTCCGTGTTGCCCGCGCGCGCGAGCAGCCACCCCTTCCAGCCATAGCGCTGTTCCGCCGGCAGGCAGATGTCGCCCGCCCATCCGCGATACGCGAACAGGCCCGGTCTCGCGCCTGCCGGCGCCGTCATCATTTCGGGCAGCACGTCATCCGCATCCGCGCGGCGGTCGGTCCCCAGCGCGATCAGCAGAGGCGTCGCGGGCGTCCGGTCGATCGCCATGCGCCCGCGACCGTTGCCGATCGGATCGATGACCAGATCGAGCACGCCGAGCGCCGGATTGACGCCGAGCCGCAGAGAGCAGAAGGGGATTTGCGCCATGCCCGCGAGCATGGCCCGGCAGGCGCGGGGCGCGTCATGGTGCGAGAGCGCACCACCCCGTCAGTCCTGCGGCTTGCCCGTCAGATCGCCGCCCTGCTGGACATTTCCATGCACGTGGGATTGCAGGCTGATCTGCCCGGCGACGACATCCTCGGTAGCGGTGATGGTGCCCTGAACCTGCACGCCCGACGCCGTCACCGTCAAGACGGGCTGCCCCGCCACACGCACCACCATCTGCTGCGCCGCATCCACCTGCACGATCGCGCCGGCCTTGAGATAGACAGCCTGCCCGAGCCGGTCGTACAGGACCGTCTCTCCCTCGGCCAGATCGCCCATCCGCGCCACGGAGGGATTATGCGCCACCAGCGCGACCAGGTCGGACGGATCGCCGCCATTGGCGAACACATGCACCACCCCGTCAGTCCTGCGGCTTGCCCGTCAGATCGCCGCCCTGCTGGACATTTCCATGCACGTGGGATTGCAGGCTGATCTGCCCGGCGACGACATCCTCGGTAGCGGTGATGGTGCCCTGAACCTGCACGCCCGACGCCGTCACCGTCAAGACGGGCTGCCCCGCCACACGCACCACCATCTGCTGCGCCGCATCCACCTGCACGATCGCGCCGGCCTTGAGATAGACAGCCTGCCCGAGCCGGTCGTACAGGACCGTCTCTCCCTCGGCCAGATCGCCCATCCGCGCCACGGAGGGATTATGCGCCACCAGCGCGACCAGGTCGGACGGATCGCCGCCATTGGCGAACACATGCACGACGGCGCCATCGAGCGGCACGTGCGAGCCGAACCCGAACGGCTGCGCCCACTCCACCTGCGCACGGACGATCCCGTAATGCGTTCGCACCGTCAGCATCTGCGACGCGCCGGTATCGTCCACCGCCGTCACCACCCCGCGCAGGATCTGCGTGCGGAGGAGCTGATGCAGATGATCGAGGTGATCGTGAATGTCCTCCATCAGCCGCGTCCCAGCATCGAGCGCGCGGTGAGATGGCGTGATTTGCGCGCGCCCGGCTTGCGATGATCCTCGTCTCCCGTCAGATCGTAGACGTCCGGATCGACGACCGAGATCCGCGTCTCGTATCCCTCCGGCGCTGCGGCCCAGGTCACCGCGCCGATCAGCATCGTCTGGTCGATCCCCGAATAGCTGTCCGACACCGCGACGAGCTGATTCGGCAGCCAGAGATCGCCGGACGCGGTGGCGAGAGAGGGCACGACATAGATCCGCGCCGTGGTGTTCGCCCGGCTGGAGCGCATCCGCCATTGCGCCTGATCCTGCAATGTCCACGGGTCCGACGCCTCGCGCGGCTTCGTCCGCTTGCGCCGCATATGCCGCGTGCCGCCATGATAGGCGGCCCATGCCGGGATCTGCACGCCGGAGAGTCCCCGCGTGCCGGCATCGAGCGCGGGATTGCCGCTCTGCTGGGTCGCGACGGAGCCGCCCGACTGCGTGGCGCTCATCCAGGCGCGGGGCCGATACCGTGTCACCGCCGGGTCCACGCAGTGACCATAGCGGCACGACGCCGCCTCCTCGACCGAGGTATTCGACGGGGACGCGCCGGACCGGGACGGGATCGCTTCCAGTGGCGCGGAGCCCGCTTTAAGCGTGGCTTGAGCCGGTCTTAGCTGGCTTCTGAACTGCCCTTTGACATAGACGTCGGAATAGCGCCCGCGTCCCGACATGCGGACATCGATCGCGCGGACATTGCCCGGAAAGCTCAGCGCCTCGGGCGCCTGCGTCGTGCCGCCCTGCGTCAGCACGATGCCGCCCACGCCGTCGCTCGTGACCAGGACCCCGCGCTGGCGGGTGTGTTTCTCGATCGCCCCCATCACGGTGTCACCCTGATCGAGCGCCACCAGCGTGAACGGCGCTCCGGTCTCCACCTGCCGGTCCAGCGTGATCCCGAAGGGCTGCGTCAGCGTGCCCACGAGGCTCTCCAGCCGGATATTGCGATACTCGCCCGGCCCGATCGGATTGACGGAGCAGTCCACGAGATCGCCGGTGACGTCCCTCCCGGTGATGATCGCCGAGGCCGAATGCTCGTCGGCGCGCAGGAGCACGTCGTCCACCCATCCGCGCAGCACCACCTTGCCCGCCACGAGGATTTCCACCGGGTCGCGATCGCGGATCGCCGCCATCTCGCCGAGGCCGTCATCCGCATCCGCCCCGAGCAGCGCGTCCGAGCGCGCCACGTCGAGATATTCGATGCGGAACGAACCGGCGATATCGGCCAGATCGCGGCCGACCTCGCAGTGGGTCCATGTCGTCAGCACGCGCCCGGCGATCCGCACCGTCACCGGCCGGGAGGAGGTCGACGCGGCGCTTTCGCTCACGACGTCAGGTCCAGCACATCGAGCGCGCCTGGTCCCGCCAGCGCCGGGTGAATCAGATCGTTGCGCGTCACCAGATCCTCCATGACCGTCTCGACATCCGACGGCGCATCGCCCGCCACGGCATAGGCGACGAGCCACGCGCTGACCTGCGCGCCGAGCGTCACGGAGATCACCGCCGGCAGGCGTCCGATCCGGTCCGAATAATCGGCGATCACCGCAGTGCGCAGATCGCGCAGCGCACCCCACATCCGGGACATGGCGAAAGCGGCCCCGAGCGCCGCCGCGTTCTCGATATCGGTCCCCAGCGCGTCGATCGCGTCCAGCAGCGCATCGCGCCCGCTCATCGCATCCTGTTGACTGACATAGGTGACGGAAGCAGCGCTCGCCACGGCCTGCGTCACCGCCATGAGCCGCGCGATCACCCCGAGCCCCAGCACCGATGACGGCGCCGTGCTGGTGTCCGACAGCGTGGCGGCCGCATCGCCGAGCTGCACTGCCCCCGAGAGGAGCACCGTGGTGACGGCCTGCGGATCGGCTGTCAGGGTAACGCCGTCGGCCACCTGTGCGCTCGGCGCGATCGCCGCCGTATCGCTGGTGGCCGAGGCATTCGCAAGCGCGGCCGGGACGCCGGCCAGTGCTGCCGACACCGCATCCGCATAGGTCGTATCGCTGTTGGTCGCAGGCGCTGTCACCCCGGCCGCCAGCGTCGCCTGCGCACTCGACGCAGCATCCTGCACGGGTTGCGCGCTGTCGGAGATCAGCGCGTCCCACACCCCGGACGCCTCGGACAGCATCCCTGAAACCGCTCCCGCCAGCGCCACGGGAATCGCCAGCGGGGAGAGGATCGTCTGGCAGGCGAGAATGCCCTGATCAACGAGCGCATCCGCAGCCGTCAGCGCATGCGTGAGACTGTCGGAGATCGCGGCGAACAGGCCGCCGGCGCTGCTCTCCTCCGGGTCGCGGTAAAACGCGGCGGTGAACCGCGCCATGCGGATTTCGCCGTCGGCGAAGGAAAACTCCGCAGGCTCGGCCATCCGGTCGGCAATATCGCGCCGCGACCGCCCGCAGGTGTCGAGCGTCACCGAGATCGCCCGCGCCAGACGTCCAGCCCGGCTGTTCGCCCGGATCAGCACATCATCGTAGGCGACCACCGTGTCCGGTCCCTGCCAGTCGAGGAGATCGAGCTGCTCGCGCGACTGGATCGTCCGGGTCATGGCGTCACCGCCCGCAGAGCGCCATCTGCCTGCAGGAACCCGATCAGCTCGTCAGCGGAGAGATCGAGCGCCCAGATCAGATCGAGAAACGACGTCAGCCGCATGCCGCACTTCCCCCGTTCCCAATCGCCAATGAGTGGAGCGTCCTTCCCCACCAGGCTGCCGAGCTGCCCCTGGGTGAGTCCTCGCTTCCCGCGAATTTCACGAATGAACTCCCCGACCATCAGTGCCGTGGCCCGATTCCGGTGTTCATCCTGCATGACCTCCGTCATGCAACCTCACTCTCCCGGACAAATCCGGGCAGATGCGGCGCAAGGAAATCGACGATCATCTCCCGCTGATACGCGGAGCCCTTCGTCCACGCCGCCTCGAATGCCACGGCAGGCATCTGCCCTGCGGCATGCTCGACGATCGTCTGCTGCTCTTCCGGATCGCATTTGCGGAAGAAGGCGAGGAATTTCTCCAGCTTCCCCGGCTCCGGCGGTACGGGCAGCTTCCTGATCTGCCGGACGATCTCCTTCACCTGCCGAACACCGGGCCACTGCACGACGAAATCCGCGACCTTCCGCTGCATCTCCGGCACCTCCTTGGCCAGCGCATCCAGTTGCGAGCCGCTCTCGGCCAGCCACGTCCCCGCGATTTTTTCGCGCACATCCGGCGAAATGCTGCTAAACCGGGCCAGCGAGCGTCTCAAAGTGCTGGCGTCGACACCGAGCTTCTGGGCAGTCGCCTCGGTGAAGGAGGGGATCAAGTGTGCAAGCGTGCGCGCTTGATCCGACTTCCGATCGCCCCCATGCTTCGCCTCGGGATGCAGCTCCTCGTACACGCGCTTGCGCTCGGCCAGGAATACGGCCCGGTCCAGCGCCGACAATTCGCGGCGGCACAGGTTCTCGTCGATCTCCAGCAGCTTCGCCTGAAGATCGTCGGCCTTCAGCACGATGGCGAAGATGCTGTCCAGGCCTGCCAGGAATACGGCCCGGATGCGATGCGCTCCCGCGATCAGCGCATAGGGCTTCTTCCCGCGCCCCTTCTGCTCGCGCACCTCGATCGGCGTCCGCTGCCCGTGCTCCATAACGGAGGCAGCGATCACCTGCGCCCAATCGACGTCCACGGCGCGCAGCCGGTCGCCGAGCTCGATATCGGCCAGCGATATCTCGATGACGTTCATGCCGCGACCTCTTTTCTACGGTGATCGACAGCGATCGCGGCGGTAGGAGTCCGGTCGACCCGCAACGAGACAGGAGTGCCGTCCGGATGAAAGCGCGCAGGCCAGACCTCATGAGGCGACATGCCCAGTTCCTCGGCAATCGCCAGTTCGACCGGCACGGAATATCCGGGCGTGGAAAGTGTCTGCGTTACCGCGTTCGGATTCCGGCCGAGATGGATGGAAAGCGCCCGGAGCGTGCCCCACTTCTTGCGCAACACGGCGCGGATATCCTCCACATGCATCCCCGGATGCATTTCACGTGGCTTTTGTGCCATAAGTGACCTCCTCAAACGGGCGGTGGCTGCCGCCCTTTTTCTGATCCCCGCGCCGTAGCTTCCGCTAGGCCCACAATTCGATAGGGAACGAACGTGAGAATACAGCACATTTCAGCTGATACAACTTATAAAAGTTGTTTCCCACTTCTTTTGAGAAGAACATCTGTGGATAAGCCGGTTTTTGGTTTATTTAACAATCGATTATATGAGTTGAGTGCGTCCGATGCCTGACTTCCCAGTTCCGGTTCCGAACTGGGAAGAGTTGGGAGGCCCTGAAAGAGTGCGGATTGCGGTCGAAAAAGGTGGTGGCTACACCGCAGTCGTGCGGAACTCCGGCATTTCCCAGAGTTCTCTCAACGAGTATCTGAAGGGGCGCACCCTCCGCGTAGATACAGCTCTCCGATTAGCGGCTGCCTGCGACGTGTCGCCGCAATGGCTGATTTTCGGTGTCGCCGACATCGACAGCCCTCGATTGGGTGACTCCTCTCCCGAAGGAGTTCTTGTCCGTGTCTATGACGAAGCGGAAGCCAGCGCCGGTCACGGTTCTCTGGGACTTGACACGCCTCAGCCGCGTCAAGTCTCGATTTCGCGGCATTTTCTTGAGGATTTGGGGCTACAGCCGAAGCACACGATCATCCTCAAGGTGCGCGGCGACAGTATGGAGCCGACGCTCGCAACGGGCGATCGTGTCCTCGTTGACACCTCTCCCCGCAGAATGCTGGCCGCCGTAACCCTGTTTGTTTCCAATGGGATGCTGATGGTCAAGCGGCTTTCCCCAACCGCTACGGGCACGATCAAGATCATCTCTGACAACAATCGGTATCCGCCCGAGGAAATCCCCATAACAAAATTCCGCTGGGGTCAACCGGATGATGACGACACCATCACAATAATAGGCCGCGTCGCCTACAGATTGCAGGCGCTTTCATGAGCAAGAAGCAAACGTCTGAATTTATTAGGAAATTTTCGGCTATGATGATCGTCGCGCCGTTTGTCGTGATCGGCGCTCCGCTCCTGCTCGCTATATTTTTTCTGTCCGAACACGCGAAGCCTGTCGCAGCCGCGCCGCCACAGCCGCTGCCCTTCTTGCCGCCGCCGCAAGCCACGTCCCAAGGCGCGCCCCGCCACGCGGAAACGCAGCCGCTGTCCGATCCACCTTCAGTAGCGCCAGAACCGCAGAATAAAGATACGGTCGAATACTCTCCACCTATAGTCAATGCCGGCAAAGCCCAGAAATACGCCGAAGAAGCAAAAGCCTTTCTAGGGAGATGCTATACGTGGGGAGGAATGAAGGGATGCATGCAACACCAGGACAGATTTGTTAGGCAATACGTCAACGCGCTCGCAGGAGACTACAAGGCGCAGAATGACATTCTTTTTGATTTTATTGCGGGCCGGCACGATCCTGACGGAGGCAGAGGCGGCGCAGTTGTGTCCAACATGCTTCAAGCGTGTGCGTGGAGCGCGGTGATCGCGGCGAGCGGTTCGCCCTATGTCACCCAAAACGACCTGTCGACGATGGTGCTTTATTGCTCATACCTCAGACCGATAGATCTAGCCGCCGCGAAAGAGCGGGCTAGGGTCATCGCTACTATTATCGCCAGCCGACGTGTCCATCCCATCGCCGTCCCGCAGATCGAATATGACCCTCGGAGCGGCCTGGATGAGCAATCCGCCGACAAATAAAACAGTATTGCTCCGTTTAAGACGTCCCTAAACCATTCTCAGACGGCGCTTCATCTTTCCGCGCATGCTGCAACGCACGTTGTCCCGTTGTCCGCATTCCACTGCAACATCCCTGTCTCGCCCAGGAGGCAGCATGCGATTGCCTTCGGGTCGTTAGGGCACGGAAAATCGCGGAAAACCGCCACTCGCGTCCCACGAAGGCCCGCATCGTCCCGGTCAATCCCGCACTTTCCAGTTCTGCAATTCTCATTGTCCCCATACAGCGCGCTTCGTCGGAGCCGGTTGCGCGCATGTCCACGGCAGGGATGAGCGTCCGGAGCGCCGACCGGCTCGGCTCAGGCGGGGATTGCGTGGACACGGGGCCCGGTGCGAGGAGCGCCGCGCAGGCGCTGCCTCCCGTGCTGGTCGTATGAACGACAGGGGCGGATGTGCCGTTCGACGTCATGGTGACCGTCCGGGTGCAGGAGGCGCCCCGCCCGCCGATGCTTACCGCGCTGAAGGTTTGCCAGGCGACGCCCTCATGGCCCGTGCTTCCGTCGCCGCTCTGGTCTTGCGCCACCGGCATGGCGCGCCGCTCTGCGTTCAATTGCGCCGCCATCTCGTTGTCGGCCGCTTCCATGATCGCCATTTCCCGCGCCATCATGCGGTCGAGCGCAGCGAAAACGGCAAGATCGGTATCGGGGAGGCTGGAGATCGGCGCGGCTTCAGGCGAGGGGATCAGGACGCCGATCTGATGGCCACTGGCGTCGATGACGCGCAAACCCTCCTGTGCCTGTGCCGGAAGCGCGGCTGCGCTGAGAATGAGTGCGGCGATCGCGGCGCCGGACCGGACACTTTGACGAAAACGCATGTGCAGATCCTCCGTATCTGATGATGCAGTGTCGGATGACGGGCAGAACATGGGGTGTGGAAAACAGGGCGACAAGGGATGGAAAACGGCGTCCGGAACAGCCTGCTAGGGAAGCTCGTCCGCCATCAGGATCATCCGCACCAGCGCGACGCGCCAGACTACCTCGGCGCGCGCGGCGCGCATCTGTGCGTCGAGCGCCATGCGGCGGGCGCGGAGTGCCTCGATCAGCGAGGTTTCGCCCACACGCCAGGCATGGTCGAGCTGGTTGGCGCGGTCGTCGAGCGCGCCCTGGCTGGCGCGCGTGCTCTTGAGCAGTTTCAGGGCGGCGACGAGCTGGGCGCGGGTGCTGGCATATTCGAGCCGCACCTTGCGTTCGGCCAGCACGGCGTCGCGTTCCGCCAGGCCAACCAGCTTGGCCTGTTTCATCAGCATCGGCGTGTTGCGCGCGGCGCTGGGCAGCGCGACGGTGAATTGCGCGCCCACCTGCGTGTCCCACGGGCTGCCGTACTGGCCCTGTTTCGTGACCATCAGCCCGACCTCGGGAGCGGGTATGTAGGAATGGGCGGCAACCTCGTAGGACGCGTGCGCCGCGCGGGTCGCGGCGGCGGCGAGAAGGATGCGGGGGTCGTGCTCCGGGTCCAGCTTCACGCCGCGCGCCGTGAGGACATGGCCGTCGAGCGCCATGAGGTCTGGAATGTCCTCGCTGCCCGTCAACGTGCCGAGTTCGGCGCGGGCGGTTTCTATATTCTGCTCCGTATCGGCGATCCGGGCGTCGAGGTCGGCTTTCTCGCCCGCGACGGCTTCCTGGTCCGTGGTGGGACTTTCGCCGACGGCGACGGCATGGCGCGTGTCGTGTTCGATGCGCGCGAGGAGCGTGTCCGCCGTCCGCAGCGAGTCCAGCTCGCGCCTGAGCAGGGTGGCGGTCCCGGTGACGTCCAGCACGCGGATGGCGGTGGCGAGATGAGCGACCTTCTGCGTGGCGCGGGCCATTTCGGCGTCGGCGAGCGCGTTCTTGACGGTCGCCGTTCCCTGTCCCGGCAGCCAGAGCGGGAGCATGATCGTGCCCTGATAGGTGGTGTAGCCGATATTCGTGCCGATGAAATGGTCGTCCTGATACTGGCCGTTCAGGATGGGGCCGCTCGGGAACCAGCTATCCGTGTCGCGCGCCGTGCGGCTGGCCGCCATCTCGTCCACGCGGGCCGAGCGGGCGTTGGGGTCCTGCCCCCAGGCGGTCGTGATGGCGTCGCGCAGGCTTGTCGCCGCGGCGGGCGGGGAAAGAACGCCGCAGACCATGACCATCGCCAGGGCGCCTGTCCAGCCTGTCGCCCGGCCTGTCATGCGACTCGCCGCGACGACGCCGGGGCCCAGCTCAATCATGATGCGGACGAAATTTAGTCATTGAAAAGTCTCGATCATATCGTTCTGTCGCAGAGTTGGGATTATGCGACAGGAGGACGCTGAATGTCCAATTCGGGACCGCTGTGAAAAAGGCGTCAATCAAACGTGGCCTGCGCGTCATCCGGTCTGTATAATGCCGGGGATGGACGGTGTCGAGCACTCTAAGAGTCAGATCATGTTGCGTCCGCCTGAGGCGACACCACGTGTGAACGATCTGGCGCGACTGGAGACGCTCGCACATTACCATGTGCTCGACACGCCGTCGGAGCAGGAATTCGACGATCTCACCGCGCTTGCCGCCATGTTGTGCGACGCGCCCACGGCCCTGATCAGCCTGGTGACGGGGCAGCGGCAATGGTTCAAGGCGCGGCAGGGGTTCGAGAGCGCGGAAACGCCGGTCGCGCATTCCGTCTGCGCCTGGGTGGTGGAGACGCGCGCCGCCGTGGAAATTCCAGATCTGCTTCTGGATGGGCGGACGCGGACCAATCCCTATGTGACCGGGACGCCGAACCTGCGCTTCTATGCCGGGGAACCGCTCGTCGCGCCGGACGGGGAGGTGCTGGGCTCGTTCTGCGTGTTCGACACGGCGCCGCGCCCCGGCGGGCTGCGCAAGGAGCAGCGCGCCGGGCTGGGGATGCTGGCGCGGCAGGCGATGCGGTTGCTGGAAGCGCGACGGCTGATTCTGCATCAGAGGGACTGCCTCGTCCTTCAGGCGCGGGTGAGCGCCGAGGTCGAGGCGCGCGCGGAGGCGCTGGCCGCGGCACAACGTGACATCCTGCATCGCTATCGTGTGGTGGAAGAGGCCAGCGCGGCCGGGCGCGTCGGCACGTTCGAGATCGACGTGTTGCGGAACGTCGCCTATCCCTCGGCCCTGACCTGCCGCCTGTTCGGCCTGCCCGTGGTCGAGTCCTGTTCCGTGCGGACCCTTATCGAGCGGATCGTGCCCGAGGATCGCAACCGGGCGTCCTCTCTGGTGAGCCGCCGGCTGGGGACGGGGGTGCGATCGGCGGAATACCGCGTGAAACGCGCCGATACCGGCGAAACGCGATGGCTGGCGCGGGACAGCGCCTTCGTGCGGGACCGGGACGGGGTCGTCATCCGGATGGTCGGCACGTTTCAGGACGTGACGGCGGAGAAGGAGGCCAATGCCCGGCTCGAGGCGCTGGTGACGCTGGGCGACGTGCTGCGCGAGGCGGAGAATGTCGAGGCTGCCTTGCAGGCGAGCATTCCTTTGCTGGGAACGACGCTCGACGCGATGCGCACCGGGCTCATCACCTTCGATCATCCGCCCGGTGATCATCCGTCGGGGGATCATCCGTCCGGGCAGTTCGTCGTGGCGCATGAATGGGTGCGCGAAGGGGTCAGACCGACGGCCGGGCGTCATGATCTCGCACCGTTCGCCGAGATGACGACGAGTCTGGAGGCGGGGCGAATCCTGGTGGTGGATCGCGCGGACGCCGTCGCGACGGCGACGCAGAGGGAGATTCTGCGCGCCTGCGGAATCGGCGCGTTCGTGGTCGTCCCGGTACTGCTCCATGGCGTGCTGGAAGGCGGGCTCTTCATGCATCACGCCGAGCCCCATGTCTGGAGTATCGACGAGGTCAATTTCATCGAGGCTGTGGCCGATCGTCTGCAGGCCGCGGTGGCCATCGCGCGGGAGCAGGAGCAGCGCGAATTCGTGGCGCGGGAGATCGCGCATCGCTTCAAGAACACGCTCGCCGTCGTGCAGGCTCTCGCGCGGCAGACCCTGCGCGGCGCCAACGAAAAGGCGCTGGTTTCGGTCTTCGAGCGGCGGCTGATGGCGCTCGCGGCGGCGCATGATTTGCTGTTCTCGCAGGAATGGCGCGACGCCGCGCTGAGCGGGCTGGTCAGGCAGGTTATCGGCGCATTGGGGATGGCGGCGCGGGTGGAGATCGACGGGCCGGATCTGGCGTTGGGGGCGGATGCCTGCACGGCGCTGTCACTCGTGCTGCACGAACTCTGCACCAACGCGATCAAATATGGTGCGCTCTCCAACGCCACCGGGCGCGTGCGCGTGTGGTGGGTCGTGCGGGACGGCGAACTTGCCCTGACCTGGGAGGAGCATGGCGGCCCCGTCGTGAGTTGCCCGGAGCGTAGCGGGCTGGGCTCGCGGCTGATCCGCGCGGGCTTCGGCGGGACGAGCCGGGCGGAGGTGGAGTATCCGCCGGAGGGGTTGCGGGCGTGCTTTCATGCGAACATGGCGGAGATCCGCGCGCGCTGAGAAAGTGTTTCACACGCCTCGCAACAGATGCGCGAGATACTCGATCAGCAGACGCAGGGAGAAGCCGCCCAGTCGGCGGCGTCGCGCTTCGCTTACGGCGCGGTCGTGTTCAGTGTCGCTCATGGGAGCAGCCTCCGCTTCGCCCGCAGGAAACAGCCGTCGATTTGGGAAACTGGCGGACCCGACACGATTCGAACGTGCGACCTTCGCCTTCGGAGGGCGACGCTCTATCCAGCTGAGCTACGGGTCCAATGCGCCTCTCTTAGCCAATCCTCGCGGCGGACGCTACCCCCCTTCCGGGCGGGACGACGCCCAAAGGGAAAGTTGGCCCATTCGTTCCTGCGCCGCAGCCGCATAGGACAGAATCGGGTTGTGCGAAGGAGTGTGGATCGCCTTGCCGATTCTTTCCGGAATGACGAGCGCCTTTCCGAATGAAGGACAATCATTCCCTCAAGGTCGGCTCGCCATCCAGGCCGCGGCGGCTGCGTCGCCGCCGGAAGGGAGGAAGGTGTCGGGATGCTCGATCCAGGCGATGACGTCGCGCGTGACGCGTGCGCCGTCGCGGTCGCGGAAGAGCAGGTGATGGCCGCCGCGGATCAGGTCGCGCCGCGCCTGTGTCGGCAGGGCGCGCCAGAAGGCGGCGGTGGCGGCGGGCGGGACGAGCTGGTCGGCGTCGCCATAGACGGCGAGAATCGGCGGGCGGGCATGGGGAGCGTCCGCGAAGGCCGCCGCCATCAGATCGACCAGACCGCGCAGGGAGTGAAGCTCCGCGCCGTGCAGGGTCAGCGGATCGAAATAGAGCCGACGCAGGGCGGCGATATTGTCGGTCGGCACCACATGGACGGGCGAATTCCGCGCATCGAAACGCCAGTGCGGGGCCAGCCCGTCCATCAGAGCCAGCGTGGCGCGTGTGGCGGAGTCGAAGCGCCAGATGGCGGGGGCGAGGAGGATCGTCCCGGCGAGGGGCGGCGCGCCAGGGGTTTCGATCACCCGCAAGGCGATCGCGCCGCCCATGCTTTCCCCCGCCAGATAGAGCCGCAGGGCCGGAAAGCGGGCGTGGAGCCACGCGGCTTCCTCCCGTGCGTCCTGCACCATGCGGCGCGTCCCGGCCCAGCCGCCGCGATCGGGCGCCGCGCCGAAGCCCCGCTGGTCCGGCGCATAGACGGCGAAACCGGCGCGGGCGAGAGACGGCGCGATCCACTCCCAGGCGTCGCGGCTGTCCCCGAAGCCGTGCAGGGCGAGAATCACCGCGCGCGGCTCCGGCCCGGATGACGCGCGCGCAGGCCAGACGCGGACGGGAATATGCGCACCGTCCGACAGGGTGAGCGTCAGGGCCGGCGGGATGAGCGCGTCCTCGCCCGGCTTCGGCGTCGGGGGGGCCGTCGGGGCGCGTGTGCAGGCCGCGAGCAGGGGAAGGACGGCGGACACCAGGCGAAGGAAGGATCGGGTGCGTTTTGAAAGCGGCGGGTTTAGGCCTATCATCCGGGCAGTATCCGCCGGAGACGCGCCGGGGCCAAGGGCCCGCGCGAAAGTCTCCGCCCTGCCATATCGGGAGTCGCCTTTGCCGTTCCGCCTGTTTCCGCCCGTTATCGAAGAGTCCGGGCATGAGTGACGCGCCGCATCTGGTGCTGGTGGACGGGTCGGGCTTCATTTTCCGCGCCTTCCATGCCCTGCCGCCGATGAGCAGCCCGGACGGCACGCCGGTCAATGCGGTGTTCGGCTTCACCAATATGCTGGCGCGGTTGCTGCGCGAACATGTCGGCTCCCATCTGGCGGTGATCTTCGATGCGGGGCGCAAGACCTTCCGTAACGAGATCGACCCCCGTTACAAGGCCAATCGCCCGGAACCGCCGGAGGATCTGATCCCGCAATTCGCGCTGATCCGCGAGGCGACGGCGGCGTTCGGCGTGCCGGGGATCGAACTGGCGGGCTGGGAGGCGGATGATCTCATCGCCTCCTATGCGGCGGTGATGGAGAAGGAAGGTGGCCGCTGCACCATCGTCTCCTCCGACAAGGACCTGATGCAGTTGATCGGGCCGCAGGTGGAGATGCTGGACCCGATCAAGCAGAAGCCGATCCGTGAGGAGGAGGTGCTGGCGAAGTTCGGCGTGACGCCGGGCAAGGTCGTTGACGTTCAGGCACTGATGGGCGACCCGACCGACAACGTGCCCGGCGTGCCGGGCATCGGTCCCAAGGGCGCGGCGCAACTCGTGGCGGAATATGGCGATCTGGACGCGATTCTCGCCGCCGCGCCCACCATGAAGCCGTCGAAACGCCAGCAGGCGCTGATCGAGCATGCCGGGGACGCGCGGCTTTCGCTCAGGCTGGTGACGCTGGTTCGCGACGTGCCGCTGCCGGAGCCGGTCGAGGCGCTGGCGGTGCGGGCGCCGGACCCTGCGGCCTTGTTCGGCTGGTTGCAGCGGATGGGGTTCCACTCCGTCATCCAGCGCATGGGGCTGACGGGAATTCCGGCTCCGGTTCCGGCTGCGCCCGTTTCCGGGGATGGGGCCGGGGATGCGCCCGGGGATGCGGCCACCTTCGGTCCCTATGAGACGATCACCACGCTCGACGCGCTCGATCGCTGGATCGAGGCGGCCGGTCGGGCCGGGCGTTTCGCACTGGATACGGAGACGGACAGTCTGGACGCACGGGTGGCGACACTGGTCGGCCTTTCGCTGGCCACCGCGCCCGGCAAGGCGGCCTATGTCCCCCTGCGGCATGAAGGTACGCTCGAACATCCGGCCGGACGGCAGCTCGATCCGGCGCAGGTGCTGGACCGGCTGAAGCCGCTTCTGGCGGATGAATCGGTGCTGAAGATCTTCCAGAACGCGAAATACGATCTGCTCGTCTTCGCGCATGCGGGGATCGAGACGATCGCGCCGATCGACGACACCATGCTGCTGTCCTACGCCCAGTCCGCCGGGGAACACGGGCAGGGGATGGACGAACTCTCGGAGCTGCATCTCGGGCACAAGCCGATTTCCTATGGCGAGGTGACCGGCACGGGGCGCAATCGCATTCCCTTCGCGCAGGTGCCGGTGGACCGCGCCACCGACTATGCGGCGGAGGACGCGGATGTGACGCTGCGTTTGCGCGATGTGCTGTTGCCGGGCTTGCGGGCGCGGAAATCCGTCGCGGTCTATGAGATGCTGGAACGTCCGCTCGTGCCGGTTCTGGCGGCGATGGAGCAGATCGGCATCAAGGTGGACGGCGTGGAATTGCGGCGGCTTTCCGCCGATTTCGCCGCCCGGATGGGCGAGATGGAGATCGCGATCCATACACTGGCCGGGCGGAGCTTCAATCTCGGCTCGCCCAAGCAGCTCGGCGAGATCCTGTTCGACGAGATGAGTCTGCCCGGCGGCAAGCGCGGCAAGACGGGGGCATGGGGAACGGATTCCTCCGTCCTGCAGGAACTCGCCGATGCGGGGCACGAGCTTCCGGCGCGGATTCTCGAATGGCGGCAACTCGCCAAGCTGAAATCGACCTATGCCGACGCGCTGGTGGAGCAGATGGACCCGAAGACCGGCCGGGTTCACACCTCCTTCCAGATGGCGGCGACCACGACCGGGCGACTCTCCTCCAACGATCCGAATCTCCAGAACATTCCCATCCGCACGGAGGAAGGCGGCCGCATCCGCCGCGCCTTCATCGCCGAGGCCGGATATGTTCTGCTGTCCGCCGATTATTCGCAGATCGAATTGCGGCTTCTGGCGGATGTGGCGCAGATTCCCCAGCTTCGCGAGGCCTTCGCGCTGGGGCAGGACATCCATGCCCGCACCGCGTCGGAGGTGTTCGGCATTCCCATCGAGGGGATGGACCCGCTCATCCGCCGCCGGGCCAAGGCGATCAATTTCGGCATCATCTACGGGATTTCCGCGTTCGGACTGGGGCGGCAACTGGGCATTCCGGCGGGCGAGGCGCGGCGGTATATCGACACCTATTTCGCCCGTTATCCCGGCATCCGCGAGTATATGGAACGCAAGCGCGAGGAGGCGCGGGCGCAGGGTTACGTCACCACGCCCTTCGGGCGGCGCTGCTATGTGCCGGGGATTCGCGAGAAGAACAGCGCCCGCCGCGCCTATGCCGAACGGCAGGCCATCAACGCGCCATTGCAGGGCGGCGCGGCGGATGTCATCAAACGCGCGATGGTCCGTCTGGCGCATGTGCTGCCGGAATCCGGTCTCGACGCGCGGATGTTGCTCCAGGTGCATGACGAACTGCTGTTCGAGGTGCGCGAGGATCAGGCGGATGCGCTGGGGACACTGGTGAAGGCCGAGATGGAAGGGGCGGCCAGCTTCGCGGTGAAGCTGGAGGTCGAGACCGGAATCGGCGCGAACTGGGCCGAGGCGCACTGACGCGGCGCAGTGACGGGGCGCACCGCCGGGGCGCAGTGACGGGACGCGTCGTGGACGCATGTTGAAATCCTGCCTTTCCAGGCGGCGGGAAAAGAAAGAACGGGATGAGATTTTTCAACGGAAACTGGAAGCGCAAGCTGTTCGCCCCATGGACCGGCCGGCGCGTGCTGTTCTTCGCCGTCCTGCTGGCCGTCGCGCTCGGCTGGCTGTCCTTTCGCGCGGTCGATCGTCTCGGGATGCCCGTCCGCACGGGGACTAACGAGATCGGCGGGTCGTATCGCCTCATGACGGTCAGCGACGACACCGTGACGGAGGGAGATTTCCTCGGACGCTGGACGCTGATCTGGTTTTTCGACACGTCCTGCCCGCGTTCGGTCTGTGTGCCGAAGCTGAATGTCATGAGCGAGACGGTGCATGATCTGGCCGCCGCGCATATTTCCGCAGCGGCGCTGGCGGTCACGCTGGACCCGATGCATGATGATTCGGACAGGTTGAAGAGCTACGTGCTGGGAACCGCGCCGGAGGTGCGCCCGCTGACGGCGGCGCCGCGCGTGATCGAGAACATGGCGCGGGAATTCCATGTGCCCGACGAGATGATCACGGCGGCGGACGGCGCGCGCTACCATCGGCCCGCTCCGCGGATCGTCATCATGGACCCGCAGGGACGTTATGCCGGAACGGTGGATGCGGACGTGCAGGCCGCCGCGCTTGAGGAACGGATCCGCACGCTCGCCGGACGACACTGACGCTCCGGCGGCGTGTCATGGGTGATCGCCCGTAAGCGCCGCCCGGCGTGCCCATCGGAGATCGGCGGACATAGCGCCACCGTTACCTTCGGTCGCGCCGGTCCCTGCTGTCAATCGGGTTTCCGGCCCGGTTTCCGGTCGTTGGCATCGGCCCTTTTCTGATGGGCTTCGATGGACTGGCGCAGGTCGCCGATCGGTGCGGCGGGCATCGTGTCCTGATAGCTCGATCCGTTCCAGATCCATTTGTCGTTGTCGCTGATCAGCAGGTCACGCATGCCCTTATGGCTGGTCGGCAGGATGGAGATTCTGCCGCTGACCGAATCCAGAACGGTTTTCCACTGTGTGTCGTGCCGCAGATAGACCGAGGTGGAGCAACCCGCCGAACCGCAGAGGCGGGCGGATTGAAGCTGGACGAAGAGAGCGATGTCGCCGCGTGTGGCGGAGAGCGGCGCCGAGGCGATCAGCACCGTCGGCATGTCATGATGGGCTTTCGCGTCGGCCAGGTCGTCGGCGCTGAGTTCTCGGGCCCGCGCGTCGAGTTCCGTTCCCGGATGTTCCGCGAGGATCACCGGCTGGGCGCGCGAGGCGCCGCCTGCACCGTGCGCATGATGGCGCGTGGCGGCTTGTCCCGCGGATAACAGGGGCGTGGACAACAGGGGGAAGAGGGCGGCGAGAATGGGGAAGCAACGCGCGGGCTGCATCGGCTTGGTGACTCCTGGTCTGCTGGACGGGGCGGGAACGTCGCATTCCCGGTTTGCGTTTCCTATTCGTGCCGAAGAGTGACGACCAGGACGTCGCGATGGGCCGGGCGGGAGGGATCGACCGGCTCGACGGCGGTGACGCCGTGATAGACGCGGTGATCGTCCACGATGGCGGTGTCCATCGGTCGTTCCAGCGTGAAGGAGCCTAGGGTGCGGCGTTGCAGGTCGTGGATGGTGGTTTCGCCCGAGCGGACGTTCTCGCGCGCGACCATGAGGACGAACACCCAGTCCACCCCGTCGCGATGCATTCCCTCGGGCGTGGGGTGGCCCCTGTTGTCCGGGCGGGCCTCGATGCGGAACTGATGCACCTCGGCATGCCAGGATTCGGGGCGCTCCGGCTCTGGCGTGAGATCGGTGGCTACGTCGCGGGCGAGACGAAGGATCGCGCGCAAGGCCGGGTGATCGCCGATCCTGTCTTCGATCGGGCCGAACCAGCGCTCGATTCCGCCATTCAGCAGATTGTAATCGCGACTTTGATAATGGGGCTGGTGGCGCTTGCGGGTGATGTCGCCGTTCTCGCGCAGGGACCATGTGGCGTAGCGGCGGCGGCGATAGCGTCCGCCGTCGGCCATGTAGCGGTCCAGCCCGAGGCGGTTCCAGCTCGCCGCGAAACCGTCCCAGTCGTCCAGGCCGAAACGTTGCAGCAGCGGCCCCATCTCCCCGGCGCGGACGAAGGCGAAACCGTTCTGTTTCAGGGCGTCTTCGAACGACAGGGAGGCGTTCGTCATGGGATCAACTCCGGTAGGAGCCATTGATGTCGATATAACCATGGGTCAGGTCGCAGCTCCAGATGGTGGCGCGCCCGTCGCCGAGGCCCAGATCGACCTCGATGACGATGTCCTGCCCCTTCATATGGGCGATGACCGGCGTTTCGTCATAGCCTTCGACCACTGTGCCCTTCGCCGCGATCACCGTGCCGCCGATGGCGACGGAGAGCCGGTCGCGGTCGGCCGGTTCTCCTGCCTTGCCGACGGCCATGACGATGCGGCCCCAGTTCGCGTCCTCGCCCGCGACGGCCGTCTTGACCAGCGGGGAATTGCCGATCGCCATGGCGACGCGATGGGCGGACCCGTCGCTGACCGCGCCCCTGACGGTGATCGTCATCATCTTGCTCGCGCCTTCGCCGTCGCGCACGACCATGATGGCGAGTTCGGTCAGCACTTCGCCCAGCGCGGCGGCGAAGTCCGCGAGGGCCGGGTCGTGCGCATCGCCGACCGGGGCGTTTCCGGCCTTCCCGGTGGCGAAGAGCATCAGCGTGTCGGAGGTGGAGGTGTCGGAATCGACCGTGATCGCGTTGAAGCTGCCGCGCACGCCGCCCTCAAGCAATGCCTGGAGCACGGGGGCGGGGAGGGCGGCGTCGGTGGCGACATAGGCGAGCATCGTCGCCATGTCCGGGGCGATCATGCCGCTGCCCTTCGCGATGCCCTGGATCAGGACCGTCACGTCGCCGATCCGGGCCTCGCGGCGGGCGGCCTTGGGGAAGGTGTCGGTCGTCATGATGGCGCGAGCGGCGGCTTCCCACCCGTCCATGCGCAAGGCGGACGTCAGCGCGGGCAGGGCGGCCACGATACGGTCCGCCGGGAGTTTTTCGCCGATCACGCCGGTCGAGGCGAGAAAGATTTCGGATGGCGCGCAGCCCAGGGCGCGCGCGGCGGCGGCGGCGGAGGTCTCGACCGTCTCGACCCCCGCGCGGCCCGTGAAGACATTGGCGTTGCCGGAGTTCACGAGCAGGCCGCGCGCCGTACCGCCCGGAAGCCGGGCACGGCACCAGTCGATCGGGGCGCCGGGGCATTTGTTGCGGGTGAACACGCCCGCGACCGTGGTGCCGGGAGCGAATTCCATCAGCATCAGATCCGTCCGCCCCTTGTAGCGGATATTCGCCTCCACCGCGCCGAGGCGGAGCCCCGCGAGCGCCGCAAGCGGCGGCAGGGGAAGGGCGAGGGGCGAGGGGGCGAAAGTCTTGGCCATGCGGGTCTTCCCTGCGTCATTAGGCGGCGATGCGCGCCGGATCGTGCGGGAATGACAATGCATGGCGGGAGGGGAAAATCCAGCCCCTCCCGCGGGTCGTTCCGAAAGCGGCCCGACAGGTGCCTGTTGCAGGCGTCGGGACGGTTACGGCTTGGCTGCCGGGGCTGCCGGGGCCGCCGGAGCGGGCGTGTCGGCCACCGGCTTGCCCTGAGCGTCGTAGTGGACGATCTTCACCTCGGATTTCGCCTGGGCGACGACCTTGCTGACATCCTCGCGCACCAGTTCCTGACGGATCTGGTCCTTGACCTGAGCCAGCGGCGGAACCGGGGCGGGACGCGAGCCGAGCACCTGAATGACATGATAGCCGTACTGCGTCTTCACCGGCGTCTGGCTGATGGTGTTCGGCTTCATGGCGAAGGCGGCGTCGGAGAAGGCGGGGAGCATGTCGCCCTTCTTGAACCAGCCGAGATCGCCGCCGCTGGCGCCCGACCCCTTGTCGGTCGAGAGCTTCTTGGCGAGGGTGGCGAAATCCGCGCCCTTCTTCAGCTGGCTGATGATGTCCTTCGCCTCGGCCTCGGTGGCAACGAGGATATGACGGGCGTGGATTTCCACTTCGCCTTTTTTGGATTCATATTCCGACTTGTACCGCGCCTCGATCGCCGCGTCGGTGATCAGGGGGGTGACTTTCTGCTGAAGATAGGCGTTCTGGAGCGCGGTGTTCGCGGCGTGCTCCATGGCTTCCTTCACCTCGGGCTGGTTCTGGACGCCTTCCTTGCGGGCGACGATCTCGATCGCTTTCTGGTCGATGAGCTGGTTCACCAGCAGCCCGATCAGTGTGTCCTGGGGAATCTGGCGGGCCTGCGGCGGCAGGTTGACGGCGGCCTTGCGCACGTCGTCCAGATGGATGTCCTGTCCATTGACCGAGGCGATCAGCGGATTCATGTTTTCAGGCGCGGCTGGTTTTCCCGGCGCGGCGGCGGCGCTCTTCGCCGTGGGGGCCGAAGCGGGAGCGGCAAGAGCAGGAAGGGACGCGAGGGCGCTGGTGAACAGGGCGGCGCAGGCAAGGGCCGGGCGGGTGAACCGCATGAATTCTACCTCTAGCAAATCGGGAGATGGCGCGCACCATGACGCACCCGGCGCGCCGGAGCAAGGGCGGCCATGCTCAAGAACGGGTGTCGGGCCTGCTTTTTTTGACGCGTTCCGCCGATGTGTTTCGCGGGACGGGGCATGAAGTGCGGGAGTTCAGTTGACCGGACGGGGGCGCGGTCTTATCTCCATCCACGCGCGGAAGCTCTCTGACGGCATATGGCGGGCCGTGTTTGGGAGTGTCGTGGCAGTCCTTCGCCAATCCCGCGCCCGTCAGAAGGTTTGAGATGTTCGCAGCCCTTGCCCGCGCTCTTTTCGGCACCTCCAACGAACGTTCGCTGAAAGCGTATCAGCGGCGCGTGCCCGAGATCAATGCGCTCGAACCCGCCATCCAGGCACTGGACGACGCGGCGCTCGCGGCCAAGACCGTGGAGTTCCGCCAGCGTCTCGAGGCGGGAGAGACGCAGGACAAGCTCTTGCCGGAGGCGTTCGCCGTCTGCCGGGAGGCGTCGCGCCGCGTGCTGGGCATGCGGCATTTCGACGTGCAGCTCATCGGCGGCATGGTGCTGCATGCGGGGCGCATCGCGGAGATGCGGACGGGCGAGGGCAAGACGCTGGTCGCGACTCTGGCGGTCTATCTGAGCGCGCTGGCGGGCAAGGGCGTGCATGTCGTCACGGTGAACGACTATCTGGCGCGCCGCGACGCCGAGGAGATGAGCCAGCTTTACGGATTCCTCGGGCTGACGACCGGGGTGATCGTACCGAACATGATGGATGACGACCGGCGCGCGGCCTATGCGGCGGACATCACCTACGGCACGAACAACGAATTCGGCTTCGACTATCTGCGCGACAACATGAAATACACGCTGGCCGAGATGGTGCAGCGGCCGTTCTATCATGCGATCGTGGATGAGGTGGATTCGATCCTCATCGACGAGGCGCGCACGCCGCTCATCATTTCCGGTCCCGCGGAGGACAGTTCCGATCTCTACCGTTCCGTGGACGAGGCGGTCGCGCGGCTGGTGCGCGAGGAAGGCGTCTATGAGAAGGACGAGAAGCTCCGCACCGTCATCCTGACCGAGATCGGCTCCGAGACGATCGAGGAGATCCTGCGCGAGGCCGGGGTGCTGCATGAGGGCGGGCTCTACGATGTGCACAACATCGCCGTCATGCATCATGTCCAGCAATCCCTGCGCGCACACACGCTCTTCCAGCGCGATGTCGATTACATCGTGCGCGGCGGGAAGGTCATCATCATCGACGAGTTCACCGGCCGCATGATGGACGGGCGGCGCTATTCGGAAGGTCTGCATCAGGCGCTGGAAGCCAAGGAGCATGTGGAGATCCAGCCGGAGAACCAGACTCTCGCCTCCATCACCTTTCAGAACTATTTCCGCCTCTATCCCAAGCTCTCCGGCATGACCGGCACGGCCATGACCGAGGCGGACGAGTTCGCCGAGATCTACAATCTGGACGTGGTGGAGATTCCGACCAACCTGCCGGTGCAGCGCAAGGACGGGGACGACGCCGTCTACATCACCGCGAAGGAGAAGTTCGAGGCGGTGGCGGATCTGATCCAGGAGATCGGCCGGACCGGCCAGCCGATTCTCGTGGGCACCACCTCGATCGAGAAGAGCGAACTGCTGTCCAGCCTGCTGACGTCGCGGGGGGTGAAGCACAGCGTGCTGAACGCCCGGCTCCACGAGATGGAGTCGCAGATCATCGCGCAGGCGGGCGCGCCGGGGGCGATCACCATCGCCACGAACATGGCCGGGCGCGGGACGGACATCAAGCTGGGCGGCAATGCCGAGATGTTGATCCGCCAGCAGCTTGAGGCGATCGAGGAAGAAGCCGCCAAGGAGGCGGCGGTGCTGGAACTGCGCGAGGAGATCGCCCGCAACCATCACGAGGTGAAGGAACTCGGCGGGCTGTTCGTCATCGGCACCGAGCGTCACGAGAGCCGCCGCATCGACAACCAGTTGCGCGGTCGATCAGGGCGTCAGGGCGATCCGGGCGCGTCGCGTTTCTTCCTGTCGCTGGAAGACGATCTGATGCGGATCTACGGCGGCGAGCGCATGGCGTCGCTATGGACGAAGATGGGCGTCAAGGAGGGCGAGGCGATCATCCATCCCTGGCTCAACAAGGGCCTGGCGAACGCGCAGAAGAAGGTCGAGGCCCGCAACTTCGACATGCGCAAGAACGTTCTCAAATATGACGACGTCATGAACGACCAGCGGAAGGAGGTCTACGCCCAGCGCCGCGAATACATGGCGATGGACGATGTCTCCGGCATCATTCAGGAATTGCGCGAGCAGGCGATCGAGGAGGCCGTGCATGCGCGGATTCCCGAGAAGGCCTTCGCCGAGGCCTGGGAGAGCGCGGAGCTTGAGGAAGACCTGTTCCGGCTGCTGAACCTCCGGCTTCCCGTTCAGGACTGGGCCAGCGAGGACGGGATGGACGCCGAGATGGTGATCCAGCGCGCGGAGGAGGCCGCGGCCCAGGCCCAGGCGGCGCGGGCGGCCAATATCGGCCCCGACATCATGCGCCATATCGAGAAACAGGTGCTGCTGACCACCTTCGACGGCGTCTGGAAGGAACATCTGCATGCGCTCGACCAGCTTCGCCAGGGCATCGGCCTGCGCGCCTATGGGCAGCGCGATCCGCTGAACGAGTACAAGCAGGAGGCGTTCCAGTTGTTCAACGTCATGCTGGACGACATGCGCAACCGCGTGACGGTCACGATGTCCCGCTTGCAGGTGATGCACGAGCCGCCGCCCGTCCTCGCGGAAGACGTGGCGGCGGCCACGCCGCGCGGGGAACTGTCGTTCGCGGGGGCGTCCTTCGGGGCCGAGTCTCCGTACGCGACGATTTCGGGGCCGCCCGGATTCGAGCGCGTGACGCCGGCCGAACTGCCGGGCGGCGTGCCTCTGACGCCGGTCACGGGAACGCTTCCCGGCGCGACGACCGAGGCGGAACTGCACGGCATGATGGCGGAAACGCCGCGCAACGCGCCGTGCCCGTGCGGCTCGGGGAAGAAATTCAAGCATTGTCACGGCCGGCTGGCCTGAAACCGGCCCCCGCGGGGGCTTGATCGCAACAGGAGAAGGACGGGCATGGCCGGTCATTCGCAATTCAAGAACATCATGCATCGCAAGGGCGCGCAGGACGCCAGGCGCGCCAGGCAGTTCGCCAAGGTCATCCGGGAGATCACCGTGGCCGCGCGGTCCGGCCTGCCGGAGCCGGCCTCCAATCCCCGTCTGCGGGCGGCCCTCTCGGCGGCGCGCGAGGTGAACATGCCCAAGGATACGGTCGATCGCGCCATCAAGAAGGCGATCGGCGCGGGTGGAGGCGAGGATTACGTGGAGGTCCGCTACGAGGGGTATGGCCCGGCGGGCGTGGCGGTGATCGTCGAGGCGCTGACGGATAACCGCAACCGCACGGCCTCGGACGTCCGCGCGGCCTTCTCCAAGCATGGCGGCTCGCTGGGCGAGACGAACTCCGTCTCGTTCATGTTCCAGCGCCTGGGCGTGATCGTTTTCCCCGCCTCGGCCGGGAGCGAGGACGACATGCTGGAGGCGGCCATCGAGGCGGGGGCGGAGAACGTCGCCTCCGACGCGGAGAGTCACGAGATCACCTGCGCGATGGAATCGTTCTTCACCGTGCGGGATGCGCTGGAGGCGCGGTTCGGCGAGCCGCGATCGGCGCGGATCGAATGGCGGCCGGAGACGACGACGGTGCTGGACGAGGAGAAGGCGCGCGCGGTGCTCAAGCTCATCGACGTTCTGGAAGAGAATGACGACGTGCAGGCGGTCTATGCGAATTTCGACCTGCCCGACGACGTGGCGCAGGCCCTCGCTGCTTGATCCGGCTCCTCGGCATCGATCCCGGCCTGCGCTTCACCGGCTGGGGGGTGATCGAGGTGGACGGCAACAGGCTCCGTCATGTCGCGGACGGCGTTCTCGCGACGGAGGGCGACGCGCCCGTGCCGAATCGTCTGCGCGTGCTGCATGACGGGCTGATCGCCCTGATCGAGACGCATCGGCCCGCGGAGGCGGCGGTCGAGGAGACTTACGTCAACCGGAACGGGGCGTCGACGCTGAAGCTCGGTTATGCGCGCGGCGTGGCGCTGCTGGCGCCCGCGCTGGCGGGGCTGCCGGTGGCCGAATATGGCGCGATGGCGGTCAAGCGCGCGGTGGTCGGAACCGGGGCGGCGACGAAGGATCAGGTCGAGATGATGGTCCGCCGGCTGCTGCCGGGGGCGTCGATTCGTCGGGCGGACGCATCGGATGCTCTGGCGGTGGCGATCTGTCACGCGCATCATCGCGCGACGGCGGCGCATGTGGCGCAGGGGCGGCGGATGGCATGATCGGGCAGTTGACGGGGTTCGTGGGGCAGGTCGAGGCGGATCGGTGTCTGATCGACGTCAACGGCGTCGGTTATGTCGTATCCGCCTCGACCCGTACGCTCTCCGTCCTGCCGACGCCGCCGGAGACGGCGCGCGTGCTGGTCGAGACCGTGGTGCGCGAGGACGCGATCCAGCTTTTCGGTTTCGCGACAGGGGAGGAGCGCGAGTGGTTCCGGCTCCTGACCACGGTGCAGGGGGTGGGGGCGAAGGTCGCGCTGGCGATTCTCTCGGTGTGCAGCCCGGGCGATCTGGTGATGATCCTCAGCGCGGGGGACAAGACGGGGCTGACGCGGGCGCAGGGCGTCGGCGCGCGGCTGGCGGAGCGGATTCTGACGGAACTCAGATCCAAGGTCGCGAAAATGCCGGGCGGCGCGGTTTCGGCGCCGGTTTCCGCTCCGGTGGGCGCGAGTGTGGAGACGGATGCGCTGCTGGCCCTGGCGGGGCTCGGATTCCGCAGGGCGGAAGCATGGCCCGTGCTGAGCCGCGTGCTGGCGGAGCATGACGGCGCGTCGCTCGATGCCGTGATCCGTCTCGCGCTGAAGGATCTGGCGCGATGAGCGGCGTGATGGACGGGGCGCGTCAGTCCGAGGATGCCGCCGAGGCGGGGTTGCGCCCGCAGACGCTCGACGATTTCACCGGGCAGAAGGCGAGCCGGGAAAATCTCGCCATATTCATTCAGGCCGCCCGGGCGCGGGGCGAGGCGCTGGATCATGTGCTGCTGCATGGGCCGCCCGGTCTGGGCAAGACGACGCTGGCGCAGATCGTGGCGCGCGAGCTTGGGGTGGGATTTCGCGCCACATCCGGGCCGGTGATCCAGCGCGCGGGCGATCTGGCGGCGATTTTGACCAATCTCCAGCCGCGCGACGTGCTGTTCATCGACGAGATCCATCGTCTCCAGCCTGCGATCGAGGAGGTGCTCTATCCGGCGATGGAGGATTTCCAGCTCGATCTGATCATCGGCGAAGGTCCCGCGGCGCGCTCGGTACGGATCGACCTCGCGCCGTTCACGCTGGTCGCGGCGACCACGCGGGCCGGGCTGCTGGCGACGCCGCTGCGGGACCGCTTCGGGATTCCCCTGCGACTGGTGTTCTACACGCCGGAGGAATTGCGGTTGATCGTCTCGCGCGGGGCGGTCAAGCTGGGGATGGTCCTGACGCCGGAGGGGGCGGAGGAGATCGCTCGCCGGTCGCGCGGCACGCCGCGCATCGCCGGGCGGCTGTTGCGGCGCGTGCGGGATTTCGCATCGGTCGGCGCGCCCGCTGAGCGCGCGATCTCGCGGGAGATGGCGGACGCGGCCCTGACGCGGCTGGAGGTGGACGCGCTCGGACTGGACGCGATGGACCGGCGCTATCTCCTGCGGATCGCCGAGCATCATCACGGCGGCCCGGTGGGCGTCGAGACGCTGGCCGCCGCCCTGGCGGAGGCGCGGGACACGCTGGAGGATGTGATCGAGCCCTATCTGATTCAGGAGGGGCTGGTTCTGCGGACGTCGCGGGGCCGGATGCTGGGCGAGCGCGGCTGGCGTCACCTCGGCCTCGCGCCGCCCGCCAGCCAGGCGGATCTGCTGTCGCAACTCCGCGACGAGGAGGAATAGCCCATGGGGACGCATCGCATCGTCTTTCGTGTTTATTACGAGGATACGGATGCCGGCGGCGTCGTCTATCACGCGCGCTACCTCGCCTTTGCCGAGCGGGCGCGGACGGAGGCGATCCGGTCGGTCGGGGCGTCGGTGGTCGATCTGGCGCGGGATGAGGGTCTTGCCTTCGTCGTGCGGCATGCGGATATCCGGTATCTCGCGCCCGTTCGGCTCGACGACGAGATCGAGATCGAAACCAGCCTGGTGGACATGTCCCCGATTCGCCTCCGTCTGGCGCAACAGTTCCGGAATATTACGCGGGGTAACGTCGTGTGCACGACGATCGCGATCGAGCTGACCTCCATCGCGATCGACAGCATGAAACCGGCCGCGATTCCGCCGCAATGGCGCGATCTGGTGACAAAACTGGCGTGTCGCACGGCGTGACCATCTTCCCCGGCGCGGCGCGAAATGCGATGGAGTGTCGCGCCGCGGCGTGAGCGGTCGAGAATGTTTGCGATGTGCGGGGAGGCCCGCACCAGGGTTCGGGACAGGAGCGGAGCGTGGATCAAACGGTGAGTTCAAGCGCCCTGGGGGCAGTGGCCGCGGCCGGCCTTTCGCCACTGGGGCTGTTTCTTCATGCGTCGATCGTCGTCAAGTTGGTGATGATCGGACTGGTCGGGTGCAGCATTTTCGTCTGGGCCGTGATCGTGGAGAAATTTTTCCTGTTCCGCCGGGTCAACCGCGAGGCGACGGAATTCGAGGACCGGTTCTGGTCCGGCGGGAGTCTGGACGATCTTTATGATTCGGACGGCGCGAAGCCGCTTCATCCTCTGGCGGCGGTGTTTGGCGCGGCCATGGGCGAGTGGCGCCGCTCGGCGCGGATTCCCGGCGTCGATCTGGCGCGCGGCGGCGTGCGGGATCGCGTGGACCGGGCGATCAACATCACCGTCACGCGCGAGATCGAACGGGTGAACCGCCGCGTCGTGTTCCTCGCGACGGTGGGCCCGGTTGCGCCGTTCGTCGGGCTGTTCGGCACGGTCTGGGGCATCATGCACTCGTTCAGTGCGATCGCCGCCATGCACAACACCAATCTTTCCGTCGTGGCGCCGGGCATCTCCGAGGCGCTGTTCGCCACTGCGATCGGCCTCGTGACGGCGATTCCGGCCTATATCGCCTATAACGTGATTTCCGCGGCGGTGGATCATTTCGCGGAACGGCTGGAGGCTTTCGGCACCGAGTTCGCCGCGATCCTGTCCCGCCAGTCCGAAGAGCGGAGCTGAAGCGCCATGGGCATGTCGGCAGGAGGAGGCTCGCCGCGCGGCCGTCGTCGGCATCGGATGGCGTCGGAGATCAACGTCACGCCGATGGTGGACGTGATGCTCGTGTTGCTCATCATTTTCATGGTCACGGCACCCATGATGACCAGCGGGGTCAATGTCGATCTGCCCAAGACGGATGCGAGCCCGCTGAACGCGGATACGAAGCCGATCACCGTGTCGATGAAGGCGGACGGCTCGCTCTATCTTGGCGACGATCAGGTGTCGGCGGACCAGCTCGTGGACAAGCTCCGGGAGCTGTCGCAGAATGATCCGGCGCACCGGGTCTTCGTGCGGGCGGACGCGCATGTCAATTACGGCGAGGTCATGGAGGTGATGGGGCGTATCACCTCCGGCGGGTTCACCCATGTGGCGCTGCTCGCGCAGCAGCCGCCTTCGGCGCCGCAGTAAGTCCGGGGGCTCGCGCGGTGGTGCGTTCCCGTCCTTCGGATCAACGGCGATTCCGCCGGGCGCTTGGCGCGTCGCTCGCCGCGCATGTGCTGTTCGTGGGATGGCTGCTGATCCGGCTTCCGGCCGTCAAGCCGCCTGAACCGCCCGAATCGCCGCCGATCGAGATGGAATTCGAGAAATCGGGCCCCCCCGCGCATCCGCATAAGGCGGAAAAGCCCGCCCCGACTCCGTCCCCCGCGCCGGCTCAGGTGCCGAAGGAGGCGCCGCCTTCCCCGACGCCTCCCCTGCCGCAGCCGGTGGCGGAACCGCCTCCGCCGCCTCCGCCTCCGCCGCCCGTGCCGCCACCGGCGGAGAGCAAGCCCGTGCCGCTGCCGGAGATGAAGCTGCCGCCCAAGGTGATGGACGAGAACGCCGAGCCGTTGAGGGCCGCGCCGGTGAAACCCGCGCCGCCCTCGCCGTCAAAGGCCGTGACGCCGCCGGAACCGCAGACGCAGAAGACGGATCAACTTCCGGAGACGCCGCAATTCTCGCACATCACGCAGCCGAACAAGACGAAGAACGCAGCGCCTGATTCGCACTCCCTGCTGGCGACGCTGGAGAAGTTCCGCGCCGATCAGAAGCAGACCCATGCGCCGAAGGCCCGCGCCAATCCGGACCAGGGCGGGGCGCCGAAGGGCGGCGGCGTGCCGGACGGCGACATCACGCGCGCCTTGAGCGCCGCGGATCAGAGGATGATCGGCGGCTCCGTGCGGCGGTGCTATTCGGAAGATACGGCGGCGCGGGACTATGCGAGTTTCAGCGCGCATCTCATCGTGACGGTGGATGCGTCCGGCGTGGCGCGCCTGGCGCGCTTCGCGCCGGATACGCAGGCGCGGGCGAGCAGCGATCCCGTCTATCGCGCGCTGGCCGAGCGCGCGCGCGACGCGGTGCTCAGCCCGGCTTGCGCGAAACTGCCGATTCCGGCCCGCTTGTTGGGTCAGACCCATGAGTTGAAGTTCCTATTCCGGCCATAATTGGCTCATACTTGCCTTCATCAGGATGAAAGTGCGTTCGACGATGCGTTCCGAAGATTTGCCGATTCTCGATGATTCGACCGCGCAGGCGTTGCGCGACTCCTTTTCCGGCTTCTCGGGGGCCGGTTTGTCGCGGCGCGGCCTGCTGGGCGGCGCGATGGCGGGCGGTCTGCTGGCCACGCCGCTGAGCGCCCTGGCGCAGACGGCGCCGTCCGATCAGGGACAGGCCGAAATCACGGTCGATCAGGCGCGGAACGCTCCGATTCCGATCGTCGTGCCGAGCTTCGGCGAGGGGTTGGGCGATCAGATCTCCTCGGTGGTCGCGGCCGACCTCGAATCGACGGGGCTCTTCAAGGTTCTGCCGGGTCAGGCCGGTGTGACCGGCGTACCGGATTTCGCGGCACTCAAGGCGCAGGGCGCACGGGCACTCGTCGCCGGCCTGGCGGCCGGGTCGGGGTCCGTACGCGTCGAGATGCGGCTATGGGACGTGCTGACGGGCCAGCAGTTGCAGGGCACGGCCTATACGGCGTCGAGCGCGAACTGGCGTCGTATCGCCCATATCATCGGCGACGTCGTCTATGAGCGGATGCTGGGCGAGAAGGGCTATTTCGACACGCGCATCGCCTATATCGCCCGGACAGGTCCGCGTCATCGGCAGATCACCCGCCTGGCCATCATGGATTATGACGGGGCGAATGAGCGTATCCTGACCTCCGGCCAGTGGCTGACCCTGACGCCGCGTTTCAACCCGGTGCGGGATCAGGTGGCGTTCCTCTCCTATGCCAATGACCGCCCGCGCGTCTATCTGTTCAACCTGGCGTCGGGCGCGCAGCGGATGTTGGGCGAGTTCCAGGGCATTTCCTTTGCGCCCCGTTTCTCGCCGAATGGAAGTCAGGTCGTGCTGTCCGCGACGCGCGGGGCGGGGTCCGACATCTTCATCTTCGATCTTGCGTCAGGCTCGAAGCGGCAGATCACCAATTCGGGTGCGATCGACACCAGTCCCTGCTTCAGTCCGGACGGCAGCCGGATCGTCTTCAACTCCGACCGGGGCGGCAGTCCGCAGCTTTACGTCATGAGCGCTTCTGGCGATGGCGTACAGCGGATTTCCTACGGGAACGGGCGTTACGGCTCGCCGGTGTGGTCGCCGCGCGGTGACCAGATCGCGTTTGTGCGCCTCTCCGGCGGTCAGTTCTCCCTGGGCGTCATGGCGCCTGACGGGAGCGGCGAACGTATCCTGACCCAGGGGTTCACCATCGACAGCCCCAGTTTCTGCCCGAACGGACGCGTGCTCGCCTTCTGCCGTCAGTCCGCGGCGCGGGCCGGCGGCGCGGGGTTCTCGTCGGGACTCGGTATGATCGACATCACCGGCTTCAACGAGCGTCCGCTCCGCACGAGCACAGGCGCATCGGACCCGGCATGGTCGCCGCTCAATACCTGAAAAATGTTGCTTTTTTGTCATGATCACGCCGTGACTGTGGCGCGGAAAGCACTATTTTTGAAATTGAAATGAAAAGCGGGACATTTGGGGCATTCCAGTGATCAATGCGCTTGACCGCTGGTCCTGCGAATGAGTAAGGCGAGACGTGGTCTTCGGCACTTCGCAAGCGTGCTGCGTTCCTTTCATGGAGCGCTCAAGCAAAACGACGACGCGACCAGTAAACAAAAAGGTTCTAGCTTCCTGGCTCCGGATCGGGGCTGTAATCAGGGTTGGCAAAGATGAATTTCAAGCTTATCGGCGCAGTCGGTCTCGCGCTCGTGCTGGCGGCATGCTCGAGCGACAATAATAACACAGGTGCTTCGACGGGCACGGGTGCAACGGCCCAGGAAACGGGTCCGGCTCCGGGCAGCGAAGCCGATCTGGTGGCGAATGTCGGTGATCGCGTGTTCTTCGCGTTCAACGAAAACACGCTTTCCGACGACGCCAAGGCGACGCTGGACAAGCAGGCGGCCTGGCTCGCGAAATACCCGCAGGTCAGCGTGCTGATCGCCGGTAACTGCGATGATCGCGGCACGGAAGAATACAATATCGCTCTCGGCCAGCGTCGCGCCAATGCCGCGCGCGACTATCTGGTCGCGAAGGGTGTGGCTGCCTCCCGTATCAGCACCATTTCTTACGGCAAGGACCGCCCGACCGCCGATGGCGATGACGAGCAGGCCTGGGCGCAGAACCGTAACGCGATCACCTCGGTCAAGTAAGACCGAAGATCGTCACACACGGTTTGATATGAACGAGGCCGGTCGACGCTTATGCGTCGGCCGGTTTTGTTTTATCTGATATCTCGTATCTCACGAAACGTCGTGAAAAGAGGTCGGGCTATGCGTCGAAGGGTGTCCTGTCGTTATCGGAGTCTGGTCGTCGCGGGGGCGATGTCGGTTTTCGCGGCTGGCTGGGGCAGTCAGGCGCGGGCGCAGGTCACGAGCCGCGAAGGGATCGCGTTGCAGAATCAGATTCAGCAGCTCAGTCAGCAACTCAGCCAGTTGCAGGCGGCCGGGGGCGGCAATGCCGTGGCCGCGCCAGCGCCCGCGCCGTCCGGGAGCGGCGGAAACGGTGATCTGACGGCGCAGTTGCTCGACCGCGTCAGCCAGCTCGAATCCCAGGTGCGGGACATGCGCGGCGAGCTGGACCAGTTGACGAACGAAGTCCATACACAGAACGCGGCGCTCTCCAAGAAGATCGACGACATGCAGTTCGCCGCGCAGAATGGCGGCGGCGCTTCCCCCCCGGCGGCCGCAGGTCCCGTGTCTGCGCCCGCGCCGTCGACCGATAAGACGAAAACCGCGCTTGAACTTTTGAAAGACGGGCAGGGAGCCTTGCGCGCCGGGGATTATGCGACGGCGCAGAGCGATGCGCAGCAGGCGCTGAAAACCGCGAAGACACAGCAGGGAAGGATGGATTCCCAGTTTCTTCTGGCCCAGTCTCTTGCGGGGCAGAAGCGTTATCAGGATTCGGCGCTCGCCTATTATGACGCTTACAAGCGTCTGCCGCGCTCCCCGCGCGCGCCGGAGGCGTTGCTCGGGGTTTCGGCTTCGATGCTGGCGCTCGGGGACAAGAAATCCGCCTGCGAGGCGTTGAACCAATTGAAGGCTGATTTTCCCAGCCCCGCCTCGAGAGTGAAGGCGGCCGCGGCCTCGTTCCGGGCGCGTGCCGGCTGTCATTGAGCATCGCCGCGCCAATCGGCGCGGAAGAATTTGCCGCGTTGATGCGGCCATTCGGGCCGTTTCCGCCACCGGATTCGGCATATCCGGTTGCGGTTGCGGTATCGGGCGGAGCGGATAGTCTTTGCCTTGCCTTGCTGGTGTCCAAATGGCGTTCCGGCGGGGTGGCGTTGATCGTCGATCATGGTTTGCGCGCGGAGGCCCCGGACGAGGCGGCCACGACGGCTCGCCTCGTCCGGAGCTTCGGCATGAAGGCGGATGTCCTGACATTGTCGGGGCTGAGGCGGGATGGCGCCATTCAGGAAAGCGCGCGAGAGGCCCGCTATGCCGCCTTGACGACAGCTTGTCAGCGACTCGGGGCGCTCGACCTGTTGCTGGCGCATCATCGTTCCGACCAGATCGAAACTGTGGCGATCCGGCGTCGCGCGGGCAGTGGGCCGCGAGGGCTCGCGGGGATGGCGCGATTCAGCGAGCGGGGCGGCGTGCGTGTGCTGCGGCCGTTGCTGGATATCGAGCCGGACCGATTGCGTGCGACGTTGCGGAAGGCAGGAGTAGACTGGATCGAGGACCCGTCGAATCGGAACCGGCGTTTCGAGCGCGTCAGGTGGCGTGAGGATCTTCCACCTCCCGAACGGAGGACTCTGGCGGCTCTGGGTGCACGATATGGGCGGGAGCGCAATAAGCGGCGGGAGGTGCTTGCGGAGGCGGCGCTTTCAGTGGCGTTCGATCCGGCGGGATTCTTTCGCCTGCCGTCGGCGCTGCCTGAAGCGGATCTCCTGGCGGAGCTTTGGCGTGTGGTCGGGAGCGGGAAACATCCGGTGCCGCTCAATGTGATGGTGCGACTGGTGTCGGCGCCACATCCGGTGACGCTGGGCGGCGCGATGCTGGTCCGAAAGGGAGCGGGGTGGATCTTGTGCCGCGAACCCTCTGCCGTGCAGGAGCCCTGTGTTGCGCGAGACGGGGCATTATGGGACGGGCGCTGGCGTTTGAGCGATCCCGGCGGCCAGGCGCGCGGCTGGATGATCGCCGCGGCGGGATATCGGCTGACGGGACAGGACACGCCTGCCGTGGTGCGGCGGAGCCTGCCGGTACTGGAGTGCGGGGATGAATTCCGGCGACCGTCGGGAAAGGATGACGAGCCGCGCTTCGTTTTTTCACCTCCGGCAGCGGCGCTGGACGGAGCTTTTTGGTGAAAGAGTGGAGTCGCGACATGAAATCGCGCGCAAGAGGGTGGGATCACGCGCCATTATGCTTATGTTAAGGAGTGTCGCGTTATCGTCCGGGGAAAGCCGGTCAGACCGCACGAGCAAAGATAGAGACTGTGATGAATAATTTTGGCCGTAATCTCGCGCTGTGGGTCGTCATCATCGTGCTGCTGATGCTGCTGTTCACGGCGTTTCAGCCAGGCGCCGGGCAGCATGCGTCCCAGCAACTCGCCTATTCCGACTTCGTCACCGATGTCGATAACGGGCGTGTCCGCTCGGTGGTGGTGCAGGATCAGAATCTTTCCGGGACGCTGACGGACGGTACCTCCTTCGAAACATATGCGCCGCAGGACCCCACGCTGATTTCGCGTTTGACCGATCACCATGTCGAGGTCGTCGCCAAGCCGCTGGAGGCGGAGGGCAGTCCATTCCTTCGTTACGTGCTGAATTATCTCCCCGTGCTGATGTTGCTGGGGATCGGCATTCTGTTTTTCCGTCAAATGCAGTCGGGAAGCGGGCGCGCGATGGGGTTCGGCAAGTCGCGGGCGCGGCTGCTGACAGAGAAGCAGGGTCGCGTCACCTTCGAGGATGTCGCGGGGATTGACGAGGCGAAGGCCGAATTGCAGGAAATCGTCGATTTTCTGAAAGATCCGCAGAAATTCACCCGGCTCGGCGGCAAGATTCCCAAGGGCGCGTTGCTCGTCGGACCGCCCGGCACAGGCAAGACCTTGCTTGCACGGGCGATCGCGGGTGAGGCCAACGTGCCCTTCTTCACGATTTCCGGTTCGGATTTTGTGGAGATGTTCGTCGGCGTGGGCGCGTCCCGCGTGCGGGACATGTTCGAACAGGGCAAGAAAGCCGCGCCATGCATCATCTTCATCGACGAGATCGACGCTGTGGGCCGTCATCGTGGCGCCGGGCTCGGCGGCGGAAACGACGAGCGTGAGCAGACGCTGAATCAGATGCTGGTCGAAATGGACGGGTTCGAGAGTAATGAGGGTGTCATCCTCATTGCGGCGACCAATCGACCTGACGTGCTGGACCCCGCGTTGCTGCGTCCGGGACGGTTCGATCGGCAGGTCGTGGTGCCGAATCCGGATGTGCTCGGGCGTGAGCGTATTCTCCGTGTGCATATGCGGAAGGTGCCGCTGGCCAGTGACGTCGATCCGAAGGTGATCGCGCGCGGCACGCCGGGCTTCTCCGGCGCGGACCTGGCTAATCTTGTGAACGAGGCGGCGCTTCTGGCCGCGCGGCTGGGCAAGCGCACCGTCGCCATGCAGGAGTTCGAGAACGCCAAGGACAAGGTTCTGATGGGAGCCGAGCGACGCTCTCTCGTCATGAGTGACGAGGAGAAGCGCATGACGGCCTATCACGAAGGCGGCCATGCGTTGTGCGCCATATTAACGCCGGGTTGCGATCCAGTTCACAAGGCGACGATCATTCCGCGTGGTCGCGCGCTGGGGCTGGTGATGAGTTTGCCGGAGGGCGATCGTTATTCGAAAAGCAAGGCCAAATGCATGGCCGAGCTTGTGCTCGCCATGGGAGGCCGGGCGGCGGAGGAGTTGATCTTCGGTGCCGACAATGTTTGCACGGGCGCATCCGGCGACATCAAGATGGCGACCGATCAGGCGCGGCGCATGATTACCGAATGGGGCATGAGCGAGACTCTGGGCATGATCGCCTATGGCGATAATGGGCAGGAGGTCTTCCTCGGTCATTCGGTGACGCAGAACAAGAACGTCTCCGAGCAGACGGCGCGTGAAATTGACCGTGAAATCAAGCAACTGATTGATGGGGCTTATAATACGGCACATTCGTTGCTGCTGGCGCACATTGATGACCTGCATCGTCTGGCCAAGGCTTTGCTGGAATTCGAGACGCTGACGGGCGAAGAGATCGGCAAGGTCATTCGTGGCGAGGTGATCGAGCGTGTGGTGGTGGACGATCCCGCACCGGAAAACCGCCGTGCTTCCGTCCCGACGACACGCCCCGGCGCCGCGGGAACCGGCGGCCTCGACGCCGCTCCGCAACTGGGTTGATCGGAATGGCTGCGGGAGATTTTCCCGCAGTCTGGTATTGACAGGAAGTGGGGCGGCGGCGACTGAACTGTCGCTTTTCGAGGGCGGAGTGTTTGTAGAATGAACGGGAGCAAACCCAGAAAGCTGTTCGGCACGGACGGTATCAGAGGGACGTCGAATCAGGCGCCGATGACTGTCGATGTCGCGCAACGTCTGGGGCAGGCTGTCGGCGTGCGGTTCCGGAAGGAAGGACATCGGCAACGGGTTATTCTTGGCAAGGATACGCGGCTTTCCGGCTATATGATCGAATCCGCGCTGATTTCCGGTTTTCTTTCGGCAGGCATGGATGTGACGCAGGTTGGGCCATTGCCGACCCCAGCGATTGCCATGTTGACCCGCTCGCTTCGCGCCGATCTTGGCGTAGTGATTTCGGCCTCGCATAATCCGTTTGAAGATAACGGCATCAAGATCTTCGGCCCGACCGGATTCAAGCTCTCCGACACGACGGAAAGTGAGATCGAGGCCTATATGCGCGAGGATCTCTCCGATCGCTTGGCCGCGCCATCGGAGGTGGGGCGTGCGTCCCGTCTGAATGATGCCGCAGGGCGTTACGTCGAGAATGCCAAGGCGTCGTTTCCGCGTGGGTTGCGCCTCGATGGCATAAAGATCGTGATCGACTGCGCCAACGGGTCCGCCTATCGCGTGGCGCCTACCGCGTTGTGGGAACTTGGGGCGGATGTGGTGAAGATCGGCTGCGAGCCGAATGGTATCAACATCAATCTCGACTGCGGTTCGACGGCTCCCGAGCGCCTATGTGCGGCGGTGGTGCAGCATGGTGCGCAGTTGGGCATTGCGCTGGACGGCGATGCGGATCGCGTCATCATCAGTGACGAACACGGTCGAATCATCGACGGGGACCAGATCCTTGCGTTGATCGGGAAGTCGTGGATTGCACGAGGGCAGTTGCGGACCAACGCCGTTGTTGCGACCGTTATGTCCAATCTCGGGTTGGAGCATTTTCTCGCCGAACATGGTGTGACATTGCTGCGCACGGCGGTGGGCGATCGTTATGTCGTCGAGAAGATGCGTGAAGTCGGGGCCAATCTCGGGGGCGAGCAGTCCGGCCACGTCGTGTTGTCCGATTACGCCACGACGGGAGACGGACTTGTCGCCGCGTTGCAGGTTCTTGCCGTTTTGGTGGAATCGGACCGGCCAGCCAGCGAGATTTGCCGGGTTTTCAACCCGTATCCGCAGATGTTGCGGAATATTCGCTACAGTGGAGCGAGTCCGCTCGGCACGTCCATGCTGGAAGAGGCACGACGGGAGATCGAGGCGCTGCTCGACGGGCATGGGCGTCTCGTGCTGCGGGCGAGTGGGACGGAGCCCTTGATTCGTGTGATGGTCGAAGCGGATGATCCCGCTCTCGTGGAGCAGAGCGTCTCCTATATGTGCGATGCGATTCGGGCGCTGACACCGGCCTGAACGATGAAGCCGGGTCGTGTTCTGATCGTTGCGGGCAGTGATTCCGGTGGAGGGGCCGGGATACAGGCTGATCTGAAGACAGTCGTGGCTTTTGGCGGCTTTGGCATGACGGCGATCACTGCCCTGACCGCGCAGAACACCCTGGGTGTTTCAGGTATCGTTCCGGTACCACCGGATTTTGTCGCCTTGCAGATGCAGTGCGTGCTGGACGATCTCGGTGCGGATGTGATCAAGATTGGCATGTTGCCAGATACGGCGGTCATGGGAGCGGTTGCGGAGATTATAACCGCTCACTCCGAGATTCCCTATGTCCTTGATCCGGTTATGGTGGCCAGCAGCGGCGCCAGCCTGATGAATCCCTCAGCCAGAGCACTTCTTCTGAATGCGCTTGTTCCCGGTGCCGCGCTGGTGACGCCGAATATTCCCGAGGCGGAGGCGTTGACCGGACTTACGATTCGCGATCCGGGCGGCATGAAGAAGGCTGCTGAGACTCTCCTTGAAGTCGGCGCACATGCGGTTTTGATCAAGGGCGGTCATCTCGACGGCCAGCTGCTGACTGATGTCCTGCTGACGCGCGAGGCGTGTTTTGCCTTCGAGAGCGAAAGGATCATTTCACGGGCGACCCATGGGACAGGGTGTACCCTGTCGAGCGGTATCGCGACGGCTTTGGCGGGAGGGTATACGCTGGTCGAGGCCGTGTCCCTTGCGCGGCGCTTTGTCCGCGGCGCTATCATGGCGGCTTCACCGCTCGGAGGCGGGGTGGCCGGCCCCATGGCGCATGAGGCGATCGTCATTGGTCCGCGTGACTGGATTGATCCGGCTGATTTTCCTTCAGGCTGAGAGAGATGACATCGCCTGATGAGGCGTGGCCTTTGTCATGACAGGCTCCTCGCGCAGGATGTAGCCTCGTCCCCATACGGTTGTGACCAGTGAGCCCGCTCCTTTCTGTTGCAGTTTGCGCCGGAGCTTGCAGATGAAGACGTCGATGATCTTCATTTCCGGCTCGTCGATGCCGCCATACAGATGGTTGAGAAAAGCGTCCTTCGTCAGAACCGAGCCGCGCCGAAGCGCGAGCAACTCCAGAATTGCGTATTCCTTGCCGGTGAGATGAACCGGATCGCCATTCACGAGGGCCTGTTTCGCATTGAGGTCGATCATTAACGGCCCCACCACGATCTGGGCTGCGCTCAGGCCGTGTGAGCGGCGCAGAATGGCCTGAAGTCGCGCGATGAGTTCTGCCGTGTCGAAGGGGCGTGTGAGGTAGTCATCCGCGCCCAGGGCGAAGGCCTTGATCTTGGCCTGGGGTCGGGAGAGGTTTGTCAGCACGAGGATCGGCGTCGAAATGCGCGCCAGACGTGCATCGCGGATGACGGTGTACCCCTCGATATCGTCGAGCGTAAGTTCGATGATCACGGCATCGTACTGATAATGCCTCATGATCTCCAGGGCCTCGCGGCCGGAAGCGGTGTGATCCACGGCGAGGCCGTTGGTCCGGAGGATCTGGATCAGGCTGGCGGAAGCGGTGTGATCGCTGTCGACGAGAAGGATACGCATGAATGCAACCTCTGATCTTGTTGACCAATGGTTACTACTCTTGGTTGTATAAGACAACCTAAAAAATCATCACTGCGAGATTATTTTTTTCCCTGCGGGTTCCGTTAGGCTTCTGGCAAGATTCATGGATTAGGCTGCATCCCATGGAACAGATGCGAAGCCTTCAGGATATTCAGGAGAGAATGACCCGCTTTCTCTCTATTTTTCAGGATTTTTCGCTCTATGAAGCGCGCGGCAAGGTGCGGGACGTGACGGGGTTGGCCGTGTCTGTCACCGGCGTGACCCCGCTGCTCAGCATTGGTGACAGGTTGACTCTTCATTGTCGCGATGAGGGAAAAGTGCTCGCGGAGGTTGTGGGATTTCGCGGACCTGAAACCCTCTTGATGACGTTCGGGCCGCTCGACGGCATAGGGCCGGGCAGTGCGGCGACGTATGATTTTCTGCCCGTCGGCCTGCCGGTCGACGATGGCTGGCTGGGGCGGGTCGTGGACCCGCTCGGGCGTCCGATGGACGGCAGGGAGCGTCTCGGCCTTGGACGAAGGCGACGTCCGGTACGGTGCGCTCCTCCCAATGCGACGGAGCGGGCGCGTCTTGGTCCGCGTCTCTCGCTCGGAGTGCGGGTGCTCGACGCGTTCACGACATGTCGGGAAGGGCAGCGCCTCGGGTTGTTCGCAGGGTCCGGCGTCGGTAAATCGACGCTGCTCTCCATGCTCGCGCGGCAGGCGTCCTGTGACGTCGCGGTTATCGCGCTGGTCGGCGAGCGGGGTCGCGAGGTGCGGGAGTTCATCGAGGACGATCTGGGAGAAGAGGGGCTCCGTCGCAGCGTCGTGGTGGTCGCAACGTCGGACACCCCGCCGCTCATGCGGCGGGAAGCGCCTTATGCCGCGATGGCGATCGCGGAATATTTTCGCGACCAGGGCAAATCCGTTCTTCTGCTGATGGACAGCGTCACCCGGTTCTGCCTTGCCCTGCGCGAAATCGGCCTCTCCATGGGAGAGCCGCCGGCGACGAGAGGCTATCCGCCGTCGGTCTTCGCCACGCTCCCCATGCTTCTTGAACGGGCAGGTCCTGGGGTTCCGGACGAGGGAGGAAAGGCCGGATCGATTACTGGATTGTTTACCGTTCTGGTCGAGGGGGACGATCAGAACGAGCCGGTCGCCGATGCGGTGCGCGGTATCCTTGACGGTCACGTCGTTCTGGATCGGCGGATCGCCGAGCAGGGTCGCTATCCTGCGGTCGACGTTCTGCGGTCGTTGTCCCGCAGCGTGCCCGGATGCAATACGCCCGAAGAAAATGCGCTGACCCGGCGCGCGAGGGGGATATTGGCGACGTATCAGGATATGGCGGACATGATTCGGCTCGGCGCCTATAAAATGGGCGGCGACCCTCTGGTTGACGAGGCGATCGAGAAAATGCCGCGTCTGGAGCGCTTCCTGAGTCAGGATCGTCACGACGTTTCGACATTGGCGGGCGCGTTTTCCGATCTGGCCTCGATCTTCGGGACGCCGGTTCCATGAAGCGAACGCCACTCGCCACATTGTTGCGTCTGCGGCAGCAGGATATGGCGGAGGCCCGAAAACGTCTCGCGCAGGCGGCCGCTCATGAGCGGGAGGCCGATGCGGCTGTCACGCAGGCCACGGCGGCGATGCAGCACGAGTATGATTATGCGCTGAAATGTGACGATGACGGCGCGGTGGAGGCGTTCGGCCGGTGGTTGCCGATCGGCCGCAAGGCGATCCTGGCCGCTCGCGATGTCGCCCGGCAGACCGCGCTGGACAGGACAGTGGCGCAGGTTGCGTTCATGGAGGCGCAGGCGGCGCTCGAGGTCGTGGAAACGCTGATGGCGCAGCAGCGGGAGGAGGCGCGCCGGGAAGAGGAACGCCGCGAGCAACAAAGACTGGACGATCTCTGGCGCAAGGGCGGAAAGGCTTGACCGTTCCGCCTGCGGTCAGTCGTCGCGGAAGGGGGTCTCCATCAGGTCGCGGATGTGGTCCTTCGTACCGATCAGGCTGCAGATGACCGGATGAGTGGTGTCACGAAGAAAAGCGATGTGCAGCGTGCCGTTATCCTCGAACAGGTCGCTCGGGCAGGAGAAACTGGCTGGCGCGGCCTGGCCGGCGCGGTGTTCCGCCGCATAGCTCTGCGCGGCGTGGGCGAGCAGACGGTGGACGGCTTTGCCGAGATGGGTGAGCAGGTCATGCGGATCGTCGCCGCCGTATCGCGCGCAGAGCATTCGCCATCCGGCGGCGGTCACGAAGGCCGGAATGCCGTCGGGCGGTGTGTCATGCTCGGCCCGGAGCAACGCACCCTCCTGGGCGAGGGCGACGATGTCGATCACGGGCAATGCGTCGGGATCGAGGCGGATATCTGTCATGACGCGTTACTGAGCCGTCTGTTCGCCGTTCCCGGGCGGCGTGCCCATGGCCTGCATGAGCGCGGTCACGTCCTGCGGATGGGATTTGAAGAGTGCGATATTGGCTGGATTGGGCGCGGGAAAGCCAGCGGGAAGCTTCTGTCCGTTGGTGGCGGCCAGAGTCATGCCGAAGGCCGTAATCCCCATGACGAAGGTCTCCGTGGTGAAGCCATGCATGGCGAGGATGTTTTGCAGGCCGGGGATCGAATCCATCGCGGTGATGGTCTGATTCAGGCTCATTCCGGTCGAGTCGGGAGGCTGGATGCCGGAGGCCTGGAGCGCTTGCAGCGTCGCGCGGGCGCGGGGAAAAAAATCGTCGGGCAGACGGTAGGCCATGCCTTGGGCGAGATCGGCGCGCATCTGCTCGGAAAGCTGCGGCGGTTGCTCCTGGGCCTGATTCGGGGCCTGATCCGGGATTTGGGCACGGGCGGAAACCGGCAGGATGGCGGCCAGCACGGCGAGACCGGCGGCGGGAAGAAGGCGGGGCATGTTGTCTCTCCTGCGCACGGATCAGCGGACCCACTCGCCGCCGCGCATCAGCGGGGTGGCGTTGCCGTTCATGTCGAGACCGTCCAGGTCGATCTCCGCCGAGCCGATCATCCAGTCGATATGGATGAGGCTTTCATTGGCGCCGCGCGCTCCGAGGGTGGCGGCGTCCTGGCCGTCCGTATCGAGCAGGCACTTTGTATAGGCCTGACCCAGTGCGATGTGGCTGGCGGCGTTCTCGTCGAAGAGCGTGTTGCGGAAGAGGATGCCGGTCCGGGAGATCGGCGAGGAATGGGGGACGAGCGCGACCTCGCCGAGGCGCGACGCGCCGTCATCCGTTTCGAGGATCCGCCGGAAGACATCCTCGCCGCGGGTGGCATGGGCTTCGACGATCCGTCCTTCGCTGAAGCGGACGCGGATTCCGTCGATCAGCGTGCCCTGATGGAAGAGCGGCTTGGTGCTGCACACATGGCCCTCGACGCGGCGGCAATGAGGAGTCGTGAACACCTCTTCCGTCGGGATATTGGGATTGCACTCGATGCCGTTCGTCGTGTGTTCCGAGCCGCCCGCCCAGGCATGGCCGTCCGCGAGCCCGACGGTGAGGTCGGTGCCGGGGCCGGTGAAGTGCAAGGCGTGGAAGCGCGCGTCATTGAGATAGGCGGCGCGGGCGTGCAGATCGCGATTATGGTCGCGCCAGGCGCTGATGGGATCGGCGGCGGTGACGCGGGAGGCGGCGAAGATGGCGTCCCAGAGCGTGGCCAGCGCGGCGGCGGGCGCGAGATCGGGGAAGACCTGGCTCGCCCAGGCCCGGCCGGCATAGGCGATGATGTTCCAGTTGGTGGCGAAGGCGGTGATGACCTCCATTGCCGGACGATTCGCCGCCGAGGCCGCGCGGCTGGCGCGGGCCACGCGGGCGGGGTCCTGGCTGCTCAGCAGGGTCGGATCGCCGCCGGTGATGGCCATGCGGGCCGCGCCGTTGCGATAGGCGTCGGCCATGCCATCCGCGAGCCAGCCGGAGGCGGCGTCGAAGGCGCTGTCCGGCGCGTGTTCGAAACGGGCGAGGGTGGCGACGTCGTCGGTATAAAGAGCCGTTACGAGGCTTGCCCCCTTGCGGTAGGCATGCTCCGTGACGCGCCGGACGAGCGGCACGGAGTCGAGCGGGGCGGTGATGATGAGTTGCTGGTTCTGCTGGAGGTTCAGCCCGACATGGACGGCCACTTCCGCAAGGCGGTCGAGGAGCACGGGGTCCGGGGTATCGTTGGGCTCGGACATGGGGGCGAAACTCTCTTCTGTCATGACGTCGTTCTCTTCTCATCACATGGAACGGGATGAGGGCGAGAGCAAGGCGTTTCGGCGGGGTGCGGGCGGTGCTATGGGAAGGAGATGCAGCCGGGCCTATTCACTTTCGGGGCGGAAGCGACCGCCACGCCGTATGACGTGGCGGTGGTGATGCCGAGCCTGTTGCGGCCGAGCCTGTTCCAGGCGCTCGTCTCGATCTTTCGTCAGGAAGGGGTCGGCCGGGTGCAGATTCTGATCGGTGTCGATCAGGCGCCCGCTGACGAGGGCGCGGCGCTCCGGACGGTCGCGGCGGCGTGCCGGATGTCTCCACCGGAATGGACGGTGCAGCTTCTGTGGCCGGGATATTCCACTTCCACGCGGCATGGCGGCGTGACGGCGGCTCGGGACGGCGGGGCGCTGCGGGCGATATTGAGCTTCATGGCGCATGCGCCGCTCGTGGCGTATCTAGACGATGACAACTGGTGGCGTCCCGATCATCTCGCCGGACTGGTGACGGCGATCGAGGGGCGGGAATGGGCGTGGGCGTGGCGGTGGTTCGTGCATCCGCGTACCCATCGGCCGGTCTGCGTCGATCGGTGGGAATCGGTCGGGCCGGGGCAGGGGGTGTTCGCCGACAGCCAGGGCGGTTTCGTCGATCCGAACTGTCTGATGATCGACAAGACGCGCGTGCCGGACGTCCTGGCGCGTTGGACGACGCCGATGCCCGGCGACCCGACCTTCATGACGGCGGATCGCATGGTCTTCGATTTCCTGCAGCATCGGCCCGGCGGGTGCAGCGGCCGGGACAGCGTGTTCTACGTGCTGCGTGAGAGCGACGGGCTCCACCCGCTCCGCCTGCGGATGATGGGCGAGGACTGGGGCCGGGCGGAGGCGCTGGCGGGGTAGGTATTCGGCCCCGCGGTCCGACGGGCGATACCGGAGTGCTGCCCGGTGACGTTATTCCGACCGGAAGGCCGGGCGACGCGGCCGGCGGGGTGTGGTCGGGGAAGAGGGCGCGGCTTGCGCGTTCCGCTCGGCGGCGCGTTCGGTTTTCTGGCGTTCGGCGGCGCGGAGTTCGCTCTCCAGTTCGCGGATGCGGCGCTGGACGCTTTCGCGCAGGGCCGGGGAGGTCTGGGGCTTCATCGCCGCCAGCGTTTCCTTGAGGTCACGCAACTGCTTCTCCTTTTCCGCATGATTGCGGCGGATCGGCTGATTGTCGGAAAACTGTCCGGTATAGGCGCGCATGATGTCCTTGAAAGATCTCTATTGTTGTGTCGTCGCGGCACGGCCTGAATCCCGCCGGGCGGCTTGCCGCCGGTCCGGCGGTCAGTTGACGCGGATGTCGTCGAGCGCCGCGAGAAGGCGGTCGCTGTCGCGATCCGTGCCGATGGTGAGGCGAAGCCAGTCCGCGATGCGGGGCATGCCCAGACGGCGCACGATGATATCCCGCTCGCGCAGGCGCAGCTGGAGGCTGGCTGCCGAATGCGTCGCATGACGCATGAGGATGAAATTGGCACAGGACGGCAGAACTTGGAAGCCGCGTTGCGCGAGCGCCCGGACGAGCGCCTCGCGCGTGGCGATCACGCGGCCGGTGGTTTCGGCGAGCCATGCCGAATCGGCGATGGCGGCGGCCGCGCCGATCTGCGCGAGACGGTCGAGCGGATAGGAGTTGAAGCTGTCCTTCACGCGGGTCAGCCCCTCGATCAGATCGGGATGGCCGATGGCGTAGCCGACGCGCAATCCGGCCAGCGCGCGGGATTTGGAGAGGGTCTGCACGACGAGGACGTTGTCATGGTCGCGGGTGAGGCGGATGGCGGAGTCGGCGCCGAAATCGACATAGGCCTCGTCCACGATCAGCGTCGAATCGGGCCGGGCGCGGGCGAGCCATGCCAGTTCCGCGACGGGCAGGGCGATTCCGGTATTGGCGTTGGGATTGGCAATGGCGATGCCGCCGCACGGGCGGTCGTACGCCCGTACGTCGATGCGGAAATCCTCACCGAGCGGGATCGTCTCGAAGGGCTGGTCGAAAAGGCCGCAATAGACGGGATAGAATCCATAGGTCACGTCGGCGAACAGGGCGGGGGCGTCGTCGCGGAACAGGCCGCGGAAGGCGTGGGCCAGCACCTCGTCCGATCCGTTGCCGACGAAGACGCGATCCGGCGTGACGTCATAGGCATGACCGATGGTCTCGCGCAGCGCGAGGGAGGTCGGGTCCGGATAGAGGCGCAACGTGTCGGTGCAACTCTCGCGCAGGGCCGCGAGCGCGCGCGGGCTGGGGCCGTAGGGAAGCTCGTTGGTGTTGAGCTTCAGCAGATCGCGGGCCTTGGGCTGCTCGCCTGGGACATAGGGTTCGAGCCCGGCGACGCGACGGTTCCAGAGACGGCTCATGGCGCGGTTCCCGATGCGGGGAAAAGATCGGCCCGGTCCTGGCTTTCCGCGATGCTGCGGGGCGACTGCCTCTCGGAATCCGGCCGGTCGGGGTTCGCGCCCGCCTCGACCAGCAGCTTCGCCATGTCGTAACGGCCGAACATGACGGCGAACATCAGGGGGGTGCGACCGGCATGGTTCGGGCGATCGATCTCCGCGCCGAAAGAGAGCAGCAGGCGCGCCATCTCCTCATTGCCCTTGAATGCGACGCCGGAAAGGGCGGTCGCGCCCTTGGCGTCGCCGAGATCGGGGTCGGCGCCGCGTTCGAGCAGCAGGCGGGCGGCTTCGGCCTCTCCATTATATGTGGCGACGATGAGCGGCGTGTAACCACGGCTGTCGGTGGCGTTGATGTCCATGCCCGCGTCGAGAAACTGGGCGAGCATATCGAGATCGCCATGGCGCGCGGCGTCCAGGAAGAGCGCGGTGATCTGTTCCAGCGTGAACTGGCCGGCGGGGGGGGAGGGCTGATCGGTCATGACATGTCTCCTCAGCCAGTTTCTCTGGCGCGATCTCGAAATCTGGCGCTGTCTCGCACTGTCCCGAGGCAGCGGCCGCCATTTTTCGAGGTGTCTTAACCCTTCGCGTGTCAGGACGATACCTGTCTTGTGACCTGTATCGTGCGGATGAGGTGCGACTCGCCGTCTCCGGACGCGCCGAAGCGGCCCTGCGGCGCGTTACGGTTTTTTTATCGTCCGGCTGGGGCGGTTTTCGGGAGGACGCGTCGAAACCGGAGCGGCGCGGAGGCGTTTGCCGTCAAGCCGCGCTGAGGGAGGGAACTCGGAGCGTGGATGGGCGCGTGGCGCGCCCCGGAACGGGTTCCCGGTCGATATGGATGTGATGCGGAAAGCGGCCATCCATACAAAAATATAAACGATTTCTCGTCGTTTTTGAGTTTACGGTCGTGGTTCCTGGCGGCGCTCCCCGGACGGGCGGGCGGCGCGGTCTCGCACACGTGAGAAATTCGACGCTTCCATAATGCGGGTAAAGCATTATCATCAGACTGGATATGTCCTTATATCAAAAATGTTAAGTAAATTTTGAGTTTATCGCTTGTCCCAATCATTTCATTCGCTGCTCCGCGGAAATTGCGGGAATCTGGCGGGCGACGGTGACGGACGGGTGCACCAGAATGACGAGCGTATCCGTGCCGCCCCTTAATGCGGCAGCTTTTTCGGAGGCCAGTAATCTCATGCGTTCCATCAACAGTTTTGCCGTTCATGGCGCCGATGTCGGCGGCTCATCCGGCGCGGCGACCGATATCGGACAGCTTGCCATCAACACGATCCGCACCCTGTCCATGGATGGCGTCCAGAAGGCCAATTCCGGCCATCCGGGCACGCCGATGGCGCTGGCCCCGGCCATGTATGCGCTTTGGCAGCGCGAGCTGAAATACGATCCCGCCAATCCGCTCTGGCCGGGGCGTGATCGTTTCGTGCTGTCTGTCGGCCATGCGTCGATGCTGCTTTACGCCGCGATCTATCTCGCCGGCGTGCGCGATGTGAGGGACGGGAAGGTGTTGCCCGCCCCCTCTCTGACCCTGGACGATCTCAAGCAGTTCCGACAGCTTGATTCGAAGACGCCGGGTCATCCGGAATACCGCCATACGGCGGGCGTGGAGACGACCACCGGGCCGCTCGGGCAGGGCTGCGGCAATTCGGTCGGCTTCGCGATGGGCGAGGAATGGCTGGCCGCGACGTACAACCGTCCCGGCTATGACCTCTTCGACTATCACACCTATACCTTCTGCGGTGACGGCGACATGATGGAAGGTGTGGCCTCCGAGGCCGCGTCCATCGCCGGTCATCTCGAACTCGGCAAGCTGATCTGGGTGTATGACAGCAACCGGATTTCCATCGAAGGGTCCACGGACATCGCCTTCACCGAGGATGTGGGCAAGCGCTTCGAAGGCTACAAATGGCATGTCCAGTCGGTGCTGGACGCGAATGATGTCGATGCGATCAGCAAGGCATTCGAGGCCGCGCGGGCCGTGAAGGACAAGCCGAGCCTCATCATCCTGCACTCGGTCATCGGTTATGGCGCGCCGAAGAAGGCGGGCACGGCGGCGGCGCATGGCGAGCCGCTCGGCGACGCCGAGATCAAGGGGGCGAAGGAGGCCTATGGCTGGCCGACGCTCGAACCGTTCTTCGTGCCCGACGGCGTGCAGGCGCATTTCCAGGAAGGGCTGGGCGCGCGCGGCGCTGCCGCCAGCAAGGCGTGGTATGAGAAATTCGCCGCTTACGAGAAGGAATATCCGAAGGAAGCCGCCGAGCTGAAGGATATCTTCGCCCATCGTCTGCCGCAGGGATGGGACAAGGATATTCCGACGTGGGATGCCGATCCCAAGGGCGTTGCGACGCGCGCCAGTTCCGGCAAGGTGCTGAACGCGGTCGCGAAGAACGTGCCGTGGCTGCTCGGCGGTGCCGCCGATCTCGCGCCCTCGACCAAAACCAATCTGACCTTCGAGGGGGTGAAGTCCTTCCAGCCGGCACACTGGAACGGTAGCTATGCGGGGCGCAACCTCCATTTCGGCGTGCGCGAGCATGCGATGGGGGCGATCAGCAACGGTCTCGCCCTTTCGGGGCTGCGCGCCTATTGCTCGGGTTTCTTCATCTTCTCCGACTATATGAAGAACCCCATCCGGCTTTCGGCCCTGATGGAAGTGCCGGTGATCTATATCTTCACCCACGACTCCATCGGCGTGGGTGAGGACGGTCCGACGCATCAGCCGATCGAGCAGCTCGCGCAGTTCCGTGCCATGCCGGGCATGACGACGATCCGTCCGGGGGATGCCAACGAGGTGTCGGCGGCGTGGCGCACGATCATGCCGGAGACCCATACCCCGGTTGCGCTGATCCTGAGCCGTCAGGATCTCCCGACGCTGGACCGGACGAAATATGCCTCCGCCGAGGGGCTGGCGAAGGGCGCCTATGTGCTGGCGAGCTGCGAGGGGACGCCGGACGTCATCCTGATGGCTTCGGGCTCCGAGGTGTCGCTGGTCGTGCAGGCCTATGAGAAGCTGACGGCGGAAGGCGTGAAGGCGCGCGTCGTCTCCTTCCCGTCCTTCGATCTCTTCGAGGCGCAGGACCAGTCCTACAGGGACAGCGTCCTGCCGCCCGAGGTGAAGGGCCGCGTCGCGGTCGAGCAGGCCTCGCCCTTCGGCTGGGACCGTTATGTCGGCTCCGGCGGCGCGATCATCGCCATGCGTACCTTCGGTGCTTCGGCGCCGCTCAAGGATCTGTTGACGAAGTTCGGCTTTACGCCGGAAAAAGTCTACGAAGCCGCGAAGGCGCAGGCGTCGCGGAAATAAGGAGAACCGGGCCGCGATATCGCGGCCCGGTTTCGTTTCTGGCGGGGCGGTCGTCCCGGTCCGGACAGGTTTTGCAGCCCGCAAGGGATCACTGTTGAGGCGGGCGTCTGCCCGCCTTCGCTCCGAGGAGAGAAGCACATGGACGCCGAACAGAACAAAGGTTCGACCAATCCGCTCAAGGCGCTTGAACGTTTCGGCCAGTCGCCTTGGCTCGATTTCATCCAGCGCTCCTACACGGCTGACGGCAGTCTGCGGAAACTGGTCGATGAAGACGGACTCAAGGGAGTGACCTCCAATCCCGCCATCTTCGAGAAGGCGATGGGATACGGGACGGATTACGACGCCCAGATGAAAGAACTGCTGGCCAGGGAGACCTTGTCGGCGGGCGAGCTTTACGAGAAGCTGGCCGTGACCGACATTCAGGACGCCACGAAGGTCCTGCATCCCGTCTACGTCGCCACCAAGGGGGTGGACGGCTATGTCAGCCTCGAGGTCTCGCCCTACCTCGCCTTCGACACCGAAGGCACGATCCATGAGGCGCTCCGCCTGTGGAAAGAGGTGGATCGCGAGAATCTCATGATCAAGATCCCCGGCACCCGGGAGGGCGCGCCGGCGGTCCAGGCCGCGATCGCCGAAGGGGTCAACGTCAACGTCACGCTGCTGTTCTCGCTCGACGCCTACAAGGCCGTGCTGGAAGCCTATATGGCCGGTCTGGAGACACGCCACGCCAAAGGCGAGGATATTTCGAAGATCGCCTCGGTGGCTTCGTTCTTCGTCAGCCGCATCGACGGGAAGATCGACGGCGAGATCGACGCGCGCGTGGCGGCCGGGGACAAGGACGCCGCGGCGCTGAAGGCGCTGCGCGGCAAGGTCGCCATCGCCAATGCCAAGCTGGCCTATCAACACTATCTCGACGTGATGAAGACCGAGCGCTGGGCGAAGCTCAAGGCGGCGGGGGCGCGGCCGCAGCGTCTGCTCTGGGCGTCGACGGGCACGAAGGACAAGGCTTTCTCCGACGTGCTTTATGTCGAGGAGTTGATCGGACCGGAGACGGTCAACACCATCCCGCCCGCGACCTTCGACGCGTTCCGCGATCACGGCACGCCGCGCGAGAGTCTGACCGAGGATGTCGCGGGCGCGCGTCACGTCATCGACGAGCAGGCGCGTCTGGGTCTCGATCTCGGCGCGGTGACGGAGAAGCTGGTCGTCGAAGGCTGCGCCGCCTTTGTGGACGCGTTCGACAAGCTGCTGGGCGCTGTGGCCGCCAAACAGAAAGCCATCCTTGGGGACAAGCTGATCGCGCAGGAGGCGCGCCTGCCGGGGGAGCTCAAAGCGGCCGTTGAGGCCGCGATCGAGGACTGGCGCAAGGAAGGCAAGCTCCGTCGGCTCTGGGCGCGCGACGCGTCCGTCTGGACCGGGAACGGCGAGGCGAAGTGGCTGGACTGGCTCGATGTGGTCGAGGACCGTCTGGCCCATATCGCCGAGCTGGAGAATTTTTCCCGCGAGGTGAAGGAGAGGGGTTTCACCGACGTGCTGCTGCTGGGCATGGGCGGTTCGAGCCTCGGTCCGGAAGTGCTCGCGGAAACATTCGGGCGCCAGCCCGGCTTTCCGCGTCTGCGTGTGCTTGACAGCACCGATCCGCAGGAGATCGCGACCTTCGAGAAGGCGATCAATCTCAAGACCACGCTCTTCGTCGTGTCGTCCAAATCAGGTGCGACGCTCGAGCCGAACATCCTCAAGGCCCATTTCCGTGTCGCCGCCGAGAAAGCGCTGGGTCATGCGCCGGACGGACATTTCGTCACGGTGACGGACCCGGGTTCCCAGATGGAGGAAGTGGCCAGGAAATGTTCCTTCTGGAAGATCTTCCATGGTCTGGGCGGGATTGGCGGACGGTTCTCCGTGCTGTCGAATTTCGGCATGGTGCCTGCGGCGGCGGCGGGGATCGACCTCCGCAAGCTGTTGGGCAGCGCGCTGTATGCCGTCAAGGAATCGGCGGCGAGCGTGCCGCCGGCGGAAAACGCCGCGCTTCAGCTCGGGGTGATTCTCGGCGTCGCGGCGAAGACGTTCGGGCGTGACAAGGTGACGTTCGTGACGTCTCCCGCGATCCGCGATCTCGGCGCATGGCTGGAGCAGCTTCTGGCGGAATCGACCGGCAAGCGCGGCAGGGGCCTCATTCCCATCGATGACGAGACGCTCGGCGGCCCGGGCGTCTATGGCAAGGATCGCGTCTTCGCCTATGTCCGCCTGAAAGGCGCCGAGGACGCGGCGCAGGAGGCGGCGATCGAGGCGCTGCGTGCGGCGGGCGAGCCCGTCGTGACGATCACGCTGACCGACACCTATCAGGTGGCGCAGGCGTTCTTCCACTGGGAATTCGCCACCGCCGTCGCGGGGTCGATCCTTGAGATCGATCCGTTCGACCAGCCGGATGTCGAGGCCAGCAAGGTCGAGACGCGCAAGCTGACCGCCGCGTTCAACGAGACCGGGTCGCTGCCGCCGGAAGCGCCTTTCGCGAAGGATGGCGTGTTCAGCTTCTATGCCGACGACGCGAACGCCAAGGCCGTGGGCGACGGGGATGCCGTCTCGATCCTGAAGGCGCATTTCCACCGCGCCAAGGCGGGGGATTATGTGGCGCTGCTCGCCTATATCGAGCGGGACAAGACGTCGCGTTCATGGATTCAGGCGCTGCGGCTGAAGCTGCGCGACGCGCTCCATGTCGCTACCGCCGCAGAGTTCGGGCCGCGCTTCCTGCATTCGACAGGGCAGGCCTACAAGGGCGGTCCGGCTTCGGGCGTATTCCTCCAGGTGACGGCGGACGACGCGGCCGATCTCCCGGTGCCGGACGAGAAATTCACCTTCGGCATCGTCAAGGCGGCGCAGGCGAGGGGCGATTTCGACGTGCTCTCCGAGCGGGGACGCCGGGCGTTGCGTGTGCATATTTCCGGCCCGCTGGAAGCCGGGCTGAAAGCGTTGTCCGAGGCGATCGGCAAGGCCGTCTGACGCAGCGGGCCTGAAAGAGTCTTGAAGCCTCGCGCCGGCAAACGGGTCCGGCGCGACGAGCTTCGATATGAAGATAATGGGGACGTTTCCGTCAGGGGATGTCGGGAGGAAAAGATGCAGATCGGGATTATCGGCCTCGGCCGCATGGGCGGAAACATCGCGGTGCGTCTCACGCGTCATGGTCATGACGTCGTTCTGTACGACCGCAGCGCGGAGGCGGTCGAGAAAACGCATGATCGTGCCGAGGCGGGCCACGCCGTCAAGGCGGACAGCGTGGCCGATCTCGTGAGCAAGATCACCGCCGCGCGCAAGATCGTGTGGGTGATGTTGCCGGCGGGCGAGATCACCGAGGCGGCGGTGCAGGAGTTGAACGGGCTGCTCGGCAGGGATGACATCGTGATCGACGGGGGCAACACCTATTACAAGGATGACATCCGTCGTGCGCATCAGCTCGCCGAGAAGGGCATTCACTACGTCGATGTCGGCACGTCGGGCGGTGTCTGGGGGCTCGAGCGCGGCTATTGCATGATGTATGGCGGCACGAAGGACGCGACCGACCATATCGATCCGATCCTCAAGGCGCTGGCGCCCGGCAAGGGCGATGTGGAGCGCACGTCGGGGCGGGATCGGGCGGGCCTCGATCCGCGCGCCGAGGAAGGCTATCTGCATTGCGGCCCCGCCGGGTCCGGCCATTTCGTGAAGATGGTGCATAACGGCATCGAATACGGAATGATGCAGGCCTTCGCGGAAGGGTTCGACGTCATGAAGTCGAAGAATTCCGAGGTGCTGCCCGCCGATCAGCGTTTCGACCTCAACATGGCGGATATCGCGGAGGTCTGGCGGCGCGGCTCGGTGGTCGCTTCCTGGCTGCTCGATCTGACGGCCGACGCCATGGCCAAGAGTGAATCGCTCGGCGAATTCTCGGGGCAGGTCGCCGATTCCGGCGAGGGGCGCTGGACGATCGAGGCGGCCATCGAGGAGAGCGTGCCGGTTCCCGTCATGACGGCGGCGCTGTTCACGCGGTTCCGGTCGCGCACGGGCAATAATTACGCCGAGAAGGTGCTTTCGGCGATGCGTTTCGGCTTCGGCGGTCACGTCGAGAAGAAATGAGTCCCCGGCGTCCCGGTCCGGCGGGCTGTCGGGCCCGCGATCGGGGCGCTGTTTCGGACGGTCAGTTACGGAAGGTTTGAGGTTATGGTCGATCTTCTCGCATCCGCGCTCTCCCCGTCGCCCGGTGCGCAGAGCAAGTCGAAGGACCTTGCCGCGGCCCCGCCGGGGGCGTTCGTGATCTTCGGCGGCGGCGGCGATCTCACCAAGCGGCTGCTGATGCCCGCCATCTATAATCTCGCCTGCAACGGTCTCATCAACGAGGATTTCCGAATCATCGTGGTGGACTGGGCGGAGATGACGGATGAGGGGCTGATCCAGCAGTTCCGTGATTTCATCGGCGACTTCGTCAGCAAGCGCGGGACCAATGCGACGGAACTGCGGCAGGATGTGTGGGACCGGCTGACGGCGAATATCAGCTATCTGCGTGGATCGTTCGAGGAAGATTCCACCTATGAGGCGCTGAAGGAAAAGGTGGAGGCCCGCAACGCGGTCTTCTATCTCGCCGTGGCGGCCAAGTTCTTCGGCACGATTGTCGATCATCTCGGCACGAGCGGACTCGCGAAGGAGGAGGACGGCGTCTATCGCCGGGTCATCATCGAGAAGCCGTTCGGCTCCGATCTCGAATCGGCGCGGGCGCTGAATGCGCGGCTGCTTCATTCACTCGACGAGTCGCAAATCTATCGTATCGATCATTATCTCGGGAAGGAGACGGTGCAGAACATCATGGCCCTGCGCTTCTCCAACGGCATTTTCGAGCCGCTGTGGAACCGGCAGAATATCGACCACGTGCAGATCACCGCGGCGGAAACGGTGGGCGTCGAAAAGCGCGGGCGGTTCTACGAGGGCACCGGCGCGATCCGCGACATGGTGCCCAATCATCTCATGCAGCTTCTGACCATGACGGCGATGGAGGCTCCGGCCTCCTTCGACGCGGATGCGGTGCGTGACGAGAAGGCCAAGGTGCTGAGCGTGATCCAGCCCGTGAAGCTGTCGAACATGGTGCGTGGACAATATGTCAGCGGCTCCTTCGGCGTGGGCGAGGAAGCCGAGGCTCTGCGCGGTTATCGCGAGGAAAAGGACATCGCGCTGGGCAGCCAGACCGAGACCTATGTCGCGATGAAGCTTGCCGTCGATAACTGGCGCTGGGCGGGCGTGCCGTTCTATCTGCGGACGGGCAAGCGGCTGCGGACGCGGCGCACGGAGATCGCGATCCACTTCAAGCAGGCGCCGTTCGCGCTGTTCCGCGATACGCCGGTGGAGAAGCTGACTCCCAATATCCTGGTGTTGCATATCCAGCCGACCGAAGGCGTGACGCTGCAATTCTCGGCGAAGGTGCCGGGGCCGTCGGTGAAGCTGGGCGGCGTGCGGATGAAGTTCGACTACGCCGAGTGGTTCAATGACGGGCCGACCACCGGCTATGAAACGCTGATCTATGATTGCCTGATCGGCGACCAGACGCTGTTCCAGCGCGCGGATACGATCGAGGGGGGCTGGCGCGTGGTGCAGCCCGCGCTGGATGCGGAGGCGAGTGATACGGCGCCGCTTTGCTTCTATCCCGCCGGGCTGGACGGGCCGCGCGAGGCCGATGAATTGCTGGCGCGGTCCGGGCGGCGCTGGCTGGCGCTGGAACGATGACGGGCCGGGAAAATCCCGCCGCCACGGTGCGGTTGGTGGTGTCCGATGTGGACGGGACTCTGATCGGCAAGGACAAGGCGCTGACGCCTGCGGTTCTCGCGGCGGCGAAGGCGTTGCATGAGGCGGGGATCGCGCTGTGTCTCGTCAGTTCGCGCGCCGTCGAGGGCATGACGCAGTATTTGCGGGGGCTCGGACTGGAGACGCCGTCGGCCGCGCTGAATGGCGGGCTGATCGTCGCGCCGGACGGAACGATCCTGAGCAGTCTCGTTCTGCCCCCGGATGCGACGTCGGCGGCGTTCGACGTGCTGCATGTGCATGGCGTCGATACCTGGCTGTTTCGCGGGCATGAATGGCTGGTGCTGGATCGTGCCGCGCCCTACGTCATCCATGAAGAGCATTCCGTGCGTGTGGCGGCCAAGGAAGTGCCGGATTTCCGTCCCTATTTCGAAGGGGTAGGGAAGATCACCGGGGCGAGCGCGGATTATCCGCTGATCGTCCGGCTGGAAAGCGAGCTGGGCGCGCTCTTGCAGGGGGTGGCGAGCGTGCATCGCTCCTCTGATTACTATCTCGATATCACGCAGAAGGACGCGAACAAGGGTTACGCGGCGAAGGCGCTGGCGGCGCGACTGGGCGTTGACCTGTCGGAAGTCGCCTGCATCGGAGACATGAGCAATGACGTGCCGATGCTGCGCGAGGCCGGGCTGGCCATCGCCATGGGGCAGTCAAAAGAGGACGTTCGGCAACACGCGCATTTCGTGACGGCGCCGAATGATGACGACGGCTGGGCGAAGGCGATGCGGGATTTCGTCCTGCCACGCGCGCCCGGAAGGGAATGAGGCCGGGGGTATGATGACCATCGACGAGGGGGTGGGGCATGACGTGACCACCGCCGGGATTATCGTTCTGGAAGATGACGATGCGGTCGCGCACGCCATGGCGGCATGGCTGATGCAGTCGGCGCTCGACAAGGAAGACGGACCTCTCGTTCTGGCCCTTTCCGGCGGCACGACGCCGAAGAGGCTGCTTGAGGTCATGGCCGGGCCGGAGTATGTCGCGCGCTTTCCCTGGAAGAAGTGCCAGTTTTTCTATGGCGACGAGCGCCATGTCCCGCCGGATGATCCGGACAGCAATTATCACATGAGCTGCGAGGCGCTTTTTTCGCATGTGCCGGTTCCGCCGGAAAATCTGCATCCCGTGCCTACGGGCGGGTCGCCGGAGGCGGACGCCGCCGCCTATGAGGCGGAATTGAAGAAGCTGTACGGGGCGGAGACATTCGAGTCTGGACGGCCGCTTTTCGATGTCGTGATGCTGGGCATCGGGCCGGACGGCCATACGGCGTCGCTTTTCCCGCGCCAGCCGGTGCTCGAGGAGACGCGGCGCTGGGTTTCGACCTGTGTGCCGGATGACGCGCCGCATGTGCGGATCACGCTGACCTATCCGGCTATTCACTCGAGCCGACATGTGGTTTTTTTGCTGACGGGTTCCGAGAAGGCCGCCATGCTCAAGCGGGTTCGACGCGGGGATGACGCGTCCCTTCCTTCCAGCCGCGTCACGACGGAGGGGACCATGACATTCGTAATCGACAGGGCGGCGGCGGAGGATCTTTCCGATGAGCGATGAAAAGGACGTGGCGCGGCTCAAGGAGGAGGCGGCTCGCCGGGCCGTCACCTATGTCGAGGACGGCATGATCGTCGGCCTCGGCACGGGCAGCACGGCGCGGTTCATGATCGCGGCGCTGGGTGAGCGCGTGAAGAACGAGGGGCTGAGGATCGAGGCGATCGCCACCTCCGAGGCGAGCGACGTGCAGGCGCGCGAACTCGGCATTCCGATGACCGATTTCGCCGCCCATTCGGTGTTCGATATCGGGATCGACGGGGCCGATGAGGTGGAGCGCGGGACGCTCGAACTGGTCAAGGGGCTGGGCGGCGCCTTGCTGCGCGAGAAGATCGTGGCTTCGGCCTGCCGCCGTTTCGTTGTCATCGTCGATGAGTCCAAACTCGTGGACAGGCTGGGCACGCACGCGCCGCTGCCTGTGGAGGTCGTGCCCTGGGGGTGGGAGCGCGCGGCGCGGCTTCTCGCCGAGACCGGCGCGCAGGCGGCGAAGCCGCGCATGGTGCGGGACAAGCTGTTCGTCACCGATAACAGCAACCTCATTCTCGATTGTCATTATCCCGGCATCGACGATCCCGCGGCCCTGAGTCGCGCGATCCTTGCCATTACCGGCGTGGTGGATCACGGGCTCTTTCTCGGCATGACGTCGGAAGTGCTGGTGGCGGGCACGGGCGGCGTGCAGAGACTGGTGCCCTGATCCGAAAATGACACCGCATCTTCTTGTGGTCATGGGAGTCTCCGGCAGTGGCAAAAGCACTGTCGCCATGCGGCTCGCCGAAACGTGCGGCTGGCCCTTCCAGGAGGGGGACTCCCTGCATCCGCCTGAGAACGTCGAAAAAATGCACAACGGGATACCGCTCAATGACGCGGATCGGGCGCCCTGGCTGCGGCGATGCCATCAATGGCTGGCCGATCATGCGGGGAGCGGAGGCGTGCTGTCCTGTTCGGCGCTCAAGCGGGTCTATCGCGAAACGCTCCGCGAGGGGCTCGACGTCACATTCGTCTACCTCCATGCCGACCCGGGCTTGATTCACGAGCGCATGGAACATCGCCCCGGCCATTTCATGCCCGCGACCCTGTTGTCCAGCCAGTTGGCGACGCTGGAAGTGCCGGGACCGGACGAGAACGTGATCTCGCTGGACAGCACATTGACGCCGGACGAGATTTCGGCGGCGGTGGAGCGTCGGTTGGAGGCGGAAGCCTGAAGGGACGGGCGTCCGGCGACGGTCGTCAAAAAAATTCACGGAAGGGGTTGCGTGGATGAACGTCCGATTCGTTCCCGCGATTTCCGATTTGCCCACAGGCTCATCCCCAGTCTTGTTCCATGAATCTGGGGATAACAGTGTCTTATCCCGCTCCGAGCCGTCGAGCCAGCCGTGTGGCCGCCTTGCGGAACGCGGTCTCGCAGGCGGGAGCGGTGGACACGACGCCGCCGCCGAAACTGATGAACCCCTCCACCATGCCGTTCTGGAGCATCCCGTCCGAATGGACGAGCATGCCGTCAGGGTCCTCCAGCGCGCCGGAGGCCGGGGCGTCGCGTATCGGCGGGCGCGGGGCAAGCGGGAGCGCCCAGGCCGCGCGCCAGTAATGGTCCACCTTCTCGGCATAGGGGCGGGGATCGGTGGTCCAGGCTTCGAGCGGTTTGCCGAGAGCGAGCATGTAGCCGATCTCCACGGCGGTGCCGGGGTCCATTTCCGGGCTGCGGCGGAAAGGGTCGATGCAGAACAGCCCGGCGTCGCATCCATCCATGAGGGCGCGATCGGCGGCGACGATCTTCAGGATCGTCTCGCGGCCCGGCGGCAGGCCCATGGCCTCCTTCTGCCCGTCGAACGGGGCGAGTCCCTCCAGCCCGCATGCGGCGCAGATGGCCTTCAGCCGCGCGAAGAGGGCGAGGGCGTCCCGGCGGAACACGAGATCGCCGGCGAGATAGATTTTCGGACGGGTGTGATTCATCCGGTCGTTTTAACATGGACGACGGGATGCGCGTGAAAGATCGGCGAAAGAGCGAATCTTCTGTTCCCTTGGAGGCGCAGGATGGTCTAAGGGGACGCGCCAACGGTTGGAACGCCGTCGGCCTTCCGATCCTGACGATGGTGAGCGGGGAGGGGGGTGCGATGAGCAATTCCGGCATTCTGGGTTCTGGTGGCAACGGACGGATTCGCGAGGCGCTGGCCTTCGACGATGTGTTGGTCGAGCCCGCCGCATCGTCCGTCCTTCCCGCCCAGACCTCGACGCGCACGCGGCTGACCCGCAGCATCGAGCTGAATATCCCGCTTCTCTCCGCCGCCATGGACACGGTGACGGAGCATGCCATGGCGATCGCGATGGCGCAGCAGGGCGGCATGGGCGTCATCCACAAGAATCTCCGCATCGAGGAACAGGCCGAGCATGTGCGGCGTGTGAAGCGCTTCGAATCCGGCATGGTGGTCAATCCGGTGACGGTCGGGCCGGAGCAGACGCTGGGCGAGGTTCATGCGCTGATGAAGCTGCATGGCGTGAGCGGCCTGCCGGTGGTCGAGGCGGATGGCCGTCTGGTCGGCATTCTCACGAATCGCGACATGCGCTTCGCCACGGACCCCGCGACACGGGTGCGCGAGATGATGACCAGCGAGGGGCTCGTGACGGTCACGAACGGCGCCGATCCGGAGACGGCGCGGCATCTGTTGCACAAACATCGCATCGAGAAGCTGCTGGTGGTCGATGAGGCGCGGCGGTGCGTCGGGCTGATCACCGTCAAGGACATGGACAAGGCCGAGACCTACCCGCTGGCGATCAAGGACGACATGGGCCGCCTGCGCTGCGCCGCGGCGGTGGGCGTCGGCGATGACGGGCTCCAGCGCGGCGCAGCGCTGGTCGAGGCGGGGGTGGACGTGGTCGTGGTCGATACGGCGCACGGCCATTCGAGCGGCGTGCTGACCACGGTTTCGGCGTTGAAGTCGCGCCATCCCGGCATTCAGGTAATCGCGGGCAATGTCGCCACCCCGGCGGCGGCGCGAGCACTTGCCGAGGCGGGCGCGGATTGTGTCAAGATCGGCATCGGGCCTGGATCGATCTGCACCACGCGGGTGGTGGCGGGAGTGGGCGTGCCGCAGTTCTCGGCGGTGCTGGAGACCGCCGAGGCGTGTCATGAACTCGGTATTTCGGCCATCGCCGATGGCGGGGTGCGGATTTCTGGCGATATCGTCAAGGCGCTCGGGGCCGGGGCGGATGTGGTGATGATCGGCTCCCTGCTGGCCGGGACGGATGAGAGTCCGGGCGAGGTGTTTCTCTATCAGGGCCGTTCCTACAAGGCGTATCGCGGCATGGGATCGCTCGGCGCGATGGCCCGTGGCTCGGCGGACCGGTACTTCCAGCAGGATGTGAAGGACCAGCTCAAGCTCGTGCCGGAAGGCATCGAGGGGCAGGTCGCCTACAAGGGCGGGATGGCGGCCGTCGTGCATCAGCTCGTCGGCGGCCTGCGCGCCGGGATGGGCTATACCGGCTCGGCGACGGTGGCGGATCTTCAGACGCGCGCGACGTTCCGCCGCATCACCAATGCCGGGCTGCGCGAGAGCCACGTGCATGACGTGACGATCACGCGCGAGGCGCCGAATTACCGTCAGGACTGAAGGCGGGGCTTTCCGGCGGGTGGCGGCCAGCCTCTTGCCGCACGCGGCGGCAGGCTTTAGGCGGGGGGCATGACTCCCGCTGCCCGCCTTGCCGCCGCCATCGACCTGCTCGTCGCCATCGAGAACGCCCCGCGCCGCCCGGCGGATGCGGCGGCCAATGCATTCTTCCGCGAACGCCGTTATATCGGCGGCGGAGACAGACGGGCGATTTCCACGCTGATCTGGGATGTGCTGCGCCGCTGGCGGCGGTTGCACTGGCATCTGCGCGATGTGCCCGGCGGCGGGTCGCCGCGCCTGCTCTGCGGGGCGTCGATGATTCTGGGCGGCGAGAGCGTCGAGGCGGTGCGGGCGCTGTTCGGCGGCGCGCGCTACGCCCCGGATGCGCTGACGGCGCGGGAGGACGCGGCTCTGGCGGGGCTGGCGGGCCATCTGCTGACCGAGGCCGCCATGCCGCGTCCGGTGCGGCTGGAATATCCGGACTGGCTCGGTCCGGCGTTGGAGGAAAGTTTCGGAGAGGGGCTCGAAGCGGAAATGGCGGCGATGGAAGCCGCCGCGCCGCTCGATCTGCGCGTCAACCTGCTCAAGGGCTCCCGCGAGGAGGCGCGCGCGGCGTTGGCGCGCGAGGGGCTGATGGCCGCGCCCACCCCGCTGTCGCCCTGGGGACTGCGGCTGGACGGGCGGCAGCCGGTGACGGCGGCGGCGTGTTTCCGTGACGGGCTGGTCGAAATTCAGGACGAGGGGAGCCAGATCGTCGTGGCCGCGCTGGGGGCGAGGCCGGGCGAGCGGGTGCTGGATTTCTGCGCCGGAGCGGGGGGCAAGACGCTGGCGATTGCGATGACGATGGAAAATCGCGGGCAGATCGCGGCGTGTGACGTCTCCGCGCCGCGTCTGGAGGGGGCGGTGAAGCGCCTGCGCCGGGCGGGGGTGCATAATGTCGAGCGGCATCTGCTGGAAGCGGGCGACAAATGGGTGAAGCGCCGGGCCGGGAGCTTCGACCGTGTGCTGGTGGATGCGCCCTGTTCCGGAACCGGGACGTGGCGGCGCAATCCCGATGCGCGCATCCGGTTGACGGAACAGGATCTCGCGGAGCTGCGCATCAAGCAGGCGGAGATCCTGGATCGCGCCGCCGGGCTGGTGAAGCCGGGCGGTCGGCTGGTCTATGCGACCTGTTCCGTGCTGGAGGCGGAGAATGGTGCGCAGGTCGCCGCGTTCCTGGAGCGGCGGCCGGATTTCGCGGCCGAGGCCGCCGGGGCCGAGGCGGTGCCGGAATGTCAACGGGACCACGCGCGTATCGCGCTGACTCCCCTGCGCCACGGGACGGACGGGTTCTTCGCCGCGATCTTGCGCCGGAGCGACCGACCTTGAAATCTCGTTTCGGCATTGGGAGGCGCGACTCGGAGCGTCTATGCTCAATTCCGTGACACGCTCACTCCGTTCATCATAGCAGGACACAGCCTGAACAGATGGCCTTCGACATCCTGATCGGCATTCTCTCGACCCTGGGCGCGGGCATCGCCGCGCAATGGGTGGCATGGCGCTTCCGCCTGCCGGCCATCGTGCTGCTGTTCGCGCTCGGGCTGATCCTGGGGCCGGGGCTGAACATCCTGCATCCTTCCGCGTCGCTGGGCTGGCTCTTCCGGCCCGTGGTGTCGCTGGTGGTGGCGATCGTGGTGTTCGAGGGCGGGTTGCTGCTGGATTTCCGGCAGTTGCGCGAGGCGGGCGAGGGAGTCGTGCGGCTGACCCTGCTGGCGCTGCCGATCAACTGGGCGCTCGGCACGCTGGCGGCGCATTATGTGGCGCATCTGGAATGGGGCGTGGCGGCGCTGTTCGGCGCGATCATCACCGTGACCGGGCCGACCGTCGTGCTGCCGCTGCTGCGTCACAACAAGTTGAAGCCGCGCGTGGCCGCCTTCCTGCGCTGGGAGGCGATCATCAACGATCCGATCGGCGCGATTCTCGCGGCGGTGGTTTTGCAGTTCGTCACCGTGCGCGCGGCGGAGGGGCCGGGGACGCTGGTGACGGAGATCCTGCCGGACATGGTGTCCTCGACGGTGGTGTCCGTCGCCGCCGGAATCCTGCCAGCTTACTGCGTCAACCAGCTCTTCCGGCGCGACCTGATGCCGGAAAGCCTCAAGACGCCGCTGCTCCTGACGCTGGCGCTGGTGATTTTCAGCCTGTGCAATCTCACCATGGAGGGCGCCGGGCTCGTCGGGGCGACCGTCTTCGGCATGGCGCTGACCAATCTGCATGTGCCCGGCCTGTCCGAATTGCGGCGGATGAAGGAATCGCTGGTCGTCCTGTTCGTTTCGGTGCTGTTCATCCTGCTGACGGCGGATCTGCACCGGGGCGTGCTGGCCCGTCTGTCCTTTCCCATTCTGGGGCTGACGGTGCTGGTGCTCTGCGTGGTGCGGCCGCTGGCGATCTTCTTTTCCACGCTGGGGACGAAGCTGACCTGGCAGGAGCGGGTCTTCGTCGGCTGGATCGCGCCGCGCGGCATCGTGGCGGCGGCTGTCGCCGGCGCGGCGGGGCTCAGGTTGGCGGATGCGGGGTTCGCGAGTTCCGACCTCATCATGCCGGCGGTGTTCTGTGTGATTGCCGTTACCATGATCGTGCATGGATTCTCGTTGCGTCCTCTCGCGCGGCGGCTGGGACTGACGCTCTCGAATGAACCCGCCCTGGCGATCATCGGGGCGAATCCCTGGTCCGTCGAACTGGCGGCCTGTCTGCATCGCGAGGGGGTGCCGGTGCTTCTGGTGGACAACCGCTCCAGCGCGCTGATGGCCGCCGCGCGGCGCGGGCTGCCGCTGCTGCGGGCCGAACTGCTGTCACAATACGGCGAGGAGGCACTGGAGGAGCGTCCGGTCGATTACCTGATCGCGGCCACGCCGGACGGGATCTATAACGGGCTGGTCTGCGCGCATATGGCGCCCCATTTCGGCCGGGAGCGCGTCTTCCAGATCAGCCCCGGCGTGGCGCGGCTGGATCTCTATCACGGCGTCTCGCGGGACGCGCGCGGAAAGGTGATGGGCGAGCCGTCATGGAATTACGGGCTGCTAGATTCGCTCGTCGAGAAAGGGTGGCGCTGCGTGGCGCGGCCGGCGACCGAATCGGACGGAGCCGATTTCGGCAAGATCGCGAACCGGCTCGATCTGCTGTCGATTCGACGCGGGGTCGCGATCTTCATCCGCTCCGCCGAGGACGAGACCTCCGTGACGCCGCAGCCGGGCGATCTGCTCGTTTCGATGGTCGCGCCGGAGGCGGCCGTCGCGGCTGCCTAGAACGCGCGCGCGTCGATCGCCGTCACGCCGGCTTCGATCAGGGCGCGCCAGTGCGGCGGTTCGACGGCGATACAGCCTTCGGTGACGCCGGACGCGGTGGGCAGATGAAGGAAGATCGCCGAGCCGCGTCCGGGCCGGGGCGGATCGTCGTTCCAGCCCAGCACGGCGATGAGGTCATAGGCGTGATCGTCGCGCCAGAGGGTTTCGTGCCGCCCCGGATGGGGCAGGGTGATGAAACGGTTGTAGTCGGGATGACCGGGGTCGTCGCACCAGCCGTCGGCGCGGGACAGCGGCTCGCAGGGCAGCGTCGTGCGGGGACGGGCGACGCGGTCGGCCCGGTAGAAGATCCGGCGGAGCGGCAGCAGGGCAGCGGGCGTGGCGTGATCGCCCTCGCTCTTGTCGCCGCGCAGCCCGGCCGCGCCGAGCATTGCCGGGCAGTTCCCGCCATGCCAATGCAGGAGGGCGCGGCTGCGCTCGACAGGGGTCAGAACGGCGTGTGACATGATGGATCAATTCCCGAGGATCGCGCATTTGTGACTCGTTGGTTTAGAGTTTAATATTCACCGGATGGTATCGATCCCCGCAATCCGCTATGTGCGACAAACCTGTGGTGACGCGGGTTGCAAATCAAAAGAAGAGTAATCCATGGCTGGTCCGCGCCCCGTCCTGATTGTCGATGACGATGATACGCTTCGGCGTCTCCTGGCGGAGCAGCTACAGATTGAAGGGGAGTTCGAGCCGGTCGAGGCGGTTTCCGTCGTCGACGCGCGCGCCAAGCTCTCCGGTCCCGGGCCGCGCGTGGATGCGATCCTGCTCGATGTGACGTTGCCTGACGGCGACGGGCGTGATTTCTGCGTCGAACTGCGGCGGCAGGGGGTCAGGCTCCCGATCGTGATCCTGACGGGCTCGGATGACGAGGCCGACGTGGTGCGCGGGCTGGATGCCGGGGCGAACGATTATGTCGCGAAGCCGTTTCGCATCGCCGAATTGCTGGCGCGTCTGCGTGCGCAGTTGCGGATTTTCGAGAACAGCGAGGATGCGGTCTTCACCATCGGGCCCTATCTGTTCCGTCCCTCCTCCAAGCTGTTGCAGGAGCCGGCGCGCAATCGCCGCATCCGGCTGACGGAAAAAGAGGCGGCGATCCTGAAATATCTCTATCGCGCCGGGCATCGGCCCGTGCCGCGTCAGGTGCTGTTGAACGAGGTGTGGGGCTACAACGCCGCCGTCACCACGCATACGCTGGAGACGCATATCTATCGTCTGCGGCAGAAGATCGAGCCCGATCCGACCAATGCGCGGATGCTGCTGACCGAAGGGGGCGGGTATCGACTCGATCCCGAAGGGGCGCACCCGCCTGCCGATCAGGCGTGAGGCCAGAGGCTACCGAGTCTTCAGAAGTTGCGTGTGATCGGGTGAAACGCCCGATCACGTGAAGGCGCCCGCGAGGCGCCCCTAAAAGGCGAGATCGGCGATGACCGGGACGTGGTCGGACGGCCCGTCCCAGTCGCGGGCGTCCTTCAGCACGCGCATACTCCGAAAGGCGGGCACGAGGTCGGGCGTCATCCAGATATGGTCGAGGCGGCGTCCGCGATCGGAGGCGCGCCAGTCGCGGTTGCGGTAGGACCACCACGTATAGAGCTTCTCGTCCGGCGGGACGGCGCGCCGCATGACATCGACGAAGCCGGTTTTCATCCAGGCGTTCAGCCGCTCGACCTCGGGCGGGGTGTGGCTGACGACGTTCAGGAGCTGCCTGTGGCTCCAGACGTCCTGCTCCAGCGGCGCGATGTTGAGATCCCCCACCAGAATGCTCCGCGCGGGCGGGGTGGCGGTGAACCAGCGCGTGGCTTCGTCGAGGAAATCGAGCTTATGGGCGAATTTGTCGTTCAGCTCGCGGTCGGGGATGTCGCCGCCCGCCGGGACGTAGAAATCATGCAGGGTGACGGGACCGTCCGGAAGGGTGAAAACCACGCCGATATGGCGGCAGTCCTTGCGCGCGCACCAGTCCGGAAAATCGGCCAGAGGGGTGAAGGGCAGGCGCGAGAGGATCGCGACGCCGTTATACCCCTTCATCCCGGCGAAATGGACGTGCGGGAAGCCCAGTTTCCGCACGGCGTCCAGCGGAAAGAGCGGGTCGGGCACCTTCGTTTCCTGAAGGCACACGACATCGGGATGTTCCTCATCCACGAGTCGTGCGAGGAGCGGGAGACGCAGGCGGAGCGAATTGATGTTCCAGGTGAGCAGGCGCATGGGGGTATTGGATCGGCGACAATGAAAGAGAAGGCAAGCCCGGGCTTGCCGAATCGACGCCGACGCGCCATCTGCGGAGGGACGATGACCGACATATCTCCCGCCTCCCTGCACGACTCACTTCTGACCCTCGATACGCATATCGACATCCCGTGGCCCGACAGGGGCGATTTCCGCTCCGGCGCGGCGGACCGGCAGGTCGATCTGCCCAAGCTGCGCCGTGGCGGGCTCAAGGCCGTGTGTCTGGCGGCCTATATTCCCCAAGGCCGGCGCACCGCGGCGGGGCACGATCAGGCCTGGGAGCGGGTTCAGGCCATGCTGGGTGTCATCGGCGGCCTGGAAGGCGACTCGGTGCGCGTCTGCGGCACGGCGGCGCGGACGCGCGAGGCTGTGGCAGCGGGGCATGTGGCGATCCTGCCGGCGATCGAGAACGGTTATGCCGTGGGCGAGGACCCGGCGCGGGTGCGCTCCCTGCATGCGCTGGGCGCGCGCTACATGACGCTCACCCATAACGGCCACAACGCGCTCGCGGATGCGGCCATTCCGCGCGCCGATCTGGACGATCCGCAGGAGCTGCATGGCGGTCTTTCGGCGCTGGGGCGGCAGGTCATCGCGGAAATGAACGCCTGCGGCATGCTGGTGGACGTGTCCCACACCTCGCGCAAGACGATGCTTCAGGCGGTCGAACTGTCGCGTGCGCCGGTCGTGGCGTCTCATTCCTGCGCGCGGGCGCTGTGCGATCATCCGCGCAATCTCGATGACGCTCAGTTGGACTGTCTCGCGGAGAGCGGGGGAGTGGTGCAGGTCACGGCGATGTCCAGCTTCCTCAAGCCGTCCGCTCGGGGCGTTGCGACGGTGGACGATCTTGCGGCGCATGTCGCGTATATCGCGCGTCGCATCGGCGTGGCTCATGTCGGCATCTCCTCGGATTTCGATGGCGGCGGGCGGATCGAGGGTTGGGGGGATGCGGCGGAGACGCCGAACGTGACGTCCGCGCTCCAGCGGCAGGGCTTTTCCGCCGAGGAGATCGCCGCGATCTGGGGCGGTAATTTCCTGCGTCTGCTGGAAAAGGTGGAGCGGGAGGCCGCGTAAACGGGACGTGGACGTGTCGCTGGAAGAAAATTGTCCACTCCGCCGCCGGGCCGGCATTGACTCCCAGTCTTTACAAGGTTTTGGCCGACGCGCGCCGGATCACAAAGATTGGCAATTCATTAATTTTAATAATTTCAATGGGTTGCTTGTTTTGCCTAAAATTTGGGCAAAACGAGGCAAACTGAGGCATGTCGGGCTTTTCATGGATCTGTCATCTCTTCTCCCACAGAGTTATCCACATGTTCGGTGGATGACTGGGAGAGGCGCGAGGAACGGAATGGAGGCCCGAACGGTGAGGCCGGAATGAGCGACGGAACGGAGGTCGAGGCGGAGCCGGCGGCGGCCGATCTGCGCGGGGTCGAGGCGATCCGCGAGGCGCTCCGGACGATGCCGCTATCGCCCGGGGTGTACCGGATGCTCGGCGCCAGGGGCGAGGTGCTCTACGTCGGCAAGGCGCGGAGCCTGAGAAAGCGCGTCACCGCCTATACGCGCCCGCAGCAACTGCCGGAGCGGCTGCGGCTGATGGTGGCGAACACCTCCGCCATGGAGATCGTGACGACGCGGACGGAAGCCGAGGCGCTGCTCCTGGAAGCGAATTTCATCAAGCGGATGAAGCCGCGCTTCAACATCCTGCTGCGTGACGACAAGACCTTCCCCTGGCTGATGCTGACGGAGAACCATCCCTTCCCGCAGATCACCAAGCAACGCGGCCAGCCGGTGAAGGGCGCCACCTATTGGGGGCCCTTCGCCTCCGCATGGTCGGTCAACCAGACGCTCAACCTGATCGAGCGGGCCTTCCTTCTGCGGTCGTGTAACGACTCCGTATTCAACAACCGGACGCGCCCCTGTCTCCTGCATCAGATCAAGCGGTGCTGCGCGCCATGTGTGGGGCGCATCCCGGAGGCGGAATATGCCGGGCTGGTCGAACAGGCGAAACTGTTCCTTTCGGGCCGGAACAGCGACTTGCAGCGCGCCTTGGCCGAGGAGATGGAGCGCGCGTCCGAGGCGCTGGAATTCGAGCGGGCGGCGGTGATCCGCGACCGGATTCGCGGTTTCTCCGGTCTTCAGGAGTCGGGGGTGGTCAATCCCGCCTCGGTCGAGGACGCGGATGTTCTGGCGGTCTGGGCTGAGGCGGGGCAGGTCTGCATTCAGGTCTTCTTTGTCCGTGGCGGGCGGAATAACGGCAATCGGCCGTTCTTTCCGGCGCAGGTGCAGGGCGAGGAGCCCGTGGAGGTGCTGGCCGCCTTTCTCCTGCAATTCTACGACGACAAGCCGCCGCCCCCGCTGGTGCTGGTGAATGAGGAGGTGCCGGAGCAGGCGCTGATCGAGGAGGCGTTGAGCCTCAAGCGGGGCCGGAAGGTCGAGATCCTGCGGCCGCGGCGCGGGGAGAAGCGGCAGGTGATCGACCATGCGGCGCTCAATGCGCGTGAGGCGCTGGAGCGGCGTCTGGCGGAGAGCGCCGGGCAGAGGAAGCTTCTGGAGGGCGTGGCGGCGCTGTTCGATCTGTCGGCGCCGCCGGAGCGGATCGAGGTGTACGACAACTCGCACATCATGGGGACGAACGCCTATGGCGTGATGATCGTCGCCGGGCCGGAGGGCTTCATCAAGCGGGCCTATCGGAAATACGGCATCAGGGGCGATATCGCGCCGGGCGACGATTTCGCGATGATGCGTGAGGTGATGGAGCGGCGCTTCGGCAAGGGGGCCCAGAAGGACATGCGTGAGGAGACGCGCGAGGATTGGCCGGACCTGCTGCTGATCGACGGCGGGGCGGGGCAGTTCGGCGCGGTGCGGGGGGTGCTGGACGAACTCGGCGTGACGGATGTGGCGCTCGTAGCCATCGCCAAGGGGCCGGATCGCGACGCGGGGCGGGAGTGGCTGCACATCGAAGGGCGCGCGCCCTTTCAGCTTCCGCCGCGCGATCCGGTTCTGTACTACCTCCAGCGCCTGCGGGACGAGGCGCATCGCTTCGCGATCACCACGCATCGCGCGGGACGCTCCAAGGGACTGAGACGGTCGGAGCTGGACGAGATTCCGGGGGTGGGGCCGTCGCGGAAGCGGGCGCTTCTCAATCATTTCGGATCTGCGCGGGGCGTGCGGGACGCGGGCATGCAGGAGCTGGAAGCCGTCGCCGGGATCAGCTCGGAGACCGCCCGGCTGATTTACGGGCATTTCCATCCCGAATGGGTGCGTGACACGGAAAGTTAATGCATTCCCACGTGTGGAAACGGGCGTTCGGAGGTATGTTCCTTTCTTTCAACTGCGGTAGGCTGGCGCCATGTTGACGGATTTGCCGAATGTCCTGACCCTGTTACGCATCGCCTCGATTCCCGTGCTCGTTGCCTTGGTAGCGATGCGCGCGCCGATGAGCGATCTGCTGGCCTGTCTCGTCTATATCGCCGCCTGCATCACGGATTATCTCGACGGGATGCTCGCGCGGCGCTGGAAGCAGAACTCCGATCTCGGCCGTATGATGGACCCGATCGCCGACAAGCTGCTGGTGGGCTCCCTGTTGCTGACCCTGGCGGGGTATGGACGGCTGCCCTACGGGGCGCTCTTCGCCGCGATCATCATTCTCCTGCGCGAAATTCTCGTCAGCGGGTTGCGGGAATACATGGCCACGCAGCGCGCCAATCTGCCGTCCACCCGGCTGGCCAAATGGAAGACGGCGATCCAGATGGTGGCGATCGGCTTCCTTCTGGCGGGCGATTCGACCGGAGCGCTGCTGGGGTTGACGAAGGTTCCGGTCGCGTTGATCGGCGCGGTGCTTCTCTGGATCTCGGTGGGGCCGACGGTCATCAGCGGCTGGGGGTATCTGATGGCGGGACTCGCGCGCATGACCGGGCGCGGCGGGTCGGTGGCCGGCGCATCCGCCGCCCCCGGCCGGATGCGCTGAAACGGAAGGAAAAACCGTTACGAATGGCGGGCCGCGCCTCTGGCGTTGTGGCCGTGCTGCCGATAGATTGGCGCCCAGATGAAAATCTGGAGCGATGAATGCGGAAGACCGCCCTGTTGGCGCTGACGATCCTGTTGAGCGGATGTTCGGGGCTGGGGAAAATCGTCAGTGACACGGTGAGTTTGCCGGGCGAGAATCCGAACGCTCCCAAAGGTGATTCCGAAACGTTTCGCAAGGTAAGAGGGGAAAACTCCCAGATCCTGCCGCTGCTCGCCGAGCCCGGGAATATCTGGCCGGGCGCGCCGCCGCCGATGCCGAGCCTTCGCGACGTGATGAAAGGGACATTGGAGGAGAGCGCGCAGGGGTCGTCCGACTATTATCAGGCCCTGAGCGGTCATGGCGCGACCGGCGCCGGGGAACCTCTGCCGGAAGGGAGCGCGCTGTCCGTCGGGGAAACGGCGCGGATTCATCACGGTGTCGAGGTGCCGCGCGTCGCGCCTGCTCCTTCGTCGTCCACCGATGCGCCCGTCCCCGGTGTCTCAGTGTCGGGCCGGGCGCCTCGTGCCGGTGGGGACAAAGCGGATATCGTCATTCCCAACGGAGACGGCACCAGCACCGTGATCGGGACTGACGGCTCCGTCTCGACCCGGCAGGACGGAACGAAGCCGTAGAGCATCCCTCGACGCTACCTACTCGTAGCGGCGGTACAGCCCGGCGAGTGTGCCCTGGATACGGACCCGGTCGGCCGGAACGATGCGCGTCTCATAGGTGACGTTGGCGGGTTCGAGGGCGACAGCGTTGCCGCGGCGGCGCAGGCGCTTGAGGGTGACTTCCCCGTCATCGATGAGCGCGACGACGATCTGGCCGTTTTCCGCCACATCGCCACGTCGGATGATGACGGTGTCGCCGTCCAGGATGCCCGCCTCGATCATCGAATCGCCCGCGACTTCCAGCGCATAGTAATCGCCCGAGCCGAGCAGGCTGGCGGGCATGTCGATCTGCGCGTTGTAATCGCGCAGCGCCTCGATTGGCAGTCCGGCGGCGATGCGGCCGTAAAGCGGCAGGGCGACGACGGCGTGGTCGTTATCGGCGGTGATACTGGTCACGCGGGTGGAGAAATCGCCCCTGATGACGTTCGGCGCGAAGGGCGTCGACTCTATGTGGGGCAGGCGGATGACTTCCAGCGCCCGGGCGCGATGATGATGGCGGCGGAGGAATCCCCGCTCTTCAAGCGCGGAAATCAGCCGGTGGATGCCGGATTTGGAACGCAGTTCCAGCGCGTCCTTCATTTCGTCGAAGGAAGGGGAAAACCCGGTACGGCGCAGATGCTCGTCGATGAACAGCAAGAGCTGGTGTTGCTTGCGCGTCAGCATGGGGCCTCCTGCGGCGAGTGCGAGTCGGCCGCCATGACGGGACCGCTTTGTTCTTCATAAGTTCATGTTTCGGTCCGGGCAAGGGAATTTCAAGCGGGTTTGTGCAGTTTTATGATCGCGGGGGCGACGGAAAGACTTGACCTGAGGGGCCGGGATGAGCATTTTGCGCCCCTAGTTTCGCGAGAACGCTGCCGTTCCTGTCGCGCAGCCTTGTTTCAGTTCTGTCGCGCGCAGCGACCATTATGCAGCTTTTGAGGGTGTTATGGCCAAGACCAACGTGATCCAGATTCGTCTCGTTTCGACGGCGGATACCGGATATTTCTACGTCACGAAGAAGAATGCGCGCTCGGCCACGGGCAAGATGGAAGTGCGCAAATACGATCCGGTCGTCCGCAAGCATGTTCCCTTCCGCGAGGCGAAGATCAAGTAAAGGGCAGCGTTCGTCGGTGCTTGAATGAAAGGCGGCCTCCGGGCCGCTTTTTTATTGCCTACCAGAGCTTGTCGTTCGGCGCGTAGGGAATCACGATGTCGCCCTCGCGGGCGAGGTTGAGCATGGCGCGGGACCGTTCGTCGAGCATGTCCGCATCCAGCGCCCGCTCGTCCAGGCTGATGATGCGCTGTTTCCAGACGCCCTGTTCGGCATTGGCGTCGCGCTGGGCCTGAAGCGCGTCCTCGCGCAGCTTGAGCTGCTGATGATAGGCGCGCATGCCGTGCGCGCCCTGCAGGGCGTTCCAGCCGAAATAGGCGGTGAGACCCAGAAAGAGCGCCGGGGGCAGGATCGCACGGACGGCGCGCCTGATGAAGCGGGTGACGGACACGGTGCGGGCATTCCCCGAAAGACGGTGCTCGTCCGTATCAAGCCCTGTTTGAACCGGGAAGGCAAGCATTCATCCTCGGGCGGCGCCGCTCATTGTGAAATTTCCGAGACCCTGGATGAAGCGAGGCCATGGATTTGGTCCCGGCCGCCATTTATCTGATAGCCTCCGGCCTGTCGCTTCCGGCGCAGAATAAGATTTTTGAAACGGAACTCCGCATGACTCCACATTTTCTTCTGGTTGATCCCAGTCATTACGTCGTCTCATATGCCATCAATCCGTGGATGGAGCCGGGGGTCTGGTCGGCCGATGCCGCAGGCAATCGCGAACGGGCCTGGGCGGGATTCGAGGCGCTGGCGAGCGGGCTGGCGCGCGCCGGAGCGAAAGTGACGATCGAGCCGGGGCGTCCCGGCGTGCCGGACATGGTGTTTACCGCCAATGCGGGCATCGTCTTCGACGGGCGCGTGCTGCCTGCGCGGTTCCTGTTCGACGAGCGCAAGGACGAGGAGCCGTTCTTCCGCGCCATCTTCGAGCGACTGGTCGGTGAAGGCGTGCTGCGGGAGATCGTCGATCTGCCGGAGGGGATGCATCAGGAAGGGGCGGGCGACTGCCTGTGGGACCGCACGCGCCGTCTCGCCTGGGTGGGGTTCGGGCAGCGTTCGGACGAAGCGAGCGTGCGGGTGATCGCCGAGACCTTCGGCATCGATGTCGAGCCGCTGCGCCTGGCAACGCCCCGCTTCTATCATCTGGACACCTGTTTCCACGTGTTGCCGCGTGGCGAGGTGCTCTTCTACCCTCCCGCTTTCGCGCCGGAAACGGTAGCGCGGATCGAGGCCATCGTTCCGCCCGACAAACGGATCGTCGCGACGGAGCGGGATGCGCGGCATTTCAGCGTCAATGCGATCGCGTTCGAGGATCAGGTCGTCATGGCGCATCCGCCGCAGGAACTGGCGGCGCGGCTGTCCGAGCGCGGCTATCATGTGACCGGCGTGCCGCTGGAACCGTTCATTCTCTCCGGCGGCGGGGCGTATTGCATGACCTTGCGGCTGGACAATACGACCCGCTGAACAGAACGGCGGATGCCCTTACGCGCCGGGAAGGATGGAGCGGCCCGCGTATTTCGCCGCGGTGGCCAGTTCGTTCTCGATGCGGAGGAGCTGGTTGTATTTCGCCGTGCGGTCGGCGCGAGACAGCGAGCCGGTCTTGATCTGGCCGCAATTCGTGGCGACCGCGAGATCGGCGATGGTCGCGTCCTCGGTTTCGCCCGAACGGTGGCTCATGACGCAGCGATAGCCCGCGCGATGGGCGGTCTCGACCGCTTCCAGCGTCTCGGTCAGCGTGCCGATCTGGTTGACCTTCACCAGCAGCGCGTTGCCGACGCCGTGTTCGATGCCGCGACGCAGGCGCGCGGGGTTGGTGACGAAGATATCGTCGCCCACGAGCTGGACCTTCTTGCCGAGGGCGCGGGTGAGTTCGGCCCAGCCGTCCCAGTCGTCCTCCGCCAGCCCGTCCTCGATCGACACGATCGGGTAACGGGCGCAGAGATCGGAGAGATACTGGATCATGCCGGCGGAATCGAAATCCTTGCCTTCGCCGGACATGACGTAACGGCCATGCTTGAAGAATTCCGTCGAGGCGCAGTCCAGCGCGAAGGTCACGTCCTCGCCGGGGCGGTAGCCCGCGCCCTCGACCGATCGGGTGATGAAGCCGAGCGCCTCGTCGGCGGATTTCAGGTTCGGGGCGAAGCCGCCTTCGTCACCGACATTGGTGTTATGACCCGCGTCGTGCAGGTCCTTCTTCAACCGCGCGAAGATTTCCGACCCCATGCGGATCGCGTCCATCTCGGTGGGCGCGCCGACCGGCTGGATCATGAATTCCTGGATGTCGATGGGGTTGTCCGCATGCTGGCCGCCATTGACGATATTCATCATCGGCACGGGCAGGACATGGGCGAAGACGCCGCCGACATAGCGGTAGAGCGGCAGTTCCAGCTCGTCGGCCGACGCCTTGGCGATGGCGAGGGAGACCGCGAGGATGGAGTTCGCGCCGAGGCGGCTCTTGTTGGGCGTACCGTCGAGATCGATCATCGCATTGTCGATGGCGATCTGGTCCGAGGATTCCGCCCCCTGAAGCGTCTCGAGGATCTCGCCCTCGGCGAAGGCGGCGGCTTTCAGCACGCCCTTGCCATTATAGCGTGACTTGTCGCCGTCGCGCAGCTCCACGGCTTCATGCGCTCCGGTGGAGGCGCCTGACGGGACGGCGGCGCGGCCCTTGGCGCCGGAGGCGAGTTCGACCTCGACCTCGACTGTCGGGTTGCCGCGGCTATCGAGGATTTCCCTTGCGACGATGTCGATGATGGCGCTCATTCTAGCCCTCTCCTGACGTGTGGTCTCATTCTGGCCCTGTTCGGGTGACAAGCGGGACAGCTCTGCCTGATTCGACAGGCGGAGTGATTTCCGTATCAGCGCCACAAGGCGTCGGGGCGTCGGTTCTGTCAACCGGCGCGCTGCTGGAATTCCGTTGTATCAGGATCATGAGCTCGTGAAAAAACTTCCGTTTCTGGCCTTTCTGCTGGGGCTTGCCAGCCTCGTGCCGTTCTTCGTGCTGGCGTCGGCGATTCTGTTTTTCGGCACGCTGGGGCCGGTGCCGCGCCTCGCTCTCGCTTTGCTCAGCTATGGGGCCGTGGCGCTGGCCTTCAGCGGCGCCGTGCATTGGGGGATGGCGCTCGAAACGCCGGGACTGGTGCCGGCGGCGGGGATCGCGGCATGGGACCGGCCGCGCCTGTTTCTCGGCGTGCTGGCAGCGCTCTGGGCGTGGGGGGCGCTGTTTTGCGGGTTGGCCTGGGGCGTTCCGAGCGGAATCGGCTTGCTGATCCTCGGATTTATCGTCGTGCTGTTGTGCGAACGGCGCGCATGGCGGGCGGGGGCGATCCCGCAGGGCTACATGTTGGTTCGGCTGATCGTGACCATCGGCGCCGTGCTGTGCCTGGCCACAGGGCTCGGGGCGGGGGAGGTTCCGCTTTCCGTTTAGGGAGGGTCCGGCGGGAGTTCAGCTCTTGGCCAGATCGTCGAACGCCTTCAGTCGGTGCAGCAGGGCGGGCATCTGTTGCAGCGGCACCATGGTCGGGCCGTCGCTCGGCGCGGCGTCCGGATTCTCGTGCGTTTCGATGAACAGCGCGGCCACGCCGATCGCCAGCGCCGCGCGGGCGAGGGGAGCGACGAATTCCCGCTGGCCGCCGGATGCGCCGCCGAGGCCCCCCGGCTGCTGCACCGAATGGGTGGCGTCATACACCACCGGATAGCCCGTGGCGGCCATGACGGGCAGGCCGCGCATGTCGTTCACCAGCGTGTTGTAGCCGAAGCTGGTGCCGCGTTCGCAGAGCATGATCCGCTCATTGCCGGTGGATGCGATTTTCGCGGCGACATTGGCCATGTCCCACGGGGCGAGGAACTGCCCCTTCTTGACGTTGATCGCGGCCCCGGTCTCGCCCGCCGCCAGAAGCAGATCGGTCTGGCGGCTGAGGAAGGCCGGGATTTGCAGGACGTCCACCGCCTCGGCGGCGGGGCGGCACTGTTCGGGCGCATGGACATCCGTCAGGACCGGGCAGCCGAACCGTTCGCGCACGCGGGCGAGGATGTCGAGTCCCCTGGACATGCCGACGCCGCGCCTGCCGGACAGCGAGGTGCGGTTCGCCTTGTCGTAGGAGCTTTTGTAGATCAGCCCGATATCGAGCCCGGCGCAGAGTTCCGCCAGGGCGGCGGCGATGTCCATGGCATGGCCCTCGGACTCGATCTGGCAGGGGCCGGCGATCAGCGTGAAGGGCCGGTCGTTGCCGATGGTGAGATCGCCGATGCGGAAGGTTTTCGGGGGTGTGTCGGTCATACGAGTCGGGCCTTGCGCACGGCGGCGTCGATGAAGCTCGCGAAGAGCGGATGTGGGTCGAAAGGTTTCGACAGATATTCCGGATGATACTGGACGGCGACGAACCAGGGATGGTCCGGATATTCCACCACTTCCGGCAGGATGTTGTCCGGCGACATGCCGGAGAAGCGCAGTCCGGTGGCTTCCAGACGGTCGCGATAATGGACGTTCACCTCATAGCGATGGCGATGACGTTCGCGCACATTCGTCGTGCCGTAGATGGCGGCCGCGCGGGTTCCATCGCCGAGGGTGGCCGGATAGGCGCCGAGGCGCATCGTGCCGCCCATTTCGCCGTTCTCGCGGCGGCGGAGCAACTCGTTGCCGCGCGCCCATTCCGTCATGAGGCCGACCACCGGTTCCTCCGTCGGGCCGAATTCGGTGGAGGAGGCCTTGCTGATCCCGGCGAGATTGCGGGCGCATTCGATGACGGCCATCTGCATGCCGAAGCAGATGCCGAAGAACGGAATATCATGCTCGCGGGCGAAGCGGACGGCCTCGATCTTGCCCTCGGACCCGCGCTCGCCGAAGCCGCCGGGCACGAGGATGCCGTGGACGTCGGCAAGCTGATGGATCGCGGTCTCGGATTTCTCGAAAATCTCCGATTCGACCCAGTCGATCCTGACCTTCACCCTGTTGGCGATGCCGCCGTGCAGCAGCGCCTCGATCAGGGATTTGTAGCTGTCCAGCAGGGCCGTGTATTTGCCGACCACCGCGATACGGACTTCGCCCTCCGGGTTGCGGATCGCTTCGACGATGTGCTCCCATTTGGACAGATCCGGCGCGTCCTCCGTGGGCAGGTTGAAGTAGCGCAGGACTTCCCGGTCCATCCCCTCCTTGTGATAGGAGATCGGGCAGGCGTAGATCGTGTCTATGTCCAGCGCCGCGATGACGGCTTCCTGCCGGACGTTGCAGAAGCTGGCGATCTTGCGGCGCTCGTTCTCCGGGATCGGGCGGTCGCAGCGGCAGAGCAGCATCTGCGGCTGGATGCCGACATTCTGCAATTCCTTGACCGAATGCTGCGTCGGCTTGGTCTTCAGCTCGCCCGCCGCCGGAATATAGGGCAGCAGCGTGAGATGGACGCACATCGTCCGGTCATGGCCGAGATCGTTGCGCAACTGGCGGATGGATTCGAGGAAGGGCAGGCTCTCGATGTCGCCGACCGTGCCGCCGATTTCGACGAGGACGAAATCGTACCTGTCCGTATCGACGATCACGGCTTCCTTGATGGCGTCGGTGATGTGGGGAATGACCTGGACCGTCGCGCCGAGATAGTCGCCCCGGCGCTCGCGGGCGATGACGTCCGAATAGATCCGACCCGTCGTGGCATTGTCGGTCTTGCGGGCATGGACGCCGGTGAAACGCTCGTAATGGCCGAGATCGAGGTCGGTTTCCGCGCCGTCATCGGTCACGAAGACCTCGCCGTGCTGATACGGGCTCATCGTGCCCGGATCGACGTTCAGATAGGGGTCCAGCTTGCGCATGCGGACTGTATAGCCGCGCGCCTGAAGGAGGGAGGCCAGCGCCGCCGAGGCGATGCCTTTGCCGAGTGAGGAGACCACACCGCCGGTGATGAATACGAACCGCGTCATGGACCGCCCTTCTACACAGGATGGCTTGGGCAGGGGAAGGGCGATTCTGTGACGCGGGAAAATCCTCCCGCGTCAGTCGGCCGAGTCAGCCGGACGAGACCTCAGTGAGCGGGTGAGGCGGGCGGCGGAGGCGTGGTCGTTTTTGCCGGAGCCGGAGCCGTCGTCCCGGGCGCGGGGGGCTGGGCGAGGATGTCATGCCCGTCAGTGCCGGTGGATGCGCCGCGATTGAGAACGGCGAGCAGCAGGCACAGCAGCATGAACACCGCGGCCAGCACCGAGGTCGTGCGGGTGAGCAATGTGGCGGTGCCGCGCCCGGTCATGAAGGAGCCCATGCCCTGGCTGGAGCCGATGCCGAATCCGCCGCCCTCGCTGCGCTGGACCAGCACGACGGCGATCAGGGCGATGGTGACGAACAGGTTGAGGATCAGCAGGACGGTGGTCATGGACTTCTTCGTTCATAAGCGGGCGGGTGACGGAAACATGCGGAGCGTGCCCGGCGCGCCTCCTTCAGGACGGCGATCCGGCGGCGCCGGCCGCGATGCCGAGGAAGGAGTCGGCGCTCAGGCTCGCACCCCCGACCAGTACGCCGTTCACCGTTCCGATCGACAGGATGGAGGCGGCGTCACGGGCCGTGACCGAACCGCCATAAAGGATTTGCGGCAGATTGTCATCCGTGCCGAGATGAGCCGCAAGCGCCTGGCGAATATGGGCTGTCGTCGATTCGATATCCTCGCGCGAGGCGGTGCGCCCCGTGCCGATGGCCCAGACGGGTTCGTAGGCGATCACGCCGCCCGCCGAGTCCGCCCCGAATCCCGCGGGAACCGCCCCGGCGATCTGCGCGCTCAACCGCAGGAAGGCGTCGCCCGCGTCGCGTTCCTCCGCCGTTTCGCCGATGCAGATGATCGGTGTCAGCCCGCAGGCGAGGGCGGCTTCCGCCTTGGCGCGAATCTGCGCGTCCGTCTCGAAATGGTCGCGGCGGCGTTCCGAATGGCCGAGAATGACATAGTGGACGCCCAGATCGGCGAGCATCGGCGCGGCGACATCGCCCGTATAGGCGCCTTTGGGTTCGGCCCGGCAATCCTGCGCCCCGAGACGCACGACGCTGCCTTCGATCATCCGTCCCACACGGTCGAGCAGCGTGAAGGGCGGGCAGATCACGAGTGCGACAGAAGGCGGCAGCGCGGCGGCTCCGTCGAGGATCTCCCCGATCAGCGTCGCGGCGCTGGCGGAGGTGCCGTTCATTTTCCAGTTGCCGACGATGAGGCTGGAGGCGGTGTGTGTCATGATCGACGTGGAGACTCCATTCTGGCCGAAGGCCGGGCAGGTTCGCTTGAGGAATGAGAATGCACACGGACTCTCATGGTTCAAGTCCTCGCGGCGCTCACGTCTTTCGCGGGCGTTCACGTCTGCGCGCCGGGCGGCGTTTTGGCGGAAGTCGGGTTCTGGCCAAGCGGCGCGCGGCTATCTATGGTGCGCGGCTTGCATCTTGCCTGACTCACCTTCCGGAATACAGACTTCATGATTACCGCCCTGCGTCGCGTCTTTGTCGATTCCTGGCTCGGCCGCGCCATCGCGCTGATATTTTTCGCCGCCTTCGTGGTCTGGGGCATGGGCGGGATCGCCACGAACATGGGCGGATCATCGACGGCGGTGGTGAAGATCGGGCCGCGCAGCATCACGCCCGAAGCGCTGGAGCGCGCGCTCAGCAGCCAGTTGCCACAGATCGCCCGCCAGATGGGCGTGAGCGATCCGTCCCAGTTGCCGCAGTCCGAGCGGGCGCAGGTGGCGCGCGAGGTGCTCCAGCGCATGATCACGCAGCAGGAGCTGCTGGTGCAGGCGACGCGCAACGGGATGAATGCGCCCGATTCGCTGGTGCGGCGGGACGTGTTCGACATGCCGTATTTCAAGGGCAAGGACGGGCGGTTCGACCGGGCGGTCTTCAACCAGCGCATCGCCCAGATCGGCATGAACGAGGCCGCGTTTCTCGACATGGTGCGGGAAGACATCGTCGTGCGCGGTCTGGGCGGGGGATTGGGGGATGCGGCGACGGCGCCGGAGGCGCTGGTGCGGCGGATCGTCGATTTCAACGCCCGGCGCACGGTGCTGGACCTCGTGGCCGTGGACGCCGCGAAGATGCCTGCCCCTCCCGCGCCGGACGAGGCGGAACTGCATCGGTATTATGACAACCACCCGTGGGAGTTCAGCACGCCGGAATTCCGCCATGCGAAGATGGTCGTGCTGACGGCCGACACGGTCGCCCGGCAATTCGAGGTGTCGGACGCCGATCTCAAGCGCCTCTACGACTTCCAGTCCCAGCGGTTTCATGCGCCGGAGACGCGCCATCTCGAAGTGCTGACGTTTCAGGATCAGGCGGCGGCCGCGCGCGCGGCGACGGCCTGGAAGGCCGGGGCGAGCTGGGAGGCGATGCGGACGCAGTTTCCCGATGCGGCGGCGGTGGACATGCCCGACACGCGCAAGGCCGACCTGCCCAGCCCGGAACTCGCCGCGGCCAGCTTCGCAGCGCCGCAGGGCGACATTCAGGGGCCGGTGAAGAGCGAGACGGGGTGGGTGATCTTCCGCGTCATCGACATCAAGGCCCCGCATGACACCAGCTTCGCGGATGCGCGCGAGGATCTGCGAAAGGAAATCGCCAAGGCGCAGGCGCCGCAACTGTTGCCCGCGCGCGTGCAGCAGTTGCAGGACGCCGTCGCGGGGAGCACGGATCTGGAACGTATTCCCGCCAACGTCGGCGCGGCGCCGGCTTCCGGCTTCCTCAATGCCCAGGGGCTGACCAAGGACGGCGAGCCCGCGCCGATTCCGGGCGATGCGGATCTGCGCAAGCAGATCGTCGCGCGTATCTTCGCGCAGGGGACGAAGGACCATCCCACCGTCGTCGAGGGGCCGAAGGGAAGCGCCTTCGCCGTTCTGGTGGACGTGATCGAACCGGGACACGTGAAGCCGTTCGACACGGTGCGCGCGGAAGTGGAGGCGAACTGGACGGCGGACGCGCGGCGTCATGCGGCGGATCGGCGCGCGGCGGCCCTGCTGGTCAAGGCGCGGGCCGGAACCGGCGTGGCGGCGGCGGTCGCGGAGACGCCGGAGGCGGCGGATCTGAAAAAGGACATCGCCTTCTCCCGCGCCCAGCCGCCTCAGTTGCCGCGCGTCGTGGCGATGCGCGCCTTCGAGACGCCGGTCGGGAAGAGCTTCATGGTCAATGACGGCGACCTTTATTTCGTCGCCACCGTGACGGGGCTGCGCGATCCGGACACGGCGCTGGCGAAGGAAATAGAGGGCCGTGTCGAGACGCAGATGACCGACACGCTGCGAGAGGACGTGTCCATGGCCTATGTCCGGCAATTGGAGGATCGCCTCAAGCCGCAGCCCAACATGGCGCTGCTGCGGAAGGTGATCGATTCCACGGGCGTCGCGGCGGGCGGGCATTGATGGACGATGTGCTGCATGTGGTCGAGGCCGCCGATCTTCTGACGCCGGTCGGGGCCTATATCCGCCTCTCCGCGATGGCGGCGGCCGAGAGCGGTGGCCGGGCTCCTTCGCTCCTGCTGGAAAGTGTGGAGGGCGGCGCGACGCGCGGGCGGTATTCCGTCATCGCGCTCCTGCCCGATCTCGTCTGGATCTGTCGCGACGGCGCGGCGGCGATCGACCGCGCGCCGGGAACGGCGGAGTCGCGTTTCGTGGCGGAGACGGCGCCGCCGCTCGAGTCCCTGCGCCGGGTGCATCGGGAGAGCCAGATGGCGTTGCCGCCCGGTTTGCCGCCGATGATCGCGGGGCTGTTCGGCTATCTCGGCTATGACATGGTGCGGCAGATGGAGCATCTGCCGGATGCGCCGCCCGATGACGCCGGATTGCCGGACGGGGTGATGGTGCGACCGCGCCTCTTCGCCGTGTTCGATTCGGTGCGCGACGAACTGGTGCTGGCCGTGCCGCTGCGGCGCGGCGGTGCGGCGGATCAGGCGGAGGCCGCAAGGCTGATCGAGACGGCGCGCGCGGCGTTGCGCGAACCCGTCAGGGAGCCGCGCATCGAGCTGGAGCCAGGTTTCGCTCTGGGCGAGCCGGTCTCCAATTTCGCGCCGGGCGCGTTCGAGGCGGCGGTGCGGCGGGCGCAGGACTATATCGCGGCGGGCGACGCCTTCCAGATCGTGCCGAGCCAGCGATTCCGCGTGGCGTTTCCGTTGCCGCCGCTTGCGCTGTATCGCGCCCTGCGCCGGATCAATCCGGCGCCGTTCCTTTTCTTGATCGAACTGGATGGTTTCGCTCTGGTCGGCTCCTCGCCGGAAATCCTCGTGCGTCTGCGCGACGGAGTGGTGACGGTGCGTCCGCTGGCGGGGACTCGCCCGCGCGGGGAAACCGACGAGGAGGACCGGATTCTGGAGGCGGAACTTCTGGCCGACGCCAAGGAGCGGGCCGAGCATCTCATGCTGATCGATCTGGGGCGCAACGATGTGGGCCGCGTCGCGGAACTCGGTTCCGTCACCGTGCCCGCGCGCTTCGTGATCGAGCGCTACAGCCATGTCATGCATATTTCATCGACGGTGGAGGGGCGTATCCGTTCGGACGCCGATGCGGTGGACGCGCTGGCGGCGGCCTTTCCGGCGGGGACGCTGAGCGGCGCGCCGAAGATTCGCGCCATGGAGATCATCGACGAGCTGGAGCCGACGCGGCGCGGTCCTTATGCCGGGTGTGTCGGGTATTTCACGGCGAATGGCGAGATGGACACCTGCATCGGGCTGCGCATGGCGGTGCTGCGCGACGGGGAGATGTACGTGCAGGCGGGGTGCGGCGTCGTGGCGGACAGCGTGCCCGCGCTGGAGGAGGCCGAGACCCGTCACAAGGCGCGGGCGCTGTTCCGGGCCGCCGAGATGGCGGTGGCGGGAGCGGTCGAAGCCGGGGCGGCATAAATGCGCCCCTTGTGTAACGGGGTTTGATTTTGTGACGCGGCGGCGTCATCATGCCGCCATGATTTTGCTGATCGACAATTACGACAGTTTCACCTTCAATCTGGTGCATCATTTCGGCTCGCTCGGCGTTCGCTGCGATGTCCGCCGGAACGATTCGCTGGAGGTGGAGGAGGCGCTGGCGCTGGCGCCGGAGGCGATCGTGATTTCGCCGGGTCCGTGCTCGCCGAACGAGGCGGGCATCTGCTGCGATCTGATCGCCCGCGCCGCGCCGATTGTGCCGGTGTTGGGGGTCTGTCTCGGCCATCAGGCGATCGGTCAGGTTTTTGGCGCGAAGGTCGTGCGTGCGCCGGTGCCGATGCATGGGAAGGTCGATCTGATGCATCATGACGGGACCGGCCTGTTCCGGGGGCTGCCCGATCCGGTGGAGGCGACGCGCTATCATAGTCTCACCCTCGCGCCGGAGACGGTGCCGGAGGTGCTGCTGGTCAATGCGCGGAGCGGCGACGGGGTGATTCAGGGCGTCCGGCATCGCGACTATCCGACGCATGGGGTGCAGTTCCATCCGGAGAGCATCGCCTCGCGGAACGGGCGCGACATGCTGGCGAATTTTCTCGTGATCGCGCGCACGTTTCACAGCACGAAACTGGCGGCCTGACCTATGGACGGGCATGAGACGGGACGGGGAGACCTCCGGACGGTGCTGCCCCGGACGGATCAGCCCCAGAGGGTACTCGCCCAGGGGATTCTCCCCCAAAAGGTGCTCCATCGGCTCGTGGCCGGGGAAAGGCTGGACGAGGACGAGGCGGAGGCGCTGTTTTCCCGCATCATGCGAGGCGAGGTCGAGCCGGTCGAACTGGCGGCCATCCTCACGGCGTTGCGGATGCGCGGCGAGACGGAGGCGGAATTGCGCGGCGCGGTGCGGGCGGTGCGCGCCTGCATGACCGCGCTGGAGGACGTCCCCGAAGGCGCGATCGACGTGTGCGGCACGGGCGGGGACGGTCTGGGAACGCTGAACGTTTCGACGGCGGTGGCCTTCGTGCTGGCGGGGCTGGGCGTGCCGGTGGCCAAGCATGGGAATCGGGCGCTGTCTTCGCGGTCCGGGGCGACGGACGTTCTGCAAATGCTCGGGATCGAGCCGGAGGGGGATGCCGCTCTCCAGTCGGAGCGTTTGCGGCGCGACGGGGTGGCGTTTCTGGCCGCGCCGCTACATCATCCGGCGATGCGCCACGCGGCGGGGGTGCGGAAGGCGCTCGGATTCCGCACCGTGTTCAATCTGCTGGGGCCGCTCTGCAATCCGGCGCGCGTGCGGCGGCAGATGGTCGGCGTGTTCGATGCCGGCTGGCTGGACACGGTCGCGCGGACGCTGGGGGCCTTGGGCGGCACATGTATCTGGGCCGTGCATGGCGAGACGGACCGGGGCGGCGCGGATGAATTGACGCTGGCCGGGCCGGGGCGGGTCAGCGCCTGGGACGAGGGCGATCTGCGTCATTTCCATCTGGAGCCCGAGATGGCGGGGTTCCCGCGCCGTCCGATCGCCGAACTCGCGGGCGGCGCGCCCGGGGAGAATGCAATGGCCCTGCGGGCGCTGCTCGATGGTGCGCGGGGGGTCTATCGCGACACGGTCCTGCTGAACGCCGCCGTCGCGCTGCATGTCGCGGGGCGAGGACCGATCGTCGCGCAGGGCCGGGTGTGCCCGGCGGCGTTGAAGGAGAACGTGGCGCGGGCGGCGTCGTCCCTCGACTGTGGGGCGGCCGCGGCTGCGCTGAAAGCGGCCGCGCATGTCGCCGCGCCGGTGGAATGAATAAGAAGCTGAAGGTCGGGATGATGAACGAAACGACAGCGCGACACGCGGAAGGCGATGTGCTCACCGCTCTTCAGGAGAGCCCCGACGTGTTGGCGCGCATCTGCGCGCGGACGCGCGTGGACGTGGAGCAGCGGGCGCAGATCATGCCGCTCAAGGAGATCACCTCCCGCGCGCGGGAGGTCAGCACGCCGACACGCGGATTCGCCGACGCGCTCAAGCAGGTGACGGCGGACCGGCAGGTGGGGCTCATCGCGGAGATCAAGAAGGCGTCGCCCTCGGCGGGCGTGCTGCGGCCGGACTACGATCCTGTCGGCATCGCCCAGTCCTATCAGGCGGCGGGTGCGTGCTGTCTTTCGGTCCTCACGGAAGGGTCGTGTTTTCACGGCAGTGCGGACGACGTGACGCTGGTGCGGCAGCATTGCTCTCTGCCGATCTTGCGGAAGGATTTCATCCTCTCGCCCTGGCAGGTGCATGAAAGCCGGCTGATCGGGGCGGATGCGATTCTGATCATCCTTGCAGTGCTGAATGATGTGGATGCAGCGGAGCTGATCTCTCTGGCGCGCGGACTGGATCTCGACGTGCTGTGCGAGGTGCATGACGAGGCGGAGCTGAACCGGGCATTGGGCCTCGATGTCCTGCTGATCGGCATCAACAACCGCAATCTGCGGACTCTCAAGACCGATCTGCAAACCACGCTCGATCTCGCGCCGCTGGTCCCGCCGGACCGCATCGTGATCTCGGAGAGCGGCATTCGTACCCAGGACGATGTGCATCGGGTCGGAGCCGCGGGTGCGTCGGGCGTTCTCGTCGGCGAGAGCCTGCTGCGCGAGCCCGATCCCGGGATTGCGGCGCGGCGTCTGCTGGGCTTTCTCTGAGAGAGGCATGGAGCGCGCCGCCTGATGGCGCTATGTCTTCCGTGAAGGACATTGACAGCGTTCCCGGGCCCCGCGCCAATGGGGGCAAGGGCCTGGCCGGGCGGGACATATAGATCGTCCGTGCGTTCGGGGCCGCTAGGTGAAACGGAAGATCATGCAGCGTATCTCGATTGATCATCGCGTCCGTTCGGAGCTTCGGCATCCGGAAAAGGCGCATCGTCCGGACAATCCCGTTCAGCGCAAGCCGGACTGGATTCGGGTCCGCGCGCCGTCCAGTCCGGTCTATGCGGAGACGCGCGGGCTGATGCGGGATCACAAACTCGTGACGGTCTGTGAGGAAGCCGCCTGCCCCAATATCGGCGAATGCTGGTCCCAGCGTCATGCGACCATGATGATCATGGGCGAGATCTGCACGCGCGCCTGTTCCTTCTGCAATGTCGCGACCGGCCTGCCCCATGCGCTCGACGCGGGTGAGCCGGAGCGTGTGGCCGATGCTGTGGCGAAGCTGGGGCTGCGGCATGTGGTCGTGACCTCCGTCGATCGCGACGATCTGGCCGATGGCGGTGCCGGGCATTTCGCGCGGACCATCGCCGCCATCCGCGCGGCCTCGCCGGGGACGACCATCGAGATTCTCACGCCGGATTTCCTGCGCAAGCCGGGCGCGCTGGAGATCGTCGTGGCGGCGCGACCGGATGTGTTCAACCACAATATCGAGACTGTGCCGCGGCTCTATCCGGGCATCAGGCCGGGCGCGCGCTATTATCAGTCCGTGCGTCTTCTGGACGACGTGAAGCGGCTCGATCCGTCGATCTTCACCAAATCGGGCATGATGCTCGGGCTGGGCGAGGAGAGGATGGAAGTCTTGCAGGTGATGGACGATTTCCGCATCGCGGATGTCGATTTCCTCACGCTGGGCCAGTATCTTCAGCCGACGCCCAAACATGCCGCGGTGGCGCGCTTCGTGTCTCCTGCGGAGTTCGACGATTATGCCGCCGCCGCGCGGGCGAAAGGGTTCCTGCAAGTGAGTGCGACGCCGCTGACCCGCTCCTCCTATCATGCCGATGCCGATTTCGCCGCGTTGCGGGATGCGCGGGAGCGGAAGCTCGCGGCGCAAGGGATTCGCGTCTGATGCCCACCCATGCCGAACAGCGCCTGATCGGGTACACGCCGGAGCAGCTCTTCGATCTCGTGGCGGATGTGGCGAAATATCCGCAATTCCTGCCTTGGTGCGCGAAGGCCGTGGTGCGCTCGCGGACGGAGACGGAGCTGGTGGCGGATCTGACCGTCGGGTTCGGGCCGTTCCGCGAGACGTTCACGAGCCGCGTGGCGCTGCAATATCCCACGCGAATCCGCGTGTGCTACGAGCGTGGTCCGTTCCGATATCTCAATAATGTCTGGAATTTCACGCCGGACGCCTCGGGATGCCTCGTCGATTTCTTCGTCGATTTCGAATTCCGCTCCCGGCTGTTGCAGAACGCCATCGGGGTCGTGTTCAACGAAGGAGTCCGGCTGATGGTGTCCGCATTCATCAAGCGCGCCAGGGAATGCTACGGGCCGCCGATCCTCCCCGGCATGCGGCGGGGCGGGGAAACGCTCCGTCATTCCGAATCCTGAATCCCACGATTCATTTGGTTTGGACCGACAATGAACGAACTTTTCCCGTGACGGCGCGTTGCCCGAGCGTCTGACAATCATTGCCGGAAGGCGTCGCGTGCGCTGCTGGCCAGAAGAAGGGACAAGAGCCATGAAGAAGTTCACGATCGGGGCCGCCGCGCTTGCCGGTATTCTCGTCGCGTCCAGCCCGGTGCTCGCCGCGCATCACCATCACAAGAAGGCGACGCAGTCGCATCAGAGCACGGCGCCGGAAATGACGACCGAGCAGTTGAACGCGCAGAGCCTGCAGAAGGCGGAAACGCCTGTCGCCACGTCGATGCCGCCCGCGCCGCCGCCGGCCAGCGCGACAGTGCCGATGCCGGGCAATATGCCGCCGGCCGCGATGCCGGCCGGCACGATGCCGGCGAACGCGCCGACCCCGCCGCAATAAGGCGTTTCGACTCGCGGGAAGAAGCGGCCCCTGTTCGGGGCCGCTTTTTTTGTCGGGAATGTCCGAAAAATGAGCCTTTCGGGGTGCCCAGCCTGGCCTCGGAACACCTGCTCGGGGCCGGGGGCTGGAGCATGTTGTCCTGCCTCCCTGCTTTCGGGTAGGGAGATGGCTGCCTGAGAGGATAACGGTATGACGGATTTCGAACGCCCCGTTCTGGTCCCCCCGGATGGCCGGAAGAAAGTGCTGCTCCATTCCTGTTGCGCGCCCTGTTCCGGGGAGGTCATGGAGGCGATGTCGGCTTCGGGCATCGAGTACACGATCTTCTTCTACAACCCGAACATCCATCCCGAGCGGGAATATCTCCTGCGCAAGGAGGAGAATATCCGTTTCGCCGAGAAGCACGGCGTGCCGTTCGTGGATGCGGATTATGATCGCGACAACTGGTTCGCCCGTGCGAAAGGCATGGAATGGGAGCCGGAGCGCGGCATCCGATGCACCATGTGTTTCGACATGCGCTTCGAGCGCACGGCCCTGTATGCGCATGAGCACGGGTTTCCGGTCATCACCAGTTCCCTCGGCATTTCGCGCTGGAAGAACATGGCCCAGATCAATGAGTGCGGAACGCGCGCCGCGGCGCCCTATGACGGTCTGACCTATTGGGAGTTCAACTGGCGCAAGGGGGGCGGGGCCGCGCGCATGATCGAGATCAGCAAGCGGGAAGAGTTCTACCAGCAGGAATATTGCGGCTGCGCCTATTCCCTGCGCGACACGAACATCCATCGCCGCGCTCAGGGACGTCCCGCCATCGAGATCGGAAAGCTGTACTATGGCCGGGACGAGTGATCGGACGGACGCCGCCGCCCGATCTTCTATGCTTCAGGCGGGGGTCTCGAATGACGGGCCCGGACCTTTTGCGACGGGAAGAAGCGGGACGGCGCTGACCTGTCAGTCGGGCGAGGCGCCCGCCGCTCCCCTGGCCGAAGCGGATGACGAGTGGCTCGACGATGACGATTTCGGATGCCGCTGCTGTTGGGGACGATAGGCCGCCGCGCGCTCCGTCCGGCTATCTCCTGTCTGTCGACTCAGGACTGGATGAGCAGTTCCAGCGCTCTGCGGACGGCGGCTTGCCGGATCGCCGCGCGGTCGCCGGGGAAATGGCACGTCTCGACATGCGGGGCGTTTGTGCCGCTCAGGCATGCGATGCAGACGGTGCCGACCGGCTTGGCGTCCGTGCCGCCGGCCGGACCGGCGATTCCCGTGAGCGATACGGCGATCGTGGCGTTCGGGGCGGCCTGAAGCGCGCCGAAGACCATTTCCACCGCCGTTTCCTCGCTGACCGCGCCTTTCCGGGCGAGGGTGGTGCCGCCCACAATGAGGATCGTCTCCTTGAGCGCATTGGAATAGGTGACGAACCCGCCTTCCACGACGTCAGAGGAGCCGGGCTGGGCGGTGAGAGCCGCGGCGACGAGACCGCCCGTGCAGCTTTCGGCCGTGACGACGCGGTGTTTGCGCGCGCGCAGCGTGTCGAGGGCGCGGGCGGCGAGGGCGAGGGTGTCGTCATCAAGCATGGCCGGCCTCCATCAGGCGGTAAATCGCGCGGTTTTCCTCGACATGCTGGATATAGGCGCGCGTCTCCTCGTAAGGCAGTTTCTCGATCCAGTCGATGAGGGCGTCCTGGGTGAGCGGGACCGGAAGCGGATCGCTTTCGAGCCATTGGGCGGTGCGGTGCGGGCCGGCATTGTAGGCCGCGAGCGCCTCCGGGACGACATTGTCGAAACGTGAAAGCAGATAGGCGAGATAGGCGCGGCCGAGGATCATGCTCGTGCGCGGATCGCGCAGCCCGGCGGGGCTGATGTCGAGGCCCGAGAGACCGGCGCGGCGGACGACGTCGCGCGCCGTGCCGGTCTGGAACTGCATCAGCCCGATGGCGCGGGCCGGGCTCTCAGCATCGGGGTCGAAGCTGCTCTCCTGACGCGCGACGCCGAGCGCGAGACCGGGCGGAGTCGCGCCCTCCTCCGTGTCGATGTCCGGCGGGAGGGGCCAGCCGAGCGGATAGAGCGTCACGCCCTGACGGCCGGTGGAGCGGGCGGCGAATACGGCGGGCTCGTAGAGGCCCAGCGTCCAGCCGAGCCGCGCGAGCTGCGCCTGGTCCGCCGGGTCTGTCGTCTCGCTCTGGAGCAGCATCAGGAAGAGGCGGGCATGGGCGCTGTCGCCCTGCCGCACCAGCCATGTGGCCGCTTCGGCGAGGTCGGGCCTGCCGATCCGGCCCTGCGGAGCGGGCGGCAGCCGGGCGAGCGCCGCATCCAGCCCGGGCACGGGCGGCGCGTCCGGCAGGAGGGTCGGCACGTTGCCGTTGAGCGCTGCGAGGGCAAGCTGGCCGTAGAAGGTCGTGGGATATTGCGCCGCGCGCGTCCAGGCCTGACGCGCCGTCGCCTCATGGCCGAGGTCCCGATGGGCGCGGCCGAGCCAGTAGGCGCCTTTCGCGCGGGTGATGATGCTCCGGTCTTGCAGAAGGTCGGTGAAGAGCGGGATGGCGGCGGAGGGATCGTGCAGGGCGCGCAGTTCGATCCAGCCGGTCAGGAATTGCGCCTCCAGCCGCTGGGGGGAGCCGACGGGCGCCGTGACGTCGCGGGCAAGCAGCAGCGCGTCCGGCGGCGAACCGGCGGAGAGCAGGGCGCGGGAGAGGGCGGCGCGCTCGCTCCACCATCTATGGCTGGGCGCGCGTCGTTCGACCGTGAAGCCGGACTGTTTCCAGAGCGCGAGCGCGTCGCCGAGTCGGTCCGCGCGGCGGAGGGCATGCAGGCGGGCGAGGGTAAGGATTGGATCGGCGAGATCGTCCGGACTCAGGGCGGCGAGGGTCGAGTCCGCGTCCGGCGTGGCGAGGCGGAAGGCGAGCCGGGCGCGGGCGAGGTTCTGACGCGCGGGGGCCAGCCGTGCGATCTGTCGCCGGGCGGCGGCGATCTGGCCGGAGGATTCGAGTGTCTGGAAACGCGCCCACTGGTCGTCCGGCGTCAGGTGATCGCCGAACCGGGCGAGGAAGGCGGGTTCCTCGGAGGAGGAGATCGCGTCGTGAGTCCAGATGACGCGCGCGCGGGCGGCCGCGTCCGGCAGCGCGGGCGCGCAACGGAGAAAGGCTGTGGCGCGGTTCGGCGGCAGGAGAGGGCAAAGCCGGGAGAGCGTGACGGTGTCGGCCTCGGCGAGCTGGTGCTCGTAGCGCGCCATCATCAGCCCGCGCAGCGGCCATTTGGTGCCGCTGGTCAGGAAATCCGCATAATCCTGGGCGGGCGCATAGGGGCCGGGGGCCGTCAGGGCCAGCCATCGGGTGACGCGCTGCTCCGTGGCGGCGGAGACGGGGGGCAGGGCGACACGCTCGACGGCGGTCGGCGCGCTTGCGGATTGAGCCGGGGGCGACGCTATGCCTTCCGGTCCGCCGGCGCAGCCGGTGAGAAGGGCCGTCGCGCAGAGGGCGAGGCGCAGGCGAAAGCTCCGACGATCAGACATGGACCCAGACTTCCATTCCGCCCCGATAGATCAGGCGAAGAGCGACAAAGGCTACGACGGCGAGACCGAGCCATGCGATCCAGCGATGGCGGTCCAGCAGCCGCGCGATGACGGCGGCGGCGGCGCCCATCATCAGGACGGCGACGGCAAGGCCGATGATGAGGATATACGGATGTCCCATCGCCGCGCCCGCCACCGCCAACACATTATCGAGACTCATCGAGAGATCCGCGAGAATGAGGCGAATGACCGCGCCGCGCAGTGAGGTGGACGCGGCCGTTGCGGCCTCTTCCGGCGGGCGGCGCAGTTCCTGGTACATCTTCCAGCAGACCCAGGCGAGCAGCAGGCCGCCGGCCAGGGTCAGTCCGATGACGGCGAGCAGTCGGGCCGCGACGAGGGCGAGGCCGATCCGCATGATCGCGGCGGTCAGGGTGCCGAGAAGAATGGCGAGGCGCTGGCGGGCGGGCGGCAGGCCGCGCACGGCCATGCCGATGACGACGGCATTGTCGCCGGCCAGGGTCACGTCGATCAGGATGACCTGCGCGAGAGCGCCGAGGGCGTGCCAGGAGAGGTCGAGGTGCAAGCGGTGCTCCCGCGGAAAATCGTGTGGGGCGGACGGTAGAGAAGCCGGGCCCAAGCTGCAAATCGCGGGACGGGAGGGGTCGGGAGCATCACGGCCACGACCGTTACGGCCATGATCGTCGCGGCCGGGGAATGACGGCATTCGGATTTACGGTATTCGCGGGGGGGCGAATCGTCTATGAGCCCTGCCGAGTCGTTTGTTCTTGTCTCGTGAAGGAGCCTCGCCATGGTCCCGCGTTATAGCCGCCCCGCGATGACCGCGATCTGGTCGCCGGTCAACCGCTATCGCATCTGGTTCGAGATCGAGGCGCTGGCATGCGAAGCGATGGCGACATTCGGCGCGATTCCGGAGGAGGCCGCGCGGATCATCCGCGAGAAGGGCGACGTTGCCATGGCGGCGTTCTCGGAGGCCGATCTGGCGCGGATCGACGAGATCGAGGCCGAGACGCGGCATGACGTGATCGCCTTCCTCACCTGGCTGGCGGAAAAGGTCGGCCCCGAGAGCCGGTTCGTGCATCTGGGCATGACGTCGTCCGACGTGCTGGACACGTGTTTCTCGGTCCAGCTCGTTCAGGCGGCGGATCTGCTGCTGGCCGATCTCGACGCGGTTCTGGCGGCGCTCAAGGCGCAGGCGCTCCGGCACAAGATGACCGTGACGATCGGGCGCAGCCATGGCATCCACGCCGAGCCGACGAGCTTCGGGCTGAAGATGGCGGGGCATTACGCCGAGTTCGCGCGCAATCGGGCGCGGCTGGTCGAGGCGCGGAGGGAGATCGCCGTCTGCGCCATTTCCGGCGCGGTGGGGACGTATGCGCATATCGACCCGCGGGTCGAGGATTTTGTCGCGGAAAAGCTGGGTCTGGCGGCGGAGGATGTTTCCACGCAGGTCATCCCGCGCGACCGTCATGCGGCGTTCTTCTGCGCGCTGGCGGTGATCGCGAGCGGAATCGAGCGTCTGGCGACCGAGGTGCGGCATCTCCAGCGGTCCGAGGTGCGGGAGGCGGAGGAGTTCTTCCATCCCGGCCAGAAGGGCAGCTCTGCCATGCCGCACAAGCGCAACCCGGTGCTCTCCGAGAATCTTACCGGGCTGGCGCGGCTCGTGCGGTCCTATGCCGTTCCGGCGCTGGAGAACGTGGCGTTGTGGCATGAGCGCGACATCAGCCATTCCTCGGTGGAGCGGAACATCGGCCCCGATGCGACGATCGGCCTGGATTTCGCATTGATGCGTCTGGCCGGCATGATGGAGAAGCTGGTCGTCTATCCGGAGCGGATGATGGCCAATCTCGAGTCGCTCGGCGGGGTCGTGCATTCGGGCGAGGTGCTGCTGGCGCTCGCGCGGGCCGGGATCTCGCGCGAGGACGCCTATCGCATCGTGCAGCGCAACGCGATGGCGACCTGGACGAAGCTGGGCGAGCCGGACGGGCGGAGCTTCCGCGCGAATCTGGCCGCCGATCCAGAGGTGGCGGGCCGAATCGACACGGACGTGCTGGATGAGGCGATGGACAGCGCGCGGCATCTCGCGGCGGTGGATCGCATCTACGCCAAGGTGTTCGGCGCGGACGCGCCCGACGCTTAGCTGCCGCTTAGCTGCCCGCGCGCGCCGGGCGCTAAAGGGCCGGGCCCAACAGGGTATGAACCGGGTGGCTGCGTTGCTATAGGCTCGCGCAAACCGTATGTTGTTTCCACTTTTCCAGTCGAAAGATCGCCATGGCCCGCCGTCGTCAGCTCTATGAGGGAAAAGCGAAGATCCTCTTCGAAGGACCGGAACCCGGTACGCTCGTCCAGTATTTCAAGGATGACGCGACGGCCGGGAATGGTGCGAAAAAGGGCATCATCACCGGCAAGGGCGTGCTGAACAACCGGATCAGCGAATTCCTGATGCTGCGTCTGCACGACATCGGCATCCCCACGCATTTCGTGCGCCGCCTGAACATGCGCGAGCAGCTCATCCGCGAGGTCGAGATCGTTCCGCTGGAAGTCGTGATCCGCAACGTCGCGGCGGGGTCGATCGCCAAGCGGCTGGGTATTCCCGAGGGGACGCGGCTGCCCCGCTCCATCATCGAATATTATTACAAGAACGACAGCCTGAACGATCCGATGGTGTCGGAGGAGCATATCACGGCCTTCGGCTGGGCCTCGACGCAGGATCTGGACGACATGACCGGGCTCGCTCTGCGTACGAATGATTTTTTAAGCGGTATATTCCTGGGTGTCGGCATACAATTGGTGGACTTCAAGCTGGAATTCGGCCGTCTGTGGGAAGGGGAGGAAATGCGGATCGTCCTTGCCGACGAAATCTCCCCCGATAATTGTCGGCTGTGGGACGTCAAGACCAGCGAGAAGCTCGACAAGGATCGGTTCCGGCGCGATCTCGGCAAAGTCGAGGAAGCCTATCAGGAAGTGGCGCGGCGGCTGGGAATCCTGCCCGAAGCGGGAAATGGCGACATGAAGGGTCCGGAGTTGATGCAATGAAGATTCGTGTCACGGTCATGCTGAAGGACGGCGTGCTGGACCCGCAGGGCAAGGCGATCGGCCATGCGCTGGATGTGCTCGGTTTCCATGGCCTCGGCGAGGTGCGGGCGGGTAAGGTGATTGAGATCGACGTGCCGCAGAGCGATCCCGCCGCGGCGGTCGCGAAGGGTGAGGACATGGCGCGCGCCCTGTTGGCCAATCTGGTGATCGAGGATTTCGCGGTGGAGGCGGCGCCGTGAGGAAGACCATAGCGGGGCTTCTCCTTTCGACCGTTGCTCTTTCCGCCGGGTCGGCGTTCGCGCAGCGTCTTTCTCCGATGACGGCGGAGCAGTTCGGGCGCATCTGCACGTCCCAGACGCGGCTGGAGGTGTGCGACGCCTATATTTCGGGTGTCGCGGATGCCGGGGCGCTGGCGCATCTGAATGACAAGGCAGGGGGGGACAGCGCTTCCGTGGCCGGGTTCTGCGTTCCTGCGGGTGCGACCACGCCGTCCATGCGCGGGCATGTGGTCTCGTGGCTGCGCGCGCATCGCGACGTGTGGAAAAAGCCGGTCGGGGAATCGGTTTTCGCCGCGCTGCACGATTCCTATCCGTGCGCGTCCGGGGGAGCGAAATGAAGGCTGGCATCGTCGTTTTTCCCGGAACCAATCGTGAGCGCGACATGGCGCAGGCGCTGCGGCTGACGAGCGGCCGCCCGCCGCAGATGCTCTGGCATCGCGACACCAGCCTGCCTGCGCTCGATCTCGTCGTCCTGCCCGGCGGCTTCAGCTTCGGTGACTATCTGCGGTCCGGCGCCATGGCGGCGCATTCGCCGATCATGCGGGAGATCAAGGCGTTCGCGGCGCGGGGCGGCCATGTTCTGGGCGTGTGCAACGGCTTCCAGATTCTGACGGAGGCCCAGCTTCTGCCCGGTGCGCTGCTGCGCAATGCGGGGATGCGGTTCCTGGCGCAGGATTGTTTCCTGAAGGTCGAGAACGAGGCGACGGTCTTCACCTCGGGCTGGCGTAAGGGGGCCGTGTTCCGCTCGCCGATGGCGCATGGCGACGGCAATTACACCGTTTCGGCCGAAGGACTCGCGCGGCTTGAGGGCGAGGGGCGGGTGGCGTTCAGATATTGCGCCGTCGATGGCGCGGTTTCGGCCGACGACCGTACGCTGAATCCGAACGGCAGCATCAACGCGATCGCCGGCGTGCTGAGTGAAAACGGGCGTGTCTGCGGGCTGATGCCGCATCCCGAGAATCTTGTCGATCCCGATCTCGGCGCGACCGACGGCGTGCCGATGTTCCGCAGTCTGGTGGAGAGCCTCGTCGCATGAGCATGACCGTCGATGCCGCGCTTGCGGAACGTTTCGGCCTGACGGGGGGGGAGTACGACAAGATCCTCGCCGTCATGGGGCGGACGCCGACTCTGACCGAACTCGGCATCTTCTCGGTCATGTGGTCTGAGCACTGCTCCTACAAATCCTCGCGCATTCATCTGCGCAACCTGCCGACCAAGGCGCCATGGGTGATCCACGGACCGGGCGAGAATGCCGGGGTGGTGGATATCGGTGACGGCCTGGCGGCGGTCTTCAAGATGGAGAGCCATAATCACCCTTCCTTCATCGAGCCCTATCAGGGCGCGGCGACGGGGGTGGGCGGCATTCTGCGCGACGTGTTCACCATGGGCGCGCGGCCGGTGGCCAACCTGAACGCCCTGCGGTTCGGCGATCCGAAGGCGCCCGGCACGCGGCACATCGTCGATGGCGTGGTGCGCGGGATCGGCGGCTACGGCAATTGCGTCGGCGTGCCGACGGTGGGCGGCGAGGTCAATTTCCACAAGGCCTTTGACGGGAATCCGCTGGTCAACGCGATGACGGTGGGAATCGCGCCTAAGGACCGGATTTTCCTCTCCGCGGCGGCGGGGGTCGGCAATCCGGTCGTGTATGTCGGCTCCAGGACGGGGCGTGACGGCATTCACGGCGCCACCATGTCCTCGTCGGAGTTCGACGAGCAGGCGGCGTCCAAGCGCCCGACGGTGCAGGTGGGCGATCCGTTCACCGAGAAGCTGCTGATCGAAGCCTGTCTGGAATTGATGGCAACGGACGCGATCGTCGCGATTCAGGATATGGGCGCGGCGGGGCTGACCTCCTCTTCCGTCGAGATGGCGGGGAAGGGCGGCGTCGGCATCGAGCTGGTGCTGGACGACGTGCCGCAGCGTGAAACGGGCATGACGGCCTATGAAATGATGCTCTCCGAGAGCCAGGAGCGGATGCTCATGGTGCTCCGGCCCGAGCGCACCGAGGCGGCGCGCGCGATCTTCGAGAAATGGGATCTGGATTTCGCCGTGATCGGCCATCTGACCGATACGGGGCGGATCACGGTGACGCACAAGGGCGTGGTGGAGGCGGATATCCCGTTGGCGCCGCTGGCGGACGATGCGCCGCTTTACGACCGTCCGAGGCTGGTCGCCGAGCCGCCCGCGCGGCTGGGCTGGGTGCCCGATCCGGAGGGGATCGGCAATGCGCTGCTGCATCTGCTGGCCTGTCCCGATCTCGCCTCGCGCGCCTGGGTGTGGAACCAGTACGACAGCGACGTGGGTGGCCAGACGGTGCGCGGTCCCGGCACGGCGGACGCCGCCATCGTGCGCGTGCCCGGCACGCGGCGCGGGCTGGCGCTGACGACGGACTGCACGCCGCGCTATTGTCAGGCCGATCCGCATGCGGGCGCGAGGCAGGCGGTGGCCGAGGCGTGGCGCAACATCACCGCGACGGGCGCGACTCCGCTGGCGATCACGGACAATCTCAATTTCGGCAATCCTGAAAAACCGGAAATCATGGGGCAGTTCGCCGAAGTCGTGAAGGGCATGGCGGAGGCATGCAAGGCGCTGGATTTCCCGGTCGTGAGCGGGAATGTCTCGCTTTATAACGAGACGAAACTACCGAGCGGGTTGCGCGTGTCCATCCTGCCGACGCCTGCGATCGGCGGTCTGGGCGTGATCGACGATGTGACGAAGGCTGTCGGGTACGGCATGCCCGAGGACTGCGATCTCGTCCTGGTCGGCGAGTTGCGCGGCGATCTCGGGCAGTCGCTCTGGCTGCGCGAGGTTGCGGGGCGCGAGGAAGGAGCGCCGCCGATCGTCGATCTCGTCGCGGAAAAGCGGAACGGCGATTTCGTCCGGGCGCAAATTCTCGCGGGGAACGTTCTTGCCTGTCACGATCTCTCTGATGGCGGCCTGCTCGTGGCCGTGGCGGAAATGTTGATCGCCAGCGGAGTGGGATGTGAACTCGTGCAGCCCCGGTATGACAGCCCGCCCTATCATGCGCATTACTTCGCCGAGGAGCAGGCGTGTTACATCGTCGCCACGAAGGATGGCGCGGCGATGACCGAGGTTGCGGAGGCGGCGCACGTGCCGATACGGCGGCTCGGACGAGGCGGCGGGGACGTGCTGAGTTTCTGGGGCGGGTTGAAGATATCGGTCTCCCGCCTGCGCGAGGCGCACGAGTCGTTCTTCCCCGGCTTCATGGGGAACTGAAGATGCCGATGAGCGCGCAGGAAATTGAACGGACCATTCTCGGCGCGTTGCCGGATGCGAAGGTGGAGATTCAGGATCTGGCCGGGGACGGGGATCACTATGCCTGCACGGTCACGAGCGAGGCGTTTCGAGGTCTGCCGCGCGTCCGGCAGCACAAGCTCGTCTACGATGCGTTCGGCGAGCGGATGGGGACGGAGTTGCATGCGATGGCGTTGAAGACGCTCGTTCCCCCTGATGCGGGACAGGGGGCATGATCAGGGGGGTGTGATCAGAAAGAACGCCGCTCCCCCTGACAAAAGAGGTTCCGCGGGTCCATATTGCCTTGGAACGATCGTTTATTGAGGATTTGAGATATGTCGCAACCGATCTTCCAGCACATCCAGCATCAGATCGACACGCATCCGGTCATGCTGTTCATGAAGGGTGACAAGCTCTTCCCGCAATGTGGCTTCTCCGCGCGCGTGGTGCAGATCCTGACCCATCTGGGTGTTCCGTTCGAGAGCGAGAACGTGTTGACGAGCGCAGAGCTGCGGCAGGGCCTCAAGGAGTTCTCGCAGTGGCCGACAATCCCCCAGCTCTATGTGAAGGGCGAGTTCATCGGCGGCTGCGATATCGTGACGGACATGTTCCAGAGCGGGGAACTCGAATCGCTGTTTGCCGAGAAGGGGATCGCCAAGGCGACCGCCTGAAGGGAAGATCCGCCCCGGCTTTGCCGCAATTCCGGGGCGTCTGCCATAATGTTGACGCAATTCGTGACGCTGCCGCAATATAAAATGCATTTCCGGGCGAAAAGCGCCTGATATGTCTTGCCTTGCGTCGAATCGTGCGGTTAGCTTGCGTTAAGGTGAGCAACTGCGGGGTATGCAAGGTGATGCGGCGTTTTTCGAATTCGCTCGTGGCGGTTCTTCTGGTGTCGGCTGGCGCCGGTATGTCTGCTCCGGCTCACGCCCAGCGTGTCATCACTGATTACGAAGCCAGCAAGCTGACATTCGATGCGTTGACGGCGCCGCCCGTTTTTCACCATCGCGCGACGTTCTTCCATCATCATTCCCGCCATGCGTCTTCGGCGTCCCATGTGCGCTTCGCGCAGGCGGATAATGCTCATGTGACGCTGGTTTCCGCCCGAATGCACGGCAAGAGCACTCACACGCATTCGTCCCATCAGGCGATGGTTCACAACGTGGTGTATCATCCGAAGGCGGCGCATGGTCATCGGCGGCATCGCGGCTGAGAACATCCGTCGTCCGGTGAGAGAGCGCCCTTCGGGGCGTTTTTTTTGTTGGTGTGGACGTAGTTGCACTCCCCTGCGGGGGTCATGAGTCCATCTGTCGCAGCACATCCCTGATGCGCCGCGCGTCTCCTGCCTGATCGAACAGGATCAGGTCGATGCGCGTGTTCGGGCGAGTCCAGTCGGGGCGGGTGGCCAGTAGCCACGCCGTGCCGGCAAGGATGCGGGCGGACTGACGGGGCGTGAGGGCCGTCGCCGCCGCCGCGAGCGTGGCGCGCTGCTTGACCTCGACGACGAGCAGGGTGAGGTCGTCGGCCGCCACGAGATCGAGTTCGCCCGCCGGGGTGCGGAGGCGGGCGGCGAGCAGGGTGAAGCCCTCCGCCTGAAGAAGGGTTCCGGCCCGTTCTTCAGCGGCGGCCCCGCGCAGCCACGCCGCCTGGCCTCGCTGCGGGCGGCGCATGTCAGCCCCGGCGCAGGAGGGCGGCGGCTTCCACGGCGAAATAGGTGAGGACGCCGTTGCACCCGGCGCGGCGGAAGGCGAGCAGGCTTTCGAGGATCGTCCTCTCCCGCGCCAGCCAGCCGCGTTCGAAGGCGGCGGCGAGCATCGCATATTCGCCGGAGACCTGATAGGCGAAGGTCGGCACCGCGAAGCGGTCCCGCACGCGGCGGATGATGTCGAGATAGGGCATGCCGGGCTTGACCATCACCATGTCCGCCCCTTCGGCGAGATCCAGCGCGACCTCGCGCAGCGCCTCGTCGGAATTGGCGGGGTCCATCTGATAGGTCTTCTTGTCGCCGCCGAGCAGACCGCCCGAGCCGAGCGCGTCGCGGAACGGGCCGTAGAAGGCGCTGGCGTATTTGGCGGCGTAGGACATGATCCGCGTGTTGACGAAGCCTTCCGCGTCCAACGCCGCGCGGATCGCGCCGATGCGTCCGTCCATCATGTCCGACGGTGCGATGATGTCCACACCGGCGCGGGCCTGATTGAGCGACTGCGCGACCAGCACCTCGATCGTCTCGTCATTGACGACGTAGCCGTCACGCAGCAGCCCGTCATGGCCGTGATCGGTATAGGGGTCGAGCGCGACGTCGCCGATGATGCCGAGTCCGGGATGGATTTCCTTGATCCGGCGCGTGGCGCGGCAGATCAGATTGCCCGGATTGGTGGCCTCGCTGCCGCTCGCGTCGCGGATGTCCAGCGGCGTGATGGGAAAGATGGCGACGGCCGGAATGCCGAGTTCCACCGCACGGGCGAGGTGTTCATCGAGAAGATCGACCGAGACGCGGTCGATTCCCGGCATGGAGCCGACCGGACTGCGCGTGTTCGTTCCATCGCAGACGAAGATCGGCCAGATCAGATTGTCCACGCTCAGGGCATGCTCGGCCACCATGCGGCGCGTGAACGCGTCGAAGCGGTTGCGGCGCGGGCGGGCGGCGGGATAGGCGCCTGTGGCGGATGCGTGGGTCATGGTTGGGTCTTCCCTGTGGCCAGATGGCTGCGCCGGTATCCGTAAACCCGGTAGATGATCATTCCAAGCGCCAGCCAGACGATCAGACGAATCCAGGTCAGGCGGTCGAGCGAGGCCATGACGGCGAGGCAGCTCAGCGTGCCGAGGACGGGAATGATCGGGCCGCCGGGCACGCGGAAGGGGCGAGGGCGGTCGGGATCGCGGCGTTGGAGCACCGCGACGCCGACGCAGACCAGCACGAAGGCCAGCAGCGTGCCGATGGAGGTCATGCTGCCCAGCACGGCGATCGGCGTGGTCCCGGCGAGCGCGCAGGTCAGCACGGCGAAGATGAGGTGGGAGACGACCGGCGTCCGGCTCCTCGGGTTCAGTCGTCCGAACAGGGCGGGCAGGAGGCCGTCCCGCGCCATGGTATAGAAGACGCGGACCTGCCCGAGCATCAGTCCGAGGAGCACGGAGACATAGCCCAGCAGGACGCTGATCTTCACCGCGTTCTGGAGCCAGATGCGATGGGTATGGTCGATGGCGGTGGCGACCGGGCTGGAATCGTCGATCATCGTCTTGTAGCTCACCACGCCGGTCAGCACGGCGGAGAATGCGATATAGATCAGCGTGCAGATCACGAGGCTGCCGAGAATGCCGACAGGCAGGGCGCGGGCCGGGTTCTTCGTTTCCTGCGCGGTGGTGGAGACGATGTCGAAGCCCAGATAGGCGAAGAACACCATGCCCGCCGCGCGCATGACGCCCGAGAAGCCGAACTGGCCGAACTGGCCGGTATTGGGCGGCAGGAAGGGATGATAATTGGCCGTGTCGATATAGGGCGTGCAGAAGATGATGACGGCCGCGACGACGCCGAGTTTCAGCGCCACGACGACGGCGTTCACCTTGGCCGATTCGGAAATGCCGCGCACCAGCAGGGCGGTGATGAGCCAGACGGCGAGGATGGCGGGGACGTTCAGGATGGCGTGGGCGTGCGTGCCGTCGGGCAGGGTGATGGTGGTGAACGGCGAGGCCGTCCAGCGCGGGTCGAGCGGCAGGCCCCATCCGGCGAAGACGGATGTGAGATAGCCTGACCAGCTCACGGCGACCGTCGCGGCGCCCACCGTGTATTCCAGCACCAGGTCCCAGCCGATGATCCAGGCGGTGAGTTCGCCCAGCGTGGCGTAGACATAGGAATAGGCGGAGCCTGCGACGGGGATCATGGCGGCGAGTTCGGCGTAGCACAGTCCGGCGAAGCCGCAGGCGACGGCCGCGATGGCGAAGGCGAGGATGACGGCCGGCCCGGCGTTCTGCGCGGCGGCGACGCCGGTGAGCGAGAAGAGCCCCGCGCCGATCGTGGTGCCGACGCCGAGCAGGATGAGGTCGAAACCGCTGAGCACGCGGCGCAGGCCGTGCGTCTCCTCTCCGGTTTTCTCTTCCCCGGCGGGAGGGACGGTCTGAATGGGCTTGCGGCGCGTGAGGGCGCCGTGGAGAAGGGACATCGAGTCGTCCTTGATTCCGGAAGAAGGTGATTTTCCCTGCGTGGAACTTTGCGGGGCGGGTGAAACTGGGATATGGCGCATCCGGAATGCGCATGTTCGTCAGGGAGAGATACGATGTCGGAACAGAACAGTCAGCCCGTCTTGCATGATTTCTTTCATGCGGCGCTCGCCAAGGCCGATCCGGAGGTGGCCGGCATCCTGAGGGACGAACTTGCACGGCAGCAGGACGGCATAGAACTGATCGCCTCCGAGAACATCACCTCCTTCGCCGTGCTGGAGGCGCAGGGGTCGGTCCTGACCAACAAATATGCCGAGGGGCTGCCGGGCAAGCGCTATTATGGCGGCTGCGTCGAGGTCGATCGTGTCGAGAACCTGGCGATCGACCGTGTGAAGCGGATTTTCGGCGCTGAATTCGCCAACGTCCAGCCGCATTCCGGCGCGAACGCCAATCAGGCCGCCTTCATGGCGATGGCGAAGCCGGGCGATGTCATCATGGGCATGAGTCTCGCCTCGGGCGGCCATCTCACCCATGGCGCGGCGCCGAACTATTCCGGCAAGTGGTTCCAGGCCGTTCAATATGGCGTGCGCGCGCAGGACGGCGTGCTGGATTATGACGAGATGGAGCGGCTGGCGCGCGAGCACAAGCCGAAGATCATCGTCGCGGGTGGCTCCGCCTATCCGCGCGTCATCGACTTCGCGCGGTTCCGCCGGATCGCCGACGAGGTCGGGGCGTATCTGATGGTGGACATGGCGCATTTTGCCGGTCTCGTCGCGGCGGGGCTCTATCCGAACCCGGTGCCGCACGCCCATGTCACCACCAGCACGACCCACAAGACGCTGCGCGGGCCGCGCGGCGGCATCGTGCTGACCAATGATCCGGATCTGGCCAAGAAGATCAACGCCGCCGTGTTCCCCGGCTTGCAGGGCGGCCCGCTGATGCATGTGATCGCCGGTAAGGCGGTGGCGTTCGGCGAGGTGCTGACGCCCGCCTTCAAGCTGTATCAGCAGGCCGTGCTGGACAATGCGCGCGCCCTGGCGGACGAACTGCTCGGACGCGGCTTCGACATCGTCACCAACGGCACGGACAGCCATCTGATGCTGGTCGATCTCCGCCCCAAGAAGGTGACGGGCAAGCTCGCCGAGGCGGCGCTGGAGCGCGCGGGGATCACGGCGAACAAGAACGCCGTGCCGTTCGATCCGGAGAAGCCTTTCGTCACATCCGGCATCCGTCTCGGCAGCCCGGCCGCGACGACGCGCGGCTTCGGCGTGGCGGAGTTCCGCGCGATCGGCCGCTTCATCGACGAGGTGCTGACGGCTCAGGGCACGCCGGAGCAGGACACGGTCGAGCGGCGCGTGCATGAGGAGGTCAAGGCGCTCTGCAAGCGTTTCCCGATCTATGACGTGGCTTATCCGGGGGCCTGAGGCGGGGCATGGGCTGCGGTCGGCGAGCGGGAGGTCTTTTCAGGGCGGCGGGACAGGTCGCCCTGCGCGGCCCGTGATTTCCACAATTAAAGACCTTGTGGGTCGCCGAGTCGTTTCGCGAGACGCACGGCCAGTTGTCCGCGGCGCGGGCGGTGGTTGGGCATGACGAGGAGGCAATGGTCATAGGGTGTGCAGATGTCGTCGTCGCCGTCGCGGGCGATGACGGTGCCTCCCCTGGCCACGCTCTCGCCGCCACGCCAGGGGCGGAGGAAGCGGAAATGGCCGCTCCGGGCGATGACATTATCCGTGACGAACGCTTCCCTCGCGCATGGATGGAGGAGCGGCGTGGCGTCGAGAAGGAGGACGGCCGCATGGGCGAGCACGTGGCGCGCAACGCGGTAGGACGTCTCGACCGTCGCTTCGGACCAGTGGCTTCCGGCTTCCAGCAACATGCTGAGGGCGTGGCCGGAGGGGGCGCGGAACCGCTCATGCTCGATCAGGCGCGCGCCGCCCGCATGGCCGAGATCGGTCAGGACGAGGTCGGGCGTTCCTCCTGAAAGTCCGGTGAGGGTGAGGGCGGCGGCGCGGCACCGGGGCTGGTCGGGCGTGATCAGCAGCGGGGTCGATTCCCAGAGCATCGAATGCAGGTCGAGGACGATGTCCGCGCTGCGGATGACCGGCAGGATTTCGCGGGCGCGGCGCAATTCGAGGCTGTCTTCGCCGCTGTCCAGACGCTGTGCGTCCCAGAGGCGGTTCATGTCTTCCTCGACGAAGCGGGAGTGGACGGGGTTCGTGACGTCGAAGCGGGAAAAGGCGGTCAGATTGGCGAAGACCATGCTGACGCTGCCACTCTTGGGTGTGAGTCCCTCACGGATCAGCCGATCCAGCGCGATGGCGCCGGCATATTCATTGCCGTGAACGAGGCTGACGAGCACGACATGCGGGCCGGGGTGGCCGCTGTCGAAGCGCATCACGCCCGGAACTCCGGCATTGCCGTCACGCCAGTCGGAAAGATCGGGCGGGGGGACCGCGATCTCCAGATCGGGGAGGGTGCGCGGGAGGTCGAGCGTCTCGGAGAATTGCCGTCGCCGGATGCGTACCGGGTGATGGTCGCGGGGCGAGGCGCTGCAACTCATGGCGAGACGCAGAGTTTCCGGATCATCGCGTTGAGAAAGGCGTCGCAGCGGGCGAGTTGCTCGCGTGTGATGAACTCGTCCGGCTTGTGGGCCTGGGCGATGTCGCCGGGGCCGCAGACGATGGTGGGCAGTCCCGCGTGCTGATAGATGCCCGCCTCCGTGCCGTAGGAGACGCGGCCCGTTGCGTTGGAGCCCGTCACCTGCCGCACGATATCGGCCAGATGCGAATCGGGGGGCAGGTCCAGCGGCGGCAGGTCGCAGGTCACGTCATAGGCGATGCCGCATTCCGGGCCATGAGCGTGCAGGGCGTCGTGCAGGGGCTGGAGCGTGTCGCGGAGCTTTGCGAACTCCGCCAGCGCGTCGTCGCCGGGAACCGGACGCCACTCCAGTTCCAGCATGGCGTGCTCGGGCACGATGTTGAGGATCATGCCGCCCTGGGCCAGCCCGGCCTGGGTGGTGGTGTGAGGCGGGTCGAAACCTTCCGCGCGGCGGCCCTCGCGGGCGAAGCGGTCAGCCTCGTCGGCGATATGGGCGATGGCGCGGCCCATGGCGTGCAGTGCGTTGGCCCCGCGCGCGGGAGTCGAGGAATGGGCGGCGCGGCCGGTGAAGGTGGCGCGCAGGGCGAGACGCCCCTTATGCGCGACGATGGGCGTCATCATGCTCGGCTCGCCCACCACGCACAGATCGGGCATCACGCCGCGCGTCGCGACATCGGCGATGAGATGCCGCGCTCCCGCGCAATTGGTCTCCTCGTCGAAGGTAATGAAGAGATGAACCGGCCGGGCGAGGGGCATCGCCAGAATATCCGGCACCGCGGCGAGGGTGGCGGAGACGAAGCCCTTCATATCCGCCGTTCCGCGGCCATGGAGACGTCCCGCCTCCTCGCGCAGGGTGAAGGGATCGCTGCTCCACGCCTGACCGTCGACCGGCACGCAATCGACATGGCCGGAAAGGGCAAGACCGCCGCCGGTCTGCGGACCGAGGATGGCATGGAGGTTGAGCTTGCCGTCCTCGGCCCCGCGGGACAGGGAGTAGGACACGCCGAGGCCGCGCAGATAGTCCTCGATCCAGGCGATCAGCGGCGCGTTGGGCAGGCGGCTGGTCGTGTCGAACGCCACCAGCGTGCTCAGGATCGCGACGGTGTCGGGTCGGGAAGAGGGGATGGCCGGACGCATGCGGCCAGTATGAGCCCGCGACGCCGCCGCGACAACCGGAAGCGCGGTTCGGTGGTGTTCCGGTGCGAATTTCGGCGCTGCCATGCGCCATGCGCCATGCGGCGAGGCGCCGGGACGATCTGTGCGCATCGCCGTCACGGGTCAGTGACGGTGATGCGGTAGCCGATCTGCTGCTCGATCCGGCGCAAAGCTGTGCGTTCCTCGGGTGCGCAGAGGGTCAGCGCAGCACCGCTTTTGCCTGCGCGGGCGGTGCGGCCGATGCGGTGGATGTAGGTTTCCGGCGCGTCGGGCACGTCGGTGTTGATGATGAGGCCGATCGAGTCGAGATCCAGCCCGCGCGCGGCGAGATCGGTGGCCACGAGAACGCGGGCGCGACCCTGCCGCACGGCGTCCAGCGCCTTGCTGCGCGCGCCCTGGGTCTTGTCGCCGTGCAGGGTTTCGCACGGAATGCCGGCGCGACGGAGATTGGCGGCGAATTTCTCCGCCTCGGCGCGGGTGCGCACGAAGGCGATGATGCGTCCCGGCGTGTCACGCCCGGCGGACTCATGCAGGAAGTCCCCTGCCGCGCGGGCGACGAGGCCGGGCTTCTCCTCGCGCTGGGTGAAGATCACGCGCTGCCGGATGCGGCGCGGCGTGACCGTGGGCGCCTCGATCTCGATTCGCTCGGGCGAATGCAGCAGGCGTCCGGCGAGGTCGCGCAGGACGGGGGGCTGGGTGGCCGAGCAAAGGACGGTCTGGCGGCGCTCCGGCAGATAGGGCGCGATGCGTCCCATGGCGACGAGCAGATCGCCCTCGATCAGCCGGTCCGCCTCGTCCAGGACCAGTGTGCCGACATCGTCCAGCACGAGATGGCCGCCTTCGAGCAGTTCGACCAGCCGTCCCGGCGTGGCGACGAGAAGATCGGCGCCCTCTTCCAGCGCCTTGATCTGCCCCTCGCGCGGCAGGCCGCCGCAGGCGATGCGGGTGCGCAGCGGCAGGGCGCGGCCGAGTGTGCGGCAGACTCCCGCGATCTGGCTCGCCAGTTCGCGCGTCGGGGCGAGGATGAGAGCGCGTGGCGCGCCGGGGCGGCGTGGCGCGGAGTCCGTGGCGAGACGATGGAGCAGGGGCAGGGCATAGGCCGCGGTTTTGCCTGATCCCGTCTGGGACATGACCACCACGTCGCGTCCGGCCATGAGAGGGGGGATCGCGCGGGACTGGATCGGAGTCGGGCGCGCGTGCCCGGCCCGTTCGAGGGCGGCGAGCAGGGGAGCGGCCAGCCCGAAACCGGCAAAATCGTCGGGAGGTGAGGCGGTCATGGGGCGCTTCTTGCCAAAATTCCGCGCATTGGGGAAATGTCGCGCATGAGTGTCGCCATTATCGCCGAGGATTTCGCGGGCATGCGCGCCCAGGCCACGGGGCTCGCGGAGCGCGCCGGGTTGAACTGGAGCTTTCATGCCGTGAGGCGACGGGGGCTGTGGGCGCGTCTGCCCTTCCGCCATGCGCCGTTTCCGCTGCGGAGCATCGCGCCGATCGTGTTGCCGCCCGAGACCGCGGCGATCCTGAGCGTCGGCGGCACGGGCGGCGTGGCGGGACTCGCCGTGGCGCGGCGTCACGGCCTGCCGGCGTTTCAGATCCAGCATCCCCGGATGCGGCTGGACCGATTCGATCTGATCGTCGCCAATGTGCATGACGCGATTTCCGGGCCGAATGTCATGTCGTCGCGCAACGCCATGCATGGGGTGACGCCGGAGCGCCTCGCGGCGGCTCGCGCGGCTTGGGACGAACGGCTGCGGCAGCCGGGGCGGCGTCTCGTCTCGGTGCTGGTCGGCGGCGCGAACGGACGATTCCGGTTCGGCGTCGAGGAGGCGCGGGAGATGGGGCGCGGCCTGGCACGTCTGGCGCGGGAGGGTGGGGCGACGCTGGCGGTGACGCCTTCGCGCCGGACCGCTCCCGCCGCGCTGGCGGTGCTGCGGGAGGAACTGGCGGGGATTGAGGCGTTCGTCTGGGACGGGGCCGGGGAGAATCCCTATCTCGGGCTTCTGGCCTGCGCCGATCTGATCGTGGCGACGTGCGACAGCGTCTCGATGGTGTCGGAGGCCGTGGCGACCTCCGCGCCCGTGCTGGTGGCGGATCTGCCGGGCCGATCGCGGCGGATCGGGGCCTTCGTGGCCACTCTGGAGGCGGCGGGGCGGGTGCGGCGTTTCGCCGGGCATTGGGAGGACTGGCCCGTCTCACCGCTTGACGACACGCCGATTGCGGCGGGAGAACTGCGCCGACGTCTTGGCGACCGCCTCTGATTTGGGAGACGTGCCGGGTCGGGGCGTATGATGAGGCAAGGCAAGAGATGCTGAATATCCGCACATTCGACGCGACGGGCGGGGGAAACGTTCTCTACAAGGCGCTGGCGCACCCGCTCGCCGCCGCCGCCATGGCCACGCTCGCGGAACGCCTTCCCGCCGCAGGGGCGCTTGCCGTCTACGATCCCGACGGCGCGGCCGCGACTCTGACGGCGCTCTATCCGGCTTTCACGCCGGATGGCGGGCTGTTCACGCATGAGTCCGAGCAGGTCGGCCAGAATGACGGGTTCGGCGGGACGAAGCGCGCGCTCACGCGGATCGGCGAATCGCCGGCGGAGGTGATTCTCGTCGCATCCTTCGAGCATGAGAAGATGCTTGCGCGAGTCGCACGAGTCGCGCGGGCCGATCAGGTGGTCCTGACGCTCAGGGACGCGCGCGTGCCGGACCGGATGCTGAGCAATCCGCGCGTTTATCTCGACAAGCAGAATTTCGCGACGAATTTCTGCTTCTTCCGCGACGATTCGCGCTTTTCGACCCGGCTGGTGACGGCGAATTACTGGAGCAGTTACGGCGCGCGCGATGTGCGTTACTGGATGCGGCTGTATGACGGGGCGGGCGCGGTGCTGGCGGAATGGGAGCACCCCGTGCCGGATGGTCCCGCCGGGATCGTGGTGGACAGTGCCGACATCCGCGCGCGGTTCGATCTGCCGGAATTTTGCGGACAGATCTTCATCCACGTGATGGGCGCGCGCGGTCATGACGTGGTGAAATACGCGCTCGACATCTACGGCAAGTCCGGCGAGCCGAGCCTGTCCGTCACGCATGACGCGAATGCCTGGCCGTCCCCGCGTTTCGCGACACTGCCCGCGCCGGATAGGGGGGAACGGGTCGTGCTCTGGGTGCAGAACAGCCACGCGACGCCCATTCCCGCGGGGGCGATCACGCTCAACCCGATGGGGGTCGAGGATCATCATCCCGTGGCGCAGGAGATCGGGCCGTTTGCGACGCTGCCGGTCGATGTGGGCGCGCTGGTGCCGGGAGTGGCATGGCCCGCGCAGTTCGAGCTGCGGTCGGGCAATCATGTGGTGCGGCCGCGCTACGAGATCACCAGGGGCGCGCGGACGCGGATCGCGCATATGAATGTCGAGCGCGGCGATCTGAAGCCGGAACCGGCCCTGCGCTCGCTTTCGCCCGATCTGGGGCGCGGTTTCGTGCTGCCTTTCCCCGTGCTCGATCCGGCGCGGTTCGAAAGCTGGATGCAGCCGACGCCGATGTCCGAGGCGTTGTCGAGCCTCCCGGTACGGCTCGACCTGTTCGCCGAGGACGGTTCGCCGCGCGGGCAGCATTTCCTCGGGAATTTGCCGCGGTCGCATCACACGGCGATCGCCCTCCATGACCTCATGGGCGAGGCGGGCCATGCCGATCTCGTCTATGATTTCCGCGAGGGCGGGGACGGGGATGGCTGGCTCCACGCGCTCATGCGCTATCGCTCGCGCGAGAACGGGCACGAGGCGGAGACCAGCTTCGGGAGCCATATCTTCAATACGCTGATGACGTGGCGCAACGAGCCGCAATCCTATTCCGGGCCGCCGCCGGGGTTGACGACGCGGCTTTTTCTCAAGCTGGGGCAGGAGACGCGACGCAGCTTCTCCTGTCTGATCTATCCGACCTCGGTCGAGGGTCAGGCGCCTTCGGAGACCGTCCTGCATCTCCATGCGGCGGATGGGGCGGAGATCGGGCGGAAGACCATCCGCCTCAACCCGTCAGGCTCGTTCATGGTCTGGCCGCATGAGATTTTCGGCGTCGGGGCGGTCGAGCAGGCGGGCACGGGCGGTTATGTGCTGATCCGCGATCTGACTTGCCGGCTCTTCGGCTATCATGGCCAGCGCGACGAGGCAGGGGGGTTTTCGCTCGATCACATGTTCGGCTTCTGAGGAGATTTTCCCGGCGGTGGGGCGATTTTCCCCATTGCCAGCAAGGGCTGGTGTTGTTAGACACCCGCCCACTCCCCCCGGGACATGGGCGGCAAGATGGGTGCGTAGCTCAGCGGTAGAGCACTGCCTTCACACGGCAGGGGTCACAGGTTCAATCCCTGTCGCACCCACCATTTTTCCCCCGAACATCAGCCTGTGATTTGCGATTTTGCATCATTGGGGCAAGTTTCCCTGTCCGGGTCGCGAAGCGTCGCGAGAGGGAGAGATCTGCCCAATGAAGTCCTTCAAAATGCGTGATGACTTTACCCGCCTGTGCGAAAACGGCCGCGGCGGCGCATGGGGCGTGGTGAGGAGACTGTGTTGCTCGGCGAGTGTTCTGCTGGCCGTGCCGTTCATGGGTGACGTAGCCCATGCCGCCTCGCCGGAGGATTCATCCAGGCCGTCCCTCATGATCATGCCGTTCGATCTGACGGATAACGCTCTGGATGAGCGGCCGGGGACCGTCCAGGATCTTCGTCATTGGGTGTCGGTCCTTCCGGTCGAGATCCGGAAGGATCTGGACGACAAATCGGCATTCGACGTCCATACGGCCGACGTGGTGGCGCCGGATTTTAATGGGCTGGCCGAGAAATATCAGCATCCGGCCCAATGCCGCCCCTGTATGCTCGCGCTCGGCAGAAAGGCCGGGATGCACTACATATTGATCGGCAGCGTCGAGAAGCTCAGCACGCTGCTGGTTTTTCTGAGTGTGGAAATCATCGACGTCAAGACTGGGAAGACGGTCGCCGTCAACGGGTCGCGAAGTGACGGCGCTGTCAGCGCGATCATGTGGACTCGTATTGCTCAGAACCTGGCCGATCAAATTCAGCACGTACATATTTGATGCCGACTTGGGCGAACGGGCCCGCCGCGCTTTGCCTCGCCTCGGCTTCGTTTTCTGGCGCGGAACCTCGCGAACGGGCTGAGCCGTGCGGACATCATAAATATAACCTAACTTGCTGCGGCGGCGCGCAGGCCCGTTCCGGCGGCGAGGGGGCAGAGCAGGGCGGAGAGGGCGAGAAACGCGCCCAGCAGATCCAGCTCCACGAGGTCCGACTGGCCGAATTGTCCGGCATAGGCCGCTGCCGCCCCGAAAATCAGCACGGGCGTCGCTAAAGGGAGCACGAGCAGCGGCAGAAGCACGCCGCCGCGTCTTGCCCCGAGGACGGTGGCGGCCGCCATTCCGCCTAGCAGGGACAGCGTCGGCGTGCCGAGCAGCAGGCCGATCAGCAGCGGGGCGAGATCGGCGGGCTTCATCCCCAGCATGATGGCCATGGGGCTGGCGGCCAGCAGCAGGGGCAGGCCGGTCGTCAGCCAATGGGCGGTGATTTTGGCGCCCGCGACGAGAGAGGGCGGCACGCCGAGCAGCAGCAGTTGATCGAGCGAGCCGTCTTCCAGCTCGTTTCCGAAGAGCCGGTCGAGAGGCAGCAACGTGGCGAGAAGGGCGCAGACCCAGACGATTCCCGGCGCCATCCGGCGCAACAGCTCCTGTGACGGGCCGAGCGCGAGCGGGAAAAGGCTGCCGCAGAGAAGGAAGAACAGGAGCACGGCCAGCGTGTCCGCGCCGTGACGCAGGGCGAGGCGGAGTTCGCGGCCGATCAGACCGAACAGGATCGTGTTCATGCCGCGAAATCCGGCAGGGAAAGGACGGGCGGGGCCAGGGTGAGCGTGGCGGCTTCCGGCAGCGGCAGCGGCACATGGGTGGTTGCGATCACCATGCCGCCTTGCGCGCGATGCGCCGCCAGCACCGCGCCGAGCCGCCCGATGGCCGCGGCGTCGAGGCCGAGCGAGGGCTCGTCCAGCAGCCAGAGCGGAGCCCGGGCCAGAAGGACGCGGGCGATGGCGGCACGGCGCTTCTGTCCGGCGGAGAGCAGCCGGGCGGGCAGGTCGGCGAGGGGTTGGAGATCGACGTGGTCGAGGGCGGCGGAGAGGTCTGCCTCGCCATGACGGGCGAAAAGGGCGAGATTCTCGGCCAGGGTCAGGCCGGGTTTGAGGGCGTCGAGATGACCGAGATAGGCCAGGCGCGTGGCGTGCAGGGCGAAATCCGTCACGGCGCGCCCGTCCCAGCGCATCGTGCCGCCGTCCGGCCGTCGCAAACCGGCGATGGTGCGGAGCAGAGTGGATTTTCCGGCGCCGTTCGGCCCGGTCAGGAGCAGGGCTTCGCCGTCGTGCATTTTGAGGCTCACGCGGTCGAGCACGAGGCGTTCGCCGCGGAACACGGTGATGTCATGAAGAACGAGGCGGGGTGGCATCAGGCGAGATCCGGCAATGACGGCCCTCTCTATAGAGCCCTCGCGCCGATGCGGCCAGAGCGCGATCCGTTGCGCACCCGTTGCCATCCCGCATCGACACGCGGGGCGAAGTCAATTATGAGCGAAGCGGCAAGAGGTCGTCTCTTTCCCGCCCGCGAGGAACCCGATCCTGACCGACGCCGAAATCGTTCTCGACGCCCGTCACCTGACCAAGAGTTTCGGTTCCAACGAGGTGCTGAAGGGCATTTCGCTGGCGGTCGCGCGCGGGGAGCTCATCTCCCTCATCGGTCCTTCGGGCTGTGGCAAGTCCACCTTCCTGCGGTGTCTCAATTTCCTTGAAATTCCCGATTCAGGCGATGTGCGGGTGGTCGATGTCACGGTGAGCCGCACCGGGCGGCGCGGCTGGTTGCGTGCTGACGAACGCCAGGCGCATCAGTTGCGCGCCCATGTCGGGATGGTGTTCCAGTCCTTCAATCTCTTTCCTCAATACACGGTCCTGCAGAATGCGATGCTCGCGCCGCGTGTGGTCAAGCGCGCGCGCGTGCAGGACGCTGAGCACACCGCACGGCAATTGCTGGAGAAAGTCGGTTTGGGCCATGTGCTGGACCGCTATCCCCAGACGCTGTCCGGCGGCCAGCAGCAGCGCGCCGCGATCGCCAGAGCACTCGCGATGAAGCCTGACGTGATGCTCTATGACGAGCCGACTTCCGCGCTGGACCCGGAAGTGGCCGAGGAAGTGCTGAACGTCATGCGCGCGCTGGATGACGAGGGGATGACCCAGATCGTGGTGACGCATGACATGCGCTTCGCGCGCGCGGCGGCGGATCGCGTGCTGTATGTCGAGGGGGGAAAGATCGTGGAGGAAGGACCGCCGGAAACCATGTTCGCCGAGCCGCGCGACGCCCGCACGCGGCGTTTTCTCCGGACGTTGCTGTGAAATATTGGGCTGTGACATATCGGGCTGTGAAACATAGGACCGTGAAACATCGTGTCATGGGCCGTCCGGCGCTCGCCGTGCTGCTCGCATGGCTGCTCCTCTTCGCCCCTGCCACGGTCCGGGCCGATGAGGCGGGCGTTCTGAGTTGGGCGTCGGACGGGCAGGCGAATGTCCCCTTCACCTTTCACGATCCGGAAGACGCCAACCACATGGAGGGCTTCGAACATGACATCGTTGCGGCGCTCGCGGAGAGGCTGGGCGAGCGGCCGAAGCTGACCCAGAATGATTGGGAGGGGCTGATTCCGGGCCTTCAGCGCGGCCTCTACCAGATGGTGATCGACGGTGTCGAGCCGACGCGGGAGCACAAGGCGGCCGTGCTCTTCTCCCGCCCCTATTACATCACGAGCAACAGAATCGTGCTGCGGCGCGATCAGGCGGGGCTCGACAGCTTCGACGCCCTGAAGGGCCATACGGTCGGGACGATCAAGGACACGTCGGCGGAACGGGTGCTTTCCAGCGAGAAGAGCATCACGATCCGCGCCTATGACGAGGAGAGCAACGCCTTTTCCGATCTGCGCAACGGCCGGCTGGACGCGTTGCTGCTGGATCAGCCGATTGCGTTGTATTATGGCGGCGTCTCGCCCGAATTCAAACTCGCCGGCGGGCCCGTCGGCCGCACCGAATACGCCATCGCCTTCGCGGCGGGGAACACGGCGGAGCGCGACAGGGTGAACACGGCGCTGGACGCCATCATTGCCGACGGGACGTTGCACCGCATTCTCGCGCGCTGGAATCTCTGGACGCCCGCCATGGCCGAGGCGTTGGACGATCATTCGGACCCGCATGTCGCGCCCGTCGAGTGGGATCGCTACCGCGCTGCGATCACGGGGCATGGCGGCTGGCGGGCGCGGCTGATCCGGTACGTCGGATTCCTGCCGCTGATCCTTCATGGCGCGTGGCTCACGCTGGCCGTGTCGGCCTGCGCCATGGTGCTGGCGGTGGGGCTGGGCGTCATGCTCGCCCTCGTGCGCCGCTATGGGCCGCGCGGCCTGGGGTGGTTGGCCGGGATCTATATCGAGGTGGTGCGTGGCACGCCGCTGCTGATCCAGATCCTGTTCATCTTCTATGGGCTGCCCTCGTTCGGCCTCAGCTTTTCGCCCTTCGTGGCGGGCGTGATCGCGCTCGGACTGAACTACGCCGCCTATGAGGCGGAGAATTACCGTGCCGGTCTGGGGTCTGTTGCGCGCGGGCAGATGGAGGCCGCCATCGCCCTGAACATGACCCATGCCCAGGCGTTGCGGCTCGTCGTGGTGCCGCAGGCCTTTCGCACCGTCGTGCCGGTCATGACCAATGATTTCATCTCGCTGCTCAAGGATTCGTCATTGGTCAGCGTGATCACGCTGACGGAACTCAGCCAGACCTATGTGCGGCTCTCGTCGACCTATTACGATTATATCGGGACGGGGCTGCTGGTCGGGCTGGCCTATCTTCTGCTCGGCCTGCCCTTTGTGAGGCTGGCGCGCTATGCCGAGGCGAGATTGGGCCGGGGCATGACGCAGCAGACCGGGCATCACTGATCGCCGGGGACCGGCCCCGTGGCAGCCCGTCAGAATGGCGGCGCGGCGGGGTCTCTGCTTACATCTGCGGGCGCCGTGTTCCCCGGCAACCCGTCCACCAGCCCCTCGCGCAGCACGCCGACCCAGTTCGCCATCCAATGCGTCGTCGCCTGCACGAAGCGCTCGGCGTCCGGCGCTTTCGCCAGGGATGCCTTGTCCCAATAGGGCAGGGGAGCGAGGAGCTGGATCGAGGCAGGTTTGACCGGGGCGAGAAGCGTGTCCACGGCCGCCAGATTGACTCCGCTGCCGTCCTTCATGGCCTGCGCGCGCACCCATGTCGTGGCGACGAAGAGCGGGGGAATGGGAAAGCCCAGCGTATGCAGTCGCTGGAAGGCGGCGTTCACCAGGTCGCTCGACGAGCCGACCGAACGTGCGACCGCCCAGCATTCCAGCAGCCCGTTATGGCCTTCGGAGAGGACGCGCGACGCGAAATTGCGGTCGTCATGGCAGGAATTCTCCACGCCGTCCGCCGACTGGCCCGGCTGCGGGCGGCTGGAGATGCGGGCGATGATGACGCCGGTCACGATGCCTCGATCCGTTCGGGCGAGGATGGTGAACAACACCGCGCCGCCGGGGCCGACCTGCCCGGTCAGGACCGGGTGCCACATCCCGGCGGGAAGGGGCAGCGTATGGCCGCCGAACGGGATGCCGCCCGAGAAGGTGGTATTGATGTCCGGTGCGCCGACGCGGTCCGGGCCCGACGGCGGGGCGGGGGTGGAACCGGGCGGCGCCTGCCCGGCATCCGGCGCTGAAGGGGCTCCGGGCTGATCGTTCGTCTGACCGCGATGCGCGGCGCTGCCGGGAATCTTCGTCAGGAAGGGAAAGCGATGCAGGAGGTACGGCGTCGGGTAGAGCAGGCCGAGGCCGAGGAAAAAGACGGCGCCATACAGCGACCAGCGCCAGAGCGGCGCACGGCGCCAGAGTCGGGAAAAGGCGGTCATGCTGTTCGGGCGTTCAGCGGCTCATGCGGGCATGGAGGGATTGCGTGTCGTCGGCCACCTCGGCGGTCACGCCGGTTTCGCCGCTGATGAGACGCACCATCTTCGCGCCGTTCTGGCGGGCGGTGATGAGGCTCTCGCTGACCATGTCCTCGATGGAGCGCACGAGATCGCGCGCCGATGCGCCGGCGCCGAGCTTCTGCTGTCGCTGCATGACATGGAAGAGCAGGGCCGCATCGATTCCGCCGGGCTCCACGCGTAACCCGTAGCTGTCGATCATCGCCTCGATCTCGAGCGCCGCGACGCGCGCCAGATCGAGCCCGTTCAGCTTGCGGAAGACGAAGATGCGGTCGAGGCGGTTCAGCACCTCCGGCGCGAATCCGGCCTGGCGGAGCGCCTCTACGGATTCGGCGCGCATCCGGTCGGGATCATCGGCGAGGCGGTCGGCGATCTCGGTCAGCGCGTCGGTCGCGATGTTCGAGGTGAGCATGAAGATGGCGCGCGTCGTGGAAATCTGCGCCCCCGTGGAGGCCTCGGTCACGTGGCCGTCATTCCATGCGGTGAGGAACTTCTTGAAGACATCCGGATGCGCCTTCTCGATCTCGTCGAGCAGCACGACGGCGTCCGGCTTTTCCTGCAATCCGCCGGTCAGCTTGCCGAAGGTGTCGGACCCCACATACCCCTTGGGCGAGCCGAAAAGCTGCGTCGCGGCGTGGGGGCTGGACATCTGCGTCATGTCGAAATTCAGCAGGGGGCGGTCCATCTGCCGGGCGATCTGCTTGGCGAGATAGGTCTTGCCCGTGCCCGGCGGTCCCGCGAGCAGGAAGATGCCGACCGGCTTGCCGCGCACCTGCAAGGCGAGACGGCGGCGAAGCTGCTGGGCGATATCCTCGCAGACCTGATCCTGCCCGATCACGCGCGCGCGCAGCGAGGCCGCGAGCTCCTCGGCGTCGATCACCATTTCCTTCTGCTCGCGCGCCATGAGTTCCTCAAGCGCGCTCCGGTTGGTCAACCGGGCGAGAACGTCCATGACAAATCCCTTTCTGCGGCGCAGGCCCTTGCGGGCGAGGCGTTCGGCACGGGTTTCGAAAAGAAGACCGGAGACCGCCAGCAGCGCGCCGAGTCCCGCGAGGGGAACATAGCCCGGTTCCGCCCAGCGCAGGAAGCGTTCAATGCTGCCGAACGACAAATGCAGCGCGATCGCGGCCTGAAGGCTGGCCAGAGCCAGGAAAATCACCATCATCACCGGCATCAGCCGGTTGAGAAGCGGCATCAGCGCCTTCATTGCACGATCACGTCCAGAACAAGCTGTTGGTCGGTGGAGGTCAGGGTCGGCAGGAGCTGGGGGCCGAGAGCGGTCAGCGCAACCATCTGCACCCCGTCTGCGATGGTATGGGTCGCGCCCGGAGGCCCGCCCGGGGTGATGAGCACCTCGCCGATATCGCGGATCGGAAGAAGGACGCTCTTGGGCGCGGGGCCCAGCACGACGGTCTGGGCGATGCCGGCGGAGCTGACGACCACCGTCTTGCCCGTCAGGCCGGTGGCGTCGGCCAGGGGCATGTTGACCAGCCGGACCTCGCGCCGCTTGACGGCCGCCAGGATCGTGCGCTGCTGGTCGGGTGTGAGGCCCGAATGACGCAGGGCGGCGGGTGCGTTTTCCGGCGCGATCATCGAGAACTGCGCGCCGACATGCGTGGCCGGGCGTGGCGTGGGCGCAGGAGGCTGGCTGAGGGGCGGCGCTACGCCCGGCGCCGGCCCGGTTGCCCCGGGGAAGTGGGTGCTCGCGAGATAGCCCGTTCCAAGCAGGGCGGCCGCCGCGATCACGACTTTCGTCGCCATGCCGCCATGTTGGGCGCGCTGCGCCGGATCAGGCAGCCGTCGCGGCTCAGCTTCAGGCCTTTCTCTCATTCCGAGCATGTGACAGGGGTTCCTTGGGAAAGACAAGCGTCTCGGGATCAGTTGAGTGTAAACAATCTTTTCACGCACTTCTCAAATTTTGCCCCGCGATTCCGGTCTGTGTTCCGCAGTGGCCCTTGCGCCTGAAGCGGAGATGGCCTACATAGCGGGCATTCACACTATCTTCCGCAGTTTTCGGGGGGTGGCCTCAACGGGCCGCCTTTTTTGCATTGGAAAATGACATTCCACATCTCACCGGCCCACATCTGACAGGCATCGAGGCCCGTATCGCCGAGCGCATTGTGCCGACCCTGGCGGATCTCGGTTTCGAATTGGTGCGGCTGTCCGTTCTGGGGCGTGAGACGCCGACCATTCAGGTGATGGCGGATCGTGCGGACGGAACGCTGATTTCCGTCGAGGATTGCGAGCAGATCAGCTACGCCATAGGGGCCGTGCTTGATGTGGACGACCCGATTCCCGGAGCGTGGACCCTCGAAGTCTCCTCCGCGGGAATCGACCGGCCGTTGACGCGCGGCAAGGACTGGGAGCGTTTCGCCGGTCATCTGGCGAAAGCGGAGACCGACCTGCCGATTGACGGGCGCAAGCGTTTCTCTGGCATCATCCTCGGGTTGCGCAATGTGGCGGACGAGGAACAGGCGGCGGTGATCCGTCTGGAGGACGGGGCGGAGGCGGTGTTGCCGCTTTCCGGCATCCGCAAGGCGCGTCTCGTGCTGACGGATGCGTTGATCGAGGCGAGCGCCGCGCTTATGGGGGTTCGCCCGGCGGAGGAGAGCGAAGACGAGGCTTCCGCGCGGCGCGTGCCGAAGTTGAACCCGCTCAAGCCCGGACGCGGGTCCAGGCCCGGAAAGAAAAACCTCCGGACGGCCGGGAAAAAACTGCCCGGGAAGCATTTGCATTGAGGAGGCGGAAGATGACTCTGGCTTTCGTTCGTATCGCGCCCCATGTGGCGCGTCTTGAGGATCGGCACTGATGGACACCTCTGTTACACGGCCTGAACTGCTTCTCGTGGCGGACGCGGTTTCGCGCGAGAAGAACATCGACCGCGAGGAGGTCCTCGAGGCGATGGAGCAGGCTATCCAGAAGGCCGGCCGCGCCAAATACGGGCACGAGAAGGACATCCGCGCCACGATCGACCGCAAGACGGGCGAGGTGCGGCTGTCGCGCTGGACGGAGGCCGTGGAGGTCGTCGAGAACGAGGACACCCAGATCCCGCTGCATATCGCGCGCAAGTTCAAGCCGGAGATCCAGGCGGGCGAGCATCTGGTCGATCCGCTGCCGCCCATCGATTTCGGGCGCATCGCGGCGCAGACCGCCAAGCAGGTCATCGTCCAGCGCGTGCGCGAATATGAGCGCAAGAAGCAGTACGAGGAATTCAAGGACCGCGTGGGCGAAATCGTCAACGGCACGATCAAGCGCACGGAATACGGGAACATGATGGTCGAGATCGGCCATGCCGAGGCGCTGCTGCGGCGCGACGAACTGATTCCCCGCGAGTCGTTCCGCAATTCCGACCGCGTGCGCGCCTATATCTATGACGTGCGCGACGAGCCGCGCGGTCCGCAGATTTTCCTCTCCCGCACCCATCCCGCGTTCCTTGCGAAGCTTTTCGCGCAGGAAGTGCCGGAAATCTATGACGGCATCATCGAGATCAAGGCCGTGGCCCGGGATCCGGGATCGCGCGCCAAGATGGCGGTGGTGTCCAAGGACCCGTCCATCGATCCGGTCGGCGCCTGCGTCGGCATGCGCGGCTCGCGCGTGCAGGCGGTGGTGGCCGAACTCCAGGGGGAGAAGATCGACATCATTCCCTGGAGCCCGCAGGCCGCGACCTTCGTGGTGAATGCGCTCGCGCCCGCGGAAGTCACCAAGGTGGTGATGGACGAGGAAGCGGGGCGGGTCGAGGTCGTGGTGCCGGACGAGCAGCTTTCGCTGGCCATCGGCCGCCGGGGCCAGAATGTCCGCCTGGCGAGTCAGTTGACGCGCTGGGATATCGACATCCTGACCGAGGCCGAGGAATCCGAGCGCCGTCAGGAAGAGTTCCGCAAGCGCACCCAGCTTTTCGTCGAGGCGCTGGATGTCGATGACGTGATCGCCGGATTGCTGGTGACGGAAGGTTTCCACACGATCGAGGAACTCGCCTATGCGGACCCCGACGAGCTGAACAGCATCGAGGGATTCGACGAAAGCGTGGCCGAGGAACTGATGCGCCGTGCAGAGGAATTCCTCGCGCGCAAGGAGCAGGAGCTGGATGACCAGCGCCAGACCCTGGGCGTCGAGGATTCGATCGCCGATCTCGGCGTTTTCTCCGGCAAGATGCTGGTGACGTTGGGTGAGAACGGCGTGAAGACGCTGGACGATCTCGCCGATCTCGCCGGTGACGAGCTGGTCGAGCTTCTCGGCGCGGATGCGATGGACGAGGAGCAGGCCAACGAAATCATCATGGCTGCGCGCGCCCACTGGTTCGAGGGCGAGGACGGCGCCGCCGCCGACACGGGCGAAGAGGAGGCCTGACACGTCTGACGAAGGAGAAAATCCGGCGGAGACGATGGGGGACGCCGACGAGCGCGGTCCTCTGCGGCGTTGCATCGTGACACGGACGCAAGGCGCGCCGGAAACGATGCTGCGTTTCGTCATCAGTCCTGACGGCGTTCTGGTTCCGGATCTGGCGGCACGTCTGCCCGGTCGGGGAATCTGGTTGAGCGCCCGGCGGGATGTGCTAGATACCGCGCGGACTCGGCATCTTTTCGCCCGCGCGGCGCGGAAGGTGGTTCGGGTTCCGGACGATTTGGACATGATGCTCCATGTCGGGCTGGAACGGCGTGCGATCGAGTGTCTGACCCTCGCGCGTCGCGCCGGTCTGGCAGTATGTGGTTTCACGAAGTGTCGCGAATGGATCGCCGCCCGAAGGGTCGGGCGCGTGATTCATACGCAGGGCGCCAGTACGGACGAACTGGCGCGGTTGATGTCGGGGGCGCGAGAGCTGCCCGTGACGGAGGTTCCCTCCGCAATGCTGACGAAGGCATTCGGACGGGATCATGCGGTCTATGCGGTGATCGCGCCGGGAGTGCTGGCGCGTCGCTTCGGGATCGAACAGGAACGGTTGAAGGGGCTTGCTGATGAGCAGGCCCGCGACGCGGGATATTCGCGCGTCGGATTGGAACAGGCGGGTAAATGAGCGAAGGCAACGATCGGAACCAGGGAAGTCAGGGCCAGGGAGGCCAGTCCCAGGGCGGGCAGGGCGCCGGTTCCACCGCGGGCGGCGACCAGGGCAAGGGACGTCTGTCCCTGCGCCCGGCCGGACGGATGGAGGTGGGCCGCACGGTGGATGCCGGCTCGGTGCGGCAGAGCTTCAGCCATGGCCGTTCCAAAGTCGTGCAGGTCGAGGTCCGCAAGAAGCGTGGCCCTTCGACCACGAGTGCCCCTGGTGGCGGCGGAACGCCGCGCTCCGGCGGCGGGCGCGCGGCCACCGGACCGGGAGGCCGTCCGCTGACCGCGGCCGAGTTGGCGACCCGTCAGCGCGTGCTCGAGGAGCAGCGCCGGGAAACGGCAAGGCGTGAGCAGGAGAAGTTCAATATTCTCTCCGCCGCGGAAGAAGCGCGGCGGCGGGAAGAGGAAGAGCGTCGCGCGGCGGAAGTCGCCGCGCGGGAAGAGGAGGAGCGCGCGGCCGTCGCCGAGGCGGAGGCGGAATTCCAGTCCCGCGAGCAGGAGGAGGCCGCCCGCCGCGAGGCGATTGAGGACGAGACTCGCCGCGCCGAGGAGGCCGCCGCCGAACAGGCGCGTCAGATCGCGCCGCTCGATCCTCATGCGAACCAGTCACTGGGCGGCGTGCAGCTTGCCCCTCCGATGGAGCGCCTGCGTCCTCTGGCCGAGCGTGCGATCATGCCGCCGCGTCCGGTCACGCCCCGCCCGGCACCTGGTGCGGCGACGACCGAGTCGCGCCCTGCCGCGCCGCGCGGCGAGACGCTGCATCTGCGTCGGCCGGGCGGCGAGGCGGAAGAAGACCGTCGCGCCAGCAAGAAGGGCGGCGTACCCGCCCGCAAGGTCGCGAGTCCCGTCGCCAAGAAGACGGGCGATCATCGTCGCGCGGGACGCATCGATATTCAGGCGGCCATCGAGGGAGATGACGACAAGACCCGGTCGCTCGCCTCGGTGCGTCGCCAGCGTGATCGCGAGCGGCGTCAGGCCGAACTCGAGCGCCTGCGTTCCGATCAGGTGCGCGTGGTGCGTGAGGTCGTGTTGCCGGAGACCATCACCGTCGCGGAACTCGCCAATCGTATGGCGTCCCGTCAGGCGGAAGTCGTCAAGGCGCTGATGAAGATGGGCGTCATGGCGACGGCCACGCAGACCATCGATGCGGATACGGCGGAACTCGTGGTGGAGGAGTTCGGTCATCGCGTCCGCCGCGTCGCCGACAGCGACGTGGAACTCGGCATCGAAGGGCTGGAAGACACGGATGCCGAGCTGAGGCTCCGCGCGCCGGTCGTCACCGTCATGGGCCATGTCGATCACGGCAAGACCTCGCTGCTCGACGCGCTCCGCACGACTCATGTCGCGGCCGGCGAGGCGGGCGGCATCACCCAGCATATCGGCGCCTATCAGGTGACGACGCCCTCGGGCGCGAAGATCACCTTCATCGACACGCCGGGCCATGAGGCCTTTACCTCCATGCGCGCTCGCGGCGCGTCGGTGACGGATGTCGTGGTGCTGGTCGTGGCGGCGGATGACGGCGTGATGCCGCAGACGATCGAGGCCATCAAGCACGCCAAGGCGGCGGAAGCGCCGATTGTCGTGGCGATCAACAAGATCGACAAGCCGGGCGCGAATCCGGATCGTGTGCGGCAGGAATTGCTGAGTCACGAGATCGTCGTGGAGGCGATGGGAGGCGATGTCCAGGATGTCGAGGTTTCGGCGCTCAAGCGCACCGGCCTCGACAAGCTTGAGGAGGCCATCCTCCTCCAGGCCGAGATTCTCGATCTCAAGGCAAATCCGGAACGTGTCGCGGAAGGCTCGGTGATCGAGAGCCGGCTCGATCGCGGACGTGGGCCCGTGGCGACGCTGCTCGTTCAGAAAGGCACGCTGCGGAAGGGCGATATCGTGGTCGCCGGGGCCGAGTGGGGCCGGGTGCGCGCGATGCTGGACGATTGCGGCAAGCAGATCGACGAGGCGGGACCGTCCACGCCGGTCGAGCTCCTCGGTCTGACCGGCGTGCCTTCGGCGGGCGAGCCCTTCGTGGTCGTCGAGAACGAGAACCGTGCGCGCGAGATCAGCGAGTTCCGCCAGCGCAAGCTGCGCGAGAAGGCCAGCGCGCTTCAGAGCGCGGCGCGGGGCACGCTCGACCAGATGCTGGCGCGCATCCAGGCGGGCGAGCAGAAGGAAGTCGCGCTGCTCATCAAGGCGGACGTGCAGGGCTCGGCCGAAGCGATCCAGGCTTCGGTGCTCAAGCTCGAGCACGAGGAAGTGCGGATTCGCGTGCTCAACGCCTCGGTGGGGCAGATCACGGAAAGCGACGTGCAACTCGCCAAGGCGTCGAACGCGATCATCATCGCCTTCAACGTCCGCGCGACGACGCAGGCGCGCGAACTCGCCCAGCGCGAGGAAGTGGATATCCGCTACTACTCCATCATCTATCAGGTGACGGACGACGTGGAACAACTCGTGAAGGGCAAGATCGCGCCCAAGCATCGCGAGAAATTCCTCGGCTATGCGGAAATCCGCCAGGTGTTCAACATCACCAAGGTCGGCAAGGTCGCGGGCTGTTACGTCACGGAAGGCGTGGTCAAGCGTGGTTGCGGCGTGCGCCTGCTGCGCGACAACGTCGTCATCCACGAGGGCGAGCTGTCCCAGCTCAAGCGTTTCAAGGACGACGTCAAGGAAGTGGCGCGCGGCTATGAATGCGGCCTCTCCTTCCACGGCTATAACGACCTGCGCGAGGGCGATGTGGTCGAATGCTACGAGATGGAAGTCGTGCCTGCATGAGCGGGCGCGGACGGTCGAAGGTTCCGCTGACGGGTCTGCCGGGGCATCTCGCTCCGGACGGCCCGTCCCAGCGGCAGTTGCGTGTGGCGGAAGAGGTCCGTCGGGTTCTCGCCGATCTCTTCGCGAAGACGGAATTTCGCGATCCCGAGCTTCACGATGTGCGGATCACCGTGACGGAGGTCCGGATTTCCCCGGATTTCCGCCATGCGACGGCTTTCGTCTGTCGTCTGGGGCGTTCGGATGTCGATCAGGTTCTCCCCGCGCTGAAACGGGTCGCGCCGTTTCTGCGGACCGGGCTTTCCAAGGCCCTGCGCCTGCGCGTGGCGCCGGAAATCCACTTCCAGCCCGATACCGCCCTGGATCACGCCATGGAGATCGACGGGATCATGCGCTCCCCGGAGGTCGCACGCGATCTCGAGGATGAATGACGGGGCTTTTCCGCTTTCCGTGACTCGCAGGGACAGGCCGGGCACGGCATGAGCCGCAGACATGGGCAGGAGATCGATGGCTGGCTGATCGTGGACAAGGCGCTCGGCGTCGGGTCCACGAGCGTGGTCGCGCAGGCGCGGCGGCTCTGCGACGCGCGCAAGGCCGGCCATGCCGGAACGCTGGACCCGCTGGCGACGGGCGTCCTGCCCGTGGCGTTCGGCAAGGCGACGCGGGCCATTCCCTGGATCATGGACGCGACCAAGGAATATCGCTTCACTCTGGCATTCGGCGAATCGCGAACGACGGATGACCGGGAAGGAGAGGTGCTGGCGACGTCGCCCCATCGTCCGGCGGATGACGAGATTCGTGCCGTCCTGCCGGGGATGACCGGCGATGTCATGCAGGTGCCCCCCGTCTTTTCGGCGCTCAAGGTTGGCGGCGCGCGGGCCTATGATCTCGCCCGCGCGGGACGGCCGCCGGACCTGCCGCCCCGTCCGGCGCGGATCGACGCGATCGAGTTGATCGAGCGTCCCGATGACGATCATGCGGTGTTTACGGTTCGTTCAGGAAAGGGCGTGTATATGCGGAGCATCGCGCGCGACATCGCCCTTGCCTGTGGAACGGTGGGGCATATTGCCGCGCTGCGACGGACGAAATGTGGCCCTTTTCATGAAGAGGATGCGATAACACTGGACATTCAGACGCAAAGCGTCGAGAAGGCGCGTGCTCTTCCGGTGTCTCTGCTGCCGGTGGCGACCGCGCTGGCCGACATCCCGGCACTGGCCGTCACCGATGCGGAGGCAAGGGCGTTGTCGTTCGGACAGATTCTTGCTCTGGACGGCATTGCCGCCCCCTTGCCGGCCATGGACACGCCTGACGGCGTGATATGCGCGATCAACGGGGAGCGCGTTGTCGGCCTGTGTCGTCTCGTCGAGGGGCGACTGAAGCCGGTGCGCATCTTCTGACCTTTCGATCGTTGGAGAAGACGATGTCGATTACTGCCGAGCGCCGTGCGGAGCTCATCGAGGAATACAAGACCGGCCTGAATGACACCGGATCGCCGGAGGTTCAGGTGGCGCTGCTGAGCGAGCGCATCACCAATCTTACCGAACATCTCAAGATCCACGCGAAGGATTTCCATTCGCGTCGTGGTCTGCTGATGCTGGTCGGCCAGCGTCGTGGTCTGCTCGATTATCTGAAGCGCAAGAATGCCTCGCGCTATCAGACGCTGATCGGGCGCCTCGGCCTCCGCCGCTGAAAATCGTCCTGCGCGGCGGGGCGATCCTGCCGCGCGGGCGATACTGTTAAGACGATGGCGACGGGAAAGGCCGCCATTCATATTGGTCGCGATTGACGCGGCGGGACACCGAAGTGGATCGGCTGCCGGCGTTTCAGGCCACATGGTGACATGACGGGTGCGTCCCGTAGCCTTGCCATGCCGTCCGAAACGCTGTTCTTGCCCCGATGCTCCCTGAAGCCGAGGCTTGCCCTGCCCGAGCGATCCGACCCAAACGGGAAGGACAACGCATGTTCGATTATTATCGCAAGGAAATTGACTGGGCCGGGCGCAAGTTGGTTCTGGAGACGGGCAAGATCGCCCGCCAGGCGGATGGCGCGGTCGTGGTGACCTATGGCGACACGGTCGTGCTCTGCACGGCGGTGGGCGCGAAGGATGTCAAGCCGGGGCAGGATTTCTTCCCGCTGACCGTGAATTATCAGGAAAAAGCCTACGCCGCCGGCAAGATTCCGGGAGGCTTTTTCAAGCGCGAAGGGCGGCCGACCGAGGTCGAGACGCTGAACGCGCGCCTGATCGACCGTCCGGTTCGGCCGCTCTTTCCGGAAAATTTCCGCAACGAGGTTCAGGTCACGGCGACGGTGCTGAGCCATGACATGGAGAACGATCCGGCGGTCGTCGCCCTGATCGGTGCCTCGGCCGCCCTGACTCTTTCGGGGATTCCGTTCTTTGGTCCGGTCGCCGCGAGCCGGGTCGGGCGCATCGGTGGCGAACTGGTCATCAACCCGACCCTCGCCGAGATGAAGGACAGCGACCTCGATCTCGTCGTCGCCGGGACGAGCGAGGGCGTGTTGATGGTGGAGTCGGAAGCTTCCGAACTCCCCGAGGCGACCATGCTCGACGCGGTGGTGAAAGGCCATGAGGCCTTTCAGCCGGTCATCGACGCGATCATCGCGCTTGCCGAGCACGCTGCCAAGGCGCCCTGGAATCTCGAAGGGCCGAGCAAGGAGGAGATCGCTCTCCGCAAGCGCGTCGAGAAGGTCGGCACCAAGCTGATGGCCGACGCCTACAAGGAGAAGGTCAAGCAGGCCCGCTACGAGAAGGTCGGGAAGGCGAAGGCGCGTATCCTCGAACTCCTCGCGGAGGAAGAGCTGAACCTGGACGCCGCCAAGCCGATGCTCAAAGAATTGGAAGCGCAGGTGGTGCGCGGGGCGATCCTGAAGACCGGCATCCGTATCGACGGGCGCGATACGAAGACCGTGCGTCCTATCGTCTCCGAGGTCGGCATCCTGCCGCGTGCGCATGGTTCCGCGCTGTTTACCCGTGGCGAGACGCAGGCGTTGGTCGTGGCCACGCTGGGCACGGCCCAGGACGAGCAGGTGGTGGATGCGCTGGAAGGCGAATACCGCTCCAACTTCATGCTGCATTACAATTTCCCGCCCTATTCGGTCGGTGAATGCGGACGCATGGGCAGCCCGGGGCGTCGCGAGATCGGGCACGGCAAGCTGGCGTGGCGCGCGATCCATCCGATCCTCCCGGGCAAGGACAAGTTCCCCTATACCGTTCGCGTGGTGTCCGAGATCACCGAGAGCAACGGCTCCTCGTCCATGGCGACGGTCTGCGGCGCGTCGCTGGCGCTGATGGATGCCGGCGTGCCGCTGTCCCAGCCGGTGGCGGGCATCGCCATGGGGCTGATCAAGGAAGATCGCGGATTCGCCGTGCTGTCCGACATCCTCGGCGACGAAGATCACCTCGGGGACATGGATTTCAAGGTGGCCGGAACGGAGACGGGCGTGACCGCGCTCCAGATGGACATCAAGATCACCTCGATCACGCCGGAGATCATGAAGATCGCCTTGGAGCAGGCCCGGGAAGGACGCATTCACATTCTCGGCGAGATGGCGAAAGCACTGACCGAAGGGCGCGAGGGTGTTTCCGTCAATGCGCCGAAGATCACGACGCTGACCGTCCCCCGGGAGAAGATTCGCGACGTGATCGGTTCCGGCGGCAAGGTCATTCGCGAGATCGTCGAATTTTCCGGTGCGAAGATCGATATCAACGATGACGGCATCATCACCATCGCCGCCTCGAATGACGAGCAGGCGCAGAAGGCGATTTCCCGCATCGAGGGGATAACGGCCGAGCCGGAGATTGGCCGCATCTATACCGGCAAGGTCGTCAAGACCGCCGATTTCGGAGCGTTCGTGAACTTCCTCGGCCCGCGGGACGGGTTGGTGCATATCTCCGAGCTGTCGGACGGGCGTGTCGCCAAGACGACCGACGTCGTCAAGCAGGGCGACGAAGTGAAAGTGAAGGTGATCGGTTTCGACGACCGCGGCAAGGTCAAGCTGTCCATGCGGGTTGTGGATCAGCAGACGGGTGCCGATATCAGCGGAAGCGTCGGCGAGAAACCCGCGCGGGCGCCGCATGGGCGCGATGCGAGCTGACGAAACGCGACGAGGCTTGGCCGGGCGGGCAGGAATGATGCTTGCCCGGCAGCGCCGGGATAGATGAGACGAGTATGAAGTCGATCGATACCGTTCGTATGGCGGGGCGGGACGTCCTGCCCCTGGTGGAAGGCGGCAAGGGTGTTTCAGTCTCGACCGGGATTTCGGCGGGATACTGGGCGGCCGCAGGCGGCGTGGGCACGGTTTCGGCCGTCAATGCCGACAGCTATGATTCAGAGGGCCGCCTCCTCCCGCAGAGTTATCATGGGCGGACGCGGCGGGACCGGCAGGAAGAGCTGGTGCGCTATGCCATCGACGGCGGCATCACGCAGGTCAAGCGGGCGCGGGAGATTTCCGGCGGCCGCGGTATGATCAACGTCAATATTCTCTGGGAAATGGGTGCGGCGGAGACGGTTGCCACGGGTGTGCTCGAAGGCGCGCCCGATTGCGTGAACGGGCTGACCTGCGGCGCCGGAATGCCGTATCGGCTTTCCACGATCGCGGCGCGGTTCGGTATTCACTATTACCCGATCGTTTCTTCGGCCCGGGCGTTCAACGCCCTGTGGAAGCGCTCCTACCACAAGACCGCCGAGCTTCTCGGCGCGGTGGTTTATGAAGATCCATGGCGGGCGGGCGGCCATAATGGCCTTTCCAATACGGAAAACCCGCTCTCTCCGGAAGATCCGTTCCCGCGTGTGCTCGCCTTGCGGGAGACCATGAACAGATATGGCCTGACGGAGACGCCGATCGTCATGGCGGGTGGTGTCTGGTGGCTGGAGGAATGGGAGGACTGGATCGGCAATCCCGATCTGGGGCCGATCGTCTTCCAGTTCGGCACGCGGCCGTTGCTGACGCGGGAAAGCCCGATTCCTGATGCGTGGAAGCGCCGCCTGCGCACGCTGAAGGAAGGGGATATCTATCTCAACCGCTTCTCGCCCACGGGGTTCTACTCCTCCGCGGTGAACAATGCCTTCCTGCATGATCTGCTCGGCCGGTCGGAGCGTCAGGTCGCCTATAGCTCCGAGCCGGTGGGCGAGCATCTCATCCCCTATGGGGTGGGGCCGCGCAAAAGGCTCGTCTATGTGACCGCCGAGGACGCGGGGCGGATCGCGGCCTGGGAGGCGCAAGGTTTTGCCGAGGCCATGCGGACGCCTGATTCCACCCTGATCTTCGTCGATGCGGACGATGCCCGGCAGATCGTCGCCGATCAGGCGGCGTGCATGGGATGTCTGTCCGAATGCCGGTTTTCCAACTGGAGCCAGCGGGGACCGGAGTACACCACGGGCGCGAAGGCCGATCCGCGCTCCTTCTGCATCCAGAAAACCTTGCAGACCATCGCCCATGTGACGGATGAAGAGGGGGCGGATCATGCGGATAGGGTTGTCGACCAGAATCTGATGTTCGGCGGCACGAATGCCTGGCGCTTCGCCACGGACCCCTTCTATGCGAATGGTTTCGTGCCGAGTGTGGCGCAACTCGTCGAACGCATCATGACGGGACGCTGACGCGGTCCGGACTCAGATCAGGCAGAGTTCGGCGAGCGCCCGACGGAGCATGACCGGAAGCGCCTCGAGCCCGTCGACGGCTCCGTTGCCGGAGACCAGATCGGGCGGGGCGTCCTCGGGAGACAGGTAACGCCAGCCCTGGAATGGGCGCATGGCGCGTGGGGAGACCGGAATGATGTCATCCTTCACGAGAATCAGCGTGCCCGCCGTTCCGTCCGGCCGCGTCGTGGTGCGAAAATCCGCGACAGGCTGACGGCAGAGAATGAAACCGTCCATCACGCGGTAGAGCGACCCGCCCGCCAGAATCTCCTCCGCGCGTTTGGGCATGGTGCGGGTCGTGATGACGCCGTGGCCGTCGAGGCGCGGCTCCCGCATCCGTTGCGCCAGACTGTCGATGGTCGGGCAGCCGACAGCGAGCTTGATGAGATGGAGCATCGTGCCGCGGTCAGTTCTTTCCCATGGCGTTGCGCGCATCGTCCGCGAAGGCGGCGAGCAGGCGGGGACGGTCGATCTCCTGAACGATGTGAACCTTCCGCACCCCCATCTTCTTCGGTGCGTTGGCGTCGGACCAGAGGACGACACTGCCCTGATGAGGGCCTGACGCAAGATCCACGTCCATGTAGACGGCGACGGATTTCTTGATGAGGGATGGATCGGCGGCGAGCAGCGTGGTCGTCTCGTCCCACATCGGCATCGGGGCGTAGTAATGCGCGAGATAGTCGGTCACGGGCGTATGACGGCTGGCGGCGAGTTTCTCCATGTCGGCTTTCGACATGAAGACGTCGTTGGAGACGTTGGAGACAGAAGTGATGGCGGGCCATGGCGCCGTCAGGGTGATATGGGCGGCTTCCGGATCGAAGAGCAGGTTGAAATCCGAGGCATTGTCGGCATTGCCCGTGGCGGCTTCCATGCCCAGCCCGACATATCCGCCCATGAAGATCAGTTGCCGCGCCAGTGCCGCGAAGTCCGGGTCGAGCCGGATGGCGAGCGCCAGATTCGTCATCGGTCCGGCCTCGATGATCGTCACCTGATGCGGATGGGCGTGGACCTGCTGGATCATGAAGAGCGCCGCCGGGAGCGGTTGCGCCTTCAGCTTCGGCTCGCCCTCCGGGAGCGGGCCGAGCGGCGGCTGGGTGTCGTGCGATGCCTCGATGCTCCCGAGGCCACCCCATGCGCCCTTCCACGGGATCGTGCCGAAATGCTCTTCGCGGAGCCGCATGAGCGGGCGGGAATTGATCAGGGGCAGCGTGGCGCCTTCATAGACCGGAATCTGCGTCTGGCGGGCGATTTCGAGAAAGCGCCGGAGATGGGCTGACTCCGCATTCTCCCAGTCATCGCCGATGACCGTGGTGACGCCGAGCAGGGTGATGTGCGGATTGTTCAGCAGCGGAATGAGCGAATCGATGTTCGAGGTCGCGGGCCCTTCGAAGTCATTGTCGAGAATGACGAGATCCTGTGTGCCGACGCCGGCGGCGAAGGCAACGGAAGGAGAGACGGACAGGACGGCGCAGGCGACGGCGAGCAGGAATCGGCGCAAGGGGCAGGGCTCCGGGAAAAACGGTTTCTTTCTTGTCATCCATTATGGACGAATTTTGAAGCGCTCATTACAGCACGAGGGCGGAAAGAAGCGATTCGAGGCGCAACCGGCCTTCCGGCGTGGCGCGCAGCCCGGCTGGCGTGACCTCCAGATAGGCTTCCTCGAGCGCCGCTTCCAGGATGGCAGGGTCGAGCGCGTCCGTCAGCTTCCGGCCTGTCCGGGTCTCGAAGCGGGAGGCGTCGATCCCCTCGCTCAGCCGTAATCCCATCACGAGGGCTTCCCGCGCGCGCTCCTCGCCTGAAAGCGGTGTTTCCGCAGTGCAGCCGCTGCCGGTCGCCTCGACGCGCTCCGCCCAGATCTCCGGGGCGCGATGGCGGCGGGTCGCGAGGATGCCGTCCTCCGACGTCACGCGTCCATGCGCGCCCGGACCGATCCCGAGATAGTCCTGATAGCGCCAATAGACGAGGTTATGGCGGCTTTCCGAGCCGGGGAGGGCGTAGTTCGAGACTTCATAGGGCTGCAAACCATGGCGGGCGGCGACCTCGCCGGTCAGGGTGTAGAGGGCGGCGGCCTGATCCTCTTCGGGGAGGGAAAGTTCTCCCCGGCGGTGAAGCGCCTCGAAGCGCGTGCCGGGCTCGATGGTGAGTTGATAGAGCGAGAGATGATCCGCGGCGAGGGTGAGAGCCTCGCCCAGCTCCGCCTCCCAGTCCTGCTCCGTCTGGCCGGGGCGCGCATAGATGAGATCGAAGGAGAAGCGGGGGAACAGCGCCCGCGCGGTTTCCAGCGCGGCGACGGCCTGTGCGGCCGAATGCTCCCGCCCGAGCATCCGCAAGGCGTCGTCCCGCAAGCTCTGGAGGCCGAGCGAGAGACGATTGATCCCGGCGACGCGAAACGCGGCGAGTCTGGTCCGCTCGACGCTGGTGGGATTGGCTTCCAGCGTGATTTCCAGATCCGGCTCGGGTGCGAAGAGAGTGCAGGCATCCTCGATCAGCCGGGCGACGGTCTCCGGCTCCATGAGCGAGGGCGTTCCGCCGCCGAAGAAGATGGAACGCAAGGGGCGGCGGCCGAGGCGCGCGGCGTCATGGGCAAGTTCGCGCCGCAGGGCATCCCGGAAGCGCGTCTGCGGAATGACGTCGCGGACATGGCTGTTGAAGTCGCAATAAGGGCATTTGGCCAGGCAGAACGGCCAATGCACGTAGAGGGCGAGCGGTTCCCGAGAGAGTGGTCCGGCGCTGCTCAGATCGCGATCCTCACCCCGAGTTCGACCACGCGATCCGGCGGGATGCGGAAGAATTCGGTGCTGGGCACGGCGTTGCGCGCCATGATGAGGAAGAGCCACATGCGCCAGAGCGACATCTTCGGCACGGTCGAACGCACGACAAGCTCGCGCGAGACGAAGTAGGACGCCTGTATGGCGTCGAAATCGATGCCGATGGCGTTCAGTTCCTCCAGCGCGCGGGGTAGGTTCGGCATCTCCATGAAGCCGTAGCGCACGATGACGCGATGAATGTTCGGGGCGAGTTCCTGCACCATCAGACGATGGCCGCGCGGCGCCTCGGGCTGGTCGAGCGTCTGCACGGTGACCAGAAGCACGTGATCGTGCAGGACCTTGTTGTGCTTGAGGTTATGCAGAAGGCAGGTCGGCACCTGATTGGGGTTGGCGGTGAGGAAGACGGCCATGCCCGGCACGCGCAGGGTGCGGGATTGCGGCAGGCGGGCGAGGAAGGACGCGACGGGGAGCGCGTCCGCCTGTTGCCGGGCGCGGATAAGATTGCGCCCCCGCTGCCAGGTCGTCATGAGGATGGTGGCCGAGACGCCGATCGCCAGCGGCACCCAGCCGCCTTGCGGGATTTTCAGCATGTTCGACGAGAAGAAGGTCGAATCCAGCAGGAAAAAGAATCCGAACACGGCGCCGACCAGAGCCGGGCTCCAGTTATAGACACGCTGGAACACCACCATCGCGAGCAGGGCGGTGCACATGAAGGTGCCCGTCACGGCAATGCCGTAGGCTGCCGCCAACGCCGCCGAGGACCGGAAGGAAACGACCAGCAGCAACGACCCGATGCCGAGCATCCAGTTGAAGACGGGCAGATAGATCTGCGCCTCTTCCTCGGCATTCGTGTGGGTGATCCGCATGCGCGGGAGGTAGCCGAGCTGGATGAGCTGCCGGCAGAGGGAGAAACCGCCGGAGATGCCCGCCTGGCTGGCGATGACGGTGGCGAAGGTGGCGAGGATCAGGAGCGGGATCTGCGCCCAGCCCGGGGCGAGGGAATAGAAGGGATTGGCCAGGGCGCCGGGATGGCTGAGCAGCAATGCGCCCTGGCCGAGATAGTTGAGGGACAGGGCGGGCAGAACGAAGAACAGCCAGGCCAGGCGGATCGGCGCGCGCCCGAAATGCCCCATATCGGCATAGAGCGCCTCGGCGCCCGTGACGGACAGAACTACCGAGCCCAGTGCCACGAAGGCGAGCCATCCATGGGAGAAAATGAAAAGCGCCGCGTAATGGGGGGAGAGCGCCCAGAGAATCGACGGATGGAGAACAATGCTGCGGATGCCGAGAACGGCGATGGAGAGGAACCAGATCAGCATGATCGGTCCGAACGCCCGGCCTATGGCGCCTGTGCCGAATCCCTGAACGGAGAACAGGCCGAAGAGGATGATGATCGCGGCTGGAATGATGACATGGGAGGCGGAGGGAATGGAGACATTGATGCCTTCGACGGCGGAAAGCACGGAAATCGCCGGAGTGATGATGCCGTCGCCGAAGAACAGGCAGGCCCCCGCGATGCCGACCAGGCCGAAGAACCATCGGAGACGGTCCGTGCGGCAGACTTTCTGGGCCAGCGACATGAGCGCGACGATACCGCCCTCGCCATCGTGATCGGCCCGCATGACGAGAATGACGTATTTGATCGTCACGACGAGCATGAGTGCCCAGAAGATCAGGCTCTCGATGCCGAAAAGATCGAGGCGGCTCGCAGGGTGGGCGAGAGAGCCGACGATGCTGACGGATGATTGCAGAGCGTAGAGCGGGCTCGTGCCGATGTCGCCATACACGACGCCCAGAACGCCGAGCAGCGCGGCGGCCCCGACCGGATGGGGCGTGGTGACGACGTCGGCCCCGGTGCCGACCTCACGTGTCGGTCCCGAAGGGGCGGCGGCGTTGTCGGCGGGACGATCTGTCATTCCGGTTCCATCACTCGGACGCAATGCGCCTGTGTGAGCCGCGAGAGCTCTTCTGAGTTCATGGGGAATACGATCCTTTGCCCCTGCGCCGCAAGTCGCGCGCGCCGCGACTCAGTCCGGCGCGGCCGGAGAAGAGGTCGGGCGCGGGCCGAAAATGGCCGTGCCGATCCGGACGAGCGTCGCGCCCTCGGCGATCGCGGCTTCGAAATCGCCCGACATTCCCATTGAAAGCGTCGGCAGGCCATGCGCGCGGGCCAGGCGGGCGAGGGTGGCGAAATGGGGGCGTGGATCGTCCTCCACCGGCGGGATGCACATGAGGCCGCGCAGGCGCTCTCCGAAACGGGCGCGGCAAAGCGCGATGAAGGTGTCGGCCTCCCCGAGGGCGATGCCGGATTTCTGGGGCTCCGCGCCGGTGTTCACCTGCACTAGCATGTCGGGCAGACGCCCGAGCCGGTCGCCGGCACGGGCGATGGCGTCGGCGAGGGAAGGGCGGTCGAGGCTTTCGATGACATCGGCGACGCGGCAGGCCGCAAGCGCCTTGTTGGTCTGCACGCCGCCGATGATATGCAGGCGCAGATCGGGCCAGGCGTCCCGGAGCGGCGGGAATTTCGCCTCCGCTTCCTGCACCCTGTTCTCCCCGAATGTCGATTGCCCCGCGGACAGAACGGCGGCGACGGTTTCGGCGGGATGGAATTTGCTGACGGCGACGAGGGTGATCCCGGTCGGGTCGCGTCCCGCCTGTCGGGCGGCGGCGGCGATACGTTGCCTGACAGCCTCAAGTCGGCCCCCAAGGCGGGCAGCAAGATCGGGAGCGGTCATTGAGGGGTTTCGCTGGTTCGGTCCGGTCATGAAAAGGGGGTAGCGCAGCGGGGCGCGAAATGCCATTGGCTGGCCGATGGCGCATTCTTCCTCCTCATCATCCGGCCGAACCGGCGGCGAACGTCCCGGTGCTGATCGTCCCGGCGGCGACCCGACGCGCGATCTCGCCTTCGATATTCTCTGCGGCGTCGTCGAGCATCGCCGCATGCTGGAAACGACGCTCGACCGCAGCAGCGTGGGCGATCCGCGCGACCGGGCCAGCGCCCATCGCCTCGCGGCCACCGTGCTGCGTCATATGGGGAGCATGACGGAACTGCTCGGCCCGCTTCTGCGCCGGGAGCCGCCCGCGCCGGTGCGGTGCGCGCTGCTCATGGGAGTCGCGCAGTTGCGCCACCTGAACACCCCTCCCCATGCGGCGGTGGCGACCATCGTGTCGCTGCTGCGACGGCGGGGGCTGACGCCGTTCGCGGGGCTGGCCAACGCGGTGCTGCGGCGCGTCGCGCGTGAGGGCGACACGCTCGGGGAGGGGCTGGACGAGGAACGGCTGGATGTGCCGTCCTGGCTCTGGAGCGCATGGGGGGACCGTGCGCGGGCGATCGCCGCCGGGCTGTATCGCGAGGCGCCACTCGATCTGACGTTGAAACCCGGTGCGGATGCGCCGCCGGGCGGGCTCCTTCTGCCCAATGGTTCAGTCCGCTATCCGGCGGGGACACGGGTGACGGACCTGCCGGGGTATGATGAGGGGCAATTCTGGGTGCAGGACGCGGCGGCGTCCATGCCCGCGCGATTGCTGAACATTCAGCGCGGCCAACGCGTCGTCGATCTCTGTGCCGCGCCGGGCGGCAAGACGGCGCAACTCGCCTCGACCGGGGCGGAGGTGATTGCCGTCGAGCGCGAGCCGGCGCGTGCGGCGCGGCTGGAGGAAAACCTCTCCCGGCTCAGGCTGGATGTGGAGATGGTGGTCGCCGACGCGGCTGACTGGCGGCCGCGTCCGCTCGCCGACGCGGTGCTGCTCGATGCGCCCTGTTCCGCGACCGGCACGTTCCGCCGGCATCCGGACGTGCTCTGGATCAAGCGTCCACGCGACGTCCTGGCGCTGGCGGAAGGGCAGGACCGGCTGATCGACGCGGCGGGCGAGATGCTCCGTCCCGATGGGGTGCTGCTTTACGCCGTCTGCTCGTTGCAGGACGAGGAGGGGCCGCAGCGCGTCGCCGCCGCGGTGCGACGCGGCTGGCGGGTGGAGCCCTTCTCCGAGTCGGAGCTCGCCGCCATGCCGGAGGCGCGCACACAGGAAGGGTTCTTCCGCACCCATCCCGGCCTCTGGCCCGAACGCGGCGGAATGGACGGATTTTTTGCCGCACGGTTGCGGCGGCCGGGAGGATAAAGCCGCGGGGCGGGTTGCACTTTCTTAATCATTTGACGTTAAGTGGGAATGACCATGGCCGACGCTTCCCCGATCCTGATCGCTCCCAGCATTCTCTCCGCCGATTTCGCGGCGATGGGGGAGGAAGTCGCCGCGGCGACGCGCGCCGGCGCCGACTGGCTGCATATCGACATCATGGACGGGCATTTCGTGCCCAATCTGACGTTCGGGCCGCCGATGGTGCGCGCGCTCAGGCCGCACAGCCACCTCCCTTTCGACGTGCATCTGATGATCGAGCCCGCCGATCCTCTTCTCGAGGCTTTCGCCGCGGCGGGCGCGGATCACATCCATGTGCATGTCGAGGGGAATCCCCATGTGCATCGCAGCCTGCAGACGATCCGCGCCTTGGGAAAGAAGGCCGGGGTCGCGATCTGTCCGGCGACTCCCCCTGAAGCGGTTTCCTATCTTCTCGATCTGGCGGATGTGATTCTGGTCATGACCGTCAATCCGGGTTTTGGCGGGCAGAGGTTTCTCGAAAGCCAGTTGCCCAAGATCCGGACCCTGCGCGAGATGGTGACGGCGAGCAAACGGGATATCGTCATCGGCGTCGATGGTGGCGTCGATCCTCTCGTCATGCCGCTGGCCGCTGCCGCCGGGGCGAACATGTTCGTGTCCGGGACCGCGGTGTTCGGTCAGGCGGATTACGCCATGGCCATTGCGCATCTCCGGCAGGCTGGGGCGGGCGTGCCGAACTGACGGGCCGGGAGGGAGCGGGACGTGACATGATGCGACGATGGACGCGCGAAGCACGTTTGTCTCTGGCCCGGTTGCCGGGGCTCGGGCGCGCACCCGACATGCCCGCCCATACGTTGCGTGACCTGTGGCCCGGCGATGCGACACGCGGCGCCCTGATGCTGCGCGGCGTCTTCCGCTTCGACATGCGGGATTATCCGCTGACCGTGCAGGACTGGGAGCACAAGGACCTGCCGGTCGCCGTCCGGCGCTGGCTGCACGGCTTCACCTGGCTACGCGACCTCCGGGCACTCGGCAATGACGAGGCCCGCCTTCAGGCGCGTGCCATCGTCGCGAGCTGGATCGACCATCTGCCCACGGATCCCCTGATCGCCGACGCCGCGACGACCGGCGAGCGCCTCGCGGCGTGGATGGGGCATTTCGATTTTTTCGCGGCTTCCGCGGATACGCTTTATCGTCAGCGGCTGATGGACCGGCTTCTGATCGAAGGGCGCACCATCGCCGCATTGCTGCCTCTGCCCGTGCAGGGGTGGCGCGGCCTTTCCGCCCTGCGCGGACTGCTTGCCGCCGCCCTGAGCATTCCCAGCCAGAGCGGTTTTTTCAGCCGTTTCCTGCGCTATCTCGAACAGGAACTCGACCGGCTCATGCTGCCGGACGGTTGCCTCGCGGATCGAAGCCCGGAAGCACAGTTCCAGGCAGTGCGCGAACTGGTCGAAATGAACGCCATGTTGCGCGCTGCCCAGATTCCGCCTCCGCCGCCGCTTTCGGCGGGTCTGACCCGCCTGTGCCCTGTCCTGCGGGCCATGCGTCACGGCGATGGCGGCCTCGCCCTGTTCAACGGCGCGTCCGTCCATAACGGGCAGACCGTCGAGACCATGCTGAATCTGGGGGCGCGCCAGAAGATCGTGGCGTCGGCCATGCCCGATGGCGGTTTCTACCGCATCGCCAACGGCAAGAGCCTGCTGATCGTCGATGGCGGCATGCCGCCGCCGCCGGGCTTCGATGCGACCGCCCAGGCCGGAACCTTGTCGTTCGAGTTTTCTCATGGGCGGCAGCGGGTGTTCGTGAATTGCGGCAGCGCGCGAACGGGGGCCTGGGCAAAGGCGTTGCGTGCGACGGCCGCGCATACGTCTCTCACGCTGGACAACCGGTCCTGCATCGATTTTTCTCCCGGTGGCGGCGTCGCGCGACGTCCCGGCAAGGTGACGGCCACGCATGTGGCGCAGGATGGCGCGCACTGGCTTGATCTCTCCCATGACGGTTATCGCGCGCCGCTGGGGGCGAACTGGCGGCGGCGGCTTTATCTGGGGCGTGACGGGCAGGAATTGCGCGGCGAGGAAACGGTCGAGGGCGAGCGTCGCGTGCAGATGGCACTGCGGTTCCATATTCATCCCGATATTCCCGCACAGATTTCAGACGATCAGGACGAGGTTTTGCTGACCATCGACGGCGCCTTCTGGCGTTTCCGGCAGGAGGGAGGAGCGCTGGCGCTGGAAGAGAGCGTCTATCTGGGGGATGGGGACGCCGTACCGGCCCTGCAGATTGTCGTGACGGCGCCATCGCCCGACGCCGCAGCCATTGCTGAGGAAGAGAAAGAGGAAGAAGCGGTCGGCGAAACCCCGGCCTCCCCGCGAAAGCCCGCTGCGGTCGAGCGGCCGTTTCATCATGTCGTGCAATGGGTGTTCGAACGCGCGCCTGACTGAGGCGGCGGGGCGGGTTGCATGAAGATCCTTGAAATCACGAATGTCGACTTCGCATTGCGTCAGTTTCTTCTGCCACTGATGCGCGCCCTGCGCGATGCGGGGCATGAGGTTACGGGCGCATGTGCCGAGGGGGCGGATCTGGCGCCTGCGCGGGCCGAAGGTTTCGCGATTCACGCCGTTCCTCTGGTGCGGTCCATGGCGCCGGGGCCGCAGTTCCGGGCCTTCCTCGCCTTGCGCCGCCTGATCCGGCAGGAACGGCCCGATCTCGTTCACGCGCATATGCCGATCAGCGGCCTGCTCGCGCGTTTTGCCGCGTGGAGCGCCGGGGTGCCTGTCATCGCCTATACATGTCACGGATTTCTCTACAACCAGCCCGGCCCGCGCGGGCGACGCTGGCTGGCGCTGGTCCTGGAAGTTCTGGCCGGGAAGATCACCGATCTCTATATGACTGTCTCGACGGAAGAGGCTGCCGATGCGCGGCGGTTGCGGATCAACCGGCAGGCGCGGCCGATCGGCAACGGGCGCGATGTGACCCGGTTCCGGCCGGACGCGGCGGCGCGTTCGCGCATACGAGCGGCCCTGGGCGTGCCGGCGGAGCGGGTGGTGGTGATCGCCGTCTCCCGTCAGGTGCGGCACAAGGGCTATCCGGAGTTGCTGCGCGCCATGGAGGCCGTGCCGGACGCCGAAATTTGGATCGTCGGCGAAAGGCTGGACTCCGATCACGGCGAATCGCTCGATCCTTTCTTTGCGCGCGCGGAGGAACGGCTCGGCGAGCGGATGCGCCGTCTGGGGCGTCGGGACGACGTCGCGGCACTTCTGGCGGCGGCCGATATCTTCGTGCTGCCCAGCCACTTCGAAGGACTGCCGATGTCCGTCATCGAGGCGATGCTATGCGGCCTCCCGATCGTGACGACCGATATCCGGGGACCGCGTGAGCAGGTCGAGGACGGCAGGCAGGGCATTCTCGTGCCGCCCGGTCTGGCCGCGCCTCTCTCGCGCGCGCTGAATCGACTTGTGGGCGACCCCGCGCTGCGTCGCCGCATGGGCGAGGCGGCGCGGGAGCGGGCGCTGGCGCTTTATGACGAAACCCGGGTGATCGCGCGGACGGTTGCGCTGATCGAGGCGGCGTGGAGGAGGAAAGCCGGCGGGTCGCTATAACCAGCCGTTCTGCCGCGCGATGCGACCGGCTTCCATGCGATTGCGCGCGCCCAGCTTCTGCACCGCTTCTGAGAAGTAATTCCGTACCGTGCCGGGAGAAAGGTTCAGCGCCTCGGCGATCTCGCGATTGGATCGGCCCGCTTCCGCAAGGCGCAGAATGGCGCGGTCGCGCTCGTTGAGCGGGTCCGGCGCGGCTTCCCAGACCGTTTCGGCGATTTCGCGCGTGATCGCCCGTCCGCCCGCCGCGACCTTGCGGATCGCGTCGGCGAGTTGCCCCACAGGGGCGTCCTTCAGCAGATAACCCCGGACGCCGGCATTGAGCGCGCGCTTGAGATAGCCCGCCCGCCCGAAGGTGGTGACGATCATGACATGGGTCGGCGATTTCTCCGCCCTCAGGGCGATGGAGATGTCGATGCCGCTCTGACCCGGCATTTCGATGTCGGTCAGGAGGATATCGGGATGATGGGTCCGCACGGCCTCAAGCGCCGAGTCGCCGTCGCCGACGCTTGCGACGATCTCCAAATCCGGCTCGAAGCCGAGCAGGCTGGCAAAGGCGTCGCGCAGCATGGCCTGGTCCTCGGCGATGACGAGGCGGATGAGGCGCGCATTCATGCCGCCGCTCCCGGATGCGCGGCGAGCCGGGCTTCCAGCCGCACGCCGCTCCCGCCGCGATCGACGTTCAGCACCCCTCCCGCGGCGGCGAGGCGGTGGCGCATGCCGCCCAGCCCGTTTCCTTCGGCAATCGGCTCGCGCGTGGGGCCGTCATCCTCGACGACGAGCACAACCTCGCCGGAGGTGTCGCGTTCCAGCGTGACGGTGCAGTTTCGGGCCTCCGCATGGCGGATGATGTTGGTGACGGCCTCGCGCAGGGTCATGGCCAGGACGCCGTCCTGCGACGGGTCGATGGCCTCCACGTCGCCCTGTACGTGCAGCGTCACGCCGGTGCTCGCCAGGGCGTCACGGGCACGATCCATCTCGCGTCGCAGCGAGGCGCCGTGCATGCCCGCCACGGCCGCGCGCACCTCGCGCAGGGCGAGACGCGCGGCCTCGCCGATTTCCCGTGTCTCTCGTGCGGCGCGCTCACTGTCGATCGGCCCGAATCGCTCGGCGAGATCGGCCTTCACCGCGATCAGGGTGAGCGAGTGGCCCAGCAGATCGTGCAGATCGCGGGCGATGCGCTCCCGCTCGGCGCTGGCCGCGAGCGCGCGGACCTCTTCCTGCGCTTCCAGCAATTGCCGGTGCTGGCGCGCCAGGTCGACGGTCAGTCCCGTCGTCACGAAAGATGCGATCGAGAAGCTGGACCCGAACGCGATATCCGGCCACGGCCGATGGGTTATCCAGCAGAAGAGCACCAGCGAGATCAGCAGCACGATGAACACGGCGATCGCGTGCCGACGTGGCCGCGCCGCCGCCAGGACCGAGCCGGCATACACGATGAACACCGCCCAGATGGCATGGAAGGGCGACATGGCATAGCCGATCGCCGCGATGGCCACGCCTTGCCAGAGCTTCGGATGCAGGGGCGGATGGGCGAAATACACCGCCAGAAAGACCGCCAGCCCCGCGAGGGAGCCGACGACATCCCGCGCATGGAAGCCCTCATAGAACCAGGGGGTCGGGTAGAGGATCAGATAGATCAGGGCCGTCGCGCGCATGCCGCGCAGCCGGGCGAATACCTCGCCGAACGGGGAAGGAGCCAGCCTGTCGGAAGCGCGTGGCGCGATCATCACGGGTCAGTCGGGCGCGACGAGAAGGTGATGCTTCTTGCCCGAGGACAGCTTCACCACACCGTCGCGCAAGTCACCGCGCGTGACGAGAAGATTCTCGTCCGCGACGGTCATGTCATTGATTCGCGCGCCACCGCCGCGGATCAGACGGCGCGCCTCGCCGTTGCTCGTCACCAGCCCGGCTTCGGCCAGGAGGCGGAAGGCAGGGACGCCGTCGTCGAAAAGCGCGGCCGGGAGAGTCCTGCGAGGCAAATCGGCGGCGATCTGACCTTGTTCGAAGGTGCGGCGGGCGGTTTCGGCGGCGTCCTCGGCGGCGTCCCTGCCATGGCAGATCGCGGTCGCCTCCGTGGCGAGGATCTTCTTCGCCTCGTTGATCCCGGCACCCTCCAGCGCGCCCAGTCGCTCGCATTCCTCCACCGGCAGATCGGTGAAGAGCTTGAGGAAGCGCCCGACATCCGCGTCCTCGGTGTTGCGCCAGAACTGCCAGTATTCGAAGACCGGCAGCATCGCGGCGGAAACCCAAGTGGCGCCCCTGGCGGACTTGCCCATCTTCGCGCCCGAGGCCGTCGTCACCAGAGGCGTCGTCAGGCCGAAGACCTGCTTGCCGTCCGTGCGGCGCACGAGGTCGATTCCCGCGACGATGTTCCCCCACTGGTCCGAGCCGCCCATCTGCAATACGCAGCCGTAGCGCCGGTTGAGCTCCCGGAAGTCGTAGGACTGGAGGATGGAATAGTTGAATTCCAGGAATGTCAGGCCCTGCTCCCGTTCCAGACGCTGTTTCACGCTGTCGAAGGAAAGCATCCGGTTGACGGAAAAATGGACCCCGACATCCCGCAGAAGGGTCAGGTAGGAGAGACGGTCGAGCCATTCGGCATTATTGGCGAGGCGAGCGCCGCTCCGTGGATCGTCGAAGTTCAGGAATTGGCGAAGACTTTTCTCTATCCCATTGAGGTTGTGGGAAAGTTTATCGTCATCCATCAGCGCTCGCGCTTCGTCACGAAAGGACGGATCGCCGATTTTCGCCGTGCCGCCGCCCATCAGCGCGATGGGACGATGGCCGTGACGTTGCAGCAGGCGCAGCGCCATGAGGGACAGCGCATTTCCCACATGCAGCGATTCCGCCGTGGGATCGAAGCCGATATAGGCGGTGATCGCGCCGGCGGCCATGGCTTCGTCCAGCGCATCGGCATCCGTGCACTGGAAGATGAAGCCACGCGCGTGAGCTTCACGCAGGAAGCTGCTTTTGAATGTTGTATTTTCAGCGTTATTCATTGCGGTCATAATCGTTTTTTTGTCATCCCGCATGGGATTTCAAGCAAAAAGGCGCGGCCTGACGGCCGCGCCCCTGCGTGCATGACGCGAGTCGGGCCGCGCGTCAGTCCGCAGCAAGCGCCAGCGACCGGCGGGCGAGCATCGTCGTCACATGCTCTTCGAGCGCGGCGGAGACCTGCTCGGCATGCTGGGCGAAGATATGATCCGCATCGTCGAAGACGCGATAGTCGACCGTCACGTTCTTCTGCGTGTTCAACTTGTCCACCAGCTTGCGGATTCCCGGCTCGGGCGCGAGTTCGTCACGCCCGCCCGCGATCATGAGGCCGCCGCACGGACAGGGCGCGAGGAAGCCGAAATCATAATCGTTGGCCGGAGGGGCGACGCTGATCCAGCCGCTGATCTCGGGCCGGCGCATGAGGAGCTGCATGCCCACGAAAGCGCCGAAGGAATATCCCGCGATCCAGAGCGTGCTGGAGTTGGGGTTGACCATCTGCATCCAGTCCAGCGCCGCGGCGGCGTCGGAAATCTCGCCGATGCCGCCGTCATAGCGACCCTGGCTCCGCCCGACGCCGCGCGAGTTGTAACGCATGACCGAGAAGCCGAGCTTCTCGAAGCTGCGATACATGGAATAGGTGATCCGGTTGTTCATGGTGCCGCCATGCAGCGGATGGGGATGCAACACCAGGGCGAGCGGCGCATTGGCCTCGTCAGAATGGTGGTAGCGGCCCTCCAGCCGGCCGTCGGGGCCGGCGAACATGACTTCTGGCATTAAGACTTCCGCATTGTGCAGACGCCGTCCCTTGGCATGGCGGCGCGAGGTTTCGTCAGACAGGCGATCGGACCGATGCCGCGGCGCGATACGTCCGGTTCAAGGGGAAGAATGCGGGCGGGAACGCCCTGCATCGGAGACTGGGTCAACAGTCTTTCAGGCCTGCTCAGAGGCGTCCGGCATATGGCCATATCGGCGCGGCGAGGCTGCTGAAAGCAAGGCGAAGCGGCGCTGGATGAGACATAATGGACACTCCCTCGACCCTGGGTGACGGGCGTCTCACGGAGGACGCTCGTCCGGTGCTCAGGCCCCTCATGCAGATCTCCCGTCCTGCGGCGAAACCGCAATGGCTGGATGATCTCCAGGAGGGCTGCAACCGCCCGGTGGCGGGTTGTATAACGGGCTTGGGTGTCGGAATTCCACAAAATTCCTCGGGACTCGGCGGTTTGATGCCAAAATTTTATGTGGGGAGGCCGCAGGCAATTGTCTGTTGCACTCCGGCCATCGTCACACGACATTGCGACACATGACCGTCTACCTTGATGCCAATGCGTCCGAGCCGCTTCGCCCCGCCGCGTTCGAGGTGATGGCGAGGGCCGCCTTCCTGTCCGGCAATCCGTCCTCGATCCACGCCGAGGGTCAGGCGGCAAGGCGCGTGCTCGAAGACGCCCGGCAGGTTCTGGCGGAGGCGTTCGGGACGGAAGCGGACGGCGTCATCTTCACCTCGGGAGGCACGGAGGCAAACGCCCTCGCGCTGCATGCCTTCCGGCGGCAGCGTCTGGCGATGGGAGCGACGGAACACGATGCGATCCGCACGCCCGCGCGCCGTCATGCCCAGGTGACGGCTCTGGACGTGACGCCGGAAGGGGCGTTGGATATCGACGCGCTCGGCGCCTTTCTCGACAGCGGCGATGCGGCGCTGGTCTGCGTCATGGCGGCGAACAACGAAACGGGAGTGCTGCATCCGATCCGCGAGATCGCGGCGCTTTGCCGCTCCGCCGGGGCATGGCTTCATGTGGATGCGGTGCAGGCCGCCGGGCGCGTCCCGGTCACGCTCGATACGCTCGGCGCGGACAGTCTGGCGATTTCCGGTCACAAATTCGGCGGCCCCAAAGGCGCGGGCGCGCTTCTCACGCGGGCGGCGACGGTCGATCCCCTGATTCAGGGCGGAGGACAGGAACGCGGGCGCAGGGGCGGCACGCCGCCTCTTCCGGCGATCGCGGGGATGGCAGCGGCGCTTCGGGAGGCGCTGGCCGAGGATGGGAGCCAGCAACGGGTCTGGCGTGATCGAATCGAGGCGGCGGCGCGGGAGGTCGGGGCACGGGTCGCCGGAGCCGACGCGCCGCGGCTGGGGCAGACGAGTGCGCTGGTTCTGGACGGTGTCGCCGCGCAGACGCAGCTCATAGCGCTCGATCTCGCCGGGTATGCCGTGTCGGCGGGAGCGGCCTGTTCCTCGGGGAAGGTCGCGTTTTCGCACGTCCTCGACGCCATGGGATATGGGGTGGCGGCAGGCCATGCGATCCGCGTGTCTCTGCCCTGGAATGTCGAGGAGAGCGACGTGGAGGGGTTCATCGCCGCCTATCGCGCGATGGCGTTGCGGCTGGGCGGGGCTGGGCGGCGCGCGTGACGATCTATCTCGACAACCAGGCGACGACGCCATGCGATTCTCGTGTGGTCGAGGCGATGCTGCCGTTCTTCACCACCGTCTTCGGGAATCCGCACAGCGTCGATCATCGCTTCGGTCTCGATGCCGCCGAGGCGGTGGAGGCAGCGCGGGAGCAGGTCGCCGCCCTGCTGGGGGCCGAGGCGCGGGAGGTCGTCTTCACGTCGGGCGCGACCGAGGCGAACAACCTCGCCATCAAGGGGGCCGTGCGGCACAGGGCGCGTCAGGGCGATGCGGCGCGGCGGATCATAACGGTCGCGACGGAACATAAATGCGTGCTCGAATCCGTGGCCTCGCTCGCGGCGGAAGGGTTCGAGCCCGTCATCCTCCCGGTAGAGCGCGATGGCCGTCTCGCCCCCGGCGTGCTGGCGCGGGCGCTCGCCGTGCCTACCCTGCTGGTCAGCGTCATGGGGGCGAATAACGAGACCGGCGTGATGCATGATCTCGGCGCGTTGATCCCACTGGCGCGCGAGGCCGGCGCGCTCGTTCATCTCGATCTCGCCCAGCTCGCGGGCAAGTTGCCGGTTTCGGTGCGGGATCTGGATTGTGATCTCGCCTCCGTGTCCGCGCACAAGATGTATGGGCCGAAGGGGATCGGCGCGCTGTACGTTCGCCGTCGGCCGCGCGTGCGGCTCGATGCTCTCTTCTCCGGCGGCGGGCAGGAGCGGGGCCTGCGATCCGGCACTCTTCCCACGCCGCTGATCGTCGGGTTCGGCGTGGCCTCCGCCCTCGCCTCAGCGGAAATGGCGACAGAGGCCAGGCGCGTTTCGCGGCTGCGCGACGCGCTTTGGGAGGCGATGAAAGAAGCGGCGCCGGGCATTGCCCGTAACGGCGACCCGCGGCACGTCCTTCCGGGTGCGCTGAATGTCTGTTTCCCCGCGCCGTGGCTCGCTCGGGATATCATGGCGCGCCTTCCGACGCTCGCCATGTCCACCGGCTCGGCCTGTTCGTCGGCCGAGATCGTGCCGTCCTATGTGTTGACGGCCATGGGTCTCAGCGCCGAAGAAGCCGCGCGGAGCTTGCGTCTGTCGATCGGACGCTTTACCTCCAGCGCGGAGATCAACCGGGCGGCGGCGCTTTTCCGCGCTGCTCTCGCACATTAGATAGAGAGTTCAGGACGGTTCGACATGCCTCATATGGTTTTCATCGAGCGAGACGGCACGCGGCGCGAGGTCGATGCGCCGGCCGGGCTTTCCGTGCTGGAAATTGCCCATAAGCACGATATCGATCTCGAAGGCGCGTGCGAAGGCTCGCTGGCCTGCGCGACCTGCCATGTCATCGTCGATCCAGAATGGGCGCCAAAGCTTGCTTCCCCGACCGATGACGAGGAAGACATGCTCGATCTCGCCTTCGGCCTCGAAAAGACTTCCCGTCTCGGCTGCCAGATCGTCATGACCGACGCGCTGGACGGCCTCGTCGTGCGCTTGCCGCACACGGCCTGAGCGCGGAAAACCCGGTCTCCCATGCGTATCCTCGTCGCCATGTCCGGAGGGGTGGACAGTTCCGTCGTTGCCGGGCTGCTCAAGGACGAGGGGCATGAGGTCATCGGCGCGACCCTGCAACTTTACGATCACGGGCAGGCCACGAAGACAGGATCATGCTGCGCCGGGCGCGATATCATGGACGCGCGCGCCGTCGCGGATCGTCTGGGCATTCCGCATTATGTGATCGATGCGGAGGAGCGGTTTCGCCGCAGCGTCATCGACCGTTTCGCGGAAAGTTATGCCCGCGGGGAGACGCCCGTTCCCTGCGTCGCGTGCAATCAGGGTGTCAAGTTCTCCGACCTCCTCGGCATGGCGCGCGACCTGGGGTGCGAGGCGATGGCGACCGGGCATTATGTCCGGCGCCATGCGGGCGCGGAGGGGGTCGAAATGCATCGGCCGGTCGATCTCGACCGGGACCAGAGTTGGTTTCTCTTCGCCACCACGAGCGCGCAACTCGATTTCCTCCGTTTTCCGCTCGGCGAGATGCCTGACAAGGAGGCGGTGCGCGCGGTGGCGATGAAGATGGGGCTCCCTGTCGCGTCGAAGCCGGATAGTCAGGATATCTGCTTCGTCCCGCAAGGGTCCTATGTGGATCTGGTCGAAACATTGCGTCCCGAGACGCTTGAGGCCGGCGATATCGTCGATGCGACGGGGCGCGTGCTCGGGCGGCATGACGGGATTGCGCGCTATACGATCGGGCAGAGCAAACGTCTGGGCGATATCAATACGAAGTCTGCCGGCGGGGTGCGCCAGATGGTGACGCGGATCGACGCCCCGGCGCGGCGCATCGTGGTTGGACCGCGCGACGCATCGGGACGCACAGAATTTCGGCTGCGCGATATGAACTGGCTCGTAGGCAATGGGCAGGCGGGCGAAGCACGGCGGACTCTGCGCTGCGGCGTGCAGTTGCGTGCGCGGGAAGCCGTGAGACAGGCCTGGGTCATGGAAAGCGACGATGGTCAGGCCGTCGTCAGGCTCGATGAGCCCGCATGGCCCGCGCCGGGGCAGGCCTGCGTCTTGTACGCGGACACGCGCGTGCTCGGCGGGGGATTTATCCGTCTGGATGCCGCTTAGGCGGAGGCGGTTCAACGGGAGTGGGTCATGAGTGAGAGTCAGGCAAACCGTCTTGTGATCGGAACTCGACGCTATTCCTCCTGGTCTCTGCGAGGGTGGCTTGCCGTGCGGATCGCCGGGCTTGATGTCGTCGATGTCGTCATTCCGTTGCGCGGCGGCGGTCAGACAACGGAAATCCATGCCATCTCGCCCAATGGGCTTGTTCCCTATCTCGAACATGACGGCGCCAGAGTGTGGGAAAGTCTGGCCATCTGCGAATATTGCGCTGAATTCGCTCCGTCTCTCTGGCCGGCGGGACGGATCGAACGTGCTCATGCGCGAAGCATGGCGAGCGAGATGCATGGCGGCTTTCGCGCCTTGCGTCAGGCTTTGCCGATGAATCTGGGACGCATTGCGCGCGCGCGGGCGGCGCTGGACGATGAAACGCTGAAGGATATTCGCAGGGTTGACGATATGTGGCGGACAGCGCGTCAGGCATTCGGCGGGAGTGGCCCATACCTCTTTGGAGCTGAATTTACCGTGCCGGACATCATGTTCGCGCCGGTCGTGACCCGGTTTGACAGCTATGCCGTCTCATTGTCGCCGGAAGCGGCTGAATATGCGGCGGCTGTGCTCGACCATCCGCTCCTGCGCGAGTGGCAAAGTCTGGCGGCGGCCGAGCCGACGGCGTGGCGTCTTGCACATTATGAGTCTCTGGAATGACGATATCGGAATGGCTATTTCAGGACGTCATTTATGGATTGATAGGGCCACGGGTCGCGTCGTGGTGAGTGAAAGATAGGTGCCTGTCGGGCTGTAGGCGTTTTTCTCGCTCGGCGGCGGGGGGCGGGTCAAAAGCGCGAGAAAACTGTCCTGCGCCGCGATGGCCTGGCGCAAGAGCATGCCGTTGCGCCTTGTGAGGTCTGCAAGTCGTGCGAGCGCGTCCTTGCAGCCTATGTCGGGCTCCCAATCATTCGCTGCGATGTCTTCCAACCGCTTTGACGCTTCGCGCTTGGCGGGCAGGAGGGCGGCGACTTCCGCGAAATCCGCTTTTTCCAGCGCGGTATTTTCGCATGTCAGCACGGTGCATATCGCCTCGATCGCGGCAAGACTCTGTTTCATTTCTTCTCCTGCAGCGCGAGCATCTGGCGATAGATGGCCGGGGCGAGTCCCAGACCGCCGGTCTGTTCCATCGTCTTCGCCATTTCGTTGATCAGCATGGGACGAAACTGCTTTTCCCCGATGCCGCCTCCGAACAAGCCGTTGTCATCCGGTTCCGCGGCTGCGAACATCGGTTGAAGCATCTCGTTGATCGTCATTGCTTCGAAATCCTGTGCGGCTTTCCAGGTCTTGGCCTGGGTCTGTGGGTCAGGAGCGCTCGCGTTCGCCGGCGAAGCATGGGAGGCGACGGAAGGAATCGTGGTCATCAACGCATCTCCAGATCGGCTTGCAGGGCGCCGTCGGCCTTGATCGCCTGAAGGATACTGATCATGTCGCGCGGGCTGACGCCCAGCGAGTTGAGGCCGGCGACCAGATCGCGGAGCGTCGCGCCGCTCGGCATCATCGCCAGGTGATGGTCCTTGTCGATGCTGGCGTTGATGCTGGTGCGCGGAACGACCGCCGTCGTGCCGTTCGAGAAGGGGCCGGGCTGGGACACGAGCGGCGTTTCCGTCACCTGCACCGTCAGATTGCCCTGCGCGACCGCGACGGTGCTGATCCGGACATCCGCGCCCATGATGATGGTGCCGCTCGCCTCGTCCACGACGACTTTGGCGGGGCTATCCGGTTGCACCGTGAGATCGCCTATGCGGGAGAGCGTCGTCACGGGATCGCGCCCGACGAGATTGATCAGGATGGTGCGCGGGTCCAGGACGGTCGTGATGGGGCCGAAAACGTGATTGATCGCCGCCGCGATGCGGGACGCCGTCGTCAGGTCCGGATTGCGGAGACTCATATGGATGTGGGTTTTGGCGCCCAGATCATAGGGCACCTCCCGCTCGACGATCGCACCGTTGCCGATGTGGCCGCTGGTCGGAACGTTGCGCACCATCGTCGCCGCCGCGCCGCGCACGGAGAAGGCGTTGGTGGCGAGCGATCCCTGCGCCACGGCATAGACTTCGCCATCCGCAGCCATGAGCGGCGTGACGAGCAGCGTTCCTCCCGTGAGAGAGGAGGCGTCGCCCGTCGCCGAGACGGTCACGTCGATGCGGTTGCCGCCATGCGCGAAGGGCGGAAGATCGGCCGTGACCATCACGGCCGCCACGTCATGCGTCTGAAGCTGGGTCTCCCGATCACGGATGTTCACGCCGAGTCGGTTCAACATGCTGATAAGCGTCTCGCGCGTGAAGAGGGAGTTGGTCAGGCGGTCTCCCGTGCCGTTCAGCCCCACGACCAGCCCGTACCCGATCAGCTGATTGGCGCGCACGCCCTCCGTGTCGGTGATGTCCTTGATGCGGACGGTCGCGCCCCGCGCGGTTGCGCTCCACTCCACCGCGAAGCAGAGCAGCAGGAGGCAAGTCGCAAGGCGCGGAACAGGCAGCGAACGGATCATGATAGGCCCGGAGATCTCCATCAGGCGGCGGCATGGCGGAAAGATGCGCCTGAAAGAGTGAACAGAGTGCTAACGGTTCGCGATGTCGCGGAAAAAGATGACGGTCCGGCGAAATGCATCGCGCAAAGTCTTGGCGTTATGCGCGCCCGACGCTATAAGCCGCGCGTTCCGGTCGCGCCCGGGGCGTCACTGAATGCAGCCTTCGCTGTCGCATCATATGAGGACAGTCGTGTATGCTCACGCTTCCCCCCGATTACAAACCCTCTGAATCCGAAGAGTTCATGAATCCGCTGCAGGTGGAATATTTCCGCCAGAAGCTCCTTCGTTGGCGCGCGGATTTGCTCAAGGAAGCGGACGAGACGTTGGCCAGCCTGTCGGAAGGCGGCATTCACGAGGCTGATATCACCGACCGCGCCAGTGTGGAGACGGACCGGGCCCTTGAGCTACGTACTCGGGACCGGGCGCGCAAGTTGATCGTGAAGATCAATCTCGCGCTTCAGCGAGTCGAGAACGGCACCTACGGATTCTGCGAGGAGACGGGTGATCCGATCGGGCTCAAACGGCTCGAAGCGCGTCCCATCGCGACCTTGTCGATCGAAGCGCAGGAGCGTCACGAGCGGATGGAAAAGATTCATCGCGACGATTGACTGTCTGCGTGAATGAAGATCGGCGCCAAAAATATTTGGCGCTCGACTTGCATGGGAGGGCTTGCGGCTCCGCCCATGAAAAGCTAGGAAGCGCGCACCGCGTTGCTGCTGTAGCTCAGTGGTAGAGCACTCCCTTGGTAAGGGAGAGGTCGACAGTTCAATCCTGTCCAGCAGCACCAGGATTTTCCGGCAGGTTCTGTTAGAGTCCAGGAAAATTCCCCGGGCCTCAGGCCTTCGCCGCAAAACGCGTGGTTGTCGTTTATTTCAACCGATGGCCTGGAATTCAGCATCGATCTTCTTCAGGGCCTCTTCAGTAATGAGGCCGCCCGAATATTTGGCGACGGTCTTGAGTGACATGCTCTTCGCGAGGCCGAGCTGGGGATGCTTTGAAAAGCCGGGAAGAATCTTTTCGACGGCAGCCTTGGCCTGATCGTCAGCCAGAATATCGCGGATCTTCGACTCGATAGAAAACGACATGGACTCTTCCTCTGTCTGAGGCCATATGGGCCGGATTGAGACGGGCGCGCAGGGAGCGCGACCGCTGACGCAGCGTAGCAGAGATCGGGAAAATCACTCGAACAAATGTTTGAAAGAGTCGTCTGGAAACTGAGGCGCCCCGGTCAGGCCGAAGAAACCCTGGAGAAGATTTGATGAAATTTGCCCGGACGTTCGAAGCTCTCGTCCTTGCCGCCGCTCTGCACGCTTTGCCTGCGATGGCACAGACGGGGCTGCCCGCCCAGTGCGATAACGGGAAATTCCTGCGCGATCGGCTGGAGCTGCAACAGAGTGGCCCGACCGGCATCGACCTTCCCGAACATGTTTGTGGCATAGTCGCACATGTCACATGGCGTGCGCGTCACAGTCATAGCGGTGTTCATGGATATTTCGATCTGACGATCGGGCAGGGGCAAACCATTCGGATCGTCTCGGATCTCGATCGCATGAACGCTCCCGCCTGGCCGTGGGTTCAGGTGGGGGACAAGGTCGAGGTCGCCGGACGCTACTATTATGATTCCAACCGCAGCCAAGGCATCGACTGGACCCACCATGGCACTGGCCGCAAATGGGGGATGCCGGGTTACGTCATCGTCAATGGGGCTACATATCAGTGAAACGAACGGCAGGGGAATTGCTTCCCCTGCCTGAGCGTCGACTCACTTCCGTCTTTATTTACCGGTCGCTCGCTGCTTCCGGGCGGCGCTCGTCGCTGTCTTCATCGCCATTCTGGCTCTGCGCTCCCATTTCGATAAAATCGAAATCCAGCGCATTGTTCTTCAGCCCGATCTTTACCGCGCCGCCACTGGCGAGCCTGCCGAACAACAGCTCCTCCGCGAGCGGTTTCTTGATGTGCTCCTGAATGACGCGGCCCAGCGGGCGCGCGCCATAGAGCCGGTCATATCCTTTCTCCGCCAGCCATTCCTTCGCTGCCGAGGAAATCTCGATGGTGACGTGGCGGTCGGCCAGTTGCGCCTCGAGCTGGAGAATGAATTTCTCCACCACCTGACCGACGATTTCCGGCGTGAGATTGGCGAAGGGGATGATCGCGTCCAGCCGGTTGCGGAATTCCGGCGTGAAAAGACGCTTGATGGCGTCCTCGTCGTCTCCCGAACGCACCGTGCGCCCGAATCCGACCGCTTCCTTGCTCAGATCGGCGGCGCCGGCATTGGTCGTCATGATAAGAATGACGTTGCGGAAATCCACCGTCTTGCCGTTATGGTCCGTCAGACGTCCGTGATCCATGACCTGCAACAGGACATTATAAAGATCGGGATGCGCCTTCTCGACCTCGTCGAGCAGCAGGACCGCGTGCGGATGCTGGTCGATGGCGTCGGTCAGCAGACCGCCCTGGTCGAAGCCGACATAACCCGGCGGCGCGCCGATCAGCCGGGAGATGGAGTGGCGCTCCATATATTCGGACATGTCGAAGCGGATCAGCTCGATCCCCAGGGAGGCGGCGAGTTGCTTGGCGACTTCCGTCTTGCCGACGCCCGTCGGGCCGGAAAAGAGGTAGTTGCCGATCGGCTTCTCGGGATCGCGCAGACCCGCGCGGGCCAGCTTGATCGCCGCGGTGAGCGCCTCGATGGCCTGGTCCTGGCCGAACACCATGTTCCTGAGGTCGCGAGCGAGGGTCCTGAGGGTCTCCTTGTCGTCAGTGGAAACGCTCTTGGGCGGTATGCGCGCGATCTTGGCAACGATATCCTCGACGTCCTTCAACGTCACGGTCTTGCGTCGTCTGTTCTCCGGTTGCAGCATCCGCGACGCGCCGACCTCGTCGATGATGTCAATGGCCTTGTCCGGCAGCTTACGGTCGTGAATGTATTTGGCCGAAAGTTCGACCGCACCGCGCAGCGCCTCCTCCGTGTAGCGCACCTTGTGATGACGCTCGTAATTCACCTTGAGTCCGCGCAGAATCTTGATCGTGTCTTCCAGTGAAGGCTCCGGCACGTCGATCTTCTGGAAGCGGCGCACGAGCGCCCGATCCTTTTCGAAATGCTGCCGGAATTCCTTGTAGGTGGTCGAGCCAATGCAGCGAAGCGTTCCAGCGGCGAGGGCCGGCTTGAGGAGATTGGAGGCGTCCATCGCGCCGCCCGAGGTCGCGCCCGCGCCGATCACGGTGTGAATCTCGTCGATGAAGAGAATCCCGCCCGGCGTCTGGTCGAGCTCGGTGACGATCGCCTTGAGGCGTTCCTCGAAATCGCCCCGGTAGCGGGTTCCGGCCAGCAGGGACCCCATGTCGAGCGCATAGATCGTGCTCTTGAGCAGCACTTCCGGCACGTCGCCTTCGACGATCCGTTTCGCAAGCCCTTCCGCGATTGCCGTCTTGCCGACGCCCGGATCGCCGACATAGAGCGGATTGTTCTTGGTGCGGCGGCAGAGAATCTGGATGGTGCGTTCGATCTCGGCATCGCGGCCGATAAGGGGATCGATCTTCCCTTCCTCGGCGCGTGTGTTGAGATTGACGCAATACGTGGCCAGCGCTTCCTGGGTCTTGCCGCCCTTGCTCTTTTCCTCCCGTTCCGTATCGCCGCTTTCGCGCGAGGCGGCCGCCGTCGGACGGCGGCTGGTGCGGTCCGGCGCTTTCGCGATTCCGTGAGAAATGAAGTTCACAGCATCCAGCCGGGTCATGTCCTGGAGCTGGAGATAATAGACGGCGTGACTCTCGCGCTCGGCGAAGAGCGCCACAAGGACGTTCGCCCCCGTCACCTCGTCCCGACCGGTGGACTGGACATGGATGGCCGCGCGCTGAATCACGCGCTGGAAAGCGGCTGTCGGCTTCGGCTCGTTGGGACGATCGGCGGCGAGTCCCGCGAGATCCTTGTCGAGAAATTCGGTGAGATCCGCCCGGAGCTTGTCAAGATCGATGCCGCAGGCCTTGAAGACCGTGACGGTGTCGTTGTCCTCGGTCAGGGCCAGCAGGAGATGTTCGAGCGTCGCGTATTCGTGGCGGCGCTCACCTGCCAGTGTCAGAGCGCGGTGGAGCGTTTGTTCGAGCGTGCGAGACAACATGATATGCGCTCCTCTCAGGCCGCCCGGCCATTCCCGAAGGGAAAGAGACGGTAGGGGGCCAATTTCCCGATAGCGTCATCTTGTCGCGTGGCGCACGGATGCGCCAGCGCAAAAAAGTAAAAACGCAGAGGGAACAAGGTGGGGATGGATGAGGACGAATGAAAGAGGCTTGTGAAAGTGGCCGGGATGCGTGGCCGCTCAGGCTTTCTCGATCGTACACTGAAGCGGGTGCTGGTTCTGGCGCGCCAGATCCATCACCTGCGTGACCTTGCTTTCCGCCACCTCGTAGGTGAACACGCCGCAGACGCCGACGCCGCGCTTATGCACATGCAGCATGATGTTGGTCGCCTCCTCCCTTGACTTGTGGAAGAACCGCTCCAGCACATGGACGACGAATTCCATCGGCGTGTAATCGTCGTTGAGCATCAAAACCTTGTACATGGCGGGCCGCCGCGTGCGGGGGCGCGGCTTGACGACGACGTTGGTGTTGATCTGCCCGTCATTTCCGTCGTCGTCTCCCGCGGAGCCGGGAGGTATGGCCTGCGCAGCCCGAATGCCGTCCGCATCATGGCTGCGCATGGGCGAAACGGCGTCGATCTCTGGAAATCTGTGCGGAGTGACGAGCATGACGGGCATCATATAGGATGGGGAGGAGACGAAAAAAGGGGCTTCACGACTCGATTATGGGGCGCGCATACGATCTGTTAACATAGTTCTGCCATAACTCTATGGACGATATGAATTTCTCCTGTTTATGATGGCGGGACGAGAGTTGAAAGGTCATTGCACTGATGCATCGTCCGTTCCGTGAACGCGTCGCGTCCGGCCAGAGTGTGATCCCGGTTCGCCGCATCGCCTTTGTCATGGCGGCGGGAAGTCTGATAAGCGGGATGGTTGCGGCGACGTCGGCGCATGCCCAGTATGTCGGTCATCTCAGCAGTCTCGTGATGGACGTCAATTCCGGCGCGGTGCTTTCGCAGAACGATGCGGATCTTCAGCGCTATCCCGCGTCCCTGACGAAACTGATGACGCTCTATATCGCGTTCAAGGCCCTGCGCGCCGGGCAGATCACGATGGATTCGGTGGTTCCGGTGTCCATTCATGCGGCGACGATGGCCCCTTCCAAGCTCGGGCTCGTTCCCGGCACGCATTTCACGGTCGAGCAGGCCGTTCTCGCGCTGGTGACGAAGTCCGCCAACGATGCGGCGTGCGCGTTGGGGGAATTCCTCGGGGGCGGGGACGAGGTCCGTTTCGCCAATATCATGACGGCACAGGCCAGGGCGCTGGGGATGGCGAACACGACGTTCCGCAATGCGTCCGGCCTGCCCGATCCCGATCAGGTCACGACGGCGCGGGATCTCGCCGTGCTGGCCCGTCACCTGATCACGGAGTTTCCGGAATATTATCACTATTTCGGCGTGCCGTATTTCAGGTTTCATGGCCGGATGGTTCCGAATCATGATCCGATGCTCAAGACCTATGCCGGCGCGGACGGGCTGAAGACGGGCTATACCGACCTCGCGGGGCATAATCTCGTGACGTCGGCGATGCATGACAATGTGCGGCTGATTGGCGTGGTTCTGGGCGCCAGATCGAATCCCCAACGCAGCCAGGTCATGACGGCCTTGATGGATCAGGGCTTTTCCGATGAAGGTATCGCTCCGATGGCGCCGCTCATGGTCGCCGGCGGCAGTCGCCATCATCGGCACGGCGCCGGCGCGATCGTGCTTGCCCGCGTGAAGAGCAATGGTCGCCGTCATGCTCATGGCCGCACGGTTCTGGTTGCGTCATCCGGCAAAATATCGGCCAGCGCCCCGGTTGAGGTCGCCGAGGCTCCATCCGGGCCCCGGCGATATGCGGCGGTCGCCCATGGGACGCGGCATGTGATCCCGGTGGTGGCGCTTCATCGGACCAAGGCGCGGTTCCTCGCGGTCGGACACAGCTCCCGGAAAAAGACCTCGCGTCATCCCGGCTAAGTTCTTTGGCGGCGGATTGCAGGGATAAGAGACTTGCTCCCTGACGGGGGAGGGCTCATTTTCGCTTGCATATTCTTCCCCGCCGAGCGGGAGCGAGTGTGAGAAAGGTATGCGGTATGGATGCGGAGACGGGTGAGAACGGCATCGTTCTCTACACCCCAGAAGATTTTTCTGGTCTGAAATCGGCGGGACAGCTTGCGGCTGAAACGCTCGACATGATCACGCCTTATGTTCGGCCCGGCGTGACGACTGGGGAACTCGACCGTCTCATTCATGAATACACGCTCGGGAAAGGAGCCGTTCCGGCCCCGCTCGGGTATCGGGGATATCCGAAAGCCTGTTGTATTTCCGTCAATCATGTCGTTTGCCACGGTATTCCCGGCGATCGGAAGCTGGCCGAGGGCGACATCGTCAATATCGACGTCACCTCGATCCTCGATGGCTGGTATGGTGATACCTCCCGCATGTTTCTGGTGGGAGAGGTGGCGCGCAAGGCGCGGTTGCTGGTGGAGGCGACATACGAGTCGCTGATGATCGGGATCAACCAGGTCAAGCCCGGTCGCACCCTGGGCGATGTCGGCCATGCGATCGAGACGTTCGCCGAGTCGCGCCGCCTCTCCGTGGTGAGGGATTTCTGTGGTCACGGGATCGGACGCAGCTTCCATGCCGCGCCGAATGTCCTCCATTACGGTACGCCCGGCCATGGCGTGGTGCTGCGGGAAGGGATGGTGTTCACGATCGAGCCGATGCTGAATCTGGGACGTCCCGACGTGAAGATACTGGATGACGGCTGGACCGCGGTGACGCGCGATCGTTCACTTTCGGCGCAGTTCGAACATATGATCGGCGTGACGAAGGAAGGATGCGAGATTTTTACCTTGTCGCCCGCCGGATATGACCAGCCTCCCTATGGTGTTGTCTGAGATGCTCAAACCATGCCTCGTGGGGATTGTTCTTTCCGCCGCCGTTCTCGCTTTTCCGTCCGCCCATGCCGCTCCGGCGCTGAGCAGCGCCCATGATCCGCTGGCTTTCGGCGCGTCCGTTACGCATTTGCAGCCGCTGCCCCCAGCCATGGGTCGGCACGGCATGGTGGCGACGGCCCAGCATCTGGCGACGGATGTCGGGGTGCGCGTCATGCAGGAAGGCGGCAACGCCGTGGATGCCGCCGTCGCCGTCGCCTATGCGTTGGCGGTTGTCTACCCGGCGGCGGGCAATCTCGGGGGTGGGGGGTTCATGACCCTCCGCATGCCGAATGGCGAGAGCGCGTTCATCGATTTCCGCGAACATGCTCCGCTTGCCGCCACGCCAACCATGTACCAGGATGCGCAGGGCAATGTCATTCCCCGCCTCTCGATCAAGGGCTGGAAGGCGGTCGCGGTGCCGGGAACGGTCGCCGGGATGGAGTTGATTCATGCCCGCTGGGGCAAACTTTCGCGCGAGAAAGTCATGGCACCCGCGATCGCGTTGGCGCGCGACGGTTTCGTGGTGAACGAGGCGGATGTCGAACTGCTTCATACCAGCACCAGCGCGTTCGCTCAGGACCCGTATGCCCGGAAGATCTTTCTTCACCCTGATGGTACGCCGTTTCAGGCCGGCGAAAGGCTGGTGCAGACGGATCTCGCCCATACTCTGGAGCTGATTGCAGCGAACGGAGCAAGGGCTTTCTATGACGGGCCGATCGCCCGTGCCGTCGTCGCCGCAAGCCGGCAGGGGGGCGGGATTCTCCAGATGGCGGATTTCGCGGCATATAAGACGCGGCAGTTGAAGCCGCTTCAGTGCGTCTATCGCGGCTATCTGGTCGAAACGGCTCCTCCGCCCAGCGGAGGTGGTGTCGCATTGTGCGAGATGCTCAATATTCTCTCGGGGTATGATCTCGAACATCTCGGTCTGCGGAGCGTTGCGGGCGCGCATGACCAGATCGAGGCGATGCGTCATGCCTATTCGGACCGGCGGGGCCTGGGCGATCCCGCCTTCGTCCATGACCCGGTCGAGCTTCTGGTAAATCCAGGCTATGCGGCCGCGATCCGCGCCGCCATTCCTGCCGACAGGGCCATCCCTTCCGATGCGCTCGTCCTGGATCAGGCGGCGCCGCATTACGGGGATGCGCAGCCATCCGCCGGAGAGCCCGAGAAGCACGAGACGACACAGTTTTCCGTCATGGACGGAAAGGGCATGGCGGTTTCCGTCACCTATACGCTCAATGGCTGGTTCGGGGCGGGGGTCATGGGCGGTCCGACCGGCTTCTTCCTGAATGACGAGATGGATGATTTTTCCACCAAGCCGGGCGTGCCGAACATGTTCGGCATCGTGGGCTCGAAAGCCAACGCCGTCGCGCCGGGCAAGACGCCGCTTTCATCGATGACGCCGACCATTCTGTCCCGCGATGGCCGGACGGTGATGGTGATCGGCAGCCCGGGCGGATCGCGTATTCCGACCATCACACTGGCTGTGATTCTTGGCGTCGTCGACGGAGGCATGAATATTCAGCAGGCCATCGACCTGCCGCGAATCCATGAGCAATGGAAGCCCGCGCCGGTGGAAGCGGAACTCGGCGCGCTGGATGACACGGTGACTGCCGGCCTCCAGCGGGAAGGGTATCAGATCACGCTTCACAAGCCCTGGGGCAGTGCGGAAGGGATTTTCGCAGTGCGCCCCGATCGGCGCTCCAGCCCTTCCGCGCCTCTGACCGAGGTGTTGTATGGCGGGTTCGATCGGCGTCATGGCGGCGGTTCGGCGCGAGGGTTCTGAGCGGGAAAATGCATCTCCCCTCTTGCGTGAGGGCGGGGGAATGGTGTTAAGCATCCGGCGGGAGATCGGCCTTGGACGGGCGTCTTGCGAATCCGGTCAGGTCCGGAAGGAAGCAGCCGCAGTGAGTTTTGCCCGGGTCATGTGTTCGGTCTCCCACCTCCCGAAAATCTGCTTTTATCATCCCGTTAGATGAGCGGTCGGATGGATGATACGGAAGACGACCACGAGATGCCGCTCCCGCTCGCGGAGGGCGGCGGATTCTTCGACGAGGCTCCCGTCACGCCGGTGGTGGAGGCAAAGCCCTATCGCGTTCTTGCGCGCAAATATCGACCGACACGCCTGGATGATCTGATCGGCCAGGAGGCGACGGTCCGGATTTTGCGTCGTGCGTTCGAGCTTGGACGCGTGGCGCACGCATTCATGCTGACAGGCGTGCGCGGCGTGGGCAAGACGACCACGGCTCGAATCATCGCGCGCGCGCTCAACTGCGTCGGAGTGGACGGAAAAGGCGGCCCGACCGCCGATCCCTGTGGCGTCTGCCCGAACTGCGTGGCCATTCTCGCCGATCGTCATCCGGACGTGCTGGAAATGGACGCGGCCTCCCGCACCGGCGTTGACGACGTTCGGGAAATCATCGAAGCCACGCGTTTTCGCCCCATGCAGGCGCGGATGAAGGTCTTCATCATCGATGAAGTCCATATGTTGTCCCGCAACGCGTTCAACGCATTGCTCAAGACGCTGGAAGAGCCACCCGCTCAGGTGACGTTCATTTTCGCGACCACGGAACTTCGCAAGGTGCCGGTCACGGTCCTCTCGCGCTGCCAGCGGTTCGATCTGCGTCGGATCCCGCAGGATCTACTGGCCCGTCATTTCGGACGGATCGCGGAACAGGAAGGCGTGCGCTTCACCGAGGACGCGCTGACCCTGATCGCGCGGGCCGCGGACGGATCGGTGCGTGACGGGCTCTCTTTGCTGGATCAGGCCATTGCACAAGGGGAAGGCACGGAAAGCGTCGGGGCGGATCTTGTCTCCGACATGCTGGGGCTGGCCGATCGCGGCATGGTCTTCGACCTGTTCGAAGCGATAATGGGAGGTCAGCCGGGCCGAGCGCTGGAGATCAGCGGGGAGGCGCATGAGCGCGGCGCCGATCTCGGCCTGCTCCTGACGGACCTGCTGGAGTTGCTGCACACGGTGTCGCGCCTGAAGGCGTTGCCCGCGTTGCGGGAAAGTCGGGACTTGCCGGAATCCGAACGCAGGCGCGGCGCGCAGTTCGCGGACCGGCTGCCGGTGGCGGCTCTCGGGCGGGCCTGGCAGATATTGCTGAAAGGGGTCGGCGAAATCGAGAGCGCGCCCGACCGGCGCGGCGCGGCTGAAATGGTGCTGTTGCGCTTGTGTCATGCAAGCGTTCTGCCGACGCCGGACGAGATCATTCGCGAAATCCGTCAGGGCGGCGCGGGTGGCGGCGTGAGCGATGGAACCGCGCGCGGCGGCGAGGGGGCGCTCGTGTCCGCGCATCTTTCGCTGCCGACGGGGCATTCCGATTCCGATGACCGCCCGCGAGCGGCGCTGAAGCTCGTCGCCAATGGTGGAATGGTGCTTCCTGACGCCATTCCGCAGATCGCGCCCCTGCCGGAACTGGCGCCGCCTTTGCGCGCACCGGCCGGCGAAACCGATGAGACGCCAGTCCCGCCGCGTTCGTGGCGTGAAATGGTGGCGTTCGTGAAATCCGTGCGCGAACCCATGTTGCATGGGCATTTGCGGCATTCGGTGCATCTGGTCCGTTTCGCGCCGCCGGAGGTGGAAATCAGGGTCGGGCCCGGTGCGCCGCAGCGTCTGGAAATCCGGTTGCAGGCTCTGCTGGAGCGGCATTTTCCCGGCCATTTTCATATCACTCCCTCTCAGGCGGCGGGCGAGCCGACTCTGGACGAACAAGGGGCGGAAGTGATCGAGTTGCGGCGTGAGGAAATTCGCCGTCATCCGCTGGTTCGCGCCTTGCTCGCCGCGTTTCCCGACGCCAGGCTGGGAGAGATACAGGATCAGTCGCTGGACGATTATGGATTGCCGCCCGAAGCCTTGGTTCTTGCGCGGTCGGCGGAAGATGACGGTGTGACCCGTTTCGGCGGAGGCGACGAAGCCCCTGATCTGGAGTTTGCGCCGTTGGATGCGGATTTTGCCGACGAGTCGGATATGGAAGCTGACAAATTACATTAAGATATGTAATTATCTGCTTGATTGTGAAGGACTTTATATCATGAAAAATCTGGCTGGGCTCATGAAGCAGGCGTCGCAAATGCAGGCGCGCATGGAAGAGGTGCAACGCAAGCTCGAATCATTGACGGTCGAAGGCGTCTCCGGCGCCGGGCTGGTCAAGGTGACGTTGACGGGGAAAGGCGAGATGAAGGCCATCGTCATCGATCCCAAGCTGGCTGACCCGTCTGAAACAGAAATGCTGCAAGATCTGATCATTGCGGCATTTTCCGACGCCCGGATCAAGGCGGAGGCCGCAACGTCCGAGGAAATGCGCGCGGTGACGGGCGGGCTCGATCTGCCGCCGGGGCTCAAGCTTCCGTTCTGAGTGGAGCCACGGGGCGATGGGGGGCGGAGATGTCGAACGTCTGATCCAGATGCTGGCGCGATTGCCCGGCCTGGGACCACGCTCCGCGCGGCGCGCGGCGCTGGCCTTGCTGAGCCAGCCGGAAACGCGCCTGCTTCCTCTGGCCCGCGCCATGGAAACAGCGGCGCGCAACGTGCGGACCTGCTCGGTGTGCGGCACGTTGGACAGCAGCGATCCATGCGGCATTTGCAGCGATCCGGCGCGCGATCATGGCGTCGTCTGTGTCGTGGAGACGGTAGGCGATCTCTGGGCGCTGGAACGTTCCGGCGTGCATCGCGGCGTCTATCAGGTGCTTGGAGGTACGCTCTCCGCGCTTGCGGGACGAGGCCCGGAAGATCTCAATATCACCTCACTGCTGGATCGCGTGCGGGCGGGAACGGTGAGGGAGGTGATTCTCGCGCTCGGCGCGACGGTGGAAGGTGCGACGACCGCTCATTGGCTGCATGACAGGTTGGCGGAGGTGGGGCCAGTCATGGCCACCCGCGTCGGGCATGGCATGCCGATCGGCGGTTCGCTGGACATGCTGGATGACGGCACGTTGGTGGCTGCCTTGACGGCCCGGCGGCCCGCTTGAACATGGTGCCGTCAGCCCGCATGCCCCGCGTGGCGCTGGTCACGGGGGGCGGCAGGCGCATCGGTGCGGCGTTGGTGCGGATGCTGGCGGCGCAGGGCTTCGCCGTGGCGATTCATTGTCGCGGCAGCGTGGAAGATGCGGAAGCGCTCCTGACTGAAATCGGCGGTCATGGTTGCGTCCTTCAGGCGGATCTGGCGCGTGAGGACGAGGTGGCGCCGCTGATCGAGCAAGTGGTCGCCCGGCTGGGGCCCGTCGGGGTGCTGGTGAATAACGCCTCCGTCTTCGAGCGTGACGACTGGCATGACGCGACGCGCGAGTCATGGGATCGGCATCTCGAACCGAATCTGCGAGCGCCTTTCGTGCTGATGCAGTGCTTTGCCCGGCAGATGCCTGCGGATTCGGAAGGCATGGTGCTCAATCTGCTCGACCAGCGTGTCTGGAATCTCACGCCGTTTTTCACCAGCTACACGGTCTCCAAGGCCGCGCTCTGGACGCTCACCCAGACGATGGCGCTCGCTCTCGCCCCGCGGATCAGGGTCAATGCGATCGGTCCCGGCCCGGTTCTGCCCGCGACAGGGCAAAGTGAGGCGGAATTCGCGGCGATGTGCGCGCGGACGCCTCTTGGCATCGGCGCTTCGCCCGACGAGGTGGCGCGGGCGGCGCTTGCGCTGCTCCTCCTGCCGTCCGTCACCGGTCAGATGCTCGCATTGGACGGCGGTCAGCACCTCAACTGGCGTTCCGCCTGAATCCTCTCAGCGGAGCGCGGCGCGGAGGTAGTTTTCCTCGACCAGCGCGATCGGCTCCCCGTCAACGCTCCGCAGCAGCACCGCGCGGTTGCGGAGGACGATTCCGGGCGGAAGACCGGTGGTCTCGCTGGAGACCGTCTGCCGGTGGAAGTGCAGACTCGCGACGGCCTTGCCGAACGGTGTCCTCGTGCTGTCCAGCGCGGCGTTCATGGCCGGTGTGAGACGGGAGGGCACGTACCAGTTCCAGGCATCGGAGAGGATCGTGACGCCGCAGCGAAGGCTGACGTGACGCAGGGAGATGGCGGTCTCGTCCTGCAAATGGAGGATCGCGCGAATGTCGGGCGGAGTGGGCGCGTCGCTCGTGGACTGCGTCCAGGCGCGAATCGGCATGTCGCCGCCCGTGATCCGGTCGCAATGGTGCTGGAGCACGGCCGTGGCGCTGGGCTGTGCGGCAAGCTCCGTCTGAAGAGTCACCGGCGAGATCGCGCTGGCGCAGGCTGAAGGCGCCAGCAGCGCCAGGAATGAAAACGGCCGCCCCGAACGGAACGGGCGGAAGCGGCCGTTAGCGCCGGCTTCAGTTGTCGTGCTCGTCGCCATCCGTATCGACTTCGATGTCGCCCGCCAGATCGTCGTCATCGTCGTCGAGATCGGAGGTGTCCTCCAGCACGCCGTCATCGGTGTCGGCGTCCGCGTCGAGATCCACGTCATCGTCATTCTCGTCGGTCTGGGACGGCTTCGTCTGATCGACCGGAACGTCAACGCCGCGCTTCGGACGCGGCAGGTCGGAGGGCTGCTCGGCCCCGCATTTCGGACAGATCGCCGGGTTGTTGTTCAGATCATAGAAGCGCGCGCCGCAGGAGACGCAGATGCGTTTCAAGCCGAGTTCTGGTTGAGCCATGAATATCGCCTGTGATGTCGTCGTCCGGCGTGAACCGGGTCCGGCGTGAACCGGGAAGGGAAGGGAGGCGGTTGACAACGCCGCGAAGGACGCGCCCTTGCCAGCTTGCAGCCTCGCTGTCAAACGTCAAGATGCGCGGGCTATCAGGGAGAGAAGCCCCAGTCGCTCCCCAATCGCCATTGACAGCTTTGCCCGGGGGCGGAATGAACTGACCCACCATGGAACGACTCGCCGAAACCGCTGCCCGCCCCCTGACCGTCTCCGCCGCCGCCCGCCCGCTGGGCGGCGAAATCGCCGTGCCTGGAGACAAATCCATCAGCCACCGCGCCCTGATGTTCGCGGCGCTGGCCAGAGGCGTGACCCGGATTTCCGGCCTGCTGGAAGGGGAGGACGTGTTGCGCACCGCGGCTGCCATGCGGGCGCTGGGGGCGGATATTCGCCGTGAGGGCACGGAATGGGTGGTGGAGAGCGCCGGCGTGCAAGGTTTTTCCGAACCGTCGGATGTGCTCGACATGGGCAATTCCGGCACGGCGGCGCGGCTGCTTTCGGGAATCCTGTCCGGCCTGCCCTTCACCTGCTTCATGACGGGCGACGCCTCCCTGCGCGGCCGTCCGATGCGGCGCGTGACGACGCCTCTTTCCGCGAATGGCGCGGTGTTCGTCACGCGCGCGGACGAAAAACTGCCGATGGCGATCGTCGGCAACGGCTCGCCGGCGCCGATCGTCTATCGCATGCCTGTCGCGTCGGCGCAGGTGAAATCGGCGATCCTGCTGGCGGGGCTCAACGCGACGGGCGCCACGCGCGTCGAGGAGCCGGTCGCCACGCGCGATCATACGGAGAACATGCTGCGTCATTTCGGCGTGCCGGTGACGATCGAGGCGGATACGCGGGGCGGGAGGGTGATCACGCTGGATGGTCCGGCGCGGCTGACGGCGCGGGACGTGATCGTGCCGGGCGATCCGTCATCCGCCGCCTTTCCGATCGTCGCGGCCCTGCTCGTGCCGGGGTCGGAGATCGTCATTTCCAATGTCGGCCTGAATGCGCTTCGGACGGGGCTCTTCGTCACACTGCGAGAGATGGGAGCCGATCTGACGGTCGTCGGCGAGCGCGTGGAGGGAGGAGAGCCCGTCGGCGATCTGCGGGTGCGCGCGGGCGTCCTGCGCGGCGTCGACGTTCCGCCGGAGCGGGCGCCATCGATGATTGACGAATACCCTGTTCTGGCCGTGGCGTGCGCCTTTGCCGAAGGGCCGTCGCGCCTGCGCGGTCTCGCGGAATTGCGGGTCAAGGAGAGTGACCGTCTGGCGGCCACCGTGGCCCTGCTGACCGCCAATGGCGCGGCGGTGCATGTGGAAGGGGATGACATGATCGTCGAAGGTCGCCAATCGGGACGGCCTCTCGGAGGCGGAACGGTGGAAACGCGGATGGACCATCGTCTGGCGATGAGCGCCATCGTCATGGGGCTCGCGGCATCAAGGCCGGTGACCATCGACGATACGGCCTTCATCGAGACGAGCTTTCCGGGCTTCGTGACGCTGATGAACGCGCTCGGCGCGGGGATCGGCGCGTGAGCGTGCTGATCGTCGCCGTGGACGGGCCCGCCGCAGCGGGGAAGGGAACGTTGGCGAAGGCCTTGGCGGATGTTCTGGGGTTGCCGCATCTCGATACCGGCCTGCTCTATCGTGCGGTGGCGCGGCGGATGATTCTGGAGGGGCTCGATCCGCAGCGCGATGACGGTGAGGCGCTGGCCCGTCGGCTGGATCAGGCCGATCTCGCGCGGGCCGACCTGCGCGTGCCGGAGATCGACCGGGGGGCGAGCGGCGTTGCGACCCAGCCGGGCGTGCGGGCGGCGTTGCTGCAACGTCAGCGGGATTTCGCCCGGGCGTCCGGCGGGGTGATCGACGGTCGGGACATCGGAACGGTCGTCTTTCCGGATGCGTCGGTCAAGCTGTTCGTCACCGCCTCTCCCCGCACGCGCGCCCTGCGGCGCTTCCGCCAGTTGCATGGAGACGCGCCGTTATCGGATGCGGGATTGACGGCCCTGACCGATGACATCGCCGCGCGGGATCGTCAGGACGAGACTCGGCCGGTCTCGCCTCTGAAGCGCGCCGAGGATGCGGTTGTCATCGAGACGGATGCGCTCGACAGCGCCGCCGTTCTCGCCCGGGCGCTGGAGATCGTCCGCGCGTCGCAGGACGAGACGCGCTGAAAAGAGTCGAAAAACGGGCCGAACACGTGGCGGCGCGCGGTATTTAGTTGACAGCGGAGCGCGGCAGGTGTCTTTGCGCAACGGGCGCGAGGCAACTCGTCCGCGCGGCGTCTCTTGACGCCTCGACATCCCATGAAGGGCCGGGCGCGCAGCTCGGCAAGCCGTGCGGCAAGGGCATCTTGCCGGGCGCAAGCAATCGAGACCGGGGCGGCGCGATCGCCTCGGAACAGGATCACAGGACCACATGGCTTCAGCCACCATCACCGATACCCACGGCGTCGAAGATTTTGCCGCCCTCCTTGACGAAACCCTTGGCCAGGACAGCGGCTTCGAGGGTTCCGTCGTCACCGGCCGCGTCCTGCGCCTGACCGACGAGTTCGTGATCGTCGATGTCGGCCTGAAGAGCGAGGGCCGCGTTTCGCTCAAGGAGTTCGGCCCGCCGGGTGTGGCTCCGGACGTGAAGCCTGGCGATACGTTCGAGCTTTATGTCGAGCGGTATGAGGATCGCGACGGGCTGATCGTGCTGTCGCGCGAAAAGGCGCGGCGCGAAGAGGCCTGGACGGCGCTGGAGCGCGCGTTCGCCAACAACCAGCGCGTCAACGGCACGATCTACGGTCGCGTCAAAGGCGGTTTCACGGTCGATCTGGGCGGCGCCATGGCGTTCCTGCCGGGCAGTCAGGTGGATATCCGTCCGGTGCGCGACGTCGCTCCGCTGATGGGTCATCCGCAGCCCTTCCAGATCCTGAAGATGGATCGCGTGCGCGGCAACATCGTCGTCTCGCGCCGCGCCGTGCTGGAAGAGACCCGCGCCGAGCAGCGTTCGGAGCTGATCCAGGGCCTCAAGGAAGGCATGATCCTCGACGGCGTGGTGAAGAACATCACCGATTACGGCGCCTTCGTCGATCTGGGCGGCGTGGACGGCCTGCTGCATGTCACGGACATCGCCTGGAAGCGCATCAACCACCCGTCCGAGGCCTTGCAGATCGGGCAGCCGGTCCGCGTGCAGGTCATCCGCTTCAACTCCGACACGCAGCGCATCTCGCTGGGCATGAAGCAGCTCGAGGCCGACCCGTGGGAGAACGTGGCGATCAAGTATCCGCCGGGCGCGCGCTACACGGGACGCGTCACGAACATCACCGATTACGGCGCGTTCGTGGAACTGGAGCCGGGCGTCGAAGGCCTCGTCCACGTTTCCGAAATGTCCTGGACCAAGAAGAACGTCCATCCGGGCAAGATCGTCGCGACCTCGCAGGAGGTGGACGTCATGGTGCTCGATGTGGACAGTGCCAAGCGCCGTATCTCGCTCGGCATCAAGCAGGTCCAGCGCAATCCCTGGGAGCAGTTCGCCGAAGAGCACAAGGTCGGCTCCCTGATCGAGGGCGAGATCCGCAATATCACCGAATTCGGCCTGTTCATCGGCCTTTCGGCGGATATCGACGGCATGGTCCACATGTCCGACCTCTCCTGGGACGAGCCGGGCGAAGCTGCCATGGCGAAATACGAGAAGGGGCAGGTCGTTCAGGCCAAGGTGCTGGACGTCGATGCGGAGAAGGAGCGCATCTCGCTCGGCATCAAGCAGCTTCATGAAGATCCCGCGGCTGACACGCTCTCCAAGGTGCAGAAGGGCGCGATCGTGACCTGCGTGGTCACGGCGGTGCAGAGCAACGGCATCGAAGTGAAGGTCGACGAAGTGCTCAGCGGCTTCATCCGCCGCGCCGAGCTGGCGCGGGACAAGGCCGAGCAGCGTCCGGAGCGTTTCGCGGTCGGCGAGAAGGTGGACGCCAAGGTCGTGTCCGTCGATCGCGCCTCGCGCAAGCTGGCCCTGACGATTCGCGGCCGCGAGGTCGAGGAGGACAAGCAGGCGATCAGCGAATACGGCTCGTCCGACAGCGGCGCGTCGCTGGGCGATATCCTCGGGGCGGCGATTCGTCGCCGCAACACCGAGGTCTGATGGACCTCTGACCGTTGTCATCGGGGAAAGGGGCGCTTCGGCGCCCCTTTTTTTGTGCTTGCCCGGTCAGGATGGGCGCTCACCGCGTCCGGCGGTCTTTTTTTTAACTCGTTTTCTTGGGATAAACGTTTTCAGGCTCGTCGCTTTCCGTCTGGAACGGTGCCGGGAGGGTTGTCTCGGGGGATGGCATGGCGGTCATTTACAACACGAATTATACGCATAATCCGAATTCGTATCTGACACTGGGCATCGAACGGGCCGCTCGACGCATCTTCGGCGCCGACCAGATCGTGGTCGCCGATAATATGACGCTGGCGGCGATTGCCGCCTCCGGCGAACACAACACGTTGATCTGTATTGACGGGCAGAGACTCAAGACGCAGTTGATGCGGCGGATTCGACCTGCCTTCCGGACAATGATTCTCTGGACGTTCGAAGATCCGTTCATGCGGGATTTCAATGTCGACAACTCGTCCCTTTTCGATTTTGTCTTTACGAACGATCCATCCTGCGCCGAATACTACAAGGGGAAGGGCTTTTATCTTCCGCTCGCCGCCAGCCGTTCGATCCACGAGCGGAAGATCAAGGCGACGGACGATCTCGATTATGATATTTTCTTTGCGGGCACGATGTGGCCGAACCGTGTCCGGACGTTGCGGCATGTCATCGCCGCCTTTCCCGAGGCGCGCCTCAAACTGATCTGTCCCGGCAACGACTATCTTCCTCCGCTCCCGGCCGATCTCGCCGCGCTGGCGATCCAGCGCCCGGTAAGCCACGAAGCCTTCATCGATTTTGCAAATGCCAGCGCGGTCACGCTGACGATGTTCCGCGACTATGCGAGCCACGGCGATGTCAGCCAGGCGACCGCGCCCGGCCCGCGTTTCTACGAGCTTGCTCTCGCCGGGACCGCGCAGGTCGTGGAAGCGCCTGAAACCATGGCGGCGACGTTTTTCGAGGACGTGACCGGCGCCGTTCTCACCCGTGATATCGACGGCGTCGTGGAGGCGATCGGCCGCTTCCTCTCCGACAGGACGGCCCGACGCAAGGCCGCCCAGTCGGCGCAGAAAGCGGTGCTCGACCGGCATCTCTATGAAAATCGCCTGAAGCAGATGGCGGAGGTGACCGGCGCCGATTTCGGCCGTCACGTGCCCGGCACGGCGATCGCGCCGCGTCGGCGCCGGCTGCGGGTGCTCATGTGCACGCATTCCACGATTCATGAGCAGGCCTGGGGCGGGGTCGAAGTCTATCAGCAGACGTTATGTACGCTGCTTGGCCGCGACATCGAGTTTTTCTACTGGTTGCGTCGTGGCACGCATTGTCGCCTGACGACGGCCGGCGGGCAGGAGCTGGAACGGTACGATGTGCCGGAAATCGGCTGGATGGACGCCATGTGTGACGATGCGGAGGAGATGGCCTTTTCCAACGCCATTTCTCTGTATGCGATCGACATCGTTCATATTCAACATCTTGGCCATCACGCGCTGTCGCTGCCCATCATCGCCAAGGCCTGCGGAACGGGCGTGATGTTTTCCGCCCATGATTTCTGGCTCGTCTCCGCGCGCTACAACCTGCTCAACCATGAACTCCGCTATGTCGAGGAGGACGTGAAATGGGTGCTGAGTTCGGATGTCGTCCTGCGCGCGGCGGAGAATGCGGATTACGGCAGCGAGCAGACGCGACGCGCCTTTATCGCCAGGATGCTGCGTTCGGTCGATACGATCCTTTTCGGCACGCGACATTCACAGGCCCTGATTCATGAAATCTATCCGGGTCTTGAGTCCCGGCGCAGTCTCGTGCTCGGCATTCCCTCGCCGGAAAACACCGTGCCTGTCATTCCCAAACCCTATGTGCCTCTGGGAGAGCAGCCCTTGCGCGTGGCGATCGTGGGGAATTTCCTGCGGACCAAGGGCGCCGACACGGTTCTCAGCCTGATCGACCTTGCGCATCCCGATCATTTCGAGTTCCACATCTTCGGCTACGTGCATCCCGAATACGATCCGGTGCTCAGCGCGCAGCAACGGTCGAACGTGAAGGTTTATGGCCGCTATACCGCAGGGGACATCGAGACGCTCAAGATCGCCGATGTCGCGCTCAATCTGTCGATCTGGCCCGAGACCTATTGCATTTCCCTTTCCGAGGCCTGGCAGAACGGGCTGATTCCCATCGTCTCCGATATCGGGGCGCTGGGGGATCGAGTGACCGACGGCGTCGACGGGTTCAAGGTTCCGGTCGGATCGCCCGCCGCAGTGCTGGAGCGGCTGGAACTGCTGCGCGCGTCCGAAACCATGCGTGCGCGGATGATGGCGAATATCGGGCCGCATCTCTGGTGCGATGCAAAGATGTATGGAGCGGCGCTTCAGGACGCCTATCGCGCGATCGCGCCCGTCCGGGAGCTTGGCGTCGCGGAAATGTCCATCGATGCGGGTCAGGTGCATCTGCTTCCTCACGCGACATGGCGTCATCAGGCTCCGCCCAGACATATTTTCGATCCTCCCACGACCCGCGACCTGGCGGTGGAAATGCCTGAGCCGGTACAGAACTGGGTCTCGATCCAGGGAGGGGAATGCTACATCGACGAGGTCAGCGGCTTCGTCCTCAGCGCCGATTCCGTTGACAAGGATTTCGTGGCCAGCCCGTCGCTGCGGCTGCGCGGCTGGTTTTTCGTGCCCGGCGTCACGACGTCGGGCAGCTTGTATGTCGTGCTGATCGGAGCGGCGGAGGCGTCGCCGGTCTTCATCGAGGCGGTGCGGGAATCGCGTCCGGATATTTGCAGCATCTTCCCGGATGCGCCGCGGCGGGCCGGTTTCAGCGTGGAGGTGGCGCTGCGGGGCAAGTGGAGCGAGGGGGCGTATCGGATCGGCCTCGTGAACGTCGTCAATGCCGCCGGGGCCTTCACGCTGACGCCCGTGTCGATTTCCGTCGATGGCGGGCAGATCGTCGCCGTTGCGCGCAGAGGGGCGAGCAACGGTCAGATCCTGGCCGATTTCAATCGTATCGCGCATGAAGACGGCGTGTTGCGCGGTGTGAAACTCTCCGGCTTCCCGCAGGCGGAGAGCCTGAGACTGAAGGATGCGCAGGCCGCGGCGTATTTCATCGACGATCTGGGCAGGCCGGCAGGCGAGGACGAGGCGGGCGATCCGGGTGCTTTGTATATACGCGGATGGTTCTTTCTCCCCGGAGCCGATGCGGCGGGGACGATGTATGCCGTGCTGGTCAGCGAGACGGGTGAAGAGGCGGTCGTGTTCGGCCTCCACCGCGACATTCGCGAGGACGTGGCGAAGACGCAGGCGGGCGCGCCGCTGATGGGCGGATTCAGCGGCTGGCTGATGTTGCGACAGGGCTTTGCGCGCCCGCTCGACGGAGTTTATCGCATCTGCCTGGCGAATATCATCGGGCAGGACGTGGCGCTTCGGGCGCTGAACAACACGGTCGAGATCGCGGACGGGCTTCTGCGCGCCATCCATTTCTCCGACGACGCCGCTGCCTTGGGATGCGCGGAAGCGAACGCAGTCCGGCATCTCGTTCCCGAAATCGTGCCCGCATGAACGAGGAGGATCGTCCCGCGCCGGGAACGGATCTTGCCACGCCCGCGCCGCCCGCACGCGAGCCAATCTGGGCGCGTTTTGACTCGGAATGGTATCTTCGACGCTATCCCGACGTGGAAGCCCGTCTCGCCGGGGAGGGGTTTGACTCGGCGGAAGCGTTCTATCATGACATCGGGCAGCGTTACGGGCACTCGCCGAACCGATTTTTCGACGAGGAATGGTATCTCCGGGCTCATCCGGACGTCTATCGAGCGGTCTGCCTGGACGAATTTCCGTCCGGCTTCGCACATTATCGCCAACAGGGATATCGGTCGTACGCGCCGCACTGGCTGTTCGACGAGGCGTTCTATCGCCGCGCCTGTCCCGGCGGGCTCGCGCGGGAAGACGGCGGGCACGACTATCTCAACGGGTATGACCATTTCCTCGGAGAGGGCGACGCCGCGGGTTTCTCGGGTCATCCCTTCTACGATCCGGCGCTGGGAGCCGAAGTGCTGGCGGCGCTCGGCGTGGACATGCGCGAGGGAGGGGTGTTCGCGACATGGCTGGACCTTCCGGCTCCCTCCGCGGATTCCGGCCGCCTCTCCTGGTATTTCGATCCTGCCTGGTATCTCGCGCATTACCCTGCCGTGGCGAAGGAGATCGCCGAGGGACGTTACCAGTCCGCGCTCCATCATTATCTCGCCAATGAGACGCCGCGCCAGTTCGACCCCCAGCACTGGTTCAGTGAGGAGCAATATTGCGCGCTTCATCCCGATCTGCCGCCCAATATCGAGGCGGGGCTCTTTCGCAACGCGTATGACCATTTCGTAAAATTCGGCGCGAAGGAGGGCAGGGCGCCGCGAGCGGATATTTCCCTGGCGGCCTATATGCGCAAGCCTCTCGTCGCGGCGGATTTGCGCAGCGGCGTGTTTCCCGACCCCTACGCCCATTTTGTCGCGGCGGAATGTCGGGGTCGGCGGGACTGGTATGAGGCGGAGATGCCGGATGAGGGCCGGACGCGGGCGCTCTTCCGGCATGAGGCGGAGGTCGCCTTGCCGATGCTCCGCAGGCAGAAGCTGGATTTCAGCACTGACGGGGCGCCGGAATTCAGCGTCATCCTCGTCGCGCACGACCAGATCGCGATGACGATGCAGACGCTCGCCTCGCTGCGCGCGAATTATGCCGGGGCCATCGAACTCATCGTGGTCGATTCCGGGTCGCGCGACGATGTCAGTCGGATCGAGGCGTTCGTGACGGGCGCACGCATCCTGCATTTCAGGACCAATATCGGCTATCTGGACGCATGCAACAGCGCGCTCGCCGTCGTATCCGGCCCTGCCGTGCTGTATCTGAACAACGATGTCCGGCTTTATCCCAACGCGGTGAGGAATGCCCTGGCGCGGCTGTCAGCGGAACCCGATGTCGGGGCGGTCGGCGCGAAGATCGTGCGGACGAATTTCCGTTTGCAGGAAGCGGGCTCGGTCGTCTGGCGCGACGGCGCGACACATGGCTATCGCCGGGAGGACGACCCGAACATCGCGGAGGCGAATTTCGTCCGCGATGTGGATTTCTGCTCCGCCGCGTTTCTGATGCTGCGCGCCTCCCTGCTGAAATCCCTCGGCGGGTACGACGAGCGGTTCCGCCCGGCCTACTTCGAGGATGTGGATCTCTGCCTGCGGATCGCGGCGGCCGGTCGGCGCGTCGTCTACGATCCGGGCATCTGCATCGAGCATCTCGAATACGGTTCGTCCGGCCCGTCGCGTTCGAACGACATGATCCAGGCCAATCACCGGCTTTTCGCGCTCATCCATCAGGACAGGCTGCGCCAGCATCCGCCGCGTCATGTACGGAACGCGATCTTCGCGCGGGAGCAGTCGCGGGAGCGCAAACGGATTCTTTTCCTGGAAGATCGGCTGCCGCTGCCCGCGCTCGGCTCCGGCTATGTCCGTTCGAACCACATGGTCCATGCCCTGGTGGCGCTCGGCTATCATGTGACGGTCTTCGCCATCCTGCAACGCAGGACGGATGTGCTTTCCCTGGTCGAAGCCTTCCCCGAGACGGTCGAACTCATGTACGACGCCGATCTCGGCAGTTTCGCCGAGTTCATCGAGGAGCGCGCCGGGTATTACGATGCGCTCTGGATCGGCCGGACCCATAATCTCGCCCGGCTGCTGCCGATCCTGAGCGAATCCGCGCGCCATCTCGGCGCGGCGGGAACGATTCTGGATACAGAGGTCGTCGCCACGTCCCGCAGTTACGAGCGTGCCCGGGTGTTGGGCGCACCTCTGCCGGCGGCCGAATTCATCGCACGATTGACCGATGAACTGGATTGCGCCCATTTCTGCCAACGCATCGTGGCCGTGACCGAAGCCGATGCCCGCCTCATCCGCAGTGTCGGCTACGGGAATGTTTCCGTTCTCGGCCACGCGCTCGAGGTGCGTCCCACCATGACGCCGTTCGCGGAGCGGCGGGACATCCTGGCGCTCGGGGCGATTCATGACGAGGGCTCGCCCAACCATGACGGGCTGATGTGGCTGATCGAGAAAGTGGCGCCGTTTCTGGACGCGCTTCTGCCGGAAGAGGTGCGGATCACCGTGGCGGGCTATGTGGGCCCGGATGTCGATCTCTCGCCGATCCTCGCTTCGTCCCGCTTCCGCTGGATCGGGCCGTCCGACGATCTCGCGTCTCTCTATGAACGCCATCGCGTGTTCGTCGCGCCGACGCGCTTCGCGGGCGGTCTTCCCTACAAGGTGCATGAGGCCGCGTCCTTCGGCCTGCCCGTCGTCACCACGACGCTGATCGCCGGTCAGGTCGGCTGGAGGTCGGGCGAGGCGCTTCTGGCCGCGGAATCGGACGATCCGGAAGGGTTTGCCCGGGCGCTGGCCCGATTGTACCACGATGAGGCACTATGGCAGGCCGTGCGCGACAGCGCTCTGGAGCACGTGCGCGAGGAATGCGACCCGGCGACGTTCAATCGGACGCTGGACGGGATCGTGAAGGAGTGCATGGCATGAGCCGACGGACACGCGCGGGAAAGCCGTCCGGACGCAGCGCGGATTTTACCGGGGATGACGCGTCGGTGACACAGGAGGAGGCGGGTCTGCATATGTTGGATACTCTCGACGCGACGGCGGTCTCGCCCTCGGCGGAGGCCGCGCCCTTCGGCGCCCAGCGGGTGCTCGTCTGTAGCGGCGGCCGGTATGAATCCCAGGCCAACCGGCAGATTCGCGAAGCCATCATGGATGGCTGGGCGGAATGCCTCGGCGAGGAGAACGTCCATGCCGTGCATATCAGCGGCGCGGCCGCCTCGATCTCCCGACTGCGCCCGACCATCGTCTTCGCGATCGGGTCCTATCTGCCGGAAAGCACGTATTTCGGCGAGGTTTGTCGCGAGGCGAAGAAGATCGGCGCGGTGACGGCGTTCTGGGCGACGGAAGACCCTTACGAGCAGGACGCGAATTACCGGATCGCGGATGATTTCGACGTCATCTTCTCCTGCGATCGCTGGGGGCATAATTTCTATCAGCGCGACCAGGTCTTTCACCTCCCGCTCGCGGCCAGCCGGAAGCTGCATTACGCGGAGATCGACGAGACGGTCGAGAAGAGCATCGACGTGCTGTTCTGCGGCGTGGCCTTCACCAGCCGGAAGGACATCGTGCGCAATCTCATGCCGACCCTGCGTACGCTCAATATCCGGATCGTCGGGCCCGGCTGGGGGGAGATGGGGATCGGCTTCTCGGACGCGCGGATCGAGAAGGCGCAACTCATCGAGCTGTATCGCCGCGCCAAGCTGGTGCTGAATCTCGGACGATCGCTGCATTTCGAGAACAAGCGTTTCATGATCGCCCCATCCACGCCCGGCCCCCGGACGTTCGAGGCGGCGGCGGCCGGCGCGTTCCAGCTCTTTCATGAGGACACGTATGAGCTGCGTCGGTACTTCAAGGCCGACGAGATTCCGACCTTTTCCAACAAGAAGGATTTCGACCGGCTTGTCGAGCGCTTCCTGAACGCGCCGGAACTGCGGCTCGATCATGCGCGCCGCGCGCAGGCCCGCACGTTGCGGGACCACACCTATGGCGATCGCATTCGCGATGTCATGACGATTTTGCGGCGGGAGAAGCTGCTGGCGTGACGGTCGGGCGCGGGGTCAGAGGACGCGCGTGAGGAAGGCGGCGATCTCGTCATGGAGGCCGCGCAGGAAGGCCGGGCGGTCGAAACCGGGCGGGTCTTGCGAGGCCGGGATCTCAGGCGTGGTGCGGGAGGGCGGGAACGGGCTCATGAAGGAGAAATGTCCCGCTCCCGGCGCGACCGCGTCATCCAGCGGGCGTGGCGAGGAGACGCCCTGACGGATGACCTGCGAGGCGCTGTCGGGGGTGATGGCGTCATATTGGCCGGTGCGCAGGAAGATGGGGGCCGTAACGCCCGTCAGCCGGTCGGGCGTCGGGAACCAGAACGGGGCGGGGGCCAGCAGGACCAGCGCCTGCACGGCGCGGTGCGGCACGGGGAAGGGACGGAACGGGCCGTCCGGCGTCTCCCGTCGCGTCGTCACCGGCTCGCCGCCCGCGAGGGCTAGGGCGGTATACGCGCCGAGGGAGTGCCCTGCGAGGGCGATCCGCTCCGGTGTGAGGACAGGGCCGAGAAGGGGATCGGCGAGGAGTCCGTCGATCACCAGATCCATGTGGCGGGGACGCGCCTCGACGATGGCGAGCGTATTGGCGAGACCGTTATCCCCGGTGCTGTTGCCCGGATGCCGGATCAGGGCCGCGACCATGCCCGCCTCAGCCAGCCGCAGGGCCAGGTCACGATGCGCCTGCGGAAAGCCGCCATTGCCGTGGGAGACCACCACGAGAGGCAGGGTCTCGCCCCTGACCGGCGCATTGAGCGCGGCCGCTATGGGATAGGCGCCGAAGCGCAGTGCTTCCGCCGTTCCGGAAGCGGGATAAAAGAGCGCCGTTTCGATCGCGGCGTCCTGGACGGGGTCGGGGAAAGTGATCTGGCGAAATCCTGCCGTCACCTCGAAGCTCCTTTGCGTTTTTCCTTCCGCTCCTATGGCGGCTGAGTGCGTGGTGCAAGCAGGCGTGATGCAACGATCGCCGCCTAAAGATCGTTTTGCCCGTCTGTCGTCATGGAATGAGGATCGGCATGAATACCGTTACGCCCCTGTCTCAGGCAGCACCGTATGCGATCGGACCGGCGGCCGCCGTCACCCTGGTGATCGATGTCGGCGGCACGCATGTGAAAGCGCGGATCGGCCGGGAGGAGAACGAGGTCAAGTTCGTCTCGGGCGCGGCCATGACCCCGCAGGAGATGGTCGGAACGCTGAAGGAGCAACTCGCCGGCCGGAGTTTCCAGCGCGTGTCCATGGGGGTGCCGATGCCGGTCAGGGGCGGGCGTATCGTCGCCGAGCCGCATCATCTGGGCACCGGATGGCTGGGTTTCGACTTCGCCCAGGCGTTTGCCTGCCCGGTGCGGATCATCAATGACGCCGCCATGCAGGCGCTGGGCAGTTACCGGAGCGGGACGATGCTCTTTCTCGGCCTCGGCACCGGGCTGGGATCGGCGCTCATCACGGATGGGCGTGTCGTTCCGCTGGAACTCGGTCATTTGCCGTATCGCAAGAACAATTTCGAGTATTATGTCAGCGACGAGCGGCGGAAGAAAAACAAGAAGGCCTGGCCCGGGACGGTGCTGGAGGTCGTCGAGATGCTCAGGGCTGCTTTTCTGCCCGATTACATCGTGCTGGGCGGCGGCAATGCGAAAAAGATCGGCGCATTGCCCGCGGGTGTCGAACTCGGTGACAACAGCAACGCTTTGGAAGGGGGGCTGCGCCTCTGGGCGCTCTCCTGAGCGGGCGGTGAGGGGTGCGGCGGAGGGGTGCGGCGTGTCGCAGACATTCCGCGCCGATGCTTATCGGTCATGTCGATGACTGAGAGAGGATAATTCGGTTTAACCGAAATGATTGCCCTTCGCTATGGTGACTCCACGTTCCTGGAAACCGGCCGGCCTGCATCGGCTCGTCGGACACTCTCCAGGATGTTGTTTTGAGAGCATCTTCGCCGGCTCGAATGAGTCCGTTTGAACCGGAGAGGCTTTGATGGAGGATCAGCATGAGCACGACATTCATCACGACGACCGCCGGCGCTCCGTGGCCGAGCAATGAGGACAGCAAGAGCGCCGGACCGCGCGGGCCGCTGCTGCTGGAGAACTACCAGCTTCTCGAAAAACTGGCGCATCAGAACCGCGAGCGCATTCCCGAGCGCACGGTTCATGCCAAGGGCTCCGGCGCGTACGGCACGTTCACCGTGACCCGCGATATCACGGAATATAGCTGCGCCTCGGTCTTCGCTGAAATCGGCAAGGCGACCCCGATGCTGGCGCGCTTCTCCACCGTGGCGGGCGAGCGCGGCGCGGCGGATGCGGAACGCGACGTGCGCGGCTTCGCGCTGAAATTCTATACGGATGACGGCAACTGGGATCTCGTGGGTAACAACACGCCGGTCTTCTTCGTGCGAGATCCGATGAAATTTCCCGATTTCATCCATACGCAGAAGCGCCACCCGCGCACCAACATGCGCTCGGCCGCCGCGATGTGGGATTTCTGGTCCCTGAGTCCGGAAAGCCTTCATCAGGTGACGATCCTGTTCTCTGATCGCGGCCTGCCGCAAGGGTTCCGCTTCATGAACGGGTACGGTAGCCACACCTATTCGCTCTGGAATGCGCGGCGCGAGCGATTCTGGGTAAAGTTCCATTTCAAGACGCAGCAGGGCCACAGATTCTGGACGAATGACGAGGCGAAGGAGATCGTCGGCCGGAGCCGCGAAACCTCACAGGAAGATTTGTTCACCGCCATCGAGGGCGGCGATTTTCCGCGCTGGACGGTGTGCATCCAGGTGATGGCCGAGCATGAGGCCGAGCAGGTGGGTTTCAACCCGTTCGACGTCACGAAAGTCTGGCCGCACAAGGATTATCCGCTGATCGAAGTCGGTGTGATGGAACTGAACCACAATCCGGAGAATTACTTCGCCGAGATCGAGCAGGCCTCCTTCTCTCCGTCCAATATCGTTCCCGGCATCGGCTTCTCGCCCGACAAGATGTTGCAGGGGAGGATTTTCGCCTATGCGGATGCCCATCGCTATCGGGTCGGCACGCATTACGAGGCGTTGCCCGTGAATCGGCCGCGCGTCGCGGTGCGGAATTACCACATGGACGGACCGATGCGTTTCGACGCGCCGAAAGCGACGGACGCGTATTATGAGCCGAATTCGGTCCATGGCCCGGTGGATGCGCCTTTCGCGATCGAGCCGCCGCTGCGCGTCTCGGGCGAGGCGACCTATTACGAACACCGTGGCGACGGCGACGACTTCGCCCAGCCACGCGCGCTCTACGCCCTGTTCGACGATGCGCAGAAGGAGCGCTTCCACGGCAATGTGGCGGCGGCCATGGACGGGGTGCCGGAGCACATCATCGAGCGTCAGCTCGGGCTGTTCGCCAAGGTCGATCCCGCGATCGCAAAGGGCATCCGCGGGAAGCTGGCCATGCCCGAGCCGGTTGGACCGGCCACCGCGACAGCCGCCGGATAACGAACTGGCGGATGCGCGATCATTTCCCGACCGGGGAAACCGGCGCGGCGTGTCAGTTTTCCTCCTGCGCCGCCGGACGGTCCATCGGCGCGGCCAGCGCGGGAGCGTTTTGCCGGTTGTTGAGCGAGGTCGCGCAGAGATACCCTGCGGTGACGGCTCCCAGACCGAAGAGGAGGGACAGGGCCACGTTCATGAAGGCGCGGCCCGGCGCGCCGTTCCGGAGCAGGTCGAGCGTTTGCAGGCTGAAAGAGGAAAAGGTCGTATAGCCTCCGCAAATGCCGACCATGAAAATCAGACGCATCTCGTTTGAAACCGGAAAGCGCGCGCCGGTGACCGTCAGGATGCCGAAAAAGGCGATGGCGAAGGAGCCGGTCGTGTTGATGAAGATGGTCGCCCAGGGAAGCCTCTGGCTCCATCCCATCATCAGAAGCCCGGTATAATAACGGAGCAACGTTCCGATCGCGCCCCCCACGGCGATCGACAGGGGGGTCAGGAAGGTCATCTGCATGGTGCAACCTCTGGCAGTGCGAAAAGCGGATCGCAAAACAATAAATCAGGGCAATATCGGGGAACCGGCGGGGCGGATATGGCTCTAATGGTGCGTCAGGATGGGGAGCGTGGTGCGGGTGAACATATCCTGTGTCGGGGGACCGAACAGCCACTCGAGAAAATGCCGACGCGGATAGGAGCCCATGATCAGAAGATCGGCATTCGCGGCCAGGGCGTGCTCCCGGATCTGTTCGCCGAGCTGTCCGCTCTCGACCTGAAACCGCGTGACGGCGACGGCGACACCTTTCGCCTCCAGCGTCCGGGCGAAATCGGGAAGCGCCGTTTCCTCGTGGCTTTCGTCGCCGATGAGAAACGTCACATGGTCCGCCGTTTCCAGCAGCTTCATGGCCGCGGCGATCGTCTTGTCGAGGGCGGCGGACGGACGCCATCCGATGACGGGCCTGCGGCCGACGATCGGAAAATCCTGTAGCGGAGCGATCAAAAGCGTCGCTTCCGCATCGTAGAGAATGGCGCCGAACGCATCCGAGACATAATCCGGATCTTCCACGCGGGGCCTGCCATGCACCACGATGTCGGCAAGCATGGCCTCATGGGTGACGATCGTGCGGATGTCGCCTTCCACCTCCACCCACTGCCCGTCGACAGGGCTCGGCCCCGAGGAGGGGAGGTGGCTGATCCAGGCGGTCGCGATGCGCCGGAGCGCGTCGGCTCGCTGCACGACGTCCCGCACGAAATGCTGTGTTTCCTCGATACTCGGAAGACCCTCGTCGGGGGAGAGATAGGCGGGATCACGTGCCATGCGCGGGTGAAGAAGGCGGATCTCCTCGAAAGGCAGCCGGCTGGCCAGACCTTCCGCGGTCTTCAGGGTAAAGGGGGCGGTATCCGGACGATCCAGAACGACAAGAAGACGCATGATCCAGCCTCGCTTCAACACTGTGCGGCATTCTGGCGATGCGGAAGGGGCGATCTGGACGGACTCCTCCCCATGCCATGTTGCCGGGATAGGAATCATCAGCTTTTCCGGGAGGTCATCCCGAGGAAAGCGGTTCGGCCAATCGGAACCGGCCAGGCAGAGTCCATTGCCATCATGACTATGACATGCGAAGCGTCCATTCTGTCAAGCCGTTGTTCCGCCCGGTGCGGGATGGGATTCTTGACCGCCAGGGAGGCGGATGCGCCGTTCATGACTCTGCGGCAGTATCGAGATTGCAAATATGTTCTGGCTGAGTGTCTGCGCGCGCTGCCGTGGCGTGCGGAGACGGTCGTGCGGAACCGCCTGCTTTTCGAGCGGCTGGCCATGGATCGTTTCAACATCGCGGTCGTGGGCCGGTACAGCCGGGGAAAATCCACCCTGCTGAACGCGATGACGGGGCTGGACCGGCTGCCAATGGGCGCCGAGCCGCTCACATCCGTCATCACGAGCCTCGCTTATGGCAGCGAGGAAAAGGTCGTGCTGCATTTCAGGGGCACATCCCTGATAGAAGACGTCCCTCTGGCGCAACTGGCCGATTACGTGACGGAACGCGGGAATCCCGGCAATGTCCGCAGGGTGGAGGAGGCGGAAATCCTGCTGCCCTCCTCCATCCTTCGGGCGGGTTTCCGCTTTATCGATACGCCCGGCCTAGGGTCGATCATCCGGGCCAATACGGAGACCACACTGGCGTTTCTCGAACAGATCGACGCCTTCATTCTCGTTTCCGCCTTCGACGACCTTCTCGGCCCCGACGAGGAGGGCCTGCTGCGCGACATCGGCTCGACCGGCAAGCCGCTCTTTCCCGTCGTCAACAAAATCGATCTGGCAACGGATGACGAGGCGGTCCGCGCGACGGTGGAGCGCTTCCGCCACGGGCTGGTGGAGGCGGGCCTGCCGCCGGATGTCGTCATTTTTCCCCTGAGCGCGCGGAACGCCCTGTCGGCGCGGCTGGAACGCGGGGACGATGCGTTGCGTCGCTCCGGACTGCCCGCCCTGGAGACGGCTGTCACCGAGTTTCTCCTCTCACGACGCCAACAGGTTTTCCTGCGCGGCATGTGCGATCGCATCGCAGCGGCTCTGAAGGAGGACGGGCGGGAGACTCCTGCGTTGCTTGCGCGGCTCGATGCTGTCCGGTCCATCAGCGTGATCGGGGCATCCGACGCTGAAGACGGGGATATGACGGCGGCATGGTCGGGAGATATTCCCCCCTGTCCCGTCTGCGTCCGGGTCGAACGAGCGGTGTTCGACCATCTGACAGCCTTGCAACATGATCTGCGGTGCCGGGAAGAGGCGCGGAGGACGTTCCGGAGCGAAAATGGCCTTTGTTCCGGCCATTCCCGTCTCTTCGCGCGCCTTGCCGCGCCGTGCGAGATCGCCACAGCCTTTGCACCGCTGCTGCGCGACGAGTCGCGCCGCCTGAGCTTGCGCGCCATGGAAGCCGACCGGCGCGATCCGCCGGTTTCCGTTTCCGGGATGGCGGAAACGCGATGCGCCGCCTGTGCGGCGGCCGAGAGAGGCGCGGTGGAGGCGATCGGTCGTCTTGCCGCTGCGATGGAGCGCGATCCTGAAGCATCGGCTGGGGGAAAGTCCGATCAGGGGCTTGGGCTGTGCCGTCGCCATTTCGAACAGGTGCTGGACCGGGTCGGGACGAGCGCCGTTCGCGCGTTTCTGCTGAAGCGTCAGGCCGCCCTCTTCGAAAGGCGGGCCGACGATATGGCCCGCTTCGCGCTGAAGCAGGACGCGGCCCGGCGGGACGCCATGACCCCCGCGGAAAAGGTCGCGCCGCGCGCGGGTCTGACTCAGTGGGCCGGGCCGGAGCCGGGCGGGTTGTGACCGGATCGCGATCAGTGCGTTCCCGCCGTGGCGCTCCAGAGCGGAAACGGGTCCGGCAGTCGGGCAGTAACCATCCGGCGAGAGACGCGGGCGTGACCGCTCGATGAAGCGCGCGAAGGCCTCCGGACGGAAGGGGCGGCGGGCGCGATAGACGAAGCTGCCGATACCGTATTCCTGCGTTTCCGGAATGTGGTCGGCATGCCCGTGGAGTTCCTTGAACCAGAGCGGGTGCTCATGCACGCTTTCGAAATCGAAGCGGTTCGTGGCGAGCACGCGGGCGAGATCGACATGGCTTCGGCTGGTCTCGACGCGGTCAGCGTCCGGGTTGAGGGAGCGGATGATCTTGCTGGCCGCCGCGATCTGTTCGGGCGTGGCGGTGTCGATCTTGTTGAGAACCACCACATCGGCGAACTCGATCTGCTCCACAAGGAGATCGACGAGGGCGCGCTCGTCGCCATCGCCCGCCGTCTCGCCGCGATCGCGCAGGAAATCGGCGGAGGCGTAGTCCTTCAGCAGGCTCACCGCGTCCACCACCGTGACCATCGTGTCCAGCCGGGCAAGATCGCTCAGGCTCCGCCCTTCCTCGTCGCGGAACTCGACAGTCGCGGCGACGGGGAGAGGGTTCCGCGATGCCGGTGGATTCGATCAGCAGGTATCGACGAGGCGGCGACGGGCGATGTCGTCCTGCTGAAGGGAAAGCACGCGCCGGGCTGGCGAAAGGAGGGGGCTGTCCTGCATCGTTCTCCGCCGCTTTCCGCATGTCCTGAAGGCGAGCGGACGAGGCCGCCGACGCCTGCGGCATGTCGGCGGAAGCGCCGGTCGTGATCGCGGCCTGAATGCTGGCCATCGAGACATGGCCGGACCCTTCGCGGGGAAACGCGCCGCGTGTGCGCGCCGCCGCCGATCCCGCCATCCTGCTCGATCTGGCCGAGACTGCGCTCGACATGCTCGTCTGGGGGCGGCGCGTCCCGCTCGTCTGGCAGGAGGAGCTGGAGCGATGCGATCCTTTGCCCTGTGACGGGTTCAGCCTTGAGGGTACGCTCGACGCGGTGACGGCCGGGCTGCGCGACGCGGCGCGGACTCTCCACTATCCGGCCTTTCTGATGGAGGATGTCGAGCAGACCGTCGCGCTCGTGGCGGCTCTGGCCTTCTCGAACCGGCTAAGCCTGTGCGTGCGATCGGTTCCGCCGGAAGGGATGGAATTGCCGGGCGATGTGACGGCGCTGCGGCTTGCGTGCTGCTATGGCGGCGTGCTGGATTGGGTATCGGGCCGGGCGCTTCATGCGGCATGGCGAGCCCGCGAACGGATTGACGGTAGGCGCCGCCTGAAACCGGGGCGCCTGACGACGGCGTTGAGGTGTCCGCCGGTGTTCAGCAGGGCAGGGCGTCCGGCGCGGCCTGCCTGATCTTGCGCACGATCGACGTCGTCGAACGGCCGGAGACGAGATCGGCCAGGACGACCGCGCCGCCATAGGACTGCACGAACGCGCCGCCGACCACCTCGTCCTCCCGATAATCCGCGCCCTTGACGATCACGTCGGGGCGCAGGGCCATGATGGTTTCGAGCGGCGTGTCCTCATCGAAAATGACGACGAGATCGACGTCGCGGAGGGCGCCGATGACGGTGGCGCGCGCCTGCGCGTCCTGGAGCGGACGCTCCGCACCCTTGAGCCGCTTCACCGACGCATCGCTGTTGAGGGCGACGATCAGCTTGTCGCCCTGCCGCGCCGCCGCGCGGAGGAGAGCGATATGGCCGGGATGCAGCAGGTCGAAGCAGCCGTTGGTGAAGGCGATACGTGCGCCGTGCTGGCGCCAGTCATTGACGATGCTCCGGGCGCGGTCGAGCGGCACGGTCGTCGCGGTCTCCTTCATCTTCGACAGAAGCGCCGCGCCCAGCTCGTGGCGGGAGACGGTCGTGGTGCCGAGCTTGCCGACGACGATCGACGCCGCCGTGGTGGCGATGACGACGGCCGTTTCGAGATCCTGCCCGGCGGAAAGCATGGCCGCGACGGTCGCGACAACCGTATCGCCGGCTCCGGAGACGTCATAGACTTCGGATTTATGCGCGCGGGCATGCGTCACATGGCCGTCGCGCCGATACAGCGTCATGCCTTCTTCCGAGCGCGTGACGAGGACGTTGCCGCCGCATTGCTCCGACGCCGCGTGGGCGGCGGCCTCGGCCTCCGCGTCGTTGCGCACGGGAAGCCCGGTGGCGACGGCGATTTCGCTGCGATTGGGCGTGACGAGAAACGCGCCGCGATAGGCGGAGAATTCCGGCCGCTTGGGATCGACGATCACGGGAACGCCCCGGGCCCGCGCCGCGTCCATGATGGCGGCCAGGACATCGTCGGAGAGGACGCCCTTCGCGTAGTCCGAGCAGATGACGATGTCCGCGGCGTCGATCGCGGCGCGCGCGGCGGAGATCAGGTGGGCGCGCGTCGCCGCGGGTGGCGTCTCGATCCGTTCCTCGTCGATCCGGACGATCTGCTGGCGTCCGCTGAGCACGCGCGTCTTGGTGATGGTCGTCCAGGCCGGATCGGCGACGAGGCCGGAAAGCTCGATTCCCGGCGCGCGGGCGAGGGCGGTCTTCAACGTCGCGGCCGACTCGTCCTCGCCGACGAGCCCGACGAGCAGGACAGTCGCGCCGAGCGTTGCCGCGTTCATCGCCACATTGGCCGCTCCGCCGGGCACCGCGCTGTGATGGGCGCGCAGGAGCACCGGCACGGGCGCTTCCGGCGAGATGCGGCCGACCGAGCCGTTGATGTAGCAGTCGAGCAGCAAATCGCCGATGACGGCCACCCTGCCGAAGGTGAAATCGTCGATCATCGCGGCACTCCGTGGCCCGTCATCCTGATCGGGGCCCTTGACGTTCGGAAAGTAAAGCACCCCGCTCGCGTCCCGCAAGATGCGGGCGGGGCGAAGGCCCGTCAGGCCGAAACGAGGCCCTCGATGAACGCGGCGAGGGCATGCGGGTAGAGTCGGTGCTCCTCCTCCAGCACGCGCGCGGCGAGGATCTCCGGCGTGTCGCCGGGCAGGACCGGGACGCGCGCCTGACCCAGGATCGGGCCCTCATCGACTCCTTCCGTCACCAGATGCACGGTGCAGCCGTGCTCCGCGACGCCGGACTCGATGGCGCGGGCATGGGTGTGCAGGCCGGGAAAGGCGGGGAGGAGGCTCGGATGGATATTCAGCATCCGTCCGGACCATGCGCCCACGAGAAAGGGCGTCAGAACCCGCATATATCCCGCGAGGCAGACGATCTCGGTTCCCGCCGCGCGGAGGGCGTCATCGATCGCGCGTTCATGCGCCTCGCGGTCGCGGCCGAAGGGTTTCGACGGGATGCAGACCGTGTGCAGCCCGGCCTCTTCCGCTGTCCGCAGCCCAGGGGCGTCCTCGCGATTGCTGAGGACGGCGACGATCCGGGCAGGAAAGCGGGGATCGGCGCAGGCTGCGATCAGCGCGCGCATGTTGCTGCCGCGGCCGCTGATGAGGACGGCGATCGGGCGTTTCACGGGGGAGAGTCCGGCGGTCATGTCAGTTCGTGAAATCCGGCGTGCCGCTCAGGACGAATGGCTCCACGCCGCGCGCGACGTGCCCGATGCGATGGCCTGTCTCGCCGCGGGCCGAGAGCGCCGCCATCACGCGGTCCGGCTCGGGCGTGACCAGCACCATGCCGATCCCGCAATTGAACACCTTGAGCATTTCCTCGGGCGCGACGTTCCCGGTGCGCGCCAGCCAGGCGAAGACCGGCGGGACAGGCCACGATCCGGCGTCGACAATCGCCGTCAGCCCCTCCGGCAGGACGCGCGGCAGGTTGCCCGGCAGGCCGCCGCCGGTGATATGGGCGCATCCATGCAGCAATCCTTCGTGATGCAGGGCCAGTACGGTCCTGACATAAAGGCGGGTCGGGCGGAGCAGGGCCGTCGCCAGCGTCTCGCCCGGTGCGAAGGGCGCGGGCGCGTCCCAGCCGAGGCCGCTGCGTGCCGCGATGGCGCGGACGAGGGAATAGCCGTTGGAATGCACGCCGCTGGAGGGCAGGGCGATCAGCGTGTCGCCCTCGCTCACCTTCGCGGGCAGCAGGGCGGAGCGTTCCGCCGCCCCCACGCTGAACCCGGCGAGGTCGTAATGTCCCGGCGCATACATGCCCGGCATTTCCGCCGTCTCTCCGCCGACGAGCGCGCAGCCGCTTTCCCGGCAGGCGGCGGCGATGCCCCGGATCACGCGGGCGGCATCCTCCACCGCGAGCCTGCCGGTGGCGAGATAGTCGAGGAAGAAGAGCGGCTGCGCACCCTGCACGACGAGATCGTTGACGCACATGGCGACGAGATCGACGCCGACCGTATCGTGCTGGCCGGTTTCGATGGCCAGCATCAGCTTGGTGCCGACGCCGTCCGTGCAGCTCACGAGAACCGGATCGGTGAATCCCGCGGCTTTCAGGTCGAAGAGCGCGCCGAAGCCGCCGAGGCCGCCCATCGTGCCGGGACGGTCGGTCGCGCGGGCGGCGGGCTTGATGGCCTCGACCAGCGCGTCTCCGGCCTCGATATCGACTCCGGCCTCGCGATAGCTTGCTCCGGACAGGTCTGGGGAATCGGGCATGGTCATGCTGTCGTCTCGCTTGGCGTCGAATCGTCGTGTAATCGGCATTCTCTTAACGGGACGAGTCGTGCAAGGCAAAGCGTCCGGCGCGTCGGGAGCGGGAAATGGCGGGAAAAGACGAGGGGGGCGAAACGCGAAAGGACGGGCAGTTCGCCCTGCCGCTCGCCTTGCGCCGGGACTATGCGGCGTCACGCTTCGTCGCCTCGGCCAGCAATGCCGAGGCGCGTCTCTGGCTGGCGCAGGGCGAGTGGCCGGAGCGCCGCCTCTGGCTCTGGGGCGAGGCGGGATGCGGCAAGACGCATCTGCTGAGCATCTGGGCGGAGCGCCGGGGCGCGCTCCATGTCCAGGCCGGGCTTCTGTCGCCGGAGCTGTTCCTGACGGAACTCCCGCCCGGCGGCGTCGCGGTCGACGGACTCGACAGCCCGTTCCGCGAGGATGTCCTGCTCCATCTCCTGAATCATGCGCGCGAGCAGCGGCGGCCGCTGCTGCTGGCCGGGCGCGCGCCGCCCGCGCGCAGGGCGGTGAATCTGCCCGATCTCGCCAGCCGCCTGCGGGCCACGACCGCCATCGGGATTCGCGCCCCGGATGACGCGTTGCGGGCGAACCTGCTGCTGCGTCTGCTCGCGGAACGTCAGATCGTGGTTTCGCAACCCGTCATGGATTGGCTCCTGCGCCATCTTCCGCGCACGGCGGACGCCGTGCTCGACGCGGTGGAGCGGCTGGACGGCGCGGCCCTGGCGCGCGGGCAGGCCGTCACGCGCGCGCTGGCCCGCGAGGTTCTGGGCGACCGGCTTCATCCTGACGGCCGGGAAGAAATATGAGAGACTCTTTCGGAAGAGGGGTTTGACAGACAGAAGGGCGCCCAAGGATGGTGTGGCGTGATGTGCGCGCGGTGAAGTGAGGAGCGACAGAGAGAGTGACGAGAACGCCGGGAAAGAGGACGATCAGAGGCGCGGGCAGAAACGCGGAGAGCGCCGCGGCGCGTGCTGAAGAGGTGGTGGCGAAGCGAGATCCGACGCGCGCCCGGCGGCGTCAGGCGGCGAACTGGATCGGCCCGGCGGACGAGGTGATGCACTCCCCGCATCGATTCCTCAATCGCGAAATGTCATGGCTCGACTTCAACCGTCGCGTCATCGAGGAGGCGGAGAACCGCCGTAATCCTTTGCTCGAACGGCTGAGGTTCCTGTCCATCAGCGCGAGCAATCTCGACGAGTTCTATTCCGTCCGCGTCGCCGGTCTGGTCGGGCAGGTGCGCGAACGTCTGGTCGCGCCCGCCGCGGACGGGCTGACCCCCGCGCAGCAACTGGCGGAGGTCCGGGCCGGTCTGGCGCAAATCCTGCAGGAACAGCAGCGGATCTGGCGCGGCCTGCGGGCCGAGCTGGCCGAGGCGGGGCTCATGCTCCTCGCGCCGGGGACGCTGGACGAGTCGGACCGGCAGGAGATCGACCGGATTTTCGAGGAGCACATCTTTCCGGTCCTCACCCCGCTCGCCGTCGATCCGTCGCACCCGATGCCGTTCATTCCGAATCTCGGCCTCGCCCTGGCGTTGAGACTTGGCCGCCCCGGCATTCCTACCTTCAGCATGAACGCGTTGATTCTTCTGCCCAGCCAGATCAACCGCTTCGTCCGGCTCCGTCATCGTCCGGCGGACGCGCCGGGAACGACGCGCTTCGTCCTGCTGGAGGATATCATCCGCATGTCGGTCGGGCGTCTCTTCCCAGGCATGGAGGTGATCGAGGGCGGCGTGCTGCGCGTCATCCGGGATTCCGACGTCGAGTTCGAGGATGAGGCGGAAGATCTCGTCCGTTCCTATGAGACGGCCCTCAAGCAGCGCCGCAGGGGAGTCGGCATCCATCTCGCCATGGATGCGGCGCTGCCCGTCGCGCTGGGGCGCGATTTCGCGGAAGAGCTCGACGTGTCGGAGGAGGACATGTTCGTCCAGACCGACATGGTCGGGGTGGTCGATCTGCGGCAGATGATCGTCTCGGACCGTCCGGATCTCGTCTTCCCGCCCTATACGCCGCGCTTTCCCCAGCGGATTCTCGATTTCGACGGGGATTGCTTCGCCGCTATCCGCGCCAAGGACATCGTCGTTCACCATCCCTTCGAGAGTTTCGACGTGGTGGTGCAGTTTCTCAAACAGGCGGCGCAAGACCCGAATGTCGTGGCGATCAAGCAGACGCTCTACCGGACCTCGCGGGACAGCCCGATCGTCCGCGCGCTGATCGAGGCGGCGGAGGCGGGGAAATCCGTCACCGCGATGGTCGAATTGCGCGCGCGCTTCGACGAGGAGGCGAATATCCGCCTCGCCCGCGCCCTGGAGGCCGCCGGCGTGCAGGTTGTGTTCGGGTTCGTCAATCTCAAGACCCACGCCAAGATGAGCCTGGTGGTGCGGCGCGAAGGCGGCTCCATGCGCTCCTATGCGCATTTCGGCACGGGAAACTATCACCCGATCACCGCGCGGATCTACACGGATCTCTCCTTCTTCACCTGCGATCCGCGCCTGACGCGGGATTCGGCGCGGCTGTTCAACTACATGACCGGTTATGCCGCGCCGGAGACGATGGAGGGGCTGGCCTTCGCGCCGATCACCTTGCGCCCGACATTGCTGAAGCTGATCGCCGACGAGATCGACCATGTGAAAGCGGGGCGGCCGGGGCGGATCTGGCTCAAGATGAACAGTCTCGTCGATCCGGAACTGATCGACGCGCTGTACGCGGCCTCGCGCGCCGGGGTGAAGATCGTGGCGATCGTGCGCGGCATCTGCTGTCTGCGTCCCGGCGTGGCGGGGCTCTCGGAGAATATCGAGATACGGTCCATCGTCGGGCGTTTTCTCGAACATGCGCGCATCTTCGCCTTCGGCAACGGCCATCGCCTGCCGTCGCGCGAGGCGAAGCTCTTCATCGCCTCGGCGGACTGGATGGTCCGCAACATGGACTGGCGCGTGGAGTGCATGGTGCCGATCTACAACCCGACGGTTCACGCCCAGATTCTCGGCCAGATCATGACCATGAATCTCAAGGACACGCTCCAGAGCTGGACGCTTCATGCGGACGGCGCCTGGCGGCGCGTGCAGCCGGGGGCGAAACCGTTCTCGACGCATGAATATTTCATGAACAATCCCTCGCTTTCCGGTCGGGGATCGTCGGCTCGCGACAAAGGCGTCGGGCAGGCCATGACGCACAAGGTCCGGCAGGACCGTATCCTGGAGGACTGACGCGGGCATGGCTCCGAAAGACATCTCGAAGACCGCCGCGACGGCCGGCGAGCACCAGCGCGCGGCGATCGTCGATCTTGGCTCCAATTCGGTTCGCCTCGTCGTCTTCGAGGGAGTCACACGCAATCCGATTCCCATTTTCAACGAGAAGGCCATTCTCCGTCTCGGCAAAGGGCTTCAGAGCACTGGCCGCCTCAACGAGGAGGGGGTGGCGCTGGCCATGGACGTGATGAGCCGTTTCCATGCGATCGCCAGATCCATGCAGGCCGATCCGTTCGAGGTCATCGCCACGGCCGCCGTGCGGGATGCGGCGAACGGGCCGGATTTCGTGGCCGCCTTGCGGGAACGGATGCCGGACGTTCCGGTCCGCGTGATCTCCGGGGAGGAAGAGGCGGATTATTCCGCGACCGGCGTGCTGTGCAGCATTCCCGAAGCGGACGGCCTGGTGGCGGATATCGGCGGCGGCTCGCTCGAACTGATCCGGGTGCAGGGCGGGCGCTATCACGAGGCGTGCACGCTGAAGCTCGGGGTGATCCGCCTCGCCGATCGCGCGGAGGGCGACCAGACCACCGCCGCGAGGCTGGCGAGGGAGGATCTCGCCGGGGTGGAGTGGCTGTCCTCCGTGCGCGGCAAACCCCTCTATCTCGTCGGCGGGGCGTTCCGCGCCATGGCGCGCTTGCAGATCATGCGCACCCATTATCCGTTGAACATCGTTCACCTCTTTTCCATGACCGCGCCCGAGGCGTGGGAGATGACGAACTGGCTGCTGAAGAGCGGGCGGCGCACGCAGGAGCGATTGTCCGGCGTATCGCGCAAGCGGCTGGAGGACGTGCCGTATTCCGCGACCGTTCTCGAGGCCCTGCTGAAGAGCGCCGATCCGGGGCGCGTCGTCTTCAGCGTCGACGGGCTGCGCGAGGGTTGGTACATGCGGAAGATCGGCGCCTCCATCGCGGCGCAGGACCCGTGCACGGCGCTGGCCGAGGAGATGGCGGGACGGCTGAGCCGGAGTCAGCGCCTTCCGGCCGATCTGATCGCCTGGACCGCGCCGCTCTTCCATGGCGAGACGGCGGAGATGGAAAAGCTGCGCGTGCTGGCCTGTGTCATGTCGGATATCGGGGCGTACGACCACCCGGAATATCGCGCCGTGCAGACCTATCTGCGCGTCCTGCGCATGCATGGCGTCGGCTTCGACCATGTCGCCCGCGCCTTCATCGCGCTGACGCTCGCCATACGTTACGAGGCGGATGCCGACGACCCGCAATTCGAGCCCTCGCGCTATCTGCTGGACCGTTCGCTCCTCGTTTCGGCCTTGCGCCTCGGCCTCGCCCTGCGTCTGGCCTATACGTTGTGCGGCGGCACGACGGCGCTGCTGAAGGGCACAGGGCTGAAGATACAGGACGGCGTGCTCACCCTCGTCCTGACTCCGGAGGACCGGCGTGTCGCGGGCGGCGTGGTGCAGCGGCGGCTGGAGCGGGTGGGGGCTGCCTTTGGCATGCAGGTCGCGATGGTGGAGGCATGAGCCGCCGGCGGCGCTGGCCGCTCTTCGGCATGGGCGTTGCTCTTTGCGCCGCCGTGGTCGTGCTCAGCCTCGGTCTGGGATGGCGCACGCGCGGGCATGATCCCGATGCGTTGTGGAAGATCGTGCATGGGCGCTGCGCGTCCGGAGGGCGGCCCTGCGCTGTTTATGACGCGAAGGACGGCTACGCCCTTCTGCACAGCATTGAGGGGAAGGGACAATATCTGCTGATTCCGACGGCGAAGGTCACGGGCATCGAAAGTCCGGCCGTGCTGACGCCCGATGCGCCGAATTATTTCGCGGAGGCCTGGGCCGCGCGCGGGCTGGTTTCGAAAGCCTATGGCGCGGCGGTGCCGGATCGCGGCCTGTCGCTGGCGATCAATTCCGAAGAGGGGCGATCGCAGAACCAGCTTCACATCCATATCGATTGTCTGCGTCCGGGCGTGCGCGAGGCGCTCGACGCGATGGCGCCGTCGGTCGGCACTCATTGGTCGTCCTTGCCTCAGCCTCTGCTGGGACACGCCTATCGCGCGATCCTGCTGCCCGATCTGCACGACTCGCCCTTTCTCGTGCTGGCGGATGGCGCCAGCGAGACGCCGGCGGAGATGGGGCTGCACACGCTGGTCGTCGTCACCGTGCCGGGAGGGTTCCTGCTGCTTGACGACAAGGCGCAGGGGCTCGATCGGGCGTCCGGCGAGGAAGTGCAGGATCACACCTGTCGCGGCTTTCTCCCCAGGGCCGTCCAGCGCGAGAATTCGAGATAAAGCCCGGCCGCCACCGCCAGCCCGACGAACCAGGACAGATGGCCGATCCAGACGGCGCGCGGCCAGACCAGGCCGAGATTGGCGCAGAAGCCGCCGAGGAGGAAGGCTGCGATGGCGGCGGGATTCCAGCCGTTCGACGCCGCGTAGCATCCGTCGCGCCGATAGAGATCGGGCACGTCGAGATGCCGGGCGCGGAGGATAAAATAATCCGCGAGCATGATCCCGGTCACGGGGCCGAGCAGGCCGCTGATGATGTCCAGCACGCGGTAGATGCTTTCCGCCTCGCTGAACCAGAGCCACGGCGCGAAGAGCAGCCCGATGCCGAGCACCAGGAAGCTGGCGCGGTGGAAATTCAGCTTCTCCGGGGAGAGATTGATGAGGTCGTAACAGGCGGGCATGATGTTCGCCACGACATTGACCGAGAGCGTGGCCAGCACGATCACGCCGCCGCCCAGCACGGTCACGAGCGGTTTGTCGAGCGTCAGCAGCAGATCGACCGGATTCCAGATCGCCCGTCCGAAGAGCAGCACGGTGGCTGAGGTGGTGATGATCGCCATCGGGGTGAACACCAGCGCCGTCACCGGGAGGCCGATCGCCTGGCCGATGACCTGATCGCGCTGCGAACGCACGAAGCGCGAGAGATCGGGGATATTGACGGCGAAGGTGGCCCACATGCCGATCATGCCGGTCACGCCCCCGGCGAAGGCGAGGGCGAAGTTCCAGCCATGCAGCCGCCCCGGCACGGCGAAAAGCGGCCCCGGCCCGTGCCCGACCTTCAGTGCCCAGACCGTCGCGAGCGCGCCGATGACGATGACCAGCGGCCCGGCGATCAGTTCGAAATTGCGGATTCGGGTGACGCCGTGATTCATGATCCACGCATGGAGCAGCCAGACGACGACCAGCGCGCCCCACCGATGCAGCGGCATGCCGAGGACGCCCGCCGCCGCCGTCTTCCAGACGGGCCAGATCGTGCCGGCAATGGCGTCGACCGCCTGGGTGGCCGCGTAGGCCTGGACCGAGAACCAGAAAATCGCGCAGAATCCGCGTAATATGACCGGAAGCTGAGCCCCGGACGGGCCGAAGGCCGACCGGATCAGCACGCAGAACGGAATGCCGTACCGCGTGCCCGCCCGCGCGTTCAGCCCCATCGCGAGGAACAGCACGACATAGGCGACGGCCACGATTTCGAGACATTGCCATGCGGAGAAGCCGATGGCCATCAGCCCCGCCGCCGCCTCGTACACGACGATATTATGCACCATGCCCATCCAGACGGTGGCCATGTTCAGCCATGTCCAGTCGCGCTTTTCCTGAGGAATCGGCGCCAGATCCTCGTTATAAAGCGAGGGGTCGGGAAGGAAGGGCTGCGTCGTCATCCCCGCCAGACTGACATGATCTCGTTACGGGGTGAAGTCGAAACGATGGAGAAACGCGTTCATGAGGGCGGCTGCCTGTGCGGGCATGTCCGCTATCGGATAGAGGGAGAGGAGACTCTTGCCGGGAGCTACTGTCACTGCACCATGTGCCGCAGGGCGACCGGCGGGGAATACGAGGCATTCGTCGATGTGAAGAAGACCGATCTGGACTGGGTGGGGGTTGCTCCGCCCTCGGTCTATCGGTCGTCCGCCGCAGCGACGCGGGGCTTCTGCGGCCGGTGCGGGTCGCCGCTCTTTTTTGCCTATGATGCCGGGAAAGGCATTTCCCTCACCGTCGGCACGCTGGACGACCCGACGGTGTTCCGCCCCATCCGGCATGACGGGGTGGAAAGCCGCCTCCCATGGGTCCGTTGCGGGCCGGGACTGCCGGAAGAGGAGACGTGACCGCCGACCCGGCTGCGCTCTCGTCCCGACTGCGTTCGGAGCCGGGTTGCGTTCAGGGCACCTCGCGGATCAGTTCCGCCAGCGTCTCGACGATCCGGTCGATCTCCGCCTTTTCCACGATCAGCGGCGGGGAGAAGGCGATGGTGTCGCCGGTGTAGCGGACGAGAACGCCCTTGTGGAAGGCGCGGTCGAACACCTCATAGGCGCGGGAGGTCGGCGCGTTGCGGGGTTCGAGTTCGACGGCGGCGACGAGGCCCTCGTTGCGGATGTCCGTCACATGGGGCAGGCCACGCAGTCCGTGGACCGCCTCCTCCAGATAGGGGGCGAGAATGGCGGCGCGCTCGAAGAGATGCTCATCCGCATAGGTGTCCAGCGTCGCGATGGCGGCGGCGCAGGCGATCGGATGGGCGGAGTAGGTGTAGCCGTGCGGCAGGTCGATGGCTTCGGGCGGCCCCTGCATGAAGGCGTCGAATACCGTGTCCGAGACGATCGCGGCGCCCATCGGGACCGTGCCGTTGGTGATGCCCTTGGCGACGGTCATGATGTCCGGCACCACGCCATATTTCTCGGCGGCGAAGGAGGCGCCAAGGCGGCCGAACCCGGTGATGACCTCGTCGAAGATCAGCAGGATGCCATGGGCCGTGCAGATGTCGCGCAGGCGCTGGAGATAGCCCTTCGGCGCGGGCAGGACGCCGGTCGACCCCGCCAGCGGTTCGACGATGACGGCGGCGATGGTGGAGGCGTCGTGGAGCGCCACGATCCGTTCGAGCGCGTCGGCCAGTTCGGCGCCATGCTCCGGCTGGCCGCGCGAGAAGGCGTTGCGCGCGGGGTCATGCGTGTGCGGCAGGTGATCGACATTGCCCAGCAAGTTGCCGTAAAGTTTTCTGTTCCCGGCGATGCCGCCCACGGACATGCCGCCGAATCCGACGCCGTGATAGCCGCGTTCGCGGCCGATCAGCTTCGTGCGGGCGGCGTCGCCGCGCTGGCGATGATAGGCCAGCGCGATCTTCAGCGCTGAATCTCCGGCTTCGGAGCCGGAGTTGCAGAAGAACACATGGTTGAGGTTGCCGGGCGCGAGTCTCGCCACGCGGTTGGCGGCCTCGAAGGCCAGCGGATGCCCCATCTGGAAGGACGGGGCGAAATCGAGCGTCGCGACGGCCTTCTGCACGGCCTCGACGATTCTGGGCCGTGCATGGCCCGCATTGACGCACCAGAGACCGGCGCAGGCGTCCAGCACCTGATGGCCCTGATCGTCGGTATAATACATGCCTTTGGCGGAGACGAGCATGCGGGGCGCCGCGCGGAACTGCCGGTTGGCGGTGAAGGGCAGCCAGAGGGCATCGAGATTGGTAGGGGCGTCCATCGTGGTCTTTCGGCTCCGGGGTTGCGCGGATGTCGGGCGAAGTCTGGCATGGCGGCCGGGAGCAAAACAATCGCCATCGCGCGGGGAAAGGGTGAAAAGGGGTCAGGAATGAAAAAGAAGAATGTGCCGAACTGGGCGCTGCTTTCCCTCGCGGCAGGAGCCTTTGCGATCGGGGTGACGGAATTCGCCCCGATGGGGCTGCTCCCGGTCATCGCGTCCGGGCTGTCCGTCAGCGTGCCGGAGGCCGGCGGTCTCGTCAGCGCCTATGCGTTCGGCGTCATGGGCGGCGCGCCGGTCATCACGCTCCTGTTGGCATCGTGGCCGCGCAAGCGGGCGCTCGTGGCGCTGATGGGCGTGTTCCTTGCGGGAAATGTCGCCGCGGCGTTGTCGAATTCCTATCTGGAGCTTCTGATGGCGCGCGTGCTGACCAGCATGTGCCACGGAGCGTTCTTCGGCCTCGGCGCGGTCGAGGCGGCCGCACTCGTCCCGGCGCATCGCCGGGCCCGCGCGGTGGCGGCCATGCTCATGGGGCTGACCATAGCGAATGTTCTCGGCGTGCCGGCGGCGACATGGCTGGGCCATGCCATGGGCTGGCGGGAGGCGTTTCTGGCGACGGCGGTGCTGGGCCTCGTCGCGGCCGCAGCCATGCTGCTGGCCTTGCCGCGGGTGACGGAAGTCGGCCCGCCGCCGGACGCCGCTGCGGAGTTGCGCGTCCTGCTGCGCGGGAACGTGCTGATGGCGCTGGCCGCCACGGTCATCGGCGCTGCGGCGATGTTCGAACTCTATACCTATATCGCGCCCATGCTCGAACATATCACCCATGCCGGTCCCAGGATGGTGACGGTCGCGCTCATGCTGATCGGCGTCGGCTTCAGCATCGGGAACGCCCTGGGAGGCCGCGCGGCGGATCGTTCCCTCGACGGAACGCTGCTGGTGGGCTTCCCCATTCTCGGCCTCGTCATGCTTGCCTTTCCCTTCGTCGCCGTCACGCCCGCCGGCGCGCTGATCGGGGTGCTGCTCTGGGGAACGGCGAGTTTCTCCCTCATGCCCGCCCTTCAGATTCGCGCCATGCAGGCGGCGCATGAGGCGCCCGGGCTTGCCTCATCGGTCAATATCGGCGCGTTCAATCTCGGCAATGCGCTCGGCGCGGCACTCGGCGGCGGCGTTCTCGCCTCGGGCTACGGTTATCCGGTCGTTTCCGGGCTGGGATTGGGGATTGCGCTGATCGGCGTCGCGCTGGTGCTGCTGTCCCGCCGGATGCGCGATCGGACCCGTCTGGAGGAGGCGTGCTGCGGCGGCTGAGAGAAGGTGATAGGCTCGGGCCATGTCTCATGCCGATTTCATCCATCTTCGCAATCACTCCGCCTATTCGCTGAGCCAGGGGGCGATCCGGGTGCCGGATCTGGCGGCTCTCGCCGTCGAGCACGCCATGCCCGCCGTGGCGATCACCGATACCGGCAATCTCTTCGGGGCGCTCGAATTCTCGCAATATTGCTCGAACAAGGGCGTGCAGCCGATCATCGGATGCCAGATCGGGCTGCCCCCCCGCGGGGACAAGCCGGGTCTGCCGTCCGAGCCCCTCGCGCTTCTGGCGATGAATGACGCCGGTCTCGCCAATGTGCAGTTTCTCTCGTCGGAAGGCTTCCTGAGGAGCGATCCGGCCGATCCAATGGTGACGCTCGACTGTCTTTGCGCTCATGCGGAAGGGGTGTTCCTGATGACGGGCGGCACGCGTGGCCCGCTGTTCCGGATGCTCGCGGACGGGCAGGAGGACGAGGCGCGCGCCCTGCTTCGTTGCCTCCAGACGGCGTTCGGCGATCGGATGGCGGTCGAGCTGCACCGCCACGGTCTGCCTGAAGAGGACGCGATCGAGCCCGGCATGATCGCGCTTGCGGATCGCTTCGGCATCCCGCTGGTGGCGACGAACGAGTGTTTCTTTCCAATGCCCGCCATGTATGAGGCGCATGACGCGCTGCTCTGCATCGCGCAGGGCCGAACGATGGCGGAAGAGGAGCGCTGGCGTGTCACGCCGGAGCACTGGTTCAAGCCGCCGGCCCTGATGCGCGAGATCTTCGCCGATCTGCCGGAAGCCTGCGACAATACGCTGATGATCGCCCGCCGGTGCGCCGTGACGGTCTCGACCCGCAAGCCGCTTCTGCCCGTTTGCCCGAAAGTGCGCGAAGGGACGACGGAGGAAGAGACTCTCCGCGCCATGGCCCAGGAAGGGCTGGACGCGCGGCTGGCGAAGATGCGGCCCGACGCGGCGACGCGGACGCGCTATGCCGAGCGGCTGGAAATGGAGCTGGAGATCATCGTCCGGATGGGGTTCCCCGGCTATTTCCTCATCGTCGCCGACTTCATTCAATGGGCGAAGCAGCACGACATTCCGGTCGGGCCGGGACGCGGATCGGGCGCGGGTTCCCTGGTCGCCTGGGCGCTGACGATCACCGATATCGACCCGCTGCCGTTCAACCTGCTTTTCGAGCGCTTCCTGAATCCCGAGCGCGTCTCGATGCCGGATTTCGATATCGATTTCTGCCAGGACCGGCGTGACGAGGTGATCCAGTACGTGCGCCGCGAATATGGCGGCGATCGCGTGGCGCAGATCATCACCTTCGGCAAGTTGCAGGCGCGCGCGGCGGTGCGCGACGTGGGGCGCGTGCTGGGCCTGCCCTTCGGCCTGGTCAACCGTGTCGCCGAACTCATCCCGAACAATCCCGCCAAGCCGGTGACGCTCAAGCAGGCCATCGACGGTGAAACCCGGTTGCAGGAGATGCGCGACGGCGACGAGGCGGTGCGCCGCCTGCTGGAAATCGCGAACCAGCTCGAAGGCCTGTATCGTCACGCCTCGACCCATGCGGCCGGCGTCGTGATCGGCGACCGCAGGCTCGTCGAACTCGTACCGCTCTATCGCGACCCGAAGAGCGACATGCTGGTCACGCAATACAATATGAAGTTCGTCGAACAGGCCGGGCTGGTGAAGTTCGACTTTCTCGGCCTGACCACGCTCACCATCCTCAAGCGCGGCATAGATTTCATTCAACAGCAAGGCATTACGGCCGATCTCTCAGATCTTCCGCTGGATGACAAGGCCACGTATGACATGCTGGCGCGTGGCGATGCGGGCGGCGTCTTCCAGTTCGAAGGCGCGGGCATGCGCGATGTGCTCAAGCAGATGCGCGTCACACGGCTGGAAGATCTCATCGCAGCCGTGGCGCTCTACCGTCCCGGTCCGATGGCCAACATCCCGGATTATTGCCGCCGCAAGCACGGCGAGAAATGGGAGCCGCCGCACGAGGAGCTTCGTGACATCCTGGAAGAGACCTACGGTATCATGGTCTATCAGGAACAGGTCATGCAGATCGCCCAGAAGATGGCCGGGTATAGTCTCGGCGGAGCGGATCTGTTGCGGCGGGCCATGGGCAAGAAGATCCGCGCCGAGATGGACCAGCAGCGGGAACTGTTCGTCTCTGGGGCGACGAAGCGCGGCATCGATCCGGACAAGGCCATCGAAGTTTTTGATATTATGGCAAAATTTGCCGATTATGGGTTCAACAAATCCCATGCGGCGGCCTATGCTCTGGTCTCCTACCAGACGGCCTGGATGAAGGCCAATCATCCGGTTGCGTTCATTGCCGGGTGCATGTCGCTGGCCCGGGAAAAGACGGAGAAGCTGGCGGCGCTGTGCCAGGAGGCGCAGCGCATGGGGATTGCGGTCCTTCCGGTGGATATCAATCGTTCGGGCGCGGATTTCACATTGGAACGTCTTGAGGACGGGCGCTGGGCCATTCGCTACGCTCTGGCGGCGGTCAAGCGTGTCGGCTTTGGTGCCATGGAAGCGATCGTCGCGGCGCGCGGCGCGCGGCCTTTCCGCGATCTGACCGATTTCGCCGAACGCTGCGATGCGCGGCAACTCAACAAGATGCAGATTGAAAATCTTGCAAAAGCAGGCGCGTTCGACTCTCTTTTAACGGAGCGTCATAATGTTTTCGCCAGCGCGGAGGCGATCCTGCGTCGGGCGCACGCTCAGGCCGAGGAGGTGGCATCGGGTCAGATCGGGCTGTTTTCCGGCGGAGGAAGCGCAAGCGAGTCATTGCGTGTGCCGGAGACGACGCCGTGGCCTGCTTTCGATCGCCTCGCGTTCGAGGCCGAAGCCATCGGTTTTTATATGACCGAGCATCCCATCGACGCGTACAAGCCCGTGCTCAAGCGTCTGGGGGCGGTGACGTCGCTGCAATTGCAGGCGGCGGCGGACGCGGGAAGCATGCGGGTGAAGATCGCCGGTTGCGTGGTGGACAAGAAGGAGCGGCCGACGCGCAGCGGCAGCAAGATGGCGTGGGTGCGGCTGTCGGATGCGGGTGGAGGATGCGAGGTGACACTCTTCTCCGAGGTCTTGTCGCGGAGTCGCGATCTGCTGGTGGCGGGACGGGCGGTCCTCGTCCATGCCGAACTCAGGCAGGAGGGTGAGGCCTTGCGCATCACCGCGCAGGACGTGCTCGATCTGGAGGAGGCGGCCGCACGGGAGGAAGCTGAGCTGCGCGTCTGGGTCAGGCAGGCAGAGGCGGCCGAGGCCATTCGGGCGCTTCTGGCGGGGCAGCGGGGCGGCAAGGGCAAGATCGTGCTGGTCCCTGTGATCGATGACGATACGGCGGTGGAACTGACTCTTCCCGGTCGTTACGCCGTGACGCCCCGACTCGGCGAGAAATTGGGCGCTCTGGGCGGCGTGTCGCGGGTTCGGCAATTTTAACAAAGCATTAAGGTTGAAGCGTTATAGTCAGAGACTTGTCTGGTTCGTCGTGTTCCTTTCCAGAGCGGCGCGGCGGTCCGGCGGCGTCTTGAACGGAGAATCGGCAATGTCGCTTGTTGACGGGGTGAATACCGCATCGGTTGCTTTTGCTTCCGCAGCGAAGGGCGTCAGCACGTCCGGCACCGGCCCAGAGAGCGGGCGCGTTTCATCCGGCCCCTCCCGGGTTCTCGACACGGCTGCCGCCGGTGAGGAGAAGGCCAATCCGTATCGATACATCGATCCCGCGCTAAATATGGTGGTTACCCAGTTCCTTTCTCCCGGCGGAGTCGTCATGGCGCAGTTTCCGTCGGAAAAGGCGCTCGAGCAGTATCGTCTTTTCGGAGCGGCTTCCGCCGGTGCGTGATATCCGGCCCGTGGCACGCCTGTCCGCTGGGCGGCGTCTCGAACGGCTTGCTTTTTTGTGTGGAACGCGCGATATGCGCGCCTGCGTCTCCTGAAATTCAGGGGCGCATAATCCGCACGCATGGCTACAGTCACTCTGGTGTCCCGCACGGGGCAGCGTCATGCGGAGGTCCAACCAGATGAACAGGATTCTGCATCATGGCGATGCCTGATTTCACCATGCGCCAGCTTCTCGAAGCCGGTGTGCATTTCGGTCACAACACCCGTCGCTGGAATCCGGCGATGGCACCCTATCTCTTCGGCGTGCGCAATCAGGTCCATATCATCGACCTGCAACAGACCGTCCCGATGCTGGATCGCGCCCTGAAGGCTGTTCGAGACACCGTGGCGGGCGGCGGGCGCGTGCTCTTCGTCGGCACGAAGCGCGCCGCGGCCGAGCATGTCGCCGAGGCGGCGCAGCGCTGCGGCCAGTATTACGTCAATCATCGCTGGCTCGGCGGCATGCTGACGAACTGGAAGACCATCACAGGCTCGATCAAGCGTCTGCGCCAGATCGAGGATATGCTCTCGGGCGACACGCATGGTCTGACCAAGAAGGAAGTTCTCGATCTGACCCGCGACAGGGAAAAGCTCGAGCGGTCCCTGGGCGGCATCAAGGAGATGGGCGGGCTTCCGGACATTCTCTTCATCATCGACACCAACAAGGAGAAGCTGGCTGTCGAGGAAGCCAACAAGCTCGGCATTCCGGTGGTCGCGGTGCTCGACTCCAATTCCGATCCGGCGGGTGTGACCTATCCGATCCCGGGCAATGACGATGCGATCCGCGCGATCACCCTGTATTGCGACCTCGTCGCGGGCGCGGTGCTGGACGGCATCTCCACCCAGCTCGGCGCTTCGGGGATCGATATCGGCGCTTCGGAAGACCTTCCGGTTGAAGCCATCGCCGACGCCGTCGTCGAGGACGCCGCTCCGGTTGAAGCCGGGGCCTGAGGCTCGGCCCGCTCTTTTTCAGAGCGGGAAAGCCTCGTCAGGACACACGTCATGGCGTGCCGGGCCCGAAAGCCGGGCGCGCCGTTTTATTATCATAAGGAAGCTGCATATGGCAGAAATCACCGCCGCGCTCGTGCGGGAGCTTCGCGAGAAGACCGGCGCCGGGATGATGGATTGCAAGAAGGCCCTGACGGAAGCCGCGGGCGACATGGAAGCCGCCATCGACTGGCTGCGGACCAAAGGTCTGTCCCAGGCGGCCAAGAAGTCCGGCCGCGTGACGGCCGAGGGCCTGATCGCCGTGGCCTCCGCGCCGAACAAGGCCGCGATGGTCGAGGTGAACGCCGAGACCGATTTCGTGGGCCGCAACGAGCATTTCCAGGCTTTTGCCGAGGCCGTCGCTCATGTGGCGCTGGAGGTCGGCGAGAATCTGGACGCGATCAAGGCGGCGACGCTGGCCAGCGGTCGCACGGTCGAGGCGGAACTGACCCATCTGATCGCCACGATCGGGGAGAACATGTCGCTGCGCCGCGTGCGCGTGCTGACCGTGCCCTCCGGTACGGTCGCAAGCTATGTGCACTCCGCCCTGCGTCCGGGAATCGGCAAGATCGGCGTGCTGGTTGCGCTGGAAGCGCCGAACGAGACCGACGCCCTCGTGGGGCTGGGCCGTCAGATCGGGATGCATGTCGCCGCGACGCGCCCCGCGGCGTTGGAAGTCGCTAGCGTGGACCCGCAATCGCTCGAGCGCGAGCGGGCCGTGCTTGTCGAGCAGGCGCGTGAATCCGGCAAGCCGGAAGCGATCATCGACAAGATGGTCGAGGGCCGTATCCGCAAGTTCTATGAGGAAGTCGTCCTGCTCGAACAGATCTGGGTGCATGACGGCGAGAGCCGTGTCGCCAAGATCGTGGAGAAGGCAGGTGCGAAGCTTGTCGCCTTCGAGCGTTATCAGCTCGGCGAAGGCATCGAGAAGGAAGAGAACGACTTCGCCGCCGAAGTGGCCAAGGCTGCCGGCCAGTAACGCGGGTCCAATAACACGGCCGGGCGGAAGGGAGACGCGGAGGAGCTTGCCATGGAATGGGACGCTCCCGCCGTCGTGCTCTCCGTTCGCCCGTATGGAGAAGCGGATGCGATCATCCGCCTCTTCAGCGAGGAGCACGGCGTCGTGGCCGGCCTCGCGCGCGGCGGGGCCTCCCGCCGCCAGGTCGCCTTGTGGCAGCCGGGCAACATCGTGCTGGCCCGTCATCGGGCGCGTCTGCCGGGTCAACTCGGCAGCGTCACGGCGGAGCCTGTTCAGGACGTGGCGGTTCGCCTCCTTGACCATCCGCTTTCTCTGACGCTTCTCGCATCCATCGCCGAACTGGCCGACGGGGCGCTTCCCGATCACGAAGCGTATCCCGCCCTGTTCGCGGCGCTGGTGCGGCTGCTGATCGCGATCGCCGTGCTGCCGGACGACCCGCCGGTCGCCATGGCCGTGCGCTGGGAATGCATGCTTCTCGCGGCTTTGGGATATGGTTTGCGGCTGGACTCCTGTGCCGTGAGCGGTGTGACGGACGACCTCATCTATGTCTCGCCGCGCTCGGGTCATGCCGTGTCGCGCGCGGCGGCGGGTGAATGGGCGGAACGGCTCCTGCCTCTGCCGGCCTTCCTGCGCGATGCGGCGCAAGACGGCACGGCGGAGGAGTGGGTCGCCGGGCTGCGGATGACCGGCTATTTCCTCGGCCGCCATCTCTTCGGCGTCCGGCATCTGCCGCTGCCACAGGCGCGCGAACGTCTGGTGAGCCAGCTTCAGTTCCAGCCGGGCTCGCGCACATAGCCGGGCTCCAGATGGGTGATGGCGGCGGGGTCCGCGCTTCTGGCCCATACGCTCCAGTCCCACCCGGGATGCTGATTGTTGTCCGCGACCATGGCGTTCCGTGCGTCCCGCGTCTCGGGGCGATGGGCGAGATACTGGCGATAGGCTCTCTGGTCGCCGAAATAGACACATCCGCATGCCTTCGGATCGGCATAAAGCATGATCGGCCCGGCGGTGCTCGGCCGGTAGGTGAGCATTTCCGGCGGCAGAAGGTTCATCATCTCCTGCCGGGCCGTGGTGTCGGCCGGATGGGCGATGAAGCCCGCGAGCGCGAGATCGTTCCCGGCTTTCAACGGGGCGGAATAGGGATTGCAGGCGGCGAGTGACGCCAGCAGGACGAGACCGCAGGCGAGGCGACTGGACAGGAGGGCGGCGCGCGCCCTATCTCCGGGGGAATTGAGGGAGCGTTCATGAGCCGAGATCTCGCCGGACATATCGAAGACACCCGACTCGCCGATGCGCTGAGCGAGCGGTACCTCGCCTATGCGATGTCGACCATCATGTCGCGCTCCCTGCCTGACGTGCGGGATGGGTTGAAACCTGTTCATCGACGACTCCTCTATGCGATGCAGCAACTCCGCCTTGATCCCACATCGGGGTTTAAAAAGTGTGCACGTGTCGTCGGCGATGTGATCGGCAAGTTCCATCCGCATGGCGACACGGCGGTCTATGATGCGCTGGTGCGGCTGGCGCAGGATTTCGCCGTGCGATATCCGCTGGTCGAGGGGCAGGGAAATTTCGGCTCGATCGACGGCGATGGCGCGGCGGCGATGCGTTACACCGAGTCGCGCCTGACCGCCGTCGCCGTGGCGCTGATGGACGGGCTGGAGGATGACGCGGTCGATTTCCAGCCGACCTATGACAATCAGGAGGAGGAGCCGGTCGTCCTGCCCGGGGCTTTCCCCAACCTTCTGGCCAACGGCGCCACGGGAATCGCGGTGGGCATGGCCACCAGCATTCCCCCCCATAACGCGGCGGAAATCTGCCGTGCGGCGCGGCTGCTCGTGGACAGGCCGGAGGCCGCCACCGCCGAGCTGCTCGCCCTGATGCCGGGGCCGGATTTTCCGACCGGGGGCATACTGGTCGAGGATCGCGACGCCATCGAGACCGCCTACGAGACGGGGCGTGGAAGTTTTCGCATCCGCGCGAAATGGGCGGTCGAGCCGGGGCGCTTCGGCACCTGGACGGTCGTCGTGACGGAAATTCCCTATCAGGTGCAGAAATCGCGGCTGATCGAGCAGATCGCCGAGTTGATGGAGCAGAAGAAACTGCCGCTGCTCGCCGATATCCGCGACGAGAGCACGATGGATATCCGTCTGGTCCTGGAGCCGCGCAGCAAGGGCACCGAGCCAGAGGTGCTGATGGAGACGCTGTTCCGCGCCACGCCGCTGGAGAGCCGCTTCAGCCTGAACATGAATGTGCTGGACCGGGACCGCGTGCCGAGCGTCATGGGCCTGCGCGCGGTGCTCCGGGCCTGGCTGGATCATCGCCACGAGGTTCTGGTCCGGCGCACGACTCACCGCCTCGGGACGGTGGGAAAGCGGCTGGAGATCCTCGACGGTTTTCTGGCCGTCTATCTCAATCTCGACGAGGTCATCCGCATCATCCGCGAGAGCGACGAGCCGAAACCCGCCCTGATGGACGCTTTCGGGCTCACCGAGGTGCAGGCCGACGCGGTGCTGAACATGCGGCTGCGCTCCCTCCGAAGGCTGGAGGAAATCGAGATCCGCAAGGAGCGTGACGCGCTGATGGCGGAAAAGGAGTCGCTGGACGCTCTTCTGGCGAGCGACCGCAAACGCTGGGCGAAGATCGGCAGGGAACTGGAGTCGACGGCGAAGCAGTTCGGCACGGGTGCGCTCGGCGCTCGACGCACGGAGATCGCCGCGCCGCCGCGTCCGGTCGATCTCTCCACCGCGCTGGAGGTGGAGCGCGAACCGCTGACCGTGTTGCTGTCCCGCGAGGGCTGGATTCGCGGCGTGCGCGGGCATGGGGTGGAGATCGAGGCGCAGAAATTCAAGGAAGGGGATGCGCCCCTCTTCGCCACCGAATGCCAGAGCACGGATCGGCTGTGCCTGTTCACCAGCGGGGGCCGCGCGTTCACCTTGAAGGCCGGCGATCTGCCGCGCGGCCGCGGTTTCGGCCAGCCGGTGCGCGTGATGGTCGATCTGCCGCAGGATGAAACCGTCATCGCCCTGTTCACCGCCGATCCCGAGGGCAGGCGGCTGCTCGCAACCGCCAGGGGCAAGGGCCTGGTGGTGCGCGAGGCCGATCTCATGGCTGAAAAGCGCACCGGCAAGCAGGTGCTGACGCTGCGTGACGGCGATGTCGCGGCGGCCTGCGTCGTTGCGAAGGGGACGCATGTGCTCGCGCTGGGCGAGAACCGCAAGCTGGTCATCTTCCCGCTCGATCAGGTGCCGGACATGGCGCGCGGCATGGGCGTCACGTTGCAGAAATACGCCGACGGGCGGATGCGCGAGATCCGCGTCTTCGATCTTGCGGCGGGGCTGGAGTGGCAACCAGACGCCAAGTCGCGTTCGGCGGCCGAGCTGGAGCCGTGGCTGGGCAAGCGGGCGGATGCGGGCCGCACTGCGCCGCTCTGGATGACGCGCAAGGCGGGTTGAGGTCAGTCCGGGCTGGGGGCCGGGCTGGGCGGGAGCGCGCGCCATTCGCCGAGGCGCATGATTTCAGCGGGGCGGAAGCGCGATTTGTAGCTCATCTTCGGGCTCTCGCGGACCCAGTAGCCCAGATAGAGATAGGGGAGGCCACGGCGTCGCGCCTCGCCGATCAGCCGCAGGACGGAGGCCGTGCCCAACGAGGCGCGGGGATCTCGGGTGTCGAAGAAGGTATAGACCGCCGACAGCCCGTCGCCGAGCCGATCGACCAGCGAAACACAGAGGAGCGCGCCGGCCTCGTTGCGGAATTCGAACAGGCTGGTATCGACCGGGCTGTCCTCGACCATCGCGCGATAGTCCTGCTCCCCCATCTGCGCCATCTCGCCGCTGGCGTGTCGCCCGCGCTGATAGGCGCTGAAGAGGGCGAACTGCTCCTCGGTCGCGCGTGCGGGCCGCTCAGTCATTTCAAGGGCTGACGCGCGGCGGCCGATGCGGCGTTGCGTGCGATCGGGGACGAAGCGTTCGACCGGAATGCGAATGGGGATGCAGGAACTGCATCCGGCGCAGACTGGCGCATAGGCGATGCTGTGGCTGCGGCGGAACCCGGCGCGGGAGAGGCGGTCATGCAGCGCCGAAATATCCGGCCCGGCGAGCTCGGTGATGACCTTGCGCTCAAGGCGGCCGGGCAGATAGGGGCAGGGCGCGGGCGAGGTCGTGTAGAACAGGCGTGGCGTCGTCGCGGCTACCGTCATACGTGACCTCCTCCGTCCCTTACAGTGAACCTCACCCCAAATTACGCATTCCCGCGCCGGATTGCATCCTTTCATCTCAGGGCCAGATCGGTTCAGCCCTTCAAACGATAGCGAAACGGTCTCCTGTCATATCGGATCACGGCTTGTTGCGCTAACGTCGCGGATCATGCCGCTCCAGCTTTCCCTGTCGGACCTTCTTCTCGACGCGCTGCGTCTGGCGATCGTTCTTGCGGTCGTGGTGCATGTCCTGCGCACCAAGCGCGACACGGCGGCGGCGACCGGGTGGATCGGCATGATGATCCTCATGCCGTTTGCCGGTCTGGTGCTCTACCTGATGTTCGGCGTGAATCGCGTGCAGCGGCGCGCGCGGCGTCTCGCGCATAAACATGGCTGGAGCGGGCGCGGCGCGCTGACCGGCGAGCGCTTCAGGGTGGAGGGAGAGTTCGCACCGCTCGCGCGGATGGTCGGCCGGTTGACGGAATGGCCGCTTCTGCGCGGGAACGCCGTCGATGTGCTGCATGACGGTGACGAAGCCTATCCCGCCATGCTCGACGCCATCGCAGGCGCGGCTCATTCGGTGCTGCTCTGCTCCTATATCTTCCGCGCCGACGAGGTCGGCATGCGCTTCGTCACCGCGCTTGCGGCTGCGCGGCAACGGGGCGTCGAGGTGCGTGTGCTGGTGGATGGCATTGGCAGCGGCTATCTGTATTCCCCAGTCGCGCAGCAGTTGCGACGGCAGGGCGTGGCGTACGCGCGCTTCATGCATTCCGTCTGGCCATGGCGGATGCCGTTCATCAATCTTCGGAATCATCGCAAGATATTGACCGTCGACGGACGCATCGGCTTCGTCGGCGGCCTCAATATCGGCCAGGAGAATCTCCTGCGCCGAAGGTCGAGGCGGACGGTCGCGGACACGCATTTCCGGTTGCGTGGACCTGTCGTGCATCAGTTGAACGAGGCCTTCGCGCGGGACTGGTCCTTCACCTGCGGCGAGGAACTGGACGGGCCGCTCTATTTCCCGGCGCCGGACTCGGCGGGGGAGGTTCCCGCGCGCGTCGTCGCTTCGGGGCCGGATAACGATCTGGAAAAGATCGAATTCACCATGTTGCAGGCCGTGGCGCTCGCGCGCCGCCGCATCACCGTGATGACGCCCTATTTCCTGCCGGACGAGCGGCTCGTCAGCGCATTGTGTCTGGCGGCCATGCGCGGCGTGGAAATCGATATCGTGGCGCCGGAGACGAGCAATCACCGGCTGATCGACTGGGCGCGGGACGCGCATCTCCAGCCGTTTCTGGATGCCGGATGCCGGATCTGGCTGGGGCGGCGGCCGTTCAACCATTCCAAACTGCTCGTGGTGGACGGCGTGTGGTCCTTCATCGGCAGCGCGAATATCGACCTGCGCAGCCTGCGGCTGAATTTCGAGATCAATATGGAAATCTATGACACCGCTCTGGCGACGACGCTCGATACGCTCATCCGCTCGTGGCCGTCCACCCGGTTGACACATCACGCGCTGGACAAGCGGTCTCTTCCCATCAAACTGCGGAATGCGGCGATCAGGCTCTTTCTGCCCTATCTCTGACTGCCCTGTCCCCGGCGGCCTTCTCCCTGACGGCGAGGGCGAAGCGTTCGCGCCAGGACGGCGCGCGCAGCGTATTGGTGATGCGCAGGGTCACGGCGATCGGGTGATGATCCGAACTCTGGTTGGGCAGCACGGTGGCGTCCAGCGACGTCATGCCGCGCGTCAGGCACCGGTCGATGCGGATGGGAACCAGGTCCGCCATGCGATGCGTGGGCATGCGTGGGCCGACATCCTGAAATCCCGGCAGGAGCGGCGGCCCGACAAGGTTGAAATCGCCCATGATGAGACCTCTCCGCCGCAGAAGGCCGGCAACGGTGCGAAGCTGGCGGCGATTGAGCACCTGTCCATGGGAAAGATGGACATTCGCGACGGAAAATGTTCCAAAATCAATGATCTGGGCGGTTCTCTGCACGATCAGCCCGGAGGGGAGGGTGTGCGGCGTCGGGGGATGGGTAAAGGGAAAACGGCTCCAGCAGGCGGTCCCGTGGATGCGCCCCGGAAGCGGAAAGCGCGCGTAATGGCCCGGCAGGACCTCGGGGAGCCTGTCGATCTCCGCGGTCGCCTCCTGCATCAGGAAGATGTCCGGTTTGACGCGGTGGGCGAGTTCGAGAACCTCGTGCAGCGGCGCTCCGGTGCGACGAAGAAGATTCCAGCTCAATATATGGAAACTCTGACCGATTCTCGGCGCGGATGCCGGATGAAGGACGGTATCGTGCGACATTATTCTGGTGGTTCCCCCACGGGATCGCGGAAAATGGGCCGCGGCTGCGCGCCGGCGAATTCGACGGTTAGGGTATAGCCGACGCCGAGCAGGACCGGCCCGAGGAAAATCCCGAGTCCGCCCAGCGCGAGCACGCCGCCGAGCACGCCGAGCACGGTCAGCAGGTAGGGAAGCTGCGCGCCGCGCGCGATGAAGGCAGGCCGGATGATGTGGTCGGCTCCCGAAATGACGATGACGCCATACAGGCCGAGGAAGATTCCCGCGCCGAGCCGGTGCTCGATCACCAGCCAGAGGGCGGCGGGAATCCAGACGAGCGGCGCGCCGATGGGAAACACCGCGAAAAACGCGGCCAGGCCGCCGAACAGGACCGGGTCCGGCACGCCGGTCAGGGTCAGGCCGAGCGCGGTCAGCACGCCCTGAATGATGGCCGTTCCCAACACGCCATAGACCGTGCCCCGGATCACCCGCCCCGTGATTGTGACGAATCGCTGCGCGTGGACACCCGTGATGCGGACGAGCAGGGCATTGATGATGCGGCCCAGCGTATCGCCGTTGATCCAGAAGAACAGCGCGACGAACAGCGCCATCACGAGTTCGGCGATTCCGCTCGCCAGCAGCATGAGGGCCGAAAGCGCATAGCCCGCGATCTGCCCGGCATAAGGCTGCATCAGCCGCCCGACGGTGCTGAGATCATGCGTCCAGCCCATATAGGCGGCGGCGAGTTGCGGACCGACGCCTGGAAGATGCGTCATCCATGCGGGAGGGGGCCCGGAACTCGCCAGCCGCGCCATGAGGCGGTTCAGCGCGCCAACGACGCCGGGGATGTCGGAAATTCCCGTCGTCGTCAGGAGACCCAGCGGCAGGAGAATGACGACGGCGCTGCCGATCATCATCAGCACGGCGGCGATGGCGGGACGCATGCGACGGCGCAGGCGCACATAGAGCGGCCAGGTGGTGAAGGTCAGAATGGCCGCCCAGAGAATCGCCGAGAGGAAGGGCCAGAGAATGATCCCGCATCCATAGGCGAGGCCAAGGAGAAGCAGCGTCAGAATCGTCCGTTCGATCGTCACCTGAGTTGATCTTCTGCCCCGTTATCCGTCTTCCTCCGCCCAGGCTCTGACATGGCCGAAAAGCGGGGAGGGCCGGTGTGGTTGACCGCGGCGCGGAAACGCTCTGCAATTGCCGCACGCGCGATCCTGCGCGGGAGAAAATGATCATGCAAGGGCTCAACGCTTCCCTGTCCTCCCTGATCACGCCGGATGCCGCCCTTGCGGCGAAGACCGCGCGGTTTCTCGATGCGACCGCCCTGCTTCCGGGCCAGCCCGGCGATCCTGACGGCGATTTCGCCCGCGAGCGTCTGCCGGGCGCTGTACGCTTCGACATCGAGGCGTTTTCCGATCCGGCGAACGCGCTGCCGCATATGGTTCCCACGCAGGCTCAATTCGCGAGCGGCATGGCGGCCCTGGGCCTGACGCGGGACACGCCGCTCATCTTCTATGACCGCAAGGGAAGCATCGGCGCGTGCCGGGCGTGGTGGCTTGCGAAACTCTTCGGTCATGAAAGCGCCTTTGTGCTCGATGGGGGCTTGGAGGCATTCCGGCGCGCTGGCGGGGCCATCGAAACGGGAGACGCGGCGCAACTCGTCGTCAGCGAGGGGTATCGTCCGCGCCCGCGTTTCGACTTCCTCGCCGGGACCGGCGACGTGTTGGCCGCGCTCGGCGATCCCGCCGTCCTGATCCTCGATGCGCGCGCCGAGGCCCGTTTTCTCGCCGAGGCGCCCGAACCGCGCCCCGGCGTGCGAGGAGGCCACATGCCGGGCGCGGTCAGCCTGCCCTTCGGGAAGGTGATCGACGGGGAGGGGCGTTTTCTTTCGCCAGAGGCGTTGCGCGCGAATTTCGCGTCCTGCGGGCTGGAGGGGCAAACCGTCATCACCAGTTGCGGCTCCGGCCTGACCGCGGCCACGCTGACCGTGGCGCTGGTGGCGGCGGGGCTGCCGCAAGGCAGGCTCTATGATGGCTCTTGGGCCGAATGGGGGGCGGATCCATCGCTTCCAGTCGCGACGTTCTAGAGATCGTCCGGCTCGAAATGACGCGTTCGAGCCGGTGAAGATGCCCCGAAACAACGATGGGGAGACAGTCCGGCGCGCAAGCCTTCGCCGGTACGCCTCCAAGGGAGAATGCCGGTGAATCAGGATGAGGAGCGCGTCTCGGCGGGTTGGGCGAAGCTGGGCTCGCTGCTGGTGCAGGGCGGACGGCCGGAGGAGAGTCCGGAGGAGGGCGTGTTCGTCAACGCGCCCGTCACACGCGGTTCGACCGTGCTCTATCCCGATGTCGCGGCCCTGCGGAACAACGGGTCGCGCAGCTACGACCACGAACTCGTTTATGGCGCGATGGGGTCGCCGGTTCAGCACATGCTGGAGCGGCTTCTGGCGCGGATCGAGGGGGGAGGGGATTGCCAGGTCGTCTCCTCGGGGCTCGCCGCCTGCACCACGCCGCTGCTCGCCTTCATGGCGGCGGGAGAGCATCTGCTCCTGCCCGATTCGGTCTATTTTCCGACGCGCCGCTTCGCCGATACGATGCTGGCGCGCATGGGAATCAGCACGACCTATTATCCGCCCATGGCGGGCGAGGCGGACATCACGGCGCTGATGCGTCCGGAAACCAGCGTGCTCTTCGCCGAAAGTCCCGGTAGCCATACGTTCGAGGTGCAGGACGTGCCGATGCTCGCCCGGATCGCCCACGCTCACGGCACGCGGCTGATGCTTGACAATACCTGGGGGATCGGGGTGTTCCAGCCCTTCCTCCATGGCGTGGACGTGTCCATTCAGGCGCTCACGAAATATCCGGCGGGACATTCCGACGCGATTCTCGGCGCCGTGACGGTGGCGAACGGAGCGGACTGGAAAATCCTGCGTGACGCCGCCATTCAGCTCGGCCAGCTCGCCGGGCCCGACGAATGCTGGCTGACCCTGCGCGGGTTGCGGACCATGGGGGTCAGGCTGGAACGGCAGTCGCGCTCGGCGCTCGCCCTGGCGCACTGGCTGCGCGAGCGTCCCGAAGTGGCGCGCGTGCTCCATCCCGCGCTGGAAGACTGCCCCGGCCATCAGTTCTGGCGGCGGGATTTCACCGGAGCGAGCGCGTTGTTCGGCGTCGAGTTGCGGGCCGAATATCCGGTTTCCGCCATGGAGGACATGATCGACGCTCTGGCGCTGTTCGGGCGCGGCGCGTCCTGGGGCGGGTATGAAAGCCTCGTCCTGCCCACGACGGGCGGAATCCGGCGCGTCCACGCCGACGGGTATCCGCGCGGTCCCACCTTCCGCCTGCATATCGGCCTGGAGAACGTGGCGGATCTCAAGGCCGATCTGGCCGGCGGATTCGAGGTGTTGCGCGTTTCGACCGAAGGGTAGCGCCGCCTGCTCCGGCACGGTCATCGGCGGCGGAAGCTCAACGCCTCGGCCATGTGGAGGCGCGTGATCGAGTCGCCGGCGGCCATGTCCGCGATGGTGCGGGCCACGCGAAGCAGGCGTGTCAGCCCGCGCGCGGAGAGCCTCAGACGTGTCCCCGCTTGTTCCGCCATCTCGCGTGCCGTTTCGTCGATCGCGAAGCCGCTCGGATCAGCCCGCGCGTTGCTGTGTCCCTGTCGTCCGATCTGCCGCGCCCTTGCCGCCTCCACCCGCGCGCGGACGGCGGCGCTCGACTCGCCCGCCACCGCGCGACTGATGGCAATCGGTGAAACGGGCTGGATTTCAGCGAAGAGGTCGATGCGGTCGAGCATGGGGCCGGAGAGGCGCGCCGTATACTCCTCGCCGCAACGGGGGGCTTTGCGGCAGGCGCGTTCGAGATCGCCGAGATGGCCGCAGCGACAGGGGTTCATCGCGGCGACAAGCTGGAACTGTGCCGGATACTGGGTGATCTGCGCCGCCCGGGCGACGCTGATCTGTCCGGTTTCGATCGGCTGACGCAGCGCTTCGAGCGCCTGACGCGAGAATTCCGGGAATTCATCAAGAAACAGCACGCCATTATGCGCCAGGCTGACCTCTCCGGGTCGCGATTTCGGCCCGCCACCCACCAGCGCGGCGAGGCTCGCGGAGTGATGGGGATCGCGATAGGGCGGCCGGGTGATCGGGCGACCGCCGTGCAAGTGTCCGCAGGCGCCGTGAATGCGTGTGGTTTCGAGCATCTGCTCGCGCGTGAGGTCCGGGAGCACTCCGGGCAGACGCGCGGCGAGCATGGATTTTCCTGCACCCGGCGGGCCGGAGAAAAGCAGGTTATGGCCGCCCGCCGCGGCGATTTCCAACGCGCGCCGTCCCAGCGCCATCTCCCTGACATCTGACAGATCGAGCGATGCCTTCTCGAACGGCGGCTCCGTCTCCGGACCCTCATCGAGCGGCGCTTCCCCGCGCAGATGCGTGATCAGGCTTCTCAAATCCGGCGCGGCGAGCACCGAAAGGTCCGGACCCGCCCAGCGCGCCTCGCCGCCCTGCGCGCGCGGGCAGATCAGCCCGGTTTGCACCCTGAAAGCTCCGAGAGCCGCCGAGAGGACGCCCGCGACCGGGTTGAGCCGTCCATCCAGCGAAAGCTCGCCCATGGCCGCGTAGCGTTCGCCCGTCTCCGGCGGAATCAGCCCCATGCCGATCAGAATGGCAAGGGCGATCGGCAGGTCGAAATGTGAACCTTCTTTCGGAAGATCTGCAGGGACCAGATTGATGAGAATCCGCTTCGGGGGCAGGACGATTCCGAGCGCTCCCAGCGCGGCGCGCACGCGTTCCCGCGCCTCGGCCACCGCCTTGTCGGCCAGGCCGACGACGAGCAGCGCCGGAAGGCCGCTCGAAATCTGGACCTCGACCGTGACCGGCACGGCGTCGATCCCGGCGAAGGCGAAACTTTGGACGCGGGCGAGGGCCGGTCCGGAGGGGAGGGCATGCGACATGCCCCCATTAACCGCGCTTGAAGTTAAGGCGCGGTTAACGCCGGACGATCATGAACGGCGATAGAGCAGCCGGGCGCGCACGGTGCCGTCCAGCGTGCGCAACTCCTCCAGCAGGCGGGTGTCGAGATCATGGTCGGGAGCGGCGTCCGTCTCCACCACCACGTAACCGACCTCGCCGTCCGTCTGAAGAAACTGAGCCACGATGTTGCAGCCCTCGCGCGAGAAAATCTCGTTCACCTGCCGCAAGATACCGGGGCGATTGTGATGGACATGCATGAAGCGCGTCCCGTGCGGGCGCTCCGGCAACTGGACGGCGGGGAAATTCACCGCGCCGAGCGTCGATCCGACATCCGAATATTCGACCAGCTTGCGGGCCACCTCGACGCCGATGCGCTCCTGCGCCTCCATCGTCGATCCGCCGATATGCGGGGTGAGGATGACGTTCGGCAGCCCCTGAAGCGGCGATTCGAATCGGTCGCCATTGCCTTTGGGCTCGACGGGGAAGACGTCGATTCCCGCGCCCATCAGATGCCCGTCCTTCAGGGCGGCGGCGAGGGCGGCGAGATCCACCACCGATCCCCGCGCGTTGTTGAGGAGAATGGAATTCGGCTTCATGGCGCGGATTTCCGCCTCGCCGATCAGGCTGCGCGTCTGTTTCGTCTGCGGCACATGCAGGCTCACCACATCGGACTGCGCGAGCAGCGCCTGAAGACTGGCGACCGGGCGCGCATTGCCGTGCGGAAGCTTGTCCTGCACGTCGTAATAGAGCACCGTCATGCCCATGGCTTCGGCCAGCACGGAAAGCTGGGAGCCGATCGAGCCGTAGCCGACGATTCCGAGCGTCTTGCCGCGCACTTCCCAGGCATTGTCGGCGGATTTGTCCCAGCCGCCCTTGTGGCAGGCCTCGGAACGCGACGGAATCCGCCGCATCAGCATGACGATTTCGGCGATCGAGAGTTCGGCCACCGAGCGGGTATTGCTGAACGGAGCGTTGAACACGGGAATACCTGCGATGCGGGCCGCCTTCAGATCGACCTGATTCGTTCCGATGCAGAAACATCCGATCGCCATCAGCCGGTCGGCCGCCTCGATGACCGGCGCGGTGAGCTGCGTGCGCGACCGGATGCCGACCATATGGACGCCGTTGAGAGCTTCCCGCAACGCGTCGCCTTCCAGCGCGGTCTTGAGGCGCGTGATCTGCCCGTAGCCCTGCGCGTTGAGATAGGCCACGGCGCTTTCATGGATACCTTCGAGAAGAAGAATCCGGATCTTGTCCTTGGGAAGGGAAAGGGTCACGTCCATGGGGCGGAAACTCCGAAGCGACTCTGAAGACCAGAAGGGCGTTTGCCTAGCCGATTGTCTCGGTCGGGGAAAGAGCCCGGACAGCCGCGTGAAGCATGGCAGGGTCGCCGCAGGCAAGAACCGTCCCGTCGCTGTCGAGGCGCAGGGGGTCGCCCGCCCAGTCCGTGATGACTCCTCCCGCGCCCGTGACGACAGGCACCAGCGCCGCCCAGTCCCACGGCTTCATGGAACATTCCGCGATGAGGTCGATCTGTCCCAATGCCAGCAGGCCATATGCATAGGCGTCGCCACCCCAGCTCGTCCGCCGCGCGGCATGTTTCAGTCCGCTGAAGCGCCGGTCGCTGGGCGGGGCGAGCATGTCGGGCGAGGTGCAGGACAGCTCCGCCTCCGCGAGATCGGGGCAGGGGCGCGTGCGCACCACAGGGGCGGGAAGAGGCAGGCAGCCCGCTTCGTAGCGCGTGGCCTCGCCCTCCACGCCGATCCAGCGTTCGCCAGTGACGGGCTGGTCGATCACGCCGAGCACCGGGCGGCCCTCGTGCAGCAGGGCGATCAGCGTGGTGAAGCTGGGGCGGCCGGTGATGAACGACCGTGTGCCGTCGATCGGATCGACAACCCAGCACCATTCGCCCTCCGTCATCCCTGAACGACCGAATTCCTCCCCCAACACGCCGTGACGGGGATGGCGGGTGGAGAGAATGTCGCGAATGGCCTGTTCGGCGGACCGATCGGCGAGGGTGACGGGGCTCTCGTCGCTCTTGTCGTCCACCGTGACGCCGCGTCGGAAATGCGGCAGGACGGCGGCTCGCGCGACATCCGCGCAGGCGCGGGCGGTCGCAAGTGCATCGGGGGGAAGCGGCATCGGAACTCCTCGGAGGATCTGGTCCCCGACCATTGACGCGCCCTTGGGACTGGGGCAAGAGTCCCGACCCTTTCAGCCCCGGTCTAGCCGATTGTCCAGCCGAATTTTCTCATGAATCCGATCATCGTCATCCCGACCCGCATGGCATCGACCCGGCTTCCGGGCAAGCCGCTTGCCGGGATCGGCGGCGAGCCGATGATCCGCCGCGTCGTGCGCCGGGCGCTGGCGGCGGAACTCGGGCCGGTCGTCGTCGCCGCCGCCGAGACCGAGATCGCGGAGGCCGTGGCCCAGCCGGGGGTGCGGGTGGTGCTGACGGACCCGGCTTTGCCCAGCGGCTCGGACCGGGTGCATGCGGCGGTCGAGGCGGTCGACGCGGCGGGCCTTCACGATGTCGTCGTCAATCTTCAGGGCGATCTGCCGCTTTTCCCGCCGGACGATCTGCGGCGCGTGTTGCTGCCTCTGGAACGCGGGGAATACGATCTCGCTACACTGGTCGCGCGCGTCACGGAGGAGCGGGAAATCGCCGCCTCGTCCGTCGTCAAGGCGGCGTGCGCCTTCACGGAAGGCGACGACGTGGCGCGGGCGCTCTATTTCTCCCGCATCGCGGTGCCGTGGGGCGAGGGGCCGCTCTGGCATCATATCGGCGTCTATGGCTGGCGGCGGGCGGCGCTCCGGCGCTTCGTCTCGTTGCCGCCTTCGCCGCTGGAGCTGCGGGAATCGCTGGAGCAGTTGCGGGCGCTCGAAGCCGGCATGGCGGTGGGATGCGCGGCGATCGCCCGCGCGCCTCTGGGGGTCGATACGCCCGAGGATCTGGAGCGCGTGCGCGCTGTCGTCGCCCTGACGGAAAAGGACGTGCCGTAATGCCTGTCATCGCCTTTCAGGGGCGGCCCGGCGCCTATTCCGATCAGGCGTGCCGGGCGTCGCGTCCCGGCTGGACGACTTTGCCATGCACCACCTTCGCCGGGGCCATCGCGGCCGTGCATGACGGGCAGGCGGATGCCGCCATGCTGGCCTGCGAGAATTCGCTGGTCGGGCGCGTGCCGGAAATTCATCTGCTCCTCCCGCAGGCCGGGCTGCATATCGTCGGCGAGCATTTCCAGCGGGTCGAGCATTGCCTGATGGCGCTGCCCGGCACGAAGATCGAGACGATCCGCCGTGTCCATACCCATCCCGTCGCGCTCGGCCAGATCACGAAGCTTCTGGCGGAGCTGGACGTGCCGGGCGTCGCCGCTTTCGACACGGCGGGCGCGGCGGAGCTGGTGCGCGAATGGGGCAATCCGGAGGATGCGGCGGTGGCGTCCCGCCTGGCCGCCGAGTTGAACGGGCTCGAAATACTGCGCGCCAATGTCGAGGACGCCGCCCATAACACCACGCGTTTCTATATCGTCTCGCGCGAGGTCATCTGGGCGGAGCGGGATACGCCCGACGTGATGACGACGCTGCTCTTCCGCGTCAGGAACGCGCCGGGCACGTTGTATGAGGCGCTTGGTGGCTTCGCCCGGGCGGGCGTCAACATGACGCGGCTGGAGAGCTACATGCTCGGCGGTTCTTTCGCCGCGACGCAGTTTCTGCTCGATGTCGAAGGCCACCCCGCGGACGATCGCCTCGGCGCGGCGCTGGAAGTCCTGCCCGCTTCGTGTGATGAGTGGAGCATTCTCGGGGTTTATCCGGCCACCCGGCCGCACCATGTCAGACAGGCCGGGCAAGGGGCATTTGCGGGGCAAGGCAGCCATGACTGAACATGTTTTCTTCACGGGGTCGCTGACGGCGATCATCACGCCGATGCGGGAGGACGGAGAACTGGATCTTCCGGCGCTTTCCCGTTTCGTCGATTTCCAGATCGCCAATGGCACCTCCGCCCTCGTGCCGGCGGGGACGACGGGGGAGAGCCCGACGCTCTCGCATGACGAGCACGCGAAGGTCGTGGCCCATACGGTCGAGGCGGCGGCGGGGCGGGTCCGCGTCATGGCCGGGGCGGGGTCGAATTCGACACAGGAAGCCGTCGGCATGGCGCGGCATGCGAAATCGGTCGGCGCCGATGCGGTGCTGGTCGTCGCGCCCTATTACAACAGGCCGACTCAGGAAGGACTCTATCGCCATTACATGGCGGTCGCCGATGCGACGGACCTGCCGCTCTATATCTATAATGTGCCTGGCCGCTCCGCCGTCGAAGTCCTGCCCGAGACGATCGGCCGCCTGTCGCGTCATCCCAATATCGTCGGCGTGAAGGATGCGACCGCCAATCTGGTGCGGCCGCTTCAGGTGCGGCGCTGTGTCGAGAAGCCGTTCAACCAGCTTTCCGGCGAGGACGGCACTGCGGTGGCGTTTCTCGCGGCGGGTGGCGACGGCTGCATCAGCGTGACGGCGAACATCGCGCCCGCGCTTTGCGCCCAAGTCCAGGCGGCATGGCAGAATGGCGATGTTGGGGGAGCCATCGCGCTGCAAGACCAGTTGATGCCGCTGCACGACGCGATGTTCTGCGAGAGCAATCCCGGCCCGGTGAAATACGCCGCCGCCAGACTCGGCCTGTGCGCCGCCACGATCCGTCTGCCTCTCGTGCCGCCTCAACCCAATGCGTGCGCCGTTGTGGACGCGGCGCTGCGGGCGACGGGACTTCTGGACTGATCAGTGGCAGAAAAACGCAAGAGCGGCATGATCACGCATGGGATCGCCGCACAGAATCGCAAGGCGCGCTTCGACTACAAGATACTTGAAACCGCCGAAGCTGGACTCGTGCTCAAGGGGCCGGAGGTCAAGAGCCTCCGTCTCGGCCGCGCGACCATCACCGAGGCCTATGCCGCGGAGCGGGATGGCGAGCTCTGGCTGTTCAACGCCTATATTCCGGAATATCAGGGCGGCGTGCTCTCACGCTTCGAGCCGCGCGCGGCGCGCAAACTCCTGCTTCATCGCCGTCAGATCGCGCAATTTCTCGGCGCGGTGGCGCGCGACGGCGCGACGCTCGTCCCACTGGACATCCATTTCAATGCGCGCGGTGTCGCCAAGCTGACGCTTGGTCTCGCCGAAGGTCGCAAGAAGGCGGACAAGCGGCAGGCGATCGCGGAGCGGGATTGGCAGCGCGACAAGGCGCGCCTGCTTCGCAGCAAAGGCCGCGATTACTGAAAGAGTATTTCATGTGTTCCGCTGCCGACGACTGTCTTTCGCGGAACATCTGAAACAGTTTCCGACAAAAAACCGCCCGATTTTACCTGGGCGGCTTTTTATCTCGGACTTTTACAGTGTCAGGCGAGCGAAATGCCGGCGGCTTCCGGACCCTTCTGGCCCTGAACGACCTTCACATCCACCGACTGGCCCTCATTCAACGCGCTGAGGCCCGAACGCTCAAGCGCTGAGGCATGGATGAAGATATCCTTGCCACCGCTCTCCGGCGTGATGAAGCCGAAGCCCTTGGTGGCGTTGTACCACTTCACCGTGCCGCGCATGTCCTGCGCGCGGGAAAGGTCGGGAGCCGGACGGGACGGACGCGGGCTGCCGAAACCGCTCGGCGCGCGCGGCGCACCGAAGGCAGCGCGGGGACGGGGGGCTTCCGCCGTGCTCTCGTCAACCGAGACGACCTCGGCGACCTGACGGCCCTTCGGACCCTGGCCGATGCGGACGCCCAGCGTGGTGCCGGGGTTCACATTGGTATGGCCCGTCGGCGTCAGCGCGTTGACGTGCAGGAACACGTCACCTGACCCGTCGGCGAGTTCGACGAAGCCGAAGCCCTTCTCGCTGTTGAACCACTTGACGCTGGCGCTGATTTCAGGTCCGGAAGCGACCACTTGCGGGCCACTTGCGCTGCCGCCGGCGGGGCGGCGGAACGGAGCAGGCGCACGGTCGCCATAGGACGGAGGCGACATGAAGTCGTCGTCAAATCCGCCGCGGCGCGGGGAACGGGAGCTGCGGTCGGTTCTGTTGCTTCTCAACGGTTTAATCCCGGGATAAAAAATGCGGTCAATAGTCTTTGCGTTGAACCGCGATTGCAATATGTCGAAATGACACGGGCCGGTCTGGCGTCAATGAGACGGGACACCCCGTCCGTGCGATTTCTGCCGAACCTTAACATGGTTCTTCCTGCGCCTGCCACATCAAATCGACTTCAGCGTGAAAATCTCCCGTCGCGGCCCATTGTGTCCCGAACGCCACGCAACGTCGCCATGATGCCGAGGGAGCGAGCCATGGTTTTGCTTTTTGGTTGTGGCGATGACATACAGGGAGAAAGACAAAGCGCAACGGAATGCGGGAGAAGCTGCTGGTGACGAATGGAGCGTTCGGACGATGGTCCATTCTGGGGGCGGCCTTTGCCGTTGGTGCCGTTCTCTCTCCTTCCGCTCATGCGACGCCGCTACAGGACCCCTACGGCACCTGGACGCTTCAGGGAGAGAACGACGCGGTCTCCACACTCAAGGGCACGTCCGACCAGTATTACACCTCCGGCCTGCGGTTCAACTGGACGTCGGGAACGGACAACCTGCCGCAGCCGCTGCATGATCTGAACGCAGCGCTCCTCGGGCCGGGTGTGCAGAGGATCAGCCTGGGCATCGAGCAGCTTATCTACACCCCCGCGACCCAGCACACGCAGCTCGTCAATCCGCCGTCGAATGACCGGCCCTATGCCGGTGTGCTGCTGGGAACGGTGAATCTCATCAACGATACCGATCTTTCGCGCAGTGTCGTCGGCATTCAGGTCGGCGTCCTTGGGCCCGCGAGTCTGGGACGGCAGGTGCAGAACGGATTTCACAATCTGATCAGCGACACGCCGAACAAGGGATGGGCGCACCAACTCGCCAATCAGCCGGTCTTCCAGGTTCAGGCCGGGCGCATCTGGCGTCTGCCGGTGGTCAATGTCGGCAGCGTCGGCATGGACGTGCTGCCCGCCCTGTCCGGCGCCGCCGGCGATTACCGCACCTATGGCGACGTCGCGGCCACGGTGCGAATCGGGCAGGGCCTGCAAAGTGATTTCGGCACGGCGACGATCGGCCCGGGTCTCGACGGGACGGACGCGTTCGTGCAGGCGCGGCCGATCTCCTGGTATATGTTCGCCGGAGTTGAAGGACAGGCGGTCGCCTATGATTCGACGTTGCAGGGCAACACGGTGCGCAACAACTCGCCGCATGTCAGCAAGGTCTGGGATGTGGGCGAGATTCACGCGGGTCTCGCGGTGATGTGGCATGGCGTCCGCATGTCCTACAGCCAGGTCTGGCAGACGCCGACCTTCACGGCCTCGCGCAGCGGGTTGTTCAACTACGGCTCGGTCAAGCTGTCGGTGAAGTTCTGAACGAAGACGTGGGACGCGGGCGGGTCTTCAGAGACTCAGCGCGGTGAGGGAGGCGTATTCCGCCACGGGGCTGCCCAGCAGGTAGCCCTGGATTTCGTCGCAGCCATATGCTTCCAGGAAGGCGCGTTCCCGCTCCGTCTCGACGCCCTTGGCGCAGCAACTGACCGATAGGGTCAGGGCGAATTGCAGCAGGCTGCGCAAGACGTCCGCCATGCGTGGATTTTCGTTCAGCCGGCTCAGAAAGCAGCGGTCGAGCTTGATCTGGTCGATCGGCAGGGTGCCCAGCCGTTCCAGCGAGCCCATCCCGGCGCCGAAATCATCAAGCGCGACTCGGACGCCCAGCGCCCGGAGGCGGGAGATCTCCCGGAAGGCCAGCGTCCTGGCGCCGAAGGAGCGGCGGTCGGACAGTTCGATCTGAAGCCGGCCGGGCGCGAGTCCCGTCTCGGACAGAACCTCGGAAACCAGAGGCGCCAACTGACCGTTGGACAGCCAGAGCGGCGATATATTGACGGAGACGCGGAGCGGATCGCTCCAGCGCGCCGCGACCGCGCAGGCCTCCCGCAGCACCCAGCCGTCGATCTGTTCGATGATGCCCGCTTCTTCCGCGCAGAGAATCATCTCCTCGGCCGGAACCGGGCCATGTCCCGGCCGGTGCCAGCGCAGGAGCGCTTCAAGGCTGACCACGTTCTGGGATTCGACGCTGACGATGGGCATCCAGTGCAGCGTGAACGCGTCCTGCGCCAGCGCCTGAAGCAGATCCGTCTCCAGTCCCGCCGCGCTGCCGAACCGATCGACGATCTCGCGGGTCGCGCGTTCCGCGTGACCGTCGCCGTGCCGTTTCGCCTCGGCCAGCGCCGCCTGGGCCGCGAGATCGAGACGCGCGGCGTCATCGCCGTCCTGCGGATAGATGGCCCAGCCGATCGACACGGAAATGACCCGCTCGCCATCCGGCACGTTCATCGGGCGATGCATTGCCTCCAGAATCGTGGTGACGAGGGAGCGGGTGAAAACCTGGCTCGTTCCCGGAGCGGTCATCACGGCGATGGCGCCGCCCCCGCAATACGTCACCGTCGCCCCCTGGGGGAGGAGTTCGAGAACCCGCGTGATCATCTCGTCGATCAGCAGGTCCGTCAGATCCCAGCCATAGAGCGCGTTGAGCTGGACGACCGAGTCGAGCGCGACGCGCATGAAGCCGAAGCTGCGCGCCCGCCCTGTCTGGCCGATCGCCTGGATCGCCTCGGAGATCGAGGACAGCAGGCTGTTGCGCGCCCGCAGGCGCGACCGCGGGGACACGACGGGCACGGAGGGGGAGTCGACATTGGACGGCAGATGCGGGCGAACGAGCCGGGCGACGTCTTCCAGCGGCGCGAGATAGGCCGTCTCCAGTGGATCGCCCGGATCGCAGGCCACGAGGAGGAAGTCATGACAGACCGTTTTCGTCGCGCGCTCCTCGGGCAGGGCGAGGGACACGCCGCCGAGGGTCCAGCCCGAACGCGTCCTGTGCTCCATGGCGACGGGCTTGGGACTCGTGGCGATCCGCCGGAGATCGGCGGCCTGAAACTCATGCGTCGGCGCCTCGCCGATCACGGCGAGAACCTTTGTCGTGCCATCAGGATAAAGCCGCCCGAACGCCGCGAACCGGCAACTGCTGAGATGCTGGACGGTACGTAGCGCCGCAAGCAATGTCGCATGGGCATTCTTGACGACGGTCATTTCCTGCCTCGTCTCATTGGCTGCAACATGAAAGGCGAGGCTGCAACACTGGCGGGAACAGCATAAGCCATTTGACGAAAAATTAACGTAGTATATTGCAAAGAATTATGGTCTTGTAAAGGGTAAAGGCACGCGATGGTTCCGCCCTCATTCAGGATAGCCTTATCCTGACGCGATCACGCGTTCGATGGAACCCCGGTCGAACAGGGTCAGAAGAAGATCTTTCGCGTCAAATCGTGTTTTCAGGGGACCATCGGCGTTTTCGATCAGCCGTGTGGCATCCTGCATCATGGCGGTTAGGAAAAGTTCGGCGCGGCTGCCGTTCGCCATGCGGAATCCGGGCAGGCCGGATTGTCTGCTTCCCGCGATGTCGCCCCCGCCGCGCGTGCGGAAATCCTCATCGGCGATCAGAAACCCGTCCTCGGTTTCGCGCAGGAGCGTCAGCCGCCGCCGGGCGGTCGCCGAGGCATGGTCGTCATAGAGCAGCAGGCAGAAAGACCGCGCCGCGCCGCGTCCCACGCGCCCGCGCAACTGATGCAATTGCGCGAGCCCGAACCGCTCGGCATGTTCGACGACCATCACCGAGGCGGAGGGAATGTCCACGCCCACCTCGATCACCGTGGTCGCGACGAGAATGCGCGTCTCGCCCGCGCGGAAACGGTCGAGCGCCGCCTGACGGGCCGCGTGATCCTGCCGCCCGTGGGCCAGGCCGACGATCGGACCAAAGCGGGCGGCAAGGGCGGCGAAACGCGCCTCGGCGGCGGCGAGATCGCTCGCCTCGCTTTCCTCCACCAGCGGACAGACCCAGTAGACCTGCACACCGCGCCCCACGGTCCGGCCCACCCCGTCGATCACCGCCTCCAGCGTCGGGAGCGGGTGCAGGGAGGTCACGACCGGCAGGCGGCCCGGCGGCTTCTCGTCCAGCCGGCTGACCTGCATCTCGCCCCAGCGAGTCAACAGCAGCGTGCGCGGAATGGGAGTCGCGGTCATGACCAGAACGTCCGTGGCCTCGCCCTTCGCGCCCAGCTTCACGCGCTGCTCGACGCCGAAGCGATGTTGCTCGTCGATCACGGCGAGGCCCAGATCGTGAAACGTCACCTGCTCCTGAAACAGCGCGTGCGTGCCGATCACGATCGGCGCGGCGCCGTTCGCGATGGCCTCCAGTGCGGCCTTGCGCGCCCGGCCCTTGACCGAGCCGGAGAGGAAGACGCAGGGCACGGGGCAAAGCCGCTCCAGCACGGCCTGATGCTGCCGGGCCAGAAGCTCGGTCGGCGCCATCAGGGCCGCCTGAGCCCCGGATTCGGCCGCCCGCAACATCGCCAGCGCCGCGACGATGGTCTTTCCCGCGCCGACATCGCCTTGCAGCAGGCGGGTCATGGGACGTGGCGCGGCCAGATCGCCGTCGATTTCCTCAAGCGCGCGGCGCTGCGCCCCGGTGAGCGCGTGTCCGAAGCGCCGAAGGGCTTCCGCGCGCAGGACTCCGTCGCCCGTCAGCGCCCGGCCAGGCCGGGAGCGCGCGCTCTGCCTGGCGAGGGCGAGGCAGAGCTGATCCGCCAGCAGTTCGTCGCAGGCCAGGCGCGTCCGCGCCCGTTCCACCCGCGCCTCCCATTCCGCGCGATCGAGGTCGCCCGGGGCGTGCAGGGTCCGGAGCGCCTCGGTGAAACTCGGGAATTTCCGTTGCGCCACCAATGGCCCGTCGAGCCATTCCGGCAGATCGGGCGGCAACAGCGCCAGCGCCGCGCGCATGGCCTTGCGCATCGCCGACGGGAAAAGCCCGGCCGTCAACGGCCAGACAGGCTCGATCGCCGGAAGCTCCGACGCGCGCGAAAGGGGCAGGAGATAATCCGGGTGCGCCATGCTCAGGCGCAGGCCGAACTGGTCGAACCGCCCGGAAATAAGCACACGTTCTGATTGGGGCCCTGTCTGGGGCAGGGCGCGGAAAAACGGCGCGTGGAAGAAGACGAGATCGATCTCGTCCGTCCCGTCCCCCGCGCGGAGACGATAGGGCTGGCGCGGCCGGGCAGGGGGCTCGAGGCCGAGAATATCCACCTCGGCGGTCAGGATGCTCCCCGGCGAGAGGAGCCGCCGCGCCTCGGCGAGAGTCAGCCGCGCGCCGCGGTCGATGAAGCTTTCCGGGAGGGTGAAGAGCAGATCGATCACGCGCGGGCCGCCCGTCACCTTGCGCAGCAACGCCGCCTGCTTCGCCCCGATCCCCGGCAACGTCGCGAGCGGGGCGAGCAGCGGCGCGATGAGGCTCTCCTCCGTCATCGACAGGGGGGATTGCAGGGCTGACAGGACATGGCTCCGAGGCTATAGGACATCGCCGGCCGGGAACAAAACGAAACCATGAGCGCCCCGGCCGCATCTTGTCCATACTGTGTCCGCGTCAGGGCGGATGCGGCCATCCCGAGTCCCGGATCAAGCCATGAGCGACGCCGTCCACGCCCCTGCCGTCCACGCTTCCGTCATTCCCGGTCCCACCATCTGGGGCGTGCCCGAATCCTACATGGCGTTCCTGCTGCGGCGGCGTCTGGGCGAGCATGACGGCCCGCTCCTGCATGTGGCGCGGGATGACGCGGCGGTCGCCTCGCTGATCGACATGCTGGGCTACATGATGCCCGAGGTCGAGGTGCTGCGCTTTCCCGCCTGGGACTGCCTGCCCTATGACCGCGTCTCGCCCAATCCGGTGATCGTCGCCGAGCGGGCGGGGACGCTCGCAAGGCTGGTGGAGAAACCCGCTGCGCGGCGGATCATTCTGACGACCGTTCACGCATTGGTGCAGCGCGTGCCGCCGCGCGCCGCTTTCGCCGGACAATCGCTCTCCGTGCGGACCGGCGAGACGCTGGATTCCGCCATGCTGAGCGAAATGCTGGTGGCCAGCGGCTACACCCGCACGGATACGGTGCGCGAACCGGGCGAATTCGCCACGCGGGGCGGCATCTTCGATCTCTTTCCCGCCGCCGAATCCGAGCCGGTGCGGCTCGATCTCTTCGGCGACGAGGTGGAGAACATCCGCCGCTTCGATGTCGGATCGCAGCGTTCGACGGCGGCGCTGGAGCATTTCGAGCTGCGTCCCGTTTCGGAATACGCCCTCGCGCCCGAGGCCATCAGCCGCTTCCGCAGCGCGTGGCGCGACCAGTTCGGCCCCTCGGCGGCGGCGGACATGATCTATCAGAACGTCTCGGACGGGCGCCGCTATCCGGGGCTGGAGCATTATCTGCCGCTTTTCCATGAAACGATGGAAACGCTGATCGACTATCTTCCCGGCGTTTCGGCGAGTTTCGATCATCAGGCGGGCGATATTCTCGCCGCGCGGCTGGAGATGATCGCCGATCATTACGAGGCGCGGCGCGCTCCCGCGCGCGAGGGCGAGTCTCCCTATCGCGCGCTGCCGTCGCACCGGCTGTATCTCGATCTCGAAGGCTGGCGGGCGATGCTGTCCCGCGCTGCCTGCGCGACACTCAACCCGTTTCTCAAGCCGGATGTCGCAACGGGGATCGACGCGGGCGGCCGCCCCGGTCCGCTCTTCGCGCGCGGCAAGGACGGGAGCAGGGAGGGAGTGTTCGACGCCTTTCGCGCTCAGGTCGAAATCTGGCGCGGCGAGGGGCGGCGGAGCTACGTCACGGCGTGGTCGCGCGGCTCGCGCGAGAGGATCGCGGCCCTGCTGCGCGAACACGGGATCGCCGCCGAGCAGCATGAAAGCTGGGCCACGGCGGCGGGAATCGAACGCGGCGTGGTCGGGCTCATCACGCTCGGCGTCGAGCGTGGTTTCGTGGCGGACCGTCTGGCGCTGGTCTCCGAACAGGATCTGCTGGGCGAGCGCATCGCCCGGCCGCCGCGTCGCAAGCGCCGGGCCGAGCAGTTCATCTCCGAGGCGTCGGAACTGACGGCGGGCGATCTCGTCGTTCATGCCGATTACGGAATCGGGCGATATGACGGGCTGGAGACGGTCAGCGACGGCGTGGCGCCGCATGACTGTCTGCGCCTGATGTATGACGGCGAGCAGAAGCTGTTCCTGCCCGTCGAGAATATCGAGCTTCTCAGCCGCTTCGGCTCCGATCAGGCCGGAGTGGCGCTGGACAGGCTGGGCGGTCAGGCCTGGCAGGCGCGCAAGGCGAAGATGAAGTCGCGCATCCGCGACATGGCGGCCGAACTGATCCGGACCGCCGCCGCGCGCGAGATGAAGGAGGCGCCCAGCCTGGCGCCCGCGGAAGGACTCTGGGACGAGTTCTGCGCGCGTTTCCCCTTCGTGGAGACGGAGGATCAGTCCCGCGCCATCGCCGACGTGCTGGAGGACATGAGCGCAGGGCGCCCGATGGATCGTCTGGTCTGCGGGGATGTCGGCTTCGGCAAGACGGAGGTGGCGCTCCGGGCCGCCTTTGTCGCCGCCATGTCCGGCGTCCAGGTTGCCGTGGTGGTGCCGACGACGCTGCTGTCGCGCCAGCATTTCCGCAGTTTCTCGACGCGTTTCGAGGGGTTTCCGATCCGTGTGCGCCAGTTGTCCCGCCTCGTGACGGCGAAGGAAGCGGCGGAGACGCGGCAGGGCCTGACCGACGGGACGGTCGAGATCATCGTCGGCACCCATGCGCTACTGGCCAAGAGCATCGCATTCGCCAATCTCGGCCTGCTCATCATCGACGAGGAACAGCATTTCGGCGTCAAGCACAAGGAGCGACTCAAAGCCCTGCGCGAGGACGTGCATGTGCTCACCCTCTCCGCCACGCCGCTGCCGCGCACGCTGCAACTCTCGCTCTCCGGCGTGCGCGAGATGAGTCTGATCGCCACCCCGCCGACCGATCGTCTCGCCGTCCGGACGTTCATCACGCCTTTCGACAGCGTGATGATCCGCGAGGCCATCCAGCGCGAGCGGTTCCGGGGCGGGCAGATCTTCTGCGTCGTGCCGCGCATCGAGGATATGGACCGGATGGCGGAGCGTCTCCGCGAGATCGTGCCGGATGCGAAGACGGTGCAGGCGCATGGACGTCTGGCGCCCGCCGAGCTGGAGCGGGTCATGACCGAATTTTCGGACGGCAAATACGACATCCTGCTGTCGACCAACATCGTCGAAAGCGGTCTGGACATGCCCGCCGTCAACACGCTGATCATCCATCGCGCCGACATGTTCGGCCTGGGGCAGCTCTACCAGCTTCGCGGGCGCGTCGGGCGCGGGAAGCAGCGCGGCTATGCCTATCTGACCTGGCCGCAGACGCATCCGCTCTCCGCGTCCTCCCAGAAGCGGCTGGAGATCATGCAGACGCTGGACACGCTCGGCGCGGGCTTCACCCTCGCTTCGCACGATCTCGACCTGCGCGGCGCGGGCAATCTGCTGGGCGAGGAGCAGTCCGGCCACATCAAGGAGGTCGGCATCGAGCTTTACCAGCAGATGCTCGAGGACACGGTCGCGGATCTGCGCGCGGAGAAGGGGCGCAGCCGCCGCGAGGATGATAGCTGGACGCCGAACATCATCCTCGGCCTCCCCGTGCTGATCCCGGAAAAATACGTGCCCGATCTCCCCGTGCGACTCGGACTCTATCGCCGCATCGCCGGACTCGAGAACGAGGCCGAAATCGATGCGATGCGCGCGGAGCTGGTCGATCGCTTCGGCGCCATGCCGCCGGAAGTGGAAAACCTGCTGGATGTCGTCATGCTCAAGCGACTCTGCCGCGCCGCCGGGGTGGAGCGTCTGGAAGCCGGGCCCAAGGGCATGGTGCTTCAGTTCCGCAACCGGCAGTTCCGCAACCCGGCGGGTCTCATTGGCTGGGTCGAGCGCCATCGCGATCAGGGCGTCAAGCTGCGCCCCGACCACAAGCTGGCGGTGGTGCGCGAGATGACCAACGCCCAGCGCATCACCATGGCGCGCAAGGTCGCCGGCGCGCTGAAGAAACTGGCGGAGAAGGGAGAAAACGCCGCCTGAGGGCGGACGGCGCTACATCCCTGACGGGTAGTTCGGGCCGCCGCCGCCTTCGGGCGCGCACCAGTCGATATTCTGCGTCGGGTCCTTGATGTCGCAGGTCTTGCAGTGGACGCAGTTCTGCGCGTTGATCCGCAACGCCATGTCGTTGCCTTCTTCCACCGCCTCATAGACCCCTGCCGGGCAATAACGGCTCTCCGGGGCGCGGAACACGTCCCAGTTGACGGTCTTCCAGAGTGACGGATTGCGCAGGCGCAGATGCACCGGCTGGTCTTCCTCGTGATTCGTGTTCGAAAGAAAGACGGAGGAGGGGAGATCGAAGGTCAGAACGCCGTCGGGCTTCGGATAGTCGATCTTCGGGCTGACAGAGGCGGGTTCCAGCGTCTCGTTGTCGCCGTGCGAGAAATGCAGCGTCCAGGGCGCGCGGCCCTTGAGGACCATAGCGTCGAACCCGGCATAGAGCGCGCCGAGGCGATTGCCCCATTTCGCGAAGGCGGGGCGGATGTTACGCACGCCGCGCAACTCTTCGTACAGCCAGGAGGCGCGCACCATCTCCGTATAACGCGCGGCCTCCCGCGTGTTCTCGGACAGCGCCGCCGCCACCGCCTCGGCGGCGAGCATCCCGGATTTCATCGCCGTATGCGTGCCTTTGATCTTCGGCACGTTGAGAAATCCCGCCGAGTCGCCCGCCAGCACGCCGCCGGGGAAGGAGAGGCGCGGAATGGACTGGAACCCGCCTTCGGAGAGGGCGCGCGCGCCGTAGATCAGCCGCCGTCCGCCCTCGAAATGCGGCGCGAAAGCCGGGTGCGTCTTGACCCGCTGCATCTCCTGAAACGGCGAAAGCCAGGGATTGCGGTAATCGAGCCCGGTGACGAAACCGTAGGAGACGAGATTCCTGCCGAAATGATAGAGCCACGCCCCGCCATAGGTGTGATCGTCCAGCGGCCAGCCGAAGCTGTGCTGAACGAGGCCGGGACGATGATTTTCGGCCGGAATCTCCCAGACTTCCTTGATTCCCAGCCCGAAGCTCTGCGGATCGACGCCCTCGCGCAGGCCGAAGAGGGAGAAGAGCTTCTTCGTCAGCGAACCGCGCGCGCCTTCCGCGAAGATCGTCTGCCGTGCGCGCAGGATCATGCCGGGGGCGAAGTTCGGTCCGTGTTCGCCGGATTTCCCGACCCCCATGTCGCCGGTCACGATCCCGGCGACGCGGCCCTCCTCGATGAACGGATCCGCCCCCGCGAAGCCGGGATAGATGTCCACGCCCAGAGCCTCCGCCTGCGCGCCGAGCCAGCGGCAAAGCTCGCCCAGGGAAATCACGTAATTCCCGTGGTTGCGCATATGCGGCATCACGCGGTCGAGATAGGGAATGGTGAAGGACTTCGTCTCGGTGAGGAAGAGCATCGACTCCTCCGTCACGCCGGTCGTCAGCGGCGCGCCGCGCTCCTGCCAATCGGGCAGAAGCTCGGTGAGCGAGCGAGGCTCGATCACCGCGCCGGAGACGATATGCGCGCCGATCTCACTGCCTTTTTCGACGAGGCAGACCGTCGCGTCGGGCAGAAGCTGGCGCAGGCGGATCGCGGCGGCCAGCCCGGCCGGGCCGCCGCCGACCACCACCACGTCGAATTCCATCTCCTCACGCTCGATCGCGGTCATCTCGTCCTCATCAGTCGTTCTTCACGAATGTCCAGTAAAACGGTGTGCGCCCCTCACGCACCGCTTTCGCCTCATAACGCGTGGGCGACCAGCCCGGCGGGCGGATGCCGCGCGCCGGCTCGGCCGGGGCGAAGAGCGTCTGGGCGGCCATCACTTCCGTCACCCAGCCCTGGTAGGTCGGGTGATCGCTCGCGATCCGCCAGACGCCGCCGGGCCGCAGCACGCGCGCCACCTCGCGGATGTTCTCCGGATGGACGAAACGCCGCTTGGCATGGCGCGCCTTGGGCCACGGGTCCGGGAACATGAGATAGACGCGCCCGAGGCTGGAATCGGGCAGGGCTTTCAGCAGGAGCCGCGCGTCGTCCGGCCAGAGACGCAGGCGGGAGGGCGGTGCGACGGTCGCTTCCTCGCCTTCCGGCACGAGCCGCGTCAGCAGGGAGCACAAGCCGTTCTCGAACACTTCCGCGGCGATATAGCCGACCGAGGGGTTTTCCGCCGACTGCGCCAGGGCGTGCTCGCCGCCGCCGAAACCGATTTCCAGCCACACATCCTCGACCGGCGTCGAAAACGCCGCGCGCGGATCATGCGCCTGTTCCGGCTGGAGACGCAGCCGGGGCAGGGACTCGGTCAGCAGCTTCTGCTGACGGGCGCGGAGCGGATGGCCCCGCTGGCGGCCATAGAGTCGCTCCGGCTGCGGCTTGAGCGTCCCCGGGGCCCCTGTCTCCGGAGGGACGCCGGTCTCAGCGGTTGAAGGCGCCACGCAGGACGTCCACCAGATCCGTGTTCTCCCAGGTGAAATTGTCCTTCGCCGGGTCGGGCACGCGGCCGAAATGACCGTAGGAGGAGGTCGGCACGTAGATCGGGCGGTTCAGGCGCAGATGCTTGCGGATGCCGCGCGGGGAGAGATCCATGATTTCGTTGAGCATGCGGCCCAGCTTCCCCTCGTCGATATCCTTGCCGGTGCCGTCGAGGTCCACATAGACCGAGAGCGGCCGGGAGACGCCGATGGCATAGGAGAGCTGGATGGTGCAACGATCCGCGAGGCCGGAGGCGACGACGTTCTTGGCCAGATAGCGCGCCGCGTAGGCCGCCGAGCGGTCCACCTTGGTCGGGTCCTTGCCGGAGAACGCGCCGCCGCCATGCGGGGCCGCGCCGCCATAGGTGTCCACGATGATCTTGCGGCCGGTGAGACCGGCGTCGCCGTCCGGGCCGCCGATCACGAAGATGCCGGTGGGATTCACGTAGAACTCGTCTTCGGGGACCGTCCAGCCCGCGGGCAGGACGTCCGTCACGATGCCGCGCAACTGCTCGCGAATCCGCGCCTGGGTCAGATCCGCTTCATGCTGGGTGGAGATGACGACCGAGGTGACGCCAACGGGCTTGCCGTCGACATAACGCAGCGTCACCTGGCTCTTCGCGTCGGGCAGGAGCCCCGCGCCGCGCGGATCGCCGCTCTTGCGATAGTCGCGGACCTTTTCGAGGATCGTCTGCGCATAATAGAGCGGCGCGGGCATCAGGTTCTTCGTCTCGCGCGTGGCGAAGCCGAACATGATGCCCTGATCGCCCGCGCCCTCGTCCTTCTCGCCCGCGCTGTCGACGCCGACGGCGATATGGGCGGACTGAGCGTGGAGATAGGAGGTGATGTCCGCCGTCTTCCAGGAGAATCCCTCCTGATCGTAGCCGATATCCCTGATCGCCTCACGCGCGCGGTCGATCAGAAGCTCCGTGGTGACGGAAGCCGGGCCGCGCACCTCACCGGCGAGGATGACGCGATTCGTGGTGCAGAGGGTCTCGCACGCAACGCGCGATTCGGGATCGGCCTCCAGATAGGCGTCCAGCACCGTATCGCTGATGCGATCCGCGACCTTGTCCGGATGACCTTCGGAAACCGATTCTGATGTGAAAAGGAAATCGCCATTGTTACGCATTTGATCGTCCCGTGACCTCTCAGCATGCGGGGTAGCGGCGCGAAGGCCGCAGGGAGACCGGCGGGGGCTTTATCGCCCTGTGCCGTAAGGCGCCCCGCTTTGACGGAAGCGGCCCCCCGGGTCAAGTGAAATTCGGCGAACCGCTGATCGGGAGGGCCAATAGGAATAGCACGTAAAGGAGTGTAGCCTCAGGGAAGAGCAGCCTCAGGCGCCGCGGGTGAGGCCGAGCACGTCCCGCATGCCGTAGAGGCCGGGTTGTCGTCCCGCCAGCCAGCAGGCCGCCTGCACGGCGCCGTCAGCGAAGACTCTCCGGTCGAAGGCGCGATGGGACAGCGTGATCTGTTCCGTGGCGGAGGTGAGGATCAGACTATGCTCGCCGACGATCTGCCCCGCGCGGAGCGACGCGAAGCCGATTTCGCCGTCCTGACGCCGCCCCGTGCGATCCACGCGTTTCACGTCGGCCAGCGATACGCCGCGCCCTTCGCTCACGGCCGCGCCGATGGCCAGCGCCGTGCCGGAGGGCGCGTCCAGCTTCTGGCGATGATGCGTCTCGACGATCTCCGCGTCATAGGCGCCCGCCGGAAGGGCCGCGCCGAGCTGACGGGCGAGGTCGAGCAGCATCGTGAGCCCCGGCGCGAAATTGGCCGCCTGAAGCACCGGGATCGTCGTGGCGACCGCCAGCACCGCCGTCTGCGCCATGTCGTCCAGCCCGGTCGTGCCCAACACCCAGCCGCATCCGGCTTCGGCGAAGACACGCGCGTGATGCGCGATCGCGTCCGGATGGCTGACGTCGATCACCACGTCGCATCCGCGCGCCAGCGCCGCCGCATCGTCGGTGATCCGCCGCGCCGGGTCGGCGGTGCGAGACAATCCGCCGGTCAGGACCAGTCCCCGCGCCTCGATCTCTTCCGCGCAAAGCCGCCCCAGGCGACCGTTGATTCCGGCAATTCCGATACGCAGCGCAGTCATGGCTTTTCCAGCGTCAGGGATGAAGGAGACATGCTGGATAGCGCGGGCACAGGACGCGGAAAACCACCCTCGCGCCGCCATCCGGTCCGATCGGTTATCTTGAAGGGCGCGGGAGCCTTCCGGCCGGCCTCGGGATCGGGTAGAGTCTTCTTGCGAGACAAGGGCTTGTGCCGCCATTTCGCCAAATTTCCGCCACGGATAGGCAGTTGCCTTGAGGCGTTGTTTCGGGCAAGGCAGCATCTATGGATCAGACCGACCTCATTTTTGAAAGTCGTCAGCTTGGGCGTCCGACTCTCTTTCGCCGTCCGTCTCCCTTGATCGCGGCGTTGCGGCGGCGAGCGCCTTTTCTTGTCATCGTCATCCTGCCGACGTTGCTCGCCTCCCTCTATTATGCATTTTTCGCCACGCCCCAATATATTTCCGAGGCGCAATTCGTCGTGCGCGGGCAGAACAACCAGTCGAGTTCCGCGCTCGCGGGGCTGATGGCCATCACCGGCGGGGCCAACAGTTCGAGCGAAGACACCTATGCGGTCCAGGGCTTCATGATGTCGCGCGATGCGGCGCAGGACATGTTGAAGACTGAGAAGCTGGCGGCTGTCTACGATACGCCGGTCGCGGATTTTCTCGCGCGGTTCCCGAATTTCTACAGCGGGCGGACGTTCGAGGATTTCTTCGCGTACTACAAGCGGCATGTCATCGCCGAGCTTGACTCGACCACGGGGATTTCGACGCTCAGGGTGCGCAGTTTTTCCGCCGCTGATTCGCAGCGGGTGGCGCGCGCCCTCATCGTGGCGGCCGAGGCGCTCGTCAACAGGATGAACGAGCGGCAGCGCGAAAACATGATCGCGAGCGCGAAACGCGAGCGTCAGGAGGTTCTCGACCATCTCAACCAGTTGACCGCGCAGATCGACAGCTACCGCAACAAGGTCGCCATGATCGATCCGAACAAGCAGTCCCAGCCTTTGCTCAAGGACATCGCGAGCTTGCAGTCCATGGTGCTGACGACGCAACTGCAACTTGAGCAGCTTCGCGCGACGGCGCCCGGCAGCCCGCTCATCGTCGTCTACCAGCAGCGGATCGGCGCGCTGACGGATCAGATCGCCGCCGCGGCGAAGCACGTCACGGGCGATGACGCCTCTCTGGTGCCGAAGATCAGCGCCTATGACGACCTGCTGCTGAAGCGGGAACTCACGATCAAGGAACTCGTGGCCACGACGGAACGTCTGGACGCGGCCCGGGTGCAGGCCGACCGGCAGCAACTTTACCTCGATGAGGTCACTCAGCCCAATTTCGCGGATTATCCGGAATATCCGCGAAGCCTGCGCGATATCGTCATCATCTTCGTGACGATGCTGGGTCTGTACTGGATGGGCGGCCTGATCGTCGCGGGCGCGCGCGAACACAATCTCCACTGAGAGCGGTGCGCGCCAAGCGGAAAGGAGTTCACGCCCTGCTCGAATGCATCGACATCGTCAAGGACTACAAGGGCCATACCGGCACGCGCCGGGTCCTCAATCACGTGAATCTTCGTCTGGAACGGGGGCAGAAGCTCGGAATCCTCGGGCGTAACGGCGCCGGCAAGTCCACGCTCATGCGAATCATCGGCGGCGTTGAACCGATGACCGGCGGCCGGATCGAGCAGGACATGTCGATTTCATGGCCCATCGCCTTCGGAGGGGCGTTTCAGGGCAGCCTGAGCGGGCTGGACAATCTTCGCTTCATAGCGCGCATTTACGGGCTGGACTATACGACCACCCGCGCCTTTGTCGATGACTTCGCCGAGCTCGGCAAGCAACTCGCGGAGCCGGTCAAGACCTATTCGTCAGGGATGCGTGCCCGTCTGGCCTTCGCCTTGTCGATCGTGATCGAGTTCGACTGCTATCTCATCGATGAGGTGATCATGGTCGGCGACGCGCGGTTCCATCAGCGCTGCCATGATGAACTGTTCGGCAAGCGCTCCGACCGCGCGCTGATCATCGTCTCCCACAGCATGGACTTCGTGCGCGACGTGTGTGAGCGCGGCTCCGTCCTCCATAACGGGCATCTGCGTCATTATGATGATGTGAATGACGCAATCGCCGAATATGAGACGCTGTGACCGGAACGCGGGGTCAGAGACCGCTTCAGGCGTTCCGGAACACGTTCCTACCTTGCGATCCAGGCCGCCGAATAGGCATATCCCGAAAATGAACTGATCAACTGCGTGAACTTGTAGAAGCGGTTGGTCTTCGCATTGGCGATGTAGATGAGATCCTTGTTCTTCATCGGCAGTTTCTGCGCCAGGAAGTAACTGTTCGGGTTCATCATATCGAGCTTGTACAGCACCGGAACCCAGTCGCCGATGGCGGGGGTGGTGATGCCCATCTTCCGCGCGGCCGGAATGTCTTCGAAGCGGAACAGGAAGACGGCGTTGGGGTCCGCCCGCGAGTCCGCCGGGCCTCCGGCGCGGGCGACAGCCTCCGCCAGCGTCAGGTCGGGAGATTTGAAGGGCGTTTCCTGCACCTTTTCGCTCGCGCCGAACACCGTATAGCTGCGCGGCCGATAGATCACGTGAATCCGGTCGCCCGGCCGCGCCCGGATGTCCTGCGCCGGATGGGATTGGAGCGTGCCGAGATCGGTGCCGCCGGTCTGCTCGCCGCGGAGCAACTCTACATAGGTGTCCTCCGGCGGATAGATCGCGCCGCCCGCGATGGCGATCAGATCGGAGAGGCGTTCGCGTGCGCTCGACAGCAGTTCGCGGCCCGGCCTGTGAACCTCGCCGGAAACGATCACCGTGTTTCCGATATCCGTGGCGATGTGAACCATCACCTCGGGGTCCTGTGATTTTCCCTTGAGTTTCTGGCGAATGGTTTCCGCCAGCATTTCCGGCGTCAACCCGGCGGCCCGAATCCGGCCGACATACGGGATCAGGATCAGGCCATCCTGCTCGACCGCGGTGAGCGGAAGCGTCGTATTCGTGACGCCTGTGGAGGGGCCGGGCGCGCTGGCCGTGCCGCCGGTTGCCGTGCTCAGCGAACCCGGGGAGGCCGAGAACAGGCCGCTTCCCAGTTCGAAGATCGTGATCGCCAGCATGTCGCCCGCGCCGATGCGGTCATTGTTGCCTCCCGTCCCCTGGGCGGTGTCCAGCGAGGAAATCAACGGGGGATGCTCGCTCGAAAGCACCGCGATGACCTCCGGCGTGACCGGCATGATCTGATAGTGGAGCGGGTTGTCCTTGCGCGCGCTGTCCAGCACGTGCGATTCGCTCGGGCCGCTATCGGGCAACGCGCTGCATCCGGCAACGGACAGTACCCCCGGCAATGCGCCGCTGGCCAGGAGGGTCCAGGTCGCGGCCTTGCGGCCCGAAGAGGCGAGGAAAGTCATTATGAGCCTTCTTGTTGGCGGAGCTGAAGGGGTGAATCGGAAACGGGATGCCGGTTTTGCATAAGACGATGATACATATGAGCCAAGCGCTCCTGATAGCGCGCCATGCTGAAAAATTCCGCCCCGATGGCGCCTTCCCGGCGCAGACGCGCGGCCAGCGCGTCATCGCGGTCGAGTGTCTCCAGACCCTGCGTGATGCTGGAGACGTCATGGGCGTCGATGAGGATCGCGGCCTCTCCGGTGATATCCGGCAGGGATGCTTCCCGTGAGGTGATCACGGGCGTTCCCATTGCCATGGCCTCCAGAACCGGGAGCCCGGACCCTTCCATGACGAAGGGCAAGACCACGCCGCAGGCATGGCGGATGAGGGCGAACAGGCTCTGCTGCGGCAGGTATTCGGTAGCGACGATGCGCCCCGAAGCGAGGCCGGCTTTGAGGAGGCGGAGGTCCTCCCCGTTCGTCCAGCCGGTGGTTCCGACAAGCACGAGGCGCCGGGAAGTCTGCGCCGCCAGGAAAGCCTCGATGAGCCGGCCGATAGTTTTCCGGGGCCCGGGGGAGCCGAAGAACAGGAAATAGGAGTCCGGGCGGAGTCCGAAAGAGCCGTAAATCTCCTTCGCGCTGTCCTGCGGATTGCTGTTCGGCGCCACACCATCGGGCAGGACGGACTGCCAGGTGGTGACAAGACGCGGCGCGGCCCCGGGAAAGAAGGAGGTGATGGCGCGCGCCGAAGACTCGGAGAGCGTGCAAAGCCCGTCGGCCTGTTCGCACACGGCGCGGAGCAGGCGGAGTTGGGTATCCCTGTCCTCGGGCGTGGTGTCCGGAAAGTGGAGCGATGCGAGATCGTGGATGGTGTAGAGGTTCACCGCCCCGCGCGCACGGATCGGCAGCGGCGAGGTCCAATGCATGATGCGCGGCGTATCGGGAATCGTGATGGTCAGAAAGCGGCCCGTCCGGCGGAAATGGTGGTCCGCGCGCTGGAACAACCGGGGAATGTCGAGAATGCGGTCATAAGCGGGCATGCGCTCGGCGAAACCGCGTTGCTCGACCCTTCCGCCGATCGTCACCTCGAAGGCCGTGCGATCATGCCGGGACGTGGCTTTCTCCTTGAACCAGCGCGGGGAAAACGGTTTGAGGGGTCGGGCGATCTGGTCCTGATCCTCGTCCAGACTGTCGAAGAAGAGGACTTCCTGAAGCGCCGCGGGAGTCCGGCGCCCGATATCCATGCCATAGAGCACATCGACCGGATGGCCGAGGGCGTGGAGGGCGAAACTCAATATGCGTCCATAGGCTGCGACTCCGGTGCCGCGCGGCTGAGCGAGACTGAAACCATCGATGCCGATACGGTAGGCGGAACTATGGGTCACGAATATCCGATCCTGTCGCAGTGCCGGAGCATGTCGGCAAGGCGTGCGGGGAGTGGTATAGGCAGAGCCTCACGCAGGGTCAAAACCCGTCATGTTGCTCGGCTTTTGCCGACGACGTGGCGATAGAAGCGCTCAAGTCGATCAGCGAAGCCTTCCGGCGAAAATGCGGTCGCCCGCTCCAGGCCCGAGGCGCGGAGCGTGGCGCAGAGCGCGTCATCCGTATCGAGCCTTGCGAGGGACTCGGCCATTTCCGGCACGTCCAGCGGATCGACGAGCAGGGCCGCGCCGCCTGCGATTTCCTCGGTCGCTCCTCCCTTGCTCGTGAGAACGGGGGTGCCCAGCGCCATGCCTTCGATGATCGGCAGGCCGAATCCTTCCGCGAGAGACGGAAAGAGGACGGCGCGCGCCTCGATGATGCTTCGGAGAAGACGGGGGCGCTCGCACCAGGGATGCGCAATGACCCGCTCCGGATGCGGATGGGTTTCCAGCGCCCGCCACTCTCCCTCCGCGCCGAAGCCGTTTCCGCCGATGATGACGAGCGGGCGCACCGTGCGGCTGCGCGCGTGGGCCGCGATGATGCGGCCGATATTCTTGCGTCGCTCCACCGTGCCGAAGACCACGAAACTGCCGGCGGGTGCTACCGGGTCCGCCTCTTCGGCGGCCAGCCGATCGGTGGCCGAAATCATCATCGGCTGGGAAAGATTGGCGATCCGGTCGGCAGGAATGCCAAGCGTTGCGGCCATGTCCTGCCGGGTGGTCTCGCTGACCGTGACCCAGATCGCTCCCTGACGATCGAGCGCCTTGAGCAGCCGCCGCAGCCGGGTTCCGTCGATGCCGGTCAGTTCAGGCCGGTGGCATGGGATGACATCATGCACCGTGACGATATTCGGGCAGCCCTCGACGTGCAGGGGCAACGGGTAGGTCAGATGCATCGCGTCGAGGGGCGAGGGCGTGGCCACACGGGTCAGCGTACGGCCGAGGCCGAATCTGATATGAGCCGCGGCGTTGAGTTCCCTCGCGCTGAGACGATCGTCCTCCGTCGTCTCCAGTCTTCGCCGCATGCCAAGCGCATAGGCATGGCGGCGAAGCCAACGCGCCGGGCCCGGTTCCGACTGGGGCGAAAGAAGCGGCACGGGCCGGTTTCCCCGGGCGCGCAGGGCCGCTTCCACGGCGCTGACATAGATTGAGACGCCCGTCCCCCCCGCGAGGCGCAGGTTACGGCTGTCAAGACCTATACGCAACGAAACATCCGCCATGCGGGGATGTCAGCGGCGACGACGGGGGGCCTGCGTGCCGAAGACGCGATCCCAGAAGATCGCGGTAATGGCAAAATTCGCGTCCGGAACGCCGTAATGATGCCGCAGGTGATGGCGGCGCAACGCTTCCAGCATCTTGTTGCCCGAGCGCCATTGATGCGCAGCATAATGCGTCAGGTCGTAGAGGAAATATCCTAAGGCGAATCCAAGGAAAACGGCGTTTCCGTCGCGTCCCGCCAATGCCACGAATCCGCTCCAGATCATGGCGCTCAACGGGAGGGTCACGATCAGCGGCATCATGTTGCGCATCCGGTCACCGGGATCCGCATGGTGGTTGCCGTGAATCAGATAGACGAGGCGTCGTCCCATGCCGGAGCTGAGATGCAGATGGAAGAGATGTCGATGCGCCGCATATTCCGTGAGCGTCCACAGGGCCAGTCCGCCAAAAGCCAGCGTCGCGCAACGTGCGGGATGCAGACCGACGCAACGGCTCAGGACCATGCCCAGAACGATGATCCAGGCGAGCAGGAACCACCGCATCGGCATGAACGTCAGGCGTTCGAGAAACGCGCTCTGGAATAATCTGACGCTCAAATCCGACGTTCTCCCTCTCTCACTCATATGAGGACGTTCCGATAGTAGCGTGGCATGCGGATGGCAAATATGGCCGGCCGGGTCACATTGTGAAAAAAATCAGGAGGAGGACCCTGGCGACACAGTTCAATGAACGAGTTGCGCGCGCGCCTCGCCGTCCTTGTGTTCCGCGGTATGGAGATTCACATAGGTCTTGCCGTCGAGAACGTCCTTCACCTGATCCGGCGTCAGGGTGAGCGTTCCTTTGAGATGCCCGACATAGGGACCGGGAATGGGCACCAGAACGCCCGCGTCCTGCCCCTCATCGGCCGGACCGTGCAAATGTGCCACCATCACGGCGCCGCTGAGGCCGGAATAATGGATGCGGTATTTCAGCGTGTCCGAGGACGTGTCCAGCGTTGCCTTCACGCCGCCCTTGACGACCTCCGTGGCCCCGTGTTCAGCCACGAAACGACCATGGAGCCTGACGATTTCCGCATGTGCATCGACCGCCCCGGCCCCGAATGCGAGAACGGACAGGGACGCGAGAAGAGGAAAGCGGCGAAGCATGACGTGACTCCTGATCTGTCGTTGAGAAAGCGAACGCGACATTCCGCGTGACTGGTCCGCGAGAGCGGCCGGTCCGAACGGAACGTCGAATCGAACGAGAAGTTGCAGAAAGGTCATTTCGCCCATAAGCGGATGAAACGGCGCGAAAGGTGAGATGACGGAGCCTCCCGGCGGCCAGACGATGCTTAGCCGTGTTCGAGTTCAGTATCCCAGTACAGATAGTCGCGCCAGCTTTCATGCAGATAGTTCGGGGGGAAGGCCCGGCCGTTTTCCTGAAGCCGCCGAGTCGTCGGCTGAATCGGCCGTCTCCGGGGAAACATGCCGATCTCCGCAGGGAGTTTCGAGCCCTTGAGCAGGTTGCAGGGACTGCATGCCGTCACGACGTTTTCCCAGCTCGTCCGGCCGCCCCGCGCGCGGGGGATGACGTGATCGAAGGTCAGATCGTGGGTCGGAAGCCGGTCATTGCAATACTGGCAGGAGAAATTGTCCCGCAGGAACACGTTGAAGCGCGTGAAGGCGGGACGCCGCGTGGTCTGCACGAAATCCTTGAGGGCGATCACGCTGGGCAGATTCATGCTCAAGCTGGGAGAGCGGACCTGCACGTCCTCATATTCGCTCAGGACCGTCACACGATCGAGAAACACGGCCTTTACGGCTTCCTGCCAGGACCATAATGAAAGCGGGAAATAGGAAAGGGGACGAAAATCGGCATTCAACACAAGAGCGGGAAAGTGCCGGGACTCATCGAGCATCAAGAGGCTCCCCTCCTCATCGAAGGTTGCCCGTTAAACCGCCAGCAATCGCGCCGTTAAAACGAATGCCTGTCGGCCCCGTGCAATCCGTTCCTCGCCCAGACTATTTCAGGATTCCCACCAGGCTGCAAGCGGAGGAATGATGACAGATCCGCGCACCCGTTTCGCGCCGAGTCCGACCGGCTATCTCCATCTCGGGCATGTGGTCTCCGCCCTTCACGCGCGGGACATGGCCGGGCGAGACGGCTTTCTTTTGCGGATCGAGGATATCGATTCCCGACGCTGCCTGCCGCGCTATGACGCGGCGCTGATCGAGGATCTCGACTGGCTCGGACTGCGTCCGGAGGCGCCGCCCCGTCGGCAATCGGAGCATCTTCCGGCCTATCGCGCCGTTCTCGCCGGGCTGCGCGAGCGCGGACTCGTCTATCCCTGCACCTGCACGCGGCAGGAGATCGCCGCCGCGTCACCTGGCATCGCGCCCGATGGCGGGCTTCTTTACCCCGGCACCTGCCGGAATCGTTCGTTGCGGACGAGGGACACGCCGGCCTGGCGGCTGGACATGGCGCGCGCTCTGGACGTCATCGGCGGCGAGCCGGGCTGGACGGAAATCCGGCCGGACGGTTCGACACACCGGGTCGAACGTCGCGCGGCGGATTTCGGCGATGTGGTGCTGGGGCGGAAAGAGAGCGGCGTGTCCTATCACCTCTGTGTGGCACATGACGATGCGATCCAGAACATCGATATCGTCACGCGTGGCCGCGATCTGTTCGACGTCACCGCCGTCCATCGCGTTCTTCAGGCGCTTCTGGGGTATCGTGCGCCACTTTATGCCCATCACCCGCTCCTCATCGGAGTGGACGGCAAAAAACTCTCCAAAAGCGAAGGGGCTGCGTCCGTGCGCGACGCCCGTGCGCGGGGAGAGAGTGCGGCATCGGTGCTGGACCGCGCCCGGGCGGCTCTGGAGGCCGCGTCCTATTCCGAGGGATAGACGCGCGGATAGGTGATGGCGCTGGCCGGGCCGGGCGCATGGGGTGCACCCTTCTTGCCGCATCCGGCCAGGGAGAGACCCGCCAGAGTCAGGCAGAGAGTCAGGCTGAACGCCGCGCGCCACCGCATCACGCGATTCCCTCCAGCGCATGCAGCCAGAGCGTCGCCGCCCGGCGGACTGCCTCGGGCGCGGTGCCCCCTTCGCTCGTGCGGGAGGCCAGCGACGCCTCGACGGTCAGCACGTCGAACACGCTGGCGTCGATTCCCGGCTCGACGGACCGCATCTCCTCCAGCGTGAGTTCGCCGAGATCGCAGCCTTTCGCCTCTGCCATGCCCACCAGCCGTCCCGTCACATGATGCGCCGTGCGGAAGGGCAGGCGCAGCACGCGCACCAGCCAGTCGGCGAGGTCGGTTGCCGTGGCGAAACCGGCTCCCGCCATCTCCCGCATCCGCGCGGCGTGCGGCGTCAGGTCGCGCACCATGCCGTCCATCGCCGCGAGGGAGAGGGTGGCGGCCTCCGTGGCGTCGAAGACCGGCTCCTTGTCCTCCTGCGTGTCCTTCGCATAGGCCAGAGGCAGTCCCTTCATGACCATCAGCAATCCGATGAAATCGCCGCCGATGCGCCCGATCTTGGCCCGCACGAGTTCGGCGGCGTCCGGATTGCGCTTCTGCGGCATGATGGAGGAGCCGGTGGTGAAGGCGTCGGAAAGCCGGATGAAATTATAGGGCGAGGAACACCAGATGACGATTTCCTCGGACAGCCGCGAAAGATGCATCCCGAGCAGCGAGAGCGCCGAGAGATATTCCAGTGCGAAATCGCGGTCGGAGACCGCGTCGAGCGAATTGGCCGTCGGACGGTCGAAGCCGAGCTGCGCCGCGGTGAAGCGCCGGTCGATCGGGAAGGACGTACCCGCCAGCGCCGCCGAGCCGAGCGGGCATTCGTTCAGCCGCGCCCGCGCATCCGCGAGCCGCCCGCGATCACGGGCCAGCATCTCGACATAGGCGAGAAGGTGATGGCCGAACGTGACGGGCTGGGCGACCTGGAGATGGGTGAAGCCCGGCATGGGCAGGGCGTGGAACTCCAGCGCCCGCGTGGCGAGCGACGTCATCAGGGTTGCGATCTGCCCGTCCAGCCCGTCGATCGCGTCGCGTACCCAGAGGCGGAAATCCGTCGCCACCTGATCGTTGCGCGAGCGGGCGGTGTGCAGCCGCTTGCCCGCCTCGCCGATGCGTTCGGACAGCCGCGCTTCGATATTCATATGGATGTCTTCGAGAGCCGTCGAAAAGGCAAAGCTGCCCGCCTCGATCTCATCGGCGATCGTCAGCAGCCCCTCGCGGATTTGGGCCTCTTCCTCCGTCGTCAGCAGGCCGACCTTCGCCAGCATCGCCGCATGGGCGAGAGACCCTCGAATATCCTGCCGCCACAGGCGCTTGTCGAAACCGATGGAGGCGTTGATCTCCCCCATGACCGCCGCCGGGCCGGTGGCGAAGCGACCGCCCCATTGCGGATTGGCGAGGCGGGAATTAGTCTCGTTCACGTCTGGTTCCACGGAGATGCCTTGCATGACAAGTGCGCTGCTGAAACGTCGCCGGTTCCTCGCGGGCGCGACGGGTGCGAGCCTAGCGGCCGGGGCGGCACTACGCAATTCCGCGCTTGCGGAGCCGGGACCGGCGACCGGGAGCGACGGACATCCCCTGACCGCGCTCGGGGCGCTCGGCAAACCCTCCGACCATCATCCCCTCTTCGATTTCACCATGACAGACGGGAACGGCGCGGCGATTCCGCTTTCCCGTTTCCGGGGCAGGAAGGTGATCCTGCATTGCTGGGCGATTTGGTGCGGTCCCTGCCTGCGCGAACTGCCGGAACTCGATGCGTTTTATGCGCGGCACAAGGACGTTGTGACGATCCTCCCGGTTGCGCTGGCGAGCGGCACGCCCGCAAGCGTCGCCGCCTTTTACAAGGCGCACGGCATTGCGGCGCTGCCCGTTCTGACGGCGGAGGCGGGCGCGGTGCAGAAAGCCTATGGCGATGTGGAGATGGGCCTGCCCGACACGCTCCTGCTGGATGCGTCGGGGCGGCTCATAGGGGAGGCGAACGGCGCGATCGCCTGGAACGCGGCGGACGCATCCTCGACGCTGGCGGCGCTGGCGGCGCTGGCGCGGGGAACGTGACCATGGCGCTGCTGTCGGAGGACGATCCGCCGCCTTACATCGTCCATGCGGCGGTCCGTCCGTCGCCCTTTCTGCTGGTCGCCGACCATGCGGGACGGCAGAGTCCGAAGCGTCTGGGCGATCTGGGCGTCTCGCCCGAGGATTGGGAACGGCATATCGCATGGGATATCGGCATCCAGGGCGTCGGGCGCGCGCTGCATGAGCGGCTGGGCGCCACGCTGATCGAGCAGGTCTATTCCCGGCTGGTGATCGACTGTAATCGCTCGCCCGGCCATCCGACCTCGCTGACCCCCGTTTCGGACGGGACGGCCGTGCCCGCGAACCAGACGGCGAGCGTGCTGTGCAGGGCGTCGCGGGAGATGGAAATCCTGCATCCCTATCACGACAGGATCGCGGCGGAGCTGGCGCGGCGCAAGACGGACGGGCAGCCGACGGCGTTGATCGCGCTGCACAGCTTCACCCCGCGCATGGGCGGTGCGGACCGGCCGTGGCATGTCGGCGTGCTGCATCACCGTGACACCGTTTCGGCCCGGATCATGCTCGATCTGCTGCGCGCGGACGGCGATCTCTGCGTCGGCGACAACGAGCCCTATGTCCTGACCACGACCTCGGACTACACTGTTCCGCGCCATGCCGAGGCGGCGGGGCTACCGTATCTGGAACTCGAAATCCGGCAGGATCTGATCGCCGGCCGGGGAGGGCAGGACGCATGGGCGGTCCGTCTGGCCCGGCTGTTGCCGCTTTATTGGAAACGGCTGGAAGAGGAGACGCAACCGGCATGACGATCAGCGGCACGACCCGTCTCGCCGGGGTGATCGGCTGGCCCGTGACCCATTCGCGCTCGCCTCTCCTGCATAATCACTGGTGCGCCCGCCATGGGGTGAACGGGGCGTATGTGCCGCTTCCCGTCAGGCCGGGCGCGCTCGCGACCGCCCTGGCCGGGCTGGCGGCGGCCGGATTCGAAGGCGTCAACGTCACCATTCCGCACAAGGAGGATGCATTCGGGCTGGTCACGCGCCGCACGCATGTCGCCCAGCGCGCCGGAGCGGTGAACACGATCCGGTTCGAGCCCGATGGCTCGATGACGGGCGACTGCACGGATGGTACCGGCTTCATCGCGGATCTGCGCGCCCGTGGGATCGAAACGGTGCGGCGCGCCCTGGTGCTGGGGGCGGGCGGCGCGGCGCGCGCCATCGCGGCGGCTCTACTGGATGCGGGGGGCGAGGTCCTGATCGCCAACAGGACGGCCACTCGCGCCGAGGTGCTGACGCGCGCCTTGTGCGGCGGGGAGGCCGTCCGCTGGGACGCGTGGCCGGCGCGGCTGGAGGGCTGCGACCTGCTGGTGAACGCGACGTCGCTCGGGCTGAACGGCGCCGAGGGGCCGGACGAGGCCGGATATTGGGCGGAATGTCTGGAGCGCGCGCCGTCGGCGCTGGCCGTCGCCGATATCGTCTATAACCCGTTGCGCACGCCGCTGCTCGCGGCGGCTGAAACACGCGGCCTGACGACGGTCGACGGGCTGGGCATGCTGATCCAGCAGGCGCGGGCGGGATTCGCCTCCTGGTTCGGCGTCTGGCCCGAGGCGGATGCGGAAACCCGCGCGCTTCTGCTCGCGACGCCAGACTGAAGGGTCCGGGCTGAAAACGTGCGTATTCTTGGTCTCACGGGGGGCATGGGGGCGGGCAAGACCTATGTCGCAACCCTGTTCCGGGCGACGGGCTGGCCGGTCTTCGACGCCGATGCCTGCGTTCATCGCCTCCAGTCGCGCGGCGGCGCGGCGATCGCGCCGATCGCGCGGCTCTGGCCCGGCGTGGTCGTGGACGGGGCCGTGAATCGCGCGAAACTGCGCGCGGCGGTGATCCACGACCCGGAGGCGATGCGGACGCTGGAAGGAGTCATTCACCCGCTGGTGCGACAGGAGCGCGAGCACTTCGTGCGGCATGCTCGGGCGCGGGGGCATCGCTGGTGCGTGTTCGAGATTCCCCTCCTCTTCGAGACGGGGGCCGAGAGGGAATGCGACCGCGTGCTCGTCGTCACGGCACCAGAAAGCTTGCGCATCCGGCGCGTCATGCGTCGCCGTTCCGTCGATCTCGGTCAGGCGCGGGCCCTGCTCGCCCGGCAGATGGCGGAGAACGAACGCCGCCGCCGCGCCGATTTCGTTCTTCACACGGGCCTGTCCCGTGCCGAGACCTTCCGTCAGTTCATCCGCATCAAGACCGCGCTGGAGTCGTTGCCATGAAACGTTCGATCCTCTTCGACACCGAGACGACAGGCCTCGATCCCGCCTCGGGCGATCGCGTCATAGAGATCGCGGCCCTCGAACTGGTGGACGATCTGCCCACCGGGAATCATTATCACACGCTGGTCGACCCGGAGCGCGACGTGCCCGCGGAGGCAACGCGCGTGCATGGCTTCACGCGGGAGGATCTGCACGGCCAGCCGAAATTCGCCGAGGTCGCGCAAGGCTTCCTCGATTTCGTTCAGGGCGATCCGCTGATCGCGCATAATGCGCGCTTTGATTTCGGCTTTCTCAACGCCGAGCTGGCGGCATGCGGGTTGCCGCCCCTCGAATCGTCCCGCATGGTGGACACGCTCGAAATCGCCAAGAAGCGCTTTCCCGGCCTGCCCAACAGCCTCGACGCCTTGTGCCGCCGCTTCGAGATCGACCTATCGGCACGCACCACCCATAACGCCCTGCTGGACTGCAAGCTGCTGGCGGAGGTCTATGTGGAGTTGATGGGAGGGCGTCAGCGCGGTCTCGGTCTGATGCATCAGAGCGGCGGACGCGGCGGGGTGGCGACATATGTGCGCGATCCGAACCGCTCGCCGCGTCGCATGGCGCCTCCTTCCGCCGAAGAGGACGCCGCCCATGCGGCCTTCGTCGGCACGTTGAAGGAGCCGATCTGGCTCCGTTGAACGCCCTATGAACATTCTCTTCATCACGGCCAACCGCCTCGGCGACGCCGTGATTTCCACGGGGTTGCTGAACGCCCTCATCACCCGGTATCCGACGGCGCGCGTGACGGTCGTCTGCGGGCCGGTGGCGGCGAGCCTCTTCGAACCCTGCCCGCACGTGGAGCGCGTCATTCCGCTGGTCAAACAGCGGCATGACCGGCACTGGCTGGCGCTCTGGCGGGCCTGCATCGGCACGCGCTGGGATCTGGCGGTCGATTTGCGCGGATCGGGGGTGAGCCTGTTCCTCCGCGCGAAGCGGCGGCGCATCCTGCGCGGCGGTCGGCGGCCGGGAAGGCGTCTGGGACATATCGCCGGTTTGTTTGGCATCGCGCCATGGCCTCTGCCCGTCACCTGGTCCACGGTGGAGCAGCGACGCCGCGCCGTGGAACTGTTGCCCGCAGGATCGCGCTATCTCGCGCTCGCGCCGACCGCGAACTGGGACGGGAAAATCTGGCCGCCCGAGAGCTTCGCCGCGCTGGCGCAGGATCTGACGCGCGAGGGCTTCGTGCCCGTGCTGTTCTACGGCCCGGGAGAGGACGAACGTCGCCGGGCGGCGCAAGTCATCGCGTTGCTCCCGCTGGCGCATGATCTCGGGGGTGGGCGTCCAGTAGGCGAAGTCGCCGCGTTGCTCGGGCGATGCGCCTTGTTCGTCGGCAATGATTCGGGGCTGATGCATCTCGCGGCGGCGAGCGGCATCCCGACGCTCGGGCTGTTCGGCCCGTCGAAACCTTCGGAATATGCTCCGTCCGGGAGATGCGCGGCGTTCGTTCAGGCGCCCGGCGCGGAAGGTGAGGGGGCGATGGTGGATATTTCCGTCGCCGAGGTGCGCGATGCGGCGCTTGCCCTGCTTGCTTGCCAAGTCTCCGCGGGCGGCGGATAGAGGCGCATGGCCTTTCTTTCCGACAGCGGCACCCCGTTGCGCGTCGCTCACGTCATGGCGGGTGCGCCGACCGGAGGGGCGGAACTGTTCTTCGAGCGTCTGACCCGCGCGCAGCACGCGGGCGGGGTGGATGTCGCGGCCTTCATCCGCCGCGATGCGGGGCGGGTGGAGCGGTTGCGTGACGGAGGCGTGCCGGTGCGGACGTTCCGCTTCGGCGGCGCGCTGGATTGGAGGACGCGCCCGCGCCTCGCCCGCGCGTTGCGCGGCTTCGCACCGAACGTCGTCGTGGCCTGGATGAGCCGTGCGGCGCGGCATCTGCCCGAAGGGAACTGGACGGCCGTCGGGCGTCTGGGCGGGTATTACGATCTGTCGAATTATCGCGGCTGTCGTCATCTGGTCGGCAATACGCGCGGGCTTGTCGCCTGGATGATCGCGCAGGGCTGGTCCGCCGAGCAGGTGCATTACGTTCCGAATTTCGCCTCCGATTATGCGGATGTTTCCGCCTGCCGCCCTCCCTTTCTCCACGCGCGACGGCCCTTCGTGCTGGCACTCGGGCGGCTGCATCGCAACAAGGCGTTCGACACGGCGATCCATGCCGTCCGGACCCTGCCCGATCTGGATCTGGTGATCGCGGGGGACGGGCCGGAACGCGAGTCTCTTGCGGCACTGGCGCGCCGCCTCGGTGTCGCGGAACGGGTGCATTTCCCCGGCTGGGTGCAGAATGCCGCGCCGTGGCTCAAGGCGTGCGACGCGCTGATTTGCCCGTCGCGCATCGAGCCGCTGGGGAACGTGGTCATCGAGGCATTCTCAGCGGGACGTCCCGTCGTCGCCGCCGATCTGCAAGGCCCGCGCGAACTGATCGCGGGCACGGAGGACGGTCTCCTGTTTCCTGTCGAAGATCATGACGCGCTGGCTGCGGAACTGAGCCGGATTCTCGACGATCCGGCTTTGGCGGCGCGGCTGGGATCGAACGGCCGGGCGCGTTTCGAGCGCGAATTCGCTGCGCCGACCGTTCTGGCGCGCTGGGAGCATTTCCTGCGTGTGGAGGCGGTCTGAATGTGCGGCATCGCCGGCATCGCCTGCCGTCCCGGGCATCGGCCCGATCCGGAACGCCTGCGCCTGATGTCGTTGGCGCTGCGCCATCGGGGGCCGGACGGGGCAGGGGAATTCGACGGCGATCATGTCGCGTTGCGGCATCGGCGGCTGTCCATCATCGACATCGCGGGCGGCGCGCAGCCGCTTGCCCTCGGGCCGGTCGTGCTCGTCGCCAATGGCGAGATCTATAACGATCCCGCCCTGCGCGCCCGTTTCCCGGAATTGGTGTTCCGGACCGGCAGCGATTGCGAGACCCCGCTCGCCCTCTGGCCGCGCGAGGGGCTCCAATATGCCGATTCCCTGAGGGGCATGTATGCGATCGCGCTGACCGACCGGAACGATGAGGCGGGAACCGTGCTGCTGAGCCGCGATCCGTTCGGCATCAAGCCGCTTTATATCGCGGAGGATGATACCGGACTCGCCTTCGCCTCCGAGCCTCGAGCCTTGCTCGCGGGAGGGTATGGAACGCGGGCGGTCCGCCCGGCGGCGCGCGATGCGCTGCTGGCCCTGCAATTCACGCCCGGGAATGACACGATTTATCCCGGAATTCGCCGTCTGGCCCCGGGCGGGACGCTGCGGATCGAGAGGGGAGAAATCGTCGCCAGTTATCGGCGCGATGCGCTTCCGGCGCCGTCCGGGACCGTCCATGACGAGGTCCATGATGAGACAGAGGCGCTGGCCCTGCTCGACCGGGCGTTGCTGGACAGTGTCGCCGCGCATGAACGCGCCGACGTGCCGTTCGGGCTGTTCCTGTCGGGCGGTATCGACAGCAGCGTGATTCTCGCCGCCATGCGGAAGCTGGGTGCGCAGAATCCGCTGGCCTGGACGGCGCGTTTCGATGCGGGCGAGGCGGACGAATCGGCGGAGGCCGCGCGTCTGGCCCGTCTGGCGGGCGCGGAGCATCGCGTCCTGACGGTCCGGAGGGAAGAGGTGTTCCGCCATCTTCCGGAGATCGTCGCGGCGCTGGATGATCCCGTCGCGGATTACGCCGTCATCCCCACATGGTTTCTCGCCCGCGCGGCGCGGGGGAGCGTGAAGGTGATCCTCAGCGGCGAGGGCGGGGACGAACTTTTCGGCGGTTACGGACGGTATCGTCGCGTGACGAAGCCCTGGTGGCGCGGGGGGCGTGCGCCCTGGCGGAGCGGCGCGCTCGACGGGTGCGGAATGGCGATCGGCGGCGAGTGGCGCGCGGCCATGCGGCTTCCGCATTCCGGTGTAACGGCGTTGAGCCGGGCGCAGGCGCTCGACGTGGCGGAATGGCTGCCGAACGATCTCCTTCTCAAGCTGGATCGCTGCCTGATGGTTCATGCGATCGAGGGGCGGACCCCGTTTCTCGATCCCGCCGTCGCAGCCGTCGCGGCGGCCCTGCCGGACGCGCTCAAGCTGCGCAACGGTCAAGGCAAATATCTCCTGCGCCGCTGGCTCGACACCGAGATGCCCGAGGCGAGGGCGTTTGCGCCGAAGCAGGGGTTCACGGTGCCGGTCGGGACATGGCTGGGCGAAGAGGCGGCGCGGCTCGCACCGCTCGTGGCGGCGAGCGCGGGCATCGCGCCTGTTGCGGGCCGCAGGCAGGTGGAGCGGGTTTTCGCCAGAGCCGGGCATCGTGGCGGGCGCGCGGCATGGCATCTGCTTTTCTATGCGCTCTGGCATAAAATCCATATCGAGGGCGTTGCCTCGCACGGCGATCTCTTCGATACGCTGGCCGCCTGACGGAGCGGCGGCCGTTCGGTTACGGGAAGGGAACACGCCATGCAGTACGATCTCATCATCCGCCATGGACTCTGCCTGTTCCCCTGGGGGGCGGAAGAGACGGATATCGGCGTGCGGAACGGGCGTATCGCGACGCTGGACGCCAGGATGACGGATACGGCCGAGCGAGAGATCGATGCCCGGCATCTGCATGTGCTGCCGGGCATGATCGACGCCCATGTCCATTTCCGCGATCCGGGAGATGCGTCGATCGAGTCCATGGCCAGCGGCACGCGCGGCGCGGCGCTGGGCGGGATCACGACGATTTTCGACATGCCCAACACCACGCCGTCGATCACCTCCGCCGAAGCGATCGCCGACAAGGCGGCGCGCGTCGGGGCGAGTTGTCTGGTGGATATCGGTCTCTATGTCGGCGCGACCCGCGCGAATACGCCCGATCTGGCCGCGCTGGAACGTCTCCCCGGCGTGTGCGCCGTCAAGCTCTTCGCGGGCTCGTCCACCGGCGATCTCATGATCGAGGACGATGACGGCATCGAGGCGGTGATGAGGAGCGGCCATCGCCGCATCGCCTTTCATTCGGAGGACGAATATCGCCTTCAGGCGCGACGCAAGCTGTTCAAGACCGGGCAACCCTATGCGACCCACATGCTCTGGCGGGACGAGGAATGCGCCTTTCTCGGCACGCGCCGGATCGTGGCGCTCGCGCGCAGGACCAATCGCCCCGCGCATATCCTGCATGTCTCGACGGCGGAGGAACTCGATTATCTCGCGGACCATCGGGAGATCGCGTCCTGCGAGGTTCTGGTGAACCATCTCACGCAGGTGGCGCCAGACTGCTACGAGGCGTTGGGCGGCCTGGCCGTGATGAACCCGCCGATTCGCGACCGCCGGCATTATGACGCCAGTTGGGCGGCGATTCGCGACGGGCGGGTGGATGTCGTGTCCTCCGATCATGCGCCGCACGCGCTGGGGGCCAAGACCCGTCCCTGGCCGGACTGTCCCGCCGGGCTGACGGGCGTGCAGACCCTGCTGCCGGTCATGCTCGACCATGTGGCGCAGGGACGGCTGTCGCTGGGCCGTCTCGTCGATCTCATGGCCGCGGGTCCGGCGCGGATCTACGGGCTGCAAACGAAGGGGCGGCTGGCCGTCGGATTCGATGCGGATTTCACGCTCGTCGATCTCCGGGAACGCCGCACCATCCGCAATGAATGGATTGCAAGTCCCGTCGGCTGGACGCCGTTCGACGGACTCGACGTCACGGGCTGGCCGGTGGCGACCATCGTCCGGGGGCATGTCGTGATGCAGGATGACGAGATCACGTCGCCGCCGATCGGCCGGTTGGCCCGATTTGCGCCTTGACCCTCGCATATGGGTGGAATTTCCTTTCAGTCCGGCGATGACGACATGCCGATGAAACAAGTACGAGGCAAAATGATCCCGCGTGCCCGCCTTTCAATCCTCTCGCTTCTCTTCGCCTGCGCGCCGTCCGTGGCGTTTGCGGACCCGCTCGCCAATTGCGGGGCGGAGCCGGAAGCGCCGCCGGTCTCCACGAAGGATGTCGAGCATTACAACGCCAGCGTCGATCGCTTTCAGAGTTATGAAAAGGACGCGCGGGCCTATAATGCCTGCATCAGCGCCGCCGCCAGGAAAGAGGAAAGCGCAATCAGCGACGAGGCCGGGGCGCGGATCGCCAAAATCCATGCGCAGAGCGTTGCCGTCCAGCAGCGCATCGCGGACAACTTCCGGAAGATCGGCGCGGCTCTCGCGGCTGGGGCGAAGAAGCTCGAACATCACTGAGAACAACATTACTGGGAACTCGCGGTGGCAGTCCCGCTCCCACACGGTGTCGGAACGTCCGGGCCAGCCATTCGGACGCGCCGTCATTCGTTCATGCGCGTGCGGTTCTGCAACGGCGTGAGGGTGGTCGGGCCTTCCGCTGTCTGGCGCGCTACGTTGGGCATGAGATCCGGCCGCGCCCAGCAATCCGTACCTTCGAACCCGGTGGTGCAATAGGGCTGGGGAGGGGGTGGTCCCTTGGGCGCCGCGCAGAAATCTTCGTCGTCATAGAGATAGGCGGTGTTGCATTCCTTGCCGGTGAGAGCGGAGGCGATACGGTCCGGCGCACAGCCGCTCAGGCAGACGGCGAGACACAGGGCGAAGAGAAAAACAGGACGGGTCATCGGCGTCTCCGGAGCGTGCCGCGCTAGTTTGGAGGCGAAGGGTAAACGGCGCGTTAATCGCCGCGCGGAAACCTCCGGCTTCGGCGTCGCCCCGCGTTTTCGCCCGAGACGCCGGTTTGCGACCTTCGTCCGGCCCCTGTATGGTCAGCCCCCATGGACGCGCGCGGCATCGGGCCTGCCTCGCAAGACAAACAAGAGGATGACAGTGGCGGAGGATTTCATCAGCGAGGCGCGTGCCGAATATCGCGCGCAGCAGACACGGGCGCTGTTGCGGCGCTCCGCGCCATGGGCGGCGGGTGTTGCCGTCGTCGTGCTGGGTGCGGCGGGAGTCTGGCAATGGCGGGCTTATGAAAATCGCCAGGAGCGGCTGGCGGCGTCCGCACAGTATTTCGAAGCGGTTCAGGCGATCGAGGATGCCGGTGCGGCGGCGGGTTCCTCTGGCCTGACCGACGCCCAGCGGGCGGCGGAGAAGAGCCTCGCCCATCTCGTCAGCACCGCGCCCGCCGATATCCGGGATTTCGCGGCCATTCGTCTTGCCACGTTGCGTCTGGCCGATCATGACCGCCCGGGCGCGATGGCTGCGTGGAAGAGCGTCGTCGATGACACGAAGGCGAGCCCCGATCTCAGATCGCTGGCACGTTATCTTTCCTTGAACGCCTCGATGGCGGATGGCGATCCCGCCGCCCTGCGACGCGGCTTCGAGCAGCTCGCCTCCAGCGCCGGACCCTGGCGCGCTCTGGCGCAGGAAGGGCTGGTGGCGCTCGATCTGAGACCGGGGGCGGCGGCGGCGCAGCAGGAGGAGGCGCACCACCTTCTGCTGCGAATTTCCGAAGCGCCCGATGCGCCGGACGGCGTGCGGCAGCGGGCGGGCGCGCTTCTGCAGACATTCGGGCCTGTTCCTGCCGCGCCAGAGGCTCGAAAGGCCGGATGATGCGCCAGATCACGGAGGAACAGACGCAGACGATGCGACGCAGACGGTTTCTCGCCACCACCCTTGCCGCCGGCACGATGCTGGGGGGATGCAGTGTCTTCAAAGATGAGGAAAAGCCCCGGATCGCGGGCAAGCGCATCGACATCCTTTCCACGGGCGCGGGGCTGACGGTCGATCCCGACGATCACACGCCGATCACGCTGCCGGCGCCTCAGGCGATCACGGTCTGGCCGCAGGCCGGGCGTGTGCCCTCGCATATCGCCGTCGACACGCCCTGGAACGGTCCGTCCCTGCTCTGGCGTCGCTCCATCGGCGCCGGCGTGTCGGAGCCGAGTTTCCTCTCCTTCGCGGCGCTGGGATCGAACGGGCGGGGCGCGATCCAGTCGCCGCCGGTCATTGCCGACGGGCGTATCTTCACCCGCGACGCGCAGGGTGTGGTGCGGGCCTGGAGCTGGCCCGCCATGGGAGAACTCTGGCATTTCACGCCCAAGCCGAAGGATTCGCGTTCCACCGATATCGGCGGCGGCATGGCGGTCGAGAACGGCGTGCTCTACATCGTTGACGGCGTGGCGCAGACGCTTGCGGTGGACGCGGCTACGGGCGCGGTGAAATGGCGCGTCAATATCGGCACGCCCGGGCGCTCGGCACCGACGATCGCCGAGGGGAAGGTGTTCTTCGGCACGATCGACGAACGATTCTTCGCGCTGGATGCGGCGACCGGCAAGCAGGCCTGGAGTTATCAGGCGACGGTCGTCGACACGGTGATTTTCGGCCAGGCGGCCCCGGCCGTCGTGGACGGGGTGGTGCTGGCGGGGTTCGGCAGCGGCGACCTCGTCGCCCTGCGCGCGGCCTCGGGCGAAGTGGTGTGGAGCGACAGCCTCGGGGGTTCGAACGGTCGCGGCGCCATGCTCGATCTGGCCTGCGTGCGCGGCGCGCCGGTGATCTGCGACGGGACGGCCTATGCCGTCAGCATGTCCGCCGTGCTGGTCGCCATCGACATGCGTTCCGGTCGTCGCCTGTGGGAGCGCGAGGTCAGCAGTCTCAACGGGCCGGTGATTTGCGGCGACTGGCTCTATGTCATTTCCGACAATGAGGAACTGGCCTGTCTGGACCGCCTGTCGGGCCATGTGCGCTGGATCAAGCCGCTGCGGCGCTTCCGGCGCATCCGCAAGCAGAAGGACGCGGTGACGTGGTTCGGGCCGGTGCTGGCGGGCGGCAAGCTCGTCTGCGTCTCGACACTCACCGAAACGGGGATGCAGGTGGTCGATGCGGTGCACGGGCAGCCCAAGGGCAAAAAGGACGTGGTGATCAAGACCCAGGCGCCGACGATGGTGACGCCCATCATCTGCGACGGGAAGGTTCTGGTGCTTTCCACCGACGGCAAGTTGAGCGCCTATGGCTGAGTTGGATGTCATGCCGGAGGCATTGCCCGTCGTCGTGATCGCCGGCAGGCCGAATGTCGGCAAATCGACCCTGTTCAACCGGCTCGTCGGACGGCGGCAGGCCATCGTCTCCGATCAGCCGGGGGTGACGCGCGACCGCAAGGAGGGCGAGGCGCTTCTGCGCGGGCGGCTGGTCCGGCTGATCGACACGGCCGGGCTCGAGGAGGCCGCGCCGGACACGCTGTTCGGACGGATGCGCGCCTCCTCTGAACATGCCGTCGCCGCCGCCGATCTGGTGCTGTTCTGCATAGACGCCCGGGCGGGGGTAACGCCGGCGGACAAGCATTTCGCGGCGTGGCTGCGCCGGCAGAACAAGCCCGTCCTGCTGGTCGCCAACAAGGCGGAGGGTGCGGCGGCGACGGCCGAGGCGCTGGAAGCCTATGCGCTGGGTCTCGGCACGCCGCTGGCGCTTTCGGCGGAACATGGCGAGGGCGTCGCCCATCTCATGAGCGAGATCGCGGACCGGCTGCCGGATACGGCTCCTGCCCCGCGGCATGACGCGGAAGAGGACGAGCGCCCCGCCGGGCCGTTGCGGATTGCGATCATCGGTCGTCCCAATGCCGGGAAATCCACGCTGCTCAATCGTCTTCTGGGCGAGGAGCGGATGATCACCGGGCCCGAGCCGGGCCTCACGCGTGACGCCGTCGCGGTGACGTTCGACGACGGGCATGGTCCGATCCAGGTGGTGGACACGGCCGGGATGCGCAAGCGCGCGCGGGTCGAGGAATCTCTGGAGCGGATGTCCGTCTCCGCCTCGATCGAGGCGCTGAAGATGGCGGAGGTGGTCGTCCTGGCGCTGGACGCCACGCTGGGCGTGCATGAGCAGGATCTTCAGATCGCCCGGCTGATCGAGCGCGAGGGGCGGGCCTGCGTGCTGGCGTTGAACAAATGGGACGCGGTCGAGGACCGGGCGGCGACGCGCAGGGCGATCTCCGACCGCATCGAGACCTCGCTGGCGCAGATGCGCGGCATCGAGGTCGTCACCTTCTCCGCGCTGACGGGCGCCGGGGTGGACAAGCTGCTTCCCGCCATCCGCCGTGTTTACGGGATCTGGAACAGTCGCGTCACGACAGGCGAACTCAATCGCTGGTTCGAGGAGGCGCTGGAGCGTCACCCGCCGCCGCTCGTTGAGGGCAAGCGCCTCAAGCTGCGCTATATGACGCAGGTCAAGGCGCGGCCTCCGACATTTCTCCTCTTCGGCACGAGGGCCGAGCAGGTGCCGGAATCGTACAAGCGCTATCTCGTCAACGGGTTGCGGGAAACCTTTCATCTGCCGGGCATTCCCATTCGTCTTCAGCTTCGCGGAACCCGCAATCCATTCACCGAAGGAGAGTCCCGATGACGACCCGCATCACTCCGGAAGAAACCGCTCTTGTCCTGATCGAATATCAGAACGATTTCATCAGCCCCGGCGGCGCCCTGCATGACGGGGTGAAGGGGGAGATCGACCGCACGCAGATGCTTGCGCATACGCGGGACGTTGTGGCGAAGGCACGACAATCGGGAATGAAGATCGTCTGGTCGCCGATTCTTTTCGCGGCGGGACATCCCGAACTCGGCGATGCGCCCTATGGCGTGCTCGGCGTGGTGAAAGGCGCGAATGCGTTCCTTCAGGGCGCATGGGGCGGTGATCAGGCCGAGGGTTTTACGCCCCTGCCGGGCGATCTGGTGGTGTCCGGAAAGCGCGGGCTTTGCGCCTTCGCCAGTACCAATCTGGAATTTCTCCTCCGGCACAGCGGGATACGGCGCGTCGCGCTGGGCGGGTTTCTTACCGATTGTTGTGTGGAATCGACGATGCGGACGGCCTATGAGCACGGTTATGATGTCGTAACCCTGACGGATTGTGTCGCCACACTTTCCCGGACTCAGCATGACGCGGCGATAAGCTACACGTTTCCGATGTTCTCGCGGCCCATGACGCATCAGGAATTTATTCTGGAATCAGTCTCTTAAAGGAAAACTTGATGCTGATTCGCACGGATGAGACGGCGGATGTCGGAACGCCGACGGGCAAGATGCGGGTGTATCTTTCCCGTCCGACACGGGAGGGGCGATTTCCGGCCATTCTGCTGTTTTCTGAGATTTACCAGGTGACGCAGCCGATCCGCCGCCTGGCGGCGATGATCGCCGGGCAGGGCTATCTGGTCGTGATTCCTGAAGTCTATCACGAATATGAGCCGCCGGGCTGCGTGTTGTCTTATGACAATGCGGGTACGGACCGGGGCAATGACCTGAAATATCTCAAGCCGATCGCTTCGTTCGACAGTGACAATGTGGCGCTGATCGACTGGCTGGAGAAACATCCCGCCTGTAGCGGCGCGTTCGGCGCCTTCGGGGTGTGTCTCGGCGGGCATCTCTCCTATCGCGCGGCGCTTCATCCTCGTGTCCAGGCGGCGGCGTGTTTCTATGCGACCGACCTGCACGGCGCGACGCTCGGGGCGGGGCAGGCGGATGATTCTCTCGCGCGGGCCGATGAGATCAAGGGCGATCTCATGATGGTCTGGGGACAGTCGGACCCGCATGTGCCTTATGCCGGACGGCGGGTGATCCGCGACCGGCTCGAAGAGGCAGGCGTGAAGCTGGAGTGGCATGAGGTTGATGGGCAGCACGCGTTCCTGCGTGATGGCGCGCCGCGCTTCGACGCGGCACTTTTTCTTCAGGCGATGAGTTGGACCAACACGCTGTTTCAGCGCAATTTCCTGCCTCGACCCGCCTAGGCGTGTCGGAAACGATCTACGGGCTGCATGGCGCACACAGAACGCGCGCCATGGCGGCGGTCGCGCTTTCCGTTCTTCTCTCGGTTCTCGACTACGCCATCGCCAATGTCGCCCTGCCGACGATAGCGCGCGACATCCACACCTCGGCCTCGGACTCCATCTGGGTCATCAACGCCTATCAGTTGGCGTCCCTGTCGATGCTGTTGCCGCTCGCCTCGATCGGCGCGCGCATCGGGTTCGCGCGCGTCTGCCGGATCGGCATCGCGTTGTTCCTCGTGGCGTCGGCATGTTGCGCAGTTTCCCATACGCTGCTGGAACTCGCTCTCGCGCGCGCGTTGCAAGGGATTGGCGGCGCTTGCATCATGGGCGTGAATGTCGCGCTTCTGCGCTTTATCTATCCGTCGGAATCGCTCGGCAAGGGAATCGCCCTGAACGGGCTGGTCGTGGGATTCGGTGTCGCTCTGGGGCCGACGGTGGGCTCCATTGTGCTGTCCTTCGCGACCTGGCCCTGGATTTTCTGGATCAATATTCCCCTAGCCCTTGCGGCGTTGCTGCTGGCGACGGCGGCGCTGCCTGTCACGCCGCGCGGCGCGACGCCGGTCGATATCCGCGGCATCGTGCTGACGGCGACGGCGTTCTGCACGAGCGTGATCGGGGCGGATGACCTGGTGCATGGCGGGAGCGGCGCGGCGCTGCTCTTCCTGCTGCTCGGCGTGGCGAGCTGGGTCGGGTTGCTGGCGCATCAGCGGGGGCGGGAAAATCCGATCCTGCCATTGGATCTGCTGCGGCTGCCTGAATTTCTGGTTGCGTTCGGTGTGGGCGTTTCCGCTTTCGTCGCATCGAATTTCTTCATCATCGCAATGCCTTTCACCCTGGAGGAGACGTTCCATCGCCCTGAGACGATCACCGGCTTTCTCATCACTCCGTGGGCGGCCTGTGTGGGGATCGCTTCCTATGCGGTGGGGAAATTTGCCGACCGCGTTCCGGCGGCGATTCTGTCAAGCGTGGGGATGCTGGTGACGGCGAGCGGGTTTCTGGCGCTCTGGCTTCTGCCGACGGACGCCTCGAATTTCGATATCGTGTGGCGCACGGGCCTTGCCGGCACGGGGTTCGGGATCTTTCAGCCGCCGAATAATCGCGCGATGATGCTGGCCGCGCCGAAGGGACGGGAAGGCGGGGCAAGCGGGCTCGTCTCGGTCGCGCGGCTGGGCGGGCAGACGGCGGGCGCGCTGATGGTGGCGGGGGTGTTCGCCCATGCGGCTCATCCGTCGTCGCTTTGCCTCGCCCTGGCGGCGGTGGTCGCGCTCGGCGGTGCGGCCTTGAGCGCGTCGCGGCGTCTCGTCGGGCGCGTCTGAGGTGGTCAGCGCGCGGGCGAGAACAGTTCCGTCAGCTTCTGCATCATGGTGCCCCCGAGTTCCTCGGCGTTGTTGATCGTCACCGAGCTTCGATAATAGCGTGTCACGTCATGACCGATGCCGATCGCGACGAGTTCGGTATCGGCGGAGGACTCGATTCTGGCGATCACGCGGCGAAGGTGGTCTTCCAGATAGGAACTCGGATTGGCGGAGAAGGTGCTGTCATCCACCGGCGCGCCGTCGGAGATCACCATCAGGATGCGCCGGTGTTCGGCGCGGCGGCGCAGGCGTTTCCACGCCCAGAGGAGGGCCTCGCCGTCGATGTTCTCCTTGAGCAGCCCCTCGCGCAGCATCAGGCCGAGATTGCGGCGCGCGCGGCGCCATGGCGTGTCGGCGCTCTTGTAGATGATGTGGCGCAGATCGTTCAGGCGTCCGGGTTCGGGCGGGCGGCCCGCCGCGATCCAGCGCTCACGGCTCATGCCGCCTTTCCAGGCGCGGGTGGTGAAGCCCAGTACCTCGACCTTCACGGCGCAGCGTTCCAGCGTTCGGGCGAGGATGTCGCCGCACATGGCGGCCACGGTGATGGGACGGCCGCGCATGGAGCCGGAATTGTCGATCAGCAGCGTGACGACGGTATCGCGGAAATCGGCTTCGCGCTCGATCTTGTAAGAGAGGGTGAGGGTAGGATTGACCACGACGCGGGCGAGGCGGGCGGCGTCGAGGATGCCGTCCTCCTGATCGAATTCCCAGGCCCGCTGCTGCTGCGCCATGAGACGCCGCTGGAGCCGATGGGCGAGGCGGGAAATCAGGCCTTGCATGCTGGCCAGTTGCTGGTCGAGCTGCTGGCGCAGGCGGGTCAGTTCCTCGGGATCGCAAAGCGCCTCGGCCTCCGCTTCCTCGTCGAAGGCGGTGGTGAACGCCTTGTAGCCGCCGATCGCCTCGTCGGCGGCCTCGTTCTCGCGGCCGCGCGTCTCGCCGGCGGCTTCCTCCGCGCCGCCATCCTCCTGTTCCTCGCCCTCCTGTTCGCCCTCGACGCTGTCCGGTTCGTCGGATTGGGCGGAAGGAAAGCCGGGATTCTGCTCATCGGCGCTTTCCTGAGGTCTCTCCTCTTCTTCGCCGCCGGGCGTGTCCTCCGCGTCGTCTTCGGTTTCGGCGTCCTCGCCCTGGTCATCGGCCTCGCTATCGGGTTCGAGCGCTTCCGTGAGGTTGCAGGCGCCGAGAAGGCGCCGCGTGGCATGAGCGAACGCTTGCTGGTCGCCCTGATGCGCGGCAAGAGCAGCGAGCGCGGCTTTCGCTTCCGGGGTGAGCGCGTCGCGCCATGCGTCGAGCGCCTGTCCGGCTTGCCGGGGCGGCGGTTCGCCCGTCATCGCCTCGCGGGCGAGCAGGGAAAGGGCGAGCGGCGCGGGCATGTCGTCCCGCGTGGTCATGCGTCCGGCGCCGGCTTCCTGCAGATCCGTGACGAGCTTGCGCTCGAGATTGGCGCGCATGCCGAGCATGTGGCGCGACCCGTAAATCTCGCAGCGCGCCTGTTCGATGGCGTCATAGACCTGCCGGGCGAGCGGCTCGGCGGGCAGGATGGCGGCATGGACGCGCTCATCGTGGTGGCGGATGCGCAGGGCGGCGGCGTCCGCCGCGCCACGCACCCGGTTCCGCTCCGTATCCGGCAGGGCGCGGGAGACGTAGGGCAGGCGGATGCTGTCCGCTCCGGTGGCCGCAGTGCTGTTGCCGGGGCCGGTGGGATTGGCGAAGGCGACGTCAGTCTCCGCCTTGCCGCCGACCGCGCGCAGGGTGGCGACGGTCACGCGGCGAAAGGCTTCGCTCTTCTCTGAGCCTGCCGGGCTGGGCTGGCCGCCCGTGGGAGCGGATTTCCCTGAGGCCGTTTTCGGGGCCGTTCTCGGGGCGGTCTTTGGGCCAGCCATCGGTCGCCGCCCGTATCAGACCGTCAACGGAGGCTTGTCGAAGCAGCGCTGGTAGTATTCCGCCACGATGGGGCGCTCCGCCTCGTCACATTTATTGAGGAAGGTCAGCCTGAAGGCGAGGGCGAGATCGCCGAAGATCCGTTCGTTCTCGGCCCAGGCGATGACGGAGCGCGGGGACATGAGGGTGGACAGGTCGCCGCTCATGAAGCCCGTGCGGGTGAGATTGGCCAGGGCGACCATGTTCTCCAGCTTGCGGCGCGCGGCCCCGTCATCCGCCGGAACGCCGAGCTTGGCGGCGACGATGGCGACTTCCTGCTCCAGCGGAAGGTAGTTCAGAGACACGACGACGTTCCAGCGATCCATCTGGCCCTGATTGATCTGCTGGGTGCCGTGATAGAGGCCGGTCGTGTCGCCCAGCCCCACGGTGTTGGCCGTCGCGAAGATGCGGAAGGCCGGGTTCGGGCGGATGACGCGATTCTGGTCGAGAAGGGTCAGGTGGCCCTCGCCCTCCAGCACGCGCTGGATGACGAACATCACGTCCGGCCGTCCGGCGTCGTATTCGTCGAAGACCAGCGCGCAGGGATGTTGCAGACACCAGGGGAGCAGGCCCTCGCGGAATTCAGTGACCTGCTTGCCGTCGCGCAGGACGATGGCGTCCTTGCCGATCAGGTCGATCCGCGAGATGTGGCTGTCGAGATTGATGCGGACGGTGGGCCAGTTCAGGCGGGCGGCGACCTGCTCGATGTGAGACGACTTGCCGGTGCCGTGGAAGCCCTGGATCATGACGCGCCGGTTGAAGGCGAAGCCCGCGAGAATGGCCAGGGTAGTGTCGCGGTCGAACTGGTAGGTCGGATCGATATCGGGGACGTGTTCGCTGCGGAAGCTGAAGGCGGGCGTCTGCATGTCCGCGTCGATGCCGAAGACCTCGCGTGCCGAGACCATGCGGTCGGGCAGGCCGAGGGCGCTGGTGGGAACGGTGTTCGACTCGTTCGTCACGACGGTTTCGGGGGCATCGATGGACACGAAATCACTCATATTCGACAGGAATCCTGTGAGCGGCGGTTGGGGCTTGTCGATGTGAAGATAGGCCCGGAATTCTTCATCCGCCAGAGGAAGCGTGGCGGATGGCGCGATTATCCGGCTTTCGCCGTCGCAAATTCGGCCGTGGTCTCGCGCAGATGGGCGCGGATGACGGCATAGGCGATGTTGACGGCCTTGAAGCGTTCTTCCGCCGCCTTGTCGCCGCCGTTCGTGTCCGGATGATGCTGGCGGGCGAGGGATTTGTAGCGCGATTTCAGATCGTCCAGCGAAACCGGCCAGTCCAGCCCGAGCGTGGAGAGCGGCTGGCGGAGGGGAGGCGGCGGCTTCGGCGTGGCGGCGTGGTCGGCGGCGCGCGCCTTCGCCCGGCGGCTGAGGAGATCGAGCGGGTCGAGCACGTCCTCCTCGCTGAAGCTCTGCTGGGCGCGTGTGCCGAGCTTCCAGGACGGGCGCTGCCAGGCGGTGTCGGCCCGGATATGGGCTTCGATCTGGCCCGGGCTCATGCCTTTGTAGTAGTCCCAGCGGGCGTTGTAGTCGCGGACATGGTCGAGACAGAACCAGACATAGTCGTTCAGGGAGTCCCGGCTGCGCGGGGCCCGGTATCCTGCGCGCGCGGTGCACCCCGGCATCTCGCAGACCGTTTCGGGTGCGGCGGGATCCGGATCGAAGGCGCGGTGACGTGTGGATTTACGGTACATGATGGGGTTTTATGTGCTTTCGACGCGGCGGGTTGCAAGACCCGAAATGTTGGAGGAAGCGGAATGGTGAGCGAGACGCGGGCCGAGCGGATCGGGAGACGATTGAAGGCGGAGTTCGCGCCCGAGACGCTGGAAATACGGGATGAAAGCGCGCGCCATGCCCATCACGCCTCGGCGCGGGAACTGGGCGGCGCGGGCGAGACGCATTTCAACATCGCCATGGCGAGCGCGCGGTTCAAGGGACTGAGCCGGGTGCAACGGCATCGGCTGGTGCATGAGGCGCTGGCGGACGAATTCGCGGGCGGGTTGCATGCTCTGTCCCTCGTTCTGAGTGAACGGGCATGAGGCGTTTATGCGCGGCGCTGGTTTCGGCGGTGGCGCTGGCGGGTTGTGCGACGGGCGGTCTGTCCGGCCTGCCGCCGGAGCAGCAGGCGACCGCGCGGCATGTCGAAGCCTATCTCGACGGCGTGACGGGGTTGCAGGGGCGTTTTTTGCAGACGGGGCCGGAGGCAGGAGCGACGAGCGGCGGCCGCTTCGTCTTCACTCCCGGTCAGTTGCGACTCGCCTATGACACGCCGCATGTCATGCATCTGGTCGCCGGTGACGGGCGCATCGTCATGACGGATGAGGTCAGCGGCGCGGTGACGCGGCTCTCCCTCGCACGCAATCCTCTGGGACTGTTCCTGCGCGTGCCGTTCCACTTCAATAACGGGATTCAGGTGACGTCCGTGCAGGAGACGGCGGGCGTGGTGCAGCTTTCCGCCTCACAGGCGGACAATCCGTCCCAAGGGCGGCTGACGCTGCAATTCGCGAAGGACGGATCGGGGGGACTGCGGCTGATCGGGCTGGACGGGGTGGACGCCCGCGATCACCATGTGCAACTGCGCTTCTATGACGTGCAACCCGTTTCTTCCGGCTGAGGCGTTGCGAGAGGCGTTTGCCGGAAGATGTCTGCCCAGGCGGTTTCAAGGGCTGAATCGAGATCGGCCATGGTGAGGCCGGGCTGGAAGCGGGCGAGGCTGGTGACGCCGAACTCGCTGATGCCGCAGGGAACGATTCCCTCGAAATCCGTCAGGTCGGGGTCGAGATTGACGGAGACGCCGTGCCAGCTCGCCCAGCGGCTCACGCGGATACCCAGGGCCGCGATCTTGGCTTCCCGACGCGTCAGCGGGTCCGTGACCCAGACGCCAACGCGGCCGTCGCGCGTCTCGCCCCGGACGTCGAACGCGGCGAGGGCGGCGATGATCCAGCGCTCCAGGGCGGCGACGAAGGCCCGCAGGTCGCGCGGCGGGACGGCGCCGTGCGGCCGCGTGAGGTCAAGCATCACATAGACGAGCCGCTGGCCCGGGCCGTGATAGGTCCACTGGCCGCCGCGCCCGGCCTTGTGGGTGGGAAGGTTGCGCGGGTTCGTCAGATGCTCGGGACGGGCGGAGGTTCCGGCGGTGAAGAGGGCGGGATGTTCGAGCGACCAGAGGAGTTCGCCCGCCTTGCCCTCGCTGATGGCGCGGGCGCGATTCTCCATGAAATCCACAGCCTTTTCATAGGGAACCGGGGTGTCGCTGCGGGCCCAGGCGATTCTGGAAAAAATATCGTTTTCGGTCATTGCCCCTCTCTTGGGCTTCGGCTATAGCCCCTCTCACCCGAGCGGTCACGCCGAAAGGCGGGCAGCTTGTCACGATGCGGTCGTGGCGGAATGGTAGACGCGCAAGCTTGAGGTGCTTGTGGGGGAAACCCTGTGGAAGTTCGAGTCTTCTCGACCGCACCATGTTTCATGAAAAATTTGCAATGGAGCGGTGTCGTCAATGGCAGGTAGTATCTTGTCAGACGGCGCCGGTTGCCATTCTCTTGCCATGGAGGCGAGATAGTTTCGGCTGCCGTACCGGCCGGAACGAACGCGCGTCGTGTCGATGCGTTGACATGCGACATGGCGTAACAATCTGCTGGTGGGAGCGCCTTCCATCAGTGTCACCATATGCAAATTCGGGGTGAGCTTAACGTGGTCAAGCCTCTCAAGAAAGCGGTCCTCCCAGTCGCGGGCCTCGGAACACGATTTCTTCCGGCCACCAAGGCCATGCCCAAGGAAATGCTTCCCATCGTGGACCGACCGTTGATCCAGTATGCGATCGACGAGGCGCGCGAAGCGGGGATCGATCAGTTCTGCCTCATCACCGGGCGCGGCAAGGACAGCCTGATCGATTATTTCGATGTCGCCTTCGAACTCGAAACGACTCTGCGCGAGCGCGGCCGGCTCAGCACCCTGGACATTCTGAAGCCGAGCAGCATCGAGGCCGGGTCGCTCTCCGCCGTGCGCCAGCAGGAGCCTCTGGGGCTGGGTCATGCGATCTGGTGCGCGCGGACGTTCATCGGCGACGATCCGTTCGCCATCCTGCTGCCCGACGACGTCGTGAAGAGCGGCGGCCGGAGCTGCGTCGGCCAGCTCGTGGATGCGTATAACCAGACGGGCGGCAATGTGGTTGCCGTGTCCGAGGTTCCGAACGAGCATACGCATCGTTACGGGATTCTCGATATTGGCGCGGATGACGGAAAGCTGGTCGAGGTGAAGGGCCTGGTCGAAAAGCCCAAGCCTGAGGACGCGCCGTCCAATCTTTCCATCATCGGGCGTTATGTCCTGCTGCCGAACGTGCTGGAGCATCTCTCGAAGCTGGAAAAGGGCGCGGGCGGGGAAGTGCAACTGACCGACGCCATGGCGAAGATGATCGGGCATCATCCGTTCCACGGATTGCGCTATGACGGCACGCGCTATGACTGCGGCGACAAGATCGGTTTCCTCGAAGCGCAGATCGCCTTCTCGCTCGACCGCGAGGATCTCGCGCCGGCGGTGCACGAGTTCCTGAAGAAATACGTCTGACAGGATCAGCCCGAAAGGGAGCGGAGGGGCCATGGGCAGCGGACGAGTCTTCGACTCCTTCCTCGAACCCGGCCAGTTCGTCTCCCATCCGGATCATCCCGAATGGGGGCGCGGGCAGGTGCAGTCCGCGATCGGAACGCGGGTCACGGTCACGTTCGAAAACGCGGGCAAGCTTCTGATCGACGCCTCGCGGGTGGTTCTGACGCTTGAGGAGTGAGGACATGTCCGGCGCGCTGGTCGCGTTCTGGCCGCGTCGCCTTCTCGATTTCGTCCTTCCGCCACGATGCCCGGCATGTGACGCGATGCTCCCGGCGTCGTGGGATCGGATGCTTTGCGCGGCCTGCGCCGGACAGATCAGGCCCGCACCGCGCATCGATGCGCCCGTGCCGCTGCGGCGGCATCACGCGGCTTTCATTTATGGCCCGGTGGCGCGCGATCTGATCTTCGGGCTGAAATACGGCGATCGCACGGAGCTTGCGCGGTTTCTCGCCGGGGAGATGCGGAAGGCCGCGCCCGATCTGCTGGCGGCCAATGATCTTCTCGTGCCCGTGCCGCTGCATTTCAGCCGCATGTGGCGCAGAAGATACAATCAGAGCGCGCTTCTCGCCAGAGTCTTGTCGAAAGGCGGGGAAAGCCCGATCTATGCTCCCGGACTCCTCCGGCGTCTTCGTTCGACCACTCCCTTGGCGCGGCTGTCGGCGGAAGAGCGGAAAACGGTGGTGAGCGGAGCGATCGGCGTCCCTGCGAGGCAGGTGGAGCAGGTGCGTGGACGGTGTGTCTTGCTTGTCGACGATGTGTTGACCACCGGGGCCACGGCCGGGGATTGCGCGCGCGCCCTGCTGGCGGCCGGGGCGCGGTCGGTCGACCTGCTGACGGTCGCGCGGGCGGGCGGGGAGTCAGAGGAGTTTGAGGAGGGCATGCGTGTCTAAGGTCGAAATCTATACCCAGCCCGGTTGCCCCTACTGCCATCAGGCGGTGGCGTTGCTGCGGGACAAGAAGGTCGCTTTCACGGAGATCGACGCGCCGCGTGGGACGCCCGCGCGGGACGAGGCGGTCGCGCGCTCGGGGGGCGGCAGGACGGTGCCGCAGATTTTCATCGATGATCGGGCGATCGGCGGATGCACCGATCTCATGGCGCTGGAGCGGTCCGGGCAACTGGACGCGCTGCTCGGGGCCGCATGATCCGCTATCAGCTTCGCTGCGGACACGGGCATGGATTCGAAGGCTGGTTCCGGGATGGGGCGGCGTTCGAGGAGCAGGCGCGAAGAGCGCTGGTGATCTGCCCGGAATGTGGCGACGCGTCGGTCGAGAAAGCGCTGATGGCCCCCGCCATCGCAAGGCGTGCCGAGGCCGCGCCGGTTGCCGAGACGCAGCCGCAGTCGCCGGGGCCGGGGCCGGGGCCGGAGGCGATGCTGACGTTGTTGCGACGTTTGCGCAGGACGGTCGAAGCTCAATGTGAGAATGTGGGGGAAAGGTTCGCGGAGGAAGCCCTGCGGCGGCATACCCTTCAGGAACAGGGGGAAACGCTGCCTGAGCGCGGGATTTACGGCACCATGACCATGACGCAACGCGAGCGGCTGGAAGATGAAGGGGTGGAGTATGCGACCCTTCCCTGGGTGCGGTCGGCGGATGCGTAACGCGGGTCTCGCCGCCGTTCTGGCGCTGGCGGCCGCGCTCGCAACGTCTTGGTTGGCGCCTGACTGGCCGGTATATGCCCAGACGGTGGGCACACCTCCCCTGGCCGTCGAGGGCTACTGGCTCGCGCAGGACCGAGACGGGGTGTTCCTGATCGGGCATTGCGGCGGCGGGCAGCTTTGCGGGCGGCTCGTCGGGCTGGATTACGACGCCGAAATGCCGAAGGATGTCTGGGGGCGGCCGGAATGTGGGCTGGTGATGCTGACGGGCTTCACACGCCAGGATGACGGGCGGTGGCACGGCACCATTCTCGATCCGCAGACCGGGCGGCAATATGATTCGATGATCTGGTCTCCCCAACGCGGCGTGCTCAAGCTGCGGGGTTATATTCTCGGCATCCCCTTTCTGGGGGAGACGCAGAGCTGGACGCGTTATGCCGGGCCGCCGATGGGGGCGGCCTGCAAGATGCCGAAACCCTGATCCGGCGCGTCGGGCTCCCGCTCAGTCTCGGGTGAAGACGGCGATATAGTTGATCGACGTGTCGCGCGTCGCCTTCCATGACGGCGGCCAGGGGAGGGGGGCCCAGCTCATTCCGGCGATATCCGTCATGCGGAGACCGGCTGACCGCGCCATCCGGGCGAGTTCGTCGGGACGCAGGAACCGCGCCCAGTCATGCGTGCCGCGCGGCAGGAGGCGGGCGACGTATTCCGCGCCGATCTTCGCGACGGCGAGCGAGCGGATCGTGCGGTTGATGGTGGAGACCGCGACGGTGCCGCCGGGCTTGGTCAGCTCCGCGAGCAGGCGCAGGAACGCAGCCGGATCGGTCACGTGTTCGATCACTTCCAGCGCCGTCACCACGTCGAACCGCGCATGTTCCGCCGCGAGATCTTCCGCGCTGCCCGCGCGATAGGTCAGCGCGCCCGCGGAGGGCGGCAGGTCGTGGCCGGCGAGATGCGCGCGGGCGGCGGCGATCGCCTCCTCCGAGGCGTCGAGGCCGAGCACGTCATGGCCCAGCCGCGCGAAGGCCTCGCTGGCCAGTCCCGCTCCGCATCCGATATCGAGCAGGGAGAGGCGGCCCGCCCCGCCGCCCGCCCGCGCGGCGTGCAGCGCGCGCAGCCGGGCGTCCACCCATCCGGTGCGCAGCGGATTCATCTCATGAAGCGGGCGCATCGGGCCGACCGGGTCCCACCAGCGCTCGGCGAGTGCGCTGAAGCGGGCGATCTCGCCCGGCGAAACGGATGAGGTGGACATGGGATACCTTATCTGCGGCGCCTGAGACGCCCTGACGGAACGGCTCCGCACTGGACGTTCGGCACGGGAGTCTGTATGTGACGCGGCCTTTCCTGTCCCTGATCGCCAAGTCCGGTCACGCCTGCAAGGGGGTGAGCGGAAAGATGGGCAAGAGGGAAGGCCATGCCCGTTTCGTATCGGAGCCACGTGCACGATGTCCAGCCCTTCCTCAGCCCTTCGTATCGTGATGAAGTTCGGGGGCACCTCCGTCGCCGATCTCGATCGCATCCGCGCCGTGGCGGAGCGGGTCAGGATCGAGCGCGACAAGGGGCATCAGGTCGCGGTGGTCGTCTCGGCGATGGCGGGAGTCACGAACCGCATGGTGGGCTATTGCCACAGCCTCGATCCTGTCGCCGATCCGCGCGAATATGACGCGGTGGTGGCGAGCGGCGAGCAGGTGACGAGCGGGCTGACGGCGATCGCCCTGCAGAAGCTGGGCGTGGCCGCCCGCTCCTGGCAGGGCTGGCAGATTCCGCTCCGCACGGACGACGCGCACGGCAAGGCGCGGATCGACGCGGTGGAGGGCGCGGCGCTGATCGCGGCCATGGAGGCCGGCGAGGTGCCGGTGATCGCGGGGTTTCAGGGGATCGCGCCCGACGGGCGGATTTCCACGCTCGGGCGCGGCGGCTCGGATACGTCGGCCGTGGCCGTGGCGGCGGCGGTGCGCGCGGATCGCTGCGATATCTATACCGATGTGGACGGGATCTACACGACCGATCCGCGGATCGTGAAGAAGGCGCGCAAGCTGGAGCGGGTGGCTTTCGAGGAGATGCTGGAACTCGCCTCGGTGGGGGCGAAAGTGTTGCAGACGCGCAGCGTCGGGCTGGCGTTGAAGGAAAAGGTGCGTGTCCGGGTGCTGTCGAGCTTCGAGCCGGAGACGGAGCGGTGCGGCTCGCTTGTGGTGGATGAGGACGAGATCATGGAAAACGAGGTTGTCACGGGCATCGCCTACTCCACGGACGAGGCGAAAATCTCCATCCGTGACATTCCGGACCGGCCGGGCATCGCGGCGGCGATCTTCACGCCGCTGGCGCGCGCGCATGTGAATGTGGACATGATCGTGCAGAGCACCGGCGCGGACGGCATGACGAACCTGACCTTCACGGTGGGCAAGGCGGACCGCGCGCGCGCGCTCGACGTTCTGGAAGCCTGCCGCGAGGACATCTCCTACGGCGAGTTGCAGCCGGCCGATGACGTCGTGAAGATCAGCGTGGTCGGGATCGGGATGCGGTCGCATACCGGGATCGCCAGCACGATGTTCCAGACGCTCGCGGATCGCGGTATCAATGTGCAGGTGATTTCCACCAGCGAGATCAAGATTTCCGTGCTGATCGATTCGGAGTATACGGAGCTTGCCATGCGTGCGCTGCATACCGCTTATGGGCTGGATGCAGTCTGAAATGAGCGGGACGTCCATCATCGAGAGTTCCGATACGGCGCAGGCGCAGGCCCGGCGGACGCTTCAGGCGCTCTGGCAGCGCGGGTGCGATTTTCTGGGCAGCGAGGTCGCCATTCTGGGCGGCGCGATGTCCTGGGTCAGCGAACGGCATCTGGTGTCCGCCATTTCCAATGCCGGGGGGTTCGGCGTCATCGCCTGCGGCGCGATGGAGCCTGCCCGGCTGGCCGAGGAGATCGCGGCGACCAAGGCGCTGACGACGCGGCCTTTCGGCGTCAATCTGATCACCATGCACCCGCGATTGGAGGCGCTGGTCGATACCTGTCTGGAGCAGGGTGTCGGGCATATCGTGCTGGCGGGTGGGGTGCCGGGGGCGGCGACGATCCGGAAAGTGCGCGATGGCGGGGCACGGGTTGTGGCGTTCACGCCCGCGCTGGCGCTGGGCAAGCGTCTCGTGAAGCTCGGCATCGAGGCGCTGGTGATCGAGGGCTCCGAGGCGGGCGGCCATGTGGGGCCGGTTTCGCTCAATGTGCTGGCGCAGGAAATCCTGCCGCATATCCGCGATGTGCCGGTCTTCGTGGCGGGCGGTCTGGCGCGGGGCGATACGGTGCTGGGCTATCTCGAGCAGGGCGCGTCGGGCGCCCAGCTCGGCACGCTGTTCGCCGCTTCGACGGAGAGCATCGCCCATGAGAATTTCAAAACGGCTTTTCTGCGCGCCAATGCGCGGGACGCAGTGACATCCGTTCAGCTTGATGAACGTTTTCCTGTCATTCCCGTGCGTGGGTTGACCAATGGGGGCACTCGGCGCTTCATGGCGCATCAGGCAGAAACGGTGCGCCGGTTCCAGACCGGGGAGCTTTCGCGTGAGGACGCGCAGCTTGCGATCGAGCATTTCTGGGCAGGAGCCTTGCGGCGTGCCGTCATCGAGGGTGATGTGGAGGAGGGCTCGGTGATGGCGGGTCAGTCCGTGGGCATGGTGAAGGCGGTTCGCCCGGTTCGCGAGATCATCGACGAGCTGGTCGCGCAGGCTGTGGCTGCGCTGGCGCGGCGCGGCCAAGGGGTCGGGCGCTCGGTATGAACCGTCCGAACGCCGCGCCGGATGATGAAAGCGCACGCTCTCATCAGAGCGCGACGTTGGGAGACGAATTGCGCGCGCGGCGTGAATCGCTGGGATGGTCGCTGGCGGATGTGGCGGCTTGGCTGAGGATTCGCCAGTCCTATCTGGAAGCGCTGGAAGCCGGGCGCGTGCGGGATCTGCCCGGCGCGGCCTATGCCGTGGGCTTCCTGCGGAGTTATGCCGAGACGCTGGACATGGATGTGGATCGCGTGGTCCGGCGGTTCCGGCAGGATGCGCAGGGCGAGCTGGACCGCAAGCAGGAGCTTGTCTTCCCCCAGCCGGTCTCGGAGCGGGGAGCGCCTGTCGGGCTGTGGATCGGGGCCGGGCTGGCGGTGATCGTGCTGGCCTATGTCGGGTATTATCATTTTTCAGGCGGGCAGGAGATCGCTCCCGCGCGGCCCGTGCCGCCGGTCAGCGACGTCATGCCCGGCGTGACGACGAAGGGCAGCACCTCGCCGCAGGTGGCTTCGGTGATGCCGGACCCGGGGGCGACGCCGAGTCCCGCGCCCGCTCCCCCGTCTTCTCGTGCGCCGTCCTCTTCTGCGCCGTCTTCTTCTGGGGCGACATCCGGTGCGGCGGCGGGAAATGCAGCTACGGAGAGCGCCCAGGCGAATGCGTCGCCGCCGGCCATGCCGGCTCCCGCGCCGTCCACCGCGCCTTTCGTGTCGCAGCCCGAGACGCCGCCGCCCGCTCAGCCTCCTGTCTCTTCGCCGGACTCTCCCGTCGCCACGCCTGACGCAGCACCTGATGCAGAGGCGAAAGAGGCGGGCGGGATCGTTCTGCACGCCTCGGCGAATGCCTGGATTTCTGCGCGCGACCAGTCGGGGGCCGTGGTGCTCAACAAGGTGTTGAAGGCCGGGGAAAGCTGGGAGGCGCCCGCATCGGGCGCGCCCTACCGGATCACGGTGGGCAATGCGGGCGGAATCACGCTGAGCAGCGGCGGCGTGACGACCCCGCCATTGGGCAGGTCGGGCGCGGTGCTGCGCAATCTGCTGGTTTCCGCCGAGGCGATCCGCGACGGCTCCGTGACGGGCGGCGCGTCCGGCGTCAAGCCGCCTTCCGGCAAAATGGCACAACCGCAACTGGATCAAACGGACCAACCGCGCTAGAGCGTTGGAAGGTTTTCCACGCACCGGGAAACGTCGGCTCGCGAGGCCGGCGCGTAAAGGACACGGATCATGAGCAGCTATCGCCCGTATCAGCATATCGAACGTCGCAAGTCGCGCCAGATTCATGTCGGCAAGGTGGCGGTAGGCGGGGATGCGCCGATTTCCGTGCAGACCATGACCAACACGCTGACCTCGGACGCACAGGCGACGATCGAGCAGATCCGCCGGGCGGAGCTGGCGGGGGTGGATATCGTGCGCGTCTCCTGCCCTGACGAGGAGAGCACGGCGGCGCTCGCGGAGATCGTGCATGAGGTGAATGTGCCGATCGTCGCGGACATCCATTTCCACTACAGGCGCGCCATCGAGGCGGCGAAGGCCGGGGCGGCGTGCCTGCGCATCAATCCGGGCAATATCGGCAGTTCGGAGCGCGTGCGCGAGGTGGTGAACGCGGCGAAGGATCATGGCTGCTCGATCCGTATCGGCGTGAATGCGGGTTCGCTGGAGAAGCATCTGCTGGAGAAATACGGCGAGCCGAACCCCGAGGCGTTGGTGGAAAGCGCGCTGGAGCACGCGAAGATCCTCCAGGACCACGATTTTCACGAGTTCAAGATCAGCGTGAAGGCGTCGGACGTGTTCATGGCTGTCGCCGCCTATCAGCAGCTTGCCGAGGCGTGCGACCATCCGCTGCATATCGGCATCACCGAGGCGGGGTCGAAGCGCGCGGGAACGGTGAAATCGTCGATCGGACTGGGGAACCTGCTCTGGGCGGGGATCGGCGATACGATGCGCGTCTCGCTCTCCGCGCCACCGGAGGAGGAGGTGCTCGTCGGCTGGGATATTCTCAAGTCGCTGGGGCTGCGCCATCGCGGGGTGAAGATCATCTCCTGCCCGTCCTGCGCGCGTCAGGGGTTCAATGTGGTGGAGACGGTGCAGACGCTGGAAGACCGTCTCGCGCATATCAAGACGCCGCTGACGCTCTCCATCATCGGCTGCGTGGTGAACGGGCCGGGCGAGGCGCTGATGACCGATATCGGCGTGACGGGCGGCGGGTCCGGGCGGCACATGGTCTATGCGGCTGGCAAGCAGGACCACACCATGGACGGTGCGGACATGATCGAGCATATCGTCGATCTGGTGGAGAAGAAGATCGCCGCGATCGAGGCCGGGATGGTGGAGAACGCCACGGCGAAACAGATGGACCCCGTTGCCTGATTTGAAAATTTTTCGATGAGCCAGCTTCAGCCGCCGCGCGGCACCCATGACCTGATCGGCGAGGATGCGCGCCGCCACGCCCATGTCGTCGAGACCGCCCGCCGGGTCACGGCGAGCTACGGCTATGAGGAATGGGCGACACCCGTTTTCGAGGATACGCGGGTGTTCTCGCGCACGCTGGGCGACACCTCGGATGTGGTGACGAAGGAGATGTACACCTTCCCCGACCGGGGCGGGGAAAGTCTTACGCTGCGTCCGGAGGGAACGGCGTCGATCTGTCGCGCGCTGGTGACGAACGGGCTGACGCAGAGCCTGCCGCGGAAGGTTTTCTATAACGGTCCGATGTTCCGCTATGAGCGGCCGCAGAAGGGGCGTTACCGGCAGTTTCACCAGATCGGCGCTGAACTGCTCGGGTCCGCCGATCCTCTGATGGATGCCGAAACGATCGCCATGGGCTACGCCATTCTCAGGGCTCTGGGGCTGGGCGGGGATGTGACGCTGGAACTCAACACGCTGGGCGATCCGGAGAGCCGGGCGGCCTGGCGGGCGGCGCTGGTGGCGTATTTCCGGGAGCGCGCGGAGGCGCTGTCCGAAGAGAGCCGGGCGCGCCTGGAAGCCAATCCCCTGCGCATTCTGGACAGCAAATCGCCGCAGGACCGGGCGCTGCTGGATGACGCGCCGGCGTTGGAGGGGTTTCTGAACGAGGATTCGCGTCGGTTCTGGGACGGGGTGCGGCGGGGGCTGGACGCTTTTTCCGTGCCGTTCGTCGTCAATCCGCGAATCGTGCGGGGGCTGGATTACTACAGCCACACGGCGTTCGAGTTCACCACGACCAGGCTGGGCGCGCAGGGGACGGTTCTTGCGGGCGGGCGCTATGACGGTCTGGTGGCGGAAATGGGCGGCCCGCAGACGCCAGCGATCGGCTGGGCCGGAGGAATCGAGCGTCTGGCGCTTTTGCTGGACGCGGCGCCGGAGGCTCCCGCGACCATCGTCGTTCTGCCCATGGGAGACGACATGACGGCGACGGCCATCGCCGTCACGCAATCCCTGCGCGAAACAGGATTGCGGGCGGAACTGGATCTGCGCGGATCGGTGAAGAAGCGCATGGAGCGTGCCGTGAAGGCCAATGCCTCTCATGTCGTGCTGATGGGCGACGAGGAACTGGCCCGGGGAGAAGCGCAACTGCGCGATCTGCGTCTGCGCGCCCAACGCGCGGTGCCGCTCGCCGATCTTCCGGCCCTGCTCGCGGCGGAACGGTGAGTCCGTGACGCTGGAAGAACGGCTGGAGCGCATTGTCGCGCGCCATGAGGAGTTGCAGGCACTGATGGCGGCGGGAGTCGGGGGCGACGAGTTCGTCCAGGCCTCGCGTGAATTCGCCGATCTCGAACCCGTGGTGGCGTCGATTGCGGCCTGTCGCGCCGCGGAGCGGGATCTGGCGGCGGCGCGGAGTCTGCTGGCCGATTCCGAGATGCGGGATCTGGCCGAGGCGGAGATCGCCGTTCTCGAATCGCGCTTGCCTGCGCTGCGGCAGGCGCTTCGTTTCGCGCTCCTGCCGCGTGACGAGGCGGATGAGCGCAGCGCCATTCTCGAAATCCGCCCGGCCGCGGGCGGCGACGAGGCGGCGCTGTTCGCCGGCGAGTTGTTCGACGCCTATCGGCGGTTCGCGGATCTCAATTCCTGGCGCTTCGAGGTCATGGAATATGCCGAGAGCGATCTGGGCGGCTTGCGCGAGGGGATCGCCACGATCTCCGGCCGGGGTGTCTTCGCGCGGATGAAATACGAATCCGGGGTGCACCGCGTCCAGCGCGTTCCGGCGACGGAAAGTCAGGGGCGCATTCATACTTCGACCGTGACCGTGGCGGTCTTGCCGGAAGCGGAGGAGGTTGATGTCGCCATCGACGAGACGGAGTTGCGGATCGACGTGTATCGTGCCTCCGGCGCTGGGGGGCAGCACGTCAACAAGACGGAATCGGCCGTGCGGATCACGCATCTTCCCACAGGCATCGTCGTGGCGATGCAGGAAGAGAAGAGCCAGCACAAGAACCGGGCGAAGGCGATGAAGATCCTGCGCGCCCGGCTCTATGAGCGGGAGCGCGCGCTCGCCCATGCCTCGCGGGCGGCGGACCGCAAGTCCCAGGTCGGGACGGGCGACCGGTCCGAGCGGATTCGGACCTATAATTTTCCGCAAGGGCGGGTGACGGACCATCGGGTCAACCTGACGCTGCACAAGATCGACCGTGTGATGCTGGGAGAGTTCGACGAAATCGTCGATACCCTGGCACGGGACGAGCAGTCGGCCCTGCTCGCCGCGGAAGGGCTGTAAAAGACTGCTTCAGGGAACAGTCTCCCGGGTTGAGGTGGTCAGGTGATCGGCGCGGCGCAGACCCGGGCCTTGCCGGCATGGTGCTCGACGGTCGCGTCGTCCTCCAGATCGTGCAGATAGAAATCCGTGAAATTATCCGCGCCCAGCGCTTCGAACTGATGGCCGTCCGGATGGCGGAGAATGCCTTCGCTGCTGACCTGATGGGTTTCGTGCCGTCCGTCCTCGGTCAGGATCGTGATTTCTCCGCAAAGCGCATAGTCGTGGTTCACGCGCCCGGCCGGGGTTTCGATCCGCCGCGTCAGGGAGGAAATATCGGGGCCCAGCTTGAAGACGGCGGCCAGATTGCCGTCCACATAGAGGCGGGAGACTTCCGAGATTTCATCGGGCGCGCGCTGGTCGATCACCGTGAAACTGCCTGCGTGAGCGAGGGACGGGCAGGCGGACAAAATGGTCAGGAAGAGGAAAAGCCTGTTCATGGCGCTCAATATAACGGATGACGGCGCAGGATGAGTGAAAAAGCGACAGATGACGCGGATATTCCGCTGGCGACATTGCTGAACGAGGCGGCGGTGCTGCTGGCTGCGGCCGGGATCGACGATGCCCGCCGCGAGGCGCGCCTGCTGGCGGGGTGGGCTGCGGGAACGGACCTGACCGGGCTGCTCGGGCGGGTGAGCCTGAAAGCCGTGGCGGCGCGGCGCTTCCGGGAGGGGCTGAAACGCCGCGCGGCGCGGGAACCGCTGGCGTTCATCACCGGACGGGCGGGATTCTGGTCGCTGGATGTCCGCGTCTCGCCCGCGACCCTGATTCCGCGCGCGGATACGGAAACGCTGATCGAGGCGTTGCTGGAACTTCGTCCGGACCGGAGTGCCGTGCGTTCCGTTCTCGATCTGGGAACGGGAACGGGGGCGCTGCTCCTCGCGGCACTGGCGGAATATCCGCAGGCGCGGGGGGTGGGCATCGATCTTTCGCCTGATGCGGCGCTGCTGGCGCGCGACAATGCGCTGGAAAACGGGCTTGGAGACCGGGCGGTCTTTCTGTGCGGGAACTGGGCCGAGGCGCTCGATGCGCGTTTCGATGTGGTGTTGAGCAACCCGCCTTATATCGAAAGCACGGCGATTCCGGGTCTGATGCCGGAGGTGTCTCGCTATGAGCCGGAGCGGGCGCTGGATGGGGGAAGGGACGGGCTCGACGCCTATCGCGCACTGAGCCGCGCCTTGCCCGGGATGCTGACGCCGGGCGGGGTCGGACTTCTCGAACTGGGGCAGGGGCAGGATGACGCCGTCACGGCCCTCGGACGCGCGCAGGGCCTGAAAGTGGTCGCGCGGCGGAGCGATCTGGGCGGGATCGTGCGGGCGCTGGCGTTACAGACTGAATCGTGAGGAAATAGATATTGGCAGAGAGCGCGGTTCTTGGTAGAGACTTTTTGGCGGTTGTCTGGTCTGCGTGGGTTGTGTTCACGGGAACTGGTTTCCGCACGCCGCGCCCGGGAGAGGTCGTTCTTCTTTCGTGAGGCAGCGGACAGGCCCGGTGTGAAAGCCCGGCCGAGTTTTTACGGACCAAGGGTCGTTTACCCCGGCAGGCTTTTCATTTGTCCCGTGGGACGGTGAAGCTGCGAATACGAAAGTGCTTCGGCAGATCCATGAACATGAAACGTATGAGAAGCCGTCATCACCGTTCGGGCGGTGGCGGGGCTGTGCGCCATAATAATGGCCAGACTCCTCTCAACCGCAACCATGTGTTCGACAGTAACGGTCCGGACCTTCGCGTGCGCGGAACGGCCCAGCAGCTTTTCGAGAAATACCTCCAGCTGGGGCGCGATGCGACCGGTACGGGCGATCGTATTCTCGCCGAGGCGTATTTCCAGCACGCCGAACATTACTTCCGCATTCTCAATGCGATGAACCAGGCCGCGCAACAGAATCAGATCGAGCGGCAGGAGCGGCAGGCCCAGCGCCAGCGGAACTGGACCGAGCAGCCGGAAGAGCGCCGCGCCTCCGCCCGTGACGGCGAAGAGGGCGAGGGCGAGGAAGACGGCGAGGACGACGCGGAGGAAGAAACCGCCGTCGCCTCCGAGGCGTCCGCGGACTGAGTGTCAGAAACGCCCGAGAAAGCGCTCGGGCAGTTTCCAGAGTTCGTCACCGCTCAGGTGCAGATCCAGCCGGTAGCGTTCATGCTCCCGGCCGATCGCGCTTTGCTCGACGCGAGTCCGCCACTCCATGAGAGCCGGGTCATGCGGGGCGAGCGTGATCGTCTCGCGTTTCGGCAGCCCGGCCATTGCCCGCAGCATGCCCTCCCAGTTCGTATCCGCCATGCGTTGGTGCAGGCCGGCGTTTTCGCTGGCCCATGGCTGCTCCCGCGTGCGATTGAGACGTTTCAGCCCGCTCGCCAGATCGGCGTAGCGAAGGTGAAAGAGGAAGAGCGGCGCGTCGAGGACGGGCGGACGTCCCTCGATATTATGGAAACCCGGAACCCAGCGTTGTGCGCTCCGGATCAGCGCGGGTTTGCACATGGCGCTGGAGAAGCGCAGCCAGGGCCGCTGCCCGCTGATCACGTGCGACCAGTCGATGGACGGCTCCTCATCCGGGAGATGGATGACGTCGAAGCCGGTGGCCGACGCCACATCGCCGCGCCAGTTCCGCGCGAACTCGACCAGGCCGCTGCTGAACGCCGGGTCCGCGACCAGCAGTTCGTCCACATCGACGGAGATGACCGCGTCGTACCATGCGAGAAGCGAGGCGCAGTAATCCGAAATGGCGCGGGCGCGGCGGTCGTCATCCTGCGGGGAGCGCGGGATGCGAAGGACGTTGACGCCGGGCAATCCGGTGGTCGAGCCGTCCTCCGAGCCGTGGTCGATGACATGGCAGGCGCCGAGGCCGATCTGGGCGCCGTAATGGCGCAGCCACAGGGGCAGGAACTCCGCCTCATTGTAAACCATGGTCACGACGGCGAGGGGAGCTTTCATGCGGTGACGCTAGAGCAGATCGCGAGGGGGTGGAACACCTCATCGCACCGAGGCGCCTGCCGGAACAAAATGCCCCGATGCGAGAAAAGACTCTCGACGGCGCATGCCTGCTCTTTCATGATCGGACCGGACCGGATGGTAGCGGCGGACGGATTTGAACCGCCGACCAAGGGATTATGATTCCCCTGCTCTACCGCTGAGCTACGCCGCCATCGCGGCCGGTGGCAGGGAATTAGAGTCCCGCCTCTGTCCTGTCAACACCATGGCCGGGGAAATTTCCCGGCGTTTTTTCCGGAGTCTTTCGGGCAACCGTTGACCGGACCGAGGGGTTGACAGGGCTGGCACACAAAACAGGGAGTCGGGGTATCATTTGAGACAGCACTTCATCAATGCGCTTGACATGTTCCGTTCGTGGTTCGGCTGGCTACCCCCGCCGGTCGGATCGTTGCTGATGCTGGCGGTGGTCGGGATCGTGGCGTTCCTTGCCAGCAATTTCGCCTCCGATCTCATTCTCCGTATTCCCGATCAGGGAGGGACGGCGCTGATCCGCAAGGTGGTCGCGTCCCTGCGGAGGCCGGTGCGGCTGATGATCGTCATCGTCGCCGTGTTCTCGGCCCTTCCGGCGGCGTACGGCCTCTCCTACGACACCTTCTATGCGTTGCAGAAGACACTGATCTTCCTGTTCATTCTGACGCTGGGCGTGGCGGCGATCCTCGCCTTCCGGGTGGCGACGGAAGCCTATCTCGGCCGCATGATGAGCCGTGAGGTGGATGACGACATCCTGATGCGCGCGCAGCAGACGCAGATTCGCGTCCTTCGGCGCATGATGGAGATTCTCGGCGGGATCATCACCGTTTCCGCGGCGCTCATGTCCTTCGAGACGGTCCGGCAATATGGCGTCTCGCTCTTCGCCTCGGCGGGGGCGGCGTCGCTGATCGTGGGTCTCTCGGCGCGGGGCCTGCTGACGAATCTGATCGCCGGGGTGCAGATCGCCATCACCCAGCCGATCCGCATGGAGGATCTCATCATCATCAACGGCGACTGGGCCTGGGTGGAGGAAATCACCGCGACCTATGTCGTGCTGCGGGTGTGGGACTGGCGGCGGCACATCGTGCCGATTTCCTATTTCCTTGAAAACCAGTTCGAGAACTGGACGCACAACTCGGCGGCGATCATCGGGGTCGTGTTCCTCACCCTCGATTATCAGGCGCCGATGGATCGCATCCGTGCCTATCTCAGGGAGATCATCGCGACCTGTCCGCTGTGGGACGGGAAGGTGTTCGACGTGCAGGTGGCGGATTCCGACGCGCACGGCATCAGGGTGCGGATCATTGCGAGCGCGCGCACCGCGCTGCAAAGCTGGGATCTGCGCTGCGACATCCGCGAGAAGATCATCACGCGGCTGCGGGAGGAGTGTCCTGAGGCGCTGCCGCGCGGCCGCATCGCCATGGTGCCGCCCGCGCCCGGCGAAGCGGCCTGGCCCGGCGACGAGGCGATCTCTCCGCCGGTGGCGCGGCCGCCGCCCGGTTCCTATCTGGGGCCGCGGCCGGTCTGACGACTCTCAGGCGGCGCCGGATTATTGCGGATCGAGACGGGAGTGATGCCGTCCATAGAAAAGGTACGTCAGCACGCCGAGAATCGTATAGGCGATCAGCAGCAGGGCGGGAACGGGGTTGCCGCGGATCAGGGCATTCAGCATGTCGAGGAAGAGCGGCAGCGTCATGATCAGCGCGAACACGATTCCCAGCAGCGGCGCCCAGCCGATCCAGAAACCGCGAACGCGGAACGCGCCCATCGGCACCTGAAAGGGCCGGTGCATCGCCGGATGGGCGTTGCGCTGCCAGATGACGGTGAAACACACCATGCCGAACGCGGTGGCCGTGCCGAGGCTGACGAGATCGCTGATGATGTCGATCGGCAGCACGGCGGTGGCGAAGGCGACCATGCCGCCGACGAGCGCGGTGCCGATCACCGGTGTCTGGAATCGCGGATGGACACGGGCGAAGAGCGGCGACACCAGCCCGTCCCGCGCCATGGTGAAGAAGACGCGGATCTGGCCGTAGAGCAGACCCATCAGCACCGAGCACAGGCCGATCGTCGCTCCTATGTTGACCAGCAGGGCGAGCCAGGGTTGCCCCATGGCCTTGACCGCGACGGAGAGCGGATCGGCGACGTTGAGCTGCCCGTAGGGCACGACGCCGATCAGCACGGCGGCGACGCAGAGATAGACCAGCGTGCAGACGATCAGGCTGCCGATGACGCCGATCGGCACGTCGCGACGGGGATTGCGCGCTTCCGACGCGGCCGTGGAGACGGCCTCGAACCCCACATAGGCGAAGAAGATCACGGAAGCGGCCCGGAAGATGCCCGGCACGCCGAAGCGGAACGCGCCCTTCGACGGGGGAATGAACGGGTGGAAATAGGCCGGGTGCAGCGCGAACAGGCCGCAGCCGATGAAGATGAAGAGGACGCCGACCTTGATGCACACGATGACGGCGTTGACCTTCGCCGATTCCGACACGCCCTTGGCGAGCAGCGCCGAGACGAGCGCGATGGCGATGACGGCGACGAAATCCAGCCGCCATCCGGCGGTGATCGCCGTGCCGCCGCTGCCCGGGACGGTCTGCAGGGTCGCCTGGGTCAGGGCGGAAGGGATGTGGACGCCGAACTGCGCGAGCAGGCTGGTGGCGTAGCCCGAAAGGCCCGAGGCCACCGCGCCGCAGGAAATGCCGTATTCCAGCACCAGCAGCCAACCGACCGTCCAGGCGGCGACCTCGCCCATCGAGACATAGGCGTAGGAATAGGCCGAACCCGAGACAGGCATGGAGGAGGCGAGCTCGCCATAGGAAAAGGCCGTGAACAGGCAGGCGAGGGCGGCGATGACGAAGGAGAGCAGGATGGACGGCCCGGCATATTCAGCCGCCGCCGTGCCCGTCATGACATAGATGCCCGCGCCGATGGTCGAGCCGACGCCGAGCAGGACGAGCTGGCTCGCCGTCAACGTGCGCTTGAGGCCGTTGGTTTCGAATTCCGCCAGAATCTGGTCGAGCGGTTTGCGTCGAGAGAGCGATTGGGGGGTGGGCTCGGCCGTCATGCTCCCACCATGCCGCAGGGATCACACAAACAGCAACACTGCCGAAACGATTCCCGCGCCGATGCAGTAGAAGGCGAAAGGCGAGAGCGCCCAGTTGTCGTGATTGCGGAAGTAGCGCAGCAGGACCAGCGTGCTGATCAGCGCGGTGATGCCGGCGATGACGGCGGCGACGGCCGACTGCACCAGCACGGCATGCGAAATGGCGGTATGACGAAGCTGGAAGGCTTCATGTGTGGCTGCCGCGAGAATGGCGGGCTGGGCGAGAAGGAACGAGAAGCGGGCCGAGGTCTCGTGATCGAGGCCGCGCAGCAGGCCGCCATTGATCGTCGCGCCCGAACGGGAAATGCCCGGCAGGAAGGCAAGACATTGCCAGAGGCCGATCACCGCCGCATCCGCGACGGACATGTCCGCGATGGAGCGATGCGGTTGCCTGCCCCTGTGGTTGCGCAGCCACTCGGTCGCGATGAGCAGCACGCCGTTGAGGACGAGGAACCCCGCGACCATCAGCGGCGCGCCGAAGAAGGCGCGCAGGCGATGCTCGAACAGCCCTCCGACGAGCACGAGCGGCACTGTCGCGACCACGAGCAGGACGAGGATGCGAATCGCCTCTTCCTGTCGCGCGGGGCCGCGCCGTCCGAGCACGCCGGTCGCGATCGCCAGCCAGTCTCCCGCGAAGACCAGCAGCAGCGCCACGAAGGTTCCGAAATGCAACATGGTGAGGAACGGCAGGAACAGATCGCCGTGTTCATCGACGTTCCAGTGGAGCAGCGCGGGGACCAGAACGGCATGGCCGAGACTACTGATCGGAAAGAGTTCGGTGATGCCCTGGATGACGGCAAGCAGGATGGCCTGAAGAAAAGTCATGGCGCTCCGTTCGGTGACAGAAAGAATCTTCTTCGTCGTCCTGCCCTAGCCTGTGATGGGCCGCAAGTCCCGAGTCGGCCCATCCGTCATCTTATGTGTGACAGCTTCGCTGCTTGACCGGGACCGCGCGCCGGGCGAAGAGCGGAAAGCAGGGATGGAGCGAAGAGAGCATGGCGACACCGACACGCGGAGGATCGACGCTGGCGAGCGCGCTCGTGCTTGTCGTGGCGTTCGGATTCGGCCTGTATGCGCGGCACCAGCGTCACGGCATCGCGCCTGACGGCGTGCTGATGCATGCCCAGTTCCTTTCCGCCAACGGTCTGGTGGGCGGCGGGAAGGTCAATATCGCGGGTGTGACGGTCGGGCAGATCCAGAGCATCAGGCTCGACCCGAAAGCGGAGGTGGCGATCGTGGATTTCACCGTCAACCCGTCGCTGCGCTTGCCGCGTGATACGGTCGCCGGAATCGCCGCGCCGGACATGACGTCGGACGACACGCTCACGCTCACGCCCGGCAAGGCGCGCGAGATCCTGCCGCCGGGTGCAACGATCACCGATACGCGGGACGCGGTTTCGCTGGAGCAGCAGGTCAGCAACTATATTTTCGGCAGCGGTCTGGGCGGCGTGGGGGGCGGCTGACGCCTCGATCGCACCGCCGCCGAAGATCCGGCGCTCAGTCGTTCAGAGGATAGGCGCGCATCAGGCGCTTCTGTCGCCGCCAGGCCCGCAGGAGCGACCAGGCGCCGGCGCTTTTCCAGCCGCGCGCGCGATTGGCGGCGGCGATCCGGAACGCCGCGCCGTAATGTTCGAACTGAGCGCGATACGCCTCGTACAGGGTGGTATGCCCGTCCCAGATATGGGTCGCCTCGGAACCGACGCCGTTGATCTCGATGATGCGGAAGTCCTCGCCCTTGCGCAGGGCACTGACGGAGCGGGCCTTCAGGTCGATCCGGCCGAAATGGAATTCGGGCACGTCGCTCAGGATGTCGTCGAGCCGCCGGGAGAGGGCGTCCGTGACATCGCGGCGGCCGTCATGGAAGATCGAGCCCTTGCAGTGATTGCCCGCGAAGACGAGCGGCACGCGCTCGCCGGCGGCGGGACTCTCATGCAGACGACGTTTCAGACGCGGCAGATAGAGGTCCGGAATCCGGCCCGTGCGGCGGTCGCGGCGGACGAGATCCTCGATCGTCGCCACCCCGTCGCCGATCAGGGTCGGGACTTCCTTGTAGGTGATCGAGCTGATGCGTCCGCGCGGCTGACCTGGCTCCCGCATCCAGAAGATGCCGCCCTCGACGGGCATGTCGATCAGTTCCTGCACCAGAAGCCGCGTGTGCGACGGAAAGGATTCGACGACGGACCGCAGGGAGGTGGCGTCATCGACCTTCTTGACGCCCGTGCCGTTGCAGCCGATGTCCGGCTTGATCACGACGGGGAATGACAGCCCGGCCTCCGTCATGGCCGCGAACGCCGCTTCCGCGTTGCCGGACATGAAGGTCGCGTACGGCGCGATCCAGCGCCGGGCGAGCGGGCCGGCCATGTCGAGAATGCCGCTCTTGCTTTCGCCGCAGAGGCCGCCGGTCTCGATCCGCGGATTGGCGGCCGTCGGCAGGCTCAGGTCGCCGTGCCTGAGCCCCATGGCGATCCAGTACAGCACGATGGGCGTATAGAAGAGCCAGCCGGGCCAGAACTCGAAAAACGAGATCGGCGCCCCGGCGGGGGGCAGGCGGGACAGCAGATCGCCGGACAGGAAATCCTCGGACGCCATGTCGTGGGACGGTGCGGCCGGATCGAGGCGTTGCAGCAGCATGCTCAGTCGCTATAGGTCTGGAATCGCGCGATCACGCGCCCGACGAAAAGTATCGTTGCCATGAATCCGATCATCCCGACCCAGCGCCATTCGGCCAGGTGTGCGTTCATCCAGGTTCCGACATGCAGGGACACGCCGAAGAGGAGCGACGTCCAGACCAGCGTCGCACTTACCGCGCTCAACGCGAAAGCCTTGAACGGGGCGGCAAAAAAACCTGCCGCCGTATAGAGCGGCAGGCGTGCGCCGGGAATGAACCGGCTGACCACCACCACGCGCACCACGTTGCGGACGAACCACTTATGCCCGTGTTCGTGTTTCGGCAATGTAAGAAATCGCCGCCAAAAGTGCCAGTGCTTTCCGAGCGCCCCCATTGCGTAGAGCAGGCAGTCTCCGGCCGCGACACCGACATAGAGCGCGCCGAGAGCCAGGGGAACGGCGAGGCGGCCTTGCGCGCTGGCCATCGCGGCCAGGATGGTGGTGGCGTCCTCCAGGACGAAGGTGCCGAGAATGATCCAGAATGCCTTGAGCCACCACGCGGCGGAGGTCCACGAAGCTTCGATCGTAACGCGGATCGTCGTCCACAGGGCGCTCATGCGCTTGGAGAGCCTGAAAGGCATGAAAGGAAGGAGTCCTGCGAGGACGTCCGCGGGAAGGACAAAGTGAAAGCCATGACGGATGCCCTTTGCCATGACCGGCGGGAAACGCAAAACCGCAGCGCGGCGGCGACGAGGGCGTTCACTTTTTGTTTGCTTTTGGGCAGTATAGAGGTGGCCGGACGCAGTTCTTCGTCCGATACGATAATTTCCTCCGGAATTTCCTCCGGAATTCCCTCCGGAATTCCCTCCGGAATTCCCTCCGGCGAGCGGATACTCTAAAATCGGACCGGGCCCGATCGCGGGACAGGATACAGGATATTTGATGCTCACTCGCCGCACTCTGCTTGCTGCTCTTCCGGTCGCAGTCACGCCGTTATCCGGGGCTTCATTCGCCGCGGGAGGATATGCGTCGTTTCTTGCCTCCATCCGCGATGAGGCGCTCGCGCGGGGATTGTCGCCGCAGATCGTCTCGCAGGCGCTGGCGCTGACGCGGGAACCAAACGCGCATGTGCTGAAACTCGACCGGCACCAGCCGGAATTCACGCTGACCTGGGCGCAATACCGGGCGCGTGTCCTGCCGGCGAGCCGGATCGAGACCGGGCGGCAGGCGTTCGCCGCGCAGAGCACTCTGCTGGAGTCGGTAGAGACGCGTTACGGCGTCGATCCGCGCGTCATCGTCGGCATCTGGGGGCTTGAATCGGGGTTCGGCAAGACGACCGGGGGTTTTTCCGTCATCGACGCGCTGGCGACGCTCGCCTATGACGGCAGGCGGAGCGCCTTCTTCCGCAGCGAACTCCTCAAGGCGCTGGTCATTCTCGATCATCGCGACATCAGCCCGGAAGGGATGACGGGCTCCTACGCAGGGGCGATGGGGCAGCCGCAATTCATGCCCTCCGCCTATCTGCGCTTCGCCGTCGATGGGGACGGTGACGGCCGCCGGGACATCTGGACCAGCAAGGCGGATGTCTTCGCCTCGATCGCCAATTATCTCGCCCGAAGCGGCTGGCGGCAGGGCGAGCCCTGGGGTCAGCCCGTCCAGGTTCCCGTCTCGTTGCCGCAATCCCAGACGGGGCGCGACCATCGACGCACGCTGGGGCAATGGATGTCGGCCGGCGTACGACGGGCGGACGGGCAGCCTTTCTCGAGGCCGGATGTGAGTGGGGCGCTGATTCGTCCGGACGGGCCGGGAACGGACGCGTTCATGGTCTATCAGAACTTCAACGTCATCCGCCGCTACAACCCGTCGGATTTCTACGCGCTCGGCGTGGGGCTGCTTGGATACGCGGTGGCGTGATGCGGCGCGTTCTTCCCTATCTCGCGCCGCTGGCCCTGACGCCGCTCGCTTTGACATCGTGTCAGAAAAGCGCGCCGCCTTTGCCTCCGCCGCACCCGCATTACGTCATCGGCTCCGCGTGGCAGGGCAGCGACGGGTGGTTCTACCCGTCGGAATCGTTCAGCCTGCGCCAGACAGGTCTGGCGGTGCGCGAGAATCGCATGCGGCCGCATGTCACGACGGATGGAGAGATCTGGTCCGCCGAGTCGATGACCGGCGCGCATCAGACGCTTCAGCTTCCCGCGATCGTCACGCTGCGCAATCTGACGAATGGCCGGACCGTGCGAATCCGGCTCAATGACCGCGGGCCGTCCTCCAGGGGGCGGATCGTGGCCGTGACCCCCAAGGTCGCGGATCTGCTGGGAATCGGGGGCGACGCGCCCGCGCCGGTGGAACTCGTCGTGGACGAGGCGGCCAGCCGCGCGATTGCCGAATCGAGCCCCGATGCGCCGAAGCTCGATGTCGCGGCCGCGCCGCGGGGCGACGTGACGGCCGAGTCGCTCGACGCGCCTCCCGGACGCGACAGGCACCTCGTCGGCGGCCGGCAGGAAACGGCGCAGGCGGCGCGGAGCGGGATGAGGCTTGAACCGCTGCCCGCGAATGTCACTCAAGGCTTCAGTCAGCCGGTCTCTTATGCCATCACGCTGGGAAGCTTCGCGGGCCACGGAGCGGCCTCTCAGGTGGCGTTGCGGTGCGGCGGCAGGGTCTCGCCCGTGACGGATTCGGGGACGGGATTGAACTGGCAGGTTCGTCTCGGCCCCTTCGCAACCGTACCGGAGGCCGATATGGAGTTGGCGCGCGCGCGAGGCTGTGGCATCGCCGGGGCGCGGATCGTGGTGGAATAGGGACTTTATGTGAACGATCATCGGCAACACTTCTGTCAGACCCGGCGCGCGCTCCTCTGCGGCGCCGCAGGTTTCGCCGCCTTACCGGCCCATGCCGCCCATCCCCGCAAGGCGCATCACCATGGCGCGCACAAAACCGACGGGGATGAGGACGGAGAGTCGGACGACAAGGCTGCGGTCACGCCGTCGGCGGGACCGGCGACCACGCCGGTCGGGCCGCTCGACACCGTGGCGCGCTGGGCGTGCATCGTGGATTTCAACACCGGCGCCACGCTGCTGGAAAAAGCGGCGGATGAGCGCATGACGCCCTCGTCGCTGACCAAGCTGATGACGGCCTATATCGTCTTCACCATGCTGAAAGTCGGGCGGCTGAGCCTGACGCAGAGCCTGCCGGTCAGCGAGAAGGCCTGGCGGATGCAGGGGTCGAAGATGTTCGTGCCGCTGGGCCAGAGCGTTCCGGTCGATCAGTTGATCGAAGGGATGCTGATCCAGTCCGGCAACGACGCCTGCATCGTGCTGGCGGAGGGGATCGCGGGGTCCGAGGATCAGTTCGCCGCGCTCATGAATCAGGAGGCCACGCGCCTCGGCCTGACCAACTCGCATTTCGTCAACTGCACGGGTTGGCCTGCGGATAACCACTACATGAGCGCGCGGGACGTCACGACGCTGGCCGTCCACCTGATCCGCGATTTTCCCGAATATTATCATTTCTTCGGGGCGAAGGATTACACCTTCAGCAAGATTCACCAGGGCAACCGCAACGTGCTGGTGGACAAGGGCCTCGCCGACGGCCTCAAGACCGGCCATACCGAAGCGGGCGGGTACGGGCTGTGTGCGAGTTCGGACCGCAACGGCAATCGGATCGTCATGACGATCAACGGCACCGCGTCGAGCAATGAGCGCGCCCATGAAGGCGAGCGGCTGCTGGGCTGGGCGTTCATGAATTTCGACAATGTCACCGTGTTCCGCAAGGGACAGGAGGTGGATCGCGTGCCCGTCTGGATGGGAGAGGTGCGGGATGTGCCTCTGGTGGCGGCGCGGGACGTGGTTCTCACCCTGCCGCATGGCTGGCAGCAGCGCAGTCATTTCGGGGTGGATTGCCAGTCTCCGGCGATCGCACCGGTGCGGGCCGGGCAGAGTCTGGGCTCGCTGGTGCTGAGCAATCCGGGCATGCCGGATATCCGGGTCGCCCTCGTCGCCGGGCGGAACGTGGCGAAGCTCGGCCTTGTGGGGCGGGCCTTGGCGCGGCTCGGTCATCCGCCGGCGGCTCATGGCTGAGATGTGATGGCGCCCGGTGTCTTCATGCCCGGAGTCTTCATTACGCTCGAAGGCGGGGAAGGGGCCGGGAAATCCACTCAGGCCCGGCTTCTCGCCGAGGCCCTGCGTCTCGAAGGGCATGAGGTGGAACTGACGCGCGAACCGGGCGGCACGCCAGGAGCGGAAGCGTTGCGCGACGTTCTCCTGTTCGGCGCGGCGCCCTTGTCGCGCCGGGCGCAGGTTCTGGGACACATGGCCGCGCGCGCGGACCATCTGGACGGGCTGATCCGCCCGGCGCTTGCCCGGGGGGCGATCGTGGTCTGCGACCGATTTCACGACTCGACGGTCGCGTATCAGGGCTATGGGCTGGGCATGGGTGATCCGGCGCTTCTGGCCTTCATCGCCGCCATTCGCGAAGAAGTGGGAGGCGAGCCGGATTTGACCCTGCTTCTGACCGTTCCGCCCGAGCTGGGTGCGGCCCGTATCGCGGAACGCGGTGGTCGGCCGGACCGGTATGAGGCCGAAGCGCGAGCCTTTCACGAGCGCGTGGCGGATGGTTTTGCGGCGTTGGCGCAGGGGCAGCCCGAGCGGTTTCGGGTGATCGACGCCTCGCCGCCGCAGGATCAGGTGGCTGCGACGATCCTCACCGTCGTGCATAAGCGTCTCGCGAGTCGATGAGCGCGAGTCCGGTGCCCTCGCCGCGTGAAACGGCGGTCGTTCTCGGACATGAGGAGGCGGAGGCGCGGTTCCGCGCGGCGAGGGAGTCGGGGCGTCTGCACCACGCATGGCTGCTGACGGGACCGCCGGGAATCGGCAAGGCGACTCTGGCCTTTCATCTGGCGCGCCTGCTGCTGGATGCGACGGAGGGCGCGGCGGCGCGGCGGGTCAGCGCCGGAACGCATGGCGATCTGCTGGTGATCGCCCGGAGTTTTGATGAAAAACGACAGCGAGCGCGGGCGGAAATCGTGCTTGACGACGTCCGGCCGCTGCAATCCTTTCTCCATCACACGGCGGCGGAGGGCGGCTGGCGTGTCGTCATTCTGGATGGCGCGGAATATCTGAATCGCAGCGCCGCCAACGCCGTGCTGAAACTTCTGGAGGAACCGCCCGAACGCACGGTGATCTTTCTTGTCACCTCCGCGCCGGGCGCGTTGCTGCCGACCATTCGCAGCCGCTGCCGGAAGCTGGCGCTCGCGCCGCTCGATGAGAAGACTATGGAACAGGCTCTTGTTTCCATGGGATATGACAGGCAGGAGATCGACCGGCTGCTTCCGGCCTCGCATGGCGCGCCGGGGCGGGCGGTCTATCTCGGGCAGGATCATGACGGCAAAGCCGCCGCACTGGCGGGACGCTGGCTGAATGGGGGGGCGACGCAGGCGACGCCCGAGGAGGCGGAGCGCATCCTGCGTCAGGATGACGGTTTTGCGTTGCTCTGTGATTTGCTAGGGGAGGGTCTGATCGAGCGCGGGCGTCTTCGGGCGGCGCGCGACGACATCACCGGGGCGGCGCGGGCCGGGGCGGCTTATGCCGCGCTGATGGAACTGCGCCGGGAGACCGAACGCTTCAATCTGGACAAGGCGCAGGCCACGCTTCAGGCCGCCGCCATCGTGAGTGAGTCATGACCGCGCGTTTCTACGTCACTACACCGATCTATTACGTCAACGGCGCGCCGCATATCGGTCATGCCTATACCTCGATCGCCGCCGATGTGATCGCCCGCTTCCACCGGCTGGACGGACAGGAGGTGCTGTTCCTGACCGGAACGGACGAGCACGGTCAGAAGGTCGAGCAGGCGGCGCAGGCCGCCGGGATGGAGACGCAGGCGTTCACCGACCGGATCGCCGCGGATTTCCGGTCGATGGCCGATGCGATGAATATCTCTTACGATGATTTCATCCGCACCACCGAGCCGCGCCACAAGAGGGCCGCGCAGGCGCTCTGGGAGCAGGTCGCGGCGAATGGCTATATCTATCTCGACGCCTATGAAGGCTGGTACGCCCTGCGCGACGAGAGTTTCTACGGCGAGGAGGAGCTCGTCATCCGCCCGGACGGGACGAAGGTGGCCCCGACCGGCGCGCCGGTGGAATGGGTGCGCGAGCCGTCCTATTTCTTCCGTCTCTCGGCCCTTGAGGAGCGGCTGCTGGCGTTCTACGAGGCGCATCCGCATTTCATCGGGCCGGAAGCGCGGCGGCGGGAGATCACCAGCTTCGTGAAGGGCGGGTTGCGCGATCTGTCCATCAGCCGGACGAGCTTCAAATGGGGCATCCCGGTGCCGAACGATCCCGGCCATGTCATGTATGTCTGGTTCGACGCGCTGACGAATTATCTGTCCGCGCTGGGCTATCCGGACATGACGGCGCCGAAAATGGCGTTCTGGCCGGCCAATGTGCATGTCGTCGGCAAGGACATCATCCGGTTTCACGCGGTATACTGGCCGGCCTTCCTGATGGCCGCCGGGATCGAGCCGCCTGTCTCGGTCATGTCGAACGGCTGGTGGACGATCGAAGGCGAGAAGATGAGCAAGTCGCTCGGCAATGTCATCGATCCCCGCGATCTCGTCGGTGCGTTCGGGCTGGACCCGGTGCGGTTCTTCCTGTTGCGGGAGGTGCCGTTCGGCGGGGATTCCGATCTCAACCGTCGGTCGCTCGTCAACCGCCTGAACGGCGAACTGGCGAATGATCTCGGGAATCTCGCCCAGCGCACGCTGACCCTGATCGCGCGGAATTGCGACGGGACGTTGCCGGACCGGGCGGCGGCGACGGAGGACGATGCCGCGTTGCTGGCGCAGGCGAGCCTGCTGCCCGATCTTCTGCGCGGGCAGATCGGGCGCTTCGCGCTGACGGACGGGCTCGAAGAGGTGTGGAAACTCGTCCGCGCCTGCAATGCCTATATCGACCGGCAGGCGCCCTGGACACTGCGCAAGACCGATCAGGCGCGTATGGCGGCGGTTCTGCGCGTGTTGCACGACGCCTTGCGCGTCATCGGCACCGTGCTGCAACCCTATATGCCGGAGACGATGGGGCGCATGCTCGACCAACTGGGCGTGCAGGCGGGGGAGCGGGATTTCGCGGCGCTCGCCACGGCGTTGCCGGGCGGCCGGGCGCTTCCCGCCCCGCAAGGGGTGTTTCCGCGTTATGTGGCGCCTGAGGCGGCGACGTCTTGACCGCCGGGTTGATCGACTCCCATTGCCATCTCGACAGGCTCGACGATGTGCCCGCGGCGCTGGAGCTGGCGCGGGAGCAGGGGCTGGCGGGCATGGTCACGATCGGCACGCGGCTGTCGCATGCGCAGACGCAGATCGGCCTGACGCGGTTCGACCGCCCGGAGCTGCGGGTCTGGTGCGCGGTGGGGACGCATCCCGATCACGCGCATGAGGCGGGCGAATCGCATTCTTCTGACGAGATCGCCGGGCTGGCGGAACCGTCCTGCGTGGTGGGGATCGGCGAGTCCGGGCTGGATTACCTCCATGGCGGGGCGGAGGTGCGCGAGGCGCAGAAGGCGGGATTTCGCGCGCATATCGGCGCGGCGCGGCTGACGGGGCTGCCGCTGGTGATTCACGCGCGGGAGGCCGATGAGGACGTGGCCGCCATTCTGCGCGACGAAGTCGAGCGCAACGGCGCGTTTCCGTTCCTGCTGCATTGTTTCGCCTCGGGACCGGAGCTGGCGCAAGTGGCGATCGCTCTGGGCGGTTATGTGAGTTTCTCGGGTCTGCTGACCTTTCCGAAATGTGAGACGATCCGCGAGGTGGCGCGGGCGCTGCCGGAGGATCGGATTCTGGTGGAAACGGACAGTCCGTTCCTCGCGCCGGTCCCCCGGCGCGGCAAGCCGAACACGCCGGGCTTCGTCGTCCATACGGCCGCGCGTCTCGCGGCGGAGCGCGGCCTTGCGGCGGAGCGGCTGGCCGAGGTGACGACGGCGAATTTCCACCGATTGTTCCGGCGCGCCGTATGAAGATCACGATTCTCGGCTGTGGCGGCTCGGCGGGTGTGCCGATGATCGGCGGTCAGGACGGCGCGGGCCTCTGGGGCCGGTGCGATCCCCGCGAGCCCAGGAACACGCGGACGCGCTCCTCGATCGTCATCGAAGGACCGGGCGGCGAATCGCTGCTGGTGGATTCGGGGCCGGATCTACGCACGCAGTTCCTTGCCGCGCGAATCCCGGCTGTTCATGCGGTCGTGTACACCCACCCGCATAGCGATCATGTGGCCGGGCTGGACGAATTGCGCGCCGTCAATCGCGTCATCGACGCGCCGCTGCCGCTTTATGCGGCCGAGGACGTGCTGGAGGAGTTGCGCGCGCGCTTCGCCTATGCGTTTCGTCCGTGGCAGGGGAGCGGGTTCTTCCGCCCGGTTCTGGAGACGCATCTCGTGGCGGCGGGGCAGAGCATACGGGCGGCGGGGCTGGAGGTCGCGCTGTTCGAGCAGCGCCACGGGCGCACGACGTCGCTGGGATTGCGGTGTGGCGCCTTCGCCTATTGCACGGACGTCGAATTCATGACGGACGCGGTGCTGGACGGGCTGACGGGGCTGGATACCTGGGTCGTGGGGTGTTTCCAGCACGAACCGCATGTGGCGCATGCATGGGTGGGTCTCGTGCTGGAATGGCGCGAGCGGCTCAAGCCGCGACGGACGATTCTGACGCATATGGGGCCGGACATGGATTACGCGTCGCTCCTGCGTGACCTGCCGGCCGGCGTGGAGCCGGCATATGATGGGATGGTCATCACCGTTTCCTGAAACATCCGTGTCATCGACTCGTCATGATGTTTTCTTGTTGAAACGCGGCTCTTTAAGAGAATAGCCTTATGGGACCGGGTCGGTTGCCCGGACATGGCGGTGCCCCGCGGGGGCCGGCTTGGATGTTCTTCCCGGGAGGAAGACAGGGCTGCGCCGCCTGTTTTCTTCCGCATGCAGGCAGGGGAGTTCACCGACCCGTGCCGCCCTTGTCCGACAATGATCGTCACGCCGGGAATACGGCGTAAGCGGATGAGTGTTCAAGAAAATATGCCTGCGTGAGAACCGTTGCGGATCTCGTCCGCCGCGGAGTTCACCAGGGCTCACGCTGGGGCGCCCTTCGGGCGACCCATACACGGAGAGTTCTGTTCATGGGTTCATTTTCTAACGTTTTTTCGTTGGCCGCCACGATGCGCGACGAGCGCCGGGAGACGGAAATGTCCCTGGCCTCCTTCCTCGAACTCTGTCGCGAAGACCCCTCGTGCTATGCCGGGGCGGCGGAACGGATGCTCAAGGCGATCGGCGAGCCCGTGATGCTCGACACGGCGCGCGATCCGCGGCTGGGGCGGATCTTCATGAACCGGACGGTGCGGACCTATCCGGCCTTCTCCGATTTCTACGGAATGGAGGACGCCGTCGAGCAGATCGTCGGCTTCTTCCGCCATGCCGCGCAGGGGTTGGAGGAACGCAAGCAGATCCTCTATCTGCTCGGCCCTGTGGGCGGGGGCAAGTCGTCGCTCGGCGAACGGCTCAAGACGCTGATGGAGCGCGAGCCGATCTACGTGCTCAAGGCGGGAAAGCAGATCAGTCCGGTGTTTGAAAGTCCGCTGGGGATTTTCGATCCCGAGCGGATGGGCCCTACGCTCGAAGCGCAATATGGCATTCCGCGCCGGGTGTTGAACGGCATTGCGAGTCCCTGGGCGCTGAAGCGGCTGGAGGAATTCGACGGCGATATCGCGCGCTTCAGCGTGGTGAAGCTGCATCCGTCCAAGCTGCGGCAACTGGCCGTCGCCAAGACGGAGCCGGGAGACGACAACAACCAGGACGTTTCCGCGCTCGTCGGCAAGGTGGATATCCGCCAGCTCGAACATTTCAGCCAGAACGACCCCGACGCCTACAGCTTCTCCGGAGGGTTGAACCGCGCGAATCAGGGCATTCTCGAATTCGTCGAGATGTTCAAGGCGCCGATCAAGATGCTGCATCCGCTGCTGACGGCCACGCAGGAGGGCAATTACGTCGGCACGGAGAATATCGGGTCGATCCCGTTCACCGGCGTGATCCTGGCGCATTCGAACGAGGCGGAATGGCAGAGTTTCCGCAACAACCGCACGAACGAGGCGTTTCTCGACCGTGTCTGCGTCATCAAGGTGCCCTATTGCCTCCGCGTGACGGAGGAGGCGAAGATCTATGAGAAGCTGATCCACTCCTCGGCGCTGGGGGATGCGCCCTGCGCGCCGAACACCCTCAACATGCTGGCGCAGTTCGCCGTCCTGTCACGGCTCAAGCCGCATCCGAATTCCACGCAATTCGCCAAGATGCGTGTCTATGACGGCGAGAATATCCGCGAGACCGATCCCAAGGCCCGTGCGATGCAGGAATACAAGGACGCGGCGGGGGTGGATGAAGGCATGGAGGGCATCTCCACGCGTTTCGCGTACAAGGTGCTTTCCGCGACGTTCAACCATGACCCGAATGAGGTCTCGGCCGATCCCGTGCATCTGATGTATGTGCTGGAGCAGGCCGTTCGGCGTGAACAATTCCCCTCCGAGATCGAGGCGGGCTATCTTGCGGTACTGAAATCCGAACTGGCGCGGCGTTACGCGGATTTTCTTGGACATGAGATCCAGAAGGCCTATCTGGAGAGCTATAACGATTATGGCCAGAACCTCTTCGACCGCTATCTGGACTATGCGGATGCCTGGATAGAGGATCAGGATTTCAAGGACCCCGATACGGGCCAGTTGATGAATCGGGATCTACTCAATGCGGAGCTGACCAAGATCGAGAAGCCCGCCGGGATCGCCAATCCCAAGGATTTCCGCAACGAGGTCGTCAAGTTCTCACTTCGGGCGCGGGCGAATAATGGCGGCCGCAATCCGTCCTGGACCAGCTACGAGAAGATCCGCGACGTGATCGAGAAGCGGATGTTCAGCCAGGTCGAGGAATTGCTGCCCGTCATCAGCTTCGGCTCGAAGAAGGACAGCGACAGCGAACGCAAACATGACGAGTTCGTCGCCCGCATGGTTGCGCGTGGTTATACGGAACGTCAGGTGAGGCGGCTGATCGAATGGTATATGCGTGTGAAACAATCCGCCTGAGTGGTGCGGCGTTTTCATTTGCAAGACGTCCAGCCGATGACGGAGCATAGGTTTCATGGAAATCATCGACCGTCGCCCCAACCCGCACGGCAAGAACACGGAGAACCGGCGCCGTGTTCTGGTGCGGGCGCGCAACGCGGTTCAGACCGCCGTGCGCGAGGCCGTGAGTCAGGGGCGTATCCGGGATAACGCGCAGAGCAACACCGTCGACATTCCGGCCGATGTGTTGCACGAACCCAGTTTTCATCGCGTGTTCACGCAGGGCGTGCGCCAGTTCGTGCTGCCGGGGAACAGGGAGTTCGTGCCCGGCGACAGACTGCGCAGGCCGCCCGGCGGGGCAGGGGGCGAGGGCGGAAACGGGGATGGCGAGGCCAGCGCGGAAGGGGGCGGGGAGGATTCCTATCGCTTCGTCCTTTCGCGGGACGAGTTCCTCGACCTGTTTTTCGACGATCTGGAACTGCCGGATCTGGTGAAGCGCGAGATCGCCACGACCACATCATTGGCCACGAGCCGGGCCGGGTTGAGTTCGGACGGGTCGCCATCGCAACTCGATCTGGGGCGGACGATGCGTCATTCCGTGGCGCGGCGTATCGGACTCAAGCGGCCCAAGCCCGCGCGGTTGCAGGAGATCGAGGCGGAGATCGCCGCGCTCGAGGAAAAGATGCCGCTTGAGGAGGCGGATTACGAGCGGCTTCAGACGTTGCGCGAGGAGAGGGAGATGCAGTCGCGGCGGCTGATTCGGATTCCATGGGTCGATCCGGTCGATCTGCGGTATCGGCGCTTCACGCCCGTCCCGAAGCCGACGACGCAGGCCGTGATGTTCTGTATCATGGATGTTTCGGGTTCCATGACGGAGAAGATGAAGGAACTCGGCAAGCAGTTCTTTCTGCTGCTGCATGTCTTTCTGGAGCGGCGCTACGAGAAGCTGGACATCGTCTTCATCCGCCATGCGGAGACGGCCGAGGAGGTCGATGAGGAAACCTTCTTCACCGATCCGCGGACGGGAGGAACGGTCGTGTCAACGGCGCTCGAAGTCATGCTTTCGGCGCAGAAGGCGCGGTATCCCGTTGACCGGTGGAATATCTATGTCGCGCAGGCATCGGACGGGGACAATATTTCTTCCGACAAAGCGAGAGTCATGGAGCTGATGACGGAGAATATTCTCCCGATCGTGCAGTATTTCGCCTATATCGAGGTTGTGGGCTCCGGCGCGATCATTCGCAACGACAGCGATTTGTGGCGTTGTTACCGCGAACTTTCCGAAGCCTCTCCCCATCTCGCCATCCGGCAGGTGCGTGACCGCAAGGAGATCTTCCCGGTGTTCCGGGAGCTTTTTGCCCGTCGTAAAACTGCGAAATAAGGAGGGGACACCCTCATGCTTTATACGGGAACCGACTGGAATTTCAGCATTCTCTGGAAATGCTATGACGAGATTGAGCGGATCGCCGAGGAGGAGCTGGGGCTTGAGACCTATCCCAACCGCATCGAGATCATCACCTCCGAGCAGATGCTGGATGTGTATACATCCCACGGCATGCCCGTCAGCTACCCGCACTGGTCGGCGGGAAAGCGTTTCGTCACGCATGAAAACGCCTATAAGCGGGGGTTGATGGGGCTCGCCTATGAGGTGGTCATCAATTCGAGCCCCTGTATCTCCTATCTGATGGAGGAGAACAGCGCCACGATGCAGGCGCTGGTGATTGCCCATGCGGCGTTCGGGCATAATCATTTTTTCCGCACGAACAGACTCTTCCGGGAATGGACGGACCCGACGCAGATTCTCGATTATCTCGAATTCGCCCGCGGCTATGTGGCGCGGTGCGAGGAGCGTTACGGGATAAGGGCGGTCGAGCGGATTCTCGATGCGGCTCACGCGTTGCAGGGGCAGGGGGTCAACCGCCATACCGGCGCCAAACGCATCGATCTCCGCGCCGAGGCGCAGCGCGCGCGGGAACGACGGGAATACGAGCACAGCCAGTACAACGACCTCTGGCGAACCATCCCGACCGGGCTGGGCGCAAAGGGCGACGAAGCGGCGGACGGCCCCAGTCAACTGGGCCTGCCCGAAGAGAATATTCTCTATTTCCTCGAAAAACACGCTCCGAAGCTGGAAACCTGGGAGCGGGAGATCATCCGCATCGTGCGGCTCACGGCGCAGTATTTCTATCCCCAGCCGCAGGTCAAGGTCATGAATGAGGGGTGCGCCACCTGGGTGCATGACTTCATCATGCGGCGGCTGCACGAAAAAGGGCTGATCGACGATTCAGCGATGCTGGAAGCCATTCATTCGACCACCAACGTCATCATGCAGCCGGGCTTCGAACAAGGCGGCGGCCCGAACTTCAATCCCTACGCGCTCGGGCTCGCGATGATGTCCGACATCGTGCGCATCTGCACCACGCCGACGGAGGAAGATCGACGCTGGTTCCGCGACATCGCGGGAAATGGCGATCCGGTCGGGACGCTGAAATATGGCTGGGCGGATTATCGGGACGAGAGCTTCATCCAGCAGTTCCTCTCGCCGAAAGTCATTCGCGACCTGCGGCTCTTCCGTCTGACCGACGACCAGGCCCAGCCTTATCTGCTGGTGGACGCGATTCACAATGAGGAAGGATATCACGAGATCCGCCGCTCGGTCGCCGCGTCCTACGATCCGGGAATGCTGGCGGAGGAGATCGAAATCGTCGGCGCCGATCTTCAGGGCGATCGCATATTGAAGCTGGAACATCGCACGCGGCCGGGCCAGTTGTTGCAGCCGACGGATGCGCGGCTGACGCTGGCGCATCTGAAGGATCTCTGGGGGTATGGCGTGGAGATGCGGGAGATTGACAGCCAGACCGGGCGCGAACTCGGCGGCTACACGCTGCAATGAGTCGCAAGGCGTCGCTTTGCGGCGCTCCAGTGGTATGAGTTGGCATAATATATCTTATCGGGCAATTGGAGCCGAGCACTTCAATCCTGCGTTTTCTGCGTGACGGTGAGATCGGAGTCCGGCGCAAGCTGCGCCTCGGCGCGGCTCGGCGTTGCATGGCTGGCGGCATTGCCCTCCTGGGTCAGCATGAGCGGCGTGTTGAACATGCCTTGCCTGTCCTGCCCCTGCCGCCGCTCCGCCGCGCGCTGCTCGATATTGCGGCGGACGATGGGATAGTCATGCAGGAATTTCAGAAATATGGGCGCGGGAATGGCCAGAAGGTGCCCGAACTGGAGGGTGCGCACGACGCCGTCCAGCCTCTCGCCGCGCAGGAGCTGCATCGCGCCGATCAGATCGCCCGTGCCGAGCTGGATGTCCTGCTCGGCCACATGCAGTTCCACCAGTCCCGCGACGATCGCATAGACGGTCCGGATTTTCTTGCCGCGGCGGACCAGAACCTCACCCGGCGAAGCGAAGTGCAGCGAGATTTCGGAGGCGAGATCATGCAGCACCGCGTCCGGCACGCCGCGGAAGGCGGGAAAGACCCGCAGGCGGTTCTCGATGCCGTGCCGGAGGCTGAAATGCAGCGGCGAGCTGATCCGCTCCGCCCGGCGCTCCACATCGCGACGCAATTCCTCATGGATCTCATCCGTGATGAGATCCTCGGTCATGAGTTGATCGTACTCCTCCCCTTCCAGCCGCAAGGCGATCTGGGTGAGGATGCGGGTTTCCAGAGCCTCGAAATAACCCTGATAATGCAGGCGGAGGGTCTCGACGGCGTCGTCCAGCATGCGCCGCTGGCGGCCGAGCACCTCCGACACGATTTCGCTGATGCGATGGCCCAGCGTGGGCTCCAGCCGTTCGCGCATGAAGCGCATCAGCGAGAGCGAGACGAGATGGGCGATCATCAGCATCTCGAACCGTTCCGCCATGGCGCGCATCAGGGGCGGGTCGATATGCAGCCGGTGATGCAGCATCTGCGCCACACGGAAACGGAGGGACGGCTTGAGGCGTCGCCTCAGGGCGCGCGCATAGCCGAAGCGCCCCTCCAGCCGCGCGCCGTCCACCACGGCTTCCGCCGAGCGGAGCAGCGTCTCCATGACGCGGCGGTTGAGGCCCTGGATGCGGAAAATATCGAGCAGCAGGGAGCGTTCGCGATTGGCGATGATGATGAGGGCGAGCGTCACGCGCTGCCGGTCGCCCAGCGCCGTGTCGAAGGTGTTGGCCGCCCTCTCCTCATCCGCCCGCCGCTCGATCTGCTCCGTCACGATCTTGCGGATGCTCGGCTTGAAGGCCAGTTCCTCGGCCAGTTCCTCGGTGCGTTCGGCGATATGGGTCAGGCCCGAACTCAGCACCTGATGGCGCAACGCCTGATCGATCGGCGAAAGCTGGTCCAGCTTCAGGAAGATCACGAGATAGCGCAGCGACGTGCCGTTGAGCAGAAGCGTCACCAGCACGAAGCCCGTGGCGATGATGCCGATGAAATGCGCGACGCTCGTGGAGACGCGCTGGTTCTCGGTCACGGCCAGGGCCAGGGCCAGGGTGATCGCGCCGCGCAGGCCGCCCCAGACCATCGTCACCTTGAAGGGCGTGGGCACGGGCGGGGACAATCGCGCCGATGCCAGCAGCGGCAGCAGCCCGAACACGACCGAGGCCCGCGCCGCGAGGCCCGCCACGCTGGCAATGGCGATCAGGACGCAATCCCAGCGCGTCATGCCGATCATCAGGCGCGGAATGAGCAGGGCAGCCAGCAGGAAGAGCAGCGAGCCGCTCCAATAGACGAGCTGCTCCCACAATTCGTTGAGAAAGCGCCAGACCTGCGGGCGGAAGGTGGATGGTCCGTATGCGGAGATGGTCAACCCCGCCGACGCCGTGGCGACCACGCCCGAAAAGCCGAGAAACTGCTCGCAGACGATATAGACGACATAGGGGAGCGCGAGGGTCAGCGTGATTTCGGCGGCGGGCAGGCCGCTGAGCGCCGCCACGCCGTACAGGGTCAGCCGCCCCGCCAGGATTCCGACGATCAGGGCTCCGCCGAAGGAGACCACGAAATCCAGCGCCGCTTCGCCGAGCTGGATGTGATGATGCTGCGTCACCGACGCGAGCAGGATAGTGAAGATCGCGATGGCGGCTGCGTCATTCAGGAGCGCCTCCCCCTCCACCAGCCGGGTCAGGCGGGTGGCGGCGCCGATCTCGCGGAAGATCCCGGCCACGGCGGACGGGTCGGTCGTCGCGACGATCGAGCCCAGAAGCAGACAGACGATCAGCGGCTGCCCGGCGACAGGCAACAGGGCGAGGCCGATCAGGGCCGTGGAAACGACCACAGCCACCACGGCCAGCAGCAGCACCGTGGCCGCCTCGTGCGCCAGACGCCGCACGTCGATGGCCAGCGCGCCCTGAAACACGAGAATGGGCAGGAAGATCAGCAGGAAGGATTCGCTGTTGACCGGGAAATCCAGCAGCGTTTCCGCCGCTCCGTCAAAAGCGTCCGTCGTGGAGGAATGTAGCGTCAAAGCCGCCAGCGCGCCGAGAAAGATGCCGGCGAGAGCAAGCAGCACCGTCTCCGAGATTTCCAGCTTGCGGGCCACCGGCTGAATGAGACTGACGAGAACCAGCAGCAGCGCAAGGGCGAGCATGATCGCTGCGAGTCCCGTGATCGTCATTCCGTCAACACCCTCCCTCGTTGCGCTCGGCCTCGCCGCTCACGAGAAACATAGCGCCAAATCATGACGTTGACGACGTAATACCATCGCGTTGATAATAATTTTGCCACGCTTGCGGCATGGATGTCGCCTCAGGCCGCCCCTTGCCTCGCCGCCGCGAGCCAGCGCGCGACCTGACGTTCGGGGTCGGGCGCGCGGATGAAGTCCGAGACCGCCGCGACAGAGTCCGCTCCGGCATCGAGGCAGGATTTCAGCCGGTCGCGCGTGATGCCGCCGATGGCCACCAATGGCGTCTCCCCGCAGAGACGCCGCCATTCGCGCAGACGCCCGAGACCTTGCGGCGCCCAGACCATTTTCTTCAGCGTCGTCTCCCAGATCGGGCCGAGAGCGACATAGTCCGGCGCGAAGGACAGTGCGCGGTCCAGTTCCTCGTGGGAATGGGTCGAAATGCCGAGCCGGATGCCCGTGGCCCTGATCTGCGCCACATCGGCCGTGTCGAGATCCTCCTGGCCAAGATGGAGATAATCGACGCCGAGTTCGATGCCGAGTTGCCAGTAATCGTTCAGCACGAGGCAGACATTGTGGCGCGCCGCGGCTTCCTGCGCTTCCACGACCTGCGCGCGCAACGTCTCGGGCGGCAGATCCTTGAGGCGAAGCTGAATGAAGCGCGCGCCGGCTCCGCCGAGACGCTCGACCCAGCGGGGATGATCCACGACGGGATAAATGGGGGAGATCAGACGTGTCATGCGTCCAGCATGGCCCGGCCAAGCGTCGGCGTCGAGGGGACAGCCATGTCCCGCTCCGGCATGGGGCCGGCCTCGAATCCGAGGCGCCCGACCTCGCAGGCGAGGCGGAAGGCGCGCGCCATGGCGACGGGATCGCCCGCCTTCGCCACCGCCGTGTTCAGCAGCACGGCGTCGAACCCCATTTCGAACGCCGCCGCGACATGGGACGGGCGGCCGATCCCGGCGTCGATCACCATGGGAATTTCGGGGAAATGGGCACGCAGCGCGCGAAGGCCGAAAAGGTTGTTGAGCCCCCTCCCCGAGCCGATCGGCGCGCCCCATGGCATCAGCACCTCGCACCCGGCGCGCAGCAGGCGCTCGGCGGCCACGAGATCTTCCGTGGTGTAGGGAAAGACCTGGAATCCGTCCTCGGTGAGAAGGCGCGCGGCTTCGACGAGCCCGAACAGATCCGGCTGCAACAGGTCGCCGCTGCCGATGACCTCGAGCTTGATCCAGTTGGTGCCGAACACCTCCCGCGCCATCTGCGCCGTCGTGACCGCCTCGCGCACGCCGTGGCAGCCTGCCGTGTTCGGCAGCACCGGCACGCCGAGGTCCCGCACCAGCGTCCAGAACGCCTGCCCGGCCAGTTGACCCGCCGATTCCCGCCGCAGCGAAACCGTCACGGCGCCGGGCTGGCCCGCGCGCACGGAGTCGGCCAGCACGGCCGGGCTGTCGTAGAGCGCCGTGCCAAGAAGAAGCGGCGAGGCGAAGTCATGCCCATAGGCGCGCATCGTTGCTAACCTCCCTGCATGGGCGCGACGATTTCCAGCCGGCAACCGGGTTCGAGACGGAAATTCTCCCGGGCCGAGGCGGGGACGAACGCGCCGTCCACCGCCGTCGCGATACGCGCCGAGCCGAAGCCAAGCTCGGCCAGCACGTCGGCGAGAACGCCGGAGCGTACGTCGCGCCGCTCGTCATTGACCAGAATTTCCATATGGACCTCCGTTACTCAGCGCCGAACACCATGGCGGCGACCTCCATTCCGCGCGCGGGGGAGAGAAGGAAACCATGGCGATACATGCCGTTCACATGGATCGTCCACCCGTCCCGGATCACTTTCGGGATGTTATCGGGAAAGGACGGGCGCAGACCGGCATTGGCCTCGATGATTTCCGCCTCGGCGAAGGCGGGATGGAGAGCATACGCCGCATTGAGCAGGTCCGTCATTGAACGGACCGTGATCCCACGCGAATCTTCCGCCTCGATCATCGTTGCGCCGACCATGAAGACGCTCTCCGCGCGCGGGACGATGTAGACCGGGATGCGGGGATGCAGCAGGCGGACGGGCCTCCGGAAATGAAGCTCCGGGCAGCGCAGGAGAAGCATCTCGCCGCGCATGCCGCGCAATCCCCTGAGCGAGTCGCGGGCGGCGATCCCCGTGCAGTCGATGTGCCAGTCGAACGCCTCCGGCGCGGGACGATCCTCGCCGTGGAAGATTTTTCCGCCCAGTGCGATCAGCCGTTCGCGCAGGGCGACAAGCGCGGCGCGGGGATCGAGATGGGCTTCCTCGGGAAAGAAGAGCCCCTTGTCGAAGCGATCCGCCAGATCGGGTTCGAGAGCGGCGATGCGCCGACCGTCGAGCGTCTCGAAATGGCTGGTCCTGCGCGCGAAACGGGCGAGTTCCGGCAGATCGCGGGGGGGAGCGACGACAAGCGTGCCGTTGGCGGCGCATTCCGGCACGTGCGCGCGCCACCAGCCGACCGCGTCCAGCGAGTCCCGCGTGATCTCCTCCGGCGCGCTCTCCGCCTCGCACCACGGGGCCAGCATGCCCCCCGCCATCCAGGACGCGCCGCTGCCGATCCGCGCGCCGGCCTCGTGCAGGCAGACGGCGCCGCCGCGCTCGGCCAGTATGACGGCGGTGACGAGACCCGCCACCCCTGCCCCGCTGACCAGAATCTCAGGCTTCATCCTGCCGCTCATTGCTTGCGTGCCTTTTCGCCATGGCGTGCAAAGACGACGCTTCCGCCGGAGCGGATGGTCGCGCCGCGCATCGTCCGGCAAGGAGATACACCTCTGACGGAGGGGAAGATCAAGCGCATGAGCGACCGACCGATCTTTTTCCTGCCGAATGGCGGCGGCAGCGGGACAGGATTTTACTCCACCGTCACCGATTTGGCGAGGTTGCGCGGCTGGTCCACGTCCGTCCCCTTGAGAAGCGCAACCTCATAGGCGAGGATCTGCACCGGGATGGTATAGAGGATCGGCGTGACAAAGGCGTCCACGTCCGGCACCACCACCACGATCTCCGCCAGGTCGCGCAGGCGCGCCGCGCCTTTAGCGTCCGTGAACACCAGGATGCGGCCGCCGCGGGCCTTGGCCTCCTGAAGATTCGACAGGGTCTTGTCGAAGAGAATGGTCGAGGGCGCGATGGCGACGATGGGGACGGTGCGGTCGATCAGCGAGATCGGGCCGTGCTTCATTTCGCCAGCCGCATAGGCCTCGGCATGGATGTAAGAGATTTCCTTGAGCTTGAGCGCGCCTTCCAGCGCCACGGGGAAGCAGATGCCGCGCCCGAGATAGAGCACGTCCCGCGCCTCCGCGATGACCTGCGCCATGGCGCGGATGGCCTCGTCCTGGCCGAACACCTCCGCCGCCCGGGAGGGAAGATCGAGCAGGCACGCGATGAGATGCTGCTGGCGGGCCGGGCCGATGGCGCCGCGCGCCTGGCCGATGGCGATGGTGAGCGCGGCGAGAACGGAGAGCTGCGCTGTGAAGGCCTTGGTGCTGGCGACCGAGATTTCCGGCCCGGCCACCATGCCGAGCGTCACGTCGCTCTCCCGCGCCATGGTGCTGGTCTCGACATTCAGCACGGAGAGGATGTGCTGCTTCGCCGCCCGCAAGCCGCGCAGGGCCGCCAGCGTGTCCGCCGTCTCGCCGGATTGCGAGATGAGCAGGCCGAGGCCGCCCTCGCTCAGCGGCGGATTGCGGTAGCGCATCTCGGACGCGACATCGATATCCACCGGCAAACGCGCTTCCGCTTCCAGCCAGTACCGTCCCACCAGCCCCGCATAGAACGCGGAGCCGCAGGCGGTGATGACGGCGCGCGGAATTTCCTCCAGGGCGAAGGGCAGGTCCGGCAGCGTGATCTGCCGCGTCACGGGGTCGATGATGCGCTGAAGCGTCTGGCCGATGACGACCGGATGCTCGTGCAGTTCCTTCTCCATGTAATGGCGATATCCGTCCTTGCCGACCGCGCCGCCGATCAGGGCGACGGTCTGGATCGGGCGCTCGACCGCCTCGCCCCGCGCGTCGTGGAAAACGACTCCTCCCGGGCGCAGGACGCACCAGTCGCCGTCTTCGAGATAGGCGATCTTCCGCGCCAGCGGCGCGAGGGCGAGACTGTCCGAACCAAGGAACATCTCCCCTTCTCCGATCCCCACCGCCAGCGGCGCGCCATGGCGCGCGCCGATCATCAACCCTTCATGCCCGGTGAAGATCATCGCCAGCGCATAGGCGCCTTCGAGACGCCGCAGGGCGCGGAAGGCGGCTTCTTCCGGAGCAAGCCCCTGTTCCAGCAGGGAATCGACAAGCTGGGCGACGGTTTCCGTATCCGTCTCGGTAGTGAAGACGCGGCCCGCCGCGCTCAGCTCCTCGCGCAGGGTCTCGTAATTCTCGATGATGCCGTTATGCACGACGGCCACCCCGCCCACCGCATGGGGATGGGCGTTCGTCTCGTTCGGGCTGCCATGGGTGGCCCAGCGCGTGTGGCCGATACCCGTCGTGCCGTCCAGCGGCGCGGCGTGCAGGACGCGTTCCAGATTGTCGAGCTTGCCCGCCGCGCGCCGCCGGTCGATCCCCTGCGGGCCGAGCGTGGCGATTCCGGCGGAATCATAGCCGCGATATTCGAGCCGCCGCAGCGCCTCGAAGATGAGCGGGGCCGCAGGGCGCGTCCCGACCACGCCACAGATCCCGCACATCAGCGTTTCTCCTTCCGCGCCAGCAGGGAGTCGCGCAGGATTTTCGCACGCCCTTCCTTGTTGACCTGCCGTCCACGCCCGAAAGCGGCCGCCTCTGCCGGAACCGCCTCGGTGATGACACTTCCGGCGGCGACCAGAGCGCCGTCCCCGACCGTCACCGGCGCGACGAAGATGGAATCCGAGCCGATGAACGCATCGGCGCCGATCGTCGTGCGATGTTTGAACACGCCGTCATAATTGCAGGTGATGGTCCCCGCGCCGACATTGGTGCGCGGGCCGATCGCCGCGTCGCCGAGATAGGTGAGATGATTGGCCTTCGCCCCCTCGCCCAGCGTGACGGCCTTGAGTTCGACGAAATTGCCGACATGCGTGTTCTCTGCGCAGAGTGTGCCGGGGCGCAGCCGGGCATAGGGTCCGATGATCGCGCCGCCGCGCACCTCGCACCCTTCCAGATGGCTGAAGGCGCGGATGGTGACATGGCTGCGGAGGGTGACGCCGGGGCCGAACACGACGTTGGGTTCGATCACCACATCCGGCTCGATCACCGTGTCGGCGCAGAGGAACACCGTTTCGGGCGCGACGAGCGTGACGCCCGCTTCCATCGCCTCGCCGCGCAGGCGGTCCTGAAGCGCCGCCTCGGCGCGCGCCAGCTCCGCGCGGGAATTGATCCCCGCCAGTTCGGCTTCCGGCGCCTCGACGAAGCGCACCGTTCCTTTGGCCGCGGCGAGCGCCACGACATCGGTGAGATAATATTCCCCCTGGACGTTCTCCGCGCGCACGTCGCCGAGCCAGCCGCGCAGGGCGTCGGCCCCGGCGCAGATGACCCCCGCATTGCACAGGTCGATCGCGCGTTCCTCGGACGTGGCGTCCTTCCATTCGACCACCCGCAGGACGCGGTCGCCCTCGGTGACGACGCGGCCGTAGCGTCCGGGATCGGCCGGGCGCATGGCGACGAGCGCCAGTTCGGCTCCCTGCCGTGCATCGAGCAGCGCGCGCATGGTGACGGCGGTGATGAGCGGATTATCCGCATAGAGCACGGCGACGTCGCCCTCGCCGAACAGATCCTGCGCCATGCGGGCCGCGTGGCCGGTGCCGAGACGCTCCTGCTGGACGACCGTCGCATGCGGCGCGCACAAGGCGGCCAGCGCCTCCATGCCGGGGCCGACGACCACGACGATGCGGTCGAACACCGTTTCCGCCGTCGCGATCAGATGGGCGATCATGGGGCGTCCGCCGAGCCGGTGCATGGCCTTGGGCAGGGTCGAGCGCATCCGCGTGCCGAGCCCGGCGGCGAGGATCACGGCGGTGGTCGGACGGGGGGCTGGCACGGAGTGGAAACCTCGGAACAAAAGACAGTGACTGAGTCACGCCGTAGCCAAAGCGCCGGAGAACTGTCAAACCGCTTGCGAGTCACTTCAGGTTGCCGTTTGTTGCCTGCTCCCTCGTGACCGCCCCGGAGCCGACATGACGCGTACACATATTCCCGCCGTCACCCTCGCCGTTTTCGACCTCGATGGCACGCTCGTGGACAGCCTTCCCGATCTTGCCGACGCCGCGCGCGAAATGATGGCCCGCTACGGACTGCCGCGTCCGGATGACGACGTCATTCGCGGCATGATCGGCGATGGAGCGGGCGTGCTCGTGGAGCGGCTTCTCGCCTTCGGGGGCGCGTCTCCGGAGATCGCGCCGGAAAAGGCGATAGCGGAGTTCGTGGCGCTCTACACGCCCCGTTCCTCGCGCCTGACCCGTCCCTTTCCCGGTACGCGCGAGGCTCTCGACACGCTGCGCGGGAGAGGAATCGCCTGCGCCGTGTGCACGAACAAGCCCGAGGCTCCTGCGCGGGATATTCTCCAGGCGCTGGGACTGTCCGACGCCTTCGTCGCTCTGGCGGGCGGCAACACCTTTCCCTGGCGCAAACCGGACCCGCGCCATCTGCTCGGCGTGATCGAACTGGCCGGGCACGCGCCGGAAAACGCGGTCATGATCGGCGATCATCACAATGACCTGCTCGCCGCGCATGGCGCGCATGTGCGGGGAATTTTCGCGGAATGGGGCTACGGGACACCCGGCAACGTCTCGGAGCCGGTCATCATGGCGGAATCGATCTCCCGCATTCCCGCCATCATCGCTGAGATTCCCGTTTAGAAAGCCTCTCCAATATGTTGAATTTACATCTTTTGTGGAATGCGGCTCAGGACCGCTATCATATGTCCTATCTTGGGGTGATCGAATTCGATCCGTACCGCGACGAGACCAAGACCCGGCATTGACTGGAACCAGGCCGATCCCTTACGCGGCGCCTTCATCTCGGCGAGATGAGAACTGTCCTTGATGAATCCCGCGATCTGCTGACCGACGAAGTCGCAGCGGAGGGACTTGCCAAGAAACACCTCGCCCGACCCTTCCGGCACTTTGGCGTCGATCGGTCCGTGAACGGTCATCGAGGTGAGACGGAGACCGTCGAAAATACGGGAGGCGCCGTCGCAGTGGCCGGTCTGTTCGATCGTGTTCAGCAACAGCGCCATGGCGGACAGCGTGTCGATGGCATTGCGCTTTTCATCGTCCGGCACGGGCAGACGATCGTTTTCCGGCGGCGTGAGCTGAGTCACGACCGGGGCGCCGTTCTGATAGGTTACTTCAACGTGGCGCGTCTTGCCGCGAGAATAGCCGCCGCTCCCGAAATTCATGGGCGCGACCCAGCCGTTCTCGAAACGGCCCTCGGCATGGCTCGTGACATCCATGCTGATCAAGATGCTCAGCAAACCGCCCGCGACGAGATGGGTGGTGATGCCGTAACCCCAAGGGGTGAGCTTGTAGCTCGCCGAAGCGTCCGCCACATGGAAGCCATGCGCGAAAACGCGATACTGGGCGTTGACCTGCGGATCGTCGGCCTGAGCGAAACCCGGGGCGGCGGCGGCGAAGAGAGTTCCGGCCGCCAGCAGCGCGGCGCGCCTATACATCCAGATTTGCGACCTTCCGGGCGTTGCCGATGATGAAATCGCGGCGCGGCTCCACAACGTCGCCCATGAGCGTGGAGAAGACCTGCGCCGCATCTTCCACATCGCCGACCTTCACCTGCAGGAGAATGCGCATGGCCGGATCGAGCGTGGTGTTCCACAATTGCTCATTGTTCATCTCGCCCAGCCCTTTGAAGCGGTTGATGGCGAGCCCCTTGCGGCCCTGGGCCAGAATACGGTCGAACAGCGCGGCGGGGCCATTCACTTCAACGGCATGCCCATCCAGAACCAGCGTCGCCGGCCGGGCGAAATCGCGCTCCAGCCTGTCTTCCTCGCCGGTCAGCCAGCGCGCCTCGGCGGAACGAAGCAGGGCGGAATCGAGCGTATAGACCTCGCCGACGCCGCGCACGCTGCGGGCGAGACGGAGTTCGCCCAGATCGGTCGGCGCCACCATCCAGCCGCGTTCATTGGCGGGAGACGCCGCGTCCAGCCGACTCTGGAGCACCGCCGCGCGAGCCTGCGCGACCTCCGCATCAAGGTGCAGGGCGCGGGAAATCACCGCCTGTTCGAGAACCCAGACCGGCACCTTGGTCGAGATACGACGCAGGGTCTGCGCCACCCGCCCGATCGACCGGACCGCGCTCGTCAAGGCCTCGCCACTTAATTCCCGCCCGTCATGGAAACGAAGCGACGTGTTGGCCAGCGCCTTGTCGAGCAGATAGTCCTCAAGTGCTGCGTCGTCCTTCAGATAGCGTTCCTCATTGCCGCGCTTGGCACGGTAAAGCGGCGGCTGGGCGATATAAAGATATCCATTTTCAATGAGTTCCGGCATCTGCCTAAAGAAGAATGTCAGCAGAAGCGTGCGGATATGCGAGCCGTCCACATCGGCGTCCGTCATGATGACGATCTTGTGGTAACGCAGTTTCTCGAGGCTGAATCCGCCCTGATCCGCCTCGCCGCGCCCGATGCCGGTTCCCAGCGCGGTAATGAGCGTGCCCACTTCCGCCGAACTCAACATCCGGTCGAACCGCGCGCGCTCCACGTTCAGGATCTTGCCTTTGAGCGGCAGAATCGCCTGAAAGCGCCGGTCGCGCCCCTGCTTGGCCGTGCCGCCCGCCGAATCGCCCTCCACGATGAAGAGTTCCGACTTCGCGGGGTCCCGCTCCTGGCAATCGGCCAGCTTGCCTGGCAGAGACGACACGTCCAGCACGCCCTTGCGGCGGGTCAACTCCCGCGCGCGGCGCGCGGCGTCACGCGCGGCGGCGGCCTCGATCACCTTGGCGACCACCGCCTTCGCTTCCTTGGGATGCGTCTCGAACCAGTGGGCGATCGCATCGGCGGCGGCGGCCTGCACCACGGGCTGGACCTCGGAAGAAACCAGCTTGTCCTTGGTTTGCGAGGAGAATTTCGGGTCGGGCACCTTGACCGACAGCACGGCCGTCATGCCCTCGCGCATGTCCTCACCCGTCAGCGACGCGGCCTCGCGCTTGCTGTTCATCTCCGCATATTTGCCGACGACGCGCGTCAGCGCCTGCCGGAATCCCGCGAGATGCGTGCCGCCGTCGCGCTGCGGGATATTGTTGGTGAAGCAGAGCATGGTCTCATGGAAGCTGTCATTCCATGTCAGCGCGAATTCGACGCGCATGCCGCTTTCCGGATGATCGACCGAGGCGGCGATGGGCGGCTTGATGACCGGGATCTTGGACGCATCGAGCCACTCGGCGAAGGCGACCAGACCGCCGTCATAGCGGAAGCAGACTTCGCGCGGCTCGGCATGGCGCTCGTCGCGCAGGATGATTTCCATGCCGGAATTGAGAAAGGCGAGTTCGCGCATCCGGCGTTCCAGCACGGCGAAGTCGAATTCCAGCTTCGTAAAGGTCCGCGCACTCGGCTTGAAGGTGACGAGCGTGCCGCGCGGTTCGTCGCTGGGACCGAGGACGGCGAGCGGCGCGTCGCGCTCGCCATGCTGGAAGCGGATGAAGTGCTCCTGGCCCTGCCGCCAGATCCGCACTTCCATCCATTCGGAGAGGGCATTCACCACCGCCGCGCCGACGCCATGCAGACCGCCGGACACCTTGTAGGAATTCTGGTTGAACTTGCCGCCGGCATGAAGCTTCGTCAGCACCACCTCGGCCGCGCTGACCCCTTCCTCTTCATGCAGATCGGTCGGGATGCCGCGCCCGTCATCCCGGACGCTGACCGAGCCGTCGCCATTCAGGGTCAGGACGCAACGTGTCGCATGGCCCGCCTGGGCCTCGTCCACCGCGTTGTCAATGATCTCGAATACCATGTGATGCAGGCCCGACCCGTCATCCGTGTCGCCGATATACATGCCAGGTCGCTTGCGCACCGCGTCGAGGCCACGGAGAACCGAGATGGAGGACGCGCCGTAATCGCTTCCGTCGTCAGGGCTCCGGGAGTCAGATGTCTGGGACGAGGCGACGTGATTGGTATCGGACATACGAGAGGACAGCTCCTGAACGGCTCAAAGGAGTCAGTATAGCGGGAACAGCGCCTGCAAACCATATCCGGCGCGAAAACGCGGGCAGGAATCGCCGCTTGACGACACTTGATACAACGTCTCGGCGTGAGAATATATCATTCTGATTTTAAAAAATTTCCGTGGCGGACATGGACAAATTCCGCCGCGTCGCCCAATGGGGCGAATTCAGCGGCGTCGGTTCCGCTCAGCAGGACGGGCGCATCGATTCCGGCAAGGGCTTGCAGCAGCGCCGTCCGGCGGGTGGCGTCGAGATGCACCAGAGGTTCGTCGAGCAGGAGCGCGGGCGGCTGGCCGCGTCGTTCGGCGATCACCCGCGCATGGGCCAGAACGACGCCGAGCAGCATGGCCTTTTGCTGGCCGCTGCTGGACAGGGCCGCGCTACGCCCGGTGATGCGATCGCTCAGAAGGAGATCGGCTTTCTGCGCGCCATGTTCCGCGCTCCCTCGACTCCGGTCTCCGCCGCGCGCGGCGGCGAGTCTGGCGCGGAGATCGTCCTCGACGGCGAGGGCCGGGCTTGCCGCGAGCGCGGCGGCGATCGGACAGTCCAGCGCCAGATCGCTGCGCGGAAAGCCATGCAGCTCCAGTTCGATCCCGTTCATCGCGTCGATCAGCGCCAGCCGCGCGGCCGTCACGGCGACGGCGTGGCGCGCGACGGATTCTTCCAGCGCGTTCAGCCAGCCGGTCTCTCCGGGACGTTCGATCAGAACCCGGTTGCGCTGGGCCATCGCGCGATCATGCGCGGCCGTTTCCCGCGCATGATGCGGGTCGAGCGCCACGACGAGGCGATCGAGAAAGCGCCGCCGACCGGAATTCGCCTCGGTAAACAGCCGGTCCATCTGCGGCGTGATCCAGACGCAGGCGAAATGCGCGGCGATCTCCGACTGGGCGCGGATGGGCGCGTCATCCAGCAGGAAGAGGCGCCTCGCCCCGCCGGCGGGAGCCCGGCCCGTTCCGATCTTGATCCTTTCCGCGTCATGCGCGAGCCATGCCGCGATTCCCCAGCCGCTCTCCGCGCCGAGGCGCTGCACCTGGCCGAACGGGGCGGCCCGCAGGCCGCGACCGGGCGCGAGAAGCGAGACGGCCTCGAGAAGATTGGTCTTGCCCGCGCCGTTCTCGCCGCTCAGCACCGCGATCCGCCTGCGCGGCGTCCAGTCCAGACGGGCGTAATTGCGGAAATCGGCGAGGACGAGACGGTCTATTCTCACCTTGCGGGGACTATTCTGGCAGAGGCGACTCTGGTCCCGAGGCGGGAACTCAGACCCGCATCGGCATCAGGACATAGAGCGCGGACGGCGAATTGGTGTCGCGCACGAGCGTCGGCGCGGCGCTGTCGGCGAAGGCGAACTCGACCTCCGTCTCGATCTGGTCGGTGATATCGTTGAGATAACGTGCCTGAAAGCCGATCTCGATCGGCTCGGACTCATAGGCGACGCTGGTTTCGTCCAGCTCTTCCTTCGCCATGCCCTGATCCGGACTCACCGCGGAAAGCGTCAGCAGGTTGGGAGCCACGGAGAGCTTCACCGGGCGCGACCGTTCCTGGCTGATCGCGGCGACGCGGCCGACCGCATCGGCGAAATCGCGCTTGCCGACGCGCAGGATGCGATCGTTTCCCTTGGGGATCACGCGTTCATATTCCGGGAAGGTGCCGTCGATCAGCTTGGAGGTCAGCAGAACCGGGCCGGCCCTGAACTGGATGCGCGTATCGGACACGAAAATCTCGATATCCGCCGCGCCCTCGTCCAGCAGCTTGCGGAGTTCGTTGATCGTCTTGCGCGGGACGATGACGCCGGGGATAGCTTCTGCGCCCGACGGCAGCTCCGTCTCCACCCGCGCGAGGCGATGTCCGTCCGTGGCCACCGCGCGCAGCATGGGGCCGGTCTGGCCTTCGGCGACGTGGAGATAGATGCCGTTCAGGTAATAGCGCGTCTCCTCCGTGGAGATGGCGAAGCGCGTGCGGTCGATCAGCCCGCGCAGCGTGGCGGCCGACAAGGCGAAGCTGTGCGGCAGGTCGCCTGCGACCATGGAGGGGAAATCATCCACCGGCAGGACGTTCAGACTGGTGGCGTATTTCGCCGCGCGCAGGCTCAGCGGGGCCTCGCTGCCGGAATGGTCGAGTTCGACGACCGATCCGTCCGGGAGCTTGCGGACGATGTCATACAGCACGGCGGCGGGAGCCGTCGTCACGCCGGGGCGAAGCACCTCCGCGGCGATTTCCTCGACGACGGCGATTTCCATATCCGTGGCCGTGAGACGAAGCAAACCATCCTCCGCCGACATCAGCACATTGGCGAGAATGGGGATGGTGTTGCGCTTCTCCGCCACGCTCTGGATGTGGGCGAGAGCCCGTAACAGCGTGGCGCGGTCAGCCTTGAATTTCATGGAAGTGATGGTCCTCAGCACCGGAAAGGCGAAACGAACGCCGGATGGCCAATGCTATCAGACTGAAGCTCAGCCTTCCAGCATTCGGCGCAGCAATTCCACATCTTCGGCGAAAGCGGCGTCGGTCGTCATGAGTTCGGCCACGCGGCTGACGGCGTGCATGACGGTGGTGTGATCCCGATTGCCGAATTTTCGTCCGATTTCCGGCAGGGAGCGGCTGGTGAGCTGCTTGGCGAGATACATCGCGACCTGACGCGGGCGCGCCACCGCCCTGGCGCGACGGGCGGAGGACATGTCCGTCAGGCGGATATTCCAGTGTTCGGCCACTTTCCGCTGGATTTCCTCGATCGTGACACGACGGTCATGCGCCTTGAGGATGTCGTGAAGCACCTCCTGGGTGCTTTCCAGCGTGACCGGACGACCGAAGAGATTGGCATGGGCGATGAGGCGGTTCAGCGCGCCTTCCAGTTCGCGGACGTTCGACGTGATCTTGTGGGCAAGGAATTCCATCACCTTGGTCGGCACGGCGACGCCGGATGCCTGCGCCTTCGCTTCCAGAATGGAGATGCGCAACTCGAAGGTGGTGGCGTGGATATCGGCGACCATGCCGCAGCCCAGACGGGTGCGGAGACGATCCTCCAGCCCGGAGAGATCCGAGGGCGACTTGTCCGCACTGACGACGATCTGGCGGCCCGCATCCACGAGAGCATTGAATGTATGGAAGAATTCTTCCTGCGTATTATCCTTGCCGATCAGGAATTGCAGATCGTCGATCATCAGCACGTCGACGGAACGCAGATGCTCCTTGAACTCCATCGTCGATTGCGAACGGATCGCGGCAATGAAGCGGTACATGAATTTCTCGGCGGACATGTAGGCGACCGAGACGCGACCGCCGCGCAGAAGCTCCGAGCCGATGGCGTGCATCAGATGCGTCTTGCCAAGTCCCACGCCGCCATAGAGGAACAGCGGGTTGAATCCGGGGCTGGACGGTTTTTCCGCCACGCGCCGGGCGCAGGCATAGGCGAATTCGTTCGGCTTGCCGACGACGAAGCTGTCGAAAGTAAAGCGCGGGTCAAGCGGCGCGGCGAGGTCCGACCGCACTTCCGGCGCGGGCGCAGGCGCTTCGGCCACGACCGCCGGCTCTTCCGCCCGCGAGGACTCGACGACCGGCGAAGCCCCGCCGGGTTGACGTTGGACCTGAAGCTCGACGCGCCGGACGGCCGCGCATTCCACCATCCAGAGTTGCTGCAATCGGTCGCCATATTGGCCGCGGACCCAGTCGCGCAGGAACCGCGTGGGCAGCAGAAGGGTGATTTCGTCTTCCTCGAGGGGGCCGAGAACGATCTGCTTCAGCCAGGTGGCGTATTCGACCTCGCCGACCTCGAGCTTGAGGCGATCGCGGATGCGACTCCAGTGGACAGCCAGACCGGCATCGGCGGGGCTCATGTCGGACGCGGCGATATCGGCTCCGAAATGCGACGCGCTGTCTGCCATATGCCCTTCTCCCAGCGATGTTCCATCGAAAGCTATGACAAAAGACGTGACAGAACCGGGCCCGGCCGAACGCCCAGCCTTACATTCCGTTCATCCAGTCAGAATACGGGGCGGCCATGCCCGGCGCAAGTACAAGATGGCGACGATCAAAAAACCGCCACCTTAATGTGAAGAAGCTCGCATACTACAGCAAAGAAAAGGCACCGCTCATTAGTTGAGCGATGCCCAATCTACTCCACATGTGATCAGAGAAATACCAATCACACGAGCGAGACAACCTGTCCTGAAACTGCTTGCTGTCTCAGGCCGTGGCCAGAGCCTTGATGCGGGCGGAAAGACGCGAAATCTTGCGCGCAACTGTATTGCGGGCCACGACGCCCTTGCCGGCGGCGCGCTGCATCTCCGGCTGCGCCGCGCGGAGCGCCTCGGCCGCGGCACCCTTGTCACCCGACAGGATCGCCGCTTCGACCTTCTTGATGAAGGTGCGCATGCGCGACACGCGGGCCACGTTGCGTTCGCGACGACGTTCGTTCTGACGGATGCGCTTGCGCGCGGAAGCGTTGTTGGCCATGACGATTTTTAGACCTGTTCTACCATTCGGCTCGTTGGAGTCGCTTGCGCGACGACATTCTCAAGCGGTCTCAACCGCCCGAAAAGAGCAGCCCGACCGGCGAAGCGTGGGCTTTAGTCCAGCGCGGCCCGTGCCGTCAAGCGTTTGATGCGGACTCTCGCCCGGGTTTGACGTTGGCGGGAGCCTGCGCGGCGCCGTTCAGCGCCCGTCAGGGGACGGTCGCTCCTTGGCGTGACATCCGGGCGCTTGACCATCATGACGCGGAGCGTTGGCGCAGCGGGCAGAAGAAGCTCGATCGCCCCGACTGGACGATCCGCCGCACGCCGCCGCAAGCGGGCGGGCCGGGACAGTCGGGGCACGGTTCGCCCTCGCGGCCATAGACCCGATGCAGTTCCTGAAATCCGCCCTTCTCGCCGTCCGGCCGCACGTAATCGCGAAGCGTCGAGCCTCCCGCCGCGATGGCTTCCTCCAGCACGGCGGGAATCGCCTCGGCCAGCCGCGCGATTCCGGAGGGAGACAGCGTGTGCGCCTGAATTTCGGGATGAATCCCCGCGCGGAACAGCGCCTCGCAGACATAGATATTGCCCAGCCCGGCGATGAGTTTCTGGTCGAGCAGGACCGTCTTGATCGGACTGCGCCGCCCCGCCAGACATCCGGCAAGCCGGGCTGCGCCAAAATCCGGGCCAAGCGGTTCGACGCCGAGTCCCGCCAGAAGCGGGTGCGCGTCCTCCTCCTCCGTCCGCATCGACAGCACCGCGCCGAAACGGCGGGGATCGACGAGTCCGGCGCGGATTCCGTCCTTCGTCTCGATCACGACATGCTCATGCTTGCGCGCAGAGTTCGTGCCGCGCCGCTCGACGTGAATGCGGCCGGACATGCCGAGATGGAGCAGGACGCTGGTCCCGCCGTCGAGACGCATGAGGATGTATTTGCCGCGCCGCCGGAAGGAGAGAATCCGGCGCCCGCGCGCCAGCTTCGGCAGATCGGCGGGAACGGGCCAGCGGAGATCGGCACGGTTGAGGACGATGCGGGCGATCACCTGCCCGTCCAGCGCCCCGCGCAGGGTCCGCATCACGGTTTCGACTTCGGGAAGCTCTGGCATCTCGGGCGGGGAGCCTATATCGAGAGGGCATGACCGACAACGCCGCTTCCCCTTCGTCTTCCCATCACTCCGATACGTCCGAGTCCGGCACGACGGATTTCGGCTATCGCACCGTCGGCCGGGACGAGAAGAAGCCGCTCGTCCGCGCGGTGTTCGACAGTGTGGCCAATCGCTACGACGTGATGAACGACGTGATGTCGCTCGGCATCCATCGTGTCTGGAAGCGGCTCTTCATCACCACGCTCGGGCCGCGTCCGGGACTTTCCCTGCTGGATCTGGCGGGCGGGACGGGCGATATCAGCTTCGGCTGGCTGAAGGCCGGGGGCGGTCCCGCCCTGCTGACCGACATCAACAGTTCGATGCTCTCGGTGGGGCGCGACCGCGCCGCCGCGCGCGGCTTCGTGGCGGATCTGGATTTCTGCGTGGTCGATGCCGAGGCGATTCCCCTCCCCGACGCAAGCGTGGATCGCGTGGCGATCGCGTTTGGCCTGCGGAACTGCACGGACAAGCCCGCCGTGCTCCGCGAGGCGCGGCGCGTGCTGCGGCCCGGCGGGCGGTTCTGCTGCCTCGAATTCTCCCAGGTGCAGGTGGCGGCGCTCGCGCCGGTCTATGACGCATGGTCGTTCGGCGTCCTGCCGCGCATGGGCGCGCTGATCGCCAAGGATGCCGAGAGCTATCGCTATCTGGCGGAGAGCATCCGCACCTTCCCCGACCAGGAGACGCTGGCCGCGATGATGCGCGAGGCCGGGCTCTCCCATGTCACCTATCGCAATCTTTCCGGCGGGATCGCGGCGATCCATTCGGGCTGGCGCGTGTAGGCGGCGATGCCTGGGGCAGCGACAGGCGGAACGGCGCGTCGGGGGCGGGTTCTCCTCATCATCGGCGGCGGAATCGCGGCCTATAAGAGCCTGGAGCTGATCCGCCTGTTGCGCGGGCGGGACCTCGCCGTGACGCCGGTCCTGACGGCGGCGGGGCGGGAATTCGTCACGCCGCTGTCAGTGCAGACCCTCGCGGGCGAACCGGTGCGCGAAGAGCTGTTCTCGCTGACGGAAGACAGCGCGATCGGGCATATCGAGCTGTCGCGCAGCGCCGATCTGGTGGTGGTCTGCCCGGCGACGGCGAATCTCATGGCGCGCATGCGGGCCGGGCTGGCGGACGATCTCGCCACGACCCTTCTTCTGGCGACCGATACGCCCGTGCTGCTCGCTCCGGCGATGAACGTGCGGATGTGGCAACATCCCGCGACCCGCGAGAGTCTGGCCGTCCTGCGCGAACGGGGCGTGGCGTTCGTCGGCCCCGAAGAGGGCGATATGGCCTGCGGCGAGTTCGGGCCGGGACGGCTGGCCGAGCCGCCCGCGATTCTGGCGGCCATTGAGGGGATGCTCTTTCCCGAGCGCCCTCTGGAGGGATGCCATGCCCTGGTGACGGCGGGGCCGACTCACGAGCCGATCGATCCCGTGCGCGTCATCGCCAATCGCTCCTCCGGGAAACAGGGCTTCGCGATCGCGGCGGCGCTGGCGCGGCTCGGCGCGCGCGTGACTCTGGTCAGCGGACCGGTCAGCCTCGCGACTCCGCCCGGCGTGGCGCGTGTCGATGTCGAGACCGCGCGGGAGATGCTCGACGCCTGTCTCGCGGCGCTTCCGGCCGAGATCGCCGTCTGCGTGGCGGCGGTGGCGGACTGGCGGGTCGAGAGCGAAGCGGCGGGCAAGATCAAAAAGGACGCGGACGGACCGCCGGTGCTCAGACTGGTCGAAAATCCCGATATTCTCGCGACCCTCGCCCGACCCGGCCCGCAACGGCCGCGTCTGGTGATCGGCTTCGCCGCCGAAACCGATCACCTGCTCGAACACGCCGCCGCCAAGCGCGTACGGAAGGGCGCCGACTGGCTGGTCGCCAACAGCGTCGGCGCGGGAAGCGGCGTATTCGGCGGCGACACGAACGCCGTCACCCTGCTGACGGCGACGGGGACCGACTCCTGGCCCGCCCTGCCCAAGGACGAAGTCGCCGGGCGACTGGCGGCGCGGATCGCCAGCGCGTTGTCAGGCGCATTGTCATAAGTCCGCACTTGCGGGCAGCCCTCCCCTTCGGCTCAAATCAGTTCCATGACAGTTCATGATTCGCCCGACTCCATCCCGGTCGAGGTGGTGCGCCTTCCTCATGCGGAAGGGCTCGATCTGCCCGCCTATGCGACGGACGGCGCCGCCGGGCTCGACCTCCTCGCGGCAATCACGGAGGATGTTGTGCTCGCGCCGGGCGGGCGGGCGCTGATTCCGACGGGGCTGAAACTGGCCCTGCCGCAAGGCTACGAGGTGCAGGTGCGTCCCCGCTCCGGCCTCGCCCTGCGTCACGGCATCATGCTGCCCAACGCGCCGGGAACGATCGACGAGGATTACCGCGGCGAACTCGGTGTCATCGTCCTCAATGGCGGAAGCGACTCCTTCACCATCACGCGCGGCATGAGGATCGCGCAGGCCGTGCTGGCTCCGGTGGTGCGGCTGCGCTGGGTGGAGGTGGAGATGCTGGACGCGACGACGAGGGGCGAGGGCGGGTTCGGGAGCACCGGCTTCCATCGGGGCGCATCCGGGAAGGGATGAACGCCATGTCGCGCGGTGACAGGTCATGCATCGGATGAATGACCGTCGAACGGACCGGCTGGCCCTGGCGGCGCTGGGCGCGGTGGCGCTGGCGGTGAGCGTATATGGATCGGGCGGCGCACATCCCGCCGGAATGGCGCGGGCCGCCCTGTCCGCCCTTCCGGAGAGCATGGCCGTCACGGCGCTGCGTTTCGTGCTCGCGCTCGGATGCGGCATGATCCTGACGACGCTTCTCGGCATCGCCTGTGTGCCGCTGCGGCGCTTCGGATTTCTCGGGCTGGCGGGCGTGCGGGTGATGGAGATCGCGCCGCCCATCGGGGTGCTGGCGCTACTCCTGACTCTGGTAACGACTCGCACGGCGCATGAAACCGTCCTGCTGCTCGCGGCGGCGGCTCCGGCGATCTGGGGGGCGGGGCGCGCCATCGGCGAGGCGATCGCCACCGTTCCCGCGGATCTGCACGCCGCGACGCTCGGCATGGGCATGACGGGCTGGCAACGGCTGTGGCGGCTGGAGGTGCCTTTTTCGATTCCGGCGGGGATGCGCGCCCTGCGCGTCGCCTTGCCGGTCTGCTGGATGACCCTGCTTGCCGGCGAGATGCTGGGGGCGGAAAAGCTCTTCGCGCCGGGGCTGGGGGGCATGGCGATTGCCGCCGCCCAGTCGGGGGCCGTGGGGCTGATCCTGCTCGACGCGCTTGCCTGCGCCGTGCTCGTGACGGCGTTCGACCGGATGATGATGGCCCCTGCCCTCGCCTGGGCCGCGCGCTTCGACGGCGGAGGCACCGCCGGGATGCGGCTCGTCTGGCTGCTGGCTATCTGGCGGCGCTGGAAGATATTGAACCGGCTCTCCACGATCGGCCACGCGGTCGTCATTCAGTTGGGAATGATCCGGTTCGGACGGCCGCCGCGCGGTCGCGAGGCGGATAGCGACGCCTGCCCGACGGCCGGGCGCGACGCGGAACTGTTCTGGTGGGTGGTGCTGGCGGCGGCGGTCGCGATGCTGGCCGTCTTTCCGCCTTCCGGGCTGAGGCTGCTGGATCTGGGGCTCGTGATCGAGAACGCCCTGTTCACCACCTTGCGGGTTCTGCTCACCTGTGGCCTGGCCGGGGTGACGGCCTTGCTCCTGGCCAGCCACATCGGCGCGCGGTCCCGGCTGGAGGGTCCGATCCGGCTGCTGGCGCTCTATCCTCCCGTGCTGCTCTATCCCCTCATGGCGGCGTTCGTGCTGGACTGGGGCCTGCATCCGGGAGTCTGGCTCACGGCGCTGGTCTTTCCCGGCACCTTCCTGCTGATGCTGCTCGCCCTGATGGGTGGGATGCGGGCCATGCCGCCCGATCTCATGCGGGCGGCGCGGAGTCTCGACCTGCGCGGCGCCCTGCTCTGGCGGCGGCTGCTTCTGCCGGGTCTCGCCGTGCCTCTGGCGGATGGCGCTTTCGCCGCGTTCATGTGGTGCTGGAACGCCACCCTGATGGCGGACGCGCTCTCCTGGAAAGGCATTCCGGTTCATACGCCGGGTCTCGGCAGCCTGATGAACCGCGCCCTGGCGACGGATGATGCGCAACATGCGGCGCTGACCCTCGTGGCGGCCACGGTGGTGGTGCTCATGCTGAGCCAGCTCGCCTGGTCGAAGCTGCGCGCGCAGCTTGCTCTTCGTTTCACCCTGTCCCCGCGCGTGCCGAGCGGCCGGGCGTACTGAGGCGCGTCCATGCCCCATCCCCTCCTTTCCATTCGCGGTTGCAGCCAGATCTACACCAAGGACAGCAGCGCGGAACTCGCAGTGCTGGATGATGTCAGCTTCAGCATCGAGCCGGGGGAGATCGTCGGCCTCGTCGGGCGGGCGGGCTCGGGAAAATCGACGCTGCTGCGGATCGCCTCCGGATTGCTGAAACCCACCGGCGGCGAGGTGATCTGGCAGGGACGTCCCCTGCACGCGCCGACGCCGGAGATCGGGCTCGTCTTCCAGTCCTTCGCGCTCTTTCCCTGGCTGACGGTCGAGCAGAACATCTCGCTCGGGCTGGAGGCGCAGCGTCTGCCGCGCGGGGTCCGTCAGGAGCGGACGGATTGGATCGTCGATCTGATCGGCCTGTCCGGCTACGAGAACGCCTACCCCAAGGAGCTCTCGGGCGCGATGCAGCAGCGCACCGGACTCGCCCGGGCGCTCGCGCTCAAGCCGAATCTGTTGCTGATGGACGAGCCCTTTGCCGAACTCGATCACCTGACGGCGGAGAATTTGCGGACGGATCTGATCGAACTCTGGTCGGAACATAAATTGCCGATCCAGTCGATGATGCTGGTCACGCATAATATCGAGGAAGCGGTGCTGATGTGCGACCGCATCCTGCTCTTTTCCTCCAATCCCGGCCGGATCTCCTATGAATTGCGCGTGCCGTTCGACCATCCGCGCAACCGCGACGACGCCGAGTTCCGCGCTTTCGTGGACCAGATCTACACGCTGATGACGCGCCGGGCGCCGCTGGTGTCCGAGGCGGACGAGGAGGCCGGGCTCTCGGCGCCCGCGCCCAATCCGCTCGCCATCGTGCTGCCGCCCTTGCAGATCAACGTGATGGTCGGGCTGATGGAGACGCTGGCCGCCGCGCCGCTGGACGGGCGGGCAGACCTGCCGATGCTGGCGGAGCGTCTGCAAATGGCGCTGGACGATCTGTTTCCCATCGGGGAATCGCTGCAACTGCTCGGTTTCGCCGAGCTGGAGGATGGCGACATCCTGCTGACGGAGGATGGCGGCCATTTCGTCGAGGCGGAGCATGAGCAACGGCGCGAATCCATGCGGACCGCGCTGCTCCACGCCATTCCGCTGATCCGCATGATCCGCACCGTGCTGGACGAACGGCCGACTCACGCGGTGAGCACGGACCGCTTCCGGAAGGAGCTCGAAGCCTGCATGTCGCCTGCCTACGCCCAGCAGACGCTCCAGACGGCGGTCAACTGGGCGCGTTATGCGGAACTCTTCGATTTCGACGAGGAGGCCGATCAGTTCCTGCTCGACGAGGACGAGATCGGGTAGAAGCGGGCGAAGGCGTCAAAGCGCGATGACGACCCCGTCGCGCAGCGTGACGCGCCGGTCCATCCGGGCGGCGAGCGCCTCGTTATGGGTCGCGATCAGCGCGGCGACGCCGTCTTCGCGCACGACGCGCAGCAATTCCTCGAACACGATTCCGGATGTGTGCATGTCGAGATTGCCCGTGGGTTCGTCCGCAAGCAGGACATGGGGGCGATTGGCGAGCGCGCGCGCGATGGCGGCGCGCTGCTTCTCCCCGCCGGACATCTTGCCCGGCAGCGCGTTCAGGCGGTGCCCGAGGCCGAAGCGCCGGAGAAGTCCGTCGGCCCGTTCGGCCGCCTCCCTGCGTCCGACGCCCGCGATCAGCTGCGGCATCATGACGTTCTCCCGCGCGGTGAATTCCGCGAGGAGGTGATGGAACTGATAGACGAACCCCACCTCGTCACGGCGGATTTCCGTCCGGCCCCTGTCGCCCATCCGGCCCGCGGACCGGCCGCCGACGAGAATTTCGCCGCTCTCCGGCGCTTCGAGCAGCCCCGCGAGATGCAGCAGGGTCGATTTTCCGGTCCCGCTGGGCGCGACCAGCGCCACGATCTCCCCGGCGCGCAGTTCGAGCCCCGCACCGTCGAGAATGGTCACGATCTCGTCGCCCGACCGGAAACGGCGGACCAACCTCCTGAGGGAGAGAACGGCTTCATCATTCATGGCGCAACGCCTCGATCGGGTCCGTCCGCGCCGCGCGCCAGGAGGGGTAGAGCGTGGCGAGCAAAGAGAGGACGAGCGCCATCAGCACCACCTCCAGAACCTGCGACCAGACGAGCCTGTAGGGCAGGCGTTCGAGATAATAGACCGTGGGATCGAAGGGATTCACCCCGGTCACGCGCTGGATGATCTGCCGGATACGTTCGAGATTGAGGCAGAACACGACGCCGATCACCGTCCCCGTCACCGTGCCGACCACGCCGACGAAGGAGCCGCACATCAGGAAGATCCGCATGATCGACCCCCGGCTCGCGCCCAGCGTGCGCAACACGGCGATGTCGGCGGCCTTGTCCTTTACCATCATGATGAGGGAGGAAATGACGTTGAAGGCCGCCACGAGGATGATGAGGGAAAGGATGAGGAAGAGCACGTTCTGCTCCACCGTCACCGCGCCGAGGAAGGCGTTGTTGCTCTGCGCCCAGTCCATGACCCGCAGGCGCGGATCGTCGAGCCGCTCCGCGATCGCACGGGTGACGGGACGCACGCTCATCGGGTCGGTCGTCGTCACCTGGATCAGCGAGACCGCCCCGGGCATCATCAGGAATTTCTGCGCCGCGCCCAGGGGCATCAGCACGACGGAACTGTCATAATCGTTCACCCCGGCGTCGAAGATTCCGCCGACGCGATAGGCGCGGATGCGCGGCATGGTGCCGAAAGGCGTGGCGCGCCCGTTGGGCGACATCAGCGTGATCCGATCTCCCACCGAGAGCCCGGCCCTCGCGGCCATGGTCGAACCGATGGCCACCGTGTCGTCGCCCTCGAAGGCGGCGACGCTGCCCGCGATGAAATGATCGGACACGGCGCTGAACCGTTTCAGATCCTCCGTGCTGAGACCGCGCAGCAGCCCGCCGGTGGAATAGGGCCCCGCGCTGATCAGCACCGTGCCCTCGGCCATCGCCATCGCCCTGGTGACGCCCTTGACCTGGCGGATGGCGACGAGATCATCCTGATAATTCGTGATCAGGCTGCCCGAGCCGAAGATGGTCAGGTCACCGTTCAGCCCGAGGATGCGGCTCATCAGATCGGCCTTGAAGCCGTTCATCACCGCCATGACGATGATGAGAGTCGCCACGCCCAGCGCGATGCCGACGAGCGAGAAAAGCGCGATGATGGAAGCGAAACGTTCGCCCTTGCGCGCGCGCAGGTAGCGCGCGGCGACCATGCGTTCGAAGCGGCCGAACATCAGGCGCCGAGCACTTTCGCCAGCGCGTCCTCGACGGAGAGTTCGAAGCGCTCGCCGGTAGCGCGGCGCTTGAGCTCGACCGTGCCGTCCTTCGCGCCGCGCGGGCCGACGATCATCTGCCAGGGATGCCCCATCAGATCCGCGTCGTTGAACTTCACGCCGGCCCGCTCGGCCCGGTCGTCATACAGGAAAATCTCCGCACCCGCTGCGTACAGCCGCTCGCAGACCGCATCCGTCGCGGAATCGCCCGGCTTGAGATTGAGGATCGCCGCCTTGTACGGCGCGACGGCGTCCGGCCAGATCAATCCGGCCTCGTCATGGCTCGCCTCGATGATCGCGCCCACGAGGCGCGACACGCCGATGCCGTACGAGCCCATTTCCGGATAGAGCGGCGCGCCGTCGGGTCCGCTGACCGAAATGCCCATGGATTCGGAGTATTTCGTGCCGAAATAGAAAATATGACCGACCTCGATGCCGCGCCCCTCGCGGCGACGACCCTCGGGCACCTCGGCCCAGGCCGCCTCGTCGTGCTTCTCGTCGGTCGCGGCGTAGAAGTGCGTCACCTTGTCGAAAAAAGCCGCGAGACTTGCGCTGTCGTCAATGTCCACCGGCTCGGACAGCCAGTCCTGTTCCTCGAGGGCGGCGTCGTAGAACACGCCGCTTTCCCCCGTCGGGGCAAGGATGAGGAATTCATGGCTGAGATTGCCGCCGATCGGCCCGGTATCCGCCACCATCGGCACGGCGCGCACGCCGAGACGCTGGAAGGTGCGGAGATAGGCGAGCATCATGCGGCGGTAGGATTTGACCGCGCCCTCGTAATCCGCATCGAAAGTGTAGGCGTCCTTCATGAAGAATTCCCGCCCGCGCATCACGCCGAACCGGGGACGCACCTCGTCGCGGAATTTCCATTGGATCTGGTAGAGCACCTGCGGCAATTCCCGATAGGACTTGACCGCGCCGCCGAACAGATCGGTGATCATCTCCTCGTTGGTCGGCCCGTAGAGCAACTCGCGCTCATGCCGGTCCTTCAGGCGCAGCATCTCTGGGCCGTAGGCGTCGTAGCGGCCCGAGCGGCGCCAGAGATCGGCGGACTGGATGGTCGGCATCAGCACTTCCTGCGCGCCGATCGCGTCCTGCTCCTCGCGCACGATGCGCGCGATGTTCCGCAGCACGCGCAAACCCGCGGGCAGCCAGGCATAGATCCCCGCCGCGGTCTGGCGGATCAGCCCGGCGCGCAGCATCAGCCGGTGCGAGGCGATCTGTGCCTCCGAGGGCACTTCCTTCAGGGTCGGTTGGAAAGCGCGGGACAGGCGCATGAAATTTCAGCCTCTTCTGACCGGCCGCCGGGACGGAGGCGGCCGTTGGGACAGGTATACGACAACAGGTACGATTACGGGAGGCGGGCCGTCAGACCCGGAGAACATGCACATCCACGAGCGGGCGCTTCTGCAACTTGCGTCCCAGCGCCCGGCGGAGCGCCGTCTTGGCGGCGTCGCGGAACAGGGCGTCCTCCTGGCGCAACTCGTCGGGGATCGCGTCGATCGCATCGGCGAATTCCTCCGAGATGCGGATGCTCTCCGGATCATCCGTTTCCAGCAGCCCGGGCGCGCTGATCTTCGGCTCGCCGATGATGAAGCCCTCCTCATCCACCGCGAAGCTCGCCAGCACCATGCCGTTGAACAGCATCTTGCGCCGCGCCGCCAGAACGCCGCCGGTCATCGGCAGCAGGCGGCCGCCATCGAGCGCCAGACGCCCGGTCGGCGCCGTGTCCACCACCTCCAGCCCGCCGGGCGCGATGTTGAGCAGATCGCCATCCTCGAGCAGAACCGATTCGACGCCCAGTTCCTTCGCCAGCGCGGCGTGAGCGGTCAGATGCCGCCATTCGCCATGGGTCGGGATGGAGTATTTCGGCTTCACCAGCCCGTAAAGCGTGCGCAGATCGTCGCTCGTGGCGTGACCGGAGACATGGACGAGATGGTCCTTGTCCGTCAGCACCGTCACGCCCCGGCGGGTCAGATTGTCCTGCACCGCCATGATGGCCTGCTCGTTGCCGGGGATCATGCGGGACGAATAGATCACCGTGTCGCCCTCGCCGAGCGAGATGTTCGGATGCGCGTCCGAGGCGATGCGGGAGAGCGCCGAGCGCGGCTCGCCCTGGCTGCCCGTGATGATCATCAGGACGCGGTCGTCGGAGACCGAATTGGCGTCCTGCTCGGTCAGGAACGGCGGAATATCGGCGAGATAGCCGCATTCCCGCGCCGCGACCTCGAGATTCCGCAAGGAACGCCCGACGATCATCACCTCGCGCCCCGCGCCACGCGCGGCGCGGGCGATCGAGTCCACGCGCGCCACGTTGCTGGCGAAGCAGGTGATGGCGACGCGCCCGTGCAGCGAACGGATCAACGTCGCCAGACTGTCGCGCACCGAGCCTTCCGTGCCGGATTCGCCGCCCTTCAGCACGTTCGTGCTGTCGCACACCATGGCGAGCACGCCTTCCTCACCCAGGGCGCGGAAGGTCTCCAGATCGGTCAGCGGGCCGACGACGGGCTCGCGGTCGAGCTTCCAGTCGCCCGTGTGCACGACCGTTCCGTACGGCGTGCGCAGGACGAGCGCCTTCGCCTCCGGCACGGAATGGGTCACGGGAACGAACCGCAGATCGAACACGCCGACCCGGAACGGCTCGTCGCCGTGAATGGTATGGATCGGCACCTGGCTCAGCAGATGCGCCTCCCCCAGCTTGCGCCGCAACACGGCGGCGGCGAAGGGCGAGGCGTAGATCGGGCAACGCAGCTGGGGCCAGAGATGGGCGACCGCGCCGAGATGATCCTCATGCGCATGGGTGATGACCAGCCCGCAGAGCGATTTCGCATGCTCGACGATGAAGGCCGGGTCCGGCATCAGCACTTCGGCCTCGGGCGTGTCGTTACCGGAGAATCCGATGCCGCAATCCACGGCGAGCCAGGTGCCGTCCAGACAGTAGAGGTTGAGATTCATGCCGATCTCGCCCGTTCCGCCCAAAGGCAGAAAGGCCAGACCGCCCCTTTTTTCCGTCATTTTCTTTCCTTTTTTGTAATGACCATTATGTGGTGTTGAACCGTGCATCGGCCGTGGCCGACGCGGAATCCGGCAGGCAGGCCGCGTTGCGGTCCGCGAGAAGGCGTAATCCGTCGAGCGTGAGTTCCGGCACGACGTGATCGAAGAGATCCGTCCCTTCGGAGAACAGGGGCGCGAGCCCGCCCGTGGCGATGATTTTCAGAGGGATGCCCATCTCAAGCGCGATGCGCGAGACGATGCCCTCGATCAGTCCGACATAGCCCCAGAACAGGCCGGAGCGCATGGCTTCGGGCGTGTTGCGCCCGATCGCGGCGAAAGGACGGCCGACGCTGATCCGCGGCAGACGCGCGGCCGCCCGGTGAAGCGCTTCCAGCGAAAGATTGATCCCCGGCGCGATGGCGCCGCCGCAATAGGCGCCCTCCTCGTCCACCACGTCGAACGTGGTGGCGGTGCCGAAATCGACGATAACCAGCGGGCCGCCATAGAAAAGCTGGGCGGCCAGGGCGTTCAGCCGCCGGTCCACGCCGATCTCCGAGGGCGGCGTCTCGACCCGTACGGGATGGCCCCAGTCCAGGCTCGCATTCGCGATCAGCGGTTCGAGCTTGAGCCATTCGCGGCAGAACCTGCGCAGATCGTACAGCGCAGCCGGAACGACGGTCCCGATGATGACGCGGGAGATGGCGGCGTGATCGACGCCGCTGCGCTCCATCAGACCCAGCAGCCAGGAGGCATATTCGTCGGACGTGCGTTCGACGACGGTCGAAATGCGCCACATTCCACGCCAGACCGTGCCGTCATGGACGGCAAACACGATATTGGTGTTGCCAGCATCAACGACGAGAAGCACGAACCGTCCCTTACCCTGTAAGCAGCACGTCTCCCGTCATCAGACGGAGATCCTTGCCGCCGGCAGTCCTCAGGAGCAGCCTTCCGTCCCCATCCAGACCGTTGAACAAACCCTCATGATAGTGATCGAGCCCCCTCACCGCAAGGGGGGTGCCAAGCGGATGGGCCCGCTCCAGCCAGAGCGCGCGGACAGGATCGAATCCGCCGGCCTCGAACACCGCGCGAAGCCGCGCGACCTCGGCGAGCACGTCCTGCGCGAGCGTGACGACATCCGGCGGCGTGTCGCTTCCCTCGGCGAGGCAGGTGGTCCTGCGTCCCGGAATTTCCGGCGCGCGACGGATGTTCACGCCCAGCCCGACGACGATCCATGGCTGCGCGCCGCCGCCGCTCTCGATGAGAATACCCGCTGTCTTGGCGCCGTTGAGCAGCAGATCGTTCGGCCATTTGATGCTCAGCGCGCGGGAATCGCGCAGAGCGGGCGAAATGGCGTCGAACGCCGCGACGGCCACGAGAAAGGGCAGCGCGGTCAGCAGCGGCAGGAGGGAGTCGGGACGCAGCAGAAAGGACAGCGCCAGATTGCCGCCGGGATCGTCCCAGTTGCGGCCGCGCGTGCCGCGGCCTTTCGTCTGTCGTCGGGCCAGAACGGCCAGACCGTCCTCTTCTCCCTGCTCGGCGCGCGCGCGACAGAAATCGGAGGTCGATTCCAGCGTATCATGAAGTTCGAGCCGCCAGGGCGTCATGACAGGTCGATCATATGCATGGTGGGCGATGACGGGATCGAACCGCCGACCCTCTCGGTGTAAACGAGACGCTCTACCGCTGAGCTAATCGCCCCTGTAACGGATAACAGCTGGAGGATGACAGGGACATCATCCCCGCCATCCCGCCGGTTCAGGACACCGCGTCTTTCAGGCTCTTGCCGGGCTTGAAACGGACGGAGGTGGAAGCCGGAATCTTGATCTCCTCGCCCGTGCGGGGATTGCGGCCCGTCGTGGCCTTGCGGGTTGCGATCGCGAAGGTGCCGAAGCCGATGAGGCGCACTTCCTGCTTGCCGGCCAGCGTCTTCTCGATCGTGCTGAACACGGCGTCCACCGCCTCGCCCGCCTGGGTCTTGGTCAGATCCGCCGCGTCGGCCACAGCCGCGACGAGTTCCTGTTTGTTGAGGGGCTTTTCCATCGTTCGCCTTTCAGATTTCAGCGGGAGCCGACCTGGATTGGAGTCTGCGACCCTGAGTGGGCGGTAATATCCGAGCGTAACGCAATCGCGTCAACTCCCGGAGATGCGCGCGAACGGCACTTCTCCGGGAACACCCCTCAATGTGGGAGTTGAGCGCCTTTTTCGAGGGTGGACGGCGTGGCGATGGGGGCGTCGTCATCCTCCCAGGCGATGGCCTCCGGCGGGCGGATCAATGCCCCGGCCAGCACCTGATCCACATGCGAGACCGGCACGATCTTCAACGCCGAGCGGACATTTTCCGGCACTTCGGGCAAGTCCTTCTCATTGTCCTTCGGAATGAAGACAGTCGCGATTCCGGCCCGCGTCGCCGCCAGCAGTTTCTCTTTCAGCCCGCCGATCTCCAGCACGCGCCCACGCAGGGTGATCTCCCCCGTCATGGCGATGTCACGCCGGATCGGAATGCCGGTCATGACGCTGACGATGCTCGTCGCCATCGCCACCCCCGCGGACGGTCCGTCCTTGGGCGTCGCGCCCTCGGGAACGTGAACATGGATGTCGCGCTTCTCGAAGAGCGACGGCTTGATGCCGAAGGTGATCGCCCGCGAGCGCACATAGGACAGCGCCGCCGAGACGCTCTCCTGCATCACGTCGCCGAGCTTGCCCGTATGCTTGATGCCGCCCTTGCCGGGCACCATCACGCTCTCGATCGTCAGCAATTCGCCGCCGACCTCGGTCCATGCGAGCCCGTTGACCACGCCCACCATGTCTTCCGTCTCGGTCTCGCCATGACGGAAGCGGCGGATTCCCGCGTATTTTTCAAGATTCTCCGCCGTCACCGCCACGGTTTCCAGCGAGGAGGTCACGAGTTCCTTCACGACCTTGCGCGCCACCTTGGCGATCTCGCGTTCGAGATTACGGACGCCCGCCTCGCGCGTGTAATAGCGGATCAGGTCGCGCAACGCGTCCTCGGCGATCGACCATTCATGCGGCTTGAGGTTGTGCGCCTCGGCCTGCTTGCCCACGAGGTGACGCCGGGCGATCTCCACCTTCTCGTCCTCGGTATAGCCCGAGAGACGGATGACCTCCATGCGGTCCAGCAAGGGCTGGGGCATGTTGAGGCTGTTCGCCGTCGTGACGAACATCACGTCCGACAGATCGTAATCCACCTCGAGATAATGATCGACGAAGGATGCGTTCTGCTCCGGGTCGAGAACCTCCAGCAGGGCGGAGGACGGATCTCCGCGCCAGTCCGAGCCGACCTTGTCGACCTCGTCCAGCAGAATCAGCGGGTTGGAGGTCTTCGCCTTCTTCATTGCCTGCACGATCTTGCCCGGCATGGAGCCGATATAGGTGCGGCGATGGCCCCGGATCTCGGATTCGTCATGCACCCCGCCCAGCGAGATGCGGACGTAATTCCGCCCCGTCGCCTTGGCGATGGAGCGCGCCAGCGAGGTCTTGCCGACACCCGGCGGCCCGACGAGGCAGAGGATTGGCCCCTTGACCTTCTGCGCGCGCGTCTGGACGGCGAGATATTCCAGGATGCGTTCCTTGACCTTGTCCAGCCCGTAATGCTCGGATTCGAGGACTTGCTCCGCGGCGTTGAAATCGCGGGAAATCTTCGACCGCTTCTTCCAGGGAATCGACAGCAGCCAGTCGAGATAATTGCGGACCACCGTGGATTCCGCGGACATCGGGCTCATGCCGCGCAGCTTGCGCAACTCGGCGGTCGCCTTCTCGCGCGCTTCCCGGCTCAGCTTGGTGGACTTGATCTTGTCCTCGATCTCGGCGGTCTCGTCGCGCCCGTCCTCACCCTCGCCGAGTTCCTTCTGAATCGCCTTGAGCTGCTCGTTGAGGTAGTATTCGCGCTGGGTCTTCTCCATCTGCCGCTTCACGCGGTTGCGGATGCGCTTCTCGACCTGAAGAACGCCGATCTCCTGCTCCATATGGGCGAAGACCTTCTCGATCCGCTTCGGCACCGACGCCGTTTCGAGCAGCGCCTGCTTCTCGGAGATCTTCATGTTGAGATGGCTGGCGATCGTATCGGCGAGCTTCGAAGGCTCCTCGATCTGGTTCAGCGAGACCATCACCTCGGGCGCGATCTTCTTGTTCAGCTTGATATAATGCTCGAACTGCGAGATCGCGGTGCGCCCGAGCGCCTCCGCTTCGTTATCCGCGGCGCCCTCGTCGGCCACGTCCTCGATCTCGGCCTCGAAATGGCCGTCAACATCGTGGAAGGCCAGAATCCGCGCGCGGCGGGACCCTTCGACCAGCACCTTGACCGTGCCGTCCGGCAGCTTCAGCAACTGCAAAATGGTGGACACCGTCCCGTAGCGATAGATATCGTCGGGCGAGGGGTCATCCTGCGAGGCGTTCTTCTGCGCGACGAGCAGGATCTGCTTGTCCTCCCGCGTGACCGCTTCCAGCGCGCGGACGGATTTCTCGCGCCCGACGAAAAGCGGCACGATCATATGCGGGAAAACGACGATATCCCGCAGCGGAAGAACCGCAATGCGGTCGACCGGCATGGCGGGCGGGCTCGCCGTCTTCCGCCGACCCGTGCCGCTCTTGTTGTTCGATTCACTCATTCTCTGCGATCTCCCCAAGGACGATCAAGGAAACGAAACCCGATCCGGCGTTTCGCTTCCCGCGACCCCGTTGTTCGTACGAGGTTTCTTCAATCCCGATGTGATGCCGGCAAGCGCCAATCACAAGAGCGGTTCAGGCCGATTGTTCCGCGGGCTGGGTGTTGCCCTGGCCATAGACATAGACCGGATTCGCCTTGTTCTCCGCGACGTCCCTGTTGATCACGACTTCCTCGACGCCGTCGAGGCCGGGAAGCTCGAACATGGTCCCGAGCAGAATGTTCTCCATGATCGAGCGCAGGCCGCGCGCGCCCGTCTTGCGGGCGATGGCGCGCTGCGCGATCTGCACCAGCGCGTCGTCGGTGAAGTTGAGCTGGACGCCCTCCATCTGGAACAGCCGCTGATACTGCTTGACCAGCGCGTTCTTGGGCTTGGTCAGTATCTCGATCAGCGCCGCCTCGTCCAGATCGCCGAGGGTGGCGATGACGGGAAGACGGCCGATGAACTCGGGAATCAGCCCGAATTTCAGCAGATCCTCCGGCTCGACGCCCTGGAGCACCGCGCCGAGGCGCCGCGCCTCCGGATCGCGCACATCCGCCCCGAAGCCAATGCCGGAGCCCTTGCCGCGCGAACTGATGATCTTGTCCAGCCCGGCGAAGGCGCCGCCGCAGATGAACAGCATGTTGGTCGTATCGACCTGCAGGAACTCCTGCTGCGGATGCTTCCGACCGCCCTGGGGCGGAACGGAAGCGACCGTGCCTTCCATCAGCTTGAGCAGGGCCTGCTGCACGCCCTCGCCGCTGACGTCGCGCGTGATCGAGGGATTGTCCGACTTGCGCGAAATCTTGTCGATCTCGTCGATATAGACGATGCCGCGCTGTGCCCGCTCGACATTGTAGTCGGCGGCCTGGAGCAGCTTGAGGATGATGTTCTCCACATCCTCGCCGACATAGCCCGCCTCGGTCAGCGTGGTCGCGTCCGCCATGGTGAACGGCACGTCCAGAATCCGCGCAAGCGTCTGGGCCAGCAGCGTCTTGCCCGAGCCGGTCGGCCCGATCAGCAGGATGTTCGACTTGGCGATCTCGACGTCGTTGTTCTTCTGCGCGTGGGCCAGACGCTTGTAATGGTTGTGCACGGCGACCGAGAGGGCCTTCTTCGCCTCGAACTGGCCGATCACATAATCGTCCAGCACCTTGCAGATTTCCCGCGGAGTCGGCACGCCGTCGCGGGATTTCACGAGATGGGTCTTGTGCTCCTCACGGATGATGTCCATGCAGAGTTCGACGCATTCGTCGCAGATGAAAACGGTGGGGCCGGCGATGAGCTTGCGCACCTCGTGCTGGGACTTGCCGCAGAACGAGCAGTACAAGGTGTTCTTGGGGTCGCCGGATTTGCTGTTCATCACCACTCCTCCTCCCCTGAGGGAGACCCCGCCCGGCAAACGCGCCCATAGGACGGGGGATTCAAAACACTAAGCCGAGGGCGGAAGCCTCGGCAAGCCCAGAATGGCGTTCCCGAGTGGCTTCGATCCCCCGTCCGCCGCCTCAGACCTGTTCCGAGGGGTTGACGGAGCGGCGGGCGACGACCTCGTCGATCAGACCGAAGGCCAGCGCTTCCTCCGCCGAAAGATAGCTGTCGCGCTCCAGCTTGCGCTCGATCTCCTCCAGGCTCTGGCCGGTATGCTCGCGATAGATCTCGTTCAGGCGCTGACGAACCAGCAGGATCTCGCGGGCCTGAATCTCGATGTCGGACGCCTGACCCTGCGCGCCGCCGGAGGGCTGATGCACCATGATGCGCGCGTTCGGCAGGCTGTAGCGCCGCCCCTTCTCGCCGCCGGCGAGCAGGAGCGAACCCATGGACGCCGCCTGACCGATGCAGACCGTACTGACGGGGCTGCGGATATACTGCATCGTGTCGTAGATCGCGAGACCCGCGGAAACGACGCCGCCGGGGCTGTTGATGTAGAAGGAGATTTCCTTCGACGGATTGACGCTCTCCAGATAGAGAAGCTGGGCCGAGAGCAGAGCCGCGACCTGATCGTAGACCGGGCCGGTCAGGAAGATGATCCGCTCCTGCAACAGACGCGAATAGATGTCGAAAGCGCGCTCGCCGCGGGAAGTCTGCTCGACCACCATCGGCACCAGCGCGTTGTCGAAAATCTCAACGGGATCGCGATCCCTCATGGCCGTTTCCGTCCTTCAAAAGACCCGGGCGAGTGATCCGCCCGGGCATAACCCAGCTTGGCATGGCCAGCATGAACGTCCGCGCGGCAATCGTCAAAACTGCCGCGCGGGAATTCGTCTCTTCAGCGGCCGATCAGAGATCGGCGGGCGGAATCTCGGCCAGTTCCTCGGGCGTCACGTCCTTCTCGGTCACGTCCGCCAGTTCAATGAGGTAATCCACCACCTTGTTTTCAAGGATCGGCCCGCGCAACGTCTCCGCCGCCTGCGGATTTTTCGTGAAGAACTCGAACACCGCGCGCTCCTGCCCCGGATAGCGCAGGGCCTCCTGACGCATGGCCTGCATCATGTCCTCCCTGGACACGGCGATCTCCTTGACGCGGCCGATCTCGGCGAGGAGCAGGCCCAGCTTCACGCGCCGCTCGGCGATCTTGCGATAATCCGCCTTCAGCGTGTCCTCGTCCTTGCCGGCGTCCTCCTCGTCGATCTCGCCATTGGCGCGGTCCTGCTCGACGCGCGCCCAAATCTGGCCGAATTCCGCCTCGACCATGCTCGGCGGCGCGTCGAAATCGGTCCGGTCCGCCAGGATGTCCAGCAGATCGCGCTTGATGCGCAGGCGGGAAAGCTGGGCATATTCGCCCTCGACCTGCTTCGTGATCAGGTCGCGCACCTGTTCGATCCCCTCGAAGCCGATCGTCTTCGCCAACTCGTCGTCGAGGGCGGGCTCAACAGCCTTCTTCAGGGCGTTCGCCTTGATGTCGAAGGTCACGTCCTTGCCCGCCAGTTCCTTCGCGCCGTAATCCTCGGGAAAGGTCACGGCGATGATTTTTTCCTCACCGGGCTTCATGCCTTCGAGCTGCTCGGCGAAACCGGGGATGAAGCCGTCGCCGCCGATCTCGACATTCACGTCCTGCGCCGTGCCGCCGTCGAACGGAACACCGTCCAGCTTGCCGACGAAATCGACATTCAGCACATCTCCCGTCGCCGCGGGACGCTCCTCCGCGACATCCTCGAAGGTGCGCTGGCGCTTGGCCAGCTCGCCGAGGGATTTCTCGATCGTCGCCTCTTCCGGCTTCGCGGTCAGGCGGGTCAGCTTGAGGCCAGTCAGGTCCGGCAGGGTGATTTCCGGCAGGATTTCGAGATCGACCTTGAATTCCAGATCACCCTTGCCTTCCGCGCCGGAGACGAGCTCGACGCGCGGCTGGGTGGCCGGGCGCAGCTTCTGCTCCTCGAGCAGCCTGCTGGTCGATTCATTGACCGTCTGCTCCATCACCTCGCCCTCGACGGCCGCGCCGTAGCGCTGCCTGACGACCGACACCGGCACCTTGCCGGGACGGAAGCCGGGCAGGTTGACGGTCCGCCCCAGCTCGGCGAGACGGGCGGCGCGCCGCGCCTCGAGGTCGCCAGCCGGCACGGTGACGGTGAAGCCGCGCTTGAGACCTTCGGAATGGGTTTGCTGAACCTGCATCTGCCAGGCGATCCTCTTTGATCGGGTTGTGTCCGGGTGTCGTTTCCCCGGCCTTCGCGTTCATATGCGGGGAGGGACCTGGGCCCGGACAGGTGGTAAAGACTGAAGCCCCCCGTCCGCTCCCTTGAGGACCGTTCAGGGAAGGCCCGGACAGGGAGCGGCGACGCGTGGTACGGGCGGAGGGACTTGAACCCCCACGACTTGCGCCACCAGAACCTAAATCTGGCGTGTCTACCAGTTCCACCACGCCCGCGCGCCGCGTCTGCCCCATGTGACCGGGCCATCAAGCGGGCGGCTTTACATGAACTCGCTTCGGTTAACAAGCCGTGTCGGCACGCCGTCACGCAGCGGCCTCCGGCAGCGCCGGACGGCCTCCGCGCGGGCCGCGCCCAGATGGCGGTCGAAATCCTCGGCAATCGGCCAGTCGCCGGCGCGCAGCCCGGCCTCGCCATGAATCCACACGCCCCCGCAGCACGCCTCCCAGACCGGCATCCCGGCCGCCAGCAGGGTGGCGATCACGCCGGCCAGCGTATCGCCGGACCCCGCCGTCGCGAGCGCCGGGCCGGCATGGGTATTGATGGCGGCACGTCCGTCCGGCGCGGCGATGATGGTGTCCGGTCCCTTGAGCACCACGACGGCCTCGATCCGCGCCGCCGCCTCCCGCGCCGCCGCGACGCGATCCCTCCCCGGCGCACCGAAGAGGCGAGTAAATTCTCCGAGATGCGGCGTGACGGCCGCGACGCCACGCAGGCGGCTGAGATCCGCCGCTCCCCATGTCAGCGCGCCCGCATCGGCCAGCACCGTCCTGTTCGCCCCCAGCAGCACGGGAAGGGCAGCGGCGACCTCGTCGGGTTCGAGCCCCGGCCCGCAGACCCAGACCTTGCGTCGCTCGTCCTCCATCAGCGCCGCCAGCGGCTCCGAATCCACCACCAGCCCGGGCGCGCCGAGGCGATAGAGCGCCGCCGAGTCGCCCGCGTTGATCCGCACCAGCCCCGCCCCCGACGCCCGTGCGCCCGCCGCGGCCAGACGCGCCGCGCCAGGCATCGCGGCGCCTCCGCACAGGCTGACCACGCCCCGGCTGTATTTATGGCTCTCCACGGTCATGCCGGGGACGGTCCAGAGACCGGGCGCGTTGTGCCAGAGGCGGCTCCCGACGGCGGCGACGAGCGGGTCCGGCATGCCGATATCCGCGCAGACCAGTTCTCCGAGATGCTCATGGCCGGGAAGAAGGAAGTGCCCCGGCTTGAAGCGCACGAAGGTCACGGTCAATGCCGCCACGGGCAGTTCGGCCAGCACCGCGCCTGTCGCGCCGTCGATGCCGGTCAGCATGTCGATCGCAACGAGGTCCCGCGCCGCATTCAGCATGGCGACGATCCGCTCGTCCGGCGCCCGGTCCAGCCCCGCGCCGAACAACCCGTCGATCACCAGATCGGCCCGGCGCACCTCGTCCGGCGTGAAGGGCGCGAGCGGCCCGCGCCATTCCCGCGCGGCCCATGCGGCGTCACTTCCCTCCCGTGGCGGGGCGAGCGGCGCGACCCGCACGGCGAAGCCGAAGGCCGCGAGATGGCGCGCGGCGACATAGCCGTCTCCCCCGTTATTGCCGGGGCCGCAGAGCACCAGCGCCCGGCAGGGCCGCCACCGACGCCGTACCGCCCGGGCCACGCTCCAGCCCGCCCGCTCCATCAGATCGCGGACGGAAATTTCGGCCGAAGCCCGACGATCGAGCGCGCCGCACTCCTTGGGAGTCAGCAGGAGCAGGGACTCGGCGGTCATGGTCATTTCTCCTGAAGGCGCGTCCAGGAAATCGCGCCGCCAACATGGAACCCTATTGCGTTGACGATGGGAACGACGGAGAAACGCATCCGTTCATGCCGACCAGCCTCGCCGGGAGCTTTTCGTGATCCAGCCGATTCTATGGAGCCTCTTGCTTGCACTGCATCTTCTCTGCATGGCCTATTGGGTCGGCGGCGGATTGAATGCCGTGCTCGTGGCGCGCTCCGGCACGGCGCTGCTGGACGGCGCTCAACGCCAGACCGTTCTGCTCCAGATCTATTCGCGCTATTGCCGGGCGCTCATGCATATCGTTCCGGTGTCGCTCCTCAGCGGCTGGGGGCTCGTCCTGCATCTTGGCGGATTCGCCCATCTCGCCTGGCCGATCAATGCGATGCAGGCGCTCGGCGTGATCATGGCGGCGCTTTTCGTCAGCATCGTGCGCGGACCGCTGCGCACGGCGCGGCGCGCCATCCGCCCGCAGGCCGCGACCTTCGCCACGATCCGCACGCGCATCGTCTATATGGTCGCGCTCGGAATCCTCACGACGCTCTGCGCGTCGCTCGCGGGTGCCTGACGCAGCATCGGAACCGGCAGGATTCTGTCGTAAAACTTGCTTTATTGGCGGGATGAGGATAACGCACGGCGGAGCCCGGCGCGTGCATGATCCTGCATGGCATGTGTCGGTTTTGATTTGACAACGAGTCGTCCTGACCAGAATAGCCGAGAGCAGTTTGAATCCCAAGACATCCGAAGCCGCGCGCCCTTCCCGTCTCCCGCGCGTGCGCAAGACGACTGCAAAACCGCCCGTGTCCCGACGTCGCAAGGCGGCTGTCGAGGATGTCGCACCGTCCGAGGCGGTCGCCAAGCCCCCCCGGCGTGGCCGTCAGGCGGCCGCAACCGCTCCTGTCGCCGTCGCCAAAGCGAAACCCGCCGCCAAGGCGCGGGAGGCCAAGGTGCAGAAAAGCGTGTCCGTCGAGGCTCCGGAGCCGGTCAAGCGTGGCAGGGGACGCCCGCGCAAGGTCGTCGCCGCGCCGTCGCCCGTGACTGCGGAGACGGTGAGCACGGAGACGACGGCGAAGACGGAGACCGGGCCCGCGCGCCGCGGCAGGCCGTCGAAAGCCTCGGCGAAGCCGTCGGTCGAAACCGTCGAGACGCCGGTCCGCCGCGGCCGGCCACGCAAGACGGAGAGCACGGCGGTTGCCCCCGTCGAGACGCCGCAGGTCGAAGATCAGCCCAAGCCCGTCGTCGCGCGCCGCCGGACACGTTCGCGCCGGTCCGATCCGGTGCCGGAGACTGTGACGCACGCGGTGCAAGAGCCCCCCGAAACCACCGTGACGCCGTCAGAGGAGGCGTTCCTTCCGCCGGTCGAGGCATCCGTCACGGACGATCAGCCGCTTTTCGCGCAGCTCGGCCTGTCCGAGCCGGTCATGCGCGCCATCGACGAGAAAGGGTATCTTCACCCGACGCCGATTCAGGCCGCGGCGATCCCCGTCGTGCTGCAAGGACGCGACGTGCTGGGCGTGGCGCAGACCGGAACGGGCAAGACCGCGTCCTTCACCCTGCCCATGCTCGAGCGTCTGGCCGGATCGCGCGCCCGCGCGCGGATGCCGCGCTCGCTGATTCTCGAACCGACCCGCGAACTCGCGCTTCAGGTGGCCGAGAATTTCACCGCCTACGGCAAATACCTGCGCCTCAACCATGCCCTGCTGATCGGCGGCGAGAGCATGGCCGATCAGCGCGCCGTGCTGAATCAGGGCGTCGACGTGCTGATCGCCACGCCGGGACGCCTTATCGATCTCTTCGATCGCGGCGGCCTTCTGCTGAACCAGACGCGGCTTCTGGTGATCGACGAAGCGGACCGGATGCTCGACATGGGCTTCATCCCGGATATTGAACGGATCGTCAGCCTGCTGCCGCGCGAGCGCCAGACGCTGTTCTTCTCCGCGACCATGGCGCCGGAGATCCGGCGACTTGCGGATCGCTTCCTGTCCGAACCGGAAGAAATCACCGTCACCCGTTCCGCCTCCGTCGCGACGACCATCGAATCGGGGCTGCTCGTCGTCGACGAGGACGACAAGCGGCGCGCCTTGCGAAAATTGCTGCGCCATGAGGACGTGCAGAACGCCATCGTGTTCTGCAACCGCAAGCGTGACGTGGACGTGCTCTACAAATCGCTGCACAAGCATCACTTCGCCGCCGGACATCTCCATGGCGACCTGCCGCAATCGGTCCGCACGAAGACGCTGGAGCGCTTCAAGGCGGGCGAACTGAAGATTCTCGTCTGTTCCGATGTTGCCGCGCGAGGAATCGACATCAGCGGATTGTCGCATGTCTTCAATTTCGATCTGCCCTTCCATGCCGAGGATTATGTCCATCGCATCGGACGCACGGGCCGCGCGGGAAAGACGGGCCATGCCTACAGCCTGGCGACGCCTTACCAGAAGCCCCTGCTGGACGCGATCGAGACACTGATCGGCAAGCCGATCCCGCAGCCTGTGATCGACGGCATCGAGACCCTGCCTTGGGCCGACCCGGATGCCGCGCCGCCGCGTCGGGACCACAAACGGGGCGAGCGGCGTGGAGCGGGCCGGCCCCGTGACGCGCGGGAGTCTGATCGCCGGGACTCTGGTCGCCGCGAACCGGATCGCCGGGAAAACGGTCGCGCGGACGCGCGGCGGCGCGACGAACCGCAGCGGAATCACGCACGCGGCGAAACCGGCAAGGCCACGGCCTCCGTCACGCCCGTTGTCGAATTCGATCCGCACACCCCCCCGACAGGTTTCGGCAGCGAGACGCCCGCCTTCATGCTCCTGCCCCGCCGCTCCCCCGTCCGGCAGGCGGACGGCGAGCGTCAGGGGCCGGTGCAACATCGTGGCGAGGCCTGACCAGCCGGACGTGGCGCTTTTCCAGCAGGAGCGGCACGTTTGTGACGTGACGATCACCGGACTCGGAACGAGCGGCGATGGCATTGCCCTGTTGGATGGGCGGAGCGTTTTCGTCCCCGGCGCTTTGCCGGGTGAAACGGTGCGTGTTGCCCTCACCCCGAACGGCTCGCCCGAGATTGTCGACATTCTCGCGGCGTCGCCCGCCCGCGTCGCGCCTCCCTGCCCGCTCTTCGGCCCGTGCGGCGGTTGTTCGTTGCAGATGATGCGTCTCGACACCATGCTCGACTGGAAGACCGCCCGGATTCAGGCTGCATTGCGGAATGCGGGCTTCATCGTCCAGCCTGAGCCGACAGCCGTGCAGACGCCTCCCATGACGCGCCGCCGCCTCGATCTTGCCGTCGCGCGGGTGCCGGGCGGCATGGTGATCGGGCTGCATCGGCGCAACGGGCCGCCAGTGGACATGACCCTTTGCCACGTCGCCGACCCCACATTGACGGCGCTGCTTGAGCCGTTGCGGCGCGTTCTGGGCAGTCTGGGGGCGGTGACGGGAGAAGCGACGCTCCAGATCAATCTGCTTGACAGCGGAGCGGATATCGTTCTGGGCACCGGGCAGGATCTGACGGCCAGCGACCGCGCCAAGCTGGCGGATTTCGCCGCCGCGCATGACGTTCCACGCATCTCCTGGCAAAAATCCGGCCAGCCCGGAATCGTCGAGACGGTCGCGCAACTGAAGCCCGTGCGGCAGAGTTTCGGGCCGCTGACCGTAGCGCCGCCGCCGGGTATTTTTCTTCAGGCGACGCGCCAGGGCGAAAGCGCCATCGTCGATGCGGTCCTAAGCGCCCTGCCGCCGCTCAACCGCAAGGACATGATCGTCGAGCTTTATGCGGGATGTGGCACGCTGACCGGCCCGCTGAGCACATGCGGGCGCGTTTCCGCCTATGAAGGCGTGTCGGAAGCGGTCGCCGCGCTCCAGCGCGCGCGGACGGGACATCGGCTCGAAGCGGAGCGGCGCGATCTCGTCCGCCAGCCGCTTCTGGCAGGTGGACTCACCGCCGCCCGCGTCGTGGTGCTGGACCCCCCTCATGCGGGCGCGCCGCGCCAGATCGAAGAGATCGCCCGTTCCGGCGTGCGGGATGTGGTCTATGTGAGTTGTAATCCCCGTGCGCTCGAAAAAGACGCCACCCGGCTGCGCGAGGCGGGATATGCGCTCGTCGCCGTCACCGTGGTCGACCAGTTTCTCTGGTCGGCCGAAGTCGAAGCGGTGATTGCCCTTACGAAGGACCCGAAGCGACTCCGCAAGCACGCCGCGTAGAGGGGACGTCTGATCGGGGGAAGTCCTCGTTCTTTTTTGAAAAAAAGAACCAAAAAACTTTTTCGACTTGGCGATGATCAGACGTGAAAACTCTCGCCGCAGCCGCAGCGGCCTTTTTCGTTCGGGTTGCTGAAGGTGAAGCCCGATTCGAGTTCCTTCACCTCGTAATCCATCACGGTGCCGATCAGGAACAGCGTCGCCTTGCGGTCCACGAGCAGGGTCAGCCCGTGATCCTCGACGCGCTCATCCGTGGCCACCGCGTCGTCCACGAAGCTCATGTCGTAGGACATGCCCGAGCATCCACGGGAGGACAGCGCGATACGCAGCAACTGACCCTTGTTCGCGCCGTCGTAAAGCCGCTTGAGCCGTTCGGCCGCGCGGTCCGTCAGCGTCATCAGCGGCGGCAGGTTCCGCGCCGGGGCTGGTTTTTCGATAGTTTCCGACATGGATCGTTCCTTCAGAACATATTCAGGGCCAGACGCGCCTCATCGCTCATCCGGCTCATATCCCAGGGCGGGTCCCAGACGACCTCGACCGTCGCGTCCGTCACGCCGTCGACCCTGGCCACGGCTTCCCGCACCTGTTCCGGCAGTTCCTGTGCGCTCGGGCAGTTCGGAGCGGTCAGCGTCATCTCGATGCTGACTCGCCCGTCCTCATGCAGGTCGATGGCGTAGATCAGCCCGAGTTCGTAGATATTCACCGGAATTTCGGGATCATAGACGGTCGCGATCGCGGCGATCACCGCGTCCTGATCCGGCACGCCGGCCGGCTGGGCGCTTCCGACGAGTGAGCCCAGCGGCGATTCAGATTTCGTGGCATCATCCGCCAAAACATCCGCTCCCATTTTCATGCTCACACCAGCATCTCGCGCGCGCGCTTCAGCCCGCGCACCAGCGCGTCGATCTCCTCCGTCGTCGTATAGACGCCGAAGCTCGCGCGGGTGGTGGCGGTCAGGCCGAGACGGCGCAGGAGGGGTTCGGCGCAATGCTGCCCCGCGCGCACGGCGATGCCCTGCTGATCGAGCAAGGTGGCCAGATCATGCGGATGCGCGCCGTCACAAAGGAAGGAAATCACCCCGCCGCGATGAAGCGGAGCCCCGACGATCCGCAGGAAGTCGAGATCGCCGAGCGCCGTCAGGGCATGGCGCGTCAGCGCCGCCTCATGCGCCGCGATCGCCTCGAAGCCGAGTTCCTCGATAAAGGACAGCGCCGCGCCGAGACCCAGCACCTCGATGATGGCCGGAGTGCCCGCCTCGAATTTATGCGGCACGTCGGCCCAGGTGCTCCGCTCGAAGCTGACCGTGCCGATCATCTCGCCACCGCCCTGAAAAGGCGGCATGGCGTTCAGCAGATCGTACCGCGCCCAGAGCAGACCGATTCCGGTCGGCCCGTACAGCTTGTGCCCCGTGCAGACGAAGAAATCGCAGTCCAGGGCCTGAACGTCGATGCGGCTGTGAACGGCCGATTGCGAACCGTCGATCAGGATGCGCGCACCATGGCGATGCGCGATGGCCGCGAGATCGCGCGCCGGCGTCACCGTGCCCAGCACGTTGGACATGTGCGTCACCGCGACGAGCGCGACCTTGCCGTCGGCGAGCAGCGCCTCATAGCGCTCGAGGTCGATATCCCCCGCATCCGTGATCGGCGCGACGCGCAGCTCGATCCCGGCGCGGTCGCGCAACATCTGCCACGGCACAATATTGGCGTGATGCTCCAGCTCGGAGATCAGCACCGCCTGCCCCGGCTTCAACAATGCGCCGAAACTATAGGCGACGAGATTGATCGCCTCGGTGCTGTTGCGGGTGAAGACGATCTCCCGCCGGTCCGCGGCGCCGAGAAACCGCGCGGCCTGACTCCGCACCGTCTCATACGCTTCCGTCGTGCGCTCGCTCATCCAGTAGAGCCCGCGATGGATGTTGGCGTAGCAATGCCGCATCGCGTCGCTCATGGCCTCGATCACCTGCTCCGGCTTCTGGGCCGAGGCGGCGCTGTCGAGAAACACGAGCGGACGGCCATGCACGCGCTCGGCCAGAATGGGAAAGCGCGCGCGGACGGAAGCCACATCCAGCAGGGGCGTCACCATGTCCATCATGCGTCCCGCCTCGCCCACCACCGCGCGACGCGGCTGTCGAGCCAGTCGCGAAGGGCGTCATCCGTCACCAGTTCGATCGCGTCCTGCAGAAAGGCGCGCACCAGAATCGCCCTGGCCTGATCCACCGGAATGCCGCGGGAGCGAAGATAGAAAAGCTGATCCTCGTCCAGCGCGCCGACCGTCGCGCCATGGCTGCATTTCACGTCGTCGGCATAGATCTCCAACTCCGGCTTGCTGTCGATCTGCGCCCGCTCGGAGAGCAGCAGCGCCTGATTCATCTGATAGCCGTCGGTCTTCTGCGCCACACGATCGACGCAGATCTTCCCCTGAAACACCGCATGGGCCGCATCGGTGACGACATTCTTCACCGTCTGACGAGAGTCGCAATGCGGGGCGGCATGGGTGATGAGCGAGGTCAGATCGGCATGACGCGTGCCGCCGAGAAGCTGGGCCGCATTGACATGGACAGCCGCGTGTTCGCCGTCGAGGGACGCGCAGACTTCGTGACGCGCCAGCCGCGCGCCCAGAGTCAGCGTGAATCCATCATACGCGCCGCCCGCCGCGACCTGCGCGGTGACCAGCGCGAGGTGAAAGGCGGTGTCATCTTCCTCCTGGAGCTTCACATGGGTCAGCGCGCCGCCGGAGGCGACGGAAACCGACATCCAGGGATTGGAAAGATAGACGCCGCGCCCGGCTGAAATCTCGCGCAGCACGAGGCGGGACTGTTCGCCCAGCACGATCTCATGATGCAGATGGGTGGAGAACGCGCCCGTCTCGGTTTCCGCGCCGAGATTGATGAGGGAAATCACCCCCGCATCCACCCCGTCCGGCACATGGATCGTCACCCCCTCGCGCCGCAGGGCGGCGTTGAGCACGGTGAGCGGATGGGCGAGGCTGTCCCCCGACGGCGCGCGGCCGATGGTGACGATGCTCGTCCCGGGGTCGCTCGTCCCGTTGTCTGTCACGGGCAGTTCCGACAAGGCGGCGCTATACACGCCGTTGACGAAAACGATGCGCGGCCCGTCGCAGGCGGCAAGCTCGTCGAACAGCGCCCGCGCTGCGGTCTCGTCCAGCGCCGGCGCATCGCCGAACGCAATCTCGTCCAGCGCGCGCAGGGAAGTGTAGCGCCATGCCTCCATCCGCCGGTGCGGCAGCCCCTCGCTGCGCAGAATGGCGGCGCTGCCCGTATCGGAGGCGCGGGTGAGAAAGGAGGTGAGCGCGTTCATGCCGCCGCCTCGGCCGTGAGATATTTCGCGTATCCCTGCGCCTCGAGCTGCCGCGCCACCTCGGGGCCGCCGCTATGGATGATCCGGCCCTTCGCCATGACATGCACACGATCGGGGCTGATATAATCGAGCAGCCTCTGATGATGGGTGATGATGAGCGCGGAGAAATCCGGACCGCGCAGGCTGTTGACCCCGTCCGCCACGACACGCAGCGCGTCGATGTCCAGCCCGCTGTCGGTTTCGTCGAGGATGGCCAGGCGGGGCTGAAGCATGCGCATCTGCAACACCTCGTTGCGCTTCTTCTCGCCGCCGGAGAACCCGACATTCACGTTGCGCTTGAGCATCTCGTCGGACATATGCAGCCGCTTCGTCTCCGCGCGGACGGCCTTGAGGAAAGCGACGGCGTCGAGCTCCTCCTCGCCCCGCGCGCGGCGCACGGCGTTGACGGCGGTGCGCAGGAACGTGGCGTTGTTCACCCCCGGCAATTCGACCGGCGTCTGGAATGCGAGGAACACTCCGGCGGCGGCGCGCTCGTCCGGCTCCATGGCGAGGAGGTCGGCGCCGTCCAGCGTCACCTCGCCGACCGTGACCTCGTAATCCTCACGTCCCGCGAGGACATAGGACAGGGTGGACTTGCCGGAGCCGTTCGGCCCCATGATGGCATGCACCTCGCCTTTGGGGAGGACGAGATCGAGCCCACGGAGGATCTCCTTCGGCGTGCCGTTGTCGTCGATACGGGCGCTGAGGCCGGAAATTTTCAGAAAATCGTTCATTATCAGAATCTTCTTAACCAACGCTGCCTTCAAGACTGATCTGGAGGAGTTTTTGCGCCTCCACCGCGAATTCCATCGGAAGTTCCTTGAGAACATCCTTGCAGAACCCGTTGACAATCAAGCCGACTGCGTCCTCTTCCGACAGGCCGCGCGAACGGCAATAGAAGAGTTGATCCTCGGAAATCTTCGACGTGGTCGCCTCATGCTCCACGCGGGCCGTCATGTTGCGGCTTTCGATATAGGGCACCGTGTGCGCGCCGCAATGGTTGCCGATCAACAGGCTGTCGCACTGGGTGAAATTCCGCGCGTCACGGGCGCGCGGCATCATCCGCACGAGGCCGCGATAGGTGCTGTCGGATTGCCCGGCCGAAATCGTCTTGGCGATGATGGTCGAGCGGGTGTTCGGCGCGAGATGGATCATCTTCGTGCCGGTATCGGCCTGCTGGCGGTTATTCGTCACCGCGACGGAGTAGAACTCGCCGACCGAGCCTTCCCCCGCGAGGATGCAGGACGGATATTTCCAGGTGATCGCCGAACCGGTCTCGACCTGGGTCCATGAAATCTTGGAATTGCGTCCCCGGCACGCACCGCGCTTGGTGACGAAATTATAGATGCCGCCGCGTCCGTTCTCGTCGCCCGGATACCAGTTCTGCACCGTGGAGTATTTGATGCTGGCCTCCTCCATGGCGACCAGCTCGACCACCGCCGCATGCAACTGGTTTTCGTCGCGCATCGGGGCGGTGCATCCCTCGAGATAGGATACCGAGGCTCCGTCCTCGCAGATGATGAGCGTGCGCTCGAACTGGCCGGTATTGCGCGCATTGATGCGGAAATAGGTGGAAAGCTCCATCGGGCAGCGCACCCCCTTGGGCACGAAGACGAAGGAGCCGTCGGTGAAGACCGCCGAGTTCAGCGCGGCGAAGAAATTGTCCCCGGCCGGCACCACACTGCCCAGATAACGCTGCACCAGTTCCGGGTGCTCGCGGATGGCGTCCGAGATCGGGCAGAAGATGACGCCGGATTCGGCCAGCGTCTTGCGGAAGGTCGTCACCACCGAGACGCTGTCGAAAACCGCGTCCACGGCCACCGGCATGCGGGCTTCCTCCCCTTCCGGCGACTCGACCCCGGCCAGCAGCGCCTGCTCATGCAGCGGGATGCCCAGCTTCTCGTAGGTCCGCAGCAGTTCGGGATCGACCTCATCAAGGCTTTTCGGACCCGGCTTCTTCTTCGGCTGCGCGAAGTAATGCGCGTCCTGATAGTCGATCCTGGGGAATTTCGGCTTCTGCCAGTCCGGCTCCTCCATCTGCTGCCAGGCGCGGAAGGCCTTCAGCCGCCAGTCCAGCATCCAGCCCGGCTCGTCCTTGCGCTCGGAGATGAGGCGGATCGTGTCCTCGCTCAACCCCTTGGGCGCGATTTCCATCTCGATCTCGGTCTCGAAACCCCATTTGTAGGACGTGCTGCCGAGACTTTCGACCGTTTCCCTGGTTTCAGTCACTGCGGGCATTACAAATTTCCTTCTGCGATGGCGGGCGCGTGGGCCCTGGCGGAGATCATGCCCCGCCCCTGCCCCATGCGAGCCAGCGAGATTCCGTTCAGCGTCTCGAAGATCGCCTCGTTCACGGCGTCCCATTGACCGGACAACACACAGAGCGAACTCGCGTCGCAGGACTTGCCTTCGACGCAGGTCGTGATGGCGATGGGACCGTCCACGGATTCGATCACGGCGGCCACCGAAATTTCCGTCAGGGGACGCCCCAGCCGGTAGCCGCCCCGCGCCCCGCGATGGGACATCACCAACCCGTCGGCCGCCAGCCCTTTCAGGAGCTTGGCGACGGTCGGCTCGGGCACGCCGGTCTCCGCCGAGAGTGTCGTCGCCGTGGCGAGGCCCTCATGCCGCCCGAGTTGCACGAGCAGCACCGTCGCATAATCCGCCAACCTCGATAATCTGAGCATCGCTCTCTCCCGACGACATCGCCTCACCCTTCAGTCACCAGGCGACGGGCATACAAGACCCAAGCAGTCCTCTTTGCCCTGAAATGCGCCCTTGGCTCTTCTCCGTCAAGGCAAACTTCCAAAAAACAATCGCGCCGCGCCGTCCAGCGCCGTGCCGATCAGGAATCCGACCAGCGTGCCGTTCACGCGGATATATTGCAGGTCGCGGCCCACACGCTGCTCAAGGCGATCCGCCAGTTCCACCTCGTCCCATCGGTCGACGACGGCGGCGATATAATGGGAGAGCATCTCGCGGACGGTGGGCAGAAGGCGCAGCGCCGCGATTTGCGTGCCCTGCTCGATACGCCGCCGCATGGTCTCGTCTGTGGCGAATTCCTCGGCCAGTCCCTCGATGGCGGCGTCGATCACCGCGGCGCTCCATCCCTGCGGCTCCCCGAGATCGGCGATCAGCAGATCGCGCACGCGGAGCCAGAGTTCGCCGAGCCAGGCCTGAAGACTGGCATGGGTGAAAACGCCCGAGACCGCCTCGACGAGACGGCTGCGGTAGGAGGGCTGGTCTTCGATCCGGTCGATTTCCTGCCGCGCCCAGTTGGTGAAACCTTCGCGCAGGGAGGAATCGCTCGGATCGATCCGTTCGAGCTCCATGTTCAGCGCCGTCAGGACCCGGCTGGCCACGCCCGCGCCGATCGCCCAGCCGAGCACGCGGCCGCCCTGCTCCCGCACGCGATCCTCGATGAACTGGCGCAACAGCGGTTCCCGCGCATGAATGCCGTGCTTGATCCGGGCGAGCAGGAAGGTCAGCACCTCCTGGTGCAGTTCACTATCGACGAGCGCGCGCAGGGAGCGGGCGACGAGCCGGGCCGCATCCTCTCCCTGAAGCAGAACGGGCAACGCTCTCCGGATGGCGCAGGTGGCGCGGCCGCTCTCCATCAGCACCACGATGGGCGGCAGGGCGCGCTGAACCGTCGCGATCAGGGCGGCGCGGTTTTCCGGATTGCGCAACGCCTCCGCCAGCATGTCCGGCACGCCGACCCGCGCGATGGCCCGCGTGACGTCGTCCTCGGTGAAGAACTGCCCGGCGACGAAGCGGCCGAGCCCCTGCCCCAGCCGCGCCTTCTGACGCGGGAGGATGGCCGTATGCGGAATGGGCAGACCCAGCGGATGGCGGAACAGCGCCGTGACGGCGAACCAGTCCGCGATGCCGCCCACCACTCCCGCCTGGAACCCGGCGCGCAGGAGGCGCAGCAGGCCGGACTCCCGCACCACATGACAGGCCGGAAGCGCCGTGACGAGGACGAGTCCGCCCGTCATGCCCAGCAGAAGGCCGCCTGCCAGGCGACGGGCGGAACGAAAGGCGAGCGAGGCGTCGGCGGAAGACGCGGCGTGCGGCGTCATGCGTGCGGCGTTCATGAGGAGAAGCGATAGCATCCCGCGTCCTGCCTGTCGCGTCCGGGACAACGCCTCATCCCTGCGTGATTATATGGATAAGGGGCTGGGCGCGACGCTTCGCGCGAGGGTATGTTTCTTTCACTCGCAAAACGCTCATGTGACAGGACGACGCTCAAGTGACCAGCGCCACCCCCCTTTCGACTTCATCCGCCTCCTGCACGATCGCCCTGCAGGAGCGGATGCGGGAACTGGACCGCCTCGCGGCCGAGGGACGCGGCGCGGCGGATTCCGTCCAGGCGATGTATGCCGAGATCGCCGATTCGCTTGCCGACGGCTCGTTATCCGTCGATGCGCTCGAAGACGTCGTCCGCACCTTGCGCGACGACGCCGCGCGGAAGCGGGCGGCGCGCTTGCGGGCCTATCTCGCGCTCAATTCCGGCCTCTCCCCCGAGGAACGGCTGAGGAACGCCGCGGCGCGCCTCGTCGCGGCCCATTCCGATCCCCTCGCCCTGGCGGCGGCGGTCTCGCGCCCCGCCTTCGCGGCGGTGTTCACCGCCCATCCGACCTTCGCCCTCGCGTCGCACGTCTATGAGGCGCTGGAAGGGCTGGCCGACACGCCGGACGGCACGCTTCCGACGCTGAAAACGCATCGCCGCTCCGGACCGCCGACCCTCGCCGACGAGCTTTCGGCCGCCACAGCAGCGATCCTGCGGGGGCGGAACGCTCTCGATTTCTACGCCGGCGCGATCCTGCGCGAGGCGGCGAAGCGATGGCCGGACGCCCTGCTCGCCCCTGCGCCGATCATCCTGTCCAGCTGGGTCGGCTTCGACACGGACGGGCGCAGCGACATCAAATGGTGGGACACGCTCCGCATCCGCCTCGCGCTCAAGCGGCGGCAATTCGAGCGTCTTTCCGCGCAGATCCGCCCCCTGCTTCCCAAGAACACGCCGCTGGCGCGGAAGATCGAGCGCGCCATCGAGATCGTGCGGATGCAGGAGGCCGCCTGTCCGCATGCCCATCGTCACGACCCGCAGGATATCGCGACCTTCGCCAAGGCGCTCGTCTCGCATCACGGCGATGCTCTGACATCCGCCGCCGAAACGCTGCCGCTCTTCGAGGACGCTCTGGCCAAGCTGGACGCGCCCGCGCGCCATGACCTGCTCGTCGCCCGCGCCGGATTCCTCGCCCACGGCCTCAGCCTGGCCCATATCCATACGCGCCTGAACGCGACGCAGATCTATAACGCCGCACGCACGCGGCTCGGCATCGAGGACGATCCCGCGATTCCGTCGCGCCGCCGCGTGGTGCTGACGCAGATCAACGAGGCGCTCGATACCCTGACGCCGCTGCCCGTCGATTTTGGCGCGCTGATGACCGAGCAGTCCTCGGCGGCCCAGTTGATGATGACGATGGCGCAGACGCTGAAGCATATCGATTCGGAAACGCCGATCCGTTTTCTCGTCGCCGAGACGGAAAGCGGCTTCACGCTTCTGGCCACGCTCTGGCTGGCCCGCCTGTTCGGCATCCAGGACCGGCAGATCGAGATTTCACCGCTCTTCGAAACGCAGGACGCGCTCGAACATGGCGAGGTCCTGCTGGAGGAGGCCTTCCGCTCGCCGCATTGGCATAGCTATCTCCGCGCCAATGGCCGCATCTGCCTGCAATTCGGCTATTCGGATTCGGGGCGTTACGTCGGTCAGATCGCCGCCACCAATCTCGTGGAGCGCATGCGGCTGCGGACTCTGGCCCTGATGAAGAAGCACGGGCTCGACGATCTCGAACTCGTGCTGTTCGACACGCATGGGGAGAGCATCGGCCGCGGCGCGCATCCGTTCAGCTTCGCCGATCGCCTGGCCTATTTCTCTCCGCCGCACACCGCCACGCTGTTCGAACAGGCCCAGATTCGCGTGCGGGAGGAATGTGCGTTCCAGGGCGGAGACGGCTACATGCTCTTCGGCACCAACCATATCGCCGAAGCGACCATCGCCGCCATCGCCGAGCACAGCCTGCGCGACCTGCACCATGTGCCGCCCGATCCGATCTATGACGAGCCGGATTTCTCGTCCGATTTCTTTTCCACCATCGCCCTGTCCATGACGGGGCTGGTGGCCGATCCGGGCTATTCCGCCCTGCTCGGCGCGTTCGGCCCGGCGCTGATCGACAAGACGGGATCGCGCCCTTCAGCCCGGCAGGGAGACGGCGTGACCGTCGCCCGCATCACCCATCCCAGCCAGCTTCGCGCCATCCCGAACAATGCGATTCTCCAGCAACTCGGCTGGTACGCCAACACGCTGCAAGGCCTGGGCGAGGCGATCTCGCGCCATAACGAGGAATTCGAGATCTACAGCCAGAACAGCGCGCGGTTCAGCGTGGCGCTGGATTTCGCCCGTCAGGCACTCGCCCATTCCGACCTCGGCGTCCTGCGCGCCACGCTGCGTCTGTTCGATCCCGGCACATGGCTCGACCGCGCGGCCCAGGCCCGCGACGACGAGACGATGCGCCGGTTCATGGATCTCTCGAAGGGTCTCGAAGATCAGGAGTTCTGGCGCCGCCTGCCCGCCATGTTCCGCCGTCTCCAGGCCGATCATCTCAAGCTGCGCATGGTCTGGCGGGACGCGCCGCGCATGGAGAGCGACGAGAAATTGCTGCACGCCATCCGCACGGCCATCATCCAGACGATCTGGATGATTTCCACACGCATCCCCTATTTCAGCCCGCGCAACAATATCTCGCGCGAGGCGATCACGGCGATGATCGTCCGGCTGGACATCGAGACCGCCGTACAGCGCGTGGCGCAGATCTTTCCGCTCGGCGGCGACGACATCGACGGGATCGATTTCCACGAGCCCGCCGCGCCGCGCGAGAGTTCGACCTTCCGACGGGAGCATGAGGACATCATCCAGCCGATGCTGCGGCTTTTCGCCCTGTTGCGCGAGGTCGGCGTCGCCATCATGCACAGGTCAGGCGCGTTCGGCTAAGAGACGGCCTCATCCGTCCCGCCGCCTCTTCGCGCGGCGATCTCGATGAGCGCGGCCAGCAGGGCGTCGATGGTCGCGCGGGTGGTGCGGTGATTGACGATGGCGGCGCGGATCGCCAGCCTGCCGCCGATGCGGGTGGTGGACGGCGCCGCCACGCCGCTTTCCTGCACGTCCTTCACGAGTTCGGCGGTCAGAGCGTCACTTATGCCCCGCAAGGCGAAGCAGACGATATTGAGCGCGACGGGCGCGAGGAGTTCGAAACGGGAATCGGCCCTGACACGCTCCGCCAGATAGCCCGCCACCGCGCAGCATTCCTCGACCATGGCCCCCATGCGCGCCGATCCGTAATGGGACAGGGTCATCCAGACTTTCAGTGCCCGGAAGCCGCGAGAAAGATCGGGGCCAAAATCGCAGAACCATGGCGCGTTTCCCGCCAGGCCGCGATCCTCCCGTTGCAGATAGTCGAGGCTCTGCGCGAAGGCCCGCGCGTGCAAGGCCGCGTCCCGCACGACGATGCAGCCCGCGTCGTAAGGGACCTGCCCCCATTTATGGAAATCCAGCGCGACGCTGTCCGCCCGCTCCATGCCGGCGAAGAGCGCGGAATGGGTCGGGCTGAGCCGTCCGAACGCACCGAACGCGCCGTCCACATGCAGCCAGAGATTTTCGCGCGCACAAAGATCGGCGATCGCCGCGAGATCGTCCACCGCGCCGCAATCCACGCTTCCGGCCGTGCCGATCACCATGAACGGCGTGAAGCCAGAGGCGCGGTCCGCGGCGATCTGGTCCGCCAGAACGTCGAGGCGGAGACGATAGGCGCCATCGACCGGAACGCTGCGCAGCGCGCCCGTACCGAGCCCGGCGAGATCGAAGGCGCGCGGGATGCAGCCATGCGCGGTCGACGCCGCATATCCCACCAGCCCGGCGCCCCCGACGCCGGTTTGACGAAACGCGGGATCGCGCGCACGGCTGGCCGTGATGACGGCGATGAAATTCGCGAGTGACGACCCCGTGACCAGCACGCCGGAACTCGTCTCCGGCAGCCCGACGATCTCCGCCGCCCAGCGGATGACCTGACGCTCCACCTCGATCGCGGCATGGTCGCGGCCGCCGCAATTGTCATTCAGGCTGGCGGCCAGCAGTTCCGCCAGAATGCCGACCGGCGTGCCCGCTCCCTGCACCCACCCCATGAAACCGGGATGGGTATTGCCGTTGTGATAGGGGACGATCGCCTGACGGCAGAGATCATAGAGCTTCTCCGCGCCCGTCCCGCTCGTCGGCAACGCGCCCCGGAACCGCGCCCGTTCCTCCGGCGGCATGGGACGCCAGACCGGCCCGTCTCCCATGCGTTCGGCCCGGTCGAAGATATTGTCGAGCATGAGATGCCCCAGCGCGCGCAGGGACGAAAAATCCTCCGGATCGAGACCCGCCATCCATTGCTCCTGTCGTACGGACGGCGCGAATACTGCGTCAGAAGAGTCGTGAGAACAATGAGGTGTCCGCAGAGCCGCTGTCGCCGAACAGGCCGAGAATCCCGTCGCCCTGTCCCGATGCGCCGTAGAGACTCAACATGCTCGCTGGTGTGGTGGTGGCCTGAGGATGGATCTGGAGCAGGGTCAGATACTGCTCCGCGTAACGCTGGATTTTCGCGGGCGAGGAAAAATCCGAGAGATCGACCTTTCCCGTCAGAAGCCGCACCTGCTCGTCGTAATCGAGCGCGCCGAACTGCGAGGGGTCGAAGCCGGATACGGTCTCCACCACATTCAGCAGCCGGGCGTCGCCCATGATATCCGTCACCGTCATCGACCCCGTCATGGCGCGGGTGAAATACAGCGCATTGCCTAGACCGGGCGCGGCGCCGTTTTCGCTCGTCTCGAACTGCGAGGTCATATAGTCCTGCGCGATCTGCGCCACGCCCGAGCTGCTGGACAGGGGGGATTTCGACCAGTCGGCGAACGCCTTGGCGAATTTCTGCCAGGCCGGATTGCCGGACGTGGCCGCCAGGGATTTGGGATCGGAAACGCTCTGCGTCAGCAGGTCCTTCACCACGGCGTTCTGGCCGATGAGAGATGAAAGACCATAGGCGCCGAGCACGACCGTCAGCGCCTGATAGTTCTTCATCAGCGCGGCGGCGGAGGTGATGGCCGAGGCCGATCGGGTAAACGCCGCCGCAGCGGCCTGGGCGGTCGGCGTTTCCTTTTCATAACTCGCCACGGCCGCGTTCTCGTCCTTCTCCACGGACAGGTAGAGCGGTACGGCCGCCATTCCGATAGTGGTCATGTCCTGTGCCTCCTGCGTTCATCCTGCCGCCGGAAAGCTTAATGCCGCGTTAAGACCGAAAACGCGGTTGACGACCGCCCCCGGCGGCTCCAGAATTCGTTTCATTATCACAATGTGCGCCATCGCGATGGCGACGCACCGCCGGGAGAAGGACACCGAATGGCGAAAGACTCCTCCCCCTCCCCCGCCTCATTGTTCGAGGGATATCAGACCGGAGGATTCTATTGCGAGCTGACGAACCGGGGCGGACAGGCGGACCCGGCCATCGACCTCGTGCTGCAACGCCTGTCGCGCATGACGACGCGCGACCTGCGCGAGCGCGCCCATGCCGCGGAAATCGAACTCTATAATCTCGGCATCACCTTCACCGTCTATACCGAACGCACGGCGATCGATCGCATCCTGCCGTTCGATCTCATTCCCCGCGTGATCGCCCATGCGGAATGGCAGCGACTGGAGCGCGGCATCCGCCAGCGCGTCGCCGCGCTGAACCTCTTCCTGTGGGATATCTATCACGATCAGAAGGCGCTGGCGGACGGGGTGATCCCGCGCGATCTCGTGCTGGGGAATCCCAATTTCCGCCAGGAAATGATCGGCTTCGATCCGCCTTGCGGCACCTATGTCCATATTGCCGGGACGGATGTGGTGCGCGACGAAACGGGCAATTTCCTCGTGCTGGAGGATAATGTGCGCACGCCGTCCGGCGTGAGCTACGTCATCGAGAACCGCCGCATGATGCGGCGCGTCATGCCCGATCTCATCGACGATCTCGACCTCGCGCCCGTCGAGGAATACGGCATGGCGCTGCGCCGGATTCTGGGCGAAGTGGCGCCGGAGGGGATAAACGACCCCGAAATCGTGCTGCTTTCTCCCGGCACGTATAATTCCGCCTATTTCGAACATGTCTTCCTGGCCCGCGAGATGGGAGCGACGCTGGTCGAGGGGCGCGATCTCGTCGTGTCCGATGATCGCGTCTTCATGCGGACCATCGCCGGGCTGAAGCCGGTGCACACGATCTATCGCCGCATCGACGATGCGTTCCTCGACCCGGAAGCGTTCCGGCCGGACAGCATGCTTGGCGTGCCGGGGCTGTTCCGCGCCTATCGGGCGGGCAACGTGACGCTGGCCAACGCGGTCGGAACCGGCGTGGCCGACGACAAGGCGGTCTATGCCTATGTGCCGCGGCTGATCCGCTATTACCTCGGCGAGGACCCCGTTCTCGACACGATCGAGACCCATATCTGCGCCGAGCCGGAGGCGCTGGCCTACACGCTCGACAATATCGAGAACCTCGTGGTCAAGCCGGTGGGCGAGTCCGGCGGGTACGGCATGATCATCGGCCCGCACGCCACGCCGGCCGAGCGCGAGGCCTTCCGCGAGAAGCTGAGGAACGACCCGTCCAACTATATCAGCCAGCCGGTACTGAAGCTCTCGACCACGCCCATCCTGTGCGGCGACACGATCAGCCCGCGTCATGTCGATCTGCGCCCCTTCACCCTGACGGGCGAATCCTCGTGGACGCTCCCCGGCGCGCTCTCGCGCGTGGCCATCCGCGCGGGGTCGCTGGTCGTCAACTCATCGCAGGGCGGCGGGTCCAAGGATACATGGGTGATGGCGTCATGACCCCGGCCGACGGGCGTTTCGCGGTCACGCCGCTGCTCTCGCGCTATGCGGAAAACATGGTGTGGCTGGCGCGCTACATGGAGCGCATCGAGAACCTCGCCCGGCTGATCGACGTCAACGAAACCTTCGTGCGGCTTCGGACGGTCGTCAACGGCTGGCGCTGCATCATCGACATCAACACGGACGCCGAGAACTACCTTGCGCGGCATGCGGAGATCGAGGGCGCGGAAGTCGCCAGCTTCTACATTCTCGAACGCGACAATCCCAACTCCATCCTCAGCATGGCCCTGGCGGCGCGGGAGAACGCGCGCGCGTTGCGCCCTCTCATTCCCATGGAAATGTGGACGCAACTCAACGTCTTCACGAATTTCATCCGGAGCCTGACGTCATCGGATATTTCCGCCAATCAGATTTCCCTGCTCTGCGCGCGCATCAAGGAGGCGTGCCAGACCCATGCCGGCATCACGGAAGGCACGCTTTACCGCGACCAGGCATGGCTCTTCCATCAGATCGGCAAACATCTCGAACGCGGCGATCAGGTCACACGGCTCATCGACATCAAATATCAGGCCCTGCTGCCCAACCCCGAGGCGATCGGGACGGAAATCGACCTCAGCCAGTGGACGGCGGTGCTGCGTTCGGCCGCGGGCTATCACGCCTTTCGCCGCCTCGTGCCGAATGACATTTCGCCCGCCGCCGTCATCGGCTTCCTGCTCAAGAGCCGGGGCTTTCCCCGGTCCCTCGCGACTTCCCTGCGGCAGGCGCATCATGCCGCCCATCTGCTGCGCAGCGATTACCGCCTGCGCGGGGCGGGACGGGTGCTGGAGCGGATCGAGAATCTTCAGGCGGTGCTGAACGGCATCACCACGGATGAAATCATCATCACGGGGCTGCATGAATTCCTCGACGGCATTCAGGGCGAACTCGCCGCGGCCCACAACGTGCTGGCCGAGGTCTTCTGGCCGGCCGCATGAGTTGCACATGACGGATTGCCGTCGCGCCGATCCGGCGGCATCATCAGCGGCCCATGACACGTTTGCGCCCGCTTCTGCCGTTGTTCGGCCTCTGCACGCTCCTTTGTGGCGCGCCCGCGCGCGCCGAGGCGATCCCCGCCGCCTGCCTGACGACGCATTTCGCCCATGAACGGGTCGCGGCGCGCGAAGTCCTGCTGGACGGATTTTCGGCGCGCCTGATGGAGACGGGAGCGACTCTCGGTGTCGCCGAAGCGCGGATCACCGATCCGACCCATCACCTGACCGATGCGATGCTGCGGGACGCGAATACGTTGGGCGCTCTCGGCGCGCTGCTGCTGGACAATGGCCGCACGCCGCGAAGCTGCGACACGCCAGACGCGCACGCGGCCATGCGGAGCATCGTGCACGCCGTTGTCGCAGGCGGCGCGCCGGAGCTCAGATGGGATCGCGCCGTGCTGGTCCGCGGCGCACATCGCACGACGATCCGCTCGGTCATCCTGCGCTTTCATCCGCTCCCCGGCGCACCCGCCCGGATCGGACTCGCGATCGAGGCGGACGGCATCGCCAGATCGGATGGCGGCCTGACGCCGTCCTCCGTCTCGATGTCCGTGGACCTCCCCGCGCGCGCCCTGTCCCAGGCCGATGAGGGCGCGAAGAGCGTTCCCCTTGTCGCGCCCGGCGAGACGCTGACGATTCATTCCCTTCATGTGGAATATGGTTCAAGCCATCTCGACGGCCAAGGCTTCGTGCGGCCCGGGCAGAGCTGGCGAAACTCGTCAGGACAATTGCATCTCGAAATCTCCGGAATGCACGATCTGCTGAACGGACTCCACGGCAACAGCCCCAGCGGGGTGACGACGGCCCTCGCCGTGGCCCAGCTGATGGGCCATCGCGACGGCGACCGGACAGGCTGGGACGTTGCCTTGCTGGACGGCGTGCTGTCCGTCAATCACATTCCGCTGCCGCTTCCGCTGCACTGAGTCCTCATCCGGGCGCCGGACAGTCTTCGGACGGTCAGCGCACATCCACGCGAATCGCGGGGTTGGCCGCCTGCCCTTCGGCCCGTCCCTGCATCTCGACCTGCCAGGCCGGCGCGCCCGCCGCGACGATCGCGCGCGCGACGGACAGTTCCTCCCCTTTCGAGAGCGCGGCCAGTTCGTCCGCCTCTCTGGCCGGCGAGGTCGTGCGCGGCACGATGGCCGTCAGGATGAAGAGCACGTTGGGCTTGCGGGCCAGCGCCAGCCGCGTCGCCTTCGTCACGACGGGACGCCATTCCGTGTCCGGCGTGCCGCTGACGATCTGGAGGAAGGGCGGCGCGGGCGGCGGCGCCGAAGGAACGGGTTTGCGCGGCGGCGCCGGCGGCAGACCGGCCGATGCGTCGAAACTCCTCTGGTCGATGGGTTCGCACGCCGTCAGCGCGAGGCCGCAGAAGGCCAGACCCGCGGCGGCCCATCGGAAAAGGGAGAGATCGGGACAGGCGTCGCGCTTGGAATGTCGCATGATGGAACGAGAATCGCAGGAAAACCCTTTTCCGGCAAGCATGCGACCCGACAGTCCGTGTCGCGATAAAATCCGCTTTGCCCCTCTCGCCTTATGGGCCGCTCCCGCATAGACTTGCGGCCCTGACCAGGAAAGCGACGCCTTCGCCGGGACGTTACCGGGCGAAAGCATGGATAACGGAGTGACGCAAAGTGGCTGTAAAGATCGCAATCAACGGATTCGGGCGTATCGGTCGTCTTGTGCTGCGCGGCATCATCGAGAGCGGCCGAACCGATGTCGTGCCCGTGGCGATCAACGATCTCGGCTCCGTCGAGGCCAATGCCCATCTCATGTCTTATGACAGCGTCCATGGCCGGCTGAACGGCACCGTCCGCGTGGACGGCAACAAGATGATCATCGAGGCCAACGGTCGGGTCTACGATCCGATCACCGTCTCGGCCGAGCGCGATCCGACCGCCGTGCCCTTCCAGGGGATCGACGTCGCCATGGAGTGCACCGGCCTCTTCACCTCCAAGGAGAAGGCGTCGGCCCTGCTCAAGGCGGGCGCGCGCAAGGTCATCATCTCCGCGCCGGGCACGGATGTCGACGCGACCATCGTCTACGGCGTGAACAACGCGATGCTGACGAAAGACATGACCGTCATCTCCAACGCCTCCTGCACGACGAACTGCCTGGCCCCGGTGGCCAAGGTTCTGGACGATGCCTTCGGGATCAAATGCGGCTATATGCTGACGGTCCACTCCTTCACCGGCGACCAGCGTTCGGTGGACACGCTGCACAAGGACATGCGCCGCGCCCGGGCCGCCTCGCTGAACATGATCCCCACCTCGACCGGCGCCGCCCGGGCGATCGGGCTCGTCCTGCCGCATCTCAAGGGGCGCCTCGACGGCACCTCGATTCGCGTCCCCACGCCGAACGTCTCGGTCGTCTCGCTGGATTTCATTCCCGAGCGCCCGGTGACGTCGGTGAAGGAGGTCAACGCGGCCGTGGCGAAGGCCGCCGCCGAAGGGCCGCTGAAGGGCATCCTCGACTACACCGAGGTCGAGCTGGTCAGCTCCGACTTCAACCACCACATCGCCTCGTCCACCTTCGACGCGACGCAGACCGCCCTTGTCAACGGCGGCGAGATGGTGCGCGTCTGCGCCTGGTACGATAATGAGTGGGGCTTCTCCAACCGCATGTCCGACACCGCTGCCCTCTTCGGCAGCCTCTGAGCAGGACAGGAGCACGTCATGGCCGCCTTTCGCACGCTCAATGACCTCTCGCCGGCCGGTAAGCGCATCCTTCTGCGGGCCGACCTCAACGTCCCGGTCCGGGAGGGGCGCATCACGGATACGACGCGCATCGACCGCGTCCTGCCGACAGTAGAGGAACTCGTGGAAAAGGGCGGCCGCGTCATCGTGCTCAGCCATTTCGACCGTCCGAAAGGCAGGGTCGTGGCGGAAATGTCGCTCGCGCCCATCGCGGCGGCGATGGCGGAGAAGACCCGGCACACGGTCCGCTTCGTGTCCGACTGCATCGGGCCGGAAGTGGAGCACGCCATCGCGGCGATGAAGGATGGAGACATCCTGATTCTCGAAAACACGCGCTTCCATGCGGGTGAGGAAAAGAACGACCCCGAATTCGTCGCATCGCTGGCGAAGAGCGGCGAAATCTACGTCAACGACGCCTTCTCCGCCGCGCATCGCGCTCATGCCTCGACGGAAGGCCTCGCGCGCCACCTGCCCGCCTTCGCCGGGCGGCTGATGGAGGCGGAGCTGAATGCACTCTCCGCAGCGCTGGAGAAGCCCGATCATCCGGTCGGCGCGCTGATCGGCGGGGCGAAGATCTCCACCAAGCTCGATCTGATCGGCAACGTCGTCAACAAGGTGGACATCCTGTTCATCGGCGGGGCGATGGCGAACACGTTCCTCGCCGCCGAAGGTGTTCCGGTCGGCAAATCCTTGCAGGAGGCCGAGATGCATGAGACGGCGCGCGAGATCGTCGCCCGCGCGCAGCAGGCCGGCTGCAAGATCATCCTGCCCGTGGATGCGGTGATCGCCCGCGAATTCCGTGAGGGCGCGCCGTCTGAAATCTGCCCGATCGACGCGGTGCCCGCCGACGCCATGATCCTCGACGCCGGTCCGCGCACCGTCGCGCTCATCAACGAGCAACTGGCCGGACTCAAGACGCTGGTCTGGAACGGTCCGCTCGGGGCGTTCGAGATCAAGCCGTTTGACGCGGCGACCGTCGCCGTGGCGCGGGAAGCGGCCCGTCTGACGAAAGAAGGCAAGCTCAAGACCATCGCGGGTGGCGGAGACACCGTCTCCGCCCTGCGTCATGCGGGTGTGGCCGATCAGATGAGCTATGTCTCCACGGCGGGCGGGGCCTTCATGGAGTGGCTGGAGGGCAAATTGCTGCCGGGCATCGCCGTGCTGACGGACGCCGCCCAGCATGTGGTGCCGCTCTGAGGTTGCAATCACGTTTTGCAACCGACTGAAACATTCGGAGTGAAAGATTTGCATTTCATGTCCTGAAGGCGCAACACTGCCGGGAGTTGGTTTCTCGGAGAGGTTCCCCATGGTACGGCGGAAAGTGATCCGGCTCTCTGCTGCCGTTGTGGTGATATTCGCGCCCGCCTGCGCGCATGCGGGGGGCTCGTCTTCGGTCGCGCAGGGGCGAAAGCTTCTCCATCCGAATACTGTCGGGTTCGGCAAGATGACGGATCTGTCGTTCAACAAGAGCGACACCGCTTCGCCGCTGCTCAAACGATCCGCGACCCATGGCCATGTCGAAGTCATGGAGGTTCACGGGCAGCCGCAATTTTCCGCGGCACCTCTGCCTGATGACGATATTGAGGCCCCGGCGGAAGGGGAAAGCGAGGAAGCCGGCTTGCGTCCGGATTTCTTCCATCGCGACGCACATCAGGTGGGAGAGGCGCTCGCCAACGGCGCGGGCGTGAACGCGCAGCGGGCCGGTCACGGGAGCGTCTCGGCGGGCGTGGCGCTCGCTGTTCCCATGGAGTGATTTTCCGGAAAACTTCTAAACCCGGTTGCAAAAGTTTTTTGCTTCACGCCACCTAAAAAGCGATCTGGATCTTCGTCGCTCCGCGATGAGTCGTCGCATGTTCGAATGCCGTGCGGGTATCGCGCATGGGGTAATGACGTTCGATCAGCGTATCGAGCTGCACATGACGGCTGTCGATCAGGCTGACCGCCTCGCGAAACGCTTTTGACTGGCCGTCTGACTGAGGCGCGTCACGAAGAATGATGCCTCGCGCGGCGAAGAGTTTCTGCGTCTTGATCGAAAGCCGGGCCGCGTTGGCCAGGACGACAATACCGCCAGGCGCGACGGCATCCACAAGCATCGCCTCCCGCAGGGCGGCCCGCTCCGGCGACGCGCCGAAGAACAGCGTGACGTCCGCCCGGTTTTCCGGCCGCGCAAGGGCGCCCGGACGTCTCTCGATATCGACCGTATGGTCCGCGCCGAGACGCGCGGCCACGGCGAGACTTTGCGGCTCCGTCGACGCCGCGGCGACGGAGGTGACACCATGGAGCCGGGAGGCCGCCACCGCCAGCGCGGCCGGCGTGCTGTCCCCCATGACCAGCAACCGGCGTCCCTCCAGTTCACCCGCTCCGGACAGAGCACGCAGCGCGGTGGCCATGGGGTTCGAGAGCGCAAGGGCCGAAGCGTCCATGAAAGCGGCCGGCACGCATTGCAGCGCCGCGCACAGAAATTCGTCACGGAACGCGCCCTGAACAGGCGTGCGGCGCGCCATCAATGTCCCGAGAATGCGCGGGGAGAGGCACAGATCCGGCGAGCCGCTCCGGCAGCACCGGCACGCGCCACAGGGCACACGCGGATCGACGGCGACCAGATCGCCTACGCGAAGTCCCGTGACCCCCGGCCCTATCCGCGCGATGCGCCCGGCCACCTCATGGCCGGGAATGAGTGACTCCATGCGGACACATCCCGAAGGCCCCGAGATGCCGTTCTGGTAAAGAAATGATTCAGTGCCGCCGATCCCGCCCGCCTCGACACGCACGACGACCTGACCCCAGTCGGGATCGCCCGTCTCCTGCCCCTCGATCGCCAGATCTCCTGCACCGCGTATGACGACAGCCAGCATCCATTGGCCCTTCTCCGTTCCGAGCCAATAAAGCTCGCCCCTGAAGATGACCCTATTTCATAAAGATCACTTTATTCTTTTCACGTGGCCGTGGAACACGCAGAATTGCACTGCGCCGGAGCGACTCTATCTCGCGGAGGCCCATTCCTGGGTCAGGCGGGAGAATTCCGGTCCATCAGCACCCCCGTGACGAAGCGTTTGAACGGGGCGAGCTGATCGGCGATGCCGAGACCCGCCCGACGCAGCGCGAGCATGGGCAGGGCATCATGCGAATAAATCACGCCGATCCCATTGGTGGCGGCGAAGAGCGGTGCCGTGGCCATCCGGTGCCGCCGCTGGAAACTGCGGAGCGCCGCCGGATCGCCCGCGTCGCCCTCCCCCTCGGCGATCGCGCGGGCCAGACTCTCCTGTCCGCGCAGGCCGAGATTGAAGCCATGCGCGGTGATCGGATGCATGCCGACAGCCGCGTCTCCCAGCAGGGCGAAGCGCGTGGTCTGGAAGCGATGCGCATAGACGGCCTTGAGCGGATAGACGCAACGCGCGCTTTCCAACGTCATCTGGCCGAAACGCTCCTGGGTGCGCGCGGTGATGTCGGCGTTGAAAGAGACCTCGTCCATGGTGCGCAGGGCCTCGATTTCGTCCGCCGGGAGGGTGAGGACGAGCGAGGAGACGCTTCCGGGACGATCATCGGCGGCGACCGGCAGGAGCGCGATGGTCTGGCCCTCGTCGAACCATTGCAGCGCGGTGGCGTCATGCGGCATCGGATGGCGGAGGCGGCAGACGAGAATGCTGGCGTGGAAATCATGCACGATCGCGCCGATCCCCATCATCTGGCGCAGGCGCGAAAAACGTCCGTCCGCGCCGATCAGCAGGGACGAGTCGTAGCGCACACCATTTTCCAGCGTGACGCGCGCCTGCCGTCGGCTGGTGGCGGCTTCCGTGATTCCGAGGCCACAAACGATCCGTACGCGCGGCTCCACCTTCGCCACGGCGAAGAGCGCCGTACGGATCAGGTGATTGGCGACGAGATGACCCAGCGCGTCCGGCCCGTCCTGAGGCGCGCGAAACAGCAGCGCCCTGCCCTTCCGCGGTGTGTGTCCGCTCTCGATCCGCGCCGTCTGAAGCGGGGAAATCGCGTGAGCGGGAAGATGCGCCCATGCGCCAACGGATTTCAGCCAGTTCGATGCGTGATGGGTCAGCGCGATCTCGCGCCCGTCAAAGGCGGGGCGCGCGAGGATCGGTTCCGGCGCCCGCTCGATGACCGTCACCTCGCGGCCGTCCCGCGCCAAGGAGATGGCGGCGGCGAGCCCGACCGGGCCGCCGCCCGCGACGACGATCTCGGTCTCGCGAATCATGTGTCGGCCCGGAAGCTGACCGGCTCGCCCGTCCAGAAGGCCATGTAATCCTCGATCTCGGGACGCCGGGGCATGTGCGGCGTCTTGGTTGGCGTTCCGACGAAAATGAAGCCGGCGATACGGTCGGAGTCGCCGAGACCCAGCGCCGAGCGGAATTCCGGCTCGTTCATATAGTCGCCGGACACCCACATGCCGCCGAACCCCTCGGCATGAAGCGCGTTGAGCACGTTCATCGCCCCGGCGGCGACGGAGGCTTCCTGCTCGGATACGGGGATCTTGCCGCTTTCCTCCAGATGCATGCCCAGCACGACGGTCATGGGCATCTCGGAGAAGCGATGGAACCGTTTCTCGATCTTCTTCTCCGAAATGTCGGGCTCAACCGCCCGCATGGCCCTGACAACCAGCTCGGCGAATTGCGCGCGCCGCTTCCCCTTGATGACGACATAGCGCCAGGGACGCAACTTCCCGTGATCCGGGGCGCGCAGCCCGGCGGAGAGGATCGCGGCGATCTGATGCTTGTCCGGCGCGGGTTCGGCCAGCGCATCGCAGGAGACGCGCGAGAGCAGGAAGGAGAGCGTCGGCGAATGAGGCGTGGCGGAATCTGTCATGATGCCTTTATAGATGGCAAGAGCCGGAAGCATCGCCAAGCGAAAACATTCGAAAGTGACGCCGGGCGCGACGCGAACGCCGCCTCCGGGTCGGCCAGCCTGTATCGCTCGCCCGGCGGATAGGGTATGGAGACCGCCATGAACGCGCCACGCATCGCCCGCATTCATCGGGTCACAAGTGAGACGGACATCACACTCGCCCTGGGGCTGGACGGCCATGGCCGCGCGGAGCTGGACAGCGGCATAGGTTTCTTCGACCACATGCTCGCCGCGCTGGCGAAGCATGGCGGGCTGGATCTCGACCTGCGCTGCAACGGCGACCTGCATATCGACGGCCATCATACGGTCGAGGATATCGGCATCGCCCTGGGTCAGGCTTTTCGTGACGCGATCGGCGACAAGCGGGGAATCACGCGATTCGGCCATGCGCTGGTCCCGCTCGACGAGGCGCTGTGCGAGGCGGTGGTGGATATTTCCGGCCGCCCCTATCTCGCCTGGTCGATCGAATTTCCCCGCGAGCGGATCGGCGAGATGGATACCGAGCTTTTCGAGGAATTCTTCCGTGCCTTCGCCATGTCCGCGCATGTTACGCTGCATCTCGCCTGCAAGACGGGGCGCAATGCGCATCATATCGCGGAGAGCTGCTTCAAGGCGTTCGCCCGCGCGCTCCGCATGGCCGTCGCCCATGATCCGCGCGCCGCGGGCGCGATCCCTTCGACAAAGGGGGTGCTGTGACCGCCGCGCCCATCGTCATCATCGACTATAACGGCGGCAATCTCGCCTCCGCTGCCCAGGCGGCGCGGCGCGCGGCGGCCGATCTGGGCCTGCCGCACGATGTCGTCATCAGCGGCGATCCGTCCACGGTGCGCGCGGCCTCCCGCATCATTCTTCCCGGCCAGGGCGCGTTCGACCATTGCGCGCAGGAGCTTGGCGCGGGACTGCGTGACGCCATCGAGGAAGCGACGCGGGAGGGAACGCCCTTTCTGGGCATCTGCGTCGGAATGCAGTTGATGGCCGAGCGGGGGCTGGAACATGGCGTCACGCCCGGCCTCGGCTGGATCAGGGGCGAGATCGCCCCCATGGACGACGCGACGGAACTCGGCCTGCGGTTGCCGCATATGGGCTGGAACCGGCTCGACCACACCCGGGACTCGCATCCGCTGACCGAAGGGCTCGCCGCCGACGCGCATGGCTATTTCGTCCATTCCTACGCTCTGCGCGGCTATGATGAGGCCGATCTGGTCGCCACCGCGGAATATGGCGGCCGGGTTCCGGCCATCGTCGCGCGCGGCAACCGCTGCGGCACGCAGTTCCATGTCGAGAAGAGCCAGCGTACGGGACTGCGGATCATGGCGAATTTCCTGCTCTGGCAGCCGGTTCCCGCCACATGAGCGGTCACGCGTCCATCTCCGCCGAGCGTGTGTCCCGCTTCAGCGAGGACGACCTTGCCGCGCTGTGCGAGGCGACCATCGCCGCGATCCTCGATGGCGGCGGGTTCGGCTGGCTGTCCCCGCCCGCCCCGTCCCTGCTGGCGCGCTACTTCCAGGGCCTGCTGCTCGTGCCCGAGACGGGGCTGTTCGTCGTGCGGGAGAACGGGATGATCCAGGGCGCCGCCGTTCTGAGCCGCCCGGCGCGCAATAACGAGGCGCAGGCCATGAGCGCCCATCTCTCCGGCATCCACGTCGCGCCCTATGCGCGCGGTCGCGGTCTCGGACGCGCCCTGGCGCGCGCCGTCATCCGTTCCGCCCGCGCCATGGGCTGCCGCGTGCTGAATTGCGATGTGCGGGAGACGCAGATCGCCGCCATTGCCCTCTGCCGCTCGCTCGGCTTCGAGCATTGGGGCACGCACCCTTATTACGCGCGCAGCGGCGGCGCGCTGGTGAAGGGGCTCTATCTGGTCAAGCTGCTCGACGACGAGGACGAGACGGCGCCTTCGATAAAGGACGACAACACGTGACGGAAACTTCCCGCCGTCCTCTGACCCTCTATCCCGCCATCGACCTGAAGGACGGCGCCTGCGTGCGCCTGCGTCGCGGCGAGATGGAGGACGCGACCCGCTATTCCGACGATCCCGCCGCCCAGGCGCGGCGCTTCGTCGCGGCGGGCTGCGCGCATCTGCATGTGGTCGATCTCAACGGCGCGTTCGAGGGACGCTCCGCCAACGCTCCGGCAATCGCGGCGATTCTGGATGCCGCCACGGTGCCGGTGCAACTCGGCGGCGGCATTCGCGACATGGCGGCGATCGAGCACTGGCTGGACAGGGGCGTCGCGCGCGTCATTCTTGGCTCGATCGCGGTGAAGGCTCCTGCCCTCGTGCGCGAGGCCGCCACCCGCTTTCCGGGCCGGATCGTCGCGGGAATCGACGCGCGCCAGGGCCGCGTCGCGACGGAGGGATGGGCCGAGATCTCGGACATGACGGCGGGCGATCTCGCCTTGCGGATGCAGGATGCGGGGGTGGCGGCGGTGATCTTCACCGAGATCACGCGCGACGGCATGCTGGAGGGGCTCGATCTCGACCAGACGGCGGCACTCGCGAACAGCCTCTCCATCCCCGTGATCGCCAGTGGCGGCGTGGGCGAGATCGCCCATCTCGCGGCGCTGCGGGAGGTCGCGCGGGATGCCCCCGGTATTTCCGGCGTGATCGTCGGGCGCGCGCTCTATGACGGCCGGATCACGCTGGCGGAGGCGCTCGAAGTGCTGGGAGCGGTGTGATGCTCAAGCTTCGCGTCATTCCCTGTCTCGATGTGAAGGATGGACGCGTCGTCAAGGGCGTCAATTTCGTCTCCCTGCGCGATGCGGGCGATCCGGTGGAGCAGGCTGCGGTCTATGATGCGGCGGGGGCGGACGAGCTGACCTTCCTCGACATCACCGCGAGCGTGGAAAACCGGGACACTCTCCTCGATGTCGTCAGCCGCACGGCGCAGAAGATTTTCCTGCCGCTGACCGTCGGCGGCGGGGTGCGCGGCCCGGAGGACATGCGCCGGCTTCTGCTTGCCGGTGCGGATAAATGTGCCGTCAACTCGGCGGCCGTCCGCACGCCCGGACTGATCAACGATTGCGCCGAACGCTTCGGCAGCCAGTGCGTGGTCGTCGCGATCGACGCGCGCGCGAACGGGCGTGGCGGGTGGGAAGTGTATGTGAAGGGCGGCCGGGAACCGACGGGAATCGACGCGATCGCCTGGGCGCAGCAGATGCAGGCACGCGGCGCGGGCGAAATTCTCCTTACCAGCATGGATCGCGACGGAACGCGCGCAGGCTTCGATCTCGATCTGCTGCGCGCCGTGTGCGGCGCCGTCCACCTGCCGGTCGTCGCATCGGGCGGCGTGGGAACGGTTGAGCATTTCGTGGACGGCGCACGGGCCGGAGCGAGCGGATTGCTGGCGGCCAGCGTGTTCCATTTCGGCACATTCGGGATCGACACCGTGAAGGCGGCGATGAAGGATGCGGGGCTTCCCGTCCGGATGGGTGATTGAGGACGCGCGTCGGTTTGACTATCGACGTCGCCACGCCGAACTCCGGCCCGCATCCGACAAAAGGCGCGCGCCCTCTCGAAAATCAGGCCGAGGCGCTATCGCCATTGAGGCTTCCTTGCGCCCGGGACGGATTTGAGCCAACAAGGTTGGCACCTGCTGACCAGAACTTGAGGAAGAGGACTTGGCCAAGGCGACGCCTAAATCCGACAAGAAATCCACCGGGCGCAAGAGTGCCGTTCCCGTGCCGCCGGAAATTGACGCGAGTGTGCTGGACACGCTCTATCAGACCATCACCGCCCGGCGTGGAACCGATCCCGCGTTGAGTCACTCGGCGCGCCTCCTGTCGCGCGGCACACGGAAGATCGCGCAGAAATTCGGCGAAGAAGCCGTCGAATGCCTGATCGAAGCCGTCGCGGGAAACAAGCGTGAATTGATCGGCGAAAGCGCGGATGTCCTGTATCACCTGCTGGTCATGTGGGTGGATGCGGGCGTGCAGCCGGAGGATGTCTGGTCTGAATTGCGGCGGCGCGAAGCCATGAGTGGCGTGGCCGAGAAAGCATCCCGTCCGAAGGAGAATGTCTGATGTCCGATCCTTATGACGACCTGAACATCTTTGCCCGTATTCTGCGGGGCGAAATTCCCGTTCAGGCCGTTTACGAGGACGAATACGCCCTCGCCTTTCCCGATATCGCGCCCAAGGCCCCTGTCCATGTGCTGGTGATTCCGCGCGGACGGTATATGTCCCATGCCGATTTCAGCGCCCGCGCATCGGATGCAGAAATCACCGGCTTCACCCGGGCCGTCGGCGAGGTCGCCCGCAAGCTCGATGTCGAGCAAAGCGGCTATCGCCTGCTGAGCAATACCGGCCCGAACGCCGGTCAGGAAGTGCCCCACTACCACGTTCACCTGCTCGCGGGCGAACGGCTCGGACCGCTCCGGACCGCCTGACAAAAAATGCGGCAATCGGGAGAAAATATGCTCTTTCTCCCTTGCCTCCTTTTTCGTCATCCCTTATCAACCCCCTCGCCTCGTCCCATTCGTCTAGAGGCCTAGGACACCGCCCTCTCACGGCGGCAACAGGGGTTCGAATCCCCTATGGGACGCCATTGATTTTGCTGGATAATTTTACTTATCCACAGGTGGCTTACTGGTCCACATGGACCACTAAAGTTCAAAAGCATCTGCAATGGTCCTGAGGTACGACGGATCGAACTTCCTATAGACTCGCCGGAGGGTGACGGGATCAGTGGCCAACCAGTCTGCTGCCTGGTCAATTGGAATTCGGTCCATCGCAAACCAGCTTGCCAAAGAGTGCTTGAGATGATGTGGCGTCGGCTTCCAGTCCAACCCGGCGCGCTCACAAGCCTTCCCAAAAGACCAACGTAATCCGTTCGGTACCGGCTTGTCGTGCCATTGGACCACAAAGTCACCTCTTCGCGCTTTGCAAGCACTCTCAAGTTCCCTGCGGAGCGCTGTGGTCATCGGAACCACAGCACGCCTCTTGGTTGTCAGCACACGGCCGGGCTCCTGAAAATCGATCATGCCCGTCTGAAAATTGACCCGATCCCACGTTAAAGCAAGTATTGAACCCTTACGACCACCCGTGTAGATCGCCAGCGCTACAAACAAGCGCACATGAGGCGTTTCACAAGCGTCGAGCAAACGCTTTGCCTCAATTTTGGTCAGATATCTATCCCGTGGCGCGGAGTCCCGTGGCGGCTCGATTGTCGGCGGCCGGATAAGGAAGCCGTCCTTCCAGACGCGGCGCATAGTGGCGCGCAGGACGTTGAATTCCCGCCGAAGCGTGCCGTTTGATACAGGTACGGGGACATCCTCACTCTTTCTCCGCTTCCGAGTGCGCGTTGCTGCATACTGATCCCATATGCGCTGCTCAATCTGGTCAACTCTCAGATGACCCATAGCCCTGTCGAGCGCCACGATTGCTTCCTGCAATCGTTTCAGTGCCGATACCTTGCCGCGCCGTGATTCAATATATCGCTCGAAGGCGTCGGACATGAGCATATTAAGCGGGTGTTTTTCCAACGCCCGCTCAAAATCGACTAACGCTTGTCGAGCGCGCTCCTCATCCGCTGAGCCAGTCGAAAGTCGACGTCGTTTTCCCGCTTCCCACCAGACGATGTGATGCTTGCCGCGCCGGAATTCGAGGTGGGGGTTTTCATTTTTTGGGCGGGGCACAGGAAGCCCTCCATATAAGCCATAAGGTCTGCAACCGACACGAGCGTGCATCCGCGCTGCCGCCAGGCAGCCAGACGCCCCTCGCGAATGGCGCGACGCAGGGTCTCGGGATGACGCCTCACGGCCATAGCCGCCTCTGGTACAGTCATGAAAACAGGCAGCTTTATTATGCCGTCCACCTCGGATGGGGGATCTGCGAGCATCACACCAATCCTTCCCGGGAGAGGCCGCCAACAAGCCCACGACGTATCGCAAGGCAAAGGGGCGATGGATGTAGCCTCAAAACGGCAGCGACCGCTTGTTCGATCAAAAGTTGCGCATGGTCCCGCATGGCCCAAATCCTTCCCGAGAGCGCCAGAATTGGCGTAACGCTGAGAAGGTGGGCTCGAAATAAGCTCATGTCAAGCTTAATAAGCTTATATGGCTTATTTTATGGAATCGATCAGGGTATCGAGTCTGGCCACGCGTCGCCCGGCAAGTTCCTGGAGTTGTTCAGCTATCCTGCTGATATCCTGATTGCCGCTCCCGCGGGCCAGTTCCGCAAGCTCCTGCGTAAGACGCTGCTCGTCTTCGGCCATCATCCGGAAAAACCCGCGAAGCTCGCCAAGAATCAAAAACAGATCCCGCCGGTCATCCTCCTGACTACTGGTATCAGTCGTATTCTGATCTGCCGTATCTGCAAGAAGATCTCGTTTTGACGCGACAACACGGGACTTTCCATCCACAACAATCCGATCAAGTCTCAGCTTATCATTCTTTGTGAGTTTTTCGACATGACCGATGTCAGGGCACAGCTCGTCAATATTGATATTGAGAGCCTGGGCAATCTCATCGCGCCGGTCGAGAGAAGGAAGCTTCTTGCCCAGTTCCCACTCACTGATGGTTGTCACGCTGACCTGGAGTGCCTTTGCCAACTCAGGCTGGCGCATGCCAGCTTCCGTCCGCGCCTGCCTGATCGCATCCCCAACCTGATTTCTGATCGCACTCTGATGCGCCTTTGCCAACGAACCTGACACACTGACCCTCCTCATTTTCGGTTAGCGTACACAGGGTTGAGAGTGAAAAATAGGCTCAATTCAGAGAAATGAGCTCAGATCTTGTTTGGTGTCTGAGCCGCATGCCTGCTTCCAATGCCGGATTAGCGGGAGAAAGAGTGACCGCTCGATCAATGACCCGTCACAGCCTCATCAGGAGACCAAGCCGCAACATCAAAAGATGCGAAATGCTTCAGATTGCGCGTGACGACCTGGAGATCGTGCGCCTTTGCCGTGCCAGCGATCAGCGCATCGGCCATTCCGGGATTATGTCCAGCCGCAAGGGCATCTGCTTCCAGTCGCCCGGCGACTGTCGCAACCGAAGCATCGATTCCAACAATTCGGTCCTCATAGGTCGCCGTCAGACCGGTAAGCCAGATCTTCAGGCCAGCCGCCCGAACGGTTGCGCCCTTATACTCAAGCAGACTGATCCCCTTTTCGATTTCATGAACTGTCACGACCGACAGGTAGAGCTGGCCCTGCCCGTCAATCCGCTCCAGCCATTCGAGAAATGCCTCCGATGCCTCGTTCCTGGAGGGTGACAGCACCGAGATGACATTGGTGTCGAGCAGGTATCCTCTCACAGGTCGACATCTCGCGAGGACGACGCATTCCGCGTCAGAACCTCGTCAGGAAAGCTCCGGAGATAGGATGCCAGACTGGGACGCTTCCGTCCCATGGCCCTGCGTCCGGCATCTGCGGCTTCGATGGAGACCAGAGCGGCCACAGGCTTGCCATGGCGGGTAATCGTCACGAACTCACCCTTGAGCGCCTTGTCGACCAGGGAAGAAAAACCGGCCTTCGCCTCTCTCAGTGTGATCGTCAGCATGGGAGCTGTCCTCGGCACTGTGGTCTTATTGACCTTGCCCCCTGAAATGCCCTCGAATTGAAGTAAGGTCTGTCCACTGGAGACAGACGATGAAGAAAGCACGATTTACGCAGGACCAGATTATCGGGCTCCTGAAAGAGCATCAGGCGGGCGCGACGGCGGCGGATCTGTGCCGCAAGCACGGGATCAGCGATGCGACGTTCTA